>NZ_RMVG01000004.1 GCF_003813865.1 Candidatus Pantoea deserta
AACGTGGCATAGGGTGGCTCAATTCCCTCCGGTTTGCTGTAGCCGTGCACGCCTTCCACATCTTTCCAGCCAGAAGGATAAAACTCAGCTTTTACCCCGTTAACCTCCACGCTGACAGGCTGTCCGGTGCCCTTGACCTGCTCGCCAATGCGGTTAAGCTCTTTTTTCAGCATTTCATCCAGGTTGATGATCACCTGCTCGCCGCCACCTTCAAGGTACTGGTTGGTTCTCTTTTGTCCGAACTGTTCAGCAATTTTACCGTGCCAGGCATTGGTGCCCGGCATCCGCGTGGCAAGGTCTTCCGGCAGATGCAGCACCACCAGAAAACCGTTGCCGTTCCACTCATCCAGTACCGCTGATAATTGTCGCCACTCTTCCGCGTTACCTGGCACTTTCTGATAGCCCCAGAATCCGCCCGCAGCCCAGGAGCCGCCGGGCGTTGTTGCCAGCGCAGTCTCGTTACCGAAAGCGCGAAAAATCGTACTGCCCGCCATCTCGCGGGCGCTTTTGGCAATAATTTCACCGCTGAAAGAGGCGATGTTGGCATAAACCATGCTGTCTCCAAATGCCGGGCTATGCTCAGGTTGTCTTGCAAGTAAATCCGGATAGCCCGGTTTCGAATATTTTTGCCGCAGTCTGTCTTTATGCCATTTCTCTGCATGAATACTCGGAAATCGCGTTCCCTGCTTTGGCGCTTCCCGCAGCGGGCGTTCTATCAGATAGGCTTCCGCTTCACGCCGCACTTCAGCCCTGCCCTTACCCGTTGCCACCGTATGGATTTCGCCTTTATACACCAGCGCCTGCAACACCCGCAGTTTCGCATCCAGCTCTTTCAGCGCCTGGGGGATCATTTTCGACGCCAGCGGCTGCAGCGCCGCAAAGCCATCCCGTACCCGGATTAAATCCGCCTGCCATCTCTCCGGCAGCATTCGCCCCACCCGGGCTTTCAGGATCTGATTAATCGCCGTGATCATGGTGTGGCAAAAACCATCCATTTTCTCACTCAGCTGCGCCTGATACTCAACCACATTCAGCTTGTTCAGCCACTTCACCGCATCACCTTCGCCGACACGGTTCAGAAACTTAATTATGTATCTGAGCGTTTCTACATTTTCTGCCGCTTTTTTTGTTACACGCAAAGCCAGACGCCCCACCCCTTTTATGACTCCGCCCATCACCGGGATCAGCGCAAACAGTAAAATCACAAGAAACAGCCATTCCGTAACGCTTTCCCGCTTCTTCGGCTCTTTCGCCAGCCCGATAGAAACTGCAATCAAATCGCGTACCGCCGTCACATCACCGACCAGCGGAACCATGCCAATCACCGCATCGACAATAATCTGACCGATGGTCTGTTTTTCATTAAACGCCCCCTGAAGGGTGCCCCAGATCCACTGCCCGGTTTCCAGACTGGTTTCCTTAAACCACGCAACGCCCGGCATACTCATTCCACACCTCCGCTGTGTTTCGTTATCAGGACGTCAATGTCGGACTCACTGACTGAGGAACCGATAAACTGCTGATTATCCGTGTTGTATTTTCGTAAATAACCTCGCACATCAGGCCCTATCTCAACGGTCATCGGCCCGTCCGGTATATCGTCAAGATGCAGGTAGCCCGCCCCATCAAGGTTACCGGTACGCACAGAGCCGTCCGCCAGCGTCGCGGTAAACGCTGCACCGACCACCGGCGCGTCATCATGGTAGAGGTACTGCATCAGAGCGTCATTACGGTCTCTCAGAGGGTCAGCCAGCCACGGCACATCCGGCGTCTGTGATACTCCACCTTCTGTATCCAGTCGACTCGCCTTGCGGGTGTAAGTCCCTGCCGTCTCGTACTTGATTTGCCCCTGCTCAATGAGAATGGAGCTTCCACCGCCAACCAGCCTTATTCGCTTTTTCCCGGCCAGCAGCATCTCTCTGGCGGAGACAAGGGTCAGCTTCTGCTCCGCGCTCAGGTACATCACCCCGTTCTGGGACTGGAACTGTACCGGTCCCTGTGCCGAAATCAGGCTCAGCCTGCCGTGTTGAGCAAACATTCCCACGCTGTCGCCCGCCAGCCCGGTGATATGCCCCTGGGTCCCGATACTGATATCACCACCGGCATTCAGGGCAATATTGTCAGTGGCCGCCAGCTGCAGATGCTCTGAACTGGTAAAGCCATCCCCTCGGGTGCTGAGAAGTGAAGCATCTCATTGAGGGTTTTCAGCCGTGTGGCGAACATTGCCTGCTGGCTGGCAATATCAGCTTCCAGGGCTTTCGCCTGTCGGGTGGCTGTGGCCAGTCCCTCGATTTGTACGCGGACGGCCTCAGTTTCCCTCAGAGCCTCATCCATACTCAGCACATCGCCTTCAGCCTTCGCCTGGCCATCCGCTGTGATAAGCAGCCCTTTTGCCACGCGAATGACCCCGAACTCATCGGTACGCAGCTCAAACCCTGTACCCCGCAGTTCGTTCTGCTCATTCACGATGTGACCCTGGTTCAGCGCCGTAGAGCCGAAAGGGGTACTGAGCGCAATATGCTCTGCCTGACGCTGGTCTTCCATCCGCAGTTCGTTCTGACCTGCGGTGCGCAGGATGTTCTGGCTGCGGTTATCCCGCGTGACCACATCCGGATGCTCAGAGTCATGAAAGGCATGGGCAATGTACGGGCGGTCCGGGTCACCGCCGTCAAAGGCAATCCCCACTTCGGTGCCGTCAGTCAGCGGCGTGTGCCAGCCATACGTATCCCCGGCGTACGGTTTGGCCTGGCGTATCCAGAGGTAGCTGTAACCCGGCTCTGCGTCTTCACGGCTGAAGTCCAGCTTCACCCGGTAGCGCCCTGTTTCATCGAGATGCGCATACGGTGCATTCCTCTCATCGCTCTCGACGCGGGCCATGAGCGTACCGGCGATCAGTGGGCGTGGTATCGGTGCTGGCCTGAAGCAGTACTGCTCGCTGTAGGGCATGCCCCATACGGAGACGTGCAGGCGGGTGTCACGGGCCGCACGGAAGGTGGTCAGCGTAATGACCATCCCCTCATTCAGCTCCGGCACATCACTGTCGCCGGTCTCCAGCACCATGCCCGGCGTCAGGTGGCTGGCGTTACTGAAGAGATGCAGGCGAATGGCGTTATTAAGCGCGTACTCATGCTGAATACGGGCGTAAAACGCCTCGCTTTCGGTTTCCGGGTCAAGGGGGGTGTCATCACCGGCGTCGCGGCAAGGTATCAGGTAGCGGTAGTGTTCACCGGTGGTAGCCGCCTCATTTCTGACGCTGACGGCCGCATCCATCCGCGTGCCGGCCATGCGGTAGTTGTAGTCCCGGATGGCCACACTGCCTGTGACGGTGTTGTGCCACACCCGCGCATCCCATACCGCTTCAACCGCGCCGTCATACAGCGCCGACGGCTCCCGGTAAGGCAGATGGACATCAAACTGGTAGTGCAGCTGGCTGTCGGCAAACATCACTGTATCCAGCCAGGTGGCAGGGTTAACCCCGGTGCGGAACCAGATGCCGTCTTCGGCGAGGATACGCTGGATAAACTGCAGGTCGGTTTCCCGCCACTGGGTAATCAGTTCCCGTACCGGGTAGGTCTGTTCCAGCCGGAATTCAAAATCAGACCCTTCCAGCCCGTGGCTACGCAGTATCTGCTCCACCAGTTCCGGCACCGAGACATTCTGCCAGACCGCACAGCGGCGGGTGTGGCTGAGCAGTGCCAGGCGCGAGGAGAGCGTTACGGCGAAATGCGTCTGGTCCACAGTCTCTTTGAGAACCTCAAAGCCGGTGATGATGCCCTGCACCACCCGGCCTGAGAGCATGCTAAGGGTGGCATACTTCAGCATCGCATCCTGACGGCTGATGTTTTTCTGTGGCGTGGTGAACTCAATGCGCCATTTGAACGGCGCATTCAGCGCTTCCCGCCCGTGGAAGTTCAGCACATCCGGCTTCAGGATGCTGTCGTTTATCTCAAGGCGGTAGCGTGTCTGTCCGTCAAACAGCGCCAGCCAGTTATCGAGGGTGGTGTCCATGGGTTTACTCCTTCACAGGAACCAGGGTCAGCCCGGTGCTGTTGAGCTGAATGGTGCGCGGCTTGTCCGGGTCGAGATCGTCGCGGCTTAGTACCAGCTTCCAGGTGTTGTTTTTGATATCCGGCCGATTAAACAGCCCCACCACCGCCACAAACTTCGCCTCTTCGTTCATCGGCATATTTAGCGTCACGCTGCCTTTGGGCATCACCAGCAGAGACTTGCTGGCGACGATGTCTTCTTTCAACGTGGTGTCCGCATCGCGCAGCATTTTCTGGTAGTCGGCGGCATCCGCCTTCTGGCGGTCTTTCAGCTGGTAAACCTGCAACATGGTGGCCAGTGGCGTCTGGCTTTCATCAGCGTTGATGGCCGCGCGGGGTTCAAAATCCAGATGCAACACCTTTATTTTTTTGTAAAAGATGGCTTTGGTTGCGCTGACCGTGCCGTCCGACACGGCCTGAGTCAGGCCACATGCAGTCAACAGGGAACAGAGCAGCATCAGTGCGACGCTGCGCGACAGAGAAGCGAAAGTCATTCGGGGAGTCCTTTTCAGCCTTCAGAAACAGGTGCGTGTTGAATGTGTCTGGTGTTGGGTATTGTGTTCCGGAATATCAGTCGAAACGGTAGCCACCGGGCTCTGCCGGTCGCGGGGTCTTACAGGCCAGCCCTTCATAGGTGCCCAGGCTCACGGTCAGGTGCGTACGGGTCGCGGGACGGTCGCGCCTGAGACCCAGTACGCCGGTGCGGCCCAGCTGTACCCGGCTTGTCTTACCCAGACCGGGTTCAGGCAGACAGCTTACGGGTACCGTGAGGCGAAGGCGTACATCGGAGCGATAACCCATGTACACCCGCAGCAGCACCATCAGGTCAGTGTGCAACTGACCGCCGGGCAACCAGCCCTGCGCCTCCTGCGGATTGTCAGTCGCCAGCATCAAGAGGATACGGCTGCTGGCCTCTTTGCCGGTTTTGCCGAGCGTGGCCCGCTGCGACAGCGACACGCGGTTGGCTTTGCCGAGTCCACTGCGGCTCTCCACGGGGACTTTCACCGGGTCCGGGCTGATAACCGTGCTCAGGGTGTCCGGGGCCAGCAGACTCACCAGCTGGCGGATGCCTTCGGCGTTTCGGGTTGGCAACCGCATGGTCCCCAGTAGCGCCAGGAAGCGGGAAACCGGTGTGGCAATCTGCTCCGCCGTACCCGGGATGCCAAGACCGACCAGTCCCAGCAGGCACTGAGAAGTGTCATCCACGCCGCCAGCTTCGAAGGTTGCCGGGTAAGCGTATTTGCGCCAGATACGGTAGTACTGGGTGTGAATACGGTGGCTGAAGATATCGAGAAACGCGGTGGTGGCTTCATACCCCTCACGGCGCTGCGCAATATCATCGAGGTACGCCGTCGGTAGCGGGGAGTCCACCCCGTACATTCCGAGGAAAGTGGTCCGCACCGTCGGCGACAGGTCCGGGTGGTCCTCATCGGTTTCAACCGCCTTCAGTTCGCTGACCGGGAATCCCATCCCCGGCCACGGACGAAAACGCACCGGGTCGGCGGACAGTTTCTCGGTGCTGCCGAGCTTCGGCGCATCCGGGTTTTCCTGCTCCAGTAACTGACAGAAACGGTAGAAATTAACCTGCCAGATGTCACCGGCAAGCCGCTCCGTCAGCCCGGAATGTGCTGGCTGTGATTCTCTTTCCATCGCAGTCGTTTCCCTGTCGGTTGCAGGACCAGCGTGAGCTGATTAAAAAGGTGGACATCGGCATAGAGGGCAAAGAAGCGGTGCAGCATTTCCCCGAACAGGGTGACGTCGCCTTCTCCGGCAAAATTGTCCGCGTTAAGGGTGATTTCAATGTCCACCCCGCGCAGCATAAAGCCCTTCTCAAAGCGTCGGATAAGGGTGTGTTTTACCGCCACAATCGCTTCCAGACGGCGACGGTTCATCTCATCATCGGTCCAGTCATAGAGCGCCAGCGTGCCGCGCAGCACTTCCGGGTTATCCATCATGCTTAAGAAGCTTGAACCCAGATGGCTCATCACCCGCCAGTGGAAGCGGTCGTTCGCAGGCGGGTAAAGCGGCAGGGTCGGCACCTTCAGGTTCATGACCCGAACCGGCACCTTGCCCGCTTTCACCACCCTGTCCAGCAGCGTGCTCTCGAGTGACCGGCGCGGCAGCTGTCCGTTAGTGCCGGTAATGCGAATGGAGAGCGACTCCGGTGCCTGTGACAGTTGCTCCAGCTCGAACGACTTTCCACCGAGAATAAGCCAGGTGTCATACAGCCCCGAGGGGCCGCGCTTCACGCGGGTGTGGAAGTAACGCTCCGGTGCATCATGGCGCATCATGCCACCGCGGTGGCGGAAACTGGTGAACGGTACGTACGGGTGCTTGCCGTTTTTCACCGCACCATGAATGGAGTCTACGCTGTAGATTTCGGTATGCCCGTCTTGCACAAGCATCGGGCGCAGAAGGTATTCATTCTGGAGCGGATCAGGCGTCAGCGGGTCCGCTTCCAGTGAGAACAGGTTAATGACCGGCGCACAGTGCAGGCGAAAGTTATCAGTCTCAAACGGCATGTCTGACGGCCAGCTGCCGTCGAGCACAATATCGGTCTCAAACCAGGTGGTTTTCTGACTCAGCCCTGCCAGTTCCAGGCCTCTGAGTTCCACGAACATAAACTTCTCGCGGAAGCTGAAATACTCCAGCAGCAGTTGGTAGCCACTGAACGCTGAGTCCCCTTTCGGCCACAGCCGGTCAGGGTCATCAAAGCCCATGGGTTTACACCAGCCCTCAACGCGGACCCGTTCGGTATGGGTCTCACTGTGGCGGACATACATCGCCTGCATCCGGCGCGTCAGCGCCAGGTGCAGGGCCGAGGCTACGGGGCTGTCAGCATCGAGGTAAATGGCGACCTTATCAATCCCGGCTTTTGACCAGTCCACCTTGTCCGGGCATTCGAAACGCAGGCGAATGGCGGCGCGCCCATCGGATTCGGTCCGCAGGCGGGCCTCACTCAGATGCAGCGGATGCAGCGGTACGTCACGGGTGGTGCGATACTGGCAGACCGTGTTATCGGGACCGACCGGGCGCGACAGGACGGAAAAACCGTTTTCGAGCACTTCCATTTTGCGAAGCTGACGCCAGTCCGGCGTGAACGCCACCACAGAGAGCGACGGGATGGTGCGCATGTAATGCGGCCACAGCAGGCTCACCAGCCCTTCTGTCAGTTCTGGCAGGTCATCATCAAGCTTTTCACGCAGGCGGCCCATCAGGAAGGCGAAGCCCTCGAACAGGCGCTCCACATACGGATCACGGGCCCCGTTTTTATCCAGGTTGAGCATAGCCGCGCGGTCGGGGTGAGCGCGGGCAAACTCTTTACCGGCCTCGCGCAGGTAGCGCATCTCGGCTTCGTAATAGCGCAGGGTTAAATCATCCATGAGAGAAAGTACTCAATTCAGTAAATTTCAGGAAACGGCCATTCTTTCTTCTACAGCCTTATGACGATCCCACACGGGAGGTTGAATGTTCATTTCGTCAACGTTGACACGAAGCAACGGAACACCGGCCATTTCAAATATATGTTCGAGCCGTTTATCACGTGCAATACGCTTATCGAGTTCATGGCTTTTATCATCCAGTTCAATGACGCAGACAATTTTGTTATTTTTTCTGGAGACCAAAACATAATCCACGGACATCGCATTAAACCGGGTAAAGAAACGAGCTCTTTCGCACTAAACGCATTTTGCTCAGGTAACTTCAAAAAGCGCCCAGGACTTACCTGGCAAAATATCCGACAATATTGACCAAACCACTCTTCGAGCTTTTCCAGATATTGTCTTTCTGTCGAGGTTGTCATGTATTTTTTATTTTCAAGAGTGACACCTTCTTCCACCATTCCCCAGAACAAGTCCTCCTTCTCCTCCCAACGAGAGTGCTGGTATTTAACGGCTGGACGTGGCGACGGCGCGTGAGTACAAGTTGTTGGTTGAGCTTCGCTTCGGAAAGTACGGTTCTTCGATATGAGCTGCCGAAAGGATTTTTGCTGACTTTTTCTGTGATGTACTCTAACCCAGACGCCAGCACCAAAACTGGCAGTAACCCAGAATAAAACGTCCATCATGCTTACCTCTGTTCTAACCGCACAGCACCATCGCGCGGGCCGGATCGAGCGCAATCAGCCCTGCCAAAAGTGTGTCTATTTCCGGAGTGAGTCGGGCTTTGTCGCTTTCACTGCGTCCGGCTTTAAGACGCAGTAACCGCAGTCGGCGGGCCTGCACGTCAAACAGCAGGCCGGGCTCCCAGTCACTGAGGGTCAGCAGCGGCGCGCTGGCGGTGAGCTCACCGAGCAGGTGCAGGGCAAGCTCGTTGCGGCCATACTGCTCTGCCACCCGCGCCATGAGTAAACGGAGTAACCAGCGGCTTCGGGGTGAGTCCATACCCGGACGACTCTGAAGCCAGACCATCGCCGCCTCCGGGCCATCGCTGTCACCCTTTTCCATCGCTTCCGCTTCCAGCGCAAAAATGTCATCGGTCCGGACTCCCTGTAAGGCGGCAGGCTCTTCGGTGAACCCGGACAGGTCGTTGTTGACCTTCTCCGCTATCCAGCCGAGCGTCACCTCATCAGCAAACGGCGTACCGTCATTCCAGGCGAGGGTTTCCAGCCCCGGAAGACGCTTAAGCAGCAGTTTCAGGTCGCTCAGGATATAATCAGCCCATGGTTCCCAGAGCGAACCCGCGCGACTCAGCCCTTGCCACAGGTACCACTGCAAATCGAGCCAGAAGCGGTTACCGCCTTCGGTGAACATCACATCCACCTGCTCAATCAGTTCTGTCCAGCTTTGCTGCAGGTACAGGCGTTTAAGCTGTGCACGGTAGTCCGGTTTAGGGGGCAGCAGGCGGGTCCGGCCACTAGCATCGAGCGCCGGCAGTTGCGTCACCAGGTCCCAGCGGGCGGCCTTCATTATCCGGTGAGCCGCAAGCCAGCCCTGGGGCTGCTCCACCACCCAGCCGGAGAGCACGCGCAGCTGGCGTACCAGTTCCACTTCCGATTTAACTGCGGCCGCCGCCGGCACAGCACTGCCGGAGGATGTGGCGGCTCCGGCGTCGGTAGCCTCTTCCTGATGTGAAGCGGCCACCGGTGTATCGAGCCCACCCGCGCCGGCAAGGCGGTTTTCAAGTGCGCGCAGGAGCCCGGCAAATGAGGGCTGCTCACTGTCAGGCAGATTCGACAGCGCATCGTCCAGCAGGCACAGTGCAGCTGCTGTTCTTGCCGTGTCTTCCCGCGTCACATCCGGCCAGCGCGAGAACGCATTCAGCACTTTGTCACTGTTTAGCCACTCTAGTGCGGTCAGTCTGGCATTGCTGCGCAGCGGGTGGACGTACTGCCCTGTCTGATTCAGCATCGCGGTAAGCAGCATCAGGCCATCAGCCAGCCCACTATCACCGTCGTGCTGCAGACGAGCAAAGACATACCAGGTGACCACGCGGAGATCACGGGCCTGGTGGGTCACAACCTGTTCGGCCAGATGGCAGAGCACGTCGGTATCGGTACCGGAAAGCTTGTTGATCTCCTCGCGCATCAGCTGGAAATCATCCTCATAAGTCGGATCTTCCCCTGCCCCGTTTCCTGCTGCCAGTGGAGGGAGCCAGGCATCCCAGCGGGACAGGTTGTTCCGGGTCTGCATGAGCAGTGCAGTACGCTGGGCCATATCCGGGAGGCACAAGGTCAGGAGGCTTTCTGCGGTCAGCATTTATTCATCTCCGTTAAGGGTGAGTGAGCCGTCAGTAGCACCACCAGAAAAAATGCTCTGCGGCAGGCTGAAGCCTTGCAGTCCGAGCAGCGCCAGCGGCCCGTCGCCAAGCTCGCTGCGCATGATGAATTTCAGCGGATTACCATCTGGGGTGATCCACACCAGCTGCGTGCGGCTGCTGTCGAGCGGGGTGACTCGCGCCTTATCCAGCAGTCGGATCAAGCCCCAGTTCCCCTGGTTACTGGCGTAAAGGCGCATTTCCGCATTGACTGAGCGCCAGCTCAGATCCACACCGGGATAGTACGTATTGCCCGGCCAGGTAAAGCTCTGCCAGCTCTCCATCTGATTGAAGTAATCCAGTTTCTGGCCATCGAGCGTCAGCTGCGTGCGGGCCACATCGCGCGACGGTCGGGCCATCAGTTCGAAATGCACCCCGGCATCGCCCTGGGCAAAGACGATATCCGTAATATCGGCAAGTTTATTAATAGCGGCGAGAAACGCCGGGCTGATGCTCATTCCCTGACTGGCTGACGGATCCACCACCCAGTGACTGCCTTCCTGATGCAGCATGCCGCCGAGGTTAGTTTTGATAAATGCCGCGATACGCCCGGAGTCGCTTCTCAGGAACTGGGCCAACAGTGGCAATGAAGCATCGCTGCCGGTGGCCTTAAACGGATAGCGTCCGGCAAAGGCGGTGTTCCATTGGGAGACAATGGTGCTCTGCCAGCGTGCGTTCAGGCTACCTGCGGCAGGAGCCAGCACCTGACGCCAGGCCAGATCGAGCGGCTGCACAAACAGCGCCTGCCCAAAGCCGTTCCACTCCTGGCCGAGGCTTGCTGCCGCCAGAGAGCCATAGTCACGGGTATCTGCCAGGTCAATGGCTTTACCCCGGAAGACGGTCTGAGCCAGCATCTGAGCCATCGCCTGCGGATCAGGGGCACTGGTCACCTGCTGAAGCTTGAGGCGTACCTGGGTTACCCGTGCCAGCCAGGACTGGAAGCTGAGGTTGCCGTTCGAGCCGGTCCCGTCCTTGCCGGCCATCAGGCCTGTGAGCGGACCAAAGACGCCATCCAGCGGACCTTTCGGCCCCTGCGTCTGCTCAATAAACTGTTTTGCGTTCTTCTTACGCCCCACCAGTTTTTTCGCCGAGTCCACCAGGGTGTCAGCAAGGGCTTCACCTTTAGCTCCGGTCTGACCCTGCCAGGCAAGGGTATTCATGAGCGCTACCAGAGGTGATTGACGTACATCCGCCAGCAGATTCAGCTGTGCAATAGCTTCCGAGAGCGAGGCGGCTTCATGCCACTGAATACTGTTGGCCATATTGAGCCAGGCGTTCCCAAAATCGGTGAAATAGCGTTCTGTCAGGCGCTCTTTAAGCACTCCCGGTGACACATTACTGCCCGGCTGATGGGTTTTATCAGTGAGCACCCAGTCGATTTCATCACGGCGGGTCTTCACTACTTCATCAATCGCGTCTTCAACCTGCTCTTCCCACGCCTGACGGGTGAACATCCCCGGCACCACTTCTTCAGAGGAGAACAGGGTTGACGCGTCCGTATCGCCGGTCATATCTGCCAGGGTTAAATCCGGCCAGTTACGGGCAATGCGTCCGAGCATCTCCTGGTAAAGACCGGATTCGGCATTACGCTGACCAATCTGCTTGAGCAAAATCTGGCGCACCGTACCCACCAGTTCGTGGTCAGGGGTGATTTTCCACTCCGGGTGTGCCGGCAGGTTCTGCGCCCAGAAGCCGAGCAGCTTCGGCGCCTGGGTCTGCCACACGCTGTCCGGCACGCCGCTGCGGTGCGGCCAGGCCTTCAGCATATTGCCTGCCAGCCATTCCGCATCCGCTTTGTCTGGACGGGCCAGCATGAGGTAGCCTTTAAGCAGGCCGTAGCTCTTCTGGGTGGCTGACATGCGTGCGGTGCTTGCCGGTGGCAACTGCACAAAAGCGTTAAGCTGGCGGTCAAGTTCGTCTGCCAGCGCATCGCGCATCAGTTGCTGATTGTTACGGGCGTATAATGGCCAAAGCATCTCCAGCGTGTCGCTGTCCTGGTTCAGGCCAAAGCGGGTGTACCACGGCGCGCCGTGCACCTGGCGGTTCTGCAGGCGGGCAATAGTCTGCTGCAGTGCTAACTGGTTACGCAGACGATCCGACAGAGGCTGTTTAGTGTCAGCGGCAACCCGGGCCGTATCCTGGGCCAGCCAGATTTGGGTGCGGTTGACGGACAGGGACAGTAGCGTGCCCGCGCCCCAGAGCAGTACCACACCCAGCAGCACCAGGCGCAGCACCTTTTGCCAGTGGAAACCGATTTTACGGGCATGCACCTGTAGGCTGTCGTTTTCGAGCGCCTGCCAGACCGGTGGTGACAGGCGCGCATGCGGCACCGTTTCGCTCCCTGGCAATGCCGGACTGAACATCATCCCACGCAGACGGTAAGGGGCTGGCCCTGACATCAGCGTGGTCAGCAGCGGGACCAGGGAGCGTCGCAACGAGCCGCGCAGGGCTTTTGACAGGCTCAACAGCCAGTGGTGCTGAGAGTTCTCCAGCAGCGCCGCCACGCCGGATGTTTGCAGGTCTGACGAGAGTGAGGTCAATGTCGAACGGACCTCTTCCGTTGTCGCACCTGGACCAAATAGCGCGCCGGCTGGAGGCACCCCCTCTCCGTCCTGTTCCCAGGAGCCTTCCCGGACAAGCCACAGCCAGACCGGCAGTTGCCAGCCCAGCAGGGTATCGGTTTTCTGACGTACACGCACCAGCATGTCCTGCTTCGCCGTATCGGGCAGTGCGACCGCATTCATCACCTGCACCACCCCATCGAGCGGACGCTGTGGTCGCACCGCTTTCAGGACGGACAGGAACTCATCATCCGGCACGCTTTCCGCAGGACCGCCGTAAATAAGCACAATCCCGTCACTTTCCTGCCAGTGATCGCCCTTAAGACCCGGCACCACTTTTTCGATATCGTTGTCAGTACCCTGTACCAGCAGCAGGCGAACTCTGGCTTTCCAGCGACGGCGGTAGCGCAGGCGCAGATGATCGACCAGCGCCTCAGCGACAAACCGGGAGGTGTCCGCGTCGGTATGTTTTGCTTCAGGCTGGGATGCCGTAGCCTGCTGCGCAGAGACTACCACATCCAGCGCTCCCTGTTTCTCACCGTTCTTAGCGAATATGGTTTCAAGCACCCAGCCGATAATCAATGCTGCCAGCATCAGCAGCAGGCTGATTATCGCTATGCCGGTCGTACTGAATGGCCCGATGTTGAAGGTGTCCTTAACCCACTCCGGCCATAGCAAGAGTGCGCCGCCAATGAGGCAGACAGACAGTGCGCCCAGAAGCAGCGCAAGCAGAAAAGTGGATGCGATTTTCATAACGGAGGAGAGCAATCCCTTGAGAGTTATTCCGGGGTGACAATACAGAGTTGTCGGTTGTCTTCTGAAAGTTCGGTGACAATTAGCTGGGCTTCGCTACCGCTCAGACACTGACGGGCTGCCAGCTGTAACGCCTGCCAGGGAGCGGCAATGCCTGCAAACCCGACAACCGTATCAATATGGGTAATTTTATCGGCTTTAAGCCCCGGGGCATGTGCCTCCCGGGCCTTGCTGAAGATATCGCCGGAGGCCATCTGTCCGCCGCTGGTCCAGGCCTGCTTCAGTGCAGTTTTTTCCAGTCCTGACCACATCATGACGCGCTCAAATGCCCGGTCGAGATTGCCATCGCGACACATCTGCGGCCGGTGAATTTTGACCGACACGTCCGGGATACCCCTCAGGCGGCAGTTGGTTAGCAGTAACACGGAAATGGCCTCGCCACTGTCCTCTGGCGGGTGTTCGTAAAGCTGAGCGCTGACCACCAGTAACGCAGCAGCACGGTCATAATGGCAGTCCAGCCAGTAGTCCAGGATTTCCAGCCCTGTCAGGTCGCGAATGCGCACCAGCGGGTGAGTAACGCTTTTTTGCAGGAGCGATGACAGTGTCGAAAACTGTTCACCGGTATCCACCGCCAGATAGCAGGTCAGCGTCGACGGGAGCAACGACACCAGATTCCGGACGTGGGCGATTACCTCCTGAAAATAATGCGCCTCCCGGTCAGCCATCTCTCCGGTAGCGGCCAGCGCCCGGTGACGAACCGGATTGCCACCATTAACGGGCTCACAGGGCATCATCAGGGGCTTTTTAGCTAACACAGCCTCGTGCGTCATTGGACTGGCAGACCCCAGCCCGTTAATTAGTACTTCGCCGATAAGCCAGGCAAAGCGCTGTCCGCGCGCAACGTCTGAGCGGTACCGGGCGGCAGTTGTGGCGTTTTTTCTCTCACAACGGGCACAAAGGAGCACGTAGCCAAAATAGCGCCCGACAATCAAAAGTCCCCATAACACGACAGGTAGTCCTGTTGACAGCTCCCAGAACGCAGCACCGGAGCGCTCGCCCTTCCAGAACAGAAATGTAGCTGCAGCTCCCGCAAGCAGCATCACAATGCCCAGGAGCAGCCAGCGTTTAAAACGCGGACGGGGCGGCAGTTTCTCCTGCGCGGGAATGCGCTCAAGTTCAACCGGCACGTTTACCCCACCAGAGCATTGGGCAGCGAACTGATAAGCGTGCAACCGCAACCACACTTGTGACCGTGGAAAGCCACTGGAACACCGCGATCGCGATAATTTGGGTTACCTTCGACGATAGTCGTATCACCATGCTCCGGGCAGGAAACACGATCACCTTTACGGGCCACACCGATATCACCAAAGAACATGGTTGTTGAGCAGGACAATACGGCACCACCGTGTGTGGTTTTGTCGCCGAGACGGATTATTCCTTGCATGGTACACTCCTATTTAAACCACCTTAAATTTATATTTTACGCAACTCTATACATATTATTCCTTGGCTATATAGAAACCATATTTGATCTCGTGCTCTCTATTACCAGAGTAGTCGATGTATTTGGCAATAATATATGACTCGCCATTGTAACTAAGATAATAAGGTTCAATCATACCTTCAACTGGCAAAATTCTTTGAGTGGTTTTGTTTTTTAAACTAGCTTTCCAAATGCAAGCCAAACCACCTTGATTATCAAAGTAAAAATCATCACCACTCCCCCACGTATAATTTCTTTCATACCCCCAATCATCTCGTTTCTCTTCAGCTTGAGGCAGAAAAACATTGATACCCAGATCGGGTCTATTCACTGGAAAATAATACACACCCTCATCGACGTTTGTTTGTCCTAAATCAGGAGAAGCAATACGCCATTTATTATCGGGTGAGATGACTTTACTAACACACAAGCTATCACCGCAATATCCTTTCCAAACATGCGCATCAGATTGTTCGTTCATTTCATGCTTGATAAAGTACGGTGATGTGATATGACCATCAATATTATTAATTTCATATATATCTTCAGAGTCACCAGACCTAACTGCATATGTGGTAAGCGAATCACTACGCCCCTTCAAATATACATCTACATCTGCCCCCCCTCTTGAATATTTTGCTAATATTGTATTCTTACCGTCAATATTTTTCATAAGAAAAATACTATCATCTGCCTTGACAGTGTATAATAAAACCAGATCATGCTTGACAATAAAATGAGTTAGTATCTTCCAATAAAATACATCTTTAGCCAATGATGGCATCCCGAATTCTCGATTAAGATCATATTCTATGACTAATGGCCTTATTCTCCATTGTTTATCACTAATACTAAATCCATATTTATTCACCAACCCATATTTCAAGGGTTTATCCAACTCGCTAAAAAATTTAGACACTGAACTAAAAGAAGGCATATAAGTCAACTCTTTATATCTTTTGTTATATGAGTTTTCTATGCATGAAGTATTCTCACCACATTTATTTCTTTGCTCTAACCATTCGAGCTGTTGCCTTTTCAGGGTACCAACGCTCAAACTATCATTAATTTTTAATATGTATTTTTTGTTGGCAATATCATCAATCCCGCTTAGTGATGGATTATTGCATATCGTCTGCTCAGTTATATTTAACCCTTTCATATCGCATTTAAATGCTGCGGCAAAAGTACCCATTGGGAATAAACTAAATACTCCAACTACCACCGCTAATTTTGTTAATTCCATTTCTTCTCCCAAAGTAATTGTTGGCAAACAAATGAACTGTCTTTATCGCAATGATGTTTAGCGACTATGTGTGGTTGCTTATCGAGATTCTTCCCCTTAACAAGGTATGCATGCTTATATCTATTAGCATGATTACGGACCATACCGACATCACCAAATAACATGGTCATTTAGCGGGGCAATACTTCTACACCGTGTGTGGTTTTGTCACCGAGACGAATAATTCCTTGTATATACTTTTGCGTCCTTTTTCATTCTTTAATCGATAGTGGAATAGATAAATCATCTTCCACATACAGCCAGAGAGACATGTGAAAACAGTAACAAAATATCTTTACTTTTTATTAAACCGAATTACTTCAGGGACGGACATGTTAGCTTGAATGAAAGGAGCGTTATCTTTTATTGTATAAATCAATTTACCCCCCTTAATTTCCGCGCTTGCTGTTCCTTCACCATCGAAAGTGCTTTCAAATTTAATATCTGCAACCCCATCTTTAACATCACCATGCACGTTATCATCATCATCTTTTTCAGTACAATCTATTCGATTACCATTGTTTGTGATAAAACAATACTTACCTGTAACATGACTACCTGTCTGAACAAGTTCTATAGTAAATGAATTTGATTTATCCTTTTCTTCCCAATGACCTGTCATACAGGCCATTGAACTTGATGAAGCAAAGAGTAAAGCCAGCAATATCTTTTTCATACACTCACCTTTAAGCAATCATCTACGCGATTAATCCAACCTTTCAAAAACTTCACCTGTGCATTTGGTTTGCCATCAGTGACCGTCAAAGAGCGGTAGTAGTCTTTTCTTACATCAGCAATTCTATTAAGGAGTTGCTCTTGATTATCAATATCATTAACACAATTAATCATATCATCATCTATATGATTATTTATGCTAAGTTTCGCATTATACTCTCCATGCAAAAGCTTTCTAATTTGCTTTATTGCCCGGCCTGATGTAATAGTCCAATCATAAATCATTAAGGCAATTTTTGTATTTTCTAGTTTACAGAAACCTTTTGGTTTCCAGTAATGATTGTAATAAATCGTTTCTGCTTGCTCTTTCGTCATTTCCTTAAGGGTTTTTGATGTTGCCGGGATATTTAGATCGCCAGGAGCAAATGCTTTCCATGTATCAATTGTTATCCCCATATTAGTCTCGCCCCCTTTATCGTCAGGGTCATTAACATATCCCCCTTCATGGCGAAGAATTACACCTGAAACTTTCGAAAATAGTACCTTACAGCGGTCACTTTCACTTTTGCGTAATGCATTTAAAAACACCACCGGATGCATATGCCAGACAGACTTGCCACTGCTGAATCCGTCCACCTGACTCATCCATTCCATGTTGTCAAACCACTGTCTGACATAGCTGATGCACAGCGGATCCAGCTGCTTTAAAAATCTTGTCCACCTGTGATACTTGAGTGACAATCATATATCTTTTTTTTCCTGTAACGAAAGAGTATCAGACTGAATAAATTCAACATCACCACATTGTTTTTTCTTAAAGGCGATCCATTTTAAGGCATCCTTTTTCATCTTTTTCCTCACATTAGAAGAAAGATCTCCCCATGTCTTGAATAAGCGAATACATAGTACTTTGTTCATAAATACGGCTGGTTGCTTGATCATATTCATGGAAATACGCCTTTATAAACTTCAATAAATCCTCACCAGCTGTAATCTTTATACGAAATGCACAGCTGAAACCTATTTTCTGCGGTACATCAGGAGAATCCCCATAATTAATAGGGAATTTTTTAATGACATCTCTGTTAACGTCATTACCAATATGAAATGCATTCTCTCTAATAAACTTTGTTAACGCATTAAAAAATTCTTGTGAATTGCAATTAAAACCTTTTAAAAAGGAATTTCCAGAAAAAAAATAACAGAAAGAATGCACATGCCATTTTTCTTAGCATCTACAACCTCAATAAAAATCTCTATCGCCATTAAAAATTCACGATTTATTTTTTATCGTTCAGTAACGACATCGTAACGTGAGGTCTGCGTATTGAGTTTATAATTAACACTCACATCAGGCCCAGTGCTGTAACAATTCAATCGAATTTGAGAGCCATCGCTTTCTATATTTTGAAAGATAGATGTCATATACGAACCAAATTCACAGCCATTCATCTGCGGGTTGATGACCTGTATTAACTTACCACTTTTCTTATCGATAACATTTACTTTATTAATTACAATACCATCAGCACTCGCTTCATAAAGACCAATGAAACCATGTTGTTTAGTCTGCCCCCAAAATGGAATTTCCAATGCCTTAGCACTTCCATTTATAACACCATCACTAATTTGAACCTTCTCCTTTAAATCTACTTTTAAAGCTGACCGTTCATTGTGCCACTCACCAAGAAAACCAGTAGAATTCCGTGTTAGATTGAAAGGGCATTTTGAAACGTCAACCCTCTCTCCTTGAATAATATATTTTTCGAAACTTTCATCGCTGACAACCTCACATAATACAATTGAACTTGATTTATTTACACCATATAGAGGAATGGGTGACCTGTGGTTATCGTAATAGTAGCTCCCCTCTACATTTACCTTTCCCCCGAAGTCATAAAACTGAAGAGACAAATGAACGGGATATTTCCCGATATAACCTTCATAATTTTTTACGACATATGGCATGTATGCAGCTTGAATTGAAGCACTCAGGAATAATGCACAAAAACAAAAGGAAAATTTAATTTTAGTCATCGTTTCACCCTGATTTTGAATCAATTAAAACGCATCAGCAAAGACGTTAGTTGATTTTATTTTTTCAAAATGTTCGCGTCGTTTTGCATAGCTAGTTGTATACAGATTCACTTTTGCCGTGATTTTATCTACTACTTCTCCCGTATCAACCTGATCAGCAAGATCATAAAGTTTTTCACGGAGCCAGAAGTAAACAGCTGAGCGTACGCAATAGGTCCCTTTCTCAAGCATTGATGGATTGTTTATAAAATCAACATCAGTGCTCCAGTTCTTTTTATAGTAATCGGAAAACCCTTGGTAATTTACTTTTCCTGTTAGATGAATACCACCTCTACCTCGGTATGTACTTCCATCACCTGACGAAACATTTCCATTCCCTAATCTGTTAGCATAAACCCTATCAGCAATAGCAATCTCATTTGCATGTTTCGTGATTTTTCCATTAACTTTAGTATATGAGTATTCCTTTGCTTCTGCAGGATGAGTTCTAAAATAGCTAAAATTAGCCTTTAGCCCCTCTTCGCTGTAATTAAGACCCTCGACAGGGCTTGCAGCACTGCCCATCTCCTCTCTTAATTGAGCAAAAAAGTGGTTGACTCTCAAAATGGTATCCAATTTATATTCACTTGCATGAGTATTAATCTCATCCGCAATTTCCTGAAGGAATGAGGACTTCGTAAGTGATTTTAAGCTATTGAACACTTTATAAAGCATATCCACTGTTATATGAATAGTACGTTTATCTGCAATGGCGTTCAAAAAAATTACCGGATACATATGCCAGACAGGTGCACCACTGCTGAATCCGTCCACCCTGCTCATCCGTTTGCTTTAAATGTCAAATCATAAAAACTCAAGTTTTCAGAAGGTACATTTAACCCTGTGATTACCCAAAGGAAAAAATAAAGACTCAACACGATTCAGTTGTATTTCTTGGGTCATTCAATTCGTTCATTTGTTTTATCTCATAGATATTTCTCATATATAATTGAAAATGCAACCCCTGTTTTGGACTCATAAGTTTCATAATCACAGCTAGCGTCACGCATTTTTATCCATGCCAATTGAGATTTTTTAAAATATATATCGCGTGATTCACTTTGCCCATAAAACTCCGCCCCTTCCTTCTTATACTCCTGAATTTGCTTTCTATATAAAAAATTCAGTTCAGCATCTGCTTTAGAATATGCATCTTTTATTCTCTCATAATTAATCTGCTCACTTGGAGAATCAGCCTTTGCAATTGGAGATAATATAGACGCAGCGAATGTCAATAAAACACACTTATTCTTCATGAAATTTACTTTAGCAATTATTCATTAGCACCCTACCCGAGCCGATGTTTAGCATACTGAAATCAATCACCATATTTATTGTGTAAATATTTTTTTATCTTGCTCACATTATCTAATTTATAGTTAGATCCTTTTTCATTGTATTTTGTTTGAAAACCTGATAAATTTGAGTCCCTATCTGAATCCAAGAACAACTCATAACCTGAGTCTTTAGTAGCGTTATATGCTTTTACTTCATAGTGATATGGATACTTGACACCATCAATGAAATAATTAACATTCCAGCGCAGAAGAACAACCACATTTTTCTTGCCAGCAATTGTGGTAAAGAATACGGAGAAAACCTCAGCAGGAGCATCAGAGTAACTAAATGTATCAACTATTTTGTTAACCTTCCCGTTAACGGATAAATAACTTTGATAAAAATCAATATCTCTTTTATCTGGAGAGTATTGAAAACAAATGACCCCATTATTGAATGCGCTATCTTTGAATGGTCCTTGAACCATTGCATTAGGATTATCACCGCAAGCATAAACCAATGATGATACTAAAAGCATACTTAAGGCTATAACTTTAATTATAATACCTTTCATTTTAATCACCTTTCCCTAACTCGTTCTCGATCAACTGGGCTTCGCCTTCACGGCGCCTTATCAAACCTCGCTGATTTGACCATAATCGCTTCATACTTCGTAGGCGACTCGGGATTTTAATTTCATTTCCATGAGCAAAGTCATCTCGAATCTCTCTCATTTCTCGTCGGCTATCTATTGAATCATTTGGTTTAGAGAGTGCTAATGATGGCCCACGATTGTAAATTAGTGATAGCATTGCACCCGCGCTATCCGGTGGTAGATTAATGGCCTGTGGATAAGCATCCACAACTTTCTGACAATACCTTTGCTTTAAAACCATTGCCATATCTAAAGCTTTATCTTTAGTGATGGTTATATCTGCCAGCCCATGAACGATTGCCCTGGCATTATCACCTTTTTTCCCTATTGCGGTCAGCAATCTTTCAACTTGTGCATTTGAATAATAAGCACTTAATAATTCGCGAGCTGATGATGTCGTCTGTTGCCCTAAATCATAACCATATCCGACAGTCACTCCGCTTGACTGATCCCCACCAGGAACATAGGGTTTAGGAACATATGCTTCCCAAGATAAAATGAATTCAGCTGATTTTTTTGATATACGATACACACCTAAAGTTGTATTGAAATCAATAGTATCACCATACTTTTCAGCAATTGCATCCAAAAACACAACTGGATGCATATGCCAGACAGGCGCACCACTGCTGAATTCGTCCACCCTGCTCATCCATTCCATGTCGTCAAACCACTGTCTGACATAGCTGATGCACAGCGGATCCAGCTGCTTTAAAAACGTTCCCCAGCGGTGATGGCTGCTGCCACCGAACCATTCACTGTCGTGTCTGACCACCATCCGCGCCGCGATATCCCTGACATCCAGCTCCGCATAATTAACCGCGTGACGCAGTTCTTCACCGGAAAGGTCGCCGCTGTTATCGCTGTCCATTTTCCGCAGCAGGGCTCTGTAGTAGTCAGAGACTTGTTTTTCCCGGATACCGCGCTCAGGCCGCACCCACTCTGCGATTCTGGTGAACCCGTCCTTGATCCACCCCTCACGCAGGGATTTCGTCATATCGGATGTGGACGGCTCTTCAAATGCTTTAAAGCCAAGCTTATCCAGGTCGTACTGCCCGATATCCGCATCGACATCGTCTTCGCTTACCCAGGCCCCGTCTCCGATATCAAACCAGCGCTTGCCGCTGCTGTCGGTAAACGGATGGCATGTGTCCTGCGGCATGATTTTGTGAATATCTTTCTTTACCTTACCTTCGGTTTTGGTGAAGTTATCCCCGGCACGGGCATAGACGGAACTCTCCGGATGAATATGAATATATTTCGGGCCACTTTTCACCTGTGCCGTATTGCTCAGAAAATCGACCATCCGGCCGTCGGTGCTGAGCACTTCAACATGTACGAACGCACTTTTCTCCACGCCACCCGTGCTGTCAGGGGCAATGTCTTCCGCCAGGTAACCCACGGCATCGCCTGCTGCAACCTCCATTCTGGTTGCCGGTTTAACGACGGTATCAAACGTCCCCTGCGCAACCGCCTGCTGCATCCAGGCAGGCAGATGCGCCCTTTGCTCACCCACGGGGGTCACGAATTGCGGGTCAAGCGACACCCAGAACGCCCCGCCGGTCATTTCAGATTTGCTGTTGAGCGCCCGGGCAAGTCCGAACCTCTGCGTCTGTCCCTCCAGGTCGAAGGTGGTCTCCCGCAACACAATGACGCTGTCACCCGCTTTCAGCTTATCCTTCACAACCGGGGCCTTATCTCCGTCTTTTTCCTTGCCGGTATATTCACGCTGACGCAGCCCGTCACCCTTATCCGTAACCTGATACAGCCTGTGCTCCGGAAAAGCAGACAGCGGAGCAAGCCCGATATACAGCGAGTAAAAATCAAGGCCGTTGTCCTTCTTTTCGGGATCGGGCGTACAGGTCGATTTGACCAGCACAAAGGTACTGGAATACTGCAGCGGGTTATTGATGTATTTACCGGTCAGATAGTCCTGATTAATGCGCCAGGCCACCACTTCGCCGCCCGCCATAAACTGAAGCGGCACCGCCGTGTCTGCCGTTTCATTTGTCAACACGGAGCCAGGAGCGCTCTTACTCGTGATGTGGATCCCGCCGTGCCACATGTTATTTGTTCCGGCCAGCCAGAAGCCGTGTGGCTCCTGACAGAGCGGCTGCATCATCTCATCCACGGTGGCGTACTGCCCGCCATTCGCTTTCCGGGCAGGAAAACAGATTTTCATTCCGGTTATCCTTAACGTGAAGGGATATGACGCGTTTTGGGCGGCGTCACGCTGGCACTTGTCTGGCTGAACTCAGGCGGCGTAATGTCCATGCTGCCACCCGCCATCGGTGAGCGGTAATGCGCAGATTTGACCAGGTAATCCCCTGGGGTTTCTTCCAGAATGCCGCCGTTGTCCAGCGTGATACTGGAGCCGCCGCCGTTGAGTCGCAGTTTAGGCGCACTGATGAGCAGCTCATCCTTGTTGCTGCTGATGGTAAACAGCAGCTCTGATGACATCTCCATCGAACTCGCTTCTGCGCGGATCTCAACATCACCCTGATTAGCAATCATCTTCGCCCCGGACTGATGAGCAAACAGCCCGACAGACTCGCTGGCGGCCAGTGTGATGTTTTTCATTGCTCCCATATCCAGATGCTGCCCCGCATTCAGAATGGTGTTCTGCTTGCTGGTCATCTGAAGGTGCTCTCCCGAAGTGAACGCCACGCCCTGCGGTGCACTGCCCAGCAGGACGGCGGACTGAAGGTCTTTCAGGCGGTTTTCCAGCAGTCTGTTCTGGCTTTCAAGGTCGCATGTGAGTGCCTGAGCCTGCTGCGCGAGCAGATTGAGCCGCTTCATTTCGGCCGCTGACTGATTCAGGCGTTCAATAGCAGGTGCCATGTCCAGCATTTTGCCCTGCGCCGCAGGCTGTGCATCGGCGGTCAGGAACATTCCTCGTCCGGCACGCAGCGCCCCGTATTCATCGGTGCGCAGTTCAAAACCGGTACCACGCGGCTCGCGCCGGGCGTCCACCACATGACCGCCATTGAGCTGCGTTTTCCCGTGAGGGGTCGCCAGCTTGAAATGCTCCTCCTGACGCTTGTCTTCCAGACGGAATTTGTTATCCCCCGCCGTACGCCAGATATTGCGCGTATGGTTGTCACGCGTGACGTGGTCAGGGTGTTCGGAATCATGCTGAGCATGGGCGATGTACGGCCGGTCAGGGTCGCCGCCGTCAAACATTACTGAGACTTCAGTCCCGTCGAGCAGCGGGGAATGGAAGCCGTAGGTATCTCCGGCATAAGGTTTCGCCAGGCGCAGCCAGAGGTAGGCATATCCCTGCTCCATGCTGTTACGGTCAAAATCGAGCCGGACACGGTAGCGCCCCTGCCTGTCCAGGTAAGCGTAGGTATCATGCTTCTCATCGCTTTCCACCCGGGCTGGCAGAGAACCGGCTATCACCGGGCGGTTTAGAAGCGCCGGACGGAAACAGACCGTTTCGCTGTAAGGAATGCCCGTAAAGCGCAGCTGAAAGCCTTTGTCACGTGCACCTGAGGTATGAATACCTGTGATGACGATGCCGTTCTTCAGCGAGTCAGGCAGCCCACTGCCCTGTGGCTCCAGCACTTCGCCCGGAGCCAGAACCGGCCTGCTTGCTCGCCCCGTTACTGTTTGCTGAGCATTGAGGTAGCGCTCATGGCGCAGGCGGGCATACCAGGCACCGCTCTCCGGAGTCTGCTCATCCCCCTGACTCAGGAACGGCTCAGCGTAGTGATACACCTCACCGGTGGTGGCCTCACCCTCCTTGCGAACCGTCACCGAACTGTCCTGTGGAGTCAGCGCATCACGGTAGTTATAGTCGCGGGTAGCCACACTACCGGTGACTACGCGGTCTGTTGGCCGAATATCCCAGACGCTCTCCTGACCGTTATCACTGGTACGCGACGGCGGAATAATGGGCAGCTTCACGCCAAACTGATACTGCATCTGGCTGTCCTGGAAAATCACCACATCCTGTTCAATGCAGCCATCCATCTCGAAGCGCCAGAAGATACCGACTTCGGCCAGCAGACGCTGAACAAAGGCCAGGTCTGTCTCACGCCACTGGGTGATGAGTTCGCGTACCGGGTAATGCTGTGATAAGCGGAACTCAAAATCGGCCCCTTCCAGTCCGTGGGAGCGGAGGATCTGCTCCACCACTTCCGGTACCGACTGGTTCAGATACACCTCGCTACGCTGGGTGTGCTGCATCAGGGCAATGCGTGGAACAATGCGCAGGGCATAGGTGATTTCATCTCCTGACACGGAGACACGGCGGAACGCATCCACCACGCCGTATACCGTGCGCACCGGCACAGCTGGCGTGCCATCAAACAATGGCGTCTGGAAGGTGAAGGATGCCGGTTTCAGCATCACCTCATTGCTGGCAATGCTCGCCGCACAGGTGAAGGTAACATCGTAATGCCACGGCTGGCTCAGCGTTTCAGTGGCACGATAGCGCAACACGTCCAGAAAGTGAGAACAGTCATGCACATCCACCCGGTAACGTGACAGGCCCAGGGCTTCATCCATCGCCTTTTTTGCCAGACTGCTTAAGCTTTCAGTCATCGTTCACCTCCGGCTGTGTCTTCTGCACGGCATCGAACTCCAGAACAATGCCTTCTTCGTCATTCCAGCCAAGCGTCAGGGTGTGTGGTTTCTGTTTCGCGGCCATGTGGGCCAGCAGTTGCTGGCTCAGCACCGGCAAGATTTGCTGACTGAGCAGGCTGTCGACGTTGCGTGCGCCGGTATCCGGCAGCAGGCAGGCTGACGTCAGCGCGTCATACAGGTTTTCACCGATATGCGTGGTCAGACCATAGTGACGGTTCAGGCGCTTACTGACCTGATCGAGTTTCATCTGCACGATGGTACGCATGGCCGCTTCGGCCAGCGGGCGGTAAATCACTGTCTGGAAGCGGGCCAGCAGCGCCGGCTGGAAGTGGTCGCGCAAAATCGGGCGCAGCAATTCGTACAGGTCGCCTTCAGTGGCGTCCGGCTGTTCGTCCAGCAGCTGCATCAGGGGATCGCTGCCAAGATTTGATGTCATCAGAATGACGGTGTTACGGAAGTCGATTTCACGCCCTTCGCCGTCGCGCATAAATCCGCGGTCGAACACCTGGTAGAAGAGATTCATGACGTCGCGGTGCGCCTTTTCCACTTCATCAAGCTGTACGACACTGTACGGGCGCTTGCGTACAGCCTCGGTAAGGATGCCGCCCTGGCCATAGCCGACGTAACCCGGCGGCGAGCCTTTCAACTGGGAAACCGTGTGCGGCTCCTGGTATTCGGAGAGGTTAATGGTAATCAGGGATTTTTCACCTCCGTACAGCACGTCCGCCAGCGCCAGCGCGGTTTCGGTCTTACCGACGCCGCTCGGGCCAACCAGCAGGAACACGCCCTGTGGACCGTTCTCGGACGTCAGTCCGGTTTTCGCCGCACGCAGGCGTTGCGCGATGGCATTAAGCGAGACATCCTGACCTACCACACGTTTGCCGATTTCGTTTTCCAGGGTCAGCAGTTCGGTCTGTTCGTCTTTCATCAGGGAAGAGAGCGGTACGCCGGTCCAGTCGGCTATCACGTTGGCAACCGTGCGGGTATCCACATCCACCTGAACCAACACATCACCCTGCTGTGCCTGCTCCAGTTGCTGTTGCAGCTCAGTAATTTCAGCCTGCTGACTGATGTCCTGGCGACTGGCCATCAGCTGCTGTGCCAGCGCCTTTTCGTTGCTGAAACGTGCTTCCTGCTCCCCGATACGCGCTTCCAGTTCAGTCCGCTGCTGCTCAATCACATCCAGGCGGTCACCATGACGGTTGCTGCCTGCGGCAATATCTTCCAGCAGCGCCTGCTCTTCCAGTTCCAGCGCGGTCAGCTGTGCTTTCAGACGCACAATTTGTTCAGGCACCGTGTCGAAGCTCATACGCACACGCGCCGCGGCGGTATCCAGCAGGTCAACGGCCTTGTCCGGCAGCTGACGCCCCGTCAGGTAACGGCGGGACAGCGTAACGGCCGCACGCACAGCATCGTCGGTGATGTGCACGTTGTGGTGTTCGGCGTAACGGGATTTGAGACCGCGCAGCATCAGGCAGGCGGTATCGTCATCCGGCTCGTCCACTTTCACCATCTGGAAGCGGCGCTCAAGAGCGGCGTCACGCTCAAAATATTGTTTGTATTCAGACCATGTGGTGGCAGCGATGGTGCGCAGTTCGCCACGGGCCAGAGCGGGTTTGAGCAGGTTGGCCGCATCTGCACCACCTGCCTGGTTGCCCGCGCCAATGATGGTGTGGGCTTCATCAATAAACAGCAAAATCGGGGTGGGCGACTGCTGTACAGCATTGATGACGTTTTTCAGGCGCTGTTCAAATTCGCCCTTAACCCCTGCCCCCGCTTGCAACAGGCCGAGGTCAAGGGTGCGCAGGATTACCGGCTTGAGGGATTCAGGTACGTTACCTTCGGCGATACGCAGTGCAAGACCTTCCACCAGCGCTGTTTTCCCTACACCTGGCTCACCCACCAGAATCGGGTTGTTCTTGCGACGGCGCGAGAGAATGTCCACCATCTGGCGGATTTCGGTATCACGACCAAAGACCGGGTCGATTTTGCCTTCTCTGGCTTTGGCGGTGACGTCGAGAGTGAATTTATCCAGCGCGTTCTGCAGGGCTGGGGTCAGTTCCCCCTCTTTCAGTTCTGCGCCAACCGGGCGGCCAACAAACTCCACCTCACCACCATGGTTTTGTGCCAGTTGCTCTTCGTGTTGCACCTCCGGACGTTCATCCGACTGCCCATCAAGCAGTGGACGCAGACGTTCCAGCTGACTCTGGCCCAGCGTCAGCAGCGGCCACAGCCCGTCACAGCGAACCAGTTTCTGTTTGTCAACCAGCGCCATTAGCAGATGGATGCTGCGAATTTGTTCCTCGCCATTAAGAGAAGCAATCAGCCAGGCTTCCTGCATCAGCATCTGAATGGCGTCAGACAACTGCGGGCGTTGACGCACTGAGCGCGGCTGTTTATCCAGCCAGCCCAGCAAATCCTGCCAGATGGCGTCCATATCCCACTCGTAACGGCGTGCCAGCACGGTAAGGTCACCTTCGCCCTGCTCCAGCAGTTTCAACAGCCAGTGCTCTGGCAGAATTTCCGCATGGGCGCGGGTCTGACACAGAGAGGCTGCCCCTTCCATCGCGCGCGCGCAGAAAGGATTAAGACGTCGAAGAAGGATTGCCGGGTTTTCCATGTTTGCTTGCTCACTGTTGAGTGACCGTTCAGGCACGCTACCGCCCCTGGCCGTTACCGAGGCCCATAAGGTCTGTTTCCGGGATATGATGTTTTTGCTGAACGCCCGCAGCGGCAGACGCTCAGCAAAAAGAAAAGCGGACAGAGAAGCTCTGCCCGCTCGTGGGTTATGCAGTAGCGCGTTCGTTCCAGGAATCGGAATGAATGATGTTGCCGTCTTTGTAGGTCCAGGTGATTTTTTCGTAGCGCAGCTCAATCTGCTCGAGGTGGTTATGCTTCTCGAAAGCAGGATCCTTGATGTCGTGCATCACAGGGTTCACTTTCACCACCTTTACGTTCTCGAGCTTGGTGTTGAAGTACTCCACTTCCTGGCCCGCGTCGTTGATTTTGTACCACTTGAATTCCGCAGACTTGAGGGTCTGACCGGTGGTCACCGCCTTATAGAGGTACGGGCTGGAGGAGTCGATTTCCTTGGTGAAGAGGAACGGCGTGTGGATACGGGTGCCGGTCAGCTTGCCGGTGTTATTGTCGGTCGGGATATACAGCTTGTGTTCCTGAGCAACCACTTCGATGCTGCCGTCACGATCCTGAACGTCCACAGACCCTTTGATGTCCGCGCCGCCGTCGTCTTTCAGCCAGAGATAAACAGGAATTGCCATGGCATTACTCTCCATTTTGTAGTGATGCGCCATCGTCCTGAGATGACGCCTGGGTGTGGTCCGGTATCTGACAGGCATCTGCCTGAGGTACCAGACTGATTTCGACACGGCGGTTGAGCGCCCGGCCCTCCGCAGTATCATTAGTTGCGATCGGACGGCTTGCGCCATAGCCCTGCACCGCGAAACAGCTTTCCGGCACATCACCGGTATCGCGCATCCAGTCGCGTACCGCTGCGGCACGCTTCAGGGACAGGCTCTGATTGAGTTTCGGGTTACCTGTGTTATCGGTGTGTCCCGCCACCACGATCAGCCAGCCCGGCTTCGCTCTGATGTCGACCAGGGAATTGACCAGCATTTTGGTGGAGTCGGTTTTCAACATCGCTTTGCCGGAATCAAACAGCGACATACTGTCGAGACGGACAATTTTCGGTATCGGCTTCGGCTTCGGTTTTGGCGGCGGAGGCGGAGGCACATACATATCAATGGCCTGCTGTACCGCCAGCCACAGGCGGTTGCCCGGATACAGCCCGAGTCCGTAGCGATGGGGCTCGCCCTGACGCTGCCAGCGTTCCAGCAGCAATGCATCCTGCTGCAGGGCATGTAGGGCCTGCGCTTTCGGGTCATAGTGGTTCATCGGGATAGCCTGCCAGCGCTGAAGGTCGGCGCTTACCTTGCGGATAAGCGACTGGTTATGTCGCACGGACAGGGCAATGGCGCCCAGGGCGCAGAACAGCAGAACCATCACCACCCAACACCCGGTTTTCCCACCCTGCAACGGGGTGGTATAGGGGGCAAGCAGCGGGAGTACCGCATCGGCAAAATGCCAGCGTGGTTCATAGGCCGTGGCACGACCGGAAGGGGCAATGCGGGTCTGGCGGAACAATAATCGTGGCCACAGCGCGGCTGCCGAGGTGGATACCGATCCAAGACGCAGGGTGACGGCAAACGGTCGTATGGCCGGACACAGCCTGTCCGCTTTGCCCAGTTCATCCAGCATCACAGCGTGAAGCAGCAATGTCGCCTGGGTCAGGTATGGCTGAATAAAGACCGTCTGCGGGGACCGCTGCCATTCGCTGAGGATGAGGGCAGGTTCATCTTCAGGACACACCAGGACCGTATTTCCGCGTACCACCATCCAGGGCGTTTCCGGACCGCTGAATTCGGTATTCAGTACCACCGGCACGCTATAGCCGGTCAGGTCCCGCAACTGCTTCATCTGCACGCGCAGAGCTTTCAGGGAGGCGCGCAATAGCGCCTCATCTTCATGCTGGTCCGGCAAACAACGGTACATCACGGTGAGCTGGCCTGCCATCGTCGGCGTACGGGCCAGCAGACGCTCTGCGAAAGGCGTGAGTCTGGTCAGTTCAGCTATCCGGAGGTACCAGCCCTGCGCCGTGCCACGTGTTTGCCCTGCTGCGAACATGTTATCGTCCACATCCCCGCAGACCAGCACCACCGGTCCGGTATGACTGTCGGGCGGGAAAATTTCGCCCTCATCAGCCAGCTGTACCGGTCGCTGTTGACGGTAACGATGACGGGCAAGCATGCCCGCAACCAGCAAGGCCACCAGGGTCAGGAAGACTTTCCCGGCAACCGGCCAGGACAGGAATCCCCATACCAGCCACAGCACGGCGGCAAGGCAGAGCACTACCGGCAGGGCAGCCCGGACGACTGTTTTTCCATGCATCAGGGCTGCTCCGGCAGTTGCTGGTGCAGCAGATCCTGCAACCACAGATGCCCCCCCAGCCACACCGCACCGGTCAGGATCACCGCCAGCACAATCCAGAACCAGACGGACCGCAGCAGGTTGTAACGACGGCCTCCGGTCTTCTGAACCACCAGTGATGCCACGCTTTCCAGGGGTGGCACTCGCTTATTCAGCGCGGCGATCACCTCATCACGCTGTGACTGTCCCACCCCGGAGAGGCTGTATTGCCCTTGAAACCCCAGCGCCAGTACCCGCTGGTAGCAGGTCAGCACCGCAGGCTCCGGCGCGGGCTGACGCAGTACCTCCGCGATACGATCATACAAGGCCCCGCCAGCTCTCAGGGATCCGAAGTAAACCGCCTGAAGTGGCGCAGAACGCCAGGCGCGTTGCCCGGCATCGAGGGTCATATTCAGCGCATCGGGGGCACTGTCGCCGGATACTGCCGCTTGCGCATTTTCCGCTTGCTGAGCCACGGGTTTACGGTTCATGACGGTTTCGTCCAGCAGGGCGCACTGGGCATAAGTGATGTGGTCAATACTTTCAGCACCCAGCCCGGCGCGCTCCAGCGCCTCGCGTACGCTTTCCACCTGCGCTTTGCAGGCCGCATACAGCGCAGGGCCATCCGTCACCTGCCCACCGTGACGCAATTGCGCTACGGTTAGCCAGGTCTCCGCCATCAGGGTATCAATGTCGATAACCTTATTCATGAGCGCAGCACCGCAAACAGTTCAAGCTCCAGCTCGCCGAGCAGCGATGGAACGTAGAATACGCACACTCCCTGATCCAGCATTTCGCGGGCCGCCGGGCTTTCCATATCCAGCACAAAGTACTGATTTTCCAGACGCACCGGCAGTGCAGCCGGAACACGACTCAGGGCGATGAGGCCAATCCCTTCTACGGCCACGCCGGACACTTCGCCGACATTCGCCGGGGCACCGGCAATACACATATCTGCGAATCTTTCGGCAATCTGCCATGCCGGTTGACTGCCCCGCACGGAAAGGTAGAAATCTGCTTCATCGCGCAGACGAATATCATGCAGTACCGCTTTCCAGGTCTCCGGATCCAGACGCTCCATCCTGACCGCCACCACTCGTGACGGCAGGCTGGCTTCCAGTAGCTCGCTGATCAGTTCAAACAGCGGCGGAAAGGTTTTTTCCGGCGCGCGGTGGTCATAACCCGGAATGGCATCCAGATCGTGCTCAAGCGAGAAGGTCAGCATACTGCCGGCAAGACGTACCAGCTCGGCCCAGACCTGCTCAGGATGCCTGTCAGGAAAACGCTCATACTCAGAGAGCACCCTGGCATGCGAGTTCAGGGCATTCAGCAGCCAGAACAGCGACACGTCAGCGACAGCAAAGTCAGCCATCCGGTCATTACTTTCACGACGCATGGACATCAGGCGCTGGCGGCGGGAACGCAGCTGGCGATTCAGCAGCGCAAGACGTTCACACAGATTACGACTTGCCGAGAACAGCGCCATCGGCGGGATAAAGTCAGAATCCTGACGCCAGCCCCCCTGCCCGTCCTGCAACAGACGGGCAATGGCGCAGGTATCCCAGGCGCCGTTGTCTTCATGTCCGAAACGGAATGCCAGATTAAACCGAGCTACCGCCATCGACTCTTCTTCCTGACCGAAGCGGTCGGTGATTGTCTCCCAGGCTTCCCGATAGCGCAGCGGGCGCTCTGCAGATAGCGTGTCTGTCTGCACATTGACGATCCCGGCCTGCATCACCGGTAACGCCACATACACTGTCACCGGGGCATTGCCTGCAGAAGCCGGTGCCTCGATTTCACGTGGCTCCGGAGGCAAGTCACTGAATCGGGTATCAACCAGCGTGTCATCCGGGAGCCAGAGGCGCAGTGACTGCGCCTGCACGCGGCCGGAGGCAAGCATCGCGTCATCCAGTTCAACCCGACCAACGCCCCAGGGGAAAGCATTTCCGCGGGCGGCAATACCGGCCCGGGAAAATGCATCCCATTCAGACTGCTGCTGGAACTGCTGAGGGGCCAGCAGCGCCCCTTCATTCCATAACGGGCGGTAAATTTTCATCCCTGATTTCCCTCTCGCCTTACGATTTCGCCTTCGGCATTTGAGAAACCAGCGACAGGTTGACGTCCATGCCTTCTACCTGGAAATGCGGCACGGCGTAGAGCTTCACGCGGAAGAAACCGGGGTTGTCCTCAATGTCTTCCACCACCACTTTAGCGTCACGCAGCGGATGTGAAGCCTGAAGTTCATCGCCGGGATCGGTCATTTCGGTAACCAGACTACGCACCCAGGTGTTCAACTCCAGCTCCAGCAGACGGCGATCTTTGGTTGTGCCGATGTTTTCGCGCTGGATCAGCTCCAGATAGTGCGCGATGCGCGACAGCAGGAAGATATAAGGCAGGCGAGCATTGATACGGCTGTTGGCGGTCGCATCGGCGGTATCATACAGCGCCGGTTTCTGGGTGGAGTTAGCCGAGAAGAAGCACGCATAGTCACGGTTTTTGTAGTACGACAGAGGAATGAAGCCCAGATTCGCAAATTCAAACTCGCGGGTTTCCGGGATCATCACTTCAGACGGGATCTTCACCTGACTGCCGGTGCCCAGATCGTACAAATGGATAGGCAAGTCCTGAACGGCCCCCCCGGCCTGCGGCCCGCGGATCTGCACACACCAGCCGTTATGGATAAAGCTGCGCACCATATTGGACGCAAAGGCAAACGAGGCGTTGGTCCACAGGTACTTGTCATGATCCGGACCTTTCACTTCTTCAACGTAGTTAAAGCTGCGAACCGGGACGGTATCGGGACCATAAGGCAGGCGGCCCAGCACTCGCGGCATCACCAGACCGATATAGCGGGCGTCATCCGTCTCGCGGAAAGATTTCCACTTGATGTATTCGGCGCGGTCAAAGTAGTTACCGATGTCTTTAATGGCGGCCACATCCTCCATCGAATCCTTCAGGAAGAATTTCGGGCCAGCAGAACCGATAAATGGCATATGCGCAGCAGCAGACACCTTAGAGATGCTGCGCAGCAGAGCGACATCCTGAGCAGAAGCATCAAATTCGTAAGCGGAAATCAGGGCGGCAATCGGCTCTCCACCCGGAGTATCATACTCATCAATATAGGTGTGCTTATACAGTCCGCTCTGGATGATTTCCGGACTGTCTTCGAAGTCCTGACGCAGATCTTCTTTAGACATATCCAGCAACTCAACCTTCACGTTCTGGCGAAAATCGGTTTTGTCGACCAGAGATTTCACGCCGCGCCACAGACTTTCTACCGCCTGAAAGTCCTCATGGTGCATGACAGCGCCAAGCTGACAGCTAATCTGGTAGTCCAGCTCAGCGATATGATGGTCAATCAGATTCTTGTCGAGTTTTTCTACCTTTGAGCCCGATTTTTTCAGGCACTCCAGAAAGACCTGCATCCCGGCCGTTAAACGTTCATCCGCTGTCGCATCCGACATCGCCTGCGTGTCCTGCCAGATGTCCAGCGCGCTCAGCTCAGACACGGGATTCAGATTAATTTTTTCAAACAGGGAGGCGTAAACCCCGCCAGCGCCAGTACGTTCAAGCACCACGCTTTCGCCGCCGACGGCATTCTCATTTTTTACAGACATCAACATCATCCTTAATTAATCCGTTAAAAGATCGCGGCCGTTATGGCTGTTTTGGCGCCAGAGAGGCGAGCTCACTCCTGAGTTCTGCGCTCAATGCCGGGTCGAGCAGAATTTTTTCCAGCTCTTTACGGAAAGCCTGGTTATCCAGTAAATTCGCTTTCAGATCGCGAAGCAGATTGCGCATTGCCAGCATGGCTTTAAGCTGCGGGATCTGGCGAGCAACCTGTTCGGGCGTGAAATCTCTCATCTCCCGAAAAGTCAGACTGATATTTTCCTCGCTCCCGTCGTCTGCCAGCGTATTTTTAACCGCCAGGTCAACTTTTGGGGAATATTCAGCAAGCACGCTGTCGAAATTATTTTTATTAATATTTAATTTTTTCCTTTCTGAAAGCGGCGCATTTTCCTGACCATGACTAAAATCCCCTGTAACCAGTAACTTCAGCGGCAGTTCGGTCTTTTTGCTTGCGCCACCTGTATGTAAATCAAGTTTCAGGTTAATACGCGCCTTAGGTATTTCGCTTTGAAAGCTGTCAGCCATCACTCTGTCCCCTGTTTAATCACTGTTTCATATCCGTTGATTAGTTTAAGCAGCGAGATAATAGAGCAACAAACCTCACCCAATCAAATTTTCAGATCAAAAAAACGCAAATAGAAAATTCCTAAAAATTTCACATCAAATGACAATCTGAGTTATTTAATCAGACCAACTGGAATTACTGATTTTCTTTCCAGGGCAAGAAATATTTACCAGAAAAAATAATAAACCTGAAATTTTCACACGTTAATGCAACCACGTTGATTTAAATCAAGGCGGCTGCAATAGTTCGCAAAAGAAACTCCATGTATATTTTCATGAGATATTTAGATCTTCATGTAAATAAACAGTACGCGCAGTCCCAGGGCAATGCCTGCTGCTGAGCTACAACGCGCTGTTTTCACTGTGGATGCACATCCTTCAAATAATTCCCTGCGGCGGCGCTGTCAGGTTTATTGCCATGCGGACAGTCAGTCGATACGTCTTATTTCTTTATGAAAAGATTTGCGAAACAGGACCGCTGCTTCAAAGATCGTAACAGCATGTCATTATCAGCCATTAACCAGCTGCTATGGCGCGCCCGCTTTAACTCTGCGCAAGAACTGAAGCACCGGACATGTGCGGTTCCAGCCTAATTACAAAGGCTCGCTTTCGGCGGTAGCGCTGAAGATCCTATCCGACAGGGAAATTCGCGTTGCGCCAGCGCCTCGCGACCTGTGAAAAGATGAAATTCAACCTGCCAGCGATAGCCTGGCTGACCTTTTACTCTGGTTCAACCGGCGAATAGTCCTTTCGCGATATTATCATCTGCCGGAAAACAAGATCTGATACTCCCCTTACTCCGCTCAGGGATAAAGCATCCCATCTGACCAACGCAACATCTGACGACGTCTTTTCTGATAACGTTTTTTACTAGCGACACCTTACTCGCTAATGACGCTGCGGCGTTGTCTGCCTGGTTCCCTTCAACAACAGCAGAACAGTAAAGCGCACAAACAGCAGAGCCGATAAGGCGCGGCTGTAAAAATTCACCTCATCACTCCGACAGGCAATAGCGTAAATAGCATCTGCTCAAACCAGTAATCGAGTCCGGGCCAGAGTACGCACAGCAACATCAGCAGCACGCTAAGTCCCAGGCACGTCGGCCATGACGCCTCCAGACGCTCCCTGGTGTGTCCAGAGGTCAGGTTCGGCTGCGTCTGGCGATGAGTTAACGACATAACTCTTTCGCCTAGTTTTTTAACCAGCTTTCTGCGTCCCGGTTCGTCAAGCCTGCGATACTCTCCCAAAAAGCCCAGCAGCAGGACCCGATGAAAACAGCTCAGCACCGCGCTGTGAGCGGCGGGATCGCGCAAAACGTTACGCATCCGCTCGCACAGTTTATTTCCGGCGTCTCGGGTGCCAAGAAAGTGCTGCTGGAGCGGCAAGGCATACCATTGCCTCCAGGCGTCATCCCGCACGCTGCGCCCTTTTATTACTTCGTCCAGCAGTGCGCACTGCGCATAAAGAATATGCTGACAGCTGACGTCATCCAGCGCGGCCGATTTTAGCCGCGCCTGAACGCGCGCAATATCTGCCGCGCAACGCTCCCACAATATCCGCCCCTCGCCTTCTTTGAACTGCGGACCAGAACGTAGCCTGATCGCCTGTAGCCATATCTCCTGCATTAACCTGTCAATATTCGCGAAGGCGATAACTTCATTTTTGCTTTCATTCATGTTTTTAGTACCGCAAAGCATCTGGATTGCGTCTCATCCCGCCTGCCTGCGGCCGCCGGATGCGTCTGTCCGGGTATGAAATCGAGCATCGCCCCAGACAGGTGCGCCGAGTCAACTTCAGATAGTGCGGCGTCTGGAAGGCAAGTCGCTGATATAGCTGGCGGCAATTGCAAGCTGCCGCCTCGACGCCAGCAATAATTACGCATTTCGGCGTCACGCTCGGCAACAACGAGGTTACCAGCGACCTTAATAAGAGCCGTCGGTTGAAGAAGACTGCGGTCAAACCGTATAACCTTATCTTTAGCGCCTCTGCAATGGCGTCTGCTGCCCGTATATTTTTTGCTGACAGATTCGGCGTCGAAGAATATTCATAGAGGGCATTAACAGCATTATTTACAGGGGTATCAGGCTTGCCCGGCTGGAATAACCACGCCAGTTTCCCTGGCCGATGAAGGCACTTATCCCTCGCCTCCCTTCGCAAAAAGAGTGTTTTTTTCCGGGAGAAGAGAGCCGGCGGATGGGGGGTAACGAGGCTACAGGTTTTGGAAATTTTATAGTGCGAATTATTGCTCATTAGTCACTCCTTGATTTTATCGCTACAGACAGGTCCTGTTTATTACAGCAAGCGATAATAGATCAATAACCTTTCGTTGATCAAATAATCAGAGATTGACACTAAAAATACAATAAAACCAGAATTTTTCACCTGCCATTAACTCAGGTATCGTCTGTTTTTTCGACCGCAGACGCTGTCAAAAACCGCTTAATGACAATAACGCGGTCAGTTAACCTGACTCCAGAGGAATAAGTTTAGTCTTAACGCTAAGATTATAAATAATTGATAACGATCAATGCACTTTTCAAAGCAGATTTATCGGGATTGAAAAAATTAAGAATTATTAAAGAAGGAAATTAAAATACAAATAAAAAAGCAAAGGTGAAAAGTTTTTTTTACTCACTGGCGAAAAATAATTAAAAAAAGACAACATGCCACTATCGAGGATCACTCTCTCTGCCGGGATGATGTGGCGCGCTGGCTGCTTCGCCATGCCGAAGGCGACATGCCATTAATTTGCCTGAAGCGATTACTGAAATGGCTGGATGAATAAAACCCACAGCTCAGGGCGATGGTTGTTAACGACAGCGAGGCATCCGCTAGCATCTCCTTCGCCCGCAGCATGCGGCGGCGCATCACATACTGGTGCGGCGCCTCGCCGACCGAATGACGAAACATACGCGCAAAGTGAAATTCGCTCAGCGCCGCTTGCTGACTCAGCTGCGCCAGGGTTAATGGCTGATCGAGATGGGCCTCAATAAAGTCAGTCAGATGACGCAGCACGGCGGGAGACAGACCTCCCCGCACCTGCGGCGCGCGCCACTGTACATCACTGTAATGCTGTAACAGATGCGTCAACAGCAGCGTCGAGGCGCTGCTCAGCATCAGCTGGCTGGCAGGCTGCTGCCAGTCGCAGCTAAGCAAAAAGTGGCGGTAGAGCTGGGTAATGCGATCGTCGCTGGCAAAGACCTTCTCGTGCAGCTCCAGCTGAGCCGGGCTGCGATCCCATATCTCTTCGGCCATCTGGCGCAAATGCGCTTCGGTGCAGTAAAGATGCGCAAAAGAGAGATCGGAACGCAGATCCCAGGTGGACTCAATACCTGAGGGCATCAGACAGAAACGATCCGGTCCGCCGCCGTTGCGCCAGCCGTAAGGCGTTTTATGCCAGGTGTCGTAACCGTCGGCAATATAGAGGCTAAGGGTATGGTGGTTACTGAGATTGGTGACGCGATCGCCGCTGTTGAACCAGTGCGCCAGCTGAATGCCGTCGTTGAGCCGCGCGTGATGACGCAGCTGGGCTTTGTGACGTTGCAGCATATCAAAGGTCTGGTAATTCACGGGCGCTCTCCTGGTTACGGCTTCTCAGTGTAAAAAGAGCCGCACCAGGAGAACAGCGTTATCCGCCGCTGAGGAAAAAAAAGCGCAAGAATTTGCAAATGCGCCGCAGGCTGATGCAAGCGACACGCCTTAAGACGGGTAACACTCTGGTCTGAATAAGAAGGAGGCGTGTCATGAATCTTTGTTTGTATCTTTCGGTGGTCGCGATCTGGGGAACAACCTGGATTGCGATTTTTGCTCAGCAGGCAGCAAGCGGCGGCAGCGTGGGCGCAGCGGTATTCTGGCGATTCATCGTCGCGTCGCTGGTGATGCTGTTAATTCTGAAGGCGGTGAAACGCCTGCGCGCACTTAACGCGCGCGACCATTTCTTTTGTCTGCTACAGGGCTGCTGTGTCTTTGGCTTTAACTTTTTCTGTTTTTATCACGCGGCCGCGTGGATCAACAGCGGGCTGGAGTCGGTGATTTTTTCAATGGCGGTTCTCTATAACGCGCTGAACAGCTGGATTTTCTTCCGTCAGCGCCCCTCTGTGCGCCTGTTGCCTGCGACAGCGCTCGGCATCGGCGGCATCGTCGCGCTTTTCTGGCAGGAGCTGCATAACAGCGAAGCTTCCGTTACGCTGCTGTGGGGCATAGGGCTGAGCGCCCTGGGGACGCTGGGATTTTCGCTGGGCAATATGATCAGCCTGCGCCACCAGCGCCTGCAACGCGATGTGCTGACGACCAACAGCTACGCCATGCTGTATGGCGCGCTGGCTATGGCTCTGCTGACGCTGTCTCAGGGCGAGTCTTTGCAGCCCGTCTGGAACTGGCAATGGGCAGGCGCCCTCTGTTATCTGGCCATCTTCGGCTCGGTGATTGGCTTTGGCGCCTACTTCACGCTGGTGGGACGTATCGGCGCCAGTCAGGCGGCCTACAGCACGCTGCTGTTTCCACTGGTGGCGCTGGCACTGTCGACGCTTTATGAGGGATATCAGTGGCACGCCGAGGCGTTTTTAGGATTAACCATGATTCTGGCGGGAAATCTGGTGATGTTTGCGCGTCTGCCGGTATTAAGGCGGCGCGTGGCCGCGTAGCAAAGAGCGGGCCTGTGCCCGCTCCGCGTGAGCGTCATGCCCGGCGCTGCATAGCGGTTAGTTGATGGGGTTGATTGATGGCCTTTCGCGCAATCCAGTAAAGCAGCACGCGCTCATCGTCAGTATCCTGGTCGGCCATGGAGAGCAATTTCAATGCCAGCGTCGATTTCGTCACGGGCTGCTGCTCATCGCTAAGTTCAATCACTGCCTGACCGATGATGCAGCGGACTTCGTCCTCGCAGCTAAGGGATTCATATGCTCGGTCTTTCATATTTCCTCCTGTTTAGTGAACTCTAAGCCTGGCAAAAATTCTGCCATCCTGCCGTTAAAACGGCTCGCAGGACACATCTGCTTACCCCCTGTAACCAATTACTATCAGGTTGCTGAATTGGTCATAAATTAGCGAAGCGGTACAGGATGTTATTCATGCCCTGTGAATGGCATTTCATGACGTATTTCATCCCGTTCATGCCGTTTTTTACCGCGCGCGCGCAGCCGCGGCGTAATCTGGCCGCAGTTTCCAGATTCCCGAACGGGAGAGAACAATATGAACCAGTACACCGCCTCATCTTATCAACGCACACGCTGGCTAACCCTGGTCGGCACCATCATTACCCAGTTTGCGCTGGGTTCCGTTTATACCTGGAGTTTATTTAACGGTCAGCTGGCCCAGAAACTTGATGCGTCGGTCAGCCAGGTCGCTTTCTCTTTCGGGCTGTTAAGCCTGGGGCTGGCAATTGCTTCCTCGCTGGCGGGAAAATTACAGGAGCGTTTTGGCGTGCGTCGGGTCGCCATCGGCGCGGGCATTTTGATGGCGCTGGGCTTCTGGCTCACCGCCCACGCCAGCAACCTGATGCTGCTGTATCTTAGCGCGGGCATTATGGTCGGTCTGGCCGATGGCGCAGGCTATCTGATGACGCTGTCGAACTGTGTGAAATGGTTCCCGGAACGCAAAGGCGTGATCTCCGCCTGCGCCATTGGCGCTTACGGGCTGGGAAGTCTGGGCTTTAAATTCATCTGTGGCGCGCTGCTTAGCGCAGTAGGGCTGGAGCAGACCTTTATTATCTGGGGCCTGGCGGCCATGGGTATGATTATTTTCGGCGCGATGATGATGCGCGATGCGCCCGTGCAGCGCGCGGCCGGTCCGGCTTCGCAGCAGACGCGCGACTATACGCTGGCTGAATCAGTGCGACTGCCGCAATACTGGATGCTGGCCATGATGTTTCTGACGGCCTGTATGAGCGGACTTTATGTTATCGGCGTTGCCAAGGATATTGGCGAAGGTCTGGTGCATCTCAGCACGCAAACAGCAGCGAATGCCGTAACGGTGATTGCTATCGCCAATCTGAGCGGTCGTCTGGTGCTGGGCGTGCTGTCTGACAAAATGGCGCGTATTCGGGTAATTTCCCTGGCGCAGGTCGTATCGCTGACGGGAATGAGTATTCTGCTGTTCACCCGCATGAATGAAACGACATTTTTTATCTCGCTGGCCTGCGTTGCCTTTAGCTTCGGCGGCACCATTACCGTGTTCCCGTCGCTGGTGAGTGACTTCTTCGGTCTCAATAATCTGACCAAAAACTACGGTCTGCTCTATCTGGGCTTCGGTATCGGCAGCGTGCTTGGCTCGCTGGTGGCCTCGGTATTCGGCGGCTTCACCGTCACCTTTAGCCTGATCATGACGCTACTGGTGATGTCGCTGCTGCTGTCGCTCATCATCCGCCTGCCGCAGCGCGAGCCGCTGGCGGAGCAGGTGCTGCAACGTAGCGGAAGTTAATCGCTGGCTGGCGACGCGGCTGGAGAAGCGCCGCGTCTGAAACGCCAGCAAAGATGTTTAACTATGCTCCGGCTGCTGGCGCACCTCAGACATGAGGTGCGCGCTATGTTGTCTGTAGCCGGTTCGCCGTCGGCTCGCGTTTTCAGGATGGACCCGCTTTGCTTTTAGCCGGGGAAACAGGGTTCAGCGATGCCCGCGACATCCAGTTCAACCGCAAGCAGATCTCCCGACTGCGGATAACGAGCCAGCTCTTCAGGCGTGCGATCTTCACGCGAGCTGGTGATATAGAGAGTTTTCAGATCGGGACCGCCAAAGGCCACCATTGTCGGCCAGCGCACCGGCAGCGCTATCTCATCGACAATCTGCGCGCTGACGGGATCGATGCGCACAATACGGCCGCCGTCAAACTGTGCCGACCAGTAAAACCCTTCGCTATCCACCGCGGCGCCATCCGGCAATCCCCCTTTCGCGTCGAACTGACGGAAGCGTTCACGCGGACCGGGTTCGCCATTTTCATCCAGCGGATAGCGAAAGAGCACTTCATTGGGGGTATCGCTGTGGTACATCCAGCGGCGGTCGGGCGAAAACGCTACGCCGTTAGAAATTTTGATGTCGCGCGCCTTTACCTCAAGCTGCAATGAGGGCGTTACGCGACACAGCAACGCGCCATTCATATCCTGGGGTTCCCACAGACTGCCGCACCAGAAATTGCCCCAGGGATCCACGCGCCCGTCGTTAAAACGGCTTTTTGCCGCTTCGCCGGGGTTATCCGCGATTTTACGCTGCGGCCTGCCCTGCTCGTCCAGCAGCCAGACGCCGCTGCGCAACGCCGCTATCAGACCGCCCTGCTCGCGCAGGCCAATACAGCCCACCTCTTCCTGCTGCGGAAAAGTCTCCAGCGCGCCGCTGCGCGGATCGAAGCGGTGAATAGCGGGCGCAAGAATATCAACGCACCACAGCACCTGTTCGCGCACTGACCAGATTGGGCATTCTCCCAGCTCCGCCTGTAATGCCAGCACATTTTTCACTTCTCGCTTCATAATCTCTCCTTTTAATTACGCATCAGCATACTTTAGTTCGAATTTGCCGCGGCGGGTAAAAAGGTCACGCTTGATTTTCAGAATTATCTTGCCGATAATCACAGTTATTCAGTCTGTTCCGATAGGCTTATTTACCGGCAACACATTTCTGACTGGCGCTGAAATATCCGGTAATATCTCTCTAAATAACTCTACATTCAGTGCATCTTCGCTCCACTATTCCGGCGTAATGTCATACCCATCGGAAAAGAGGAGGCTTTCTTTGAAAAATATCGTTAAGGCTGCAACCGTGATTGCCGTTGTTTCTATGCTCAGCGGGTGCATTATCGACAGAGGACATGGCGGAGGATGGCATCACGGCGGCCACCATGGCTGGCATCACTACCGCTAAGGGCAAAGATTTCACACAGCATATATAAAAAATAAGGGCGGGATATTACCCGCCCATTTTATTGGCTTAACCCTTTAACTTTTTACGGAGTAGTTACACTGGAACCAGCCGGTTTTCAGTCCCGGAATATGACTGTCCTTAGGACTCAGCGCCTCGACTTTATCAAATCCCTTGCTGTTGCAATAACTGGCTAAATCCAGCTCCATCGCATCTTTATTTAATTTCTGCGGATCGTAGCGATATTGCACAGTATTTGAGCTGGGATCTTCATCGACCCGTTCAAATCCTCCCGGTTTGCTGACGCTACAGCCTGTCAACAATAACAGCGCCACCGCGCTGGTAATAAAGACTTTCATTTTGCTTCCTCACATTGTCGCGGCAGTGTAAGCGGCAGCGCAACGCGCTGCTATCGGACAACTGCCCGACTTCACATAACGTAACCAAGCTTTTACCGATTAAAGTGATATGACCAAACGGGTATCACTATCAAAACAGGGGTGAGATGATGCTTTCAGATAAAACAGCGTCTGCACCACACCAGGTGAAATTAAGAAGATAATCTGACCGCTATTTAGCCCGCACTGAGCGGGCTTTTTTTCGCCTGTCAGCCGGAGAGGGTTACCATTCTACGCAACAGATTGGCGGCGTTTTTGTCCGGCAATGCGAGAATGGTGCGATAGAGATCGACCGACATAGCGCACATCGAGGAGCGATCCACCGCCGTATCAGCGGGAAGGTTGAGCTGCTGAAGCTTGTCGCCCCATTTTTTATAGAGTCCAGCGACAATGCGCTGCAAATCCTGCTGCGCCTGCGGCTGATCCACTGGCAACTCCGGGCCGCGACTGGCCAGCAGCAGCTGCTCCATCGCTTCGGCTTCCCGCGTATTGAGCGAAGGCAGCGTCTTGACCAGATTCACTCCGCCGCTCACCTGTGGATAGAGAAAGCGAAAGCAGAGCTGCGGATCGCGTTTGCCGAGCGCCTGCATCACGTCAACCGAGACGCCAATATAGTTAACCACGGCGGCGTCAGGCGCGCGCATCAGGCGCTGATTGATCACATCCGCCAGCCAGCCGCGCAGCTCGCCCGCCGCCTGAGGCGGCGCTTCGCCCTGGCGCAGCCTGTGCTGTAACTCCTGTACCAGCAGCTGCCAGAGCGCGGGTTCCTGCGTTTGCAGCACGCGATACCCCGGCGTACTCGCCAGATAATCTGTCGCCGTCCTCTGCTGCGCAATGCGCTGCTGCTGCGGCTTTAGCCAGCTAAACCAGAGCAGATTGGCCAGCAGCAGCGGCAGCAGAAAGAGCACGACGCCCTGCCAGGCGCGCAGCCGGGTGGTTTTAATCAGCACCACAATAATAAGCGCCAGCAGGACAAAAGCTGCCAGCGTAACGATCCACAACGAGGTCATGCGAAGGCGTCTAATCCTTACGAACGTCGATCAGTACCGGACAGTGCGCGCGCTCAATCACCGCCGCGCTCACCGATCCTTTCAGCAGACGATTAAACGAGGAGAGATGACGCCGCCCCATAATGATCATGTGCGCGTTAAGCTGCTGTGACTGAGCGACAATGGTATCTGCGGCTTCTCCCGCGATAATCAGTCCGCGCGCGTCCACGCCTGCGCGCAGCAGCGGCGCCAGCGCGTGCCGCACCACCAGCTCGGCGGTATTTTGCTCATCCTGCGCGACGGCGAAATCTTCCGGATCTTCGCCAGCGGTAATATCAATTGGCTGGTTGCAGGAGGAGTAAGCGGGATCGACGCAGCACAGCACCACAACCTGCGCTTTATGCGCCAGCGCTTCATCAATTGCCGTTGCGATCACCTTTTCAGCAACCGGGGAATTATCAACAGCCATCAGCAGTGTTTTCATCAGAGTTTATCCTTCCACAGCGGCGTTTTTGCCGATTTCGCGTATAAGCGCCTCTTTGCACTTAAGCATTTCTTTCCGGTAAACCGCTTCATTTTTCTGAAAGCGGGACGCAGGCACCAGCAAAGAGACAGAGAAACGACCGAACAGCGTATCCAGCGCCACCGCCATTGTAGAGATGCCTTCCAGCGTTTCGCCGCGATCGTAGGAGATGCCGGTTTCGCGCACCTCCCGGATCAGCGCCATCAGCTGCGGCAGCGTTTTCACCGTTTTATCTGTTAGCTCGCGGTAGGCCTCCCCGACCATCACCCGCACGTCTTCGTCGCACTCCAGCGCCAGAAGCGCCCGACCGCCAGAGGTGCTGTAAAGCGGCAGATTCAGCCCCATGCGCGGCACGACGCGCAGTTCGCGCGAGGCGACCACGTAGTGAACGATAGCCAGCTGGGTGCCGCTGGCGCGTGAAAGAGAGACGGTTTCATTGGTTGCCGCGCACAGCGCTTCCAGCGCCGGCCGCATCAGATCGACGACGTCGGTATGAACGCTGGAGATAAGTTTCAGCAGCGCCGGGCCAAGACGCAAACCGCCCGCGCCGCTGCTGCGCACCAGCTGGGCGCTGTCGAGTGCGGCGACGATGCGCTGCACCGTTGAGCGCGGCAGATCCACCGCCTGCGCAATTTCACCGAGGCTCATACCGCCAGGATGCTCTCCCAGCGCGTTGAGAATGCTGGCCGCGCGCGCGATGACCTGAATACCGCCTGATTTTTCATCCTCGCGGCTGGATGGAAGTTTTGCCATGGGTCGTCCTTTTCAGCTGCCTTACTCTACCGCGAAAAAGGCACGATTTACAGCATGTACCACATTGCAATACAGCATACCGAAATGTAAAATCGCGACCTGTATCACATCGCAATACACTGCATCATAATAACGAGAAACCTGCTATGAACGCTCAGCCTGCCGCTGCGCCGGCGCCGCATCCTTTTACACTTCGCCTCGCGCTGGGACTGATCGGCGTGCTAATTGCCGCGCTGACCTCAGGACTTAACGATCGCGTAACTGACATTGCGTTGGCGGATATTCGCGCCGCTATCGGCGTCAGCTACGATCAGGGCAGCTGGATTGTCTCGGCCTATCAGGCAGCTGAAGTGGCCGCCATGATGATCGCCCCCTGGTTTGCCGTCACCTTTTCCCTGCGACGCTTTTCGCTGGCGGTCTCCGCCGGCTTTATGCTGTGCGGCATTCTGCTGCCGCTGGCGCCCTCGCCCGACAGCTTTATCGCGCTGCGCGTGGTGCAGGGACTGTTCGGCGGCGCGCTGCCGCCGATGCTGATGACCGTTGCGCTGCGCTTTCTGCCGCCGCCGCTTAAGCTTTATGGCCTGGGGGGCTATGCGCTGACGGCCACTTTTGGCCCCAATATGGCCGCCTCGCTGGCCGCGTTCTGGACCGACGAGGTCAGCTGGATGTTTGTATTCTGGCAGGTGGTCCCGCTGATGCTGCTGGCGATGCTGCTGTTCGGATGGGGGTTGCCGCAGGATCCGCTGCGCCTGGAGCGCTTTAAGCAGATCGATCTGTTCGGCATGCTCACCGGATGCAGCGGTATGGCGCTGCTGATACTGGCGCTGACGCAGGGCGAGCGCCTCGACTGGTTCGACTCGCCGCTGTTCGCCGGGATGTTACTGACCGCGCTGCCGCTGCTGGCGGTGTTTCTGATTAATGAATGGCTGCATCCGCTGCCGCTGTTTCGGCTACAGATGCTGTCGCGCCGCAACCTGACACACGGCCTGCTGGCGCTGGCGGCCGTGCTGATCGTCTCGCTTTCCGGCTCGGCGCTGCCGTCGGCTTACTTCGGTCAGGTGGAGGGATTCCGCACATTGCAGTTCGCGCCGCTGGCGCTCGCCGTTGGCCTGCCGCAGCTGCTGATTGCGCCGCTGGTGGCCGCGCTGCTGAATATTCGCTGGATCGACTGCCGCTGGGTGCTGGCGGCGGGCGTCGCCCTGCTGATATCCGCCTGCCTGCTTGGCTCGCAGATCACCAGCGACTGGGCGCGCCAGAATTTCTGGACGTTGCAGATCCTACAGGCGTTTGGTCAGCCGATGGTGATCCTGCCGATTCTGATGAGCGCCACCAGCGTGGTGGCGCCGCCAGAAGGTCCTTTTGCCTCGGCAATGTTCAATACCGTGCGCGGCTTCTCCAGCGTCGCGGCCTCGGTGCTGGTCGAGGTGTTTCTCAGCCACCGCGAAAAGATCCACTCCAACATTTTGCTGGACCAGGCCGCCAGCCGCCCGTGGCTGATGAGCGCGCCCAACAGCGCCGAAACCAGCGCCCGCTATCCGCTGCTGACCGACGGTAGCGTCAGCAGCAGCGAAAACCTGAGCGGCTTCGCCACGCTGGTGAAGCATCAGGCGACGGTGCTGAGCCTGAGCGACAGCTGGCTGCTGCTGATCGCCTTTGCCGCGCTGCTGCTGCTGCTTACGGCCTGGCTGCCGAAGCGCGTCTGGCCGCCGCAAACCCTGATTCAACCTGCCTCTTCGACATCGAGATAATAAGATTATGCGTGCTTTAGTAATGAGAAAAACCGTGCTGCTGAGCCTGTTGCTGCTGGTTTTGCTGGCAATGGCCTTTTTTATCTGGTCAGCCATGACCGGCAACGACCACCGCACCAACGACGCTTACGTCAACGCGGATTACACGCTGGTGGCGCCAAAAGTTTCCGGCTACATCGCCGAAGTAAAAGTACAGGATAACCAGCAGGTCAAAGCGGGTGACGTGCTGGCGACGCTGGATGACCGCGACTACCGCGTCGCGCTGGAGAGCGCCGAGGCGGATTTGCAGGTCAGCCAGGCGAAGCTGTTGAGCAGCCAGGCGCAGCTTGAACAGCAGCAGTCGGCCATCGAGCAGTCAAAAGCGACGCTGGCGGCGAATCAGGCGACCGCACAGTATGCCGGTCAGAGCGCCGAGCGCTACAACCGTCTGTATAAAAGCGGCACCATTGCGGCCGACGATCAGCAAAAAGCCAGCTCAACGCAGCGCTCCGCCGCCGCCGCCGTGCGTCAGAGCCAGGCCGCCGTGGTCTCTGCGGTGAAGGAGATCGGGGTATTGCAGGCGGCGATTCGCCAGGCGCAGGCTGATGTCGCGGCCGCGCAGGCCAGCGTGGATCAGGCGCGTCTGAATCTCTCCTATACGCGTATCCTTGCGCCGGTAGACGGCATGGTCGGTCAGCGCGCGGTGCGCGTCGGCGCTTATGTCTCCGCCGGCACGCGACTGCTGGCGGTTGTTCCGCTACAGCAAACCTATATCACTGCGAATTTTCTGGAGACGCAGCTCAGCGACGTTCGTCAGGGACAGCGGGTCCGCGTCACGGTCGATGCGCTGCCGGGCAAGCGCTTTAACGGACATGTCGACAGCATCGCCCCTGCCACCGGCGCGACCTTTTCAGCTATTTCGCCTGACAATGCGACGGGTAACTATACTAAGGTCGTCCAGCGGCTTCCGGTGAAAATTGTGCTGGACAGGGACCAGCCCGATCTGTCGCAGCTGCGGGTTGGCATGTCGGCGATTCCAGAGATTGAAGTGCCGTAAAAATGTGATGCTTCTCTCAGGCTGGGACTATTTATTTTAGGATCGATTACGCGTAAATTAGCGCTCGATCCTGTTCTGAGTTACTCAGAACGACCTGAGAAAATGCCTGAGGCGATGATGACCTGATGCTTTTTTCTCATTCTGTTCGTGTTGCGCTGGTCTGGGATCGCTATCGTCGTAACCGCTCAGAGGAGTTGTCTGTGAAATACGCCTTGATGGGAATCTCTTTCTTTGTGCTGCTCTGGGTCGGCACATTTGTGCTGATGCTGTAGCGTTAGCCTGGGGCGACAGCGCTGTCGCCCCCGCTTAACCTTATTCCGCCTCTTCCACCGCTTTTACGCTGCCCGGCAAAATACCGTCCGCGCGGAACATGGCTTTAATCCCTCGCACCGCCTGACGAATGCGATCGCTGTTTTCTATCAGCGCGAAGCGCACATGCGTATCGCCGTAATCGCCAAAGCCGATGCCCGGCGACACGCACACCTTCGCTTCCTGAAGCAGCTTTTTCGCAAACTCCAGCGAACCGAGGTGGGCGTAATGATCCGGGATTTTCGCCCAGACGTACATAGAGGCTTTGGGGTTATCCACCATCCAGCCCGCCTCATGCAGCCCTTTTACCAGCACGTCGCGGCGACGCTTGTACTGCTCGGCAATATCGCGCACGCACTGCTGATCCCCTTCCAGGGCCGCAATCGCCGCCACCTGCAAAGGCGTAAAGGTGCCGTAGTCGTGGTAGCTTTTAATGCGCGCCAGCGCGGAGACCAGCTCTTTGTTGCCAACCATAAAGCCAATGCGCCAGCCCGCCATGTTATAGCTTTTCGACAGGGTAAAAAATTCGACCGCCACATCGCGCGCGCCGGGCACCTGCATAATCGACGGAGCTTTCCAGCCGTCATAGACGATGTCGGCATAGGCAAGATCGTGGATGACCAGCACGTTGTACTGTTTTGCCAGCGCAATCACCCGTTCGAAAAAGTCCAGTTCGACGCACTGGGCGGTGGGATTAGAGGGAAAGCCGAGGATCATCATTTTCGGTTTCGGGTAGCTTTCGCGAATGGCGCGCTCCAGCTCGGCGAAGAAATCCACGCCCGCCACCAGCGGCACCGAACGCACCTGCGCCCCGGCGATCACCGCGCCGTAAATATGAATCGGATAGCTGGGATTCGGCACCAGCACCGTATCGCCGTGATCCAGCGTCGCCAGCATCAGATGCGCCAGCCCCTCTTTCGAACCAATAGTGACGATGGCTTCAGATTCGGGATCGATTTCGACCTGGTAACGCTCAGCGTACCAGCGTGAAATCGCGCGACGTAAACGCGGAATGCCGCGTGACGTCGAGTAGCCGTGCGTATCTTCACGCTGCGCCACCTGACAGAGCTTTTCCACGATATGCGGCGGCGTCGCGCCATCAGGATTACCCATTGAGAGATCGATGATGTCTTCGCCGCGCCGACGCGCAGCCATCTTCAGCTCAGCGGTAATATTAAAGACATAGGGAGGAAGGCGATCGATACGCGAGAAACGACGGGGTGTGCTGTTGTCAGCCATAATGTCCTCTTGAATACGTAAGCGCCCGGACCGTCCGAGCGACGCAGGTCACCACCAGTGTGACCGAAAAAAGACCATAGCGTGCCGATGACAAACTTGTCGAGATGCAGAAGAAAATTTTTTTAATTTTCCGGATTCAGGCGACCAAACACCCAGTCGTTCACCCATTGTCCTTTCAGCAGATAATTATCCCGCAGCGTTCCTTCCAGCGCGTACCCGTTCTTTTCAAGAATACGGCGCGACGCCTGATTCCCTTCGACCACCAGCGCTTTCAGTTTGTGAAAGCCAGCCGACAGCAGAAAATCGCTCAGGCCGGCCAGCGCCTCGCTGCCGTAGCCTTTGCCGCAGTGGCGATGCAGCAGCATATAGCCGACCTCCGCCTGACGATAAGGCTCCCATTCCGGACTACAGCCAAACAGCCCGATCGGCTCGCCGCTGTCGCGCAGGCGCGCCACCACGCACAGCATATGAAAACTGGTCACCTGCCAGGGCGCGAGCCGCTCGTTAAAACGCTGGCGTAAATCATCTTCATCGGGAATGTCGCCTACCCAGGTCATGGTCGCGGCATCTTCATGGACAGCGCGAAACAGCAGCCAGTCTTCCGGCTGGAGCGTCTTCAGGGTAAGACGGGGCGTAATTAACTGCATGAACAGACTCCGGGCGGACGCCATAACGGCTGTGAAAACATACCAAACTCGTTTGCTGCTCACCAGTGCATAGCCAGCAAAAAAGCCTTCCCCATTTTCGCACTCAGGTTTCCTCTTTTTTATCCCACTGAAAATTGATTTATCACAGAAAGACCTCGCCTGTTGTTTTTCGCGGCTGGCGCATCGCGATCACATTTTTTATAGTAGGTCCCTGACTCTTTCCGATCTGAAGGCTGGACGTGATCTCCCACTTCGATATGCTGCTGGCGGTGTTTGACCGCGCCGCCCTGATGCTCATCTGCCTGTTTTTCCTGACCCGCACACGTATTTTCCGCCAGCTGCTGCATAAGGATGACCACTCGCCGCTGGAAAAGGCCGCCGTTATCCTTATCTTTTCGCTGTTTGCCCTGTTCAGCACCTGGTCAGGCATTCACGTCGAGGGTTCGCTGCTGAACGTTCGGGTGATCGCGGTCATGGCGGGCGGCATTCTGTTTGGCCCCTGGGTCGGCATCATCACCGGCATTATCGCTGGCGTGCACCGCTTTCTTATCGATATGGATGGCGTCACCTCGGTGCCCTGCCTTATCACCAGCATTATCGCCGGCTGCGTCTCCGGCGCGATCAACTGCCGCGTGCCAAAAGCGCAGCGCTGGCGGATCGGTATTGTCGGCGGCATGCTGTGTGAGGCCCTGACGATGATCCTGATCCTGCTCTGGGCAAAACCGGTTTCGCTTGGGCTGGCCATCGTCTCGGAGATTGCGCTGCCGATGATCCTGGGCGCCTCAAGCATCGGCCTGATTGTGCTGCTGGTGCAGAGCGTAGAGGGAGAAAAAGAGACCATTGCCGCGCGACAGGCCAAGCTGGCGCTGGATATTGCCAATAAAACGCTGCCGCTGTTCCGTAACGTTAACAGTGATTCGCTGCGCCGCGTCTGCGAGATTATCTGCCACGACATCAATGCCGACGCCGTCGCCATCACCAATAAAACCCATATTCTGGCCTACGTCGGCTACGGCGAACACAACTACCGGAATGGCGACGAAGGGATCAGCCCGACCACCGCTCAGGCTATGTCCAGCGGAAAAATCATTATCAAGAACAATGATGAAGCGCATCGCACCCGAGACATTCACTCGATGATCGTTATCCCGCTGCGCGAGAAAGGCAAAGTCACCGGCACGCTGAAAATTTACTACCGGCGCGCCTATCGCATCACCGGCTCGCTCAAGGAGATGGCCATCGGCCTGTCACAGATTATCTCTACCCAGCTGGAGGTGTCGCGTGCTGAGCAGCTGCGGGAAATGGCCAATAAAGCGGAACTGCGCGCGTTGCAGAGTAAAATAAATCCTCATTTCCTGTTTAACGCCCTGAATGCCATTAACTCTTCTATTCGTCTTAACCCGGACACCGCGCGCCAGCTGGTGATCAATCTTTCCCGCTATCTGCGCTACAACCTGGAGCTGAATGATGATGAGACCATCGACATCAAACGCGAGCTGTGGCAGGTAAAGGACTATATCGCTATCGAGCAGGCGCGCTTCGGCGACAAGCTGACCATGATTTATGACATTGACGACGATCTGCACTTTTCGCTGCCCAGCCTGCTGATCCAGCCGCTGGTGGAGAATGCCATCGTCCACGGTATTCAGCCCTGTCGCGGCAAGGGCGTGGTGACGCTGAGCGTTAAGGCGTGCGGCGACCGGGTGCGCATCGCAGTGCGCGATACCGGACCCGGCATTAGCGACGAGGTGATGCGTCGCGTGGCCAGTAATGAGATGCCCGGCAATAAGATCGGCCTGCTGAATGTGCATCACCGCGTCCGACTGCTGACCGGTCAGGGGCTAACCATTACCCGCCTGCAACCGGGCACGGAGATCGCCTTTACCCTGAGCAAAAGCGACCAGCTGGCTGCGTCGCCCCTTGCCGTCACGGAGAGCGCCTCATGAAAGCCATTATTGTCGAAGATGAATTTCTCGCCCAGCAGGAGCTGAGCTGGATGATCCAGCAGCATAGCCAGATCGTCATCGAAGCCTGTTTTGACGACGGACTGGAAGTGCTGAAATATTTGCAGCAGCATCGCGTTGACGTCATTTTCCTCGACATCAATATTCCGTCGCTGGACGGCATGCTGCTGGCGCAAAATATTCATCAGTTTGCCCAGCGTCCACTGATTGTGTTTATTACCGCGTGGAAAGAGCATGCGGTGGAGGCGTTTGAACTGGAAGCCTTCGACTATATTCTCAAGCCATATCATGAGGCGCGTATCGTCACCATGCTGAACAAGCTGGAAGCCGCCGGTCAGCAGCAGGCCATGACGCAGGCTCCCGCCACCAGCGCGCCGCAGACGGTCAATCTGGTGAAAGACGATCGCATCATCGTGACGGATATTAACGATATTTATTATGTCGAGGCCCACGAGAAGCTGACATTTGTCTATACACGGCGCGAAGCCTATGTGATGTCGATGAGCATCAGCGAATTCTGCGCCCGGCTGCCGGAGCAGAGCTTTTTCCGCTGTCACCGCTCTTACTGCGTGAACCTGAGCAAAATCCGCGAGATAGAACCCTGGTTCAACAATACCTATCTGCTCAAACTGCGCGATTTGACCTTTCAGGTGCCGGTCAGCCGCAGCAAGGTAAAGCTTTTTCGCGAGCTGATGCGCCTTTAGGCGCGCGCCTGCCTTTCATAACCCCATAAAAAAACGGCCCGCAGGCCGTTTCAGCAACGCTTACAGGATCCGTCCCAGCGTCTGACGCAGATGCGCGCCTGCGCCGAGCAGGCCGGGCTGATCGTGGGTGATCATATAGACCGGAATACGGGAAACATAGTCACGAAAGCGTCCTTTATCTTCAAAGGCGGCGCGGAAGCCGGATGCCTTAAAGAACTCCAGGAAGCGCGGCACGATGCCGCCGGCGATATAGACGCCGCCGAAGGTGCCGAGATTCAGCGCCAGGTTGCCGCCGAAGCGTCCCATGATGACGCAGAACAGCGACAGCGCGCGACGGCAGTCGGTGCAGCTGTCGGCCAGCGCACGCTCAGAGACATCCTTTGGCTTAAGATTTTCTGGCACGCGATTGTCAGACTTGACGATAGCGCGATAGAGATTGACCAGTCCTGCGCCGGACAGCACGCGCTCGGCAGACACATGTCCCAGCTCAGCGCGCAGCACTTCCAGGATCAAATCCTCTTCATCGCTGTTTGCAGCGAAATCGACGTGACCGCCCTCGCCCGGCAAACTGACCCAGCGGCGATCGACATGCACCAGATGGCTGACGCCCAGCCCGGTTCCCGCGCCATAAATCGCGATGGGTTTATCTTTTACCGGCTCGCCGCCGCCGAACTGAATCACATGCTCGGCCGTCAGCATCGGGATCGCCATCGAAACCGCGGTGAAATCATTGATGATCTCAAGGTGTTCGAAGCCGAGGCTGGCTTTCATTTTGCTGGTGGAAAAAGCCCAGTCATGGTTGGTCATTTCGACCCAGTCTTCCGTAATAGGGCAAGCAATCGCGATGCAGCCGTCTTTTACCTCTTTCTGCTGCTCGCCAAGATAGTGGCGGATGACGGCTTCGAGGCTGTCATATTCTGAGGTTGAGAACGTTTTGGCCTGGGAGATGCTGCCGGATTCCACCTCACACAGGGCGAGTCGCGCGTTGGTGCCGCCGACGTCGCCGACCAGGGCATAGGTTGTCATTCTTTTGTTGCTCCGCTTGGGGTCCCTAAGATGCAGGACACTATAAAAGTCTGCCGGTAAAACAACAACGCTCGCCGCGACAAAAGGCGAGCGTTGAAGATGGTGTGCACAGCCTACCCGTCCGGCAAGACGCTTTACAGCGGCAACACTCCGAATCTTAGCCGCCGTTGCGCTGCGCCAGACAGGCCGTTACTTTACGCAGTAGCGGCGGCAGATCGTGTTTGTCCATCGCCACTTCCACCAGCGTCAGGCAGGCCGGGGCTTGCAGCCGCGCCATAACCTCTTTCAGCTGTACGCCTTCCGTCACGCGCCAGCTTTGCGCCTGGCCATGCAGGCAAAACGCCTGAGGCAGTGCGATCCAGTTCCACTGCGCAATATCATTATAACGCTGCGTCGCGCCGTGGATGGCGCGCTCGACCGTATAGCCCTCATTGTTCAGTAAAAAAATAATGGGCCTTTGTCCGTCCCGCAGCATCGATCCCAGTTCCTGAATGGTCAGCTGCGCGGAGCCGTCCCCTACAATCAAAATAACCCGCTGCGCGGGCGCGGCGGTCTGCGCGCCAAAGGCGGCGGGCAAAGTATAGCCGATGGATCCCCACAGCGGCTGCACCAGCAGCTGCGCGCCAGGCGGCAATCGCAGCGCCGCCGCGCCAAAGGCGGCGGTACCCTGATCGGCGAGAATAATGTCGCCCGGTTGCAGAAAAGATTGCATCAGCGTCCAGAAGTGGTGCTGGCTGATAGCGGATGTCTCGGTCGGGGCCTTACTGGGCGTAGGGTCGGACGCCTGCGCCCAGTTCTCGCCGTAACGGGCAAAAAGCGCGTCCAGCTCGCTCAGCGCATCCGCCATGTTTAGCGGCGCAAAGCGCCTCTCCGCGACGCTGGCGGCAAAAGGCTGAATGTCGATGATCCGCGCAGGGTTAAGTTGCTGTGTGAAGCCGGCGGTTAGCGTATCGGTAAAGCGCACGCCAGCGCAGATCGTTACATCGGCCTGCTCGATGGGATCGTTGATGTCGCGCTCGCTGCCCGCGGCCGCATAGGTGCCGACGTAGCCCGGAAACTGCTCATCCAACACGCCCTTGCCCATCAGCAGCGTGGCGCAGGGGATGGCGCGCCGTTGACGCAGCTGCGCCAGCTGCGTCTGCTGCTGCCAGCGCGCGGCCAGAAAATCAGCCAGCAGCGAGACCCGCCGCGCCTGCGCCAGATGCTGCTCAGCGGCGTCGCGAAACGCGCGTCGCGCCTGTTCGTCAGAAGGCTGCGCAAAATCAAGCGGCGCGGCGGGCGGCGCAATCTCCGCCTCGGCCACATCGACCGCCAGCATCAGATAGCCCGGCCTTTTTTCGCGCATCGACGTGGCAATGACCCGATCGATTTCAACCGCGGCGTTGCCAGCGCTCAGCTGTGCCGTCGCCGCGCTCACCTCGCCCGCCATCCGCAGAAAATGGCGGAAATCGCCATCGCCCAGCGAATGGTGCACGCAGTCGCCTCTTTGCTGCGCCTGGCTGGCTGGCGCGCCTACGATATGGATCACCGGCAGATACTCAGCAAAACTGCCCGCGACGCCGTTAATCGCGCTCAGTTCGCCTACGCCAAAGGTGGTCAGCAGCGCCGCCGCGCCGCGGCAGCGGGCATAGCCGTCTGCGGCATAAGCGGCATTCAGCTCATTGGCGCATCCAACCCAGCCAATGTCCTGATGCGCGATCACGCGATCGAGAAATTGCAGGTTATAGTCGCCCGGTACACCAAACAGATGGCCCACTCCCGCCTCTTTTAAGCGAGCCAGCAGATAATCGCCTACGGTCATGCGTTGCATATGCCCTTCCTCTTACCTGTTGTCTGGTTTGAGTATCCGTCATGCTGCTAAAGCAGTATGACGGCAGGCTAATCCTCTGAACAAAAAAGTGGCAACCTGCCGTTACGACGGGGGATAATTCTGTAAGTATGCGAGCGGCAACGCATTCTGACTGTGTGTAACCGTATACACTGCTATCCTTGCAGGTTAATCCCCTCCTCTGAGACAGGAACGCTCTCTATGACCTATTGCCCCCATTCCGATCGTTATCAGCAAATGGAGTATCGCCGCAGCGGCAACAGCGGGCTGAAGCTGCCCGCCATCTCGCTCGGCCTGTGGCATAACTTTGGCGACAATACGCGCGTCGACACCAGCCGGGAGCTGCTGCGCCACGCGTTCGATCGCGGCATCACGCATTTCGACCTGGCGAACAACTACGGTCCGCCGCCGGGATCGGCGGAAGAGAACTTTGGGCGTATTCTGCGTGAGGATTTTCGGGCTTATCGCGACGAGCTGGTGATTTCAACCAAAGCCGGTTACACCATGTGGGATGGCCCTTACGGCGACTGGGGTTCGCGTAAGTATCTGATCTCCAGCCTCGATCAGAGCCTGAAGCGCATGGGGCTGGAGTATGTCGATATATTCTATCATCACCGTCCGGATCCAGAAACGCCGCTTGAAGAGACCATGCGCGCGCTGGATCAGGTGGTGCGTCAGGGAAAAGCGCTGTATGCCGCGATCTCTAACTATCCGGCGGATCGTGCGGCGGAAGCCATTGCGATTCTACGCGATCTGGGGACGCCCTGCCTGATCCATCAGCCGCGCTATTCCATGTTCGAGCGCGGCCCGGAAAACGGCCTGCTGGAGACGCTGGACGACAACGGCGTCGGCTGTATCGCTTTCTCACCGCTGGCAGGCGGCGTACTCACGGACCGTTACCTGCAAGGCATCCCGGAGGATTCACGTGTGGCAAGCGGCAGCAAGTTTTTGCGCGAAGAGCAGCTGACCGAGGAGAAGATGGACAAGGTCCGACAGCTAAATGCGATTGCGCAGCAGCGCGGGCAAAAACTGGCGCAGATGGCGCTGGCCTGGGTGTTGCGCGATGCGCGCATTACGTCCGTTTTGATCGGCGCCAGTAAAACCGCCCAAATCGACGACGCGGTCGCCATGCTGACCAACCGCCACTTCACCCTGGCGGAACTGTCCGCCATAGAAGGCGCGCTGCTGTAATTCCCTGCCCGCCCGGTTCGTACCGGGCAATTCTCCGGACAGAATAGTCTCAATCCCTTTTTTCTCCCGATTTTCCTCACAATTTTCAGCGACACTCTCCTCACAACACAAGCAATGCGCGGGCGTAATACGACCCGCACCGCGGCGGTTCCGCCGCTGATAAGGAGAAGAAAATGAAATTTGCGCTTTTTGCTGCTTTGCTAACCTGCCTGTCGCCTCTGGCCATCCACAACGTTCAGGCTGCCGGAGCCTCGATTAGCCTGGCGCCCGGCGTGACGCTAAACCTGGGAGACCGCGATCGTCACGGCAACTACTGGGACGGCGGTCGCTGGCGCGAGCCGCGCTGGTGGCATGAACGTTACCAGTACAACGATCATCGCTGGTGGCGTCATGAAGAGTGGCGTCGTCATAAACAGTGGGAGCGCGAGCGCCGCTGGCATGAACGCGAGCGTCGTCACCACTGGAAAGAGGCCCAGCGCCATCATGACCGTCACGACCACCACCACCACTAAGCGCGCGGTCAGCCCCCGGCGCGGCTGCGGCCGCTCAGGGGGCTTAATCAGCAAACAGCCGACGTCCTGTCTGCCGCGCGGTTTCCAGATGCGTTTCCGTCGAGTCGGCGTCAGGCAGGAGAATCAGTTCTGACGTCTTTACCGGCGCGCCGATATAGTCAAAGATGCCCTCATCGATTTGCGCACGCATCGCCGCGTAATAACCGCGGCGCGCATAGGTACGCAGATTCGCCCCGCCTATACCCAGCAGATGCACCCGCAAACGCCCCATCTTTTTGTCAATTTTGCCGTCCGGCCTCTCTTCATAGGCCCAGCCGTGGGTAAATACGCGATCGATCCAGCCCTTCAGCACGCCGGGAAAAGACCACCAGTAGACAGGATAAACCAGCACCAGCGCATCGGCGGCATCCAGCCGCTGTTGCTCCGTCAGCACATCGGCAGGCGGTTCGGCCTGGTTGCGGAACAGCGCCAGATCGGCGGCGGCATAGCGCGGATCGAAGCCTTCAGCGATCAGGTCGGCGATTTCAAAGGAGTGCGGCGAGTGGATTTCGCCTGTTACCGCACGAGCGACGGCGTGCGTAAATGAATCCTGATCGGGGTGGGCGACGACTACCAGTGCATGCATATCCTGACTCCTGTTAGCGAAGAAAAAATGGCTGCATACCGATAGTAGCTGAGTCAGGGCGAGCGGCGGCGACTGGCGCACGAGAGGTTAAAGAGAAAATGCGGCTGGCCAGATGTCCCTCAGGCCAGCGTTTCGCAGCGAATTTTACAGGCCGAAAACTTCACCGATCAGCAGGCAGGCATTGAGCGCGACCACCAGAACTACAATGGCGCGTCCGGCGTTCTGCATCAGGCGTGAATTGACCATGTCGCCCATGATTTCCCGGTTGCCGGTAAAGGAGAGCAGCGGCACCAGCGCCAGCGCGATACCAAAGCTCAGCAGCACCTGGCTCATCACCAGAATACGCGTCGGGTCCCAGCCCAGCATAATTACGATAAAAGAAGGCATCATAGTGACGACGCGACGCACCCACAGCGGAATATGAAAGCGAATGAACCCCTGCATCACCACCTGACCGGCCAGCGTGCCGACCACGGTTGAGGAGAGACCTGCCGCGACCAGGCTCAGGCCGAACACCGTTGCGGCCGCATGGCCGAGCAGCGGCGTCAGGGTCAGGTAAGCCTGATCAAGCTCGGCAATGCCGCTATGCCCGCTAAAGTGGAACGCGGCTGCGGCGGTCGCCATCATCGCCAGATTAACAAAACCGGCAATGGTCATGGCGATGGCCACATCCAGTTTGGTGGACGAGTAGCGCTGGCGCTTATTGCCGCTCGGCCCCACCTGCGTCAGCGCCGAATGCAGATAGATAACGTGCGGCATAATGGTTGCGCCCAGCACGCCTGCGGCAAGAAACACCGCATCCGATGTCGGCAGCGACGGCAGCGCCATGCCGGTGACCAGCTCGCTGACTTTCGGCTGCGAGAAGAACAGCTCGACGATATAAGCCGCCGCCACAAACAGCAACAGACCGCCAATCACCAGCTCCAGCGGCTTTTGCCCCCGGCTCTGTAGCATCAGGATCAGAAAGGTCGCCACGCCGGTTAATACCGCGCCCTGCAACAGCGAAATGCCGAGCAGCAGCTTAAAGCCGAGCGCCGCGCCGATAAATTCAGCCAGATCGGTGGCCATGGCGATGATTTCCGCCTGCACCCAGTAAAGCCACACCGCCGGGCGCGGGAAGCGATCGCGGATATGTTCAGCAAGGTTTCGGCCGGTAGCAATACCGAGCTTGGCGGACATCAGCTGGATAATCATCGCCATGATGTTAGCCCAGACGACGACCCACAGCAGCTTATAGCCGTAGGCTGCCCCCGCCTGGATATTGGTGGCGAAATTGCCCGGATCGATATAGCCGATGGCGGCAATAAAAGCCGGACCCAGCAGCGCGAGTTTGATTTTTCTGGCTCCGCGGGCGGCACGCTCGGCGGTACGGCTCTCAAACATAATTCTCTACCTGTCTGAACGCGTTTGACCATGGCAGCTTATGGCCCGATCGCGGCAAGTGAAATGCGGTTATGGTTATTGCTGTAATAGATAATGCTATAAAGTATAGCCATTGCTATACCTTAGGGTAAAGGCAGACGTGCTAATTAAATGTGCAATACGTTTAACTCTACGCCTCGAACATATTATAGACAATGAATTTGTGGATATAAGGTGTGAATGTTTTGTGAACAGGCTGTGATCGGTAAGACTATTCTCAAGAATCGGGTGATAGCGAATCCTTATAATGTGGATTTGATCTCGTTTTTAAGTAACGCGTTACATAGAATACGCAGCAAATTACAACTCTCCTCAAATCTGGAGCAAGCATGTCCCATATTTTGCACTTCCTTTTAGCACTGGTGGTGGTAGGCGTGCTGGCGTTACTCGTCAGCCATGACCGTAAAAGTATTCGCATTCGCTACATTGTCCAGCTTCTGGTCATTGAAGTGCTTCTGGCGTGGTTCTTCCTGAACTCCGAAGCCGGCCTGGGGTTCGTTAAAGGCTTCGCCGGCTTGTTTGATCATCTGCTTAAGTACGCTGCGGAAGGGACTAACTTCGTATTTGGCAATATGAACGACAAAGGCCTCGCCTTCTTCTTCCTGAACGTGCTGTGCCCGATCGTGTTTATCTCTGCGCTGATCGGTATCCTGCAACACTTCCGCATTCTGCCGTGGGTGATCCGCGGTATCGGGACAGTGCTGTCAAAGATCAACGGCATGGGCAAGCTGGAGTCGTTCAACGCCGTCAGCTCGCTGATTCTGGGACAGTCAGAAAACTTTATCGCCTATAAAGATATTCTCGGCAAAATGTCGCAGCGCCGCATGTACACCATGGCTGCGACCGCGATGTCCACCGTTTCCATGTCTATCGTCGGCGCCTATATGACAATGCTGCAACCCAAATATGTGGTGGCGGCGCTGGTGCTTAACATGTTCAGCACCTTTATCGTGCTGTCGCTGATCAACCCCTACCGCGTCGACAGCGAAGAAGATTTGCAGCTACAGGATATTCACAAAGGGCAGAGCTTCTTTGAGATGCTGGGCGAATATATCCTTGCCGGTTTCCGCGTGGCGATTATCGTTGCGGCGATGCTGATCGGTTTTATCGCCCTGATTTCAGGCCTGAACGCGCTGTTTGATTTTATCTTCGGCATTAGCTTCCAGGGCGTGCTGGGCTATGTGTTCTACCCCTTCGCCTGGGTGATGGGCGTCCCGGCGCATGAAGCGTTGCAGGTAGGCAGCATCATGGCGACCAAGCTGGTGTCCAACGAGTTTGTCGCGATGATGGATCTGCAAAAGCTGGCGGGTCAGCTGTCGCCGCACGCTGAAGGCATTCTGTCCGTGTTCCTCGTCTCCTTTGCCAACTTCTCTTCTATCGGCATCGTGGCGGGCGCCATTAAGGGCCTGAACGAAGAGCAAGGCAACGTGGTATCGCGCTTCGGTCTGAAACTGCTGTACGGCTCGACGCTGGTCAGCGTCCTGTCCGCTGCGATTGCCGGTCTGGTGCTGGCGTTCTGATAAAAACAGGGCGAGACAGCTTCTCGCCCTGTTGCATCCAGACGAAGAGAAAGGTAAATACGCGCGCCGCCTTTCGTCTGAAAGGCAAAACGTTTATCCATGCGGCGCGGATCCGGCAACGGCAGCCTCGCCCGCACCCGACCGGACAGCCTGATGCGCTGTCGCTGTTATTCGCTCCCGCGCCGATTTTTCACTTTATTCTTAATTATTCCTGCTTGTTATAACCGCTTCCGCCGCATGCCAGCCGCGCCGCGACGCCCTTCCCCGTTTCGCGCAATTCCTTTGCACAATATCGAATTTCATCTCGCGCCTGCCGCCCCGTAGTTTTTCTGATGACTTAACATCGGGAGAAGAGCATGAGCATTCAGTTTCTTGGCATGATCGGCCACCGCCTGGCATCAGAAATTATTCCCGCCAGCGGAACGCTATTCGATAAAAACTATATCGCTAATTTTGCCCGCGCCCATGAAGAGGCGGGATTTGACCGGATTCTGGTGGGCTACTGGTCCGATCAACCTGACGGTTTTTTAGTGACGGCGCACGCCGCCGCCCATACCTCACGTATTAAATTTTTGCTGGCGCACCGTCCCGGTTTCGTCTCGCCGACGCTGGCGGCGCGCAAGCTGGCGTCGCTCGATCACCTGACCGACGGACGTCTGGCGGTACATATCATCAGCGGCGGCAGCGACAGCGAGCAGCGCCGCGATGGCGACTTCCTTAACAAAGCGGAACGCTATGCGCGCACCGACGAATTTCTTAGCGTGCTGAACAAAAGCCTGACCTCAGCCCAGCCTTACGATCATCAGGGCGACTTTTACCGCGCCGAGCAGGCGTTCTCCGCTATCAAACCGCTGCAAAGCAAACTGCCGATCTATTTTGGCGGCTCCTCGCCAGAGGCCATCGATGTCGCAGCCCGTCACGCCGACGTCTTCGCGCTGTGGGGCGAACCGCTTCAGGGCGCAGCGGAGACGGTGCAAACCGTGCGCGCCGCCGCGGCAAAAAAGGGACGCGACATAAAATTCAATATCTCTTTCCGTCCGATCATCGGCAACACCGAAAAAGAGGCCTGGGAGCGCGCCGCGCATATCTATGAAACGGCGCAAAAACAGCTGGCCGAATCGGGCTATACCTTCGGCCTGCCTAAGCCGCAAAGCGTAGGCGCGCAGCGTCTGCTGGCGGCGGCGAACGAAAGCGACCGTCACGATAAGGTGCTGTGGACCGGCGTGGCGAAGCTGGTCAGCGGCGGCTATAACTCCACGGCGCTGGTGGGCACGGCGGATCAGGTGTCTGACGCGCTGCTTGATTACTACAACCTCGGCATCGACAGCGTGCTGATTCGGGGTTTCGATCCCCTGAACGACGCGGTGGAATATGGCCGCGAACTGCTGCCGCTGACGCGTGAAAAAGTCGCTGCGCAGACGCGCGGCAAAAGGAGCGCCTGATGCGTCTGGCTAGCCTGTTTGCCGGTATTACTCTGGCCTTAAGCCTGAATCACGCCTTCGCAGCCGAAAAAGTCACGCTGCGTCTTGGCGATGTTAAGGGCGACCGTTTTGCTTCGCTGAAAGCCTCAGGCGAGCTGGATAATCTGCCCTACGACCTGAAGCTTACCGCCTTCGACTCTGGCGCACCGGTGCAGGAGGCGTTAAATGCCGGCGCGCTGGATGTCGGCTTTACCGGCGATTTGCCGTTTCTGTTTGTCTATGCCGCAGGCGCGCCGGTGAAAGCCGTCGGCGCCTGGCAGAACAATCCGGACAGTATTGCGCTGCTGACCCGCCCTGATGCGGGCATTCACAGCCTGCGCGATTTAAAAGGCAAGCAGATCGCCGTCAATCGCGGCGGCTGGGGGCACTATTTACTCCTCGGCCTGCTGGAGCGCGCCGGACTGAAGCCCGACGACGTGACGCTGCGCTTTCTTGGTCCGGTTGACGGCCGCGCCGCGCTGACCTCCGGCGCGGTTTCCGCCTGGGCGCCGTGGGAGCCTTATATCGCCACCTCTACGCAGGTTGACGGCACGGTGCGCGTGCCGCAGGGCGGCGGCAACGGCATTATGTCAGGCTACTCCTATGCGCTGGCGCGCAAAGAGGCGCTGGCCGACCCGGAAAAACGCAAAGCCATCGCCGACCTGCTGACCCGTCTGGCGAAGGCACAGGTGTGGGCGGCGCAGCATCCGCAGCCGTTCGCGCAGGCGCTGGGCAAATCGCTCAATATGCCGACGACCATCACCAGCAGCTGGATCGCCGACGCGCGCATTCGTCCGCTGGTGTTCGATGCGTCCATTATCCCCACGCTGCAAAAATCCGCCGACTTTTTCCATCGCTATCAGGTGCTGCCAAAGGCGGTCGACGTCAGCAGCGCGTTTGATTTCACTCTGGCTGATGGCGCAAATCAGGTCGCGAAGCAGTATCAGGAGAATAAATCATGAGTGAGCTTCACCATCACCGCCTGCGCGATTTTGTGGCGCAGCTGGCCGCCCTGCTCGACCAGCAGCCGGACGAGGCGACTATTCTTGAGCGTGGCAGCGAGCTGCTGCGCCCGCTGTTACAGCACGACGACTGGCTGGATGAGACCTTTGCTCAGCCGCATCCACAGCACTACCAGCAATACCTGCTCTATGCCGATGCGCAGCAGCGCTTTTCGGTGGTGAGCTTTGTCTGGGGACCCGGCCAGCAGACGCCGGTGCACGATCATCGCGTCTGGGGGCTGATCGGCATGCTGCGCGGCGCGGAAGTGTCGCAGGGCTTCAGGCTGGCGAACGGCGAACTGGTGGAAGAAGGTGCGCCGGTGCGTCTGGACCCTGGCCATATCGACGCGGTCTCACCCCGCGTGGGCGATATTCACCGCGTCAGCAACGCCTTTGACGATCGCGTGTCTGTCAGCATTCACGTTTACGGCGCCAACATCGGCGCGGTGACGCGCGCGGTCTATCGTGAAGACGGCAGCGAAAAACCCTTTATCTCCGGCTACAGCAACCGCTACTTACCTAATATCTGGGACCTCTCACATGGCTAAAACTTTTCCTCTGCGCGAAGCCGCAGAGATTCAGCAGGCGCTGCGTCAGCAGCAGGAAGTGGCGCTGGTCGATGTACGCGACGAAGCGCTGTATGCGCAAGGGCATCCATTGTTTGCCGTGAATATTCCGCTTTCGAAGCTGGAGCTGGAGTGGCTGGATCGTATCCCCCGCCGCGACACGGCGATAACGCTGTATGACAACGGCGAGGGCCTGGCGCAGGCGGCGGCAGAGCGGGCGTCATCCTGGGGTTACAGCAATATTGCTCTGCTTAAGGACGATCTTGCCGGCTGGACGGCGGCAGGCGGCGAGCTGTTTATCGATGTCAATTCACCGAGCAAAGCCTTTGGCGAGCTGGTGGAATATCATAACCATACGCCGTCGTTGCCTGCGGAGCAGGTCGATGCCCTGCTGCGCGATAAGGCCGATGTCGTGGTGCTGGACGCGCGCCGCTTCGATGAATATCACACCATGTCGATTCCCGGCGGCATTAGCGTACCGGGCGGCGAACTGGTGCTGCGCGTGCGCGATCTGGCTCCTTCGCCTGACACGACGGTTGTTGTGAACTGCGCGGGACGCACGCGCAGCATTATTGGCGCCCAGTCGCTGGTCAATGCCGGCATCCGCAATCCGGTCTATGCGCTGCGCAACGGCACTATCGGCTGGACGCTGGCGGGGCTAACGCTGGAACAGCAGCAGAACCGCCGCTATGGCGAGACCAGCGAAACCGCGCATCGCCATGCCGTGGCGCAGGCGCGTCAGGTGGCGGATCGCGCGGGCGTGGCGCGCATTGACGCAGCGGCGCTGGCGCGCTGGCAGCAGGAAGCGCGGACCACCTATCTGTTTGACGTGCGCGATGCTGATGAGTACAGCGCCGGGCATCTGCCAGGCAGCCGACACGTGCCGGGCGGGCAACTGGTGCAGGAGACCGATCACTACGCCAGCGTGCGCGGCGCGCGTATTGTGCTGGTGGATAACGATGGCGTGCGCGCCAGTATGACGGCGTCCTGGCTGGCGCAGATGGGCTGGGAGGTGGCGGTGCTTGACGGGCTGCGACCGCAGGATTTTAGCGCCACGGGGGGCTGGACGCCGCGCGTTCCCGCCGCGCCGGCCGCAGAGACGGTTTCGCCGCAGCAGCTTAGCGACTGGCTACAGCAGGGCGACACCCAGGTGCTGGATTTCACCACGCGCGCCAACCATGTGAAGAGCCATATACCCGGCGCGGCCTGGCTGCTGCGCTCTACCCTACAGCAGCAGGGCCGCGCGCTGCTGCCGGATGCGCAGCGCTATGTTCTGACCTGCGGCAGCAGCCTGCTGGCCGGTTATGCGGTTGAAGAGGTTCAGGCGCTGACCGGTAAGCCCGTTTATGTGCTGCAAGGCGGCAATGCGGCCTGGCGTAACGCGGGGCTTCCAACGGAAGCCGATGAAGAGCGGCTGCTCTCCCCCGCCATCGATCGCTATCGTCGACCTTATGAAGGCACCGACATTGAAGCGGCGGTGATGCAGGCCTATCTTGACTGGGAATACGGGCTGGTGGCGCAGCTGGACCGCGACGGCACTCATGGTTTTCGCGTGCTGCAACCGCAGGCGCAAAGCGTGACGGCGTAAGCCCGGAGACGTGAATAAAGAGCGGCAGCAATGTCGCTTTTTTGTCTGTAAAGGACGCGAAGCTGAGTAAAGTTTCTGGAATATGCCTGTGAAAACAGGACTTAAATAATGGTGGAGATAAGCGGGATCGAACCGCTGACCTCTTGCATGCCATGCAAGCGCTCTCCCAGCTGAGCTATACCCCCACATCTGGAATCGTTTTTTCAGTGCCAAATCGTTGGGATGCGATTTGGTGGAGCTAAGCGGGATCGAACCGCTGACCTCTTGCATGCCATGCAAGCGCTCTCCCAGCTGAGCTATAGCCCCTAACCGAAAAAACCGTCGTGTTACTCGACGGACGGCATAATATGAAACCGTCCTCACAGTGTCAACGGCAAAATGAAAAACCGTAACCGATCGCTGAAAAAGGCGGCAAGTCGTGGATTAAACTGTTATTTCAGCAGCTTCAACCTGCCCGCTTTTCGTCAGGGCCGCTGTTGCCCTAATCAGGCGCGCTTTGCCCCCTGAGTAAGTTAAATTACGGTTAAACACCCTTTAGGATTTTTCTTGTTTTCCGTTAAAAGCCGTGTAAAACTTAGCCCGCTAACTATGTGATCATCGCTGATCGCGCCTTTAAACAACACCATCCCTGTCACAACTATCAATAATATTCGAGATACTATGTCGCTGCATTCACCTAAAGAGATCGCTCAACTGGCGATTCAGGCTGGCGTCACCAAAAGCCGCGCTTCCATTCCGACGTTATTAATTCTTGGTTTTATGGCCGGAGCCTTTATTGCCACCGGCTTCCTGCTCGATCTGCATGTGATTAACTCGCTGCCCGCTGAATGGGGTTCGTTTGGCGGCCTGTTGGGCGCTGCCGTGTTCCCGGTAGGGTTGATTCTGACCGTGCTGGCGGGCGGCGAACTGCTGACCGGCAATATGATGACTATGCCGGTGGCCTGGTTCGCGCGTCGCATTAGCGGTTTCGCCGTGCTGCGCAACTGGTTCTGGGTGACGATTGCCAACTTTATCGGCAGCATCGCGGTGGCCTGGTTTTTTGGTCACATGCTGGGCATGACCGAAGGTGATTACCTGAAGAAAACCGTCGCAATCGCCAGCGCAAAAGTAAATGCAGACTTTCTGCACGCTTTTATTTCCGGCATCGGCTGTAACTGGCTGGTGTGCCTGGCGGTCTGGCTGGCATTCGCCAGTAAAGATGTCGTGGGTAAAATTTTTGGTATGTGGTTCCCGGTAATGGCCTTCGTTGCCATCGGCTTCCAGCACGTGGTCGCCAATATGTTTATCGTGCCTGCGGCGATTTTTGCCGGTCAGCTGAGCTGGGCCGAATATGTACCGAACTTTATCGCCGTATTCCTGGGCAATGGGGTCGGCGGCGCTGTTTTTGTTGGTCTCGCCTATTTCCTCGCTTTCCGTCCTGCCAGCGAAGCGGTCGGTACTGCGCAGTAATTTTTTGCCTTTTGCCTCAGGCGAAAGGCAATTTCCTTCAGGGTTACTTTCACACGTAACGATTTGCTGTAATATGTAGAACTAATGTATTAAACAGGGACAGCATCGTGAAAAAGGAATGGTTAACCCCCGAAGAGCTGGCAAATGAAACGGGTTATAGTCGCCAGACGGTGAATAAATGGATCAAACGCGAAAACTGGACGACTACGCCGAAGCCCGGTGTACAAGGCGGTAAGGCGCGATTGATTCACATTGATGAGCGTGTAAAAAGCTTTATTCAGTCCATGCGTAATCTGAATGAACCTAACGCCTCCTACATCGCACAGCAGAACTCTTTACCTGCGTTACTATTAAGTTCCGTACAGCAAATGACACAAAATGAGCAAGACTTGCTCGCGGCGATGATTTTGCGTGAAGGAATTAAAGGCGTACTGCAACGGTTAGGTATTGGCGAAGAATAAAAAAACCGGAAGCGTAATGCTTCCGGTTTTTTTTATCAGGCCTGCGCTTCGCGTTCTGCGATAAAGCCCAGCGCTTTTTCGATGCGCGCCACGCTGCGGCGCTGTCCAATGGCTTCAACGGTGACGTCCAGGCCCGGCGACTGCCCTGCGCCCGTGACGGCGACGCGCAGCGGCATACCGACTTTGCCCATGCCAACTTCCAGCTCATCTGCCGTGCTCTGAATGGCATGATGTACGTTTTCCGCCGTCCAGTCGGAGATAGCGGCCAGCTTGTCGCGTACCACTTCCAGCGGCTGGCGAGCAACCGGACGCAGGTGTTTTTTCGCCGCGTCGGCATCAAACTCATCAAACTCTTCATAGAAGTAGCGGCAGGATGCCGCCATCTCTTTCAGCGTCTTGCAGCGTTCGCCCAGCAGCGTAACCAGTTTAGCCAGCTCCGGACCGGTGCGCGTGTCGATGTTCTGCTGTTCAATGTGCCATTGCAGGTGCGTCGCCACATATTCCGGCGGCAGGCTGTTAATGTAGTGATGGTTCAGCCACTGCAATTTTTCGGTATTGAACGCGCTGGCGGATTTGCTTACGGCTTCCAGCGTGAAGAGTTCTTTCATCTCTGGAACAGAGAAGATTTCCTGATCGCCGTGGGACCAGCCCAGACGGACCAGGTAGTTGAGCAGCGCTTCAGGCAGATAACCGTCGTCGCGATACTGCATAACGCCAACGGCGCCGTGACGTTTTGAGAGTTTTTTACCGTCGTCGCCGAGGATCATAGAGACGTGCGCATAAACCGGCACCTGCGCCCCGATAGCCTTGAGGATGTTGATCTGGCGCGGCGTGTTGTTGATGTGGTCTTCGCCACGAATAACGTGGGTAATGCCCATATCCCAGTCGTCGACAACCACGCAGAAGTTGTAGGTTGGCGAGCCGTCGGTACGGCGGATGATCAGATCATCCAGTTCCTGGTTGCTGAATTCAATCGGACCACGGATTTGGTCGTCAAAGATAACAGAGCCTTCCTGCGGGTTGCGGAAGCGCACCACGCAAGGCTCATCGGCCGCATGATGTTCATGGCTGTCGCGGCAGCGGCCGTCGTAGCGCGGCTTTTCGCCGTTGGCCATTTGGGTTTCACGCAGCTGTTCCAGGCGTTCTTTAGAGCAGTAGCATTTATAAGCCGTACCCGCTTCCAGCATTTCGTCGATTACTGCGTTATAGCGATCGAAGCGTTTGGTCTGGTAATACGGGCCTTCGTCCCATTCCAGGCTCAGCCAGTTCATACCGTCCATGATGGCTTCAATGGCTTCCGGCGTCGAACGCTCCAGATCGGTATCTTCGATACGCAGGACAAATTCGCCCTGGTTGTGGCGGGCATAAAGCCAGGAGTAAAGCGCGGTGCGTGCGCCGCCGACGTGCAGGTAGCCGGTCGGGCTGGGTGCGAAGCGAGTTTTGATTTTCATTCAGCAGTGCCTTAGATGCGCAGGTTTTATGTCTGGATGACAAAAAACGGGTTAGACGCGAAAAAACAGTGCGCACATTCTAGCACCTGGCGTTGAATCCTCAATGACTGCGCGCCAGCGCAAAGGCGTAAAGCCACAGGTTTCTGCTAATAAAACCAGCACATTGGCTAAAAGCAGCGCGGGATGCCTAATTTTGAAGCGAACGCGCATTTTAGTTTTAAAAAGCGTTGACTCACTTCGAAGGATCCCTATAATGCGACTCCACACAGCGGGGGTGATTAGCTCAGTTGGTAGAGCATCTCCCTTACAAGGAGGGGGTCGGCGGTTCGAGCCCGTCATCACCCACCACTCTTCAGGTGGCCCGCAGTGAACAAGAGATAAGATATGGGTGATTAGCTCAGTTGGTAGAGCATCTCCCTTACAAGGAGGGGGTCGGCGGTTCGAGCCCGTCATCACCCACCATATCTCAGTCAGATGACGCTCTTGTTAAGTAGTACCGAAGTGGGTGATTAGCTCAGTTGGTAGAGCATCTCCCTTACAAGGAGGGGGTCGGCGGTTCGAGCCCGTCATCACCCACCACTTCGGGTCGTTAGCTCAGTCGGTAGAGCAGTTGACTTTTAATCAATTGGTCGCAGGTTCGAATCCTGCACGACCCACCAGTTTAGAAAAAAGCGCCCTATGGGCGCTTTTTTCGTTCAGGCCCGCAGCAGAGCCTGACGTGCAGGATGAGAACCTGCGCAGGTTCGACTGAATCGCCAGAGGCGATTCAGGCTGATGCGAAGCATCACCCGCAAGGGCGAGGCCCATAGGGCCGAGGCAAATCCTGCACGACCCACCAGTTTAGAGAAAAGCGCCCTATGGGCGCTTTTTTCGTTTCTGTGCTCTGTGCTCTGTGCCGGATGATGGCGTTTTCCGCGCCGGGAAGTATCGTGCTTTTCAGGCATGGAATACGGGCCGTTACGTAAAGTCGGCGTGAACACGTCCGTGTGGCCTCGGCCGCCGCCTCCCTGCGGCGGACGCTTTACTCCACGGCCCGTATTCCACGCCTTTATGTAAGTAAGGTGCGGGCTAAAGATACCCTGCTGAGGATGCTTTATTTCACAGCCCCTGCTCCACGCCTTTATATAAGTAAGGTGCGGGCTGGTAGCTATTAAAAATTTCTGCGGCCGATGCTTTACTTCAGAGCCTGTGCTCTGCGCGATGATGCTATTCAGACGCAAACAGGTTTAGATATTTCTGAGCCTTATGGCCTAGCCCTTTCAAATCCTTAACGCTTTCCTGTCTTAAGTGATCTCTTCCTGAGCCGATAATGATCTTGTCTTATTACAAGGAGGACACCTATGTCATCAATATCCGCTTTATCTGGCAGTACCGGCAGTAGCGCAGGCAGCAGCGCCAGCGTGTCGTCACAGATTTCCGCGCTAAATAAACAGATCCAGAACATCACGAAGCAGGTAAAAGAGCTATCGGATAATCAGGAGCTGAGCGATGAGCAGAAGTCTGAAATGGAACAGATGTACCAGTCACAGATAGCCATGCTTGAAGCGCAGATTGCTCAGCTTGAGCAGAAGCAAACCGAGCAGGCGCAGCAGAAAAGTGAACCGGCACCACAGGCGGCGAGCGTGAAAGCGGCTGACGGCATCAACCGCCCGACCGCGACCAACCAAATCAACGTCTATATCTAAAACGCCGGATTGCTCGTGCGTTGTTGCGTCAGCAGCATTGCCTGCTGACGCACTTCCTGCCAGATTGCCTCTGATGCGGGCGTCAGTGAGCGGTTTTTCCGCTTAACCAGCATCAGACTACGGTTGATTTCGGGATAGAGCCGGCGCACGGTTAATGCCCTGCCCGCCGGCAGCGGCAGAGCCAGCGCAGGTAAAATGCTAATGCCGATGCCCGCATCAACCATAGGAAACAGCGTCGCGGGATGTCCGATGTCCTGCACGACGTTGATCGCCACCTGCTGCTGGCGCAGCGCCGCGTCAATCAGCGCGCGGCTGCCCGACGCGTAATCCTGTAATACCATATCGCGCCCTGCCAGCATGCTCCACTGCGCCTTATCCACCGAGGCGAGCGGATCGTCGCTGCGGCATAGCAGCAAAAATGGCTCTTCCAGAATCCGCTGGCAGTCAAGATCGCTGTCGGTAAGCGGGCCGATAACAATACCAAAATCCACTTCAGCGTTGCGGACGCTCTGTAAAACCACCTGCTGCATCCGGTCATGCAAAATCACTTTTATATCAGGATAGCTTTGCTGGCTGGCGGCAAGACACTGCGGCATAAGATGCGCGGAGATAGTCTGGCTGGCGGCGATGCGCACCGTGCCGCTTCGCTGCTCACCGTAGCTGCGAATATCCAGCAGCGTAGAGTTTATCTCTTCCAGCAGGCTCGCCATACGTGAGGCCAGCTGCTGTCCTGCTTCCGTCAGCACCACCTCGCGGGTGGTTCGATCCAGCAGCCTCACGCCGGTAACCGCCTCCAGCTCTTTAATGCTGTGGCTGACGGCCGACTGACTCAGTCCAATGACCTGACCGGCCTGACTAAAACCGCCATGATGGGCGACGGCGACAAAAATGCGAAGCTGACGCAGAGTGTAATTCATCTAAAGCGCTCATAGATTGATGCAATAAATCAATTTTATTTCTAAACCCGCTTGCTGCACAATCACAGCATGTAACTTTTAACCGGATTTTAACAATGGGATTTCTGCGACTCGATCCAATGATGATCAAACTGATCATTACGGTGCTGCTGGCGACCTTTCTGCCTGCTAAAGGCGTCTTTGTCGATCTCTTCGACTATCTGACCACGGCTGCTATCGCCCTGCTGTTTTTTATGCACGGCGCTAAGCTGTCGCGCGACAAGATCATTGCGGGCAGCAGCCACTGGCGACTGCATTTGTGGATTATGTTCAGCACCTTTGTGCTCTTCCCGATTATTGGCCTGCTGATCGTCTGGTGGCATCCGGTCAATCTTTCTGCGGAAATTTATACCGGCTTTATCTATCTCTGTATCCTGCCCGCCACCGTACAGTCTGCTATCGCCTTTACCTCTATGGCAGGCGGCAACGTCGCGGCCGCGGTATGCAGCGCATCAGCGTCGAGTCTGCTGGGCGTCTTTATCTCGCCGCTGCTGGTAAATCTGGTGATGGACGTGCACAGCAGCACGCCGACCGACGGATTTGAGCAGGTCGGTAAAATTATGCTGCAACTGCTGGTGCCGTTTGTTCTGGGCCATCTGTCGCGTCGCTGGATTGCCGGCTGGGTGGAAAAACATCGCGGCCTGATTGGCAAGACCGACCAGACCTCGATTCTGCTGGTGGTTTACTCCGCCTTTAGCGAAGCGGTGGTCAACGGCATCTGGCATCGCGTCGGCATTGATACCCTGCTGTGGATCCTGGCGGGCTGCATCCTGCTGCTGGCGCTGGTGCTGGCGATCAATATCTGCGCCTCGCGTTTGTTCGGCTTTAACCGCGCCGATGAGATCGTAGTGCTGTTTTGCGGTTCGAAAAAGAGTCTGGCGAACGGGGTGCCAATGGCCAATATTCTGTTCCCGGCCAGCGCAGTGGGGATTATTGTGCTGCCGCTGATGATCTTTCATCAGGTGCAGCTGATGGTCTGCTCTTATATTGCCCAGCGTTATAAAGTCAGCCATGAGAAAAAGCTGGCGCAGCAGGCTGTAAAAGCGTCGGTAGTCGAGTCGCAGAAATAACAAAAAGCCCGCCGAAGCGGGCTTTTTTATACTTCGCGCTTAAGGGGCTTCACCAGACCTTCCAGTCCTTCAATCTTGATGGCGAGCGTCATCTGCATCAGCTCGCCCAGATGACCTGACGGAAATTCGCCTTTCCGCGCAAACCACAGCAGATAAGGCTCCGGCAAATCGATAAGCAGGCAGCCTTTATATTTGCCAAAGGGCATGGCGGTATTGGCGATTTCAACCAGGTGCGCTTTATCCATATCAGGCGTCCAGCAGGCGGATCATTTCGTCTTCGTCGATGACCCTGATGCCCAGCTCCTGCGCTTTCGCCAGCTTGGAGCCTGCCGCTTCGCCGGCGATAACCAAATCGGTTTTCTTTGACACGCTGCCGCTGACTTTTGCGCCCAGCGCGGTCAGACGATCTTTCGCCTCGTCGCGCGTTAGCTGCGTCAGCGAACCGGTCAGCACCACGGTTTTACCGGCGAACGGGCTGTCGATCTCTTCGGCTTTCACCACCGCAATCGGCGGCCAGTGCACGCCGATCTCCTCGACCAGCTGGCGAATGACCTCCCGGTTGCTCTCCTCTTCCATAAAGTTGCGCACATGCGTCGCCACCACGGTGCCGACGTCCTGCACGGCAATCAGCGCGTCCAGATCGGCGTCCATAACTTTTTGCAGTTCGCCAAAGTGGTTTGCCAGGTTGGCGGCGGTGGCCTCGCCGACTTCACGAATGCCGAGCGCATAGAGGAAACGCGCCAGCGTGGTTGATTTCGCTTTCTCCAGCGCATTCACCACGTTTTGCGCCGATTTGGGTCCCATACGGTCCAGACCCAGCAGCTTTTCTGGCGTCAGGCGGAAAAGATCTGCGGGCGTTTTAACATATTCCGTGTCTACCAGCTGGTCGATGATTTTATCGCCCAGTCCGTCTACGTCCATGGCGCGACGCGAAACAAAGTGCTTGAGCGCCTCTTTGCGCTGCGCGCCGCAGATTAGTCCGCCCGTACAGCGCGCCACGGCTTCGCCCTCGACGCGCTCAACGTCGGAGCCGCAAACCGGACAGTGCGCAGGAAATACCACTTCGCGCGCGTCAGCCGGACGCTCAGAGGCGACGACGTTGACGACCTGCGGAATGACATCCCCTGCACGACGGATCACCACTTTATCGCCAATGCGCAGACCAAGGCGCTCAATCTCATCGGCATTATGCAGCGTCGCGTTACTGACCATGGCGCCCGCCACCAGGACAGGCTCCAGACGCGCTACCGGCGTCACCGCTCCGGTGCGCCCTACCTGAAACTCCACGTCGCGCACCACCGTCATCTGCTCCTGCGCCGGGAACTTAAAAGCCACCGCCCAGCGCGGCGCGCGCGCCACAAAGCCCAGCTGCTCCTGCAACGCCTGCGAGTCGACCTTTATCACCACGCCGTCAATGTCGAAGCCGAGATCGGGACGGTCGGTTTCAATCTGACGATAAAACGCCAGCGCCTCTTCGGCGCTATGCACCAGTCGAATGCGATTGCTTACCGGCAATCCCCAGGCCTTGAACTGCTGTAAACGCTCGTAGTGGCTGCCCGGCAGCTCGCCGCCCTCCAGCAGGCCGAAGCCATAGCAGAAAAAGGTCAGCGGTCGTTTTGCGGTAATGCGGGGGTCAAGCTGACGCAGCGAACCGGCAGCGGCGTTGCGCGGATTGGCGAATATCTTACCGTCGGTGCGGCGCGCTTCGGCGTTCAGCTTTTCAAAGCCGCGCTGCGTCATAAACACTTCTCCACGCACTTCCAGCCGCGCCGGAAAGTCATCGCCCTTCAGGCGCAGCGGGATGGCGCCGATAGTGCGAACGTTAGCGGTAATATTTTCGCCCGTGGTGCCGTCGCCGCGCGTAGCCGCTCGCGTCAGCAGCCCGTTTTCATACAGCAGGCTAACCGCCAGACCGTCGAGCTTGAGTTCGCAGCAGTAAGCGATGTCATCGCTGTTTTTCAGGCGATCCTGCACACGTTTGTTGAAGGCAAGAAAGCCCGCTTCATCAAAGGTATTGTCCAGCGACAGCATCGGCACTTCATGACGTACCTGCTCAAACACCGTCAGCGGGGCCGCCCCGACGCGCTGCGTTGGCGAGTCAGGGGTAACCAGCTCAGGATGCTGCTCTTCCAGCGCCCGCAGTTCACGCATCAGCCGGTCATACTCGGCGTCAGGTATCTCAGGCGCATCCATGACATGGTAAAGATATTCATGATGGCGCAGCGTGGTGCGCAGTTCGGTGATTTGGTCCTGGACGGATTTCATATTGCCCCATCAGATAAAAAACCCCCGACAGGCGGGGGTTTGGTAAGTCACAATTAACAGCCTGGCTTATTCCTGGGCTTCAACAACCTCGCGAATGCGGGTTTTATAGGTTTCCAGCTTCTGCGGCGTCATCATGCGGCGCTCATCGTCCAGCACGACGCCGCCCACATCGTCAGCAATACGCTGCGCCGACTGTAGCATCAGCTTGAAGTTTTGGTTCGCATCGCCGTAGGAGGGCACCATCATAAAGATAGAGACGCCTGGCGTGGAAAAATCAGACATCTCATCCGGATTGAACGAGCCGGGCTTGACCATATTGGCCAGGCTGAACAGCACCGGGCCGCTGCCTGCCGGGCTGAGATGACGATGGAAGATGTTCATTTCACCAAACTGGAAGCCTGCCTGCAAAATGCCCTGAAGCAGCGCCTCGCCGTTTAGCGTGCCGCCGGTATGGGCGGCGACATGCAGCACCAGCACTGCCTCTTTCGGCTTGCTGGCGGCTTTGGGCGCGTCCTGACGCACAGGCGCAGGCTGTTCCGGCTGATGATGAGCGGGCTGCTGCGGCTGGTGATGAGCAGGCTGCTGCGGCTGCGGCTCGGCCTGAAACTCCGGCTCAGGCTGCGCCGCTTCCAGCGGATCGGCCTGAATCGGCTGCGCAGGGGCGAAGCGCGGCGCAGGCTCCTGCGGCGCAGCAGGCTGAGCGGGCTGTGGCTGAGGCTGAGGCTGCTGCGGACGCGGCTGTTGTGGCTGAGGCGTCAGCAGCGGGTCGTTTTCAGGCTGAGGCTGCGGACGCGCAGTCTGCTGACGCGGCGCCTCTGCCGTCGCGCTGAAAGCAGGCGCGTCGTCCTGCTGGTCATCGCGCAAATGATCGATACGCGGCTCCTGATGCTGGTAAGGCCGCTCGTGGCGCACGCGCACCTCGCCGACGCCCTCTTCTTCGTCGTCGGTCAGATTGTCTTCATCATCGCGCTGTTCGCGCTGCTTGAGCCGTTTGTGCGGGCGATCGCGGAACACTGACGAGCGCTCTTTACGGCTGGTCCACAGTCCGTGAAGGAGAAGCGCTATAATGGCGATCGCGCCAACAACGATTAATATCAGACGCAAATCCTGCATCATTGTATTCTCTGTTGTTCCAATACCTTGCCACCGCGGCAAACTTTATCCTCTAACTGTATTTGCCCAGCTAAACAAGTGCAAGCTCGTGCAGTATTTTCTGACAAATAAGATAGTCACCCCACGTTTTTTTGCTGTTTTTTCACACAATCGCCTCATGGTCAGGAGAAAAAGCCAGGTTATCATGGGCGCGCCTGATTATTTTCTGGAGAGATGCCTGTATGGCCCAAGACAATACTGTCTCACGTTACAACGGCGTGCACTATTTTAGCGAAGGATGGAGACTGGTTCGTCTGCCCGGCATCCGGCGTTTTGTCATTATTCCGCTGCTGGTCAATATCCTGCTGCTGGGCGGCGCGTTTGTCTGGCTGTTTTACCGTCTGGGCAGCTGGATCCCTCAGCTAATGGCGCAGATTCCCGACTGGCTTCAGTGGCTGAGCTATCTGCTCTGGCCGCTGTCGGTGATCTCTATCGTACTGGTGTTCAGCTACTTCTTTTCTACTATTGCCAACTGGATCGCCGCGCCCTTTTGCGGCCTGCTGGCGGAACAGCTGGAAGGCCGTCTGACCGGCCAGCCTTTACCGGACAGCGGCTGGCTGGGAATGCTGAAAGATGTGCCGCGCATTATGAAACGCGAGCTGCAAAAGCTTGGCTACTATCTGCCGCGCGCGCTTGGCCTGCTGCTGCTCTATTTTATTCCGGGCTTCGGGCAGACGGTCGCGCCGGTGCTGTGGTTCCTGTTCAGCGCCTGGATGCTTTCAGTGCAATACTGCGACTATCCCTTCGATAATCATAAAGTCAGCTTCCAGCAGATGCGCATTGCGCTGCGCCAGCACAAAACGGCCAACATGCAGTTCGGCGCGCTGGTGAGTTTGTTCACCATGATCCCGGTGCTTAACCTGGCCATTATGCCGGTGGCGGTATGCGGCGCGACGGCGATGTGGGTCGATCGCTATCGCCAGCAACTGGGACGTATTGAGCTACGCTAGTACTCATCAGGACGCCTTATGCATTTTTTTACAAGGCTTATTGCGTGGGGACATATAGATATGCGTTTTCTTTCCTTCCGCCCGTAAACAGAAAGGGTATGCTCTGAGGGTTCCCAATAATTCATACAGTTAAGGACGGGCTATGAGTAAGATCTATGAAGATAACTCTTTGACAATTGGTCATACGCCACTGGTTCGACTGAACCGCATCGGTAACGGCCGCATTCTGGCGAAGGTAGAATCCCGTAACCCGAGCTTCAGCGTAAAATGCCGTATCGGTGCCAATATGATTTGGGACGCAGAGAAACGCGGCATTTTGAAACCCGGCGTTGAGCTGGTTGAGCCGACCAGCGGCAACACCGGCATCGCGCTGGCCTATGTGGCGGCGGCGCGCGGCTACAAGCTGACGCTGACCATGCCGGAGACCATGTCTGTTGAGCGACGTAAGCTGCTGAAAGCGCTGGGCGCCAATCTGGTGCTGACCGAAGGGCCGAAAGGCATGAAAGGCGCTATCGCTAAAGCGGAAGAGATCGTTGCCAGCGATCCAGACAAGTACGTGCTGCTGCAACAGTTCAGCAATCCGGCCAACCCGGAAATTCATGAGAAGACCACCGGTCCTGAGATTTGGGAAGACACTGACGGCGCAGTAGACGTATTTATTGCTGGCGTCGGCACTGGCGGTACGCTGACCGGCGTCTCCCGCTACATCAAAAACACCAAAGGCAAAAAAGAGCTGATTACCGTGGCCGTAGAGCCGACCGACTCACCGGTTATCGCTCAGGCGCTGGCAGGCGAAGAGATTAAACCCGGTCCGCACAAGATTCAGGGTATCGGCGCGGGCTTTATCCCCGGCAACCTGGATCTGGATCTGGTGGATCGCGTCGTCGCTATCACCAATGAAGAGGCCATCAGCACGGCGCGTCAGCTGATGGAAGAAGAAGGCATCCTGGCCGGGATCTCCTCTGGGGCGGCCGTTGCGGCAGCGCTGAAGCTTCAGGAAGATGAGTCCTTCGCCAACAAGAACATCGTGGTTATCCTGCCCTCTTCCGGGGAGCGCTACCTCAGTACCGCGCTCTTTGCCGATCTTTTCACCGAGAAAGAGCTACAGCAGTAAGTTTTGCGTGCGAAAATGCTGAAAAAAGCACCCGAACGGGTGCTTTTTTGTGGTGCAGATCTCACTTTCGTTACCCCCCAGATTGATTTCAGTGACTCAGCTCTGGTATTTAAGCTGCCAATTATTTCGGTGCCTGAAATTAATCAGCCTTTGAAGTGGATCAAGCTGAATCGATTTACACATTTGGCGATACGGCGAATCACGGCATAATTAGCAGCTGAAGCGCTCGACATGGATATTGACCCTTCATCTGGAATGACGCAGTTATGCAAGCGCATTTATTGGTCAGCGTCAGGCTATACCCGCGCACCTACACAGGCTAAAGTTACGGCTCCAGGCTAGACTTTAAGTCCATAACACCAAACCTGATAACGTTGGGGAAACAGAATGTTCCAGCAAGAAGTTACAATCACCGCACCTAATGGTCTTCACACTCGCCCTGCTGCGCAGTTTGTTAAAGAAGCAAAAGCGTTCCAGTCAGAAATCACCGTTACCTCTAATGGCAAATCCGCCAGCGCCAAGAGCTTGTTCAAACTACAGACGCTGGGCCTGACTCAGGGTACGGTTGTGACGCTTTCCGCAGAAGGCGAAGATGAGCAGCAGGCTGTGGAACATCTGGTTAAACTGATGGCTGAGCTGGAGTAATCCAGTCAGCTTTTGCTGTATACCGACTCCTTTGCCCCATTGAGTGCAAACATCTTGATCGCGGACAACTTGTCCGCGTTATCACATCCGTAGAGTACAGCTCCCGCGACAATGGCAATGCATTGGGTCAAAGAGCCATCGTGATTAAAAGGTAGGGTTATGATTTCAGGCATTTTAGCATCACCAGGTATCGCTTTCGGCAAAGCTCTGCTGTTGATTGAGGATGAGATCGTCATCAACCGCAAGAAAATTTCTGATGACCAGGTTGATCAGGAAGTAAAACGCTTCCTTGATGGCCGCGCTCAGGCTGCGCAGCAGCTGGAAGCCATCAAAGTTAAAGCGGGTGAGACGTTTGGTGAAGAGAAAGCAGCCATCTTCGAAGGCCACATCATGTTGCTGGAAGACGAAGAGCTGGAGCAGGAAATCATCGACCTCATCAAAAAAGATCACGCGTCAGCCGACGCCGCAGCCTATTCCGTGATCGACGGTCAGGCGAAAGCGCTGGAAGAGCTGGACGACGAGTACCTTAAAGAACGCGCCGCTGACGTTCGTGACATCGGCAAACGTCTGCTGCAAAACATCCTCGGTCTGCACATTGTTGACCTGAGCGCAATCCAGGATGAATCCATTCTGGTGGCGAAAGATTTAACCCCGTCGGAAACGGCGCAGCTAAACCTGAAAAAGGTGCTGGGCTTTATTACCGATCTGGGCGGCCGTACCTCACACACGTCGATCATGGCGCGCTCGCTGGAGCTGCCGGCGATTGTAGGCACCGGCAATGTCACCGCGACAATCAAAAACGGCGATTTCCTGATTCTGGATGGCGTAAACAACAAAGTTTACGTTAACCCCTCAGAGAGCGAGCTGGAAGAGCTGAAAGCCGTTCAGACGCAGTATCTGAGCGAGAAACACGAGCTGGCTAAACTGAAAGATCTGCCGGCGATTACGCTGGATGGTCATCAGGTTGAAGTTTGCGCGAACATCGGTACCGTGCGTGACGTCGCAGGCGCCGAGCGCAACGGCGCTGAAGGCGTCGGTCTCTACCGTACCGAGTTCCTGTTTATGGATCGCGACTCGCTGCCTACCGAAGAAGAGCAGTTTCAGGCGTACAAAGCCGTTGCCGAAGCCGTCGGCTCGCAGGCGGTCATCGTGCGTACCATGGACATCGGCGGCGACAAAGATCTGCCTTACATGAACCTGCCGAAAGAAGAGAACCCGTTCCTCGGCTGGCGCGCTATCCGTATTGCCATGGATCGCAAAGAGATCCTGCACGCTCAGCTGCGCGCTATTTTACGCGCTTCCGCCTTTGGCAAGCTGCGCATTATGTTCCCGATGATCATCTCTGTGGAAGAAGTACGCAGCCTGAAGGGCGAGCTGGAAATCCTCAAGGCGCAGCTGCGCGAAGAAGGAAAAGCCTTCGACGAGAGCATCGAAGTGGGCATTATGGTGGAAACACCGGCTTCTGCGGTTATTGCGCGCCATCTGGCAAAAGAAGTGGACTTCTTCAGTATTGGAACAAACGACCTGACACAGTATACACTGGCTGTCGATCGCGGTAATGATCTGATTTCTCACCTGTATAATCCGATGACGCCGTCGGTGCTTGGCTTAATCAAGCAGGTGATTGACGCGTCTCATGCCGAAGGTAAGTGGACCGGCATGTGTGGTGAGCTGGCTGGTGATGAACGTGCTACACTACTGTTACTGGGTATGGGGCTGGACGAATTTAGTATGAGTGCCATTTCAATCCCAGGGATTAAGAAAATCATTCGCAATACTAATTTCGAAGATGCGAAGGCTCTGGCGGAGCAGGCTCTGGCTCAACCAACAGCAGAAGATCTGATGAACCTGGTCAACAAGTTCATCAAAGAGAAAACGCTCTGCTGATCCACGAGACGCTGGCCCAACAATACTGTTTAGGAGAAGAATATGGGTTTTCTTGACAAGCTTTTTGGCAATAAATCAGAAAGCACATCTGGGACGATTGATATTGTTGCGCCTCTGTCAGGCGAGATCGTAAACATTGAAGACGTACCGGATGTAGTATTTGCCGAAAAGATCGTGGGCGACGGCATCGCTATCAAACCCACCGGCAATAAAATGGTAGCGCCGGTAGATGGGACTATCGGTAAGATTTTCGAAACCAACCATGCGTTTTCAATCGAGTCTGACAACGGCATTGAGCTGTTTGTGCACTTTGGTATTGATACGGTAGAGCTGAAAGGCGAAGGCTTTAAGCGTATCGCCGAAGAAGGCCAGAAGGTCAAGAAAGGCGACGTAGTGATCGAGTTTGATCTGCCGCTGCTGGAAGAAAAAGCGAAATCTACGCTGACGCCTGTGGTTATCTCCAACATGGACGAGATCAAAGAGCTGATTAAGCTTTCTGGTCAGGTTACCGTTGGCGAAACGCCGGTTATCCGCATCAAGAAGTAACGGATTCAGCGAAGAGAAACGGCACCCTCAGGGTGCCGTTTTTTTTAGCTATTCGGTCCCGGCGGCGCAGGCGACGGGAAGCGACAGCAAGGCCGTCGGGCGCGTCACTACCCTTATCGGGCCTGAGACACGCCCGTTATCACGCGAGACGCGCGCGCCTGGCCGTTTTACCCCTGCTGCTGTTTTTCTGCGATCCCGCTCTGATAGCGCGGCGCTGAAAGAAAAAGCTATGCTCTTTCCCTCTGCGACTGCCAGCGCGGCAAACGGATAGTCAGTTCCAGCCCACCCTCAGGCCGGTTTACCGCATGCACCTCGCCATGATGCGCCAGCACCACCTTCCGCACGATCGCCAGCCCCAGACCATAGCCCTTGCCCAGCAGCGGCGAGTTCACCCGCACAAAGGGATCGAAGATGCTGGACAGCTTCTCATTATCCACGCCCGGTCCCTGATCGCGCACGCGGATCGCCAGCCACTGCTGCTCCGCCCTCAGGTTAACCTGAATATGCTGACCGGGCAGCGAGAAACGCAGCGCATTGCGCAGTACGTTTTCCACGCCGCGACGAATCAGCTCGGCGTTGCCGCGCACCGTATAATCTGTGCTCTCATCAACCTGAAAATCGACCTGCACGCCGGGGATCTGCGCCTCGTAGCGCACGTCAGTCACCACCGCATGCACCAGACCGGTCAGGTCGAAATACTGTTCATCGGGGATGCTTTCATGTTCGGCCCGCGATAGCGTCAACAGCTCGCCAATCATTTTATCCAGCCGCCGCGCCTCTTCATCAATGCGGTCCAGAGAGGCGTTAACACTCTCCGGCGTCTGGCGCGCCAGGCCGGTCGCCAGCTGCAAGCGCGCCAGCGGCGACCGCAGCTCATGGGAAATGTCATGCAACAGCTCTTCGCGCGCGCGCACCAGCGTATCGAGCCGTTCAACCATGGCGTCGAAGGCTTCCGCCACGTTAGACAGCTCATCATGACGTTTGCGCATCATCGGAAAGAGCCGCACGCTGAGATCGCCGTTCGACACGCGCGTAAATCCTTCGCGCAGCTGGCGCATTGGCCGCGTCAGGTTCCACGCCAGCAGCAGACTGAACAGCAATCCCACCGACCCGGCAAACATAAACATGGGTTCAGGGATATTCAGAATGCGACGCGGCCCGTCCATTCCCATCGAGCTGTCTTCGCGCAGCCCTTTGACGTTGTAACGCAGTTCATACTCTTTGCCATCCGCGCCCTTTACCCAGCGCACAATGACGTCAGGGAATTTTCCTTTGAACGGTGGATTAAAGCTCTCCGGCAAGGATTCAGCGCTGGCGGCGCGCGCGTGTTGGATCACGGAAAAGAACTGACGATCGTTAGGCTCCCAGTCCGCCATCATATCTTCCAGCGCCGCCGGCCCACCGCGCTCCAGCATCGAGACGGCGGACGCCATCTGCAAATTTACAATGCGGCGCGTGGCGATAATCTCCGGCGGCTCATGGCGATTGCCGGCGATATTGAAGCCGAGCCAGAGTAGCTGACTGATGATAACGAACACGATCCAGAAGCCAATAAGGATCTTCCAGAACATACGCCCACGATAGTTTTGTCTCATCGAATGCGATAACCGATACTGCGCACCGTTTCGATATTAATGCTGTCAGCGGTCAGCGCGGCCAGCTTCTGGCGAATATTGCTGATATGCACATCGACGCTGCGATCGTAGGCTTCGCGCGGACGCCCCAGCCCTTTTTCCGACAGCTCGTCTTTCGACACCACGCGATCCGGCGCGCGCATCAGCAGATCCAGCAGATTAAACTCTGATGCCGTCAGATCGAAGGCTTTGCCCTGCCATTCGGTAATGCGCGTGGCGGGATTCAGCGTCAGTTCGCCCCAGTGCAGCACGTCCTTTTTATCCGGCAGCGGCGCCTGCTCCTCAAAGCGACGCAGCACGGCCCGCAGGCGCGCGACCAGCTCACGCGGATAGCAGGGTTTTGGCACATAGTCGTCCGCTCCCATCTCCAGCCCGATAACGCGATCGATATTGTCGCCTTTCGCCGTCAGCATGATCACCGGCAGGCGGCTGTTTTGTCGCACCTGGCGCAGCACATCAATACCGCTCATATCCGGCAGCATAATATCGAGGATCATGGCGGTGTATTGTCCGGAAAGGGCGCCGTCAATTCCCGCGCTGCCGGTTAAAACCAGCTGAGTTTCAAAGCCTTCCGCAATAAGGTACTGGCTGAGCATGGTGCCCAGCTCTACATCATCATCAACTAACAAAATTTTCATGGTGTTCTCTCGCCTGAATTGTCGCTATTTTGTCCTGAGCGGACGCCGGACGCAGCCGATTTTACGCGTTCCTTACAGATTCGACGTCAGAAGATGCTCTGGAGGACTATAGACACATTCGGCCCGCTAGTCCGGGCCGAAGCAGCAAGAGGGTTACTGATAGACGCCGGTAGAGAGATAGCGATCGCCGCGATCGCAGACGATGGCGACGATCACGCTACCCGGCTGCGCCTGAGCGATGCGTAACGCGCCCGCCACTGCGCCGCCGGAGCTGACGCCGCAGAAAATGCCTTCGCGCCTTGCCAGCGCGCGCATAGTCTCTTCCGCTTCAGACTGTCCCATATCCATCACCTCATCCACCAGTTCGGGGCGATAGATGCCGGGCAGGTAGGCCTGCGGCCAGCGGCGAATGCCAGGAATGGCGCTCCCCTCTTTCGGCTGCAATCCCACAATCTTTACGCTGCTGCTTTGTTCTTTCAGGTAACGGCCAACGCCGGTAATGGTGCCGGTGGTGCCCATGCTGGAGACAAAATGGGTCAGCCGTCCGGCGCTCTGCTGCCAGATTTCCGGGCCGGTCGTTTGATAGTGGCCAAGGGGGTTGTCAGGGTTATTGAACTGATCGAGCACATGCCCTTCGCCGCGCGCCATCATGCTCAGCGCCAGGTCGCGCGCGCCCTCCATGCCCAGCTCACGGCTCACCAGCACCAGCTCAGCGCCATAAGCGCGCATGGCGTCCTGCCGCTCTTTGCTCATATTTTCAGGCATCAGCAGGCGCAGCGCATAGCCTTTCATCGCGGCGATCATCGCCAGCGCGATGCCGGTATTGCCGCTGGTCGCTTCAATCAGACGATCGCCCGGCGCAATCTCGCCGCGCAGCTCGGCCTGATGGATCATCGACCAGGCGGCGCGATCCTTGACCGAGCCTGCGGGATTATTGCCTTCCAGCTTGAGCCAGATTTCACTGCCGTTGGCAGGCGTCAGGCGCTGGAGTTTGATCAGCGGCGTATTGCCGATAGTGTTATGCAGAGTGGTCAAGATGCGTTTCCCGGCGAACAAAGCGAGCAAAAAAAGGGCGGGAACCATCCCACCCGCTGTCGCGTGAGAAAATATCAGGCGCTTTCGGCGAAGGCAACAGCCCGCAGCGGCGTGGCACCCTGATAGAGTCGCGCCTGTTGCAGGCCAACAAACAGGCGTTCCCCGCGCACCGGCGCGCTTTTTTCACCGTCGAACACCAGTGAGAAAGGCTCGCTCTGCCAGCCAGTCGGCTGTACCACCAGCTGCCAGAAGTGGCCGCGCGGGCTGACTTCCAGAATGTGTACCGGCAGCGGCGTCTCCAGGCTGCTCTGACGGGAAACATCAATTTCCCACGGACGCAGAAACAGCTCGACCTCGCCCTGATGCGCCGGCGTATAGCCCAGCGGCCAGTGATGCGCGCCGACGTGGAACTGCGAACCGTGGATCTCGCCGTCGAAGCGGTTCACTTCGCCGAGAAACTCCAGCACAAAACGGGTAGCGGGATCGCGCCACACCTCATCCGGCGTGCCGACCTGCTCGATATTGCCCTGGCTCATCACCACCACCCGGTCGGCAACTTCCATCGCCTCTTCCTGATCGTGCGTCACGAACACGCTGGTAAACTTCAGCTCTTCGTGCAGCTGGCGCAGCCAGCGACGCAGCTCTTTACGCACCTGGGCATCCAGCGCGCCGAACGGCTCGTCGAGTAGCAGAATTTGCGGCTCCACCGCCAGCGCACGCGCCAGCGCCACGCGCTGTTTCTGACCGCCCGACAGCTGTGCCGGATAACGGTTCGCCAGATGCGCCAGCTGCACCATTTCCAGCAGACGGGTTACGCGCTGTTTGATTTCGGCGCCAGAGGGACGCTCGCGGCGCGGCAGCACCGTCAGGCCGAAAGCGATATTGTCGAACACCGTCATATGGCGGAACAGCGCATAGTGCTGAAACACAAAGCCAACCTGACGGTCGCGCGCGTGCAGCGCGCTAACATCTTTATTGTGAAAGCGGATCTGTCCGCTGTTCTGATGCTCCAGTCCGGCGATAATACGCAGCAGCGTGGTTTTTCCGGAACCGGACGGACCCAGCAGCGCGACCATCTGACCAGAAGGAATATCCAGAGAAATATCGTTCAACACCGGGGTGCGACCGAAAGATTTATTGATCTGATTAATCTCAATGCTCATGATTTTCCTCCTGTTGCAGGCGATGCTGCTGTTGCTCTAAACGCCACTGCAACACACTTTTCAGAAACAGCGTCACAATTGCCATCAGGGTCAGCAGCGCGGCGGCGGTAAACGCGCCCACGACGTTGTAGTCCTGATGCAGTAATTCAATTTGCAGCGGCAGCGTGTAGGTTTCGCCGCGAATCGATCCCGATACCACCGAGACCGCGCCAAATTCGCCCAGAGTACGCGCGTTGGTCAGCACCACGCCGTACAGCATCGCCCAGCGGATGTTCGGCAGGGTAACGCGGCGGAACATCTGCCAGCCGGACGCGCCCAGCAGCACCGCCGCCTCATCTTCGTGGCTCCCCTGACTCAGCATCAGCGGCACCAGTTCACGCACCACAAACGGACAGGTCACGAACACGGTAGCCAGCACCATGCCGGGCCAGGCGAACATCACCTGGATGTTATGCGCGTCCAGCCAGCTCCCTGCGGTTCCGTTAACGCCCCAGAACAGCAGATACATCAGACCAGCCACCACCGGCGACACGGCGAAGGGAATATCAAACAGCGTCAGCAGCAGTTGACGCCCAGGGAAATTAAAGCGCGTGACCAGCCAGGCGAGCAGCGTGCCGAACACCAGATTGACCGGCACGGTAATCAGCGCCACCAGCACCGTTAGCCAGATAGCATGCAGCATGTCGCTGTCGGCAAGATTCTGGAAGGTAACGCCTAGCCCCATCTTCAGCGCTTCGTAGAAGATGGAGACCATCGGCACGACCAGCAGCAGCAGGGAGAACAGCACGCCGACGCCAATCAGCAGCCACTTGCCCCAGTTGACCGGCTGGCGGTCGGCGTTGATGTGTGAAATATCGGCCATTAGTGACCTCCCAGTCTGCGGCCAAAGCGGCTTTGCAGCGTGTTAATGGCAAACAGCAGCACCAGCGACGCAGCCAGGATCACCGACGCTATCGCGCTGGCGGCCGGATAGTCGAACTCCTGCAAACGCACAAAAATCATCAGCGAGGTGACCTCTGTTTTCCAGGCGATATTCCCGGCGATAAAGATAACCGCGCCAAACTCGCCGATGCTGCGCGTAAAGGAGAGCGCCGTGCCTGCCAGCAACGCAGGCGCCACTTCCGGCAGCACCACGCGGCGGAAGCTCTGCCACGGGGTCGCGCCCAGGGTTTGCGCCGCCTCTTCATATTCCGGTCCCAGCTCTTCCAGCACCGGCTGCACGGTACGCACCACAAAAGGAATGCTGGTAAAGGCCATCGCTACGGCGATGCCGAGCCAGGTATAGGAGACTTTGATGTCGAAAGCCTGGTAAATCCACTCGCCGTACCAGCCATTCACCGAGAACAGACCGGCCAGCGTCAGGCCCGCGACCGCCGTTGGCAGCGCGAACGGCAGATCCACCAGCCCATCCAGCAGCGTGCGGCCAGGAAAACGGTAGCGCGTTAAAATCCACGCCATAATCATGCCGAATACCGCATTAAACAGTGAGGCCACGCCCGCCGACAGCAGCGTGACTTTGTAGGCCGCCACCAGCTGTGGATTGCTGATCACGTCCCAGTACTGCGCCAGCGTCATCTGCGACAGCTGCATCAGCAGCGCGCTAATCGGCAGCAGCAGGATTAAGCAGGTGAATAACAGGCTGGTGCCGAGACTCAGGCCGAAGCCAGGCAAGACGCGTTTCTGACTTAACGCAAACATTATCCACGCCCCGCTGATAACAGTTGATCCAGCTCGCCGCCGCTGGCGAAGTGGGTTTTCATGACGTTCTCCCAGTTGCCGAACTGATCTTCCACGCGAAACAGCTGCGTTTGCGGAAAGCGATCTTTGTGCGCATTCATCAGTTCAGGGTTGTTCACGCGATAATAGAAATCGGTAATGATCTGCTGCGCCTGCGGCGTGTAGAGATAGTTGAGATAGGCTTTCGCCGCGTCGCCGGTGTTATTGTGCTCGACGTTTTTGTCGACCCACGCCACCGGGAACTCGGCGAGAATATCGGTTTTCGGCACCACAACCTCGTAATCATCCTTGCCGTACTGGTTACGGATGTTGTTCACCTCGGATTCAAAGCTGATCAGCACGTCACCCAGACCCCGCTCGGCGAAGGTCGTGGTCGCCCCGCGGCCACCGGTATCGAACACCTCAACGTTCTTAAGAAACTTCGCCATAAAGGCGCGGGTTTTCGCCTCGTCTCCGCCGTTGCTCTTGCTGGTCGCGCCCCAGGCCGCCAGCCAGGTATAGCGGCCGTTGCCGGAAGTTTTAGGATTTGGAAAAATCAGCTTCACGTTGTCGCGGCTTAAATCAGCCCAGTCGTGGATCTGCTTTGGATTGCCTTTACGCACCAGGAAGGCCATGGTGGAGTAAAACGGCGAGCTGTTGTTCGGCAAACGGCTTTGCCAGTCGGCCGCCACCAGATTGCCTTTATCGTGCAGCACCTGAACGTCGGTGACCTGGTTATAGGTCACCACGTCGGCACGCAGCCCTTGCAGGATCGCCAGCGCCTGTTTTGAAGAGCCAGCATGCGACATTTTAATGGTAAGTTTGTCGTCGGGATGGCTGGCATCCCACTGTTTTTCGAAAGGCGCATTCAGGGCGACAAACAGCTCGCGCGCGACATCGTACGAGCTGTTGAGCAGTTCGGTGGCATTCGCCGCGCCCGCAAGGCTGAGCGACAAGGCGATACCGCCAACGATATTTTTCATCGTTCTTTTAGTCATTGGGCACCCTGAGAAAACATAAGATCTGGCTCCCGCCAGCCGTTAGCCCAGTGTATTTATAACCCCACGAAAAGCAGTAGCGGTTTTATATATCGTTTGATGATTTCAAAGTCGAAAATGGCATAAGACGCTGCAAGAGTTTATGCCTGAAACGGAAAAGCAACGGGCCGTCGAACGCGGCCCGAAGAGATTATAACGCCTGCAACTGCGCCAGAGAGGGCGCATAGAAGTAGCTGCCGCTGACCGGTCTGGTGAAACGCAGCATGGCGTCGAACTTGCCGTCGCGCTCGCCGAACATGCTCAACAGCTGCTGTTCAATGTTGTAGAGCCGCGCCGCATAGGCGATAAAGTACAGACCGTTCTTACCGCTGGCGCTGCCGTAGGGCAGACTCTGGCGCAGAATTTTCAATCCTTTGCCCTCTTCTTTCAGATCGACGCGCGCGACGTGAGACGTCGTCAGACGCGCCTCGCCTTCCAGCTCCTGATTATCGGCTTTGGTGCGACCGATAACGGCCTCCTGCTTCTCCACCGCCATGCGGTTCCACACCTTCAGATTGTGCTCCCAGCGCTGGGTAAAAACGTAGCTGCCGCCTGCATCCACGCCGTCAGCAATAATGGCCACCGCTTCGCGCTGTTCGCCCTGCGGGTTTTCGGTGCCGTCCACGAAGCCGGAGAGATCGCGGTCTTCTGTCCAGCGAAAGCCCTGCACTTCTTCCTGCACGCTGATGGCATCGGCAAAAGCGGCGACGGCCGCCTGCGCCAGGGAAAAATTGACGTCGTGGCGCAGCGACTGGATATGGATCAGCAGATCGCGCTGAGTCGCGGGCGCAATACCGTTGCCCAGCGGCTGAAAATCCTTCAGCGCCGGCGCGCTGTCGCCGCGTTTCATATCGCGCCACAGCGCATCGCCAAACGCCACCACTGCGCCGAGACCCGCATCGGGAAAGCGCTGCTGGAGCGCGGTAAGCTGAGTAAGAAACGCCTGAACGCCGGCGCGCAGCGCCGCGCTGTCACCCTGAACGCTGGCTTCCAGCCAGATAGCAAAACGGCGGTGTTCCAGCAGGATCCCGCTCTGATAATGAGCCATGCTCATGCTCTCCGATATAATCTGATTTTCGCCGGTATCATACCGGAAAGCCTTTATGCGCTACGCCTTGTTTTTAAAGGATTAACGCTGCCAGATGATTTTGCTCAATTTCCAGCTTTTTAGCACGTCATCCGACGGCATCAGGCCGTCCGGGCCGTGCCAGTCGCCGCTGTAGACATAAGAGAGGTGCTGGCTGCCCGGCGCGCGGCACGCCACATCATGGTTATTGCCCCCGCCCGCCAGCTTGCAGTTATTAAAAGCTTTACTGAATTTGTCGCTAAAGGCGTCACCGATTTTGCTGCCATCCTGCGCGGCAATGCGGCTGTCGGTGACCTCAATGCGCTCTACGCTGCTGCGTCCGCTGATTTGCATTTTCACCTCTCCGTCGTCCAGCGCCTGCCAGAACGCCACCACATCGCCGTTCTCGCTGCGCATGCCCTGACGCAGCTTATAGTCGCCGTTCAGGCCGTCGCTGATGGCGCTTTCGCTCATGGCGGTGGCGCTGCCGACGCCGCCGACGCCCTGTTCCGTCGCGGTCAGCGATGAGCCGAACCAGTTCCACGGCAGCGCCGATGACCAGTGATAGCTCAGCGGGTTATACCAGCTGACGTCGGAATCAGAGGAAGAGGCGGCGCCGGAGCTGGCGCAGCCGCTGAGCAGCGCCGCGGCCACCAGCAGGGAATAAGGTAAAGCTTTCATCAAAACTCCTGTTAATACGGTGCCGACTGGCAGAACTCATTGGAGTCGCCCGGCGCAAAAAAGTTTATTCCATTAGCTGATGTTCCTGCCGAAAACAGTCGCGCAGCCTGGCATTGAGCAGCAGCCACGTCAGCGCCAGCCCGTCGAACAGCGTCAGCAGCAGCGGCCAGGGGGACGTCAGCAGATCTCCTGCCGCAAAGGAGATGCCCTGCCACGCCAGATTCACCGCCAGCGACAGCGCCAGCACCCAGCGCCAGGCTTGCCACAGGCGCGGCCAGCGCGAACGATAGCCGGTCAGCAGCAGGCCTGCCAGCGCAGGCGCGCCGAGCATTAGCCCAAGCCAGAATGCCTGTCGATCGGGATAGAACAGCCCCAGCAGATCGCTGCCCTGCTGGCGCGACGCCCCCGCCATTATCAGCAGCAGCCAGGTTCGCGCCAGCAGCAGCAGGATAAGCCAAAAAAGAAACGGCAGCCGCAGCTGCCCTTTCGCATCATATTCATCCGGCAAATACTTCACCGCATTAATACTCCCGATCCTCAATCAGCCGCTTACCGAGCAGCACTGAATCAACCGGTTCATATTCCAGCTTCTCGTAAAACGCCACCACCTGATCGTTCTCTTCTCGCACCATCAGGTTGATTTTGGGGCAGCCGCGCGCGATCAGCTTTTTCTCCAGCCGGTTCATCAGCGCGTTGGCGAAGCCGCGCCCCTGATAATCAGGGTGCACCGCCAGATAGTAGGCGGAGCCGCGATGCCCGTCGTAGCCGCCCATCAGCGTGCCGACCACTTCGCCGCCCACTTCCGCTACCAGAAACAGATCCGCGTCATGGTTCATCTTGCGTTCGATATCCAGTTCCGGATCGTTCCACGGACGTAACAAATCGCAACGCTCCCAGAGCGTAATCACCTCTTCGAAATCTTCCTGGCGGAAAGCGCGAATTTCCATTGTATTTATCCTGCAATAAGCTCAATTCGCTGATTATCACGCATTCCGGGCCGCGCGCAACCCTGGTTAGCGCAGCGTGGAACAAAAAGCGGTAATTTTTCTGTTAGCAACCTGACATACAAAGTAATGCGCTGAAAGGATTGCGCTGTCGCAGCGAACAAAACGTTACGATATAACACTGGGCACAATTTTCTCTAACGGGCCTGCACATGCAAAAACTCTCTCTGCTTAAGCGACTGACGAATCGCCGTCAACTGCTGCTCTCCGGCCTGGCGCTGGCTATCCTGTCGCCGCGGGCGATCCAGGCGAAAGAAGAGGACGCCGCTCTGACAATGCGTTCGCGACACGCGAAGCCTGCGCCGCAGAACAACGGCAAACGTATCGTGATGATCGATCCTGGTCACGGCGGCATCGACTCCGGGGCAGTGGGCAGCGAAGGCTCAGAAGAGAAACATGTGGTGCTGGAGATTGCCGGTCACGTTCGTCAGCTGTTGCAGGACCATCCGCGCATCGACGTGCGGCTGACCCGCGACAGCGACCATTTTATTCCGCTTTATCAGCGCGTTGAAATTGCGCACCAGCACGGCGCCAGCCTGTTTATGTCTATCCACGCCGACGGTTTCACCAGCCCCGATGCCAGCGGCGCCTCGGTATTCGCCCTGTCAAACCGCGGCGCGAGCAGCGCGATGGCGCGCTATTTGTCGGATAAAGAGAACGCCGCGGATAAGGTTGGCGGCGCGAAAGTCGAACAGCAGGATCACTACCTGAATCAAATTTTGTTCGATCTGGTGCAGACCGATACGATTCGCAACAGCCTGACGCTGGGCAAACATGTGTTAGATCAGATCCGCCCGGTGCACCATCTGCACAGCGAACACACCGAGCAGGCCGCGTTCGCCGTGCTGAAATCGCCGTCAATTCCGTCGGTGCTGGTCGAGACTTCCTTTATTACCAATCCGCGCGAGGAGAAGCTGCTTGGCACCACCGCGTTTCGCCGCACCATCGCTACCGCTATCGCTGGCGGCATTACTCGCTACTTTGATGAGTACGATCGCCGCAATGGTCAGGTATAATCGCGCCACATTTTTTGCCATGAGCCAGATGTTATGCCCGATATTTCCCGCGTTAAAGCCTTTCTGCTGAACCTGCAAGAGACACTCTGTAATCAACTGGCGGCGGCCGACGGCGGCGCGCAGTTCGCCGAAGACAGCTGGCAGCGTCCAGGCGGCGGCGGCGGTCGCAGCCGCGTGCTGCGCGACGGCGCGGTGTTCGAGCAGGCGGGCGTTAACTTCTCGCACGTTCATGGCGATCAAATGCCGGCTTCGGCCACGGCGCATCGTCCTGAGCTGGCAGGCCGCAGCTTTGAGGCGATGGGCGTATCGCTGGTGATCCATCCGCGCAACCCCTACGTCCCGACCAGCCACGCCAACGTGCGCTTTTTTATCGCCGAAAAGCCGGACGCCGACCCGGTGTGGTGGTTCGGCGGCGGGTTCGATCTGACGCCCTATTACGGCTTCGAAGAGGATGCGGTGCACTGGCATCAGACCGCGTTCGATCTCTGCCAGCCGTTCGGCGATGACGTTTATCCGCGCTACAAGAAGTGGTGCGATGACTACTTCTATCTGAAACACCGTGACGAACAGCGCGGCATTGGCGGGCTGTTTTTCGACGATCTTAACGTGCCGGACTTTGAGACCAGCTTTCGCTTTATGCAGGCGGTGGGCAACGGCTTTCTTGACGGCTATCTGCCGATTGTGGAACGGCGCAAGGCGCTGCCCTGGGGCGAGCGCGAGCGTCAGTTTCAGCTCTATCGTCGCGGTCGCTATGTGGAATTTAATCTGGTGTGGGATCGCGGCACGCTGTTTGGTCTGCAAACCGGCGGCCGCACCGAATCGATATTGATGTCGATGCCGCCGCTGGTGCGCTGGGAGTATGACTATCAGCCAGAGCCGGACTCGCCGGAAGCCGCGCTGACGCGCGACTTTTTACCGGTGCGCGACTGGCTATAGCGGCGCGGTCTGCGCTTCGACTACGGCCAGCGCCACCATATTGACGATACGCCTGACCGAGGCAATACGCGTCAGCACATGAACCGGTTTGCTGATGCCCATCAGCACCGGGCCGACGGTGACGCCTTCCGAACTGGAAACGCGCAGCAGGTTGTAACTAATGCGCGCCGCTTCCACGTTAGGCATGATCAGCAGGTTCGCCGCGCCTTTCAAAGGGCTGTCCGGCATCAGCTCGCGGCGGATGTTTTCAACCAGCGCCGCGTCGCCGTGCATCTCGCCGTCAACTTCCAGCTCCGGCGCGCGGCGCTGAATAATCGCCAGCGCTTCGCGCATCTTGCGCGCTCCCGGCGCGTCAGAGGTGCCGAAGCTGGAGTGCGACAGCAGAGCGACGCGCGGCTCAATGCCAAAACGCCGCACCGTTTCCGCCGCCAGCAGCGTCAGGTCGGCCAGCTGTTCCGGCGTAGGGTCCTCGTTAACGTAGGTGTCGGTAATAAAGGTATTGCCGCTCGGCAGCAGCAGCGCATTCATCGCGCCCGCGACCTTGACGTCATCGCGCAGCCCGAACACTTTTTCCACCACGTCATAGTGCTCATGGTAATCGCCGATGGTGCCGCAGATCATCGCGTCCGCTTCGCCGCGATGGACCATAATGGCCCCGATCAGGGTGGGATTGCCGATGACCGCGCGCTGCGCCTGCTCCGGCGTCACGCCCCGCCGCTTCATCATCTGGTAATACTCATTCCAGTACGCTTTGAAGCGGGGATCGGATTCGTTGTTCACCACGTCGAAATCTTTGCCTGCCTCAATTTTCAACCCCTGCTTCTGCAGGCGCATAGCGATCACGTTGGGACGCCCAATCAGTACCGGCCGCGCCAGCCCAAGCGTTACCAGCTCCTGCGTCGCGTGCAGCACGCGCACTTCCTCGCCTTCCGCCAGCACCACCCGCTTCGGCGCTTTGCGCGCCTGGGAAAAGATCGGTTTCATAAACAGATTCGTTTTATAAACGAACTCGGTGAGCCGCTCGCGATAGGCGTCGAAATCGGCGATGGGCCGGGTCGCCACGCCGGATTCCATCGCGGCGCGCGCCACCGCGGGCGCGATCTGCACGATCAGGCGCGGATCGAAAGGTTTAGGGATCAGGTACTCCGGGCCGAAGCTTAAATCCTGGTCATCATAGGCTGATGCGACCACATCGTTCTGCTCCGCCTGCGCCAGCGCGGCGATGGCGTGCACGGCGGCCAGCTTCATCTCCTCGTTGATGCTGGTCGCGCCGACGTCGAGCGCGCCGCGAAAAATAAACGGGAAGCAGAGCACATTGTTGACCTGGTTGGGAAAATCAGAGCGTCCGGTGCAGATAATGGCGTCAGGCCGCACCGCCTTCGCCAGCGGCGGCATTATCTCCGGCTCAGGATTCGCCAGCGCCAGAATCAGCGGATCGCGCGCCATCTTCCGCACCATCTCTGGCGTCAGCACGCGCGGCCCGGAACAACCGAGAAAAATATCCGCGTTCCCGATCACCTCTTCCAGCCGACGCGCGCCGCTATCCTCGACCGCATAGGCCGCTTTGGTCGGCGTCATGCCCGCGTCGCGATTGCGGTAGATGACCCCTTTTGAGTCGCACACTACAATATTGCGCTTCTGCAACCCAAGCGCCGTCAGCAGATTAAGGCAGGCAATCGCCGATGCGCCCGCGCCGGACACCACCAGCCGCACCTCGCTTATCGCTTTATCCACAATGCGTAGTCCGTTCAGCACCGCAGCGGTACAGATGATGGCCGTGCCGTGCTGATCGTCATGAAACACCGGCACCGACATGCGCTGCCGCAGCTGCTGCTCAATGTAAAAGCATTCCGGCGCTTTAATGTCTTCCAGATTGATGCCGCCGAAGGTCGGCTCCAGCGCCGCGATAACGTTGATCAGGCGATCGGGATCCTGCTCGTCGATCTCAATATCAAACACATCAATTCCGGCGAACTTTTTAAACAGCACGCCTTTGCCTTCCATAACGGGTTTGCCCGCCAGCGCGCCAATATTACCCAGCCCCAGCACGGCGGTGCCGTTGGAGATCACCGCCACCAGATTGCCGCGGGCGGTGTATTTATGGGCCGCCAGCGGGTCCTCAGCGATTTCCAGACAGGGCGCGGCGACGCCGGGCGAATAGGCCAGCGCCAGATCGCGCTGGGTAGCCAGGGGTTTAGTGGGCGAAACCTGAATTTTGCCGGGAGTGGGATATTGATGAAAGTCCAGCGCGCTCTGCTTGAGTTGATCGTCCATTGTCGGTTCCTTTTGTCAGCTTCTGTGCGCAAGTAGTATAAAAGTTAGCCAGCGCGGAAAATGCTGGAGCGATCGCGATAAAGCCGTTTCGTACCGGAGAAAAACCAGGTCGGAATGTGCGGTTCGTCCGGCAGAACCCGCCAGTTCTGCTAACCTTTGTGATGCGCGATTTTCGCTCTCCGGCTCGCTGACAGGATGTTGCAGCACGCTCGCCCTGTTTGACGTTACGCTGTTTTCGCCGCGCGGAGCACGATGAGTTCAACCCATCGCAATAATCAGAAAAAGAGTATTTTCATCACCGAACGCCTGATGCACTGTGTTGCAGGGTGAAATCATTCGCAATAAAGAATTGCTCATCAAGGAGTTAAAAGATGAACCAGCTAGACGCACTAAAACAGTTCACCACCGTCGTGGCGGACAGCGGCGATATTGAATCTATTCGTAATTACCATCCTGAAGACGCCACCACCAACCCTTCTCTGATTCTGAAAGCCGCGGGTCTCGAAGGCTATAAGCACCTGATCGACGACGCCATCAACTATGCGAAGAAGCAAGGCGGCAGCAAAGAGACGCAGATTATCAACGCCAGCGACAAAGTGGCGATTAACCTCGGTATGGAAATCCTGAAGAGCGTACCGGGCCGTGTTTCGACCGAAGTGGATGCGCGCCTCTCTTTCGATCGTGGCATGTGTGTGACCAAGGCGGAAAAACTGGTTCGCCTGTATGAAGAGCACGGCATTGACCGCTCTCGCATTCTGATCAAGCTGGCGTCAACCTGGGAAGGCATCAAGGCCGCTGAAGAGCTGGAGAAAAACGGCATTCACTGCAACCTGACGCTGCTGTTCTCCTTCGCCCAGGCGCGCGCCTGTGCCGAAGCGGGCGTATTCCTGATTTCGCCGTTCGTGGGTCGTATCTATGACTGGTACAACAGCCGCAAGCCGCTGGACCCGTATGTGGTTGATGAAGATCCGGGCGTGAAATCCGTTCGCCGCATTTATGACTACTACAAAAAGCATCGCTATAACACCATCATCATGGGCGCGAGCTTCCGTAAAGTTGAACAGATTATCGCGCTGGCGGGCTGCGACCGTCTGACCATCTCCCCGAACCTGCTGGAAGAGCTGCAAAACAGCGATGCGCCGGTTGAGCGTAAACTAGAGCCTTCCACCGAAGGTTTCCACCAGCCTGCATCGCTCTCTGAAGCCGAGTTCCGCTGGGAGCACAACCAGGATCCGATGGCGGTAGAAAAACTTTCCGACGGCATCCGTCAGTTTGCTGTCGATCAGCAGAAACTCGAAGACGTGCTGGCCGCACGCCTGTAGTTTTTGCCTGTTTAATTTCGTCGGGCGGGTCTCCCGCCCGCACTTCTGCTCAACGAAGGGAGAACCCTATGTCATCACGCAGAGAGTTGGCGAACGCGATTCGTGCGTTAAGTATGGATGCGGTACAAAAAGCAAACTCCGGTCACCCAGGCATGCCGATGGGCATGGCAGACATCGCCGAAGTGCTGTGGCGCGACTACCTGAAACACAACCCGACCAACCCGGCCTGGGCCGATCGCGACCGTTTTATCCTCTCTAACGGTCACGGCTCGATGCTGCTCTATAGCCTGCTGCACCTTACCGGCTACGATTTACCGATGGAGGAGCTGAAAAACTTCCGCCAGCTCCACTCTAAAACTCCCGGTCACCCGGAAATCGGTTACACGCCCGGCGTGGAAACCACCACCGGTCCGCTGGGCCAGGGTCTGGCCAACGCTGTCGGTCTGGCCATCGCCGAACGCACGCTGGGCGCGCAGTTCAACCGTCCGGGCCACGACATCGTCGACCACTTTACTTATGTGTTTATGGGCGACGGCTGTCTGATGGAGGGCATCTCCCACGAGGTCTGCTCGCTGGCGGGCACGCTGGGTCTCGGCAAGCTGATCGGCTTCTACGATCACAACGGCATCTCCATTGACGGCGAAACCGAAGGCTGGTTTACCGACGACACCCATAAGCGTTTTGAAGCCTACAACTGGCACGTCGTCGGCGAAATCGACGGCCACGATGCCGAGGCGGTCAGCCGCGCCATAAAAGAGGCGCAAAGCGTGACCGACAAACCGTCGCTGATCATCTGCCGCACCATTATCGGCTTCGGCTCGCCCAACAAAGCCGGGAAAGAAGAGTCCCACGGCGCGGCGCTGGGCGACGCGGAAGTGGCGCTGGCGCGTAAAGAGCTGGGCTGGACCTCCGCCCCGTTCGAAATCCCGCAGAATATTTACCAGCAGTGGGACGCCAGAGAGGCAGGCGCCGAGCGCGAACGCGCCTGGAATGACAAGCTGGCCGCCTACAAACAGGCGCACCCGGAACTGGCGGAAGAGTACCAGCGCCGCATGAACGGCGAAATGCCCTCAACCTGGGAGAAGGAGACGCACAAGTTTATTAGCGAGCTCCAGGCCAATCCGCAGAAGATCGCCAGCCGTAAAGCGTCGCAAAACACGCTGGAGCACCTGGGTTCTCTGCTGCCGGAGCTGCTGGGCGGCTCAGCCGACCTTGCGCCAAGCAACCTCACCATCTGGTCAGGCTCTAAGCCGATTAAAGAGGATCCGGCGGGCAACTATATTCACTACGGCGTGCGGGAATTTGGCATGACCGCCATCGCCAACGGCATCGCCCACCACGGCGGCTTTGTGCCCTACACCGCGACCTTCCTGATGTTTGTCGAGTATGCGCGTAACGCCGCGCGTATGGCGGCGCTGATGAAGGCGCGTCAGATCATGGTCTATACCCACGACTCTATCGGTCTCGGTGAAGATGGTCCGACGCACCAGCCGGTCGAGCAGCTCGCCAGCCTGCGTCTGACGCCTAACTTCAGCACCTGGCGTCCCTGCGATCAGGTTGAAACCGCGGTGGCGTGGAAAGCGGCGATCGAGCGCCATCACGGGCCGACCGCGCTGATCCTGTCGCGCCAGAACCTGTTACAGCCGGAGCGTAGCCCTGCGCAGGTCGAAAATATCGCGCGCGGCGGCTATATCCTCAAGGACTGCCAGGGCACGCCAGACATCATCCTGATTGCGACCGGTTCGGAAGTCGAAATCACGCTGGGCGCGGCGGAGAAGCTGACCATCGACGGGCACAAGGTGCGCGTGGTCTCGCTGCCGAGCACCGATGTGTTTGACAAGCAGGACATCGCCTACCGTGAGTCGGTGCTGCCGACGACGGTGCGCGCGCGCGTCGCCGTCGAAGCGGGCATTGCTGATTACTGGTTCAAGTATGTCGGCATCGACGGCAAAATCGTCGGAATGACCACCTTCGGCGAGTCTGCGCCCGCCGGTAAACTTTTCCCTGCCTTTGGCTTCACCATTGAAAACGTGGTGGCGCAGGCGGAATCGTTACTCAAGCCCGCGTAATGCTTTGGCCCTTCCCCGCGCCGTGGGAAGGGCTTTTCACTTCACAGCCTGAAACAGAAAAAAATCGCTTCAGCCCCCTTCTCCCCCTCAGCAAACGCATTACTATAGGATCTTTCCCTGATTCCTCTAGCCGGATGCTTTCCCGTTGAAAAAACGTACGCCCTATCTACTGGCCCTTATGGTTTCCCTGCTGCCGTTAGCAGGCAAGGCGCAGATCGCGCCCGATCCCCTGCTCTCTTCCCAAATCGTTGACCGCTATGCTGAACATATTTTTTACGGCAGCGGCGCCACCGGCATGGCGCTGGTGGCGATCGACGGCAACCAGCGCGTGTTCGCCAGCTTTGGCGAAACGCGACCGGGTAATAATATTCGCCCGCAGAAAGACTCGCTGATCCGTATCGCCTCGCTCAGCAAACTCCTGACCAGCGAAGTCATGGTAAAGATGGCGGAGCGCGGGCAGCTGCGCCTGGACGATCCGCTCAGCAAATACGCGCCGCCGGGCGTCCGCGTTCCGAGCTATGCGGGTCAGCCGATTCGTCTGATTAACCTTTCCACCCATACCAGCGGCCTGCCGCGCGAACAGCCCGGCGGCAAACCGCATCGCCCGGTCTTTGTCTGGCCGACACGCAGCGATCGCTGGAGCTGGCTGGCTAACGCGAAACTCAAGGCCGCGCCGGGCACCTGGGCCTCCTACTCCAACCTGGGCTATGACCTGCTGGGCGATGCGCTGGCGCGCGCCGCTGGCATGCCCTATCCGGCGCTGCTTCAGCAGTTGATTACCCGCCCGCTGGGCATGAAAGACACCACCTTTACCCCCTCGCCAGAGCAGTGCGATCGCCTGATGGTGGCGGAAAAAGGCGCCAGCCCCTGTAACAATACGCTGGCGGCGATCGGCAGCGGCGGCGTCTACTCAACGCCGGATGATATGGCGCGCTGGATGCAGCAGTTCCTGAACTCAGATATTAACCCGCGTTCGCCGCAGGTCGATCGCATGCAGACGCTGATCTACCGCCGCAGTCAGCTGGCGAAGGTGGAAGGCATGGATGTGCCAGGCAAGGCCGATGCGATTGGCATGGGCTGGGTCTATATGGGACCCAAAAACGGTCGTCCCGGTATTATTCAAAAAACCGGCGGCGGCGGCGGTTTTATTACCTATATGGCGATGGTGCCGCAGAACAACGTTGGGGTATTTGTCGTGGTCACGCGCTCGCCGCTGACGCGCTTTACCGCCATGAGCGACGGCGTTAACGATCTGCTGGCCGAACTGGTCGGCAACCAGAACGGTTCGCCGATGATGGTGCAGGCTATTCCTTAAGGCGACGCTGACGGCGGCGACTGGGACACCCATAGCGTGGGCCAGTCGTCGCTGCTGTGCCAGGCGTCGCAGGTCGACTCTTCCGCATACTCCGCCAGGGTGAAATCGGTGCCGTTAAAGCGCCAGCGCGTGGCGGAGCCGCAGTCGCCCAGTCCCCGCCCCTTGCTGAAGGTATAGAGCTGCCCCGTGCTGGCATCATAGTCCGCATTAATCAGCTCCAGCTGACGTTCGCCGCGCGGCGGCGTAAACGGCAGCGTCAGACTAATGCCGCGCGCGACGTAGGGCGCAGTGCGCGTCACCTCAAAAGCCAGGTCGATAACGTTATAGGCGCCCATTTCGCAGCTCACCATCAGCAGCGCTTTGCTGTCGGTCAGCGGCGCGACGTTGACCTCGCGCCGCATCGGATCGAGCGAGCAGGTATCGGTATTCAGCCGCCAGGTGCCATAGTCCAGCAGGCCGCTGGTCTCTTCGCGAGTCAGTGCGGCAGGCGGCCCGCCCGGCCCGGCTAACCGGGGCGCGGGCGGCGCGGGCGGCACATCCCACAGCGCGCGGGAGCCGCGCTTTATCCAGGCGCTCATGCCGTTTACCCTGCCTTGAATGTCATCCATCAGCAGCAGCGCGGCCTTCAGACCATGCAGCGAAATAGCGGCCTGTGCATTGTAGGTCAGCTGGATGGCGTCCGCGTCGAGGATTTGCGCCAGAAACTCATCAATGGCGATGGCGTTGCCGGTGGCGAGATGATGGGGTTCAACCGTCCAGTGTTTGAGATCGGGACGCAGCCGACGCTGATCCAGCAGCAGGTTATCCTGTAGCGGCGCGCCGGGTACTTCGCCGCTATAGGCGCTGCCGTAGTCAATACGCAGCAGCGGACGATCGTCAACGCCGGCATGGCGGGCAATGGTCATTACCAGTCCTTTATCGCCGGGTATATTGCGCGCAACGCAAAACCCAACGTTATTACAGGTCACCTGCCAGTCGGAAAACGACTTTTGCAGTGGTTCTGCTTTAACGCAGGCGACGTAAAGAAAAGGTAGTGCCAGCAGTGATTTCGTCCAGGTCGACATCAATAAAAACGGTCCCCAAAATCTCAGAGTGGAGATGATAGCGCAACGGCCGGACATCAGGTGGGCCGAAACTGTGACCACGTCCAGAAAGCGCACCTGACTGCTGAAAAAGCATACGACAATGCGGTATGGCGTCAGGGAAATCACCGCTTCATCATGAGTAGCGCGTGGGCCGACCTCAATCGGATTTGTCGGACAATCTCACGCGACGCAACGGCATCCCCGATGCGTCTGCGGCGAAGATCAGGCGGTTAGCCAGCCGGCCAGCTGCGCGTGTTGCAGCAGCATAATGGTTTTGCCGTCGCGGATGCGGCCATCTTTTACCATCGCCAGCGCCTCTGGAAAGGCAATCTCCAGCACATCAATATCCTCATCTTCCACGCCGCCGCCCGCGTTATCGCGCAGGGATTCGTTATACTCGGCGGCAAAGAAATGGATCAGCTCGGTGACGCCGCCAGGCGACATATAGGCTTCATAAAGTTTTTTTACCTCGCCCACGGCGTAACCGGTCTCTTCAATGGCCTCCTTGCGAATGCAGACCTCCGGCGAGTCATTGTCCAGCAGCCCGGCGCACGCCTCGATCAGCATTCCGCTCGCGTTGCCGTTTACGTAAGTGGCGATACGAAACTGACGCGTCAGCACCACGCTGTTTTTTTCACGGTTATAGAGCAGGATGGTGGCGCCGTTGCCGCGGTCATAGACTTCACGCTTGTGGCGCACTAGCTCTCCGTCGCGGGTGGCCAGCTCATAGGTGTAATTACGCAGGATGAAGTAGTTATCAGAGAGAAGCTTGTCTTTAATGATGTTGATCCTGAACGACATAGTGACTCCACCGCAAAATTGAGGGAGCCTGCCATCATAGGCGTAAGCGTATGGGAAAACTATCTGAAAGCGGGAATAAAAAAGCCCGCCGTAGCGGGCGGGCTTTTCAGCGAGGCTTAATGCGCGGCGTCGTCCGCCAGCGCGTGCGGCTTCGCCTCGTCATGCAGATGGTCGTGCTCGGTCTGGGCAATGGCATGCACGCGCTTGCGCACGCCAAACCAGCCCAGCACCAGGATCACCGCCAGCACCGGGATGGCCGCGATGGTATAGGTGCCGTTCGGATAATCGAACGCCATCAGCACCAGCACGCTCAGCAGGAACAGCAGCGTCAGCCAGGAGGTGACCGGCGCGCCAGGCAGCTTAAAGCTGACATCGTCCGCTTTGCCCTCTTTGATGGCCTTACGCAGACGCATCTGGCAGATCACGATAAAGCCCCACGAGGCAATAATGCCCAGCGACGCCACGTTCAGCACAATCTCGAATACCTGCGAAGGCACGTAGTAGTTCAGCACCACGCCGATCACATAGACCGCGATAGTCACCAGGATACCGGCGTAAGGCACCTGCTGGCTGCTCATTTTCGACATAAACTTCGGCGCGGAACCGCCCATCGCCATAGAGCGCAGAATACGGCCGGTTGAGTAGAGACCGGAGTTCAGGCTGGAGAGCGCCGCGCTCAGCACCACGATATTCATAATGCTGCCGACATAGGGCACGCCCAGCTTCGAGAAGAAGGTAACGAAAGGACTCTGGCCTGCCTGATAGGCGTTCCACGGCAGCAGCAGCACCAGCAGCACCACAGAGCCGACGTAAAACAGGCCGATACGCCAGATGACGCTGTTGATCGCTTTCGGCAGCATGGTTTCCGGATCTTTACACTCCCCTGCGGCCGTTCCTACCAGCTCAATGGAGGCAAAGGCAAACACCACGCCCTGCACCAGCACCAGCGCGGGCAGCAGGCCATGCGGGAACAGCCCGCCGTTGTCGGTCACCAGGTGGATGCCGGTCGCGTTGCCGTCCAGCGGCTTGCCGGTGCCAAGGAACACCACGCCGACCACCAGGAAAATAGCAATCGCCAGCACTTTCACCAGCGCGAACCAGAACTCCATCTCAGCAAACCATTTCACGCCGATCATGTTCATGGTGCCGACAATCGCCAGCGCGCCCAGCGCGAAGACCCACTGCGGCACGTCGCCGAATGCGCCCCAGTAATGCATATAGAGCGCGACGGCGGTGATGTCGACAATGCCGGTCATCGCCCAGTTAACAAAGTACATCCAGCCTGCGACATAGGCGGCTTTTTCTCCTAAGAATTCACGCGCATAGGAGACGAAGCTGCCGCTTGACGGGCGGTGCAATACCAGCTCGCCGAGCGCCCGCAGGATAAAAAACGAGAAGATGCCGCAGACCAGATAGATCAGCGCCAGCGCTGGTCCCGCCGCCTGAAGACGTCCGCCTGCTCCGAGGAACAGGCCGGTGCCGATAGCGCCGCCGATAGCAATCATCTGAACGTGACGATTGCCCATCGCCTTGTGGTAGCCGGTGTCATGTGAGTTCAGCCAGCGTCTTTTCGCAGCACGCATTTCGGCTGCGGTTTTTTTAGTAGATTTCATAGCCTTCCTGTTTGTCCTGACCATCAATCACAGCGTTCACAAACGATTGCGTACGCTATGCGAAATGGGGTAATTGCCCGCTTAATCTGCCTGTGAGTTATAGGTAAAGCGGCAGGGGAAATTACGGCGATGAATCCTACCCGTTCTGCGTGAACGAAGCAAAAGATACCGGCAAGGCGCACAAAGTGTTTTGTAATAATCAGGTTTAATGCACAAAAAAAACCGGCCATTGGCGGGCCGGTAAATGCTACAGGGATGGAAAGGTGAGCTTCTTGAGGGTTAGCGATAAATCTCTGCGGTGCCTCTCCACAGGCTTGAGTCGCCCGGATTTTCGACGCCGATAACGCGATAGTGACTTGCGCCCATCTCTTCGGCTTTTTGCGACAGCTGACGCGTCGCGTCGTCCAGCGAGCCGCGGGTATTAGAGACAGAGACGCTGCCGATGCTTTGCAGTCCCTGCGCCTGTTCCTGACTGACCGGCGTGGCCGCCAGCGTAGAGAACGATGCGGTCGCGAACAGGGCACCAGCCAGAATCACAGTAAGTTTTTTCATAGCATGCTCCTTCAATGACGATGCAGGGGATTGGCTTAATTCCGGTTAGAATTATTAGCGCCACAATGAAAGCCAACATGCGGCCGATGTAAACCTGTGTACTTTTTGAGCGCCGCCTGAGGTTTACTCCTGGGATAGGTCAGCCGAGGTCAGTTTTTGTACCAAATGTAACTCATTATGTAGACCGACACGGGTTAAGGTGACGGTCAGAGTCTCTCTCCCCTATAATGCCCGCAACAAATACAGGGATATTCATGTGATAGTAAAACGTTCTGTGACGCGCAGCATCGCTCAGGCGCTGAGCGCTATCGTCCTGCTGGCGCTGCTGACGACCGGTCTGGCGCTGATGACGCTCTCCAGCAGCCTGCGCGATGCCGAAGCGATCAATCTGGCGGGTTCGCTGCGTATGCAAAGCTACCGGCTGGCCTGGGACAGTAACAGCGCCCCCCAGCAGCTCAGCCAGCACTTGCAGGAGTATCAGCAGACGCTGGATAAACCTGCGCTGCGCGACCTGGATCGCCCCTGGGTGCCGCAAGAGGTGATCGGTCGCTATCAGCACCTGCGCAACGCCTGGCCCGTTCTGCAACAGCAGCTTCAGCACGGCGATGCCCGTCTCTATCAGCAGCAGGTGGCGAACTATGTAGGCGAAATCGATCGCTTTGTCATGGGGCTACAGCGCTACAGCGAACGAAAAATGGAGCTGGTGGCGGCCAGCAGTCTGCTGGGCGTAATTGCTATTGTGGCGCTGGCGCTGACGACCATCCGCTTTACCCGGCGGCAGGTAGTGCGTCCGCTGAACGCGCTGGTGACCGCCAGCCGCTATGTGGAAAGCGGCAATTTCGCGTTTCCGCCGCTGGTGGTTGAGCAGGATAACGAGCTGCGCGTGCTGGCGCATACCTTTAGCGCGATGGCGTCACGCCTGCATTCTCACCATCAGGCGCTGGCCAGCGCGGTAGAAGAGAAAACGCGCGATCTTCAGGAGGCCAATCGTACCCTGTCCCTGCTGTATGAAAGCTCGCAGATGCTGACCGCCAGCCCGCTCAGCGCGGCGCTGATTGAAGCGGCCATGGCGCAGGTCTGCGAACGCGAGCAGCTGCGCGTGCTGGTGCTGGAGAGCGAGCACGCCCGGTTTGCTGTGGGAGAAAGCGACCCTGCGCAGCCCTGGCACAGCGTCCCTTTGCAACAGGATGACGAACACATCGGCTCGCTGCGCTGGCAAAGCGCACAGGCCGAGCCGCGCATGGCGCTGATGCAAAGCCTGGCCAATATGCTGTCGCGCACCGTCTGGATCTGGCAAACGCAAAAACAGGTGCAGCAGATGCTGCTGATTGAAGAGCGCGCGACTATTGCGCGCGAGCTGCACGATTCGCTGGCGCAGGCGCTCTCGTTTATGCGCATTCAGCTGACGCTGCTGCGCCGCACCCTGACTACGCCGGATTCCGCGGCGCAGAACATTATTGCCGATTTTGACCGTACGCTCGCCGACGCTTACCGCCAGCTGCGCGAACTGCTGGCGACCTTTCGCCTGACGATAGAACAGGCCGATTTGGTGGCGGCGATGCAGGCGATGATCGCCTCGTTACAGGAACAGGTTACGGCTAAAATTAGCTTTAGTTTTCAGCCGGGTCTGGAAACGCTGGATGCGCAGCAGCAGGTGCATCTGTTGCAGATCGCTCGCGAGGCGGTGCTGAACGCGATTCGCCATGCCAGCGCTGAGACAATCAGCGTGCGCTATGAGCGCAACAATCAAGGTGAGCATTTACTGACTATCACTGACGACGGCGTGGGTATCGCCAGCACCGAGGAGCCAGAAGGCCACTATGGTTTGACCACCATGTCGGAGCGCGCGGCGCGGCTGGCGGGTGAACTGAGTATTCAGGCGCTGGGACGCGGCACGCAGGTCGCGCTGCGCTTTCCGCCCCGCGCTGACGTCATATCATCGCGTTGAAACCTGACGCGATTTTTCTAACCCTTTAAGCGTTTTTGCTTTATTCGCCAGGAGTAACCATGCAACAACCCATGCTGACGGTAATGATTGTGGACGACCATCCGCTGATGCGGCGCGGCATTCGCCAGCTGCTGGCGCTGGAGCCGCGCCTGGAAGTGATTGCCGAGGCGAATAACGGCACTGAAGCGCTGGCGGAAGCGCGCCGTCTGACGCCGGACATTATTCTGCTCGATCTCAATATGAAAGGGATGTCGGGACTCGACACGCTGAAGGCGCTGCGCCATGAAGAGATCAGCGCGCGCATTCTGATCTTCACCGTGTCGGACGCGCACAGCGATATCGATACCATTATTGACGCCGGCGCCGACGGCTACTTACTGAAAGACAGCGACCCGGAACTGCTGCCCGGCCAGATTCTGGCGGCCGCGCGCGGCGAAAAGGTCTTCAGCGACGCGGTACGAAACTACCTGGCTACGCGTCAATACAGCGCCAGCCCGCTGCGGCTGCTTACCGAACGCGAGCGCGACGTGCTGCAAGAGGTCGCGCGCGGCCTGTCGAATAAAGAGATTGCCGCCACGCTGCATATTTCAGAGGAGACGGTAAAAGTGCATATCCGTAATCTGCTGAAGAAACTCGACGTCCGCTCGCGCGTGGCGGCAACCGTGATGTGGCTGGAAAGCCGCAACACTTAACCTGACGCGGGATTTACACTTTCTCCACATTTTCTCCACGATTTCCTAATTTGCAGCACGTAGAGTAAGTTCCGGCAGGCAATCTCCCCTTACCTGTCCGCACGGCCCGCCTGTATTGCGGGCCGCATTCTGATAATAACAAGCGAAACGCTGCTGAGGAGTGTCGATTCGATGTCGAATTTTTTCATCGACCGCCCCGTATTTGCCTGGGTGCTGGCGATTTTAATCAGCCTTTGCGGCATGCTGGCTATTTTTTCCCTGCCCATTGAGCAGTATCCCGACCTGGCGCCGCCTAACGTCCGCATCACCGCCAACTATCCGGGCGCGTCGGCGGAAACGCTGGAAAACACCGTCACTCAGGTGATAGAGCAGAACATGACCGGCATCGACAACCTGATGTATATGTCGTCGAACAGCAGTAATACCGGTCAGGCGCAGATTACCCTCACCTTCTCCGCCGGCACCGATCCCGATGAGGCGCGCCAGCAGGTACAGAACCAGCTTCAGTCGGCGCTGCGCAAACTGCCGCAGGCGGTTCAGTCGCAGGGGGTAACGGTGAATAAAACCGGCGACAGTAATATTCTGATGGTCGCCTTCGTCTCTACCGACGGCAGTATGGATAAACAGGATATTGCCGATTACGTCGCCAGTAATATTCAGGACCCGCTGAGCCGCATCGACGGCGTCGGCCAGGTCGACGCTTACGGCAGCCAGTATGCGATGCGCATCTGGCTCGATCCCACCCGCCTTATCGCCTATTCGCTGACCACCGACGACGTGGTCAGCGCGATTGAGGCGCAAAACGCGCAGGTCGCGGTGGGTCAGGTGGGCGGCCTGCCCTCAGTAGACAAGCAGGCGCTGAACGCTACGGTCAACGCGCAGTCGCTGCTACAGACGCCTGAGCAGTTTAAAGCCATTACGCTCAGAACCAATCCTGACGGGTCGGTGGTCACGCTGGCCGACGTTGCGCAGGTGGCGCTGGGCGCAGAAAAGTATGACTACCTGAGCCGCTATAACGGCCAGCCGGCTTCGGGACTCGGCATCAAGCTCGCCTCCGGCGCCAATGAGATGAACACCGACAAGCTGGTGCGCCAGCGCATCGAAGAGCTGTCGCACTACTTCCCGCACGGGCTGGAAGCCAAAATCGCCTATGAAACCACCCCGTTCGTTAAAGCCTCGATCCTCGACGTGGTGAAGACGCTGGTAGAAGCTATCGTACTGGTATTTGGCGTAATGTATCTGTTTATGCAGAATTTTCGCGCTACGCTGATCCCCACTATCGCGGTGCCGGTCGTGCTGCTCGGCACCTTTTCCGTGCTGTACGCCTGCGGCTTCAGCATCAACACCCTGACGATGTTCGCGATGGTGCTTGCCATCGGCCTGCTGGTGGATGACGCCATCGTCGTCGTCGAGAACGTCGAGCGCATCATGAGCGAGGAAGGACTCTCACCGCGCGCGGCGACGCGTAAGTCGATGGGGCAAATCCAGGGCGCGCTGGTGGGCATTGCGCTGGTGCTGTCGGCGGTCTTTGTGCCGATGGCCTTTTTCGGCGGCACCGTCGGCGCCATCTATCGTCAGTTCTCCATTACTATCGTGTCGGCCATGGTGCTGTCGGTGCTGGTGGCGATGATTTTGACGCCCGCGCTCTGCTCAACGCTGCTGAAGCCGCTGGCGCAGGGAGAGCATCACGGACGCCGCGGCTTTTTCGGCTGGTTTAACCGCCATTTCAACCGCAACGCGGAGCGCTATGAGCGCGGCGTGGCGCGCATTTTGCGCAAAGGCGGCCGCTGGCTGCTGCTCTACCTCGCCATTATCGGCCTGATGGCGTTCCTGTTTATTCGGCTGCCCACCTCTTTCCTGCCGCTTGAGGATCGCGGCGTCTTTATGACCCAGGTGCAGTTACCGCCAGGCTCAACGCTCCAGCAAACCTCAAACGTGGTGGCAAAAGTAGAAAACTACTATATGACCGAGGAGAAAGAGAACGTGCTGTCGGTATTCTCGACCATCGGCTCAGGTCCGGGCGGCAACGGCCAGAACGTGGCGCGTCTGTTTGTGCGCCTGAAAGACTGGGAAGAACGTCCTGGCGCCGATCGTACCTCGTTTGCCATTATCGAACGCGCGACGCAGGCCTTCCGCTCGATCAAAGAGGGGCGCGTGATCGCCAGCAGTCCGCCCGCCATCACCGGGATGGGCAGCTCTTCGGGTTTTGATATGGAGCTACAGGATCACGCCGGGATTGGCCACGCCCAGCTCATGGCCATGCGCGACAAACTGCTGCAACTGGCGGCCAGCAACCCGTCGCTGTCGCGCGTGCGCCACAACGGACTTGACGACAGCCCGCAGCTTCAGATCGACGTCGATCAGCGCAAAGCGCAGGCGCTGGGCGTATCTATTGATACCATTAACGATACCCTGACGACCGCATGGGGTTCGACCTACGTCAACGATTTTCTCGATCGCGGCCGCGTGAAGAAGGTCTATGTGCAGGCCGCGCCGTCATTCCGCATGCTGCCGGACGACATCAACAAATGGTATGTACGCAACAGCAGCGGCGGCATGGTGCCCTTCTCCGCCTTTGCCACCAGCCGCTGGGAAATCGGCTCGCCGCGTCTGGAGCGCTATAACGGCTACTCATCCATTGAGATTGTCGGCGAGGCGGCGCAAGGCGTCAGCAGCGGTACGGCAATGAACGTCATGGAGCAGCTGGTGGAGAAGCTGCCGCTCGGCGTCGGCTTCCAGTGGACCGGCGCCTCTTATCAGGAGCGACTGTCCGGATCGCAGGCCCCGGCGCTGTACGCCATCTCGCTGCTGGTGGTGTTCCTCTGCCTGGCCGCGCTCTATGAGAGCTGGTCGATTCCCTTCTCGGTCATGCTGGTGGTGCCGCTCGGCGTGGTCGGCGCGCTGATCGCCACCTGGCTGCGCGGTCTGGAGAATGACGTCTACTTTCAGGTTGGGCTATTAACCGTGGTGGGGCTGTCGGCGAAGAACGCCATCCTGATTGTTGAGTTCGCCAGTGAGATGAACAGCAAAGGCGTCGAACTGACTGACGCGACGCTGTCCGCTTCGCGCCAGCGCCTGCGGCCGATTCTGATGACGTCGCTGGCCTTTATTTTTGGCGTACTGCCGATGGCGATCAGCACGGGGGCCGGTTCCGGCAGCCAGCATGCGGTCGGCACCGGCGTGATGGGCGGAATGATCTCCGCCACGGCGCTGGCCATTTTCTTTGTGCCGCTGTTCTTTGTGCTGGTGCGCCGCCGCTTTCCGCTGAAGGCAAAACCGCTCGACTGAGTGCAAACGTAAAGGCAGCCACCGAAGTGGCTGCCTTAGATTACTGTGTGTGGTCAGAATTACAGCAAAGGGGAAGTGTGCTGCGTTTTCGCCGCGGGTTACTTAGTGCGTAACATCGCCGCGATAAATTCTTTCCAGTTCCCCATTTCAACGTCAATCATATTAACCCTCTCTTGTTGTGCTACCGATTTTACGCGGAAACTTTCGCCAGGTGAATACGGTTACACCTGTTTTCACTATCGGCAAAGACGATTAATAACTGGAGTTTTTTTAATCTGCTAGCTGAAGCACATTTCAGCAAACCGCTAATGATCCTCGTTAAAAGCCAGATTAGCCGGACCAGGCGGCCGCAGTTTCACTTAAGATTATTCTTAACACGCTTATGATAAATATCGTAACTGTCACGCGCAAAAATGAAAACGGTTACTAAGATTAATCCTGGCGACAAAATGCGCCTTTGTTTCATGGCTTTTTCCCTGCCAGCCGCTCAGAAGGCTAACCGTCTGTGGTAAACTGCCGCTCTCTTTTCACGACGGGGAAGCATGATGACAGCGCAGTGGGTGATGTACGGCATAAAAAATTGCGACACAATAAAAAAAGCGCGCCGCTATTTAGAGACTGCCGGCATCGGTTATGCATTTCATGACTACCGCGCCAGCGGGCTGAGCGATGCGCTGCTGACGCAGTTTATCGATCAACTCGGCTATCAGACGCTGCTCAATACGCGCGGCACCACATGGCGTAAGCTACCGGAAGCCGAGCGCGACGCCATTACCGACGCCGCCAGCGCCAGCGCGCTGATGCAGGCGCAGCCCGCCATCATCAAACGACCTTTACTGCGTGCGCCGGACGGTACGCTGCTGGTCGGATTCAGCGAAACCGCATATCAGGCATTTATTCAGGAGAAGTCATAATATGTTCTGCCCTGTCATTGAATTAGCACAGCAGCTGATCCGTCGCCCTTCGCTGAGTCCGGATGATGCCGGCTGCCAGGCGCTACTGATAGCCCGTCTGGAAGCCATTGGTTTCCACATTGAGCAGATGCCTGTCGACGATACGCTGAATTTCTGGGCGACGCGCGGCCAGGGCGAGACGCTGGCGTTCGCCGGCCATACCGACGTGGTGCCGCCGGGCGACGCCAGCCGCTGGATCAATCCGCCATTTGAACCCACCATTCGCGACGGCATGCTGTTTGGCCGCGGCGCGGCGGATATGAAGGGTTCTCTGGCGGCGATGGTGGTCGCGGCGGAGCGCTTTGTGGCCTCTTATCCCAACCACAAGGGCCGTCTGGCGTTTCTGATCACCTCTGACGAAGAAGCCAGCGCGAAAAACGGCACGGTGAAGGTGGTAGAACGCCTGATGGCGCGCCGCGAGCGGCTGGACTACTGCCTGGTCGGCGAGCCTTCCAGCACCGAAGTTGTCGGCGATGTAGTAAAAAATGGCCGTCGCGGCTCGATGACCGCGAACCTGACGATTCACGGCGTCCAGGGGCACGTCGCCTATCCGCATCTGGCCGATAATCCGGTACACCGCGCGATGCCGGCGCTCGCTGCGCTGGTGGCCACCGAGTGGGATCGCGGCAATGAATTTTTCCCGCCGACCAGTATGCAGATCGCCAACGTGCAGGCCGGCACCGGCAGTAATAACGTTATTCCCGGCGAGTTCTTCGTCCAGTTCAATTTTCGCTTTAGCACCGAACTGACCGATCAGATGATCAAAGAGCGCGTTGCGGCGCTGCTGGACAGCTACCAGCTGCGCTACACGCTGGAATGGAGTGTGTCGGGTCAGCCCTTCCTGACCTCGCGCGGCAAGCTGGTTGACGCCGTGGTCAAGGCGGTATCGCACTATAATGAGATTAAGCCGCAGCTGCTGACCACGGGCGGCACCTCTGACGGGCGCTTTATCGCGCGTATGGGGGCGCAGGTGGTCGAACTGGGACCCGTGAATGCGACTATTCACAAAATCAATGAGTGCGTGAAGGCAGCCGATCTGCAAACGCTGAGCCGTATGTATCAGCGGATTATGGAACAGCTGGTCGCCTGAGCGCGATCGAGAGGAGCAGGCAAATGGAATTTATTAAAGAATACTGGTGGATCCTGGTGATCCTGTTGCTGGTTGGCGTGCTGATGAATGTCTATAAGGATCTGAAGCGTATCGACCATAAAAAATATATGGCGAACAAACCCGACCTGCCGCCCCATCGCGACTTCAACGATAAATGGGATGATGACGACGACTGGCCGAAGAAGAAGTAACCCGGCGCCCTTATCTGAACGCCCCCGCCTGCGCGGGGGCGTTTTTACATCATCATAATCACGTCGTCATCGCCGGGCTTCGCCCCGCTCAGCGCCTCGTCGAAGTAACGCTTCGGCACAGTGTAATGAAGATGCTTTAACGCCAGCGCCATACTGCGATCGTCGATGGCGTGCGGCAAATCCTCCACAATATCCAGGGTGACGTCGCCCCCCAGCGCAGTCAGCCGCTGCGCCGCCTGCTCGGCGTGCTGCATCGGGATCTGCTCGTCATACTCGCCGTGAATAAGATGAATGGTGGTGCGCGTCGTGGCGCTTTCGGGAAGCGTGGCGTAGCGGCCGCTGAACGCCACTACGCGACCAGCCAGATCCGGCTGCGCCTTCACGCCTTCCAGCACCATGGTGCTTCCCTGTGAAAAGCCCACCAGCGCGGTGGCGTTGGACTGTACGCCGCTTTGTTGTTGCCAGTAGCGTACCGAATCAACGAACTGCGGCAGCACGGCGTTAACCCGCTGCTGCTCGCTCTGGTCGTGCTGCGCCGTTTCACTGAACCAGTAGTGGCCGGGCGCAGGCGCGCCTACCGCCACCACCTGCGCCTGCGGAAACTCGCGGGCGAACCAACCGCCCAGCTGCGCCATAGAGTGCGGGTTATCGCCGACGCCGTGATAGAGCAGGAACAGCTGTTGTGCAGCCGTGCTCGGCTGCTGAACAATAACGTATTGCAGTGTCATATCGACCTCCTTCAGTCACTATACGCTGCTGTGCGTAGAGCGCTATTGGGAAAATTTGAATGACTTTGTGGATTTATTCCACTTGCTGCTGAAGCCTGCGGGCCGATACCGCATCCCATGCCGTCAACGCGGTCGCCGTGTCGCGCCGCAGTTGCGCGATCAACGCTTTACGTCCCGGCAGCCCGGCCTGCTGCGCCAGGCGACCCGCCTCGGCCTGCGGCTGGAGCGCGGCGCGCAGCAGCGGTGGCGCAGCGTCGCTGGCGGCGACGAGCCGGTGCAGCACCGGCAGGCTCGCTTCCAGCGGCCGCTGCGCCCAGGCAAATCCCGCCGCCAGCAAGGCGTCTTCCGCCGTAAAAACAGAGGCGCTCTCCGGCAGATCGAGTGACGCCGCAATCTGATGACGCAGATATACCCAGTCACGCGCCAGCCGCTGCGCCGCGCGCCGCTGAAGCTCAGCGCCTTCAGGGGTCAGCGCGCATATCGCCATCGCGGCATAGCAGCCGCTGCTGGCTTCCCGCTGGGTGCCGATGCGGACCAGGGTAAAACCGCAGGCGCGCCAGAAGGCCCAGAGCGGCTCGGTATAGCCAAAGCTGACCGACAGAAAATCCGCCTCCTGCTGCGCCTGCGCCGCGGCGACCAGCGCCAGGCCGATGCCCTGCCTGCGCTGTTCCGCCGCGACCGCAATTCGGCTGATGCGCCGGGATCGCAGCGTCGCCGCCTCCACCAGTCCGGCGTGCGCGGCCAGCGACTGCGCCACCAGATTGCCGCGCGGTCGGCGTCTGCCCGCCCACACCGCCTGCGCCAGTTCGGGGTCTAATCCGCCCTCCTCGACCAGCCAGAGCGCCCCCTGCAAGGCCGGCGCGCTGCCGCTCAGCCACAGCGTCATGCCGGGCGCGTCCATTAACCGCCGCAGATCGAGCGGCGAGGTACGATAGTGGGCGCTGGCCAGTAGTCGGTAAGCGGCTTCGGGCTGGGCCGCATCCCGCTGCCAGGCGTCGGCGGGCATTAGCCAGGGCGCGCCGGGCAGCGACGCGGGCGCGGGGGCGGCGTCCTCAAACAGCAGCGCCTGATTCAGCCAGGCTTCCAGCGGGTCCTGACGCGACCAGCGCAGCGGCTCATCCAGCGTGAAATAGCGCGCCTGCGCCAGTCCGGCGCAAAATTTAAGAATAAAACCGCGTCCGGTGCCTTCGTACCCCTGAACCGTGGTGGTCAGCAGCACGCGCGGAAAGCGAGCCGCCAGTTGAGTAAGCAGCGGAGCCGGAATGGCGGCGGCCTCATCGACAATCAGCCAGCTGGCGCTCACGTCCGGCTGGGCAAGAATGGCATCCGGCGCCATAAAGCGAAAATGGTCGCCTGCAAAGCGCGCCAGCACGTCGGTCGCGACCTTCGCTGGCGCGGTAATCAGCGCGTGGGGAGCCTGCTGCGCCAGCATTCCCGCCAGCGCCGATTTGCCGCGGCCGCGCGGAGCGGTCAACACCGCGACGCCGGATGTCATGGTCAGAAGCTGCTGCAGGATGGCCTGCTGCTGCTGCGGCGCGCGACAGCGCCAGCGGGGCCAGGCAGGCAGCGACGCGATGCGCGGCGGGGCATCCTGACGCAGCAGCGCGACGGCGGGATCGGCGAGCAGCGTCTGTTGCAGATGGCGGACAAAGTTCGGCACAGGCAGGGGTTCGGCAACGTCGGCCCAGCGCAGGCTGTCCTCGTCCGGCTGCCGCGCCCAGCGCGACCACGGCGGCGTCAGCAGCAGCAGCCAGCTTCCGGCGCGCAGCGTGCCGGCCAGCGCGGCGAAGGCTTCGGCATGAAAGCCGCGCCGCGCATCAAAAATAGCATGGGTAAATTCCCGACCAAGCAGCGTGCGCAGCGCCGTCGGCGCGCAGTGGGGAAGATCGTCAACAGGCGTATCGCCGACCACCAGCCAGTCGCCCGGCAGACCGTCGCGCCATTCTGCGGCCTGCGCCAGACACCAGGCTGCGTCGCCGCTGAGAATACAGAGCCGCCTGATGCCTGCCTGCTGCATCTGGCGGCTAAGCTGTTCAGGCGTCATCCGTTGCCAGCAAAGGTATTACACTGACCGGGATCGCCGCTGTCGAATCCGCGTTTAAACCAGGTGTAGCGCTGTTCCGACGTGCCGTGGGTAAAGCTGTCAGGCACGACGCGTCCCTGGCTGCGCTGTTGCAGACGATCGTCGCCAATCGCCTGCGCGGCGTCCAGCGCCTGTTGCAGGTCGCCGGTCTCCAGCCAGTTATCCTGGCTGACGTAGTGGCCCCAGACGCCCGCGAAGCAGTCCGCCTGTAGCTCCATTTTCACTGACAGATGATTGATTTGCGTCTGGCTTGCGCCTTGCTGCATCTCGCGCACTTTTGGCTCAATGCCCAGCAGCTTCTGCACATGGTGTCCCACCTCATGCGCCACCACATAGCCTTGCGCAAACTCGCCGCCCGCGCCCAGTTTGGTTTTCATTTCATCGTAGAAAGAGAGATCGATATAGACGCGCTGATCCGCCGGACAGTAGAAGGGTCCCATCGCCGTCTGGCCGGTGCCGCAGCGGGTCTGGGTCGCCCCGCGATACATCACCAGAGTGGGCGCGACATACTCTTTACCCATCTGCTGGAACAGCTTGCCCCAGGTGTCTTCCGTAGAGGCGAGAATAACGCGGGTAAACTTCGCCGCCTCGTCGTCGTTGGCGCTGACGCGCTGCTGCTGGCTGGTTGGCGCGACGTCGCCGCCGGTCAGCAGTCCCGTCAGGTCATAGCCGTAGTAACCGGCCACAGCGACCACCACGAGCAGGATAATGCCGCCCTTTCCGCGCGGAATACGGATTTGCCGTCCGCCGCCGTAAACCGGGCTTTGGTCCCGACGGTCTTCAACATTGTCGCTCTCGCGACGTCCTTGCCAGCGCATAATCTGCTCCTGATTAAAATAGTTTTCCGTGATTTTAGTTGCGCGGCGAGACAACTACCAGTCTTACGGTCAAATGAAAAAAGGAGAGCCTCGGCTCTCCTTTTTCTGTTTCAGAAGCGTTTAATTCAGTCGAGCTTTACGCCCAGCCGCTGCGCCACTTCTTCGTAGGCTTCGATCAGGCCGCCCAGGCTCTGACGAAAACGGTCTTTATCCATTTTATCCATGGTCTGCTTGTCCCACAGGCGCGCGCCGTCCGGCGAAAATTCGTCGCCCAGCACCACTTCGCCTTTAAACAGGCCGAACTCCAGCTTGAAATCGACCAGGATCAGGCCCGCATCGTCGAACAGCTTGCTCAGCACCTCGTTGGCCTTGAAGGTCAGCTCCTGCATACGGGCCAGATTGGCTTTGCTCACCCAGCCAAAGGTTTCACAGTAGGATTCGTTGACCATCGGGTCATGCTTCGCGTCGTCTTTAAGAAACAGGTCAAACAGCGGCGGATTGAGGATCATGCCCTCTTCGACACCCAGACGCTTGACCAGCGAGCCTGCCGCGCGGTTGCGCACCACGCACTCGACCGGCACCATCTCCAGCTTTTTCACCAGCGCTTCATTGTCAGAGAGCAGCGCCTCCATCTGGGTCGGAATACCGGCTTCCTGCAATTTGGTCATGATGAAGTGGTTGAACTTGTTGTTCACCATTCCCTTACGATCGAACTGCTCGATTCTGGCTCCGTCGCCTGCTGACGTATCGTTGCGGAATTCGAGTACCAGCAGATCCGGATTGTCGGTGCTGTATACGGTTTTCGCTTTACCGCGATACAACTCAGCTCGCTTTTGCATCTTATTAACTCCAGACTTGAAAATTTCGGGTGTTCTGCGGCGGCGGGCCGCTGCGGGACGGCAACGACGCAATCGTTTACCTTGCCGCGCGCTATTATGCCAGAGACGAAAAAAAAAGGCCGGAGAATCTCCGGCCCTGAGGCGATTTATTTGTTGAGCGCCGCCTGGAACACGGCCACCAGCGCATCGTTCTGCGACTGGCTGAGCACATGGCCTTTGGGATCGATAAATTGCAGGCTGCTGCGGTTATCCAGGTCGCCGATCTGAACTTTATAGTCGCCGTTCGGCAGTTCCGGATCTTTCGCGCCAACCTCATCCCACGCGCCGCTGCCCGGCGATTTGTAGGTGACGTTGAGGCTGCCCTGGGCGCGATTGCTGTCGGTGACGTCCATGCCGACGCGCTTCATCGCTTCCGGCAGACGCTGCCAGGCAACGTTAAACGGCGTGCGCAGCACCAGCAGCGGCAAGCCGGTATCGTCCGCCCCGCTCTGTACGTCAATGCTGCCGCTGGCGCGGCCGGCCGCGGCGTTTTCGTTAGCCACGTCGATTTTGTCCAGACCGGCGCTTATCGCGTTCAGCATCTGCGCGGTATAGCGCTGAATCTGTACCGGCGAGGTAACGGCTTTATCCTGCTGCTGGAGTTCCAGCAGACGCACCGTCAGCACCTGCTGATAGCTCTGCGACTGAACGCTGATCTGATAGCGACCGCGGTACTGATTATCTTCATCGGCGCGGTTCCACTGCACCCAGTCAGTGGTGAGCTGCTGTCGCGCGTCATTACGCTGCGCTACAGGGTAGTTGTTCGCCGCCACCACGCTGGACACCTGCGACCAGACGGAACTGCGGTTGCCTTCCAGCATCAGCACGCCGGTATTGCCGGTGAACTGCGTGCGGGCGCCGTTGACCAGCGCCAGCGCCTGAGCCGGAGGACGAATGTCGAGCTGCTTGCCCACGTTGCCGCTGGCGGCTGCGTGCGGCACATCATAATCGCCGTGCGCTACCGGCAGGATCATACCCGCCGGGGCTTGCAGATCGTGCAGTTCGCTGGCCTGCAAATAGGACTCGTCACCGCTAACCTGACGCTTATAACGCTGATCGCTGGAACAGGCCGTTAGCAGCATCGCAGTAGACAGCGCCACAACGGTCGCAACCGCTGAGCGCTTTACAGAATGATTCATTGAAACTCCCTAACTTATCGCAAACCCGCTTTAATCAGCGCCTGCTCAACTTTTGGTATGGCCGCTGAAGTCAGCGGCGTCATTGGCAGACGCAGCGTGTCACTGGCGATTAATCCTAACTGTTTCGCCGCCCATTTGACCGGGATAGGATTGGGTTCACAGAAAAGCGTCTGGTGCAGATGCATCAGACGCTGATTCAGGCGACGCGCCTCGGCGAAATTGCCCTGCTGGGCCAGCGCGCACAGCTCAGCCATTTCACGCGCCGCGATATTGGCCGTTACCGAGATAACGCCCTTGCCGCCCAGCTGCATCAGGTCAAGCGCACTGGCGTCGTCGCCACTCACGATAATAAAGTTCTCATCGACCAGTGCTTGGATCTGGCTAACGCGCGATAAGTTCCCGGTTGCCTCTTTGATTCCGATAATATTTTTGATTTCAGCAAGGCGCGCGACGGTTTCCGGCAGCATGTCGCAGCCGGTACGCGAGGGGACGTTATAGAGCATTTGCGGCAGCGCCGTGCTTTCCGCAATCGCTTTGAAATGCTGAAACAACCCTTCCTGCGTCGGACGGTTATAGTAAGGCGTCACGGTCAGGCAGCCGACGACGCCGCTGTTCTCGAAACGTTTGGTGAGAGAGATGCCTTCTGCGGTGGCGTTAGCCCCGGTTCCGGCGATCACCGGAATGCGTCCGTCAGCCAGCTCCAGCGTCAGCATCACCACCTCGCCGTGCTCTTCATGGCTCAGCGTTGCGGATTCTCCAGTGGTGCCGACAGAGACGATCGCCGCGGTGCCGCTGGCGACATGATAATCAATCAGTTTTTTCAGACTCGCACGGCAGACATTACCTTTGTCATCCATTGGCGTAACGAGTGCAACAATACTTCCCGTGAACATTGGCGATCCCCTCGACAAACAAGTGCTTCATGGTACGTTTTACTCTTGTTGAAAAGCAAGCAGGCCACGCCGCTCCTGCGCTTGTCAGCAGTTTTTTTTATGTTTACCTTATAGTTATTAGCGAATGAACAGGAAATCCCACTTTGCCGCAGTCTCAACCCCACCATTTGGTGATCACCGCACTGGGTGTTGACCGTCCGGGTATCGTCAATACGATTACCCGCCACGTCAGCAGCTGTGGGTGCAATATAGAAGACAGTCGTCTCGCCATGCTTGGGGATGAGTTCACCTTTATCATGCTGCTTTCCGGCAGCTGGAACGCCATCACGCTGATTGAATCCACCCTGCCGCTGAAAGGCGCGGAGCTGGAGCTGCTGATCGTGATGAAGCGCACCAGCGCGAAAACCCGTCCGCCCATGCCGGCGACGGTCTGGGTACAGGTCGAAGTGCCGGATTCGCCCCATCTTATCGAGCGCTTCACCGATCTGTTTGATAAACATGCGATGAATATCGCCGAACTGGGTTCGCGTATTGAAACAGGCCAGGCGGATCAGACGCCGACGCTCTATATTCAAATAACGGCGCACAGTCCGGCGGGCGTTGGCGACTCTCAGTTTGAGCAGGCGTTTTACGCCCTGTGTCGCGAGCTGAACGCCGAGGGTACGCTGCGTTTCTACAGCCTGGCCGACGACGACGCGGCGACCCTCTCTGCTTCGCGCTAAGCTGTAACTGAACCGGGGCTATTTCTCCACATTACTGATGTCTGGCTATGTGGCGCAATATCCCCTGACGGCCGGGCGCCGCCGACGTTATCCCTTCGGCAACAGCCTTGCCCACAGCACAAAGAAAAAAATGGAGAGTAGTGATGAATCCACTGAAAGCCGGTGATACCGCACCGAAATTTAGCTTGCCCGACCAGGATGGCGAACAGGTAAATTTAACCGACTTCCAGGGACAGCGCGTTCTGGTCTATTTTTACCCGAAAGCGATGACGCCAGGATGCACCGTACAGGCCTGCGGCCTGCGCGACAATATGGATGAAATGAAAAAGGCGGGCGTGGAAGTGCTGGGCATCAGCACCGATAAACCTGAAAAGCTGTCACGTTTCGCTGAAAAAGAGCTGCTGAACTTTACCCTGCTCTCTGATGAAGATCATCAGGTCTGCGAGGCGTTTGGCGTCTGGGGCGAGAAATCCTTTATGGGCAAAACCTATGATGGCATCCACCGCATCAGTTTTCTGATCGGCCCTGACGGCACCATCGAAAAAGTCTTCGACGATTTCAAAACCTCTAACCACCACGACATCGTGATGGATTATCTGAAGTCTGCCTGACGCCGCCGGGATGCGGTCTGACGCCGCATCCCGCTTTCCCGTTACCGCAGATCGCCTGCCACGACCACACAGTTTCGTCCGGCATATTTAGCCTGATAGAGTGCGGCATCCGCCTGCTTCAGACACTGTTCCAGCGGCACGTCTTTGCCTGGCCAGACAGCCACCCCCGCCGAAAGGGTAATGGTGCCGACATCGGCGATCCAGGCGTCGGCGATGCTGACGCGCACGCGTTCCGCAATGCGGCGCGCCTCCTCGCTATCGGTCATCGGCAAAAGCATGAGAAACTCTTCGCCGCCGTTGCGGCACACCACATCGCTCTGCCGCGCGCTGGCGCTCAGCGTCTGCGCCACCTGCTTGATCACTCGATCCCCGACGTCATGTCCCCAACTGTCGTTCACTCGCTTGAAGTGATCGATGTCCAGCGCCAGCACGGCAAAGGGCTGACGCATCGTCTGATAAAAGTCGAGCACCGCGCTCAGGCCGCGCCGGTTAAGCAAATGCGTCAGCGGATCGGTCTGCACTTCGGACTTCAGACGGCCAATCTTGTCCTGGACCACGCCGATGCCGGTCAGCAGCGCGCGCTTCACCTGCGCCGCCTCAAAATACCAGGCGTGAACCGCGCCCAGTTCGTTTGACACGCCCGGCGCATCCATCTGGCGCGCCTTACGCGCCAGCTGCCAGAGCGGCAGCGCAATCAGCCGCGCCAGGATCACCGCCACCAGCAGCGTCAGCAGCGCAAAGGGCACCGAGTTTTTCAGCACCTGCATCAGCAGGCCAGCGAGCGGCTCAAGCGTTACGGCGGTAGGCTTCAGCGCCACCACCGTCCAGCCCGTGGTGGGCACCACCGCATAACCGGCGAGGCGCGGCGGCTCATCGGCTATCTGAAGTTGCAGCGATCCGTTGGTTTTATCCTGCTGGCCGTTGAGCAGTGCAGGCAGGGTTTTGCCGATCAGCTGCCCGTTCTGGTGATAAAGCACCTGGCTGGCGCTGTCGAGCACGTAGACGCTGGTGCCGTCGCGGTAATACTGCTCGCCCAGCAGCGTATTCAGGATGCTTTTCTTTTTCAGATAGATAGTGCCGCCTACGTAGCCAAGATAGCGGCCGTCGCGGCTCCAGATCGGCCAGGAAACAAAAATAATCAGGTTGTTGGCCGCTGAAATCGTCGGCTTGCTGATGGTCGGCTGACGCCCGCTCAGCGCTTCGCGTGACGCCTCGCTGGTCAGGTGCATACCCTGCAACATCAGGGATTCCGGCGAAATGGATTTTACTATGCCGTTGACGTCAACCACGGCCACGGAGTTAAAGCTGCTGGTCTGCTCGCGCAGGCGATCGACCTCCTGGCGCAGCAGCGCAGGATTATCAAAATCATCGCCGAGCAATCTGGCGCTGTAGTGCAACTGTGACTGCGCCAGCTGGAAAAAAATTTCGGTGGTGGACGCCAGCTTAGTGGCATAGGCGCGGTTCGCTTCCAGCGTGCTGTCGATCAGGGCCATACGCTGTACCCGCCAGGTGGCGTAAAGCGCATTGGTCAGCGTCACCACAATACTGACAATGGCGAGTAGTGCGATAAGCGTGCGCAGATCGGTTCTTGGACGCAGGCGCATTAGCATTGCGCGCCCGCCGCAAAAGATAAGTCCATACTGAATTGCCTGAGGATGTTGTTATAGTTGGAAGTTATCTGCCCTGGTGAGGCAGGGTATCAGTGTACACCCTGTCATCGTCCTGAGCACCTTTCCAGCAACAGACATTCTCAGAAATTTCTTACTTACGCGTGGCGCCAGCCAGTGAGAGCGCTGCGCGCGTAAAACGGTCACCAGCCGGAATCGCCGTCAGGAGCAGATGCCCTGCTCTGGCTGCCTGTCTCGTCAGGCTCGCTCAATCCGACTTTTCTCTTTTGTGCGTCACAGCAAAGAGCAGCAGCAGATGCACAGCGGCGCGCCGCCGCTGTGCATGACCGCCTTACAGCATCAGAAAGGCATAGCCTTCATTTTGCAGCGTCGCCACGGTGGTACCGCTGGAGATAGTGTGGGTGACGCGCTGGTCGATCCAGTCGCGCTGAAGATTATGAAAGGCGACCGACTGATCGCAGATAGAGACCTGGACGCCCGCTTTTTTCAGCTCATCGATCAGCTTAAGGTTGGGGTTATCCACGCCGTACGCTTTATGAAACTGTTCGTTGTTCAGCGCCGCCGGAACGGCATCGCTGTTAATCGACACCACGAATTTCAGCTGATCCAGCGGCACGCCTGCGGCGTAATACAGGTTGGTGACGCGCGCCACGCGCTCCAGGCCCAGATTCGGCTGGCGAATATCGCCGTCGTTGCGGTTAATCTGGAAAACCACCTTATTGCTCAGACCCGGCACGGTGCCTGGCTTAAAGGCCGGCGTATCGACATAGTGAATTTTGCCGAAGCCTTCGATAGCTGGCGTGCTCCAGAAATCCGCCGGCTGCGTAGCGTTGTCAGCAAATTTGCCGGTTACTTTTTCATATAATTCGGGCAGCTGTAGCACATTACCACCAATAAAACCGGCAATCGCCGCCACCACAATATAGGCCGCTGGACGCATTGTTATTCTCCTGCTTGTTATCTTCGGGGGGTGAAATTACATCTGTAGCCATGCGTAACCCTGGTTTTGCAGGGTTGAGACCGTCGTCGGGCTGGAGAGCGCATGAACCACCGATTTATCAATCCAGTCGTTGGGATAGTGATGGAAGGCGACCGACTGATCGCAGACGGACACTTTCACGCCCAGCTTATCCAGTTCGCCGATCAGCTTGAGATTGGGGTTGTCTACACCATAAAACTGTTTGAAGTGCGCGTTATCCAGCATCGCAGGCGTTGCGTCTCCCGTTACCGAAACCACGAATTTCAGCTGATCGGCCGGCACGCCGGAGGCGACGTAAAGGTTCACCACGCGCGCCACGCGCTCCAGGCCCAGATTGACGTCAGTCATCGCGCCGTCGCTGCGGGTGATCTGGAAGACGATCTTATTACTCAGTCCAGCGACCGGCTTAAACGCCGCGTCCGATTCATAATGAATTTTTCCATAGCCATCGACGGCGGGTGTACTCCAGAAGCCTTCAGGATCGCTGGGTTTGGCTGAAAAATGGTTAACGACTTTTTGATAGAGCATGCCGCTCTGGGTAACGCCCGCGCCAACGGCACCGCCAAGGATAGCGATGAGCGCGTAAGATACAGCTGAACGCATAAATAATCTCCGGACTACAGCGAGTTGCTGATTCACAGCCTGAATCGGGTGAGCTATCTATACCACAGCCTTGGCGCAGCAGAAGGGGGTGGCGCTGGCCGCCGCAGCCGTATTGATTTCAGCAAGAATTATTAATCTCGCTAATTAATAAAAGACGTCGATAATCAGCCTGTTTATCATCAGGGTTAAGATGGATCGGGATTAAACCGGCAAACTTTTCTGCTTAACTCTTTAGCTTCTGATTTGTGGTGCCAGTTATTTCTGTTTATTTGGCATTGCCTTCGCGGTGACGATAAAAGTTATTTATTTACGCCAGCGCTGCCGGTCCGTTTTTTAGCCGTTTTTTTCAGAGTAAGCCTGGAAAAAAACATGCCACATTCAGTTTTTTTGACCAAATTTACATATCTTTAATTATTATTCAGGTAAAACAAGGCAGACTGCACAGCGGCCGTAGCACTTTGTTCGCTTTAGAAAGCAGAATCAGGCGGCGAATAGTCCGGCAGCGCGCCTGATGCCCTGGCTGTTGAGGCGCAATACGCCGCCTGTCGGCGACATTCAATTTTTTGCTACAAAAGAGTGCATTTTGCCGTCGCAGATGCCAGCGCTGCCCATTTCTTTCTTTTTAGGCTCTGGTTAAGATAGTCGCGACGCGTCTTTTACCCTGACAAGCACACCTTTTTTTCCCGGCCTCAGGGCTTCTCTACAGGATCCAGGCATGTTGAACCGGTTAAAGAAAACGCTACTCGCCGCGCTGCTTCCCACGCTGATGCTGATGCCGCACGCGTCCGCCTGGGCAGACGTTAGCGACGCGCTGCCCGATATGGGGACGACCGCAGGCTCGACGCTCTCTATTGGGCAAGAGATGCAGATGGGCGATTTTTACGTGCGCCAGCTGCGGGCCAGCGCGCCGCTGATCAACGATCCCTTGCTCAATCAGTACATTAACCAGCTTGGCCAGCGGCTGGTGGCGCATGCCGACTCGGTAAAAACGCCCTTCCACTTCTTTCTTATCCAGAACGACGAGCTAAACGCCTTTGCCTTTTTTGGCGGCAACGTGGTTCTGCACGCCTCGCTGTTTCGCTTTACTGAAAACGAAAGCCAGCTGGCCTCGGTAATGGCGCATGAAATTTCCCACGTGACTCAGCGCCACCTGGCGCGCGCGATGGAAGACCAGAAGCGCAACGCGCCCCTGACCTGGGTCGGCGCGCTCGGCTCGGTGTTGCTGGCGATGGCCAATCCCCAGGCGGGCATGGCGGCGCTGACCGGCACGCTGGCGGGGACGCAGCAGGGCATTATCAGTTTTACTCAGGGCAACGAGCAGGAGGCCGATCGTATCGGCATTCAGGTGTTGCAGCGCGCCGGGTTTGATCCCCAGGCGATGCCCAACTTTTTACAAAAGCTGGCCGATCAGAGCCGCTTCTCTTCGAAACCGCCTGAAATCTTGCTGACGCACCCGCTGCCGGACAGCCGCCTGGCGGACACGCGCAACCGTGCGAATCAGATGCGCCCGGTGGTGGTGCAGTCCTCGCAGGATTACTACATGGCGAAAGTCCGCGCGCTCGGCATGTACGCCACGGGGCGCAATCAGCTCACTGACGAGCTGCTGGATGAGTATGGCCGGGGCAACAGCCGCGAGCAGCAGGCCGCCCAGTACGGCAAAGCGGTGCAGTTTCTTGAAGCGAAAAGCTTTGCCAACGCGAAAAAGCTGATTGAACCGCTGCTGGCGAAGCAGCCGGATAACGTCTGGTTTCTCGATATTATGACCGACATCGATATCGGTCTTAATCAGCCGCAGCAGGCGATTACGCGCCTTAACGCCGCGGGCGCGGCCAAAAACAGCCCCGTGGTGCAGCTTAACCTGGCGAACGCCTGGGTCGAGGCGAAGCAGCCCGCCAACGCCAGCCGCATCCTTAATCGCTACACCTGGGCGCATCCGGACGATCCTAACGGCTGGGAACTGCTGGCTCAGGCGTCGGCGCAGCAAGGTCTGAGAGATGAAGAGATGTCGGCGCGCGCCGAGACGCTGGCGCTGAACGGCCAACTGGATCAGGCGATTACGACCCTGAGCAGCGCCAGCGCGCAGGTGCCGGTCGGCAGCCTGAAACAGGCGCGCTATGACGCGCGCATCGATCAGCTGCGCCAGCTGCAAAACCGCTTTAAACAGTATCAGAAAGGATAAACGCTGATGGTCACCATTTATCACAACCCGCGCTGTAGCAAGAGCCGTGAAACCCTGGCGCTGCTGAAAACGCGCGGCATTGAACCAGAGGTCGTGCTCTATCTGGAAACGCCGCCGGATCGCGATACGCTGCAAATTCTGCTGCAAAAGTCTGGCATGAGCAGCGCGCGTCAGCTGATGCGGACCAAAGAGGATCTCTACAGAGAACTCCAGCTGGAAAACGCCAGCGAAAGCGAGCTGCTTGACGCGCTGGTTGCGCATCCGAAGCTACTGGAGCGTCCGGTGGTCATTAACGGCGAACGCGCCTGTCTTGGCCGCCCGCCGGAAGCGGTGCTGGGGATCCTTTAAAGCCCCAGCGTCTCTTTGACAAAGGGGATAGTGAGCTTGCGCTGCGCGCTGATGGAGGCGCGATCGAGACGATCCAGGGTGTCAAACAGCGTGCGCATTTCGCGATCGAGGCGCTTCAGCAGGAAGCGCCCGACATCTTCCGGCAGTTCAAATCCGCGCATCCCGGCACGCAGCTGCAAGGCCTGAAGCTTATCTTCGTCGCTCAGCGGTTGCAGGCGGTAGATCTGCCCCCAGTCGAGGCGTGACGCCAGATCCGGCAGATTAAGATTGAGCTGGCGCGGCGGACGATCGCCGGTGATGAATAGCCGGGTTTTGCCGGTTTCCAGAATGCGGTTATAGAGATCGAAGATCGCCATCTCCCACGCCTCTTCTCCGGCAATGCACTCAATATTATCGATGCAGACCAGCGCCAGATGCTCCATGCCGTCCAGCACGTCGGGCACGAACCAGGTGCGTTTATCCAGCGGCACATAGCCAACCGCTTCGCCGCGCGCCGACATTTCCGCACAGGCGGCATGCAGCAGATGACTTCGGCCTCCGCCTTCGCGCGACCAGAAATAGAGATAGCTGCCGTGTTGCTGACTGAGAGCGCCTTTGAGCGCGGCAATAAGCGACGGGTTCTCCCCCGGCCAGAAGCTGGCGAAAGTCTCGTCGTCCGGTAAGTAAAGTGGCAGTGACAGTTGTGCCGGCGTGTTCAGAAGCACCTCAAAAAGAACAGGCAAAAATCAGGGCAAGTCTACCACAGTTTTCCTCAGGAAAGGATAACGGGCATCCCTGCCCCGTCGGGTGTCAGTGACCGCCCTTTTGGTCCGCGTCCAGCACCACCTCTTCCGGACGCAGCAGCGTGATAACGCGGAAAATCAGCGCCAGCACGACGCCGACCAGCGTCGCCAGCGCCATGCCTTTCAGCTCGGCCGCCCCAATATGCACCTTCGCGCCGCTGACGCCAATAATCAGAATAACCGAGGTCAGGATCAGATTCTGCGCCTTGCTGTAATCGACTTTAGATTCGATCAGAACGCGAATGCCCGACGCGCCGATCACGCCGTAGAGCAGCAGCGACACGCCGCCCATTACCGGTACCGGAATGGCCTGGATCGCCGCCGCCAGTTTGCCTACGCACGACAGCAGAATCGCAATAATTGCCGCGCCGCCGATGACCCAGGTGCTGTAAACGCGGGTAATCGCCATCACGCCGATGTTTTCGCCGTAGGTGGTGTTCGGCGTCGAGCCGAAAAAGCCGGAAATTACCGTTGAAAGCCCGTTGGCAAACATAGAGCGATGCAGGCCAGGATCGCGGATCAGATCCTTTTTCACGATATTGGCCGTTACCACCAGATGCCCGACGTGCTCGGCGATAACCACCAGCGCCGCGGGCAATACGGTGAGCATGGCTGCCCACTCAAAGCGCGGCGTATAGAAGGTCGGCAGCGCAAACCAGGGCGCGTTGTAGACTGGCGTCCAGTCAACGATGCCCATGGCAAAGGAGAGCGCGTAGCCCGCCACTACCCCCACCAGAATTGGAATAATGGCGAGGAAGCCGCGAAACAGCACCGAGCCAAAAACGGTTACCGCCAGCGTCACCAGTGAAATCGTAACGGTGGTGCTGTCAGCGCTACTGCCTTCGGCGGGCAGCAAGCCGGCCATATTAGCCGCGACGCCAGCCAGCTCCAGACCGATAACCGCGACAATCGCGCCCATGGCCGCAGGAGGAAACATCACATCAATCCAGCCGGTTCCGGCTTTTTTCACAATCAGCGCGACAATACAGAACAGCACGCCGCACAAAATAAAGCCGCCAAGCGCCAGCTCATAGCCCAGCGGCAACAGCAGCAGCACCGGCGAAATAAAGGCGAAGCTGGAACCGAGATAGGCGGGGATTTTGCCCTTACAGATAAACAGATAAAGCAGCGTGCCGACGCCGTTGAACAGCAGCACCGTTGCCGGGTTGATATGGAACAGGATCGGTACCAGCACCGTTGCGCCAAACATAGCGAACAGATGTTGCAGGCTGAGCGGTATCGTTTGCAGTAGCGGTGGGCGCTCACTGACGCCGATGGCGCGACGAGTCATCATTTATCCCCTTTAAAGAGTATGTTTTTTTTGCCAAAAAAAAGCCGACTCTCTGGTCGGCTGATTCAGTTATTTAGTTCCGAAAATCTTGTCGCCGGCATCGCCGAGGCCTGGAATGATATAACCTTTTTCGTTTAATCCATGATCGACCGACGCGGTGTACAGCTCAACATCAGGATGCGCCTTCTCCAGCGCAGCGATGCCTTCCGGCGCGGCCACCAGAACCAGCACTTTGATGCTGGTGCAGCCCGCTTTTTTCAGCAGATCGATCGTGGCGATCATCGAGCCGCCGGTTGCCAGCATCGGGTCGACCACCAGCGCCAGGCGCTCTTCGATATTGGACACCAGCTTCTGAAAGTACGGCACCGGCTCCAGCGTCTCTTCATCACGGTAAACGCCTACCACGCTGATACGCGCGCTGGGAACGTGTTCCAGCACGCCTTCCATCATGCCCAGACCAGCGCGCAGAATCGGCACCACGGTGATTTTTTTGCCTTTAATCTGATCGATTTCCACCGGGCCGTTCCAGCCTTCGATGGTAACGCGCTCGGTTTCCAGATCGGCGGTGGCTTCGTAGGTCAGCAGGCTGCCCACTTCAGACGCCAGCTCGCGGAAGCGCTTCGTACTGATATCATGCTCACGCATCAGGCCCAGTTTATGTTTGACCAGCGGGTGTTTGACTTCCACGATCTTCATTGGTGTTCTCCCGGAATGAGTTGAGCTAAAAAAAAATCGCGGGATTATACCGCCTTTTCGCCAGCGCGCCATATGTCGTTGCGCAAAGAGGGAAAGTTTTGATCCGTTATTCAAGGATTGATGAAAATTGTCCGGCGCGCAATTTCACCTGTCAATGGGACTCGCAAACGTTTGCCTGCGCTGTTAGAATTGCCGCGCTTTTTGTTAACCACCAACCGCAATCGCGTGGGGATTCCGCAGTGACCGACAAGACCTCTCTCAGCTACAAAGACGCCGGTGTTGATATTGATGCTGGTAATGCTCTGGTTGACCGTATTAAAGGCGTAGTGAAAAAGACCCGCCGCCCGGAAGTTATGGGTGGGCTGGGCGGTTTCGGTGCGCTTTGCGCACTGCCGCAAAAATATCGCGAGCCGGTGCTGGTCTCCGGAACCGACGGCGTCGGCACCAAGCTGCGTCTGGCGATGGATCTGAAGCGCCACGACGCGATCGGCATCGATCTGGTCGCGATGTGCGTAAACGATCTGGTGGTTCAGGGCGCGGAGCCGCTGTTTTTCCTTGACTACTATGCGACCGGCAAGCTTGACGTTGAGACCGCCTCCTCTGTGATTACCGGTATTGCGGAAGGCTGCCTACAGTCTGGCTGCGCCCTGGTGGGCGGCGAAACCGCTGAAATGCCGGGCATGTACCACGGCGAAGATTATGACGTGGCGGGTTTCTGCGTCGGCGTCGTCGAGAAGTCAGAAATCATCGACGGCTCTAAGGTGCAGGACGGCGACGTGCTGATCGCATTAGGATCCAGCGGCCCGCATTCCAACGGTTATTCGCTGGTGCGCAAGATCCTCGAAGTCAGCCAGACCGATCCGCTGACCAAACAGCTGGAAGGCAAGCCGCTGGCGGATCACCTGCTGGAACCGACGCGCATCTACGTGAAAAATATCCTGAGCCTGATTGAGCAGGTCGATGTGCACGCTATTGCCCATCTGACCGGCGGCGGCTTCTGGGAGAACATTCCGCGCGTGCTGCCGGACAACACTCAGGCGATCATCGATGAGAAGAGCTGGGAATGGCCAGCCGTGTTCAGCTGGATGCAGCAGGCCGGTAACGTCAGCCGTCACGAAATGTACCGCACCTTTAACTGCGGTGTCGGCATGGTCATCGCGCTGAGCGCGGCCGACGCGGATAAAGCCGTTGAGCTGATGAGCGCCGCGGGCGAGAAAGCCTGGAAGATCGGCGTGATCAAGGCGTCCGACGCCGAAGAGCGCGTGGTCATCAACGCATGAAAAAGCTGGTTGTACTGATTTCCGGCAACGGAAGTAACCTTCAGTCCATCCTCGACGCCTGTGCAGACGGGCGTATTAACGGCAGCGTCGCTGCCGTTTTCAGTAATAAGGCGACGGCGTTTGGCCTGACGCGCGCCCGTGCGGCGGGTGTGCCCGCCCACGCGCTGGCGGCCAGCGACTTTCCCGATCGCGACGCGTTCGATCGGCAGCTCATGCAGGAAATCGACGCCTTTGCGCCGGATCTGGTGGTGCTGGCGGGCTATATGCGCATTCTCAGCAGCGCCTTTGTCGCGCACTATCAGGATCGCCTGCTGAATATCCACCCTTCCCTGCTGCCGAAGTATCCTGGCCTGCATACGCATCGTCAGGCGCTGGCCAACGGCGACGACGAACACGGTACCTCAGTGCATTTCGTGACCGACGAACTGGACGGCGGCCCCGTGGTGTTACAGGCCAAAGTGCCGGTATTCGCCGACGACAGCGAAGAGGCGATCACCGCGCGCGTGCAGCATCAGGAACATGCCATTTATCCGCTGGTGATTAACTGGTTCGTCGAGGGGCGATTAGCGATGCGCGAGGGCAAAGCCTGGCTGGATAATCAGCCGCTACCGCCGCAGGGTTACGCGCACGATTAAGGGATCGCGAGCCGTTTCCAGCAGACGGCTCATTATCCAGCATCGTGTCAGCGAAAAACGCCCCCTGTCCGCCGCGTATTGCGCCATGCTGCTTGCCCCCCAGGCGCCTGTTTGCGCAGGCCAGGGTGTCGCCTGCGCAACCTCTGCTCCGTTAGCCATAGCGCCCGGTAATATAGTCTTCGGTTCGCCGACTGCGCGGCGAGGTAAAGATGCGATCCGTCTCATCAAACTCCACCACCGCGCCCTGATGCATAAAGGCCGTGTAGTCCGACACGCGCGACGCCTGCTGCATATTGTGCGTTACCAGCACCAGCGTAAAATGCTGCTTCAGCGTGGTCATCAGCTCCTCGATCACCAGCGTTGAGATGGGATCGAGCGCCGAAGTCGGCTCGTCCAGCAGCAGCACGCTCGGCTCAATGGCAATGGCGCGGGCGATCACCAGCCGCTGCTGCTGACCGCTGGAGAGCGTCAGCGCATTTTGCCCTAGCTGATCTTTTACCTCGCTCCACAGCGCCGCCGCTCGCAGCGCACGCTCGCATGCTTCATTCAGCACGCGCCTGTCGCGCACGCCCTGCAACCGCAGTCCATACACCACATTTTCATATATCGACTTAGGAAACGGATTGGGACGCTGAAACACCATGCCGACCTGCCGCCGCAGCGCCGACAGATCCTGTGACGGCTGCATAATGTCGCGATCGCCGAGCAAAATCTCGCCCTCGATACGGCAGCGGCTCACAACATCGTTCATACGATTAAAACAGCGCAGCAGCGTAGATTTGCCGCAGCCAGACGGGCCAATCAGCGCAGTGATGCGCTTCTCAGGGATATGCAGCGTAATATCATGCAGCGCCTGACGCTCGCCATACCATAACGAGAGGTGGTTTAGCGTCAGCGCCGGGGCGGTATCGGGCATCATAGTCATCATCTTTATTGGGTCATCAGGCGATAGCGTTCGCGCAGCCGGTGGCGCAGCGCCATGGCCAGCAAATTGAGCGACAGAATAATCATCACCAGCAGCAGGGCCGTGGCGTACACCAGCGGTCGGTCGGCTTCTACGTTGGGGCTTTGAAAGGCAAGATCGTAAATCTGAAAGCCGAGATGCATAAACTTGCGATCGAGGTGCAGCCAGGGAAAGACCGCGTCAACCGGCAACTCCGGCACCATTTTGACCACGCCCACCAGCATCAGCGGCGCGGTTTCCCCCGCCGCGCGCGCTACCGCCAGAATCAGGCCGGTCAGCATGGCGGGTAGCGCCATCGGCAGGATCACCTGCCACAGCGTCTCGGCCTGGGTCGCCCCCAGCGCCAGCGAGCCGTGCCGCAGCGAATCAGGAATGCGTGACAGCCCCTCTTCGGTGGCGACAATTACCACCGGCAGCGTCAGCAGCGCCAGCGTCAGCGCCGCCCACAGCAAGCCCGGCGTGCCAAAAGTGGGATTGGGCAGCGCGCGAGAGAAGAAAAGCTGATCGAGCGTTCCCCCTGCCAGCCAGACGAAAAAGCCCAGCCCAAAAACGCCGTACACAATCGACGGCACGCCCGCCAGATTCACCACGGCGATGCGCACCAGCCGCGTCAGGGCGTTACGCCCGGCATACTCGTGCAGCCAGATGGCGGCGATGACGCCAAAGGGCATCACGATCAGCGACATCAGCAGCACCATCAGCACGGTGCCGAAGATAGCCGGAAACGCGCCGCCGTCGCTTTCGGTCGGGGAATCGCTGATAAAATGCCAGATCTGCCGCAGCGTATGCAGGCTCTTTTGCTGCATGTTCATGGCATTGGGATACCAGGCCTCAACGATTTGCGCGAGCGGAATGGCGTGCTGACGATCCTGGGCGTCGCTCAGGATCAACACATCGCGCAGGCTTTCATGCTGCAAATCGGCCAGCTGGCCGCTGAGCTGCGCGAAACGACGCTGCAACGCGGCCTGGTTGGCCTCGAACTCTGACAGCGCGCGGGTGTCGAACTGCTGCTGCTGACGCAACTGGTCGGCACGCGCGTCCAGCGCCGCCAGCTGATCGTTAAGCCGCGCCAGTTCCACATGACGAATGCGATCGATTTTATGCAGCAGCCCACGCACCTGTTTCAGCCGCTGATGCAGCAGGGCATCTGGATCGCGCGCCGTCAGCGGCTCATCATCTTCGCGCAGGCCGACAAACCAGCCGTAGGCGTTGCCGCCGCTGCGCCGCTGCAATACCAGAACCGCCTCTGGCTGACTGACCTTTATCGCTTCGCGCGTGTAAAGCACGCGAAAATCGGGCGCATCCCAGTCGCGGTTGCCGGTTTTAATCAGGTAGCGGTGAACGTAGCTGACTGACGGCTGCGCATCGCCTTCTGCGGCGGGCGCGGGAAAGCGCGGCTGATGCTCAAGGGTTTCTCCCAGCAGCGCCCTGCTCTGACCGTCGGGCTGCGTCAGCGTGTAGAGATCGACGCGCTGCGGCCAGAAGGCGCGCATGCCCTGCCATGCCAGCAGCCCAATCAGCAAGGTAAAAGCCAGCAGACAGACGGCGACCGCGCCTGCGGTCAGCCAGCGCCAGCGATCGTTTTGTCGCATCGCCCTCATGCCTGCCCCTCGTGCTGACTGTAGCGCTGGCGCAGCCGCTGACGAATCAGCTCCGCCAGGGTGTTAATAATCAGGGTAAAAACCAGCAGCATCAGCGCGCTGAGAAACAAAATGCGGTAGTGCGCGCTGCCAGCCGCCGCCTCTGGCATCTCAATGGCAATATTGGCGGAGAGCGCGCGCAGTCCGGAAAAGAGACCGCCTTCGCTCTGCGGCGTATTGCCGGTCGCCATCAGCACAATCATGGTTTCCCCTACTGCGCGCCCAAAACCAATCATCAGCGCGGCGAAAATTCCGGCCGACGCGCCCGGCAGCACCACGCGCGTCAGGGTCTGCCACGGCGTCGCGCCCAGCGCCAGGGATCCCTGCCCTAGCGTGGCAGGCACGCTGAATAGCGCATCTTCCGACAGGGTAAATATCAGCGGAACCAGCGCAAACCCCATCGCCAGCCCGGCGATCAGCAGGTTGCGCTGTTCATAGTGCGGCAGCCACTCCGACGCATCCCCCAGCAGATACGTCGGAACGATCAGCGTCGCCAGCGTGACGATCAGCAACAGCGGCAACAGCAGCATCACTTCCCCCCCCGGCTGCCGCCAGCGCGCCGGCAGATAGCGGCTGAGCGCGCCGCAGAGCAGCAGCGTCGCCGCCAGCGTCAGCGGCAGCAGCAGGACGCCCAGCAGCGCCTGGCTGATATGCGGAGCCAGCCACAAACCGGCAATCAGGCCGATCACCACGCTGGGAAGCGCGCCCATCATCTCGATTGCCGGTTTTACCCAGCGCCGCAGGCCTGGCGCCATAAACCAGGCGGTATAAATCGCCGCCGCCAGCGCCAGCGGCGTGGCGAACAGCAGAGAGAGCGCCGCAGCTTTCAGCGTCCCCACCACCATCGGCACAAAACTGAATTTCGCCTGATAGCTGTCTGCGGCGTTAGTGGACTGCCAGACCCAGTCGGGCGCGGGATAGTTTTCATACCAGATTTTCTGCCAGAAGCTGCGCCAGCTGACGTCCGGCCAGGGGTTTTTAATACGCAACAGCTGCCAGCTGCCAGCCCGCTCCAGCAGCAGCGCGTCGCCGCGCGGGGAAAAGGCGGCCTGCTCTACGCCTGGCGCAAGCTGACGTTGCAGAATCGGCCCAGGCTGCTTGCTGGCAAATATCTTCAGCGCTCCATCAGGATCCAGCGTGGCAAAGACGCGCCGCTGCGTTTCCGTCACGATCGCGGCGGTCGGGCTGCTGTCGGCAAAGGTGCGAATCTCATGCAGGCGCGGTCCCTGCGCGCCGGCGACAGAAAACCACTGCGTCACGCCGCGCCCATCCTGAATCAGCAAACTCTGTCCCCCCGCCAGCAGATGCAGGCTGCGCGGCGGCTGCGCCAGCGCGACGGTTTCGCGCAGCGTCGCACGGTCATCGCTAAGCTGCCAGACGCGCAGCGCCTTGCCTTCACTGGCATAGAGCAGATCGCCCTGCGGCGACAGCAGCAAATGGTCGGCGTGCGCCTGAGGCAGCGCGACCGTTCGCGGCGCCTGCCGCTGCCCCAGCGTCACAACATTCAGCCCCGTTTCGGTCAGCACAGCGATACGCCACTGGCTGTCGCTCAGCGTCGCCAGCGCCATGGCCTGCGCCGCGCCGCCCGCTATCCGCAGAGGCGTATCGCCAAGCGGATAACGCCAGGCGCCGTCGACGGGTTGCAGCAGCCTCAGCGCGCCTTCGGCATTGAGCAACAGCGTTTGCCGGTCGGCGCTGCTCGCCACCTGCTGCGGGATCGGCCGCAGCATCAGCGCCGGTTCGGCGGGCTGACCGTTAAGCGGGATAATTCGCGCCGCGCCATCCCGACCGATACGCCATCCCTTGTCGCCCTGAATCCCCGTCGCCAGCGCCGGCTGGCGATCCCAGAGCTGCTGCGTCGCCTGCGGATAGAGCGCTGGCGCAGTAAACAGCGGCAGTACCACCCAAATCAACCAGAAAAAGAGCAGCAGCATCAACAGCAGGATGGCGATGCCGCAGCATGTCACCAGACGCCGTGTGAAACGATCAATCGCGCGGCGGCGGCGATCGCTGAAATTAAGGGGGATATGGTTTAGGCTCATGCGGCTCTGAATGGAGAAGTAATTAGCCGCTATGTTGCCCGTAGCTGGTTGATAAGACAACTATAGAGGTTGGACAAGCTTGCCATACTCTCGCCATAATGATGTCGGACACTGGTTCTTTAAGTCCTGCAAACGCGATATGGAGTCAGAATGGGTCAGGAAAAGCTATATATAGAAAAAGAATTAAGCTGGTTATCCTTTAACGAGCGCGTTTTGCAAGAGGCGGCGGATAAAACTAACCCGCTTATTGAGCGCATGCGTTTTCTGGGGATCTATTCCAATAATCTTGACGAGTTTTACAAAGTCCGTTTTGCCGACCTTAAGCGTCGCATTCTGATCGGCGAAGAGCAGGGTTCACCCGGCCTGCCGCGTCACCTGCTGAAAAAAATCCAGCAGCGCGTGATGAAATCAGAACAGGAGTTTGACGGTCTCTATAATGAGCTGCTGCTGGAGCTGGCGCGCAACCAAATCTTTTTAATTAACGAGCGCCAGCTATCGCCTAATCAGCAGGTCTGGCTGCGCCATTATTTCAAACATGAACTGCGCCAGCATATTACGCCGATTCTGATTAACCACGACACTGACCTCACCGAATTTCTGAAGGATGACTACACCTATCTGGCAGTAGAAATTATTCGTGGCGAAGAGATCCGCTACGCGCTGCTGGAGATCCCGTCCGATAAGGTGCCGCGCTTTATTAATCTGCCGGCTGAATCTCCACGTCGGCGTAAACCCATGATTCTTCTGGATAACATTCTGCGCTACTGCCTTGACGACATCTTTAAAGGCTTTTTTGATTACGATGCGCTCAATGCCTACTCCATGAAGATGACGCGCGACGCAGAGTACGACCTGGTCACCGAGATGGAGTCGAGCCTGCTGGAACTGATGTCCTCCAGCCTGAAGCAGCGCCTGACCGCCGAGCCGGTGCGCTTTGTCTATCAGCGCGATATGCCTGACGCCATGGTCGAGCTGCTGCGCAATAAACTGACCATCTCCAACTACGATTCCATCGTACCGGGCGGCCGCTATCACAACTTCAAAGACTTTATTGGCTTTCCCAATGTTGGCAAGAGCAACCTGATTAACCGCCCGCTGCCGCAGATTCGCCATATCGGCTTTGACGGCTTCCGCAACGGCTTCGACGCCATTCGCGACCGTGACATTTTGCTCTACTACCCTTATCACACCTTTGAACATGTGCTGGAGCTGCTGCGTCAGGCCTCATTCGATCCCAGCGTGCTGGCGATCAAAATCAACATCTACCGCGTAGCGAAACATTCGCGCATTATGGATGCCATGATGCACGCCGCCTACAACGGTAAAAAAGTCACCGTCGTGGTGGAGTTGCAGGCGCGTTTTGATGAAGAAGCCAATATTCTGTGGGCGAAACGGCTGACCGAAGCGGGCGTGCACGTGATCTTCTCTGCGCCGGGCCTGAAGATTCACGCCAAGCTGTTTCTGATCTCACGTCGCGAAGGCGAGGAAGTGGTGCGCTATGCCCACATCGGCACCGGCAACTTTAACGAGAAGACCGCGCGTCTCTATACCGACTACTCGCTGCTGACCGCCGACGCGCGCATTACCAACGAAGTGCGCCGGGTGTTTAACTTTATTGAAAACCCCTATCGTCCGGTCAGCTTCGAGCATCTGATGGTATCGCCGCAGAACTCGCGCCAGATGCTCTACCAGCTTATTGATGCCGAAATCGCCCATGCGCAGCAGGGTAATCCCTCTGGCATTACGCTGAAAATTAACAACCTGGTCGACAACGGTCTGGTCGATCGGCTCTACGCCGCTTCGGGCGCAGGCGTGAAGGTGAATTTGCTGGTGCGCGGCATGTGCTCGCTGATCCCCGACCTGCCGGGCATCAGTGAAAATATTCGCGTAATCAGCATTGTTGACCGCTATCTTGAGCACGATCGCGTCTATATTTTCGAAAATGGCGGCGAGAAAAAAGTCTTCCTTTCGTCCGCTGACTGGATGACGCGTAACATCGACCATCGCATCGAGGTGGCCGTATCCATCCTCGATCCACGCGTTAAACAACGTATCCTGGACATCATCGCTATTCTGTTTAGTGATACGGTGAAAGCGCGTATCGTTGATAAAGAGTTGGGGAACCGCTATGTTCCGCGCGGCAATCGTCGTAAGGTCCGCTCTCAACTGGCGATTTATGATTACATCAAGAAACTGGAACAGCCTGAATAATCTATGCCCATTTCTCATAAAAGTACGCCGAGACCGCAAGAATTTGCGGCAATCGATCTTGGCTCAAACAGCTTTCATATGGTCATTGCGCGCGTGGTCGACGGCGCGATGCAGGTGCTTGGGCGTCTGAAGCAGCGCGTGCATCTGGCAGACGGACTGGACAGCAAAAATCGCCTGAGCGAAGAGGCAATGGAGCGCGGGCTAAGCTGCCTGGCGCTGTTCGCCGAGCGTTTGCAGGGCTTTAGCGCCAGCAATGTGACCATCGTCGGCACCCATACTCTGCGCCAGGCGGTGAATGCGGAGGAGTTTCTGCAACGCGCGGCGGAGGTCATCCCCTACCCTATCGAAGTGATTTCCGGTCACGAAGAGGCGCGCCTGATTTTTATGGGCGTCGAGCATACGCAGCCGGAGAAAGGCCGCAAACTGGTGGTCGATATCGGCGGCGGTTCAACCGAGCTGGTTATCGGCGAGAATTTTGAACCGCAGCTGGTTGAGAGCCGCCGCATGGGCTGCGTCAGTTTTTCCCAGCTCTACTTCCCCAACGGGGAAATCAGCCGCGACAACTTCCGCCGCGCGCGCCTGGCCGCGACGCAAAAGCTGGAGACGCTGGCATGGCAGTATCGCCTGCACGGCTGGCAGTATGCGCTTGGCGCGTCGGGCACCATCAAAGCCGCATGCGAAGTGCTCCAGGCGATGGGCGAGAAAGAAAAAATCATTACCCCTGAGCGGCTGGACAAACTGTATGACGAAGTCATTAAGCATAAGTCCTTTAGCGCGTTAAGCCTGCCTGGGCTGTCGGAAGAGCGCAAATCAGTGTTTGTGCCCGGTCTGGCCATTATTTGTGGCGTGTTCGATGCGCTGGCCATCCGCGAGCTGCGCCTGTCAGACGGCGCGCTGCGCGAAGGCGTGCTGTATGAGATGGAAGGCCGCTTCCGCCATCAGGATATTCGCAGCCGAACGGCACAGAGCCTGGCGAACCACTACGCCATTGACAACGATCAGGCGCGGCGCGTGCTGGAGACAACCGATCAGCTCTATTTGCAGTGGCGCGATCAAAACCCAAAGCTGGCCAATCCCCAGCTGGCGGCGCTGCTGAAGTGGGCGTCCATGCTCCATGAGGTTGGGTTGACCATCAACCACAGCGGTATGCAGCGCCACTCCGCCTATATCCTGCAAAATACTAACCTGCCCGGTTTTAACCAGGATCAGCAAACGCTGCTGGCCGCGCTGGTACGCTTTCATCGCAAAGCCGTCAAGGTTGAGGATCTGCCGCGCGTGACCCTGTTTAAGAAAAAACAGTTTTTACCGCTGCTGTTTTTACTGCGCCTTGGCACCTTGCTGAACAATCAGCGCCAGGCGACGACGCGTCCCGACTCGCTCAAACTGACCACCGATGACGGTCACTGGACGCTGACCTTCCCGGCAGGCTACTTCAGCCAGAACAATCTGGTGCAGCTCGATCTGGAGCGTGAGCAAACCTACTGGAACGAGGTGACCGGCTGGAAACTGACGCTGGAAGAGGAAGCCTGACAAGCCGGGCGCTTACGCCCCTTTAACAGAAGCGAACCATGATTAAACCTGAAAACTATTTTGCCGAGACTTATGGTCTGACGCCGACGCACTCTGAGGTGCTGTCGGCGCTGCCGCATCTTAATCCGGGCAAAGCGCTCGATCTCGGCTGCGGCAACGGCCGTAACAGCCTGTTTTTGAGCCAGAACGGCTTTGACGTCACCGCCTGGGACCACAATCCCGCTAGCCTGGCGCGCCTTGAGCAGATTATGGCGCAGGAAGGGATAAGCAATATCCATCCGGAGCAGCGCGATCTTACCCAGACGCGCTTTAACGGCGGCTATACCTTTGTGCTCTCCACGGTGGTGATGATGTTTCTGCAACCGGAAACCATCCCGCAGCTGATTGCCGATATGCAGGCCAGCACGGTAAAAAACGGCCATAACCTGATCGTCGCCGCGATGAGCACCGATGACTACCCCTGCCCGCTGGCTTTTCCCTTCACGTTTAAATCGGGCGAGCTAAGCCACTACTACCGCAACTGGCATATCCTTAAATACAACGAGCATGTCGGCCAGCTGCATAAGCGTGACGAGCAGGGCAACCGCATCAGCTGCCGTTTCGCCACGCTGCTGGCGCAGAAGGCCAGCCTGTAAAGGGAGGCCGCACATTGCGGCCCGCCCTCCCTGCTCTTTTTTTAAACAGCGATTGATTTCACCGCGGGGTTATGACTAAATGTTGTCATCGCCCGTTAGGGTCATTACAGGAAACACCTCGCGTGAACAGCGCCATCCCTTCCCGAAGACGTCCCAGAACCAGTTCCTTTACCCGGATCGTTTTACTGATTAGCTTTATTATTCTTGTTAGCCGCCTGATCTTTATCCTGCCTGCCGCCTTTGAGCATCATCAGCAAAAAAAAGCTGCGCCGGAGTCTGCGCCGTTGAGCACGACTATTCGCGACAGCCGTTAGCCTTTCGTGTTCTTTCTCTACGTCGCTTAAACGCAGCCTGAATAGCCGCTTGTTTTTTTGCGCCCTTTTGCGAGGCGAACCGCTACACTTCGTGCTGTAACTTTCAGACACAAAGGACTCGTTATGTCTGCCTCGCATACTCAACGTTTAATTGAAATTCGTCACCGCATTCTGACGCTGCTGCTCAGTGAACCTGATTTAGTGGATGCGCTGCTGGAGAGAGCCTCCGAGCAGTCCCCTGAACAGCAACGTGAAAATGCGGCGCATCAGGCTGAGCTGAAGCAGGACATCGATCGGCTGCACGCTGCGGACTTAGCCGATATTCTCGAAGCGCTGCCTGAAGAAGCCCGTCAGGCGCTGTGGCGTCTGGTTCCTGGGATAAAGCGCGGCCACGTGCTGGTCGAAGCGTCGGAAACCGTCTGGGCCAGCCTGACGGAAGAAATGAGCGACCGCGATATTCTGCAAGCCATTGAGCCGCTGGATATTGACGACCAGGTATGGCTGGCGCGCTATCTGCCGCGCGATCTGACCGGGCGTTTGCTGGCATCGCTGGAGCCGGGCCAGCGCGCTCGCGTACTCAGCGTGGTAGATTTCGACCGCGATCGCGTCGGACGCATCATGGACTTCAATATCCTGACGGTGCGCGCTGACGTGACGCTGGCTACGGTGCAGCGCTACCTGCGCCACAGGAAAAGCATGCCGAACGGTACGGATAAAATTTTTATCACCGATGAGAATAACCTGCTGCTGGGTGAGCTGCCGCTGACTGACATCCTGCTTAATAAGCCCAAAAAGCGCGTGGACGAGGTGATGAACACGTCGCCCACTACTTTCCAGCTTAACGACAAGGCTGAAGACGCGGCGGGCGCATTTGAGCGCTATAACCTTATCTCTGCGGCGGTCATTGACGCCAAAGGCAAGCTCATCGGCCGCGTGACCATTGAGGATGTCGTCGATCTGGTCAACGAAGAAAATGAGAGCAATATTCGCCGGATGGGCGGCATTAGCCAGGAAGAGGATGTCTTTGCGCCGGTACGTAAAGCCGTGCGCCGCCGCTGGACATGGCTGGCTATTAACCTCTGTACCGCATTTGTGGCCTCGCGCGTGATTGGCCTGTTCGAAGACACCATTTCTCAGCTGGTGGCCCTGGCGACGCTGATGCCTATCGTCGCCGGCATCGGCGGGAATACCGGCAACCAGACCATCACTATGATCGTTCGCGCCCTGGCGCTGCATCAGGTTGAGCCGGGCAACTTCTCGTTTCTGATTATACGCGAACTCGGCGTTGCGCTGCTCAACGGCCTGTTCTGGGGCGGCGCGATGGGGCTGATTACCTGGCTGATGTACGACAATCTGGAGCTGGGCGGCGTGATGATGCTGGCGATGATGCTGAATCTGCTGCTGGCGGCGCTGATGGGCGTCCTGATTCCGTTGATTATGACCAAATTAAAGCGCGATCCGGCCGTCGGCTCCAGCGTGCTTATCACCGCCATTACCGATACCGGAGGATTCTTTATCTTTCTCGGCCTGGCGACGCTGTTTTTACTGCATCACTGACCCTTATTTTTGGCCACGCAGGCCATGCAGTGCGCGTAGCGCTGTATGGCCTGTTGCACATTAAGCTGCCGCGTCACCTGCGCCAGATCCTGCGTCGCGGCAGGAATATCATAGCTGCCGCGCTGGCTCAGCCACTCCAGCACATCTGCCAAATGCCAGATAGCCGTTTTACCGTCGTGCACCGGCAAGGGGAAATGCGGGCTGTGCGCGAGCATCAGCTTGCGCATATTTTGACGCGACACCCCAATAATATCCGCCACGTCGGTTAAGCCAACATAGTCGGGAGCCGCTTCCGTCAGCTGTGCGTCTGGAATGGCGCGCTGTACCGCTTTTATCGCGCCCTGAACCGCCTGCTGCGCGCTGACGGCCTCGCGGGTAAATTCCAGCGCGATTTTTCCCGGCACCCCCAGCCCTACCAGCGCATCGTCACAGCCTGCTTCAACCAGTCTTTCCAGCAGCTCCTCCTCCGCCAGCCGAGCCTCCGGCAGCTGAAAACGCAGCGTAAAAACATATTCCATATGTGCTCCTTAATGCAGTTTGCGTAGCGCAATGCACTTATCCACGACTCGCCGCAGCGCCCGCGCGTGGTTGAAAGCATTGCGCGGCGTACTCCAGATAACGGTGACGCAAAACTCTCCACAGCGGCAGGCTGGCGTGTGCGCGGGACAGTACATTTTGCCCCAGCCATGATGCCCTGCCGTCACTATTCGCCAGCCAAAGGCTTCGGCATAGCGCAGCGTTGTTTCTATATCCTTATCGGGGTGCCGTCTTCTTTCCGTCACAAACCTTACCTCTGCCGCCATTGGTTGTCAACTGACAACCATGAAAATGATTATATGCAAACAGCAGCATGCCTTAAATCATGAAAAACAGAGGAATTAAGGAAAACCCTGGAAGAAACGCCGCAAAAAATTTCATGCAGGGCCGGGTCGCGCGCCCTACACTTGCTTAAAACCAAAGGAGAAAAGCATGTTTAAAACTGATGACTTAGTGCAGTCGAAAACGGGTGGCCCAAAGATGCTGGTGCTGCGAGTGGAAGGCGAAACCTTGTGGTGCGCGCGCGTGGATGACGCCACAAAAAAAGAGATTGAAGTAAAAGCGGACAGCGTTAACCTCTATCACGAAGATGGCGATTTCGGCGTTTGCTAAGAAGTGCGCCGGGCAGTCAGCCCGGCGGATTATCCTGCTGAACGTTTTCGCTGCCGATACCGCCGATAAAAGGCAGACGCAGGCGTAGCGGGGTAAAATCCAGCCCCATATTAAGTCCCAGCACGTTAAGTTCGAACCCCTCTTCCGCCCCCAGCGTCACGCCAGCCACGCCCAGAACAGAGACCTGAATCCCGCGCCCCGACGGAGGTAAACCAATCGGACGCCACAGAGGTCGATAGTCTTTGCCGACGGCATTGGCGGGCAGATCAAGTTTTAACGCCGGGACTTCCCGGCCAATATGCGCAAGGAAAGTATTGCTGTTGGGACCCGGCCAGGCATGATAGGTGTTCGGCCAGGGATAAGAGTGTATGGCGGCTTCAATGCGCGGGATCATCGCCTCCGCGTCGGCTCCCCGATGCTCTACCAGCAAACGCGGCTTTGCGCCGTACCAGTAGCCGTCGGGCAAATTACTATTGCGCCTGACTTTCTCGCCGCTGCCCCAGCTTATGACCTCATAGCGATTAAAGCGCGTTTCACCTGCGCGCTTGAAAATAATCCACGGATGTACCGCTACGGCGCCTTTCCAGCCGTAAGTCGGCGCGGCATACACCTGAACGATAGCCTGGCTGGCGTAGCGACGCGGATCGGGCGCCAGTCCGGAGGAGTCTCGCCGCGCTGACCACCAGCCGCCCTGGGAGCCAGAGAGGTCGCCATGACGCGTGGCCTGCGCCAGACTTGCGCCCAGGGACAGCAGAATAACCATAAAGATAAACAGGCTCAGCGCCTTTAATGGCAGCATAGGGAAGTTCCTGAAGTGGAAGGCTGAGAGAATGCAGCTAACTTATCGGGTGATGCCTTTGTTCATTAGCTCCAGTGTAAGCGTAAAGGCTAATTTCGCGCTATCGTTCCGGCGTGAAAGCCGCAAATGGTGCAAAGTAACCGCTCTGTGCGGCCGGTGCTATTTCGCTGTTATTTGCCCGTTCTGACAGCATTTACCCGCCTGAAACCAGCTCAATCAAATCAGCGGTTGTCGCCTGTAATAATTTTGCCTGGCAACCGGGTTTATTTTCCGGCAGGTTAGGTTTTTTATTTAGTCTGAGAAAAAACGCTTCAGTTATCAATGTCAGAATTAACTATAATAAGACTTATCCTCTGTAGACTTATCATCCAATAAAACCAGTAATCTGCTATGGAAAGGGTTAAAAGTGCCTTTTAGCCAGCGGATAAATTTGCTATGGAATCGGAAAGGATGGTCACAGCAAGGGCTGGCCGCACTATGCCGCCTCATCAGAGCCTGTAAGAGCGGCACAGAATCCAGCGTCAGAAATATCGTACTGAAACCTTTGCCCCGCCTCGCAATAGGCAATGAAACGGAACTTAACACTGTATTTGACTTAAGCAATTAAAAGGGAAGCAATGATTAATCCACAGCGTTTTCAGGATAAATTTCACACCTACACCGCAGGCTGGGCCTTGGCAGATTCAGGGATTTACCGACGAGTAAAACCGCGTCTATCCCATTGACTATGATACTAAGGTTATTAATACCATCTTTGAAAGATTATCGAGCCCGGTACTCAGAACCATTGCCAGAGAGCATGGCTTTATCGTTGAAAATGCCAATCAGACAACCTACCCGGATTTTACCTTAACGAGATCTGATGATTTTAATCATATTATTCAGCGTATCGCTATTGATATTAAAACCACCTGTTATCTGTCAGGCAGGCCGATGGGACTTGTGCCGGGAAGCTATAAATCATTCATTCGTAATGATACTAAAAACATTGTTCATCACGACTCTACCTATACGGACCACTGGGTAATCGGCTTTATCTATTCCCGCATTTCCGCTTTCGAAGAGTATGACCTGACCAACACCCCCTCAGGCTGGCGATATTAAATGCCCGAATGACTTACAGCCTATCTTTATCAGAAATAAAACAGATGTTGTTAGACTGCGCGCGGGAAGCGGTAACACCGCCAGTATTGGCTTCATCAAACGCAGACACCCTGAGGAATTTTCCACCACCAGCGGCCCGTTCGCGCGTTTTCGCTTTGTAAAAGAGGTCTGCGACTTTTACTGGCAGAACTACGAAAATTTGGTAAGGGAAATCAATGATGATTTCAGCCAGTGGAGCCATCCTCTGTTTCAGCGATTCTTTTAATTTTCAGCGCAAGTACCGAGTTACTTGCGCTCCGTTATGGCCGGGCAATAATAAAAATCTCTTCGTTCAGGTTATTTTTACTTAACGCATACTGATATTCGCCCGCAGAGTGGACCTCTACGGTTCTGCCACAGCTGCGCATTAGCTCAGCCATCTCGTCTGGCGTGGGGACGCCGTCGCTTCGGTAACTCATGATTATGGTCGAGCGAGAAAAGTGCTTACATATCCGCTCCAGCATGGCTAGCGCCGAATCCCGCTTATGCCAGGCGCTGTCAAAGTTAACAATAGGTCTGTGCGGGTAGCGTTTATCATTTTTCAGGTAAAGCTCGTAGTTACACAGGCCCTCTAAAAAATGATAGAAATTAGAGTAGTTAACGGGCACCAGCTTGCCGTTAATGTATGGCGGGTCCATATAGACTATGTCGTAATGCTGAGGAAAGCTCTCTATGTTCGCCGTATCGACGCTGATTGCTTTGTTGCCTTTGTCGCCCAGTTCAGGAAGCGCAGCAAGCTCCTTTATGCACTTTAAAGCATGCTCGCCGATAGCGGTTTCCCACGTCCTGGCGTTGCCAAAGGATCGTTTAACGTCTTTAAGACGCATATCAAGATTTGCGCGATGAAACAGATTATAAGGTCTTTTTTTAATAAGCGCCTGTCCAACCGCGTAAATATATAGCGACTTTTTGAAACCCGCATACTCATTTATATTATGACAAAAGTTGTCGATTTCAGCGTTTTCACTTTCGGTAAAATAGACGCCTGCAAATTCATCAGAGACAATACTTTTCCGGCCATCCGGAACATGCCGGAGCAAGAAATTCAAGTCCGCTTCCGCGTCCAGTTCAGCCAGTTCGCTTTTAGAAAAAGTCAGAAAAAGCCCGGCGGTATTTTGATTATATTTTAAATAATCATTAGCCAGCACCGTCTTACCCAGATAGCGGAACAGCAGCGAGACAATACCTGACCCGGAATACAGATCAATAACAAAGTCACACCGTTCATTATTTAAAAGCGCAGCAATCTCAGGAAGAATTTTTCTTTTAGAACCCTGAAAACGAGTGGCAGGGAAACGCGGCATCATAATAACCCTCTCCTTTTCGCCATGCTATCACATGACAGTAAAAAGGCAAATAGCGGATAATATCACCAGAAGAAGTTATCAGAAAAAGAATACAAGACCGTTATTTAAAATATGTCAACCATCGACCAGTCAGGCTGCGGAAATAATAAAAAGGTTGCTGGAAAAATAAAAAAGCCCGCAATATTGCGGGCCTGAATAGTTTTATTCCGTCAGGCGCTGGCTGTTGCCTGACGCGGGATCATTCCCACTCAATCGTCGCCGGCGGCTTGCCGCTAATATCGTACACGACGCGGGAAATACCGTTGACCTCGTTAATGATTCGGTTAGATACGCGGCCAAGGAAATCATACGGCAGGTGCGCCCAGTGCGCCGTCATAAAGTCGATGGTTTCCACCGCACGTAGCGAGACTACCCAGTCATATTTACGACCGTCACCCATTACGCCCACTGAACGCACCGGCAGAAATACGGTGAACGCCTGGCTGACTTTATTGTAGAGATCGGCTTTACGCAACTCTTCAATGAAGATCGCATCCGCGCGACGCAGCAGATCGCAGTACTCTTTCTTCACTTCGCCCAGCACGCGCACGCCCAGACCCGGTCCAGGGAACGGATGGCGATAGAGCATATCGTACGGCAAACCCAGCTCCAGACCGATCTTACGCACTTCGTCTTTAAACAGCTCTTTCAGCGGCTCGACCAGACCCAGCTTCATCTCTTTCGGCAGGCCGCCCACGTTATGGTGCGATTTAATGACGTGCGCTTTGCCTGTTGCAGAAGCGGCGGATTCGATGACGTCAGGATAAATGGTCCCCTGCGCCAGCCATTTCACGTCGGTAAGCTTAGAGGCCTCTTCATCGAAAACTTCAACAAAGACGCGACCAATGATTTTACGTTTGGCTTCCGGATCGTTTTCACCTGCCAGCGCATCGAGGAAACGGCCCTCAGCCGGAACGTGGACGATATTCAGACCGAAATGATCGCCGAACATATCCATCACCTGCTCCGCCTCGTTCAGGCGCAGCAGACCGTTGTCAACGAATACGCAGGTCAGACGCTCGCCGATGGCGCGATGCAGCAGCATGGCCGTTACGGACGAATCGACGCCGCCGGACAGGCCGAGGATCACCTTATCGTCGCCAACCTGCTCACGCAGACGCTCTACCGCATCTTCAATGATTTTCGCCGGCGTCCACAGGGCTTCGCACTCGCAAATATCGAGCACGAAACGCTCCAGCATACGCAGCCCCTGACGAGTGTGAGTCACTTCCGGGTGGAACTGCACGCCGTAGAAACGCTTCTCTTCGTTGGCCATAATGGCGAACGGACAGGTTTCCGTGCTGGCGACGGTAACAAAGTCAGACGGAATAGCGGTCACTTTATCGCCGTGGCTCATCCACACGTCGAGCAGCGGTTTGCCTGCGGCGCTGATAGCGTCTTCGATGTCGCGGATCAGCGCGCTCTGGGTTTTCACTTCGACCTGCGCATAGCCGAACTCGCGCTCGCTGGAGCCTTCAACTTTACCGCCCAGCTGCATGGCCATGGTCTGCATGCCGTAGCATACGCCCAGCACCGGCACGCCGGCGTTAAACACATATTCCGGCGCGCGCGGGCTGTTAAATTCAGTGGTGCTTTCCGGGCCGCCGGAAAGAATAATGCCGTTCGGGTTGAACTGGCGGATCTGCTCTTCGGTGACATCCCATGCCCAGAGTTCACAGTACACGCCCAGCTCGCGTACGCGGCGTGCAACCAGTTGCGTGTATTGAGAACCAAAATCGAGAATCAGAATGCGATGCTTATGAATATTTTCCGTCGTCATTGAGGCGTTTCCAGAACGGGTAACTAGATAATGAAAGCGCCCGGCTTAAGCCGGGCGATAAAACTAGCGGGATCAGGATCCCATACGATAGTTCGGTGATTCTTTGGTAATGGTCACATCGTGTACATGGCTTTCGTTGATGCCCGCGCCGCTGATGCGGACGAACTCCGCTTTGGTGCGCAGATCGTCGATAGTCGGACAACCGGTAAGACCCATGCAGGAGCGCAGGCCGCCCATTTGCTGATGAACGATCTCTTTCAGGCGGCCTTTATAGGCTACGCGGCCCTCAATTCCTTCCGGCACCAGTTTGTCAGCGGCGTTGTCTGTCTGGAAGTAACGGTCAGATGACCCTTTGGACATCGCGCCCAGCGAACCCATGCCGCGATAGGATTTAAATGCGCGCCCCTGATAGAGTTCGATTTCGCCAGGCGACTCTTCAGTACCGGCCAGCATAGAACCGACCATGACGGCTGCCGCGCCAGCAGCGATAGCTTTGGCGATGTCGCCAGAGAAACGGATACCGCCGTCGGCGATAACCGGAATGCCGGTGCCTTCCAGCGCCTCAACCGCGTCTGAAACCGCCGTAATCTGCGGCACGCCTACGCCGGTCACGATACGCGTGGTGCAGATTGAGCCAGGGCCGATACCGACTTTCACCGCGCTTACGCCCGCTTTCGCCAGCGCCAGCGCGCCGGCGCCAGTGGCCACGTTACCGCCGATAATATCCAGGTCCGGATATTTCGCGCGGGTTTCGCGAATGCGTTGCAGCACGCCCTCAGAATGACCGTGTGACGAATCGATCAGCAGTACGTCAACGCCTGCGGCGACCAGCGCGTCAACGCGCTCTTCGTTGCCTGCGCCCGCTCCTACTGCCGCGCCAACGCGCAGACGGCCCTGCGCATCTTTACAGGCGTTGGGTTTACGTTCGGCTTTCTGGAAATCTTTTACGGTGATCATGCCCAGCAGATGGAAGCTGTCATCCACCACCAGCGCTTTTTCAACGCGCTTTTCGTGCATTTTTTGCAGGACGACGTCGCGGGCTTCGCCCTCTTTCACCGTCACCAGGCGTGCTTTCGGCGTCATCACGGCGGTAACCGGCTGGGTCAGATCGGTCACGAAGCGCACGTCACGACCGGTAATAATGCCCACCAGCTCATTGCTTTCGTTCACCACCGGATAACCGGCGAAGCCATTACGTTCGGTCAGGGCTTTCACCTCTGCCAGCGTCGTGGTCGGCAGGACGGTTTGTGGTTCTGTTACCACGCCGCTTTCATGCTTCTTCACCTTGCGAACTTCTTCCGCCTGGCGCTCAATCGACATGTTTTTGTGAATAAAGCCCAGACCGCCTTCCTGCGCTAGCGCAATAGCCAGTCCCGCTTCGGTTACGGTATCCATAGCGGCAGAGAGCATGGGAATATTGAGACGAATATTTTTCGTCAGCTGAGTGCTGAGATCGGCCGTGTTCGGCAGAACGGTGGAGTGAGCAGGAACGAGCAGAACGTCGTCGAAAGTAAGGGCTTCTTTAGCGATTCTTAGCATGGCAATATCTCAACCTGGGGGTGAATGAGAACAGATAAAATATTGCCGCGGCATTATACAGGCCGTAATCGTTTGCCTCCAGCATTATTTTAGAAAAAGTCTTGATCCTCGCTATCAGCCATGTAGTATCGGTTAATTAACCTCCTGATTTACTATTTGATCTCCATCACATGTCGCTACCGCCAGTTACCAGTGTTTTTACCGTTAGCCGCCTGAACACCACGGTGCGTCAGCTGCTGGAAAATGAGATGGGCCAGGTGTGGCTGAGCGCGGAGATCTCCAATTTTTCCCAGCCCGCTTCCGGACACTGGTACTTCACCCTGAAAGACGACGGCGCGCAGGTGCGCTGCGCCATGTTCCGCAACAGCAATCGTCGCGTAACCTTTCGGCCTCAGCACGGTCAGCAAATTCTGGTACGCGCCACCATTACGCTGTATGAGCCGCGCGGCGACTATCAGCTGATTATCGAGAGCATGCATCCGGCGGGCGAAGGCGCGCTACAGCAGCAGTTTGAGCTGTTAAAGGCGAAGCTGGCAGGCGAAGGGCTGTTCGACCAGCAGCACAAGCAGCCGCTGCCTGAACCGGCGAAGCAGGTTGGCGTCATTACCTCAGCAACCGGCGCGGCGCTGCACGACGTGCTGCGCGTGCTGCACCGCCGCGATCCCTCGCTGCCCGTGATTATCTATCCCACTCCGGTTCAGGGCGCGGATGCGCCAGACGCTATCGTCCGCGCTATCGAGCTGGCGAATCAGCGTGCCGAATGCGATGTGCTGATTGTCGGACGCGGCGGCGGTTCGCTGGAAGATTTATGGAGCTTTAACGAAGAGCGCGTCGCACGCGCTATCTTTGCCAGCCGTATTCCGGTGGTCAGCGCCGTAGGCCATGAAACCGACGTCACCATCGCGGACTTTGTTGCCGACCTGCGCGCGCCTACCCCTTCCGCCGCTGCTGAAATAGTGAGCAGAAATCAGACTGAATTGCTGAGACAGTTACTTTCACAGCAACAACGGCTGGAAATGGCGATGGATTATTATCTGGCGCAGCAACAACGCCGCTTCACGCGCATTGAGCATCGCCTGCAGCAGCAGCATCCGCAGCTGCGCGTCGCGCGACAGCAGACGGCCCTGTTTCGACTCCAGCAGCGTCTAAGCGAAGCAATGGAGAGCCGGCTGCGTCAGACCACGCGCCAGCAGGATCGCCTGACGCAGCGTCTTGCCGCGCAACAGCCGCAGCCGCGGTTGTTCCAGGCGCAGCGCCAGCTGGAGCAGATACATTATCGCCTGCGGCAGGGCATGGAAAAACAGCTTAATCAGGATCGTCAGCGCTTTGCGGTGCTGGCGGGGCAGCTTGAAGCTGTCAGCCCGCTGGCCACCCTGGCGCGCGGCTTCAGCGTCACCACCGATATATCAGGACAGGTGGTGAAAAAAACCGACCAGCTGCACAGCGGCGATACCCTGCGTACACGCCTTGACGACGGCTGGGTGGAAAGCCAGGTAACCAGCATCCAGCCAGAAAAAAAGCGACGCCGTAAAACCGCTTCCTGAACAAAGACTATACTTTTTGACACATTACTTGTGCCAGGGAGTCCGGTATGATTTATAGCGTTATCCCCCCTTATATGCTGCGTAACATCGTGGCCAACGGTTCCAGTCATCAACAGGATTATGCGCGCCGCACGCTGGTGCACGTTCAACATCTGATGGCCGAGAACTGGCAGAAGCCGATCGCGCCGCAAACCGCGGCAGGCGGTCATGTTGACCGTGAAATTTATGATGCGAAAAACACCCAGAACCTGCCTGGAGAACTTCTGCGCAGCGAGGGCCAGCCAGACAACGGCGACATTGCCGCGAAAGAGGCGTGGGATTATCTCGGCGTCACCTACGATTTTTTCTGGCAAACCTACCAGCGCAACTCGCTCGACAATCAGGGGCTGAAACTGCTCGGTACCGTTCATTACGGCAAGGAATATCAGAATGCCTTCTGGAACGGACAGCAGATGGTATTTGGCGACGGCGATGGCGAAATTTTCAATCGCTTTACCATCGCCATTGATGTCGTGGCGCACGAACTGGCGCATGGCGTCACCGAGACGGAAGCCGGGCTAATCTACTTTGAGCAGTCAGGCGCGCTCAATGAGTCGCTTTCCGACGTATTTGGTTCGCTGGTCAAGCAGTATCAGCTGAAGCAGAGCGCCGACAGCGCTGACTGGATTATCGGCGAAGGTCTGCTGGCGAGCGGCATCAACGGGCGCGGCCTGCGATCGATGGCGGAACCCGGAACGGCTTATGACGATCCGATGCTGGGTAAAGATCCACAGCCTGCCCATATGGATCAGTATGTGAAGACGCGCGAAGATAACGGCGGCGTCCATCTCAATTCGGGCATACCCAACCGCGCTTTCTGTCTGGCGGCAAAAGCGCTGGGCGGCTATGCATGGGAGCTGGCGGGTCAGGCCTGGTATGACACCGTGTGCGACAAATCGCTGCCGCAGAATGCCGATTTCGTGACCTTTGCCCGCCTGACCATTCAACATGGCGAACGCCGCTTTAATCGCTCTGTGGCGCAATCTATTGAACAGGCGTGGAAGGAGGTTGGCGTGCTATGAGTTCCTTTCCTGAACTGACTGACGACGCGGTCATCGAGGTCGAACGTGAAGGCGGGCTGGCGTTTATTCCCGGCCTGCGCGGCGCGCGGCGCTTCGCGCTGGCTCAGCTCCCTCAGCCGCAAAAACAGCGCGTCTGTCAGGTTCTGGAGCAAGCGCTTCCCCTGGGCGAGCCTGAAGATAAAGCGCCGGAAATCGGACGCAGCGACCAACGCTATTTCCGCATTCAAATCAGCTACGCCACGCACCGCGAAGTCGGCACTATCGTCCTGCTCATTCCGGAGCAGGTCGCGCCGCCGGAGCTGGAAGCGCTGTGGCGCGATGGCGACCAGCCTGACAACTAAAAAAGGCCGCCGCGTGAGCAGCGGCCTTATGAAGGCGCTTCAGACCTGTCCAGTCAACAGCCGGTAAAGGCAGGGATTTCTCCCCGCCTTACGGTTGCTACTTACCAGATTCGTAAGCCATTGAAGCAGCCACCTCGCGCTGGTTATCCCGGTAGCGGATTTCGCACAGCGATTTCCGCGTAAGCCAGGTAAAGATTAAAAGTGTGAGACACACCAGTAATACGCAACAAACCAGCGTTATCTGTGGCAATTTCATGGTCACTCCTCCTTGCGCAGAGCGCGGTAAGAGGCTACCCTGCTGTTGTTCGGACAGTTGGGCAGCCTCGTGGGTTAATGAAAATTAGCTACGGGGCTTTCTTCTTTCTGCCTGACAACCAGCGATGTTTCCTCACCCAAGGCAGAAGCCTCAAGCGCCGGGGCGATTATACCCGTTGCTCTTCCCTACCCAATCCGCACGCTTTCGCTTAGCGGACGGCTTCTCAACCATTTTTGCAACTGCCGTCACCCTTACATTTTCTTGCGCGCAAAATAAAAAACCCCACGCCGAAGCGCGGGGTTTGTTAATAACGCTTAGCCGTTACGGCAGCGCATAGGCAATAACATAGTCGCCGCGATCTGGCGACTGACGCGCACCGCCTGCGGAGATCAGAATGTACTGTTTACCGTTTTTCGGCGAAACGTAGCTGATGGGTCCGCCCTGGCTGCCCACCGGCAGGCGTGCTTTCCACACCTCTTTACCCGTCGAGCTGTCGAAGGCGCGCAGATAGTAATCCTGCGTACCGGCGATAAACACCAGGCCGCCCTGCGTCGCCAGGGTTCCGCCCAGCGTCGGCATACCAATTGGCATCTGCGCATGCATTTTAATACCAAACGGACCGGTATCCTGTACCGTACCTACCGGTACCTGCCAGACGATTTTACGCGTCTTCATATCAATTGCAGACAACGTGCCGAACGGCGGAGCCTGACACGGGATACCCAGCGGCGACATAAAGCGGTTTTTGTTTACCGCGTAAGGCGTGCCTTTCAGGGGAACGGCGCCCATACCGGTATTGATGGCTTCGCCGCCGTTGCTGCCGCGCGCGATGTTTTTGGTATCGGCCGGGATCATCTGTACCCACAGGCCCAAACGCATATCGTTGACGAACATGTACTGGTTGTTGGGATCAAACGACATGCTGCCCCAGTTCATGCCGCCAAGCGAACCTGGGAAGCTGAGCGATTTGTCGGTATCCGGCACGGTGAACAGACCGTTATAGCGCATCGATTTAAAGGCGATACGGCATGCCAGCTGATCAAACGGCGTTGCGCCCCACATGTCTGACTCGGTCAGCGTCTGGTTGCCGATCTGCGGCATCTCGGTAGAGTGCGGCTGCGTTTTCGTGTACTGCTCGTTGGGAATATGGCCCTGCGGCATCGGCAGCTCTTCGACTTTCGTCAGAGGCTTGCCGGTTTCGCGATCCAGCACGAAGATCATACCGGTTTTGCCGCCGATAACCACGGCAGGCTTAGTGGTGCCATCCTTCATCGGGAAGTCAACCAGGCTCGGCTGCATCGGCAGGTCGAAGTCCCACAGATCGTTATGCACGGTCTGGTAAACCCACTTCTCTTTACCGGTGGTCGCATCAAGCGCCAGCACGGATGCGCCGTATTTATGATCCAGCGCGGTGCGATTGGCTCCCCACAGGTCCACAGAAGAGCTGCCCATCGGGATAAACACGGTGTTCATCGCCGGATCGTAGGACATCGGCGCCCAGGAGTTCGGGGTGCTGCGCTTGTAGTTCTCACCTGGCATCAGCACGGCGTTGGGATCGACGTTGCCTGGGTCAAACGCCCAGCGCTGCTGGCCGGTAATGACATCAAAACCGCGCAGTACGCCGCCTGGCATATCGGTCTGCACGTTGTCCGCAACGCGACCGCCGACCACCACAGTGGTGCCCGCCAGCGTCGGCGCTGACGTCAGCTGGTATTTCGGATCCTGCGCTTCGCCCAGACCCTCTTTGAGGTTCACCACGCCGTGATTACCGAAGTTCTCACAGAACTCGCCGTTATCGGCGTTGATGGCGATCAGACGCGCATCAATGGTGTTCATCAGAATACGACGCTGACAGGTATCGCCCGCGGCCAGGGTCGCGGCAGGGACCGGGGTAGAACCCGGCTTGCTCGGCTGAGTCAGCGGTTTGGTGGCGTCAAAGTAGGCCAGGCCACGGCAGCGCGGCCAGACTTCGGCCTGTGCGTTAATCTCGCGCTTCCAGATCTGCTTACCGCTGTCCGCTTCCACCGCAATCACGTTGTTGTGCGGCGTACAGAGATAAAGAGTATTGCCTATCTGCAACGGCGTTTGCTGATCTTCCGCGCCGTTGCCGGTCGGGCTGATCGGCGTATCGCCGGTATGGAAAGTCCAGGCGACCTGCAAATCTTTCACGTTGTCGCGCGTGATTTGATCGGCAGCGACAAAGCGGTCGCCGCCCGGCGTGCGGCCATAGTTGCTCCAGTCCTGCTGCGGCTTGCTTTTATCGACCGGGATAAGCGGCAGCTCTTTGCCGGTGAAGGCGACGGTAGGATGAGGCTGGAACATCTGCACCAGCGTACCGACCATGCCGACCGCGATAACGGCGGACAGCACGTAAGACACTTTCGCCAGAGACGATTTTCCTTCGCGCTTACGCAGCGCAGGCCAGGTTAAAAAGGCCAGCAGCATCAGGCCTGACGGCACCATCAGACGCGATACCAGCGGCCAGAATGACCAGCCCGCATCAGCCAGCGCCCAAATCAGCGTGCCGACAAAGACCAGAATAAACAGGACGACGGCAGAGGACTTACGACGGAAGAACTGAATTGCCGACAGCAGCGTCACAATACCGGCGATCAGGAAGTACCAGCTTCCGCCAAGCGATACCAGCTTGCCGCCGCCGATAGCAAAGAACAGGCCAATCGCCAGCAGCACCAGCCCCAGCAAAATAGACCAGATACCCAATCCTTTGCTGGATCGGGATGATGTTTCAGCCATAACACAAACTCTCCTGAAAAAATAAAGCGGATACCTCTTACCTTCCGGGAAAGGCGGCTGAGGCGCAGCGGCGTCTGACGGGCCGGAGATAGCTTTATTTTACTTGGTAATGATACGGACCTGTGTCCGGGTTGCAGGCATTGTGAACGAGGAGGCAATAAGCGTTTTTCGCCCTCGCGACAATACGGGCCAGGATTGTACCACCTGGTACATAATAAGGTGAACATCTATAACGTGAAGTAAACGTAGCAATAGCATTTTTGCTACAAACAAGCGGATAAGTGACTCAATTTATATGCTTCCTGCAAGAGGTGTAAAACTGCCAGAGGTTGTAAGAAAATGTGTAAGCAGACAGCCGTCTATCAATACCTTCGCAAAAGAAAAAGGGACCTTTCGGTCCCTTTTTTTATCGCTTATTCTTTTTCAGATGCGAAATCAAACGCTTACGCTTACGCTGCTGATTCGGCGTCAGCAGATTACGTTTGCCCGCAAAGGGGTTATCGCCCTCTTTGAACTGAATACGAATCGGCGTTCCCATCACGTTCAGCGAACGACGGAAGTAGTTCATCAGATAACGCTTGTAGGAGTCCGGCAGATCTTTCACCTGATTACCGTGGATCACCACGATAGGCGGATTGTAGCCACCGGCATGGGCGTATTTCAGCTTCACGCGACGGCCCCGCACCAGCGGCGGCTGATGGTCTTCCGCAGCCATGTTCATAATGCGCGTCAGCAAAGAGGTGTTAACACGTTTGGTCGAGCAGTCGTAGGCTTCCGTAACGGATTCGAACAGGTTGCCCACGCCGCTGCCGTGCAGCGCAGAGATAAAGTGCACCCGGGCAAAATCGATAAAGCCCAGACGGTAGTCCAGCGTCTCTTTAACCTGGTCCTTGATCTCCTGCGTCAGGCCATCCCATTTGTTAACCACAATCACCAGCGAACGGCCGCTGTTGAGGATAAAGCCAAGCAGCGACAGATCCTGATCTGAGATGCCTTCGCGCGCGTCAATTACCAGCATGACCACGTTAGCGTCTTCGATCGCCTGTAGCGTTTTAATCACCGAAAACTTTTCAACCGTATCGGTAATTTTGCCGCGCTTACGCACGCCCGCAGTATCAATCAGAATATATTCGCGGTCATCACGCTCCATCGGGATGTAAATGCTGTCACGGGTGGTGCCGGGCATGTCGTACACCACGACACGGTCTTCGCCAAGAATACGGTTTGTCAGCGTCGATTTGCCGACGTTAGGACGTCCGACAATCGCCAGCTTGATCGGCAGCCCGGTGGGATCGAAATCCTCTTCTTCCTCTTCCTCCAGCGTTTCGCCGTTCTCTTCCGCCGCTAGCGCCGCCCAGTAGGCTTCGTTTTCGTCTTCTTCGGTGACTTCACGCGGATCGATTTCATCCATCCACGGCAGCAGAGCGGTTTCCAGCAGGCTGGTTACGCCGCGGCCATGAGAGGCTGCAATGGCGTGGATTTCTCCCAGTCCCAGCGAGTAGAAATCGGCCACTGCCGAATCAGGATCGAGACCGTCCGTTTTGTTGGCGACCAGAAAAGTCGGTTTCTGGCGCGAACGGATATGGTTAGCGATCTGCTTGTCCGCAGGCATCAGGCCCGCGCGCGCATCCACCATAAACAGTACGACGTCGGCTTCTTCAATCGCCAGCAGCGACTGCTCAGCCATACGCGTTTCGACGCCCTCTTCAGTGCCATCGATACCGCCGGTATCAATAACAATAAATTCGCGCCCTTCTACTTCGGCGCGACCATATTTGCGATCGCGAGTCAGTCCAGGAAAATCCGCTACCAGCGCATCACGAGTGCGCGTCAAACGGTTAAACAGCGTGGATTTCCCCACATTGGGACGCCCAACCAGCGCGACCACAGGAATCATAACAGTGCCTCAATAAAAAAATTAATCGCCCGAATGGCGTGATTATAACGGTTTTAACCGCCAGGTTCAGGCTGAAGGCGCTAAGAATATCATGCCTGACTAAAAACGAAACGGCCCCTGACGCGTCAGGAGCCGTTATTCGGAAGGCGAATCCCGGTGACCGGTTAACGCGTAATCGCGTAAACCTCGCCGCCTTTGGCCTGAATAATCAGCTTGTCGCTGGCTACGACGGGTTCAGTCTGGAAGCCATCACTGTCCAGCTTCTGCTGAGCAACAAAACGGCCATCCGTGGTGTTGAGCCAGTGCAGATACCCTTCGCTGTCGCCCACAACCAGATAGCCGTTGAACAGCACCGGCGCCGTCAGATTGCGATGCAGCAGATCGCTCTGACGCCAGATAGCGACGCCGCCGTCTGCGTTCAGAGCGATCACGCGGTCGTCCTGATCCACCAGATAGATACGGCCCGCATCGACAATCAGATCTTTCACGCCGCCGATTTCGCGTTTCCACAGGATCTGACCAGAGCGCAGATCGAGCGCAGTCAGATTGCCGTTGTAAGCCAGAGCGTAGACTACCCCGTTAACAATGACCGGCGTGGTATCGACATCGTTAAGACGATCGATTTCAGTCGCGCCGCTTGGCTGGGAAATACGCTGCTGCCAGATAAGCTGGCCCTGATTCATAATCACCGCGCTGACGCGACCATTATCGCCGCCGACGATCGCGCCGCCGAAGGCCACCGCAGGCGCGGACTCGCCGCGCAGCGACAGCGCAGGCATATCAAGGTTAACGCTCCACTTCACCGCGCCGCTGCTCTGATCCAGCCCCTGCAACATGCCGTTGCTGGTGTGCACCAGCACCAGACCGTCGCTGATAACCGGTCGCGACAGGGCCTCACCCGCTACCTGCGTCTGCCAGGCGATGCTGCCATCGCTGCTGTTCAACGCAAAGAGCTGGCCGCGTTCGCTGCCGATATAAATATGATCGCCTGCGGCGGTTATGCCGCCGGAAAGCAACGCGGAGATGTTTTTCGAAAAGAAGCCGGTTTTCTCAGCGAGATCGACCTTCCATTTCTCTTTGCCGCTGGACGCATCCAGCGCTTTCACCACGCCAAAACGATCCGCCGCGAATACGGTATTGTCCTGCCATGCCGGATGCAGGTTAGAGTAAAAGTCGCCGATGCCATCGCCGACCGAGGTGCTCCACGCTTCCTGCGGCGTAAACTGATTTTCCACCTTCGGCAGCGGGGCCATTTTCACTACATCTTCTTCGCCGCTGAACAGCGAGCAACCGCTGAGCAGAGTGACTGAAATCAGCCCCGGCAGCAGGTATTTACGTAATTCCATGCGCTCTCTCTTGACTGGCTTAGCTTAAGTTATTCATCTTCATCTGCATCATTTGCTTCAGCGCCGGAGAGGCGTTTGAATCAACGCCCTTGCTCCACGCCTCGCGAGCGCCCTGCTTATCGCCTTTGCTTAGCAGCGCTTCGCCCCGAATATCCGCGACAATGGCTGTCCAGCCATCGCCCTTAACAGCGTCAAGGGTTTTAAGCGCGGCATCCGCCTGATTCTGTTGCAGTTGAATGCGTGCCAGGCGCAGGTTAATAACCGCCTGCAAATTGGCATCTTTGGTATTTTTCAGGCTATTTTCCAGCAGGGAAGAGGCCTTATCCAGCTGGTTAGCATCCACATACTGTTTCGCCACGTCCATCGCCGCCAGCGCGCCGTAGGTGTTGCTGTTCTCATTAGCGAATTTAGCCACCGCGTCCAGCGTTGCGGGCTGATCGGCTTTCATAGCGCTGGTCAGCTGCTGGTACTGCGCTGAAACCGCTTTTGATGCGCTGTCTTCATGGCTGGCCCAGTAACGCCAGCCGCCCAGCGCGGCAATGCCGATGATCACGCCGACCGCCAGCGCCTTGCCATTGTTGGCAAAAAAGCGACGTAACGCGTCAACCTGCTCGTTTTCATTGCTATAGACTTCCACGCGATCCCTCTCCTTTCTCTGGTTGGCGCCGTGCCACGCTTACTGCAACAGCGTGCGCAATGCAGCAGCAGCCTCTGTCTGCGGCAGCGTTTGTTGATCGCCGCTGCGCAAATCTTTGATTACGACCTGACCCGCCTTAACTTCGTCCTCGCCGACAACCAGCGCAATGCGAGCGCCCCATTTGTCAGCGCGCGCAAACTGTTTCTTAAAGTTGCCGCCGCCGAAGTTTGTCATCAGCTTCAGTTCCGGCGCTTCGTCGCGCAATGTTTCCGCCAGCTGCATAGCAGCAGACTGAACACCCTGGCCCGAAGCGATAACATAGACATCAACAACGCGCGTCGGTTCAAATTCAGGATTCACGGCCTGAACCAGCAGCACCAGACGCTCCATGCCCATTGCAAAACCCACGGCTGGCGTTGCGCGGCCGCCCAGCTGCTCGACCAGACCGTCGTAACGTCCGCCGCCGCACACCGTGCCCTGCGCGCCGAGGCTCTCGGTCACCCACTCAAAAACGGTGCGGTTATAGTAGTCGAGACCGCGCACCAGGCGCTGATTGACGGTATAGGCGATGCCTGCGTCGTCCAGCAGAGCGCACAGCCCCTGAAAATGCTCGCGAGATTCGCTGTCGAGATGATCCATCAGCTGCGGCGCATCGTTGAGTAGCGTCTGTACTTCGGGATTTTTACTGTCCAGCACGCGCAGCGGGTTGCTGTACATACGGCGCTTGCTGTCTTCGTCCAGCGTCTCTTTATGCTGCTCAAGGAAGGCCACCAGCGCTTCGCGATAGTTAGCGCGCGCCTCAAGCGAGCCGATAGAGTTAAGCTCCAGGCGCACGTGATCGGCGATGCCCAGCGCTTTCCACCAGCGCGCGGTCAGCATAATCAGCTCGGCGTCGACATCCGGGCCTTGCAGACCAAAGACTTCAGCGCCCATCTGGTGGAACTGACGATAGCGGCCTTTCTGCGGACGCTCGTAGCGAAACATGGGGCCCATGTACCACAGACGCTGCTCCTGATTGTAGAGCAGCCCATGTTCAATACCGGCGCGCACGCAGCCAGCGGTCCCTTCCGGGCGTAGCGTCAGGCTCTCGCCGTTGCGGTCGTCAAAGGTGTACATCTCTTTTTCAACCACATCGGTCACTTCGCCGATGGCGCGTTTGAAAAGCGGAGTTTGTTCGACGATCGGCATGCGGATTTCGCTGTAGCCGTAGCTGGCCAGCACCTGCTTGAGCGTACCTTCAATCCGTTGCCAGATAGCCGTGTCTGCCGGCAGGTAGTCGTTCATGCCGCGGATAGCTTGAATATTCTTCGCCACGTTAAAATCTCTTAATGCAAAAAAACCTGTCCGGCATCATACCTTATGAGGATGAAACCGCACAGGTTCATTAAACAAAGTCGCGCTGGGCGCGCTGACGCTTAGTTTTCCAGCTGCTGTACGTTGATACGTCGATTTTCATCCAACATGGTCGCCTTAGCGCGAATGCGTGCCTCAAGCTGGTCGATCATATCGTCGTTATCGAGACGGTCGCGCTGACGCACGCCATCTTCGTAAAAGCCGCTTTTTTTGTTGCCGCCGGTGACGCCCAGCGTCGATACCGTGGCTTCGCCGGGACCATTTACTACGCAGCCGATGATAGAGACGTCCATTGGCGTAATAATGTCTTCCAGACGCTGCTCAAGCGCATTTACCGTGCCGATGACGTCGAACTCCTGGCGTGAGCAGGTCGGGCAGGCGATAAAGTTGATGCCGCGCGAGCGAATGCGCAGCGACTTCAAAATATCAAAGCCCACTTTGACCTCTTCGACCGGATCGGCTGCCAGCGAGATGCGCAGCGTATCGCCAATCCCTTCAGACAGCAGCAGGCCGAGACCAATGGCCGATTTCACCGCGCCCGCGCGCGCGCCGCCCGCTTCGGTGATGCCGAGGTGCAGCGGCTGATCGATCTGCTTCGCCAGCAGGCGATAGGATTCTACGGCCAGAAAAACGTCTGAAGCTTTTACGCTGACTTTGAACTGGTCGAAGTTAAGGCGATCGAGGTGATCGACGTGACGCATAGCCGATTCCAGCAGCGCCTGCGGCGTCGGCTCGCCATATTTTTCCTGCAAATCTTTTTCCAGCGAACCGGCATTGACGCCGATACGGATCGGAATATTGTGATCGCGCGCGCAGTCCACGACCTGGCGGATACGTTCGTTGTTGCCGATATTGCCTGGATTGATACGCAGGCAGTCGACGCCGTATTCGGCGACCTTGAGCGCGATGCGATAGTCAAAGTGAATGTCAGCCACCAGCGGCACGTTCACGCGCTGCTTGATGAGCTTAAAGGCTTCCGCGGCGTCCATGGTTGGCACAGAGACGCGAACAATATCCACGCCGACGCGCTCAAGCGCTTTAATCTGGTTAACCGTGGCTTCCACATCGGTTGTGCGGGTATTGGTCATCGACTGGACGGCGATAGGCGCGCCGTCGCCGACAGGCACCTTGCCGACATAAATCCGGGTTGATTTACGACGGATTATGGGTGCTTCGTTATGCATATTCTTTCTCCACAATTGCCCTGGGCGCGATGCAGCGTTATTGCGCACCCAACGTCAGGCGAGCAACCTGGTTATTACGGATAAATCGACTTAAATCAACTGGCTGGTTCTGATATTGCACCTGTACCGCCGCCGGTGCGCCAATTTTCAGACGATAGGGCGCGGTTCCGGACAGGCTGAGTTTACCACCGCTGCGTTGCATTCCGCTGAACAGTTTCTTACCGGTGGCGTCAGACACCTCCAGCCAGCAGTCAGCGTTAAAGTTCATTACGATGGTATTGGGATCGGCCGCCGCTTCGCCAACGGCAGCGCCGCTGGTTGGCAGCTGACCCGCTGTGGCTGACGGGCTGGCGGCGTTATCAACCGGCGCCTGGCTCGGTGACACCACCGCATTACCGTTGCTGGTCGAGGTTGCGGCTGGCGCGGCGCTGCTGTCAGCGCTTTGCGCCGGAGCGGCGGCGCTGGATGGCTGGCTGGCGGCAGGCGCTTCCGCGCTGGCCGCCGGGCTGTTGGTCTCATCCGGCGCGGCAGGCGCGGCGGATCCGTCGCTGGCGTCATTACTGCCGCCGTCCAGCGGAATTGACTGACTATTGTCGCCGCTGCTGCCGTTTTGATCGGCCATAGAGACCAGATCGTCCTGGGAGGCTTTATGATTTTGCCACCACCATGCGCCGGTCAGACCCACCACCACAAACAGCACCAGCCAGGTAAAAATCATTAACCAGCCGTCGCGTTTTTTGCGGCGCTTACCGAGCGAGAAGTGCTGCATCGGCTCGATTTTTGCCGCGCGCACCGGCGTCTGCTTCGCCATCATCGGCAGCAGTTCCTCTTCCGGAATGTGCACCAGACGCGCATAGGAGCGAATGTATCCACGCAAAAAGGTCGACGCCAGATCGGCAGGCGATTTGTCCTCTTCGATATCACGTACGGTAGAGAGTTTCAGGCAGAGGCGTTCAGCCACGTTTTGCTGAGTCAGCCCCATTTTCTCACGGGCCAGACGCAGGCGTTCACCTGTGGAATGTACTACAGAGTTGTCTTGAGTGGCTTCAGTATTCATTAGCTAAATAACGCTGGTACTGTATCGATTGTGGAAAACTTCGCGCCAACCGGTCGCCATAACGTGTAACGTCAGCAGCGTTTCCCTGTTGCGCGGCGAAACGTATCTGTAACTCTAAGCTGCGCGCCGTAGCAGGCAGATATTGCTGATAAAGCTCAGTTAACAGTAAAGCACGCGCCGGATAGAGTACACGCTGTTTTTCCGCCTCATCCAGCAGCGCCTCGCCTTTCGCGCGATTCGCTGCAAGCGCCTGGCTGAGCGCCGCTCGCGCGGCCTGCGCATCGTCTGCCTGAAGATAACAATATCCTGACAGCTCCCACGCATCGGTGCGGGCCTCGCTTTCCGACGCATCCATCGCCCGCTTAAACTGTTGATGCGCTTCGTCATACTGCCCTAAAGCGCAAAGAAACGCACCGTAATTGTTAGCAATATAGCCGTTTGTCGGCGCCAGCTGCTGCGCCCGCTGATAGAGACGCGCGGCCTCGGCGCGATTGCCCTGTTTTTCAGCCAGTCGCGCCAGCGCCAGCGGCATACGGTAGTCGCGCGGCGCGGCGGCCTCGGCCCGGCGCAGATTGCGGCTCGCGGCGGCAACATCGCCAGCCGCCAGATAGTGCATTCCCAGCGCCAGACGCGTCTCCGCCGCTCCCGAATACGGGTTGCGGCTGACACAACCGGTTACAACAATCAGCGCCAGTAAACTGGCCGGTAATCCTTTACCCATCATTTCTCCTGGTCATGCCATTTATTACTATTGCATAGCAGCAGCCTGCCATGCATCACGACCAGGTAAAACGTTGCGATGCCCTGTTTCAGAGCGCCTTCACAGATATGGCTTCGCCTGCCATTTTTTTACGCATCGTGCGTCGGGTGCGGTCGATCACTTCACCCGCCAGCTGACCACAGGCGGCATCGATGTCGTCACCGCGCGTTTTACGCACGATCGTGGTAAATCCGTATTCCATCAACACTTTAGCGAATCGGTCAACCCGGCTGTTGGAGCTGCGGCCATAAGGCGCGCCGGGGAAGGGGTTCCACGGAATCAGGTTGATTTTGCTCGGCGTATCTTTCAGCAGCGCCGCCAGCTCATGCGCATCGTCCGTGCTGTCATTGACATGGTCCAGCATCACATACTCGATAGTGACGCGTCCCTGATTGGCATTCGATTTCGCCAGATAGCGCTTCACCGCGCCAAGGAACATCTCAATATTGTACTTCTTGTTAATCGGCACGATGTCATCGCGCAGCTTGTCGTTCGGCGCGTGCAGCGAAATGGCCAGAGCGACGTCAATCATATCGCCCAGCTTGTCCAGCGCAGGCACGACGCCTGAGGTTGACAGCGTCACGCGACGTTTAGACAGGCCGAAACCGAAATCATCCAGCATGATTTCCATTGCCGGCACCACGTTATTGAGATTGAGCAGCGGTTCGCCCATGCCCATCATCACCACGTTGGTGATAGGACGCTGGCCAGTGACTTTAGCCGCGCCGATAATTTTCGCCGCGCGCCACACCTGACCAATGATCTCAGACACGCGCAGGTTGCGGTTAAAGCCCTGCTGCGCCGTCGAACAGAACTTACACTCCAGCGCGCAGCCCACCTGCGACGACACGCAGAGCGTGGCGCGATCGTCTTCCGGAATATAAACGGTTTCGACCAGCTGGTCGCCAACGCGAATCGCCCATTTAATGGTGCCGTCGCTGGAGCGCATCTCTTCCGCCACTTCCGGCGCGCGGATTTCCGCGATCTGGCTCAGCTTCGCGCGCAGCACCTTATTAATGTCGGTCATCTGCTCGAAATCATCGCAGCAGTAGTGATACATCCACTTCATGACCTGATCGGCGCGGAAAGGCTTTTCGCCCATTGAGAGAAAGAGTTCACGCATCTGCTGACGGTTAAGATCCAGCAGGTTAATTTTTTCGCTTTTAGGGGCGACAACCAGGGGGGAAGCGGACGACGGCGTCACAATCTGTTCGGACATAATGTTCTCTGGCCTCGTTATTACACGTTATGGCTCTGGTTAAGGATAGAAAAAAATACGCCCTTGCCGAGGCTAGCTCAACAAGGGCGCAACATTGTACAACATCTGCGGTATGTTGCCAGGGTAGACGTCGGCGCATTACGTAGAAATTTGTAAAGCGCGCGATCCGGCTGGCGTCAGCCCATTAACGGGTGCGCGGGCAGATCTCGTTTTCGCCGAAGAAGTAGGCGATTTCACGCGCGGCAGACTCAGCAGAGTCAGAACCGTGGGTCGCGTTTTCAGTAAAGCTGTCTGCGTAGTCAGCGCGCAGGGTGCCGGCCAGCGCGTTCGCCGGGTTGGTTGCGCCCATCAGATCGCGGTGACGCTGAACGGCATTTTCGCCTTCCAGTACAGATACCACAACCGGACCAGAAGTCATGAACTCAACCAGGCCGTCGAAGAACGGTTTGCCCTGGTGCTCAGCGTAGAAACCTTCTGCCTGCTCTTTGCTCAGATGCAGCATTTTAGCGCCCACGATTTTGAAGCCTGCGCTTTCAAAACGGTTGTAGATGGCGCCAATTACGTTTTTAGCAACGGCGTTAGGTTTAATGATGGAGAAGGTACGTTCGATTGCCATGTTGACCTCTGTCTTTAGCATCCTGAAGAAACCGGGAACCCGCTCCCGGTAAGAAAACGCGCCGATTATAGGGAGATCGACGGGCGTTGCCTATTGGCTAACGCATGATTTATGGAAAATTATTGATTTTCATCGGTGCAGGCAGGCAAAAAATGTGCATCAGAGCAAATTCAGCTGCGGGTAAACGCAATCGTGCTTAGCTGCCCGGCTTCATCCATCACCACCAGCTGATAGCGCCCGGCATCGCGCAGCACTAACTGCGCGCGATCATTGTCGACGTCCTGCTCGACCGGCTCCCCGTTTAAAAACCACCAGCGACGCCCGCCCTGCCCGCCCTGCACCGCCACCGATAAAACCAGCACCGCTTTGCCCGGCACAGGCTGAAGGCGTTGCCCTTCTGTTACGCCGGTGATCACCAGCGGCGCCGCGTTCCCCTGACGCAGCGGCGGACAGGCGGCATCAACCGGCGGCAGACGCTGCGCGCGCCGCTCGGCCTGCGGTAGCCAGGGTTCCAGCGGTAGTGGCCACAACAGCCATTCATGACTTTGCGCGCCGGGACAGTCTGCCGCCACGCGCAATCCCTGCGGATTAAGCCAGCCGCGCAGCCGCAAACCGTTAACGCCCTCCTGCCCCGGCGCGAGCAGCGTTGGCGGTAAGGTCTGATTCAGCACCCAGCTTTGACGACGCTGGCGGCAGTTTTCATCGCCCGCGGGCAGCGGCTGACCGCCCGGCCAGCAGATACTTCTCGCGCTGACCGTCGCGGGACGCGGATCGCGCGGAGTGCCGCTGACGGGCATATGGCCGATCAGCAAACTGGCCACCTGATTCATCACCGGCACCGCCGAGGCGAAGCCGAACTGACCGGCAACCGGCGTCGCGTCGGGTCGGCCTACCCAGACGCCAATAAGATAGCGCGGCGTAATCCCTATTGCCCAGGCGTCGCGGTAGCCATAGCTGGTACCGGTTTTCCACGCCAGCGGCACAATATCCTTTACCGCGCCGCTGGCCGGCGGCTGGGCGTCGCCCGCCATCATGCGCCGCACAATCCAGGCCGCGCCCGGCGACAGCAAAGCGCGCTGTCGCAGCGGCTGATCCGCCAGCCAGCGCAGCTGCGCGGCGCTGCCCTGACGGGCGAAAGCGCTGTAGGCCGCCACCAGCTCATCCATCCGCGCGCCGGTTCCGCCCAGCGCCAGGGACAGATTGGGTTCGCTTCCCGGCGGGAAGCGCAAATGCAGGCCCGTGTTGCGCAGCCGCGCCGTGACGCTTTTCGGTCCCAGCGCGTCCAGCAGCTGCACGGCGGGCAGATTAAGCGATCGCTTCAGCGCCTCGCTGGCGCTGACCGGGCCGTGGAAACCGCTGTCAAAATTACCGGGGCGATAATCGCCGAAGCGGCGCGGCACGTCCTGCAACAGCGATTCGCCGAGGATCAGGCCGTCATCCAGCGCCATACCGTAGATAAAGGGTTTCAGCAGCGATCCCGGCGAGCGGACGCTGGCGATCATATCAACCTGGCCGAACCGGCTGTCGTCGCGGAAGTCCGCCGAGCCAACATAGCCGCGCACTTTCATACTGCTGTGATCGACCACCAGCACCGCCAGCGAGGTGCGCGGCGGCAGCTGCGGTTTAAGCGCCCCGGCAAAATTCTCCAGTTCGCGCTGTAGCGACACATCCAGCGTCGAGACGATTTTATTTTGTTTCGAGAGAGAGAGCAGGCGACGCGACAGCAGCGGCGCAGTCTGAGGCATCTGACGCGGCGGCAGCCAGACCGGCTCCTGAAGAATGTCGTTGACCTCCTGCGCCGACCAGACGTGATTCGCCGCCAGCCGTCGCAGCACCTTATTGCGCGCGGCTTCGGCGCGCTGCGGCCAGCGATCCGGCCGCAGGCGGCTGGGAGCCTGCGGCAGCACCGCCAGCAGCGCGGCCTCGCCTTTCGTCAGCTGCGACGGCGGTTTGCCGAGCCAGATCCAGCTTGCCGCGCCGACGCCCTGCACCGTGCCGCCAAAAGGGGCGCGGTTAAGATACAGCGTCAGGATGTCACGCTTTGACAGATGCCACTCCAGCTGAAGCGCGCGCCATGCCTGCACGACTTTGCCGCGCAGCGTGCGCGGCTGAGGATCGAGCAGGCGCGCCACCTGCATGGTGAGCGTGCTGCCGCCCGAAACAATGGCGCCATCGCGCAGGTTTTGCCCCGCCGCGCGCAGGATAGCGACGGGATTAATGCCGGGATGACGCCAGAACCAGCGATCCTCGTAGTTAAGCAGCGCCTCAAGATACGCCGGGGCGACCTCATCCAGCGTCACCGGATAGCGCCAGACGCCCTGCCTGTCGGCAAAGCGCCACAGCGGCGTGCCATCTTCCGCCACTACCACGCGCGCCGGCTGCACCTCTCGCAGCGGCAGCGGAAACAGCCGATCCAGCCCCAGCAGCCCCAGCGCCAGCGCTAAAAAAACAAGCGGCGGCCAGTGCCACCGCTTTTTCCAGCCTGTCAGACTCATGACTTAGCGCACACTGAGTGTTTCTGGCGTTACGCCTACGGCGCGCCACTCAGGTACGTACATCGATTCCACCTGCGGCGGCGGCATACGGTAGCTGCCTGGCGTCACCGCGCGCGCCAGATAGAGCAGCGTTTCTGTTTTGTAGCCGCTTAACGCCAGCGCCGCGACGAAACGATCGTCGCGAAATTCGATGTGCCGAATGTCCGCCTGCTGCATATCCATCATGCTCTCTTTTAACGCATCGGCGCTGTCGCCGAGGCTGGCGCTGCTGTCGCTAAGGTTCTGGTTTTCCAGCTCCAGCCCGGCAGGCAGCAGATCCACCACCAGCGCATCGCTGACGCGTTTGCTGGCGGAGACTTTCAGCCGGACCACCAGCAGCTGACCGCTGCTGAGATTGTTGAGATCCGCAGGCTTACCGTCGAGCGTGAAGTAGTCGCGGGTGATGTCCAGCACATTGTGCATCGGCGACGGCGCAGCGAGCGGATAGCCGGTCACGTTCAGCGCGCCATACAGCGTGGTCTGACTATTGTTCGTCAGCGTCACGCCACGCTGAAGCAGGTTTTCGCTCACTCCCAGGGTAAGCAGCCCACGTCCTTGCAGCGACTGCGTTTCGCCTGCCAGCGACGCCTGCCAGACCTCGCCCTGATGCTGCTGCAACGTGCGGCCCGCCAGAAACAGCGCGTTGTTTTCCTGCGTGGAGAACCAGCGCTGTCCGCGCGCCTCTTTCGCCAGATCGATCATCAGCGCGCTCTGAAGTTCAGGCATCAGCTGATTTTCCGCCAGCAGCGACAGGATCAGCGCCCGATCGCGTAACGGGCTGCCGTAGTCGCCCAGCCAGTCGGAGGAGTGACGCGTCAGGCTTACGCCCTGCGCCAGCGCCAGCTGAGCGCGCTGCGGATCGCCCATCAGCTTCAGCGCCACGCCGAGCTGCACCAGCGCCAGGCCCGACTTCGCTTTGTCGCGCTTTTCATAGAGCGCGCGCAGCGCGCCCAGCGGGGCCTGCTGCTGACGCGCCAGCACCATACCCGCATAAGCCTGCACGCTAAAGCGTAAAGCCTCTTCGTCGCTGCTCCAGCGCGTTTCAATCTGCGCCGGATCTTGCAGGTAGCGCAGCAGGCGCTCAGCGGCGCGAGGGATAACCTCCTGCGGCACGCTGTAGCCCGCCTCGCTGGCGCGCAGCAGGAAATCGGTGACGTAGGCGGTAAGCCAGAACTCCTCTTCGCTCTCTTTGCTCCATAAGCCAAAGCTGCCGTTGCCGCGCTGCATGCCCGCCAGACGCGCAATGCCGGTGTCCACCGCGGCACGGCGCGCCTCATCGCTGCTGGTTTTAATGCCCATCGCCGTAAGCTGCGCGTGATTAGTGAAAACCGACGGCCAGATGCCGCTGGCGGTCTGCTCCAGACAACCATAGGGATACGCGTAAAGCTCGCTGATATAGCGGGCGATGTTGAGCGGCGGCTGGTTGCTGAGCGACAGCTGACCGCTGAGCGTCTCTGGCTGCAACCCGCTGAAGGCGCTGGCCGCCACCTGCCAGTTCTGCCCGGCCGCTATTTCGCCGTCGACGCTCAGCGTTTGCGCCGGATACGCCGGACGCACGCCAATCTTCCAGCTGCGCTGGCTGTCGGGCAGCGCTTCGCCTGCGACAGCCAGCCCGGCTACCCGCACCTGCACTGCGCCCTCGCCAAAACCGCCCTGCGCTTTTACCGGAATACGCAGCGTGGCGCGCGCGCCTTTTGCCAGATTAACCTGATGCGATGCGTCGCCGCTCAGGGCGATCGGGCCTTGCGCCTGCACGCTGACCTTCAGAGACTGGGGTTGATCGGTGAGATTGGTCAGGTCGAGCGCCAGCAGCGCCCGATCGCCGCTCGCCATAAAGCGCGGGGTCGCCAGCTCGCTGATCAGCGGCGCGGCCACCACGACGTTGCGTTCAGCCACGCCGAAACTGTCGGCGCTCCACGCCTGCGCCATCAGCCGCAGTTCGCCGTTAAACTGCGGGATCGGCAGCTCCAGCGTGCCCTCCCCGTTTGTATCCAGCGTGACCGGCTGAAGCTGCTGCGCCACAATGTTGACCTCAGTCAGGGGTTTTCTGCCGCCGCGCGAACCGGCATCCTCGCCATCTCCGCCGAAGCGCAGCGCCGCCAGCCGACCTCCGCCCTCAATCAGCTGACCAAATACGTCATACTGATCGGCGTTGTAGCGCTTACGGCCAAAGAATCCTTCCCAGGGATCGGGAGTTTTATAGTCGTTAATGCTCAGTACGCCGCTATCCACCGCCGACAGCAGCAGCTGGATCTGCGCAGGCAGTTTGCCGCCGACGGCGCTGGCTTTTACCTTTACCTTCAGCGTCTGTTCCGGACGCGTTTTTAGCGGCGCGTCCAGCGTAAGATCAATGCGCCGCGCATCGGTTGCCATCGGCAGATGCAGCAGACCGACGGCGCGCTTCGGCGTCGTGCCGCTGGCTTTGTCGCCGTCGCGAACCACAATCGCGCTAAGGTAGAGATCGTGCCGCTTCCAGCTCGCATCCAGCGGGACATCCAGGGCGAGGCCGCCTGCGGGAACGCTGATCGGCTGCCACCACAGCGTGCCGCTGCTCGACTCCACCATCAAATAGCCTTTACCCGCCGCCGGGGATTCCACCTGAATATGGGCCGTGTCGCCGGGCTGATAGGCCGCTTTGTCGAGTTTGAGCTTTACCTGATCGGGCCGCAGCGCGCCGGTGCCGTTGGTGTTGTCTTCCCACCAGTAGCCCGCGCGAAAGCGAACGCTTGAGACGATCTTATCGCCGGCCTGAACTTCCAGCCGGTAGGATCCCCATTCCACCGGAAAGCTCACCTTCCGGCTCTGTCCCGCCTCTAGCGTGATGCGCTGCTCGTCCTCTTGCAGATCTTTCTCGTCATGACGCATCTGCCAGCCTTCGCTGTCAGAGAAACTCCAGTAGTAGTCACGCCGCTCGCGGATCAAACGCACCGCCAGATCCTGCGCGGCCAGCTTATCGCCTTTGCTGTTGGCGTAGACAATATCGAAGTCGGCTACGCTGTTTTCCGGCACCGTGGGCTGTTGGGTATAGCGATCGTAGCGGTCGTCATACACCGACTCGCTTTTAAACAGCGGACGGATGCCGGGCAGCGCAGGCGCGGGCCAGATCGCCTGGGCGACGCGACGCGTAACCGGTCGGCCGCCGGTCTCCAGCAGGCTTGCCTGAAAGATCAGATTCAGCGGCGAATGCGTCTGCGCCCACTCGCTCTCTACCGTTAGCTGGAGCCTGCCGTCGCTGTCGAGCGTGTCGTCAATATCATCCAGATTACGCTTAACATCCTCTTCCATGATGTCGCCGAACTGATAGCCTGGCAGCGCGGCGACCGCTTCGCGCGCCGGTCGCAGCATCAGCTGTCCCTGGAGTTCGTTGCCCGCCGCAGGCGCGCCGTAGAGATAGCGGCCCTCAACAGAGAATACGACGTCGGCATCCGGCGACAGCGGCGCGGCGCTGTTTTGCAACCTCAGGGCCATACGCTCCGGCAGAAAATCTTCAACGTGGAATGTCCAGCTGCGCGGCTGGCTGTCGCCGCTATTGAGGCGCAGCGTCCAGTCCCCGGTCATCGCCGAAGAGGGCAGCGGAAATCGCTGCTGGTAAAAACCGTTTTCCGGCTGCCAGACAAAGGTCTGGGTTACTTCGCCGTTGGGCTGCACTACCTCAGCCTTAAGGGGCTGCGCGGGCAGAGGCTTGCCGTCGGCGTCGCGGAGCAGCGCGTTGACGATAACTGTTTCGCCAGGACGATAGAGCGTGCGCGGACCGAAAACGAATAGCTGCTTGTCGTAGCCCTGCGGACCGGCGATGGGAAATTCAGCCAGATCCAGCGCAGGAAGGTTGAGGTCGATCAGCGACGTCTGTTCTTTTTGCGTAGCGAGCAGCAGCTTACCTTTCGCCTGAGCGGCCAGGCGCAGGTAGCCGTTGCTATCGCTGATGCCGCTGGCGAGCGTCCGCCCCTTCTCGTCCAGCAGCTGCACCTTAACGTCAGAGAGCGGCGCGCCACTGGCCAGGCTTTGCGTAAAGAGCGTCATCTCGTCAGGGAAACGGTGGAGCGACAGCCCAATATCGCTCAGGGTAAAGAGCGTAGCGGGCAGCGTGTACTGGTAGGTTCCCGCCTGTTTCATCACCGCCAGATAGACGCCCGGCTGTTTCAGCTGAGCAACCTCATCCAGCGGCAACTGCAATTTTTCACGGGTGTTGCGCGCCGGATTAAGATCGAAACGCCCGCTATAGACCAGATCGGCGTTGTTAAGCAGCTCGCGCGATGACCAGTACGCCAGATTGTTGCCGTAGTTCCACTGGGCGAGAAAATCATTCATCGCGCTATTTTTTACGCGGAAAAAATCGACGTCGACGCGCGCAACGTTAAGCGCCAGCACCGGAAGGCCCTGGGTCAGACGCAGCGGCAGCAGCGATCCACGGCTGGCGAAGCCCACCATCGGCTGAATATCGCGCGTGGTCAGCGACTGGCTAAAAGGCGCAGACAGGGTTGCGCCGCTGGCGGCGCGCAGCCCGGCGTCGACGCTGACCGTCAGCTTGCGCGACGGCTCCGGGTGACGAAAACGCAGCGATTTGCCGTTCTGCGCCAGCTCCCAGCCGCCGTCCACCTTGCCGCTCTTGTCGTCGAGCAGCTTTACGCGCGCGGCAAAATCCTGTTTATCGTCAAGCGGGGTGTTAAAAGTGAGCACCAGCGCGGCCGCGCCGTCCAGCTGAAGCTCTGAAAAATCGATGATGGTGAGCGCCTTTGCAGCCTGTTGCGTTGCCGCCGGCGTTTCAGCGCTGAGCGCGCCCGTTGCGCCGCTCAGCAGCGCCGCGCCCAGCAACATGCCGCGCAGCAGACGTTTTACTGCTCTTGCCATGGTAGATCCCTCACCAGTTACAGAAGAGTTAATTTCGCTGCGCAATTTCACCGCAAACCCACCATTTTAGCAATGCCGCCCTTGAGATAGCGCGCACATTCCCCGACACTGAGCCTTTCCCGATGATAAGAAGAGGTTGCTATGACAGCCATATTTGTCTCCGCTGACTGGTTACATGAACACTACGCCGAGGAGAGCGTGCAGGTGCTGGATGCCCGCATGCTGCCGCCAGGCCAGGAGGCCGTGCGCGACATCACGGCAGAATATCTGGCAGGCCACCTGCCGGACGCGCCGTTCTTCGATATTGAAGCGCTTTCCGATCACAGCAGCCCTTATCCACATATGATGCCGCGCGCCGAACGCTTCGCCGTGGCGATGCGCGAGCTGGGCGTTCACAGCGAGAAACATCTGGTGGTGTATGACGAGGGCAGCCTCTTTTCTGCGCCGCGCGCCTGGTGGATGCTGCGCGCCTTCGGCGTAGAGCAGGTGTCGATTCTGTCTGGCGGGTTGCAGGGCTGGAAAGCCGCGGGTCTGCCGCTGGCGACCGGCCCGGTGACGCAGCCGGAGGGCGAATTTGACGCGATCTACGACGAGACGCAGGTCAAACGTCTGACTGACGTGCTGTTGATCAGCCATGAGGGCGGCGCCCAGATCGTTGATGCGCGCGCGGCGAACCGCTTCAAGGCCGAGGTGGATGAGCCGCGCCCAGGCCTGCATCGCGGGCATATTCCCCACAGCCTTAACGTGCCCTGGAACGATCTGGTGGCCAACGGGACCTTAAAACCCGAAGCTGAGCTGCGCGCGATTTTCGCCCGCGCGGGCGTCAGGCTGGATGAGCCGGTGGTGGCGAGCTGCGGATCCGGCGTAACGGCGGCGGTGGTGATCCTGGCGCTGACCGCGCTCGGCGCGCGCAACGTAACGCTCTATGACGGTTCATGGGGAGAATGGGGCAGTCGGGACGATCTGCCGATCGAAAAGCCGTGAAAGGGGCGGCAGAGCGCCGCACCCGATTCAGATAATGCGCGGGCTGCCTTTAAAGTCGCGCAGAAAGCTGCCCCAGCGCCGTTCGTAGAATGGCGTGATATGGGCGGTAAAGAAGTGGCTGATGCCCTTCTCATCCGCCACCACTTCGCAGACGTCCACTGGCGCGTCATCCGCCAGCGTATCCATCGCCACGCTACCGGCGGCCTGAATAATCGCTTCGATATCGCTTTCCGCCTCAATGCCGATCAGCAGGTTCGGCTGCTGATCCGCGCTTTCACGGATGCTGGCGATAAAGGCGCGGCGCACCTGCTTATATTTGCTGAACAGCTGCGTCAGCGAGTCGATCATCTGCGCAGGCGGCGCGGCCACCTCTGACAGCAGCAGCGCATGGCCGCCTTCCAGCACGGTTTGCTGGCTCAGCGCATTGCCCTCTTCGCCTAGCAAATGGGCGATCTCCGCCGGGGAGAACTCTTTGCCGGCAGGCAGTTTAGGATTAAGAAACAGCGTTTCGCCGCGCGTCATCTCAAACAGCGTGCGGACCGGCAGCCGCAGATAAGCCTGCTCGCCCGCGATCGCCTCGCTCATCGCCTCCTGCGAGGTAAAAAACGGAATGACGCTGCGGCCATCTTCTTTTTCCCAGTGCTGCAAATCGACCGGCGTGTCTGCGGCGAATTGCGTTTCCGTGCTCTCGCCCGGCACCCAGACGTCGGCGGCCAACAGCAGCTGAAAAAATTCAGGTCGGTGCGCCGGTTCGGTGGCCGCCAGCTTCAGCACCTCTTCAAGACGGTTCATAGTTTGCCTTTCTCAGTCAGCGACGGCCCGCGCCGTCGCCCGGTCCTTTATTTAAGCAGCAGATTCGCCAGGGTACGCACGCCGATGCCGGTTGCGCCAGCCGCCCACTGATCCACCGCGCTTTTGCGGTAGGTCGCCGAACAGTCAATATGCAGCCAGCCCTCCTGATAGCGCGTAACGAAGTGCGACAGAAACGCCGCCGCGCTGCTTGCGCCCGCTGCGTGCGCCGCGCTGGCGATATTATTGAGATCGGCAAAGTTAGACGGCAGATGGCTGCGATGGAACTCCGCCAGCGGCAAACGCCAGAACGGCTCGTTTTCGCTGGTGGCGCTGCCCATCAGCGACTGCGCCAGCACGTCGTCGAAGGTAAAGAGCGCGTGATAGTCATTGCCCAGCGCGGTTTTTGCCGCGCCGGTCAGCGTAGCCGCATCAATCAGCAGGGTCGGCTGCTGCTCGCTGGCGTCAATCAGACCATCGGCCAGCACCAGACGCCCTTCCGCATCGGTATTCATAACCTCGACGGATTTGCCGTTGCGGTAGCGAATGATGTCGCCCAGGCGGAACGCGTTTCCGCTGACCATGTTGTCCGCGCAGCAGAGAAACAGCTTAACGCGCTGCTTCAGACCGCGTGAAATCGCCAGCGCCAGCGCGCCGGTGACGGTGGCCGCGCCGCCCATGTCGGACTTCATGGAGTCCATAAAAGCGCTCTGCTTCAGGCTGTAGCCGCCGGTATCAAAGGTAATGCCTTTGCCGACCAGACAGGCATACACCGGTGCGCTGTCGTCTCCGGTCGGATTGTAATCCAGCGCCAGCAGCACCGGTGGACGGCTGGAGCCGCGCCCGACGGTGTGAAGGCCGAGATAGCCCTGCTCGCGCAGATCGTCGCCGCGCGTAACGCGATAGCTAACCGCCTCGCCGCCGACTTCAGTAATAAGATCGATAGCGCTGTGCGCTAAATCCTCAGGACCCAGCTCTTCCGCTGGCAGGTTAATGGTGTCGCGCACCCAGTCAATGATGCGCAGGCGACGGGAAAATTCCGCCTGATCCTGCTCATTCAGCGTGGGCCAGGCCACGTTGCGCTGCCCTTTCGCACTGCGGTAGCCCTGCCAGAAGGCCCAGCACGGCTCAAGATCCCAGCCTTCGCCGATCAGCGCGACCTGACGAATCCCCTGAGCGTCGATCTTGCGCGCCGCGCGCTGGATGGTGTTAAGCACATCCGCGCCGTTCAGGTGAATTGTCATACCGCTGTCGTTGCTGGTCAGAATCGCTTTTTCGCCCCAGCGCGCATCCGCGGGCTGGTGGCTCAGCGTAATAGTCATGGGTTGTGTTGTCATCGCGAAACTCCGTATGCGTTATAAGTATCATCCAGCCAGAAGCGCAGGCTTTAGCGGTTAATCGTCAGACCTGATAACAGATATTGTCGGGTGACGCCAGCAGATCCGGCCGGAGGCGCGCCGTTCCCGGTTTATAGTCGGTCACGGCGCAGGCATTAACGTGAGGCGGGCGTCGGCGCGCGCAGGCGGGTTACCACCTTTTTCACCAGCGCAATGGCGTAGTCGATCTCTTCCTGAGTGGTGAAACGGCCAAGCGAGAAACGCAGCGAGCTGTGCGCCAGCGCCTCATCCAGTCCCATAGCGCGCAGCACATAGGAAGGCTCCATGCTGGCGGAGGTACAGGCCGAGCCAGAAGAGAGCGCCAGATCTTTCAACGCCATGATCAGAGACTCGCCATCCACGCCAGCGAAACTGACGTTAAGGATGTTGGGCGCGCTCTGCGCCAGATCGCCGTTGAGCTGGACGCCCTCCAGAACGCTCACGCCCTGCCACAGGCGGTTGCGCAGCGTCGAGAGGCGCGCCATCTCGCTTTCACGCGCCTCGCGGGCCAGCTGGAAAGCCTCGCCCATGCCGACAATCTGATGCACCGGCAGCGTGCCGGAACGCATGCCGCGCTCATGGCCGCCGCCGTGCATCTGCGCGTCGATCTTAACGCCGGGTTTACGCCGCACGTAGAGCGCGCCAATGCCTTTCGGCCCGTAGAGTTTGTGGGCGGAAAAAGACATCAGATCCACCTTCAGCTCGCCGAGATCGATCGGCAGCTTGCCCACGCTCTGCGTCGCATCGACGTGGAAAAGAATGTTGCGTGCGCGGCACAGCTCGCCGATGGCGGCAATATCCTGAATCACGCCCGTTTCGTTATTCACCTGCATCAGCGACACCAGAATGGTGTCGTCGCGCAGCGCGTCGCGCACCGCATCCACAGTGATAATGCCGTTAGCGGGCGGCGTCAGATACGTCAGCGTAAAGCCCTCGCTCTCAAGCTGCCTGCAGCTGTCGAGCACCGCTTTATGTTCGGTCTGACTGGTAATGATGTGTTTGCCGCGCGCGCGCTGGGCATGGGCGGCCCCTTTGAGGGCGAGGTTGTCGGATTCGGTGGCGCCAGAGGTGAAGATGATTTCACGCGGGTCGGCATTGACCAGCTCCGCCACCTGATTACGCGCAACGTCGACCGCTTCTTCAGCCTGCCAGCCGAAGCGGTGCGAGCGGGAAGCCGGATTACCGAAGGTGCCGTCCAGCGTCAGGAACTGCATCATCTTGCTGGCCACGCGCGGATCGGCCGGGGTCGTCGCGGCATAATCCAGGTAAATCGGTAATTTCATTGCGCTAAAGCTCCGTATCAAAAATCATACGTCTTTATAGCAGATTCGGCCCTGACCGCGTTAGCAGTAAGGGCCGCAGGAAAGGGGATTACGAGGCGCGCAGATTGACGTTGATTTCCTGAACGCGCTTGTTCTGGAAACGGCGATTGTCCTGGGCATTCTGACGATCGGCAACGTCGAGAATTTCCTGGTTATTCACCAGCTCGGCCAGCGTAATATTGTTCAGGAACTCGCTGATGCGCACGCTGAGATCGCGCCACAGCACGTGCGTCAGACAACGCTCGCCGCCCTGGCAGCCCTCTTTGCCCTGGCATTTCGTCGCGTCAACCGACTCATCGACCGCGGTAATGACCTCGCCCACGGCAATAGCGCTTGATTCTTTACCCAGCAGATAGCCGCCGCCTGGACCACGCACGCTGGCCACCAGGCCATGCTTGCGCAAACGCGAGAATAACTGTTCCAGATAGGAGAGCGAAATGCCCTGACGCTCGGAAATATCAGCCAGCGGAACCGGCCCTTCATGGGAATGCAGGGCAACGTCCAGCATAGCGGTAACGGCGTAACGTCCTTTGGATGTCAGTCTCATAGCGTACTACCTCAATAGCGTCCGGTTATCGGAGGATTAGCAGAAGATAGCCGGAGTCTGCCATTCCTGAGTATTTTGGTCAACTATTTAACCGAGTAATTTACTCAACTACTCTTTTTCGCCTTTGCGCTTTTCAAACGACGCCAGCATGCCGCGCAGAATATTCAGCTCGTCGCGTTCCGGACGGGCGCGAGTGTAGAGACGACGCAGCTTGCTCATCACCTGGCCCGGATTGCCTTCGCGAATAAAGCCGCTGGTCAGCATCATCTGTTCCATGTGCTGATAGAAGCGCTCAAGATCGTCCACCAGCGGATAAGGTGATTCGGCATATTCCGGCGCAGGCTGCGCCTTCTCCTGCGCGGCCAGCCATGCCATGCGCACTTCATAGGCGATAATCTGCACCGCCATCGCCAGATTAAGCGAGCTGTACTCCGGGTTGGCCTGAATGGCGACGTGGTAGTGGCATTTTTGCAGCTCTTCGTTGGTCAGACCGACGCGCTCGCGGCCAAATACCAGCGCAACCGGCGCCTGCTGGCCCTCTTCCACGCTTTTTACGCCGCATTCGCGAGCGTCGAGCATAGGCCAGGGCAGCGAGCGCGAACGGGCGCTGGTGCCGACCACCAGGCTACAGCCGGCGATCGCGTCGTCGAGCGTATCGACGATTTTTGCGTCGCCGATAACGTCGCTGGCGCCCGCAGCCAGCGAGATAGCCTGCGAGTCAGGCTTGACCAGCGGGTTAACCAGGTAAAGGTTGCTCAGACCCATCGTTTTCATCGCGCGGGCGACGGAACCCATGTTGCCGGTGTGAGACGTTTCAACCAGCACAATTCGAATATTTTGCAGCATAGATTGGCATCAGTCAGGAAATGATGGTCAGCATGCTAACATAAGTCGAGACATTTAAAGAACGCGCTGCTATACTCCGCGCCGTTTTTCCCGTTCTTTAACATCCAGTGAGAGATACCGATGCATCCGATGCTCAACATCGCCGTGCGCGCTGCGCGCAAGGCCGGAAACCTGATTGCCAAGAATTATGAAACCCCGGACGCGGTCGAAGCCAGCCAGAAAGGCAGCAACGACTTTGTAACCAATGTTGACCGTGATGCAGAACGACTGATTATCGAAGTGATTCGCAAATCCTACCCGCAGCACACCATCATTACTGAAGAGAGTGGTGAACTGGCTGGCGACGATCAGGATGTTCAATGGGTTATCGATCCGCTGGATGGCACCACCAACTTTATCAAACGTCTGCCTCATTTCTCTGTTTCTATCGCCGTGCGCATCAAAGGCCGCACCGAAGTGGCGGTGGTTTACGATCCAATGCGCAACGAACTCTTTACCGCCGTTCGCGGTCAGGGCGCGCAGCTTAACGGTTATCGTCTGCGCGGCAGCACTGCGCGCGATCTCGACGGCACCATTCTGGCGACCGGCTTCCCGTTCAAAACCAAACAGCATGCGCCTGCCTTTATCAACGTAGTGGCAAAACTGTTTACCCAGTGCGCCGACTTCCGCCGCACCGGCTCCGCCGCGCTGGATCTGGCCTATGTCGCCGCCGGTCGCGTGGACGGCTATTTTGAAATTGGTCTGAAGCCGTGGGATTTCGCCGCGGGCGAACTGCTGGTGCGCGAAGCAGGCGGTCTGGTAACCGACTTTACCGGCGGTCATGGCTATATGCACTCCGGCAACATCGTGGCGGGCAACCCGCGCGTGGTGAAAGCGCTGCTTTCATCTATGCGTGACGAGCTGAGCGAAGCGCTGAAGCGCTAAGCGTAAAAGAGGCCGGCGTCGCCGCCCTCTTTTGAATGCGTGGCGACGTGCTGATAAGCGATAATCCCGCCGGCAGGCAGCCACAGTCCCGACGGATTGCCTGGCCCGCGCGCTGCATTAGCCTCTGACCGGTTCCGGCCTGGGATGCGCTTCTCTCTCCTCTGTGCTGAACCTGGCGCGCAGACAAAAATAAAGGCGGCTTTTCAGCCGCCTTTTTACTTATTGCTTTATCGATCTTAACGACGTTCGTGGCTCAGAACCTGACGCGGTTGAGTACGACGACCAACGCGTCCCATCACCGCTGCCAGCACAGCTTCAATCAGCAGCATAAAGAAGGCGTACCAGCTCGCTTTAGCAGTGGCGGCCGCAGCCTGATCGGCCGCTTCGCGCGCTTTCTGCTCTGCCTGCTGTTTCAGCTGCTGGTACTGCTGTACCGCCTGCTGATAGCTCTGCTCCGTCTGGCTAACGATCTGCTCGACTTCCTGATCGCTCTTACCGGTGCGCGCTTTAATGATATTTTTCAGCGCGTCACGGTCAGCCGCCTGCAAAGTGTCGGAATGGCGATTCAGCACGCCGCGAACCCAGTTGGTAATATCATTGTCGGCATTCTGGGGATTCTGCGCGGTATTTTTCGCCTGGTTCTCGGCATTATTCGCTTCGCTATTTACGTCCTGCTGTAAATTTTCCGGCTGCAATTCCGGCTTGCCCGTCTGTCGCAGCGTGGTTTGCAATTCATTTTGCAAATCATCAAGGTTGATATTATTTTCCTGGAGTTTCTGTTTGGCATAATCCGTGACTGTCGGCGCCGCCGCAGAAATACCGCTGCCTACCGCCTGAAAACCTGCGCCAATAATATTGAATGCGCCGCCGATCAGGCTGCTGGCCAGAGAGACGGCCAGCCAGATAGTAAATAAGGTGCTCAGACCAAACATCAGCAAACCGTGCAGTGCGCCTTCACGCTGCGCCAGACGGCCAGCCAGATAGCTACCCACGGCCATAGCGATTAACATGCTCAGCCCAGTCCAGACTAAAGCGCCCGTGCCAAGATGCTGTAGAGGGTTTTGTTCCTGCTGCGGATCGATGCTGGTCGCGCCAATCGCCGTTCCGAGCAGTGTGAGTAGAATATGCACAATCAGCGCGCCAATTACGCCAGCGAATACGGCACTCCAGGAAATACGTTTCAATGGTAATCCCGCGTGCGTTTCGGTAATGGTTTCTGTTGTGCCATTATTAATCCGGGTTTCATGCATGGTGGTTCTCCTCGCAACAGACAACGTTAAATAATCAATATAATTAAAAAGAGACATTCAGTTGTTGTTATTTAGCGTAGACGAGAAAATAGGTTTCACCACAGAGATCATTCATATATTTGGCTTAACGAAGCGTAAAAAAGAGAGATAAACAAAGCCGAAAATAGCAAGGCCAGAAGATAATTTTTTATTTCTGGCCGAATAAAGTTTTACCTGAATGGGCGTATGCCGCCGCCAGCGTCAGAGATACCGCTCTGCCATAACAGTATGCCCGTCGCGACCAGCGCCAGACTGCCGAGCAGCGCCAGCAAAGGCATTACCAGCGACGGGGCCGCGCGGCTGTCGCGTCCGAGACGCTGCGCCAGCGCCCGAAAGCGCTGCACCAGCAAACCGATAGCGGAAATGGTTAACGCCGTGCCGAGGGCCATCACCGCCGCTGATAAAACGCCCCACAGATACACGCCGATAACGCGAGAAAACAGCAGCATCATTATCGCGCCGGAACAGGGACGCAGTCCCATTGACGCCACCAGCAGTAGCTGGGTTTTAACGCTTACCGCGTCGGCGACCTGTTGCGCGTCGGGCAGGTGCGCATGTCCGCAGCCGCAGCGCGCATGGTGCTGATGACACGCGCGTACAGCATGAATGCGCATGGCCGGAGGCGGCCGCAGGCGCTGCCAGAGCGCTTTCAGCGACCGGCCGCTAAGCCACACGCCCAGCGCCGTCACCAGCAGATAGCTCGCCTTCTCCAGCCAGTCGCTGCTGAGATGCAACTGACGCGCAGAGGTTTGCAGCAGCACCAGCATCAGCGTAACCAGCCCAATCGCCACCCCGCCCTGCAACAGCGAAGCCAGCAGCGTCAGACGGAGGCTGGTTTTAAGGCGCGTCGGATGCGTGGCGAGAAAGGTCGCGATCACCACCTTGCCGTGGCCCGGACCCAGCGCATGCAGCACGCCATACGCCAGACTAAACAGCACCAGCATGCCGCCCGCCTGATCCGGCTCGGCTTTTACCTGCTGCAACAGCTGCGTCATCTGCTGATGCAGCGCTTTTTGCCAGAGCGCGCTTTGCAGTAACATTTGCGGCCAGTGCAGCCACAGCGCGCATGCCGCCCCCGTCAGCGCGGCAGCCAGCAGCCACAAAGACAGGACGCGACGGTTTCGGGTGGTAGAGAGCATCAGTGACATGTCAGCGTAACCTTTTGCGCGAACTGGCGTCCTAAATCCATCTGCTCCGGCGGCGCATCGGCTTTATCCAGCGACAGAGCATACTGTTTCAGCCCGCTGTCGGGCTCAGGCGTTTGCAGCGCAAACGCACAGCGCGCCTGTAGCGAAGGCGGTAAGCTGAGCGCGCGCGCATCGCTATAGGTCATGTCCACGAAATAGGTCGGATCGAACGTCAGCATCTCAAAACGCTGGCCGGCTAGCTGCGGCGGATCGGCCAGCGGCAGGATAAATTCCAGCACGGCTTTGTTGCCGCTGCGCGCCAGGCTATAGGCTTTTGGCAGGTTAAGAAATTTTACACGCTGCCCGTTGTGCCAGACTTCGGTGAAGTAATGCTGGCCCAGAACGTTCGCCATCACCTCCGCCGCCAGTTTTTTCCACACCTCGCTGCCAGGCTTCGCATCGCCCGCATCGTAGAGCAGATCGGCGGAAGTTATTTCGTCCATCGTCCAGTTCATCTTTAGCCCGGTAAAGGTATCACCCTCGGCGAGCAGTTCGGTTTTCATCTCGATAAAGCTATGAGGATGCGCGCAGGCCGCCGCGCTCACCAGCATAAGTAGAGTTATAAACGCACTTTTCATAATGTTATAAAGTTACATTCCACATTGGCAGCGTTTACAGATACCAAAAAATTGTGACCCGTGCTGAAGCATTGCATTAAAAACCGGACCAGGGACGCGACTTTTTTTACTTTTGGCTATTCTTAGCGCAATACCGGACCGCTGGAATCCAGACTGATGAGTTCTGCTACCTCTTCGGCACCACTCTTCAGCCGAGCACAGCGTCGTTGTCATCTGCTGCTACTGCTTTATCTGCCTACTCCCGCACTCACGCTCGAAAAACTCTGTCAGTTAAACGGCGTTGATGCTGTTGTCGCCCGACAGGATATAGAAGATGTCGGGGATGAGATACAGCGTTATCACCAGCTTGAGCTGCATCAGATGGTGGACGGCAGCTTTCGCATTCATGGCACCGAGCTGGATCGGCGACTTTGCCTGCTGCACTGGCTGCGGCGCGGGCTGCGCCTGTCCGAAGGCTTTGTTTGCGAACACTTCGCCGCCCCGCTGCGCCAGCGGCTGAAAGTGATGAAAATCGAAAAAGCGCTCTACGACGAAATCAATTTGCAGGCGCTGATTCAGCATTGCAGCCTGAAACTGTCGCGCGACTTCAGCGCGCGCGATCGCCTGTTTCTGCAAATTTTTATGAAGTATGGGCTGATGCAGCGCCAGCCGGCGCTGTTTAATGAGCGGCAGCGCGCCTGGCTGGAGCAAAAATTCGAGCGCGAAGCGGCGATGGACGTCATTCTTCACTGGCAAAAACGCTGTCATCTCGCCCCGCATATCAGCGAAGCGGACTTCTGGACGCTGCTGTTCAGCCTGATCCACGCGCCTGGTCCCGATACGCTGCATCATCCCGGCAATCAGCGGCTCATGGAAGCGACGGAGCAGCTTGTCAGCGCCTTTGAGCAGCTTGCGCAGACGCGCTTTGGCGAACCTCAGGAACTGACGTGGCAGCTGTATACCCACCTGGCGCAGGCGCTGGACCGCTGTCATTTCGGCATTGGCATTGATAACAGCGTGGCGCTGGATGTCACTAAGCTCTATCCGCGCCTGCTACGCACCACTCAGCAGGCGCTGGTTGATTTCGAAGCCCGCTACGATCTGAAGCTCAGCCCGGAAGAAGTCAGCCTGATTGCCGTAATTTTCGGCGCATGGCTTATGCAGGAGAGCGCGCTACAGGAAAAACAGGTGCTGCTGCTGACCGGAGACAATGCCCGCCTTGAGCAGCAGATTGAACAGCAAATCCGCGAAATCTCGCTGCTGCCCATCAATATTAAATATCAGGACAGGGCTGATTTTCAGCGCGACGGCGCGCCGCGCGACATCGCGCTGGTGATCTCTCCCTACGCGACGCCGCTGCCGCTCTATTCGCCGCCGCTGATCCACGCCGAGCTGCCGCTGAGCGAGCATCAGCAGCAGCGTATTCGGGCGCTGCTGGAGACTTAGCCCGCGCGCGGCCGTAAAAAGAGCGCAGGTAGCGCGACCAGCGCCATGACCCAGAAGAGATGGCCCTGAAGATGGGCAAACAGCACGCCGCAGATCATGGTCATTACCGCAATGCCGCCCCCCATAGCCAGCGCTGAATAGAGCGATTGCAGGCGGATGACATCTGCGCCGCTGCGTGCGGCAATAAAGCGCATCGCCGCCAGATGGCAGACGGTAAAGCTGCCGCAGTGCAGGATCTGCCCGACAATCAGCCAGGGCAAATCAACGGTGGCGCCCAGCAGCGTCCAGCGCGTCAGCGCGCAAACGCCGGAGAGCAGCAGCAGATCGCGGGCGCGCCAGCGTCGGAACAGGCGGTTGCTGCAAGCGAAAACGATTATCTCCGCCACCACCCCCAGCGACCACAGATAGCCTACCACCGAGGCGGAGTAGCCGCTCTGCTGCCACCAGATGGCGCTGAAGCCATAGTAGGCGGCGTGCGCCCCCTGCATCAGGGTAACGCACAGCATAAAGCGCCATACGCTATTTTCCCGCAGCAGCGTGCGCCATGCCTGCCAGCCGCCGCCTGCCGCGCTGTGTCGCTCTTCGCCTTGCGGAGCAGTACGCGGCCGCAGCAGCATCCCGCCGAGCATGCAGAGCACGCCCGCCGACAGCAGCGCCAGAATCGCCTGCGACGACCAGTGATTGACCAGCATCCCCGTCAGCGCCGAACTGATAACAAAGGCCAGCGATCCCCACAGGCGCACCGGCCCGTACTTCAGCCCGATTTGCTGCGTCCAGGTTGCGGCCAGCGCATCGCTGAGCGGCACCAGAGGCGAGAAAAACAGGTTAAAGCCGATCATCACCAGCAGCAGCCACAGCCACTGCTCGCCTGCCCAGTATCCGACGGCAAACAGACAGGTCATCAGCGCCAGTATCCGCAGCGCGTTAATAAGCTGCGTCGGGTGTTTGACCTGCGACGCGATCAGCAGGCTGCCGACAAAGCGCGCCACCATACCGCAACCCAGCAGCAGGCCGATTTTTTCCGCATCGAGTCCGGCGCCTTTTAACCAGACGCCCCAGAAAGGCAGGTAGATGCCGTAGCAAAAAAAGTAAGTGAAATAGGCCAGACCGAGCCATTTCGCCGAGCCGATTGCCATTGTCCCTCCAGCAATACTTATCCGTTCGCGTCGTTGCGCGTTACCTTAGCGAAAATAAGACAATAAAAAAGGATGGCGGCTGCCATCCTTTATCGTTGTTGCACAGGATTAATGCTTAAGCGTAAACCGGCAGGCGCGCGCAGACATCCAGCACTTTCTGCTTGATGCGCTCGATGGTCGCTTCGTCATTGACGTTGTCCAGCACGTCGGCGATCCAGCCAGCCAGCTCGCGCACTTCCGCTTCTTTAAAGCCGCGACGGGTAACTGCCGGGGTGCCGATACGCACGCCAGAGGTAACGAACGGGCTTTTCGGATCGTTCGGCACGCTGTTTTTGTTCACGGTGATGTTGGCGCGGCCCAGCGCGGCGTCGGCCTCTTTACCGGTCAGGTTTTTGCTCACCAGATCGATCAGGAACAGATGGTTATGGGTGCCGCCTGACACGATGTTGTAGCCGCGCTCGATCAGCACTTCTACCATCGCTTTCGCGTTTTTCGCCACCTGCTGCTGGTAAGTTTTGAACTCCGGCTCCATCGCCTCTTTAAACGCCACCGCTTTACCGGCGATGACATGCATCAGCGGACCGCCCTGCCCGCCAGGGAAGACGGCAGAGTTCAGCTTCTTGTAAAACTCTTCGTCGCCGCCTTTTGCCAGGATAAGACCGCCGCGCGGGCCGGCCAGCGTTTTATGCGTCGTCGAGGTGACGATATGCGCATGCGGCACCGGAGTCGGATAAACGTCAGCCGCGACCAGACCCGCGACGTGCGCCATATCCACAAACAGATAAGCGCCGACGCTGTCAGCGATTTCACGCATTTTTGCCCAGTCGCAGACGCCGGAATAGGCCGAGAAGCCGCCAACGATCATCTTCGGCTGGTGCGTTTTCGCCAGTTCAGCCAGTTCGTTGTAGTCAATTTTGCCGCTCTCATCAATGCCGTATGGCACGACATTGTAGAGTTTGCCAGAGAGGTTTACCGGCGAACCGTGAGTCAGGTGACCGCCGTGCGCCAGGTTCATCCCCAGAATGGTGTCGCCCGGTTGCAGCAGCGCGGTATAGACGGCGAAGTTAGCCTGAGAACCAGAGTGCGGCTGTACGTTGGCGTAGTCAGCGCCAAACAGCGCTTTAGCGCGGTCGATTGCCAGCTGCTCGACGATATCGACATATTCACAACCGCCATAGTAGCGTTTGCCCGGATACCCTTCCGCGTATTTATTGGTGAGCTGTGAACCTTGCGCCTGCATTACGCGTGGGCTGGTGTAGTTTTCTGAAGCAATCAGTTCGATGTGCTCTTCCTGACGCACCTTTTCTTGCTCCATCGCCTGCCACAACTCGGCATCATAATCGGCAATGTTCATTTCACGCTTTAACATCCGCATCTCCTGACTCAGCTAACTTTTTAACGGCAGTTTAAACTCCCTGAGGGAGCAAAGGCCCACAGTGTAAACCGTTTTGCCAGGTGAAGGTAGCGCCATTTCCGCAAGAGACGCAAACGATTGGCATGACACTGGCAAAGGATTTTTACGCTTTCCTGACTGGTTGCGCCGACATGATTTTTCCTCAGGCTGCGACGCTATTTTTTTCAAGTTGTATTCAAAGCTTGCCACCTGCCGCTCACCGAAGCCGCACCGGGTTATTTACAACCTCTGATGCCCGATCATAACATGCATTTAAAATGCAACTTTACAACACCAGGGGTATCCCATGCTTGACGCACAAACTATCGCTACCGTGAAATCCACCCTTCCCGCGATTGCCGCCGTGGGTCCGGCGCTTACCGCGCGCTTTTATGACCGCATGCTGACGCAGCATCCGGAATTAAAAAATGTCTTTAATATGAACAACCAGCGTAGCGGCGCTCAGCGCGAGGCGCTGTTTAACGCCATCTGCGCATATGGCGCGAATCTGGACAATCTGGCCGCGCTGCTGCCTGCGGTTGAAAAAATCGCCCAGAAGCACGCCAGTCTGGCAATTAGTCCTGAACAGTACGCCATCGTCGGAGAGAACCTGCTGGCCACCATTAAAGAGCTGATGGATCCGGGCGAGGAGGTACTGGCCGCGTGGGGACGCGCGTATGGCGTGCTGGCGGACGTCTTTATCCAGCGCGAAGAGGCGATTTATCAGGAAACCGAGCAGCAGGAAGGCGGCTGGCGCGGCATGCGCGCGTTTCGCATCAGCGCGATTGAAAAACAGAGTTCGGTGATCAAAAGCTTTACCCTGGAGCCGGTCGACGGCAAGCCGGTAGCCTCCTTCAAACCCGGCCAGTATATTACCGTGCATCTTCATCCTGCCGGGTTCACATTTCAGCAGCATCGCCAGTATTCCCTGACCCATACCCCGAACGGTAAAACCTATCGCATTGCGGTGAAGCGCGATACGCAGGGCGCCGTTTCCGGCTGGCTGCATGATAAAGCGCAGCCCGGCGCCGTGGTGGAGCTGACCGCGCCGCACGGCGACGTCTTTCTTGAGGTTGCGACGGATACGCCGGTGGCGCTGATTTCAGCAGGCGTCGGCGTGACGCCAACGCTGGCAATGCTGCACGCCCTGGCCGAGCAAAATCATGCTGCGCCGGTGACCTGGCTTCACGCGGCGGAGAATGGCGCTCAGCACGCATTTGCTGATGAGGTCGCCGAGACAGGCGCGCGCCTGCGCGATTTCAGCAAGCGCGTCTGGTATCGCGTGCCGGAAGCCGGTGACGCGGGCCGCTTTGATGCCGCAGGCGTGATGGATTTAGCCAGCGAATCTGTACGCTTGCAGGATGCGCGCACGCATTTCTGGCTGTGCGGACCGGTAGGTTTTATGCAGTTTATCGCTGGTCAGCTGCGCGATGTCGGCGTGGAGGCGTCACGCATTCACTATGAAGTGTTCGGCCCGCACAAGGGACTGTAGGCCGTGATGGCGGGTTCAGCTGACGCTGAACCCTCGCCAGCGGGCGATACGGCCCGCCGGGCGCGGCGTTTCGCCTCAGCGGCGATATGCCGCCAGAGAGTGAATCCGCGTTTGCGCGAGGGGAACTAAGGCGAATCTCACAGAAGGCCGCGCCTGGCCGGGCTGACGGGGATGCCGCTTTACCGCTTTGCCATCAGGCAGCCTCGCCTGCGCTGGCGATTAGCCAACAGATAAAGCCGGCAAACCGGCTTTATCTGCTGTCGACAGACGCTTAAATCGCCTCTTCGTCCTCTTCGCCGGTACGGATACGCACCACGCGCGAAACATCGAAAACGAAAATCTTGCCGTCGCCGATTTTACCGGTCTGCGCGGTTTTCATAATGGTTTCCACGCAGGTATCAACAATATCGTCGCCCACGACCATTTCGATTTTCACTTTCGGCAGAAAGTCGACCATGTATTCCGCGCCGCGATACAGCTCGGTGTGGCCCTTCTGACGGCCAAACCCTTTTACTTCAGAAACCGTCATGCCGGTGATGCCCACTTCGGCTAACGCTTCGCGCACATCGTCGAGTTTGAATGGTTTGATAATCGCATCAATCTTTTTCATGTCAGACCCTTTTCTCACTCCCTCCGTGGCCGGATGGGGTGCTGTAAGTATATAGCCGCAACCTCAGGCGCTGCTCCGCGCCAGAAAGCTACTCTTTAAAATCGCTGGCGTCCAGTTCATGTCGGGACAACAGCTTATAAAACTCGGTGCGATTGCGGCCAGCCAGCCGCGCAGCATTGGTGACGTTGCCTTTGGTCATCTGCAACAGCTTACGCAGGTAGTTAAGCTCAAACTGATTACGCGCCTCAACAAAGGTTGGCAGAGCGCTGTTTTCTCCGCTGAGCGCCTGCTCCACCAGCGCATCGCTGATAACCGGCGACGAGGTCAGCGCCACGCACTGCTCAATAACGTTTACCAGCTGGCGCACGTTCCCCGGCCAGGCGGCGGCCATCAGACGCTTCATCGCATCGACAGAAAAGCTGCGTACAAAGGGTTTGTGCCGCTCCGCCGCCTGTCGCAGCAGATGGCTGGCGAGCAGCGGGATGTCTTCAGTACGCTCGTGCAAGGCGGGCAACTTAAGATTCACCACGTTAAGGCGGTAAAAGAGATCCTCGCGGAACTCCTTTTTCTCCATTGCTTTAGGCAGGTCGCGATGCGTTGCCGAGATAATACGCACGTTAATGTCGATGTCGTTGTTGCTGCCAAGCGGACGGATCTTGCGCTCCTGCAACACGCGCAGCAGTTTAACCTGAAGCGAGGGCGGCATATCGCCAATTTCATCCAGGAACAAGGTGCCGCCTTCCGCCGCCTGAAATAATCCCTCGCGCGCGCTTACCGCGCCGGTGAACGCGCCTCTGGCGTGGCCGAACAGCTCCGACTCCAGCAGCTGTTCCGGCAGCGCGCCGCAGTTAATCGCGATAAAAGGCTGCGCCGCGCGCGGACTGGCCGCATGGATCGCCCGCGCCAGCACCTCTTTGCCGCTGCCGCTCTGGCCGTTAATCAGTACGCTGACGTCGGATTGCGCCACCATGTGCGCCTGCTCCAGCAGCCGCAGCATCACGGGGCTGCGCGTCACAATGGCCTCGCGCCAGCGATCGTCGCTCACCGGCGCATGCTGCGCCAGCGCATCATCGATCGCCTTATAGAGCGCGTCACGATCGACCGGCTTGGTCAGAAAGCTGAACACGCCCTGCTGGGTTGCGGAAACCGCATCAGGAATCGAGCCGTGCGCCGTAAGAATAATTACCGGCAGGCTGGGATTGCGTTTCTGAATCTCCGCAAACAGCGTCAGCCCGTCCATCTCATCCATACGCAAGTCGCTGATCACCAGATCGATCTTCTCTTTGTGCAACAGGCGCAGCGCGTCCGGGCCGCTGGGGGCGGTGGCCACCTGATAGCCTTCGCTGCTCAGGCGCATGCCTAACAGCTTTAACAGGCCTGGGTCGTCATCCACCAGCAATAAACGTGCGGGTTGTCTGGCCATCATGGCTCCTCATGCTGCGGCGCGTCCGGCCCATGACCGCTCTCGGTGACATCCGGCGCTTTGCGGGACGAAAGCTGGCGCTCAATATCGGTCAGACGTTCCAGCTTGTGCTGCGTGTCGTTAAGGGTTTTGCGCATCTGGGTCTGCTGCTGGCGCAGCGCATCAAGCTGGGCATCGCTGCTCTGCTGTAAATGCGCGAAGCGCGAGCGCGTGTCGCTGAGATCAAGCTGAGCAACCTGGTTGCTGCGCCATAGCTGGATCAGCGGACGCACCGCGTTCGGGAAACGGCTGCTGTACTCATCAAGCGACTCGACGTAATCACGCCGCTCTGGCGGCGTAACGTTGCCATTAGCCATTAAAATGGCGTGCTTAAAGGCGCGCGCCCAGCCCTCTACCGGCCAGCGATGCGCCTCTGCGCGCGCCTCGGCAGGCGACAGCCGCTCGGCGCAGTCGATGGCGCGCAGCCAGTAAAGCGGATTGCCCGTCGCCGTTGCGCTTTCATTGCGCCAGACGATGCTACAGTCAGTCGCCAGATAATCCGGAAGTCTGACCTCCGGTTCGGCAACGCTGGCGTCGCGGTGCGCGGAGGAGACGGCCGGGGAAACGCTACAGCCGCTGAGAGACAGGCTTAGCAGCGCGGTAAAAAGTGAGGCGAAGATGATTTTCATCTGTCAGGCATTCCCGGCTGTGTGATTCAGTACGATACGAAAACAAACGTCGGCGTCTTTGCTGTCAATCAGCTGCAAATCCCCTTGCATACGACGCAGACAATCTTTAGCAATGCTTAATCCCAGCCCGCTGCCTTTAACCGGCCCTTTGCGCTGCCGGCTGCCCTGATAAAAGGGTTCGAATATCATTTCACGTTCTGCGGCGGGGATCGGTCTGCCGCTGTTCGCGACCTCGATCCACACCTTATCGCCGCGCAGCTCACTGCGCAGCCAGATGCTACCGGATTCATCGCCATAGTTCACGGCGTTAGAGTATAAGTTATCGATCACCCGCATCAGCAGCATCGGTTCGGCGAGACAGAGTGTTTCCTGAAGATCGCGGTGAATATGCATCAGCTTAGCGCGTGCCGGAAGCGCATGCGCGCTGACCACCATATCGATCAGCTCGGCTATATCTACCGCTTCCAGCGTGGTCGGCCCTTCCGCCAGTTTGCGGTTGTAGTCGAGAAGCTGTTCGATCAGACGTTGCAGGTGGCGGCTGCTGGCGTCCAGAATCGCCACCACCTCTTTTTGTTCGCCGTTGAGCGTGCCGGCGACCTCATCCGCCAGCAGTTCGGTGCCTTCGCGCAGGCTGGCAAGCGGCGTTTTTAGCTCGTGCGACAGATGACGCAGAAACTCGTGGCGCTGCGCCTCCAGCCAGGCCAGCCGCTCGCTCAGCCAGACAATGCGCTGCCCCAGCGAGCGCAGCTCGCGCGGGCCGCGAAACGCCACGCTCGCGCCCAGTTCCCGGCCTTCGCCAAGCCGGTTAATCATCCGCTCGACGCTCTTTACCGGGCCGATAATCATGCGGGTAAAAAGCAACACCAGCGCCAGGCTGACGATAAACAAACCGAGCGCCTGCCAGCCAAAAAACTGGCCGCGATCGGCAATTTCGCGCTGTAGCTGTAGCCCGCGCGCGAACACGACTTCACGCGTCTCCTGCACCAGCTGCGCATTGGTGGCGGAAAAGCGCTCCAGCGCCTGCGACGCGGCGGCAACGGGATTGCCATTGTCGCACTGCAATTCGCTTAGCTGCGGCAGCGTGGCGCGCAGCGCCTGCAAAGCCGCCAGCGCGGGCAGACTGGAGGCGTGGGAGTTAAGTATCTGATTGTAGCGTGCGCGCTGGGTCTGATAGAGACGCGCCAGACTGGCATCGCCCAGCACGCAGTACTGGCGATAGCTGCGCTCCAGCTCCAGCGCAGTTCGCGCCATCGACTCGCTGCGCCTTACATCGGTAAAGGTATTGCGGTTAGTATCGGCGGCCTGATCGCTTAACGCCGACAGGCTTTCCCAGGCCTGCCATGCCAGCACCAGCAGCGGCAACAGCACCAGTAAAAACGCCATCAGCACCAGCTGGCGCAACGATCGGGGAAATAAACGCCATCTTCTCACGCGGTCGCTTCCATCAATAAACGCTGTAAGGATGCTAGCGAAGTCCGCCAGCGGAAGATAGAGCAGAAACGAAAACGGCAGACCTTTCGGTCTGCCGTGAGAGCGACGCCGCAGCATCGCCTGAAAAAAGGTGGAGCCTAACTCAACGTTGCGCCCGATGCTTGATAACGTTGCAAAGCAAGCGATTATCGGTTGGTGGACGGCAGGCTCCGTTTGGTGCGTCATTCAGTTTTTATGAGCTCAGCCGCAAATTTGCGGGGCAATCATAAACAGGAGAATGAGCCACGTCCTGATAGTAGCAAACTTCGTGCCAGAAAATAAATAACATTCTTTTTCAGACAGTTGCCAGCCTTAGGCGCCAGGGCGAGCGTGTCAGGCCCTTTCAACAGACTGATATTGTCGCCATAAACCAACACTTAAACGCACCTGGTGAGAAAGGATTACATATCAACAGGATAAATGTCTCTTTTTGGAGACAGTCTTTACGCCGCTTTGTCGCTGTTTCCCAACACTCATAAAAAAAAGGAGACATCACTGTCTCCTTTATCGTCAAATCGCCAGAAATAAATTAACCCAGCTGTTTGCGCGCATTGCGGAAAATACGCATCCACGGGCTGTCTTCGCCCCACTCTGCCGGATGCCAGGAGTGGCTTACGGTACGGAAAACGCGCTCCGGATGCGGCATCATAATGGTGACGCGACCGCTTTCGTTGGTGACCGCCGTAATACCGTTAGGCGAGCCGTTCGGGTTGGCCGGATAGGTTTCTGTTACCTTGCCATGGTTATCGACAAAGCGCAGCGCAACCAGACCTTTCGCCTCCAGCGCGGCCAGATGCGCACCGTCGCGCACCTCGACAAAGCCTTCGCCGTGAGAAACGGCAATCGGCATATGTGAGCCCACCATGCCGTCCAGCAGCAGCGACGGACTGGCTTCGACCTCAACCAGGCTGAAGCGCGCTTCAAAACGCTCGGACTGGTTGCGTACAAAGCGCGGCCAGAGTTCGCTGCCTGGGATCAGTTCGCGCAGGTTCGACATCATCTGGCAGCCGTTGCACACGCCCAGCGCCAGCGTTTGCGGACGATGGAAGAAGTTTTCAAACTCGTCGCGCACGCGGTTGTTGAAGAGAATGGATTTTGCCCAGCCTTCGCCCGCGCCCAGCACATCGCCATAGGAGAAGCCACCGCACGCCACCAGCGCCTGGAAATCGTCCAGGCCGCGGCGACCCGCCAGCAGATCGCTCATATGCACGTCAACCGCCGTAAATCCGGCGCGGTGGAAGGCTGCCGCCATTTCAACGTGCGAGTTAACGCCCTGCTCACGCAGCACCGCCACGCGGGGACGCGCCCCGGTAGCGATCATCGGCGCGGCCACATCCTCCTCCAGATTAAAGGTGAGGTGCACGTTCAGGCCCGGATCGTTATCGTCTTTGCGCGCCTCATGCTCCTGGTCAGCGCAGAGCGGGTTGTCGCGCAGGCGCTGCATCTGCCAGCTGGTTTCACCCCACCAGGTGCGCAGCGTGGTGCGGCTTTCGCTGTACACGGCGCTGTCGCCGGAACGGATAACAAAACGGTCGCCGCGCTGCGCGCTGCCCAGTACGTGACTACAACCGGCCAGTCCGTGATCCGCCAGCACCTGCTCAACGGCTGCGCGATCTTCGGCTTTGATCTGAATGACAGCGCCCAGCTCTTCGGTAAAGAGCGCGGCCAGCGCATCGCCGCCCAGCGCCGCAATGTCCACTTCAATGCCGCAATGGCCGGTGAAGGCCATTTCAGCCAGCGTCACCAGCAGGCCGCCGTCGGAGCGGTCGTGATACGCCAGCAGCTTCTGCTGCGCCACCAGCGCCTGAATCGCGTGATAAAAGCCGGCCAGCTGCTGCGCATCGCGCACATCGGCCGGTTTGTCGCCCAGCTGACGATAAACCTGCGACAGCGCAGTCGCGCCCAGCGTGTTAGCGCCATTGCCCAGGTCGATCAGCAGCAGCAGGTTCTCCACGTCGGGTTGCAGCTGCGGCGTGACGGTGCGGCGGACATCTTCTACGCGCGCGAAAGCGGTGATCACCAGCGACAGCGGCGCGGTCATTTCACGCTGCTCAATGCCCTGCTGCCAGCGGGTTTTCATCGACATCGAGTCTTTGCCTACCGGAATCGTGATGCCCAGCGCCGGGCAAAGCTCTTCGCCCACCGCCTTCACCGCTTCGTACAGGCCGGCATCTTCGCCCGGATGACCTGCGGCCGCCATCCAGTTCGCGGACAGCTTCACGCGCTTGAGGTCGCCAATCTGCGTCGCCGCAAGGTTGGTCAGCGCCTCGCCGACCGCCAGGCGGCCTGAGGCGGCAAAATCCAGCAGCGCAACCGGGGCGCGTTCGCCCATGGCAAAGGCTTCGCCGTGATAGCTGTCGAGACTGGCGGTGGTTACCGCACAGTTCGCCACCGGGATCTGCCACGGACCGACCATTTGATCGCGCGCCACCATACCGGTCACGCTACGGTCGCCGATGGTGACGAGGAAAGTCTTCTCAGCCACGGTCGGCAAGTGCAGTACGCGGTTTACGGCGTCTGCAAGCGTAATGCCGTCGCGCAGCAGCGCCTCGCCTTTGGCCTGCTGCGTGACGACATCGCGCGTCATTTTCGGCGTTTTGCCCAGCAGCACATCCAGCGGCATGTCGATTGGCGTATTGTTGAAATGGCTGTCGCTGAGGCTCAGATGCTGCTCTTCCGTCGCCTCGCCAATAACCGCATAAGGCGCGCGCTCGCGCTGACACAGCGCGTCGAACTGCGCCAGTTTCTCTGGCGCAACCGCCAGCACATAGCGCTCCTGCGATTCGTTACACCACACTTCCAGCGGACTCATCCCCGGCTCATCGCTGAGAATGTCGCGGAGGTTGAAACGGCCGCCGCGCCCGCCGTCGCTCACCAGCTCCGGCATGGCGTTCGAGAGACCGCCTGCGCCGACGTCGTGGATAAACAGAATCGGGTTCTCGTCGCCCATCTGCCAGCAGCGGTCAATCACTTCCTGACAGCGACGCTCCATTTCCGGGTTATCGCGCTGCACCGACGCGAAGTCGAGATCGGCGTCCGACTGGCCTGAAGCCATAGACGAAGCCGCCCCGCCGCCCAGACCGATATTCATCGCCGGGCCGCCCAGCACAATCAGCTTTGCCCCGACGGTGATTTCGCCTTTCTGCACATGGTCGGCGCGAATATTGCCGATGCCGCCCGCCAGCATCACTGGCTTGTGATAGCCGCGCAGCTCAACGCCGTTGTGGCTGTTGACCTGCTCTTCATAGGTACGGAAATAGCCGTTTAACGCCGGACGGCCAAACTCGTTGTTAAAGGCCGCGCCGCCCAGCGGGCCTTCGGTCATGATCTCCAGCGCGCTGACAATGCGGTCCGGTTTGCCGAAGTCCTCTTCCCAGGGCTGCTCAAAGCCCGGAATGCGCAGGTTCGATACCGAGAAGCCGACCAGGCCGGCTTTCGGCTTGGCCCCGCGCCCGGTGGCACCTTCATCGCGAATCTCGCCGCCAGAACCGGTAGCCGCGCCAGGCCAGGGCGAAATAGCGGTGGGATGGTTATGGGTTTCTACCTTCATCAGGATATGCGCCGCTTCCTGATGGTATTCATATTCGCCTTTCTCCGCGTCAGCGAAGAAACGGCCTACTTCCGATCCCTCCATGACCGCCGCATTGTCTTTGTAAGCTGACAGCACATAATCCGGCGTGGTCTCGAAGGTGTTTTTAATCATTTTAAACAGCGACTTCGGCTGTTTTTCGCCGTCGATAATCCAGTCGGCGTTAAAAATCTTATGGCGGCAGTGCTCGGAGTTGGCCTGCGCAAACATATAGAGTTCGATGTCGTTCGGGTTGCGTCCGAGCCGCTGAAAGGCGTCCAGCAGATAGTCAATCTCGTCGTCCGCCAGCGCCAGCCCCAGCGTGCGGTTAGCCTCATCCAGCGCCTGACGGCCGCCGTTCAGCACGTCGATACTCTTCAGCGGCTGCGGCTCATGATGCGCGAACAGCGCCTCGGCCTGCGTCAGATCGCTGAACACCGTCTCCATCATGCGGTCATGCAGCAGCGCCGCCAGCGTCTGCCACTGCGTTTCGGTCAGCTGCGTCGCCTGCACATAGAAAGCCAGGCCGCGCTCCAGACGACGCACCTGCGGCAGATCGCAGTTATGGGCGATGTCGGTCGCCTTGGAAGACCAGGGCGAAATCGTGCCGGGACGCGGCGTTACCAGCAACAGGCGGCCCTGGGGCGCGTGTTCGGCGAGAGAAGGACCGTATTTCAGCAGGCGTTGTAAACGCGCTTTTTCATCAGCGTTCAGCGGTGTGCTGACATCGGCGAAATGGACGTACTCGGCGTAAATGTCACTCACCGGCAGGTGAGCGTCCTGAAAGCGGGTCAGCAGTTTGTTTACACGAAATGCCGACAGGGCGGGCGAACCACGCAGAATTTCCATCATTTAATCTCTCGTCAGAGCGCCGGGCGACGCTTCATGGGGCACAACAGCAGAAAACGGGCGGTATTATAGAGAAACACCCCGCCCGACGAAACCGTTTGCGCATAATTTCTCTGCCCTGGAATTTGCCTGAATTTTGCGCAAAACCTGCTTTATAAGTTGCTCTACGCTGCTGAGTTGCGCAAAATGCCCCTCGCTCTGGGAGTAAAAATAAGATCAATACTGCCTTTAAAAGACAGAGGCCTGAGAGCCAGCGAGAGACAACTATTTGAAACGCCTAAAATTAAACTATCTGTTTATCGGTCTTGTCACCTTGCTGCTGGCAATGGCGCTATGGCCATCAGTACCATGGTATGGCAACGGTCAGGACGCGATATCGCAGATAAAATCACGGGGAGTGCTGCGTATCAGTACCATCAATTCCCCGCTGACTTACTACACCATCAACAAAGCGCCCGTCGGCATGGATTATGAACTGGCGAAACGCTTTGCCAACTATCTGGGCGTGAAGCTTAAGGTGACGGTGCGTCCAAATCTCAGCGACCTGTTTGACGATCTGGACGACGGCAAAGCGGATTTGCTGGCGGCAGGCCTGATTTATAACGATGAAAGGCTGATGCGCTACCAGACCGGGCCGAGCTACTACTCGGTTTCTCAGCAGCTGGTTTATCGCGTTGACAAGCCGCGCCCGAAGAACCTGGGCGATTTGAAAGGACAGCTGCGGGTTGCCTCCGGCTCGGCCTATCTCTCATCGCTTAAAACGGCGCGTGATAAACAGTATCCCGATCTTAACTGGGTGGTCTCCACCGATCAGGCGCCGAAAGCGCTGCTGGAAGCGGTGGCGGAGGGCAAGCTTGACTACACCATCGGCGACTCGGTAACCATCGCCTTGCTCCAGCGCATTCATCCGCAGCTGGCGGTGGCATTCGACGTGACGGATGAAAAGCCGGTTACCTGGTATGTGCCGCACAGCGAAGACGACAGCCTTAACGCCGCCATGCTCGACTTCTTCAACTCTATGGGCGAAGAAGGCGCGATGGCGCGCCTGGAAGAGAAATACCTCGGCCACGTAGGCACCTTTGACTATGTCGATACCCGCACGTTTTTACGCGCTATCGACGTGACTTTGCCAGAGATCAAGCCGCTGTTTGAGAAATACGCGGCCAGTATCGACTGGCGGCTGCTGGCGGCAATCTCTTATCAGGAGTCGCACTGGAATCCGCTGGCGACCTCTCCTACCGGCGTGCGCGGCATGATGATGCTGACGCGCAATACCGCCGATAGCGTTAACGTCGAGGATCGTACCGATACGGAACAGAGCATTCGCGGCGGCAGCCTCTACCTTCAGCGCATGATGGAAAAGGTTCCCTCGACCATTCCTGATGAAGAGCGCATCTGGTTCGCGCTGGCCGCCTATAACATGGGGTACGCCCATATGCTGGATGCGCGTAAGCTTACCGCTAAGCAGGGCGGCAATCCCGACAGCTGGGCCGACGTGAAGCTGCGGCTGCCGATGCTGAGCCAGAAGCGTTATTACGCGCAGACCACCTATGGCTATGCGCGCGGCCACGAGGCCTACAACTACGTTGAAAATATCCGCAAGTATCAGCTCAGTCTGGTGGGCTATTTGCAGGAGCAGGAGAAACGTCTGGCGCAGAAATCGGCGCTCGAAGCCGAACTGGGCAGCGGTTATCCGGCGGTCACGCCGGAAATCGCCATGAACTAGCGCCGCCGGGCCGAGCAGGCCTGGCGACAAAGAGGAAAAGGACGTCGCGCCTGCCCGGCCCTGTCCAGCGCCGAATCAGTCGATTCCGCGCTGCGCCTGGCGCAGCGCTTTTTTCTGCTCGCGCCGCATGCGGAAAAAATCGCTCAGCATGGCCGCGCACTCTTCCGCCAGCACGCCGGCGTGAAGCGCAACCTGATGGTTCATGCCGGGATGGCCAAGCACGTCGATCAGCGACCCCGCTGCGCCGGTCTTTTCGTCGCTGGCGCCGTAGACCAGTCGCGTAATGCGGCTGTGCACCATCGCGCCGGCGCACATCACGCAGGGTTCCAGCGTTACGTAGAGGGTGGTATCCAGCAGACGGTAATTTTCCAGCACCTTGCCTCCCTGACGCAGCGCCATAATTTCGGCGTGCGCCGTGGGATCGTGCTGACCGATAGGTCGGTTCCAGCCTTCGCCAATCACGCGATCGCCTTGCACCAGCACCGCGCCAACCGGCACTTCGCCCTGCTCCCAGGCGATACGCGCCAGCCGCAGCGCATGGCGCATCCAGTATTCATCTTGAGATTGATTCACGCAGGCCCACTCCCGGCAGCAGCAAAGCGGCGCATTATAGCCATCCCGCGCGCAGATTCGAAGATGAAAGCTTACTCCAGCTGCTGAAGTTCGCCGCGCGGCGTCACGCGCCAGCGATGCTGGCAGAAAAACAGCAGCGGGTTATCCTGCTTGCTGTCGCTGTAGCCGCTGTAGAGCTGAAGCGGCGTACCGATTTTCTCCTCCAGCTGGGCCACTTTCTCATGACCGAGACAGCGCATGGCCAGCACGCGACCGCCAAATCCGCGCCGCATCTGGCTGGCGATCAGCTTAACGCGCGGCAGAAAAGCCGAATCGTAATAAACCTGCTCCACCAGCGACTGCGGCGAGCCGGTAATCAGCCAGACGTCGGCATTGTCGCTGCTCAGATAGTCGGTCAGCCGCTGCTGCACTACGGGAAAGGCGGTCACGCGCTGGCGAAACCACTGGGCAAAGGCCGCCTCGCGCCGCAGCAGCGCGCGTTCCGTTCGACCAAAGGTAATGGACCAGAGCAGCAAACTCATCGGCCAGCGCGCCGCCCGCCCTTTAATCAGCAGGCCCAGCCCCACAACCGGCAGCAGCGGCACCACCAGCAATATATTGAGCGGCTGACGCCACAGCAGATAGCGCATAAAGGTGCCGAACATATCCTGCTGATGCAGCGTGCCGTCCAGGTCAAAAAACACCACGCGACGTTGTGTACCTTTCGTCAAAAAACGCTCCTTTTTTGCGTTGTTGCCTACTCTGCTCCTTATTGTAGCCATCAACCGCCGTAGCGGCGACGGCGACTATTTTTAATTCCATTGGCTACAATGCCAGATGAATAGTTTATTCTTCAGCAGGCAGAGATATTTTACCGCAGGTTATTTAAACGAGGACCAGGCATGAGTTCATTGCTGCGCATCCGTCAACTCTATCCGCGTCTGGCGCTAAATGAGCGTCGGCTGGCAGACTTTTTGCTGTCGCAGCCGGATCGGGCGCGGCATCTTAGTTCGCAGAAGCTGGCGGAGGAAGCCGGCGTTAGCCAGTCGAGCGTGGTGAAATTCGCGCAAAAGCTAGGCTACAAGGGATTTCCGGCGCTCAAGCTGGCGCTAAGCGAATCGCTGGCGGATCGTGACGCTATCACCGTGCATAACCATATCCTCAGCGACGACTCGTTAAAAGTGGTCGGCGAAAAGCTGCTGACGGAAAAGCTGTCCGCCATTCGCGCGACGCTGGACATCAACAGCGAAGAGAAACTGACTGAAACGCTGCACCTGCTGAAAAACGCCCAGCGTATCGTGCTGGTGGGTATCGGCGCATCGGGGTTAGTGGCGAAAGATTTTTCGTGGAAGCTGATGAAGATCGGCATCAACGCGGTGGCCGAACAGGATATGCACGCGCTGCTGTCGAGCGTACAGGCGATGCGGCCCGGCGATGTGCTGCTGGCCATCTCCTACACGGGCGAGCGCAAAGAGATTAACCTGGCGGCGCAGGAAGCCGTACAGATTGGCGCCTGGGTGCTGGCCTTTACCGGCTTTACGCCTAACAGCCTGCAACAGATCGCGACGCACTGTCTCTATACGGTGGCGGAGGAACAGAGCACGCGCAGCGCCGCCATCTCTTCTACCGCCGCGCAGCTGGCGCTGACCGACCTGCTGTTTATGGCGCTGGTGCAGAACGATCCCGAACGCGCAGCCAGCCATATTCGCCACAGCGAGGCGCTGGTGAAAAAGCTGAACTAAGAGATGAAGCGGAGTATAATATCGCCGTTTTTAGCTTATCAGGTGACGAAATGGCGCTGCTGATTACCGCCAGATGCATTAATTGCGATATGTGCGAACCCGAATGCCCTAACCAGGCGATTACCCTCGGCGCGGAGATCTATCAGATCGATGCCAGCCGCTGCACCGAATGCATCGGCCATTATGACGCCCCTACCTGCCAGAGCGTCTGCCCTATCGATAACACCATTATTCCCGATCCACAGCACATCGAATCGCGCGATGCGCTGTGGGAAAAGTTTGTGGTGCTGCACCACTAGCTCTCGATAATCACCGTTGCGCAGGCGTAGTGCCGCTCATCCGCCAGCGTAACGTGGACCTGCCTGACGCCAAGCTTTTCCGCCACCTCACCGGCGTGGTTGAAAAAGCGCAGTCCGGGCTTGCCCAGCGCGTCGTTATAGACTTCAAACTGATTAAAGGCCAGCCCGCCGCGGATGCCGGTGCCAAAGGCTTTGGCCGCCGCCTCTTTAACGGCGAAGCGTTTCGCCAGAAAGCGCACCGGCTGTTGATGGCTCTGATACTGTTGCCATTCGGCTTCGCTCAGCACGCGACGCGCCAGGCGGTCGCCGGAGCGTTCAATAACGCCGGCAATGCGTTCGATCTCAACGATGTCGGTGCCCAGTCCGAGAATAGCCATTAGCGACGCGCTTCCCGCATCAGCAGCTTCATCTCCCTTACCGCATCGGCCAGCCCGCTAAACAGCGCGCGCCCGATAATCGCGTGACCGATATTCAGCTCATGCATCTCCGGCAGCGCGGCAATCGGCTGCACGTTGTGATACGTCAGGCCGTGACCGGCGTTGACCTTTAACCCCAGGCTGGCGGCGAAGGTGGCGGCGTGGCGAATACGCGCCAGCTCGGCCTCGCGCGCCAGCCCTTCCGGCGCCTCTGCATAGGCTCCCGTATGAATTTCGATATAGGGCGCGCCGCTGGCGACCGCCGCTTCGATCTGACGATGGTCGGGATCGATAAACAGCGAAACCTGAATGCCCGCTTCGCTCAGCTGCTTCACCGCCATGTTGATCTTATCCTGCTGCCCTGCGACGTCGAGACCGCCTTCGGTGGTCACTTCCTCGCGCTTTTCCGGCACCAGACAGACAAAGTGCGGTTTAATGTCACAGGCGATACCCACCATTTCGTCGGTTACCGCCATCTCCAGATTCATGCGCGTCTGGATGGTGTCGCGCAGGATGCGCACATCGCGATCGGTGATATGACGGCGATCTTCCCGCAGGTGTACGGTGATCCCCTCTGCCCCCGCCTGTTCGGCGACAAACGCCGCCTGCACCGGATCAGGATAGTGCGTGCCGCGCGCGTTACGCACCGTGGCGATATGGTCGATATTGACCCCTAACAGCAACTCAACCATGACAATCCTCAGTTTAACTATGTCGAAAATCAGAGTGTACCGCGCCGCACGACACGGGCACAGCGCTATTGGCTGGCCGCATCCGGTCGCTTTTTCGGCACGAACTGGCGAAACAGCTCGGTGCTTTTCAGCGGCTTTCCGCCCAGGTAGGGCTTAAGCGCAATACGCGTAAAGCGCTTGGCGGCCCGCAGCGTGTCCGCATCAGGAAAATCGCGTTCCCACAGCGCCCGCAGCTGCCGACCGGTGAAGCTGCGCTGACCGGTCACCAGGCTGGCAATAAAGCCTTTTTCTTCACGGTAGCTGTAGGTCATCGAATCGGTAACGGGTTCGCCGCTGCCCGCGCAGTGCAGAAAGTCGACGCCGTAGCCGAGGTGCCCCAGCAGCGCCAGCTCGAAGCGGCGCAGCGCCGGTTCAGGAGAGCTGTTTTCCGCCGCCAGGGTTTGCAGGCAGTTCAGGTAATCAAAGAAGAGTTCTGAGAAGGGAAATTCCTGCTCCAGCACGCGCGACAGCAGTTCGTTAACGTAGAGACCGCAGTAGAGCGTAATACCGCTGAGGGGCAGCGCCAGCGAGACCGCTTCGGCCTTAGTCAGCGTTTTGACTTCGCCACGGCCGGTCCAGCGCACCAGCAGCGGCGTAAAGGGTTGCAGCGTTCCTTTTAGCTGCGAGCGGCGCGCTCGCGCGCCTTTCGCCAGCACCCTGACCCGACCGTCGCTTTCGCTAAACAGATCGAGCAGCAGGCTGGTTTCGCTGTAGGGGCGACTATGCAGCACAAAGGCGCGTTGCCAGCCTTCCATCGGTTAAAGGTCGTCTACATAGCCCAGACTGCGCAGCGCACGTTCGTCGTCGGCCCAGCCGGATTTTACTTTAACCCACAGTTCGAGATGGACTTTGGCTTCAAACATCTCTTCCATGTCTTTGCGCGCTTCAATGCCGATGGTTTTAATTTTGGCGCCCTTGTTGCCAATCACCATTTTTTTCTGCCCTTCGCGCTCCACCAGGATCAGGCCGTTGATGTCGTAGCCGCCGCGCTCGTTCGCGACAAACTGCTCGATTTCAACCGTGACCGAATAGGGCAGCTCAGCGCCGAGAAAACGCATCAGCTTTTCGCGGATGATCTCTGACGCCATAAAGCGCTGCGAGCGATCGGTGATGTAATCTTCCGGGAAATGGTGATCCGCCTGAGGCAGACGTTTACGCACGATGGCCGCAATGGTATCGACGTTTTTTCCGTTCTCTGCTGAAATCGGCACGATGTCGAGGAAGTTCATCTGCTGACTCAGAAATTGCAGGTGCGGCAGCAGGATGCTTTTATCCTGGATGTTGTCCACCTTATTGATGGCCAGCACCACCGGCACTTTGCCGTCGCGCAGCTTGTTGAGCACCATTTCGTCGTCTGGCGTCCAGCGCGTACCCTCTACCACGAAGATCACCAGCTCTACGTCGCCGATAGAGCTGCTGGCCGCGCGGTTCATCAGACGGTTGATCGCACGTTTCTCTTCCATATGCAGGCCGGGCGTATCCACATAGATAGCCTGATACTCGCCTTCGGTATGGATGCCCATGATGCGGTGGCGCGTGGTTTGCGGCTTACGCGAGGTGATCGACACCTTCTGCCCCAGCAGCTGGTTCAGTAAGGTGGATTTGCCGACGTTGGGTCGGCCGACAATCGCGACAAAGCCGCAATAGGTATTCTGTTCGCTCATTCGAGTCCTGACGTTTTCAGCGCCTGTTCAGGCGCCGGGATATTGCTATTCGAGACCAAGCTTAATTAACGCCTGTTCGGCGGCAGCCTGTTCTGCTTTACGGCGGCTGGAGCCTACGCCCACCACCGGTTCAGCCATGCCACTCACCTGACAGTGAATGGTAAATTCCTGATCGTGGGCTTCGCCACGCACCTGCACCACCAGATAAGACGGCAGCGGCAGATGACGCCCCTGCAAATACTCTTGCAGGCGGGTTTTCGGATCTTTTTGTTTATCGCCTGGGCTAATCTGCTCAAGGCGCGTCTGATACCAGTCAAGGATCAGTTTTTCCACCGTCTGGATATTACTGTCGAGGAAGATGCCGCCAATCAGCGCCTCCACCGTATCCGCCAGAATGGATTCGCGGCGAAATCCGCCGCTTTTTAATTCGCCCGGTCCCAGACGCAGGCACTCGCCGAGGTCAAACTCCCGCGCCATCTCGGCCAGCGTGTTGCCACGCACCAGGGTTGCGCGCATGCGGCTCATATCGCCCTCGTCAACGCGAGGAAAGCGATGATAGAGCGCATTGGCGATAACATAGCTGAGAATAGAATCGCCCAGAAATTCGAGACGCTCGTTGTGCTTACTGCTGGCGCTGCGGTGCGTTAGCGCCTGTTGCAAGAGTTCCGGATGAGTAAAAGTGTAGCCCAGTTTACGCTGAAGCTTATTAATAAGGATGGGGTTCATGCGATTCCAGTTCTTTTGTGCGTCTGTGACTCTGCATACGAAACAGGGCTGGCTTTCCAACGCAATCTGTTTCGTGTGCAGTGGCCTCCCGCAGGAGGCCAACCGTTTTGCCCGTTAATCCGGGCCAGATAAATCAGTGAATCCCGCCGATGCGACTCAGGCGGACGCCGGTCGGCCACTGGCCTTCCTGCTTATCGAAGCTCATCCAGATGGCGACCGCTTTACCTACCAGATTACGCTCCGGGACAAAGCCCCAGTAGCGGCTGTCGGCGCTGTTGTCGCGGTTATCGCCCATCATGAAATATTGCCCCTGCGGCACGATCCAGGTCGCCTGTGGCTGGCCCGGCTGCTGATAATACATGCTTGCCTGACTCTGCGCTTCGTTTACCAGCAAAATATCGTGCGTGACGTTGCCCAGCGTCTCTTTACGCGTCCCCAGACGCAGCCCGCCGCGCATGGTTTCGCCCTGCGGCACCTGATAAAAACCATTGCCGGTTTCATTGCCGTCAAACCCGCTGAAGGTCTGAATAAAGTTGCTCGGCTCGACGTTGGTGTAGGTAATCGGCAGCGCGCTGGCGCAGCGCTGACCGGCGGCGCAGTTCGGGCTGACGGTCAGCGTTTTGCTGTATGGATCAAACACCACTTTGTCGCCCGGCAGGCCAATAACGCGCTTGATGTAATCCAGGCTGGGATCTTTCGGGTATTTAAACACCGCGATGTCACCGCGCTGCGGATGCCCGGTTGGGATCAGCGTCGTCTGGGTGATAGGGTCCTTAATGCCGTAAGCGAATTTCTCGACCAGAATAAAATCGCCAATCAGCAGCGTCGGCATCATCGAGCCAGACGGGATCTGGAACGGCTCATAGATAAACGAGCGCACCACAAACACCACCAGCAGGACCGGGAAAACCGACGCGGTGGTCTCAACCCAGCCCGGCTGCCCGGAGACTTTCGCCAGGGTTTTACTGTCCAGCGAGTGACCTGCCGCCGCCTGCGCTTCCGCCCGTTTGGCCCGGCGCGCCGGCGCCCACTTAAAACGATCGATACACCAGACAACGCCGGTAATCAGCGTCGCTATCGCCAGAATCAGGGCGAACATATTAGCCATGGTAAATCCTTATTTGCTGTCCTTACCGACATGCAGAATGGCGAGGAAGGCTTCCTGCGGCAGCTCGACGTTGCCCACCTGCTTCATGCGCTTCTTACCTTCTTTCTGTTTCTGCAACAGTTTCTTCTTACGGCTGACGTCGCCGCCGTAACACTTGGCGAGAACGTTTTTACGCAGCTGTTTCACCGTTGAGCGAGCAATGATGTGGTTGCCGATCGCCGCCTGAATCGCAATATCGAACTGCTGACGCGGAATGAGATCTTTCATCTTCTCAACCAGTTCGCGGCCGCGATACTGTGAGTTATCGCGGTGGGTGATCAGCGCCAGCGCATCGACGCGCTCCTGGTTGATCAGAACGTCAACGCGCACCATGTCAGAGGCCTGAAAACGCTTGAAGTTGTAATCCAGAGACGCATAGCCGCGCGAGGTGGACTTCAGGCGGTCAAAGAAGTCGAGAACCACTTCGGCCATCGGAATATCGTAGGTCAGCGCGACCTGATTGCCGTGGTACACCATGTTGGTCTGCACGCCGCGCTTCTCGACGCAAAGCGTTATGACGTTGCCCAGATACTCCTGCGGCAGCAGCATATGACACTCGGCAATCGGCTCGCGCAGCTCTTCGATGTTGTTGAGCGGCGGCAGCTTGGAAGGGCTGTCGACGTAGACGATTTCGCCGCCGGTGGTTTCCACTTCATACACGACGGTTGGCGCGGTGGTAATCAGATCGAGATCGTACTCACGCTCCAGACGCTCCTGAATGATCTCCATGTGCAGCAGACCCAGGAAGCCGCAGCGGAAGCCAAAGCCCAGCGCGGTCGAGCTTTCCGGCTCATAGAACAGGGAAGCATCGTTCAGGCTCAGCTTGCCCAGCGCGTCGCGGAAGGCTTCATAGTCGTCAGAGCTGACCGGGAACAGGCCGGCATAAACCTGCGGTTTGACTTTCTTAAAGCCTGGCAGCGCTTTGTCCGCCGGGTTGCGCGCCAGCGTCAGGGTATCGCCCACTGGTGCGCCGAGGATGTCTTTGATGGCGCAAACCAGCCAGCCTACCTCGCCGCAGTTCAGCTCGGTGCGGTCGACCTGCTTGGGCGTAAAAATACCGAGGCGATCGGCATTGTATACCTGGCCGGTGCTCATCACCTTGACCTTGTCGCCTTTGCGCAGAGTGCCGTTTTTCACGCGGATCAGCGAGACAACGCCCAGGTAATTGTCGAACCAGGAGTCGATGATCAGCGCCTGCAACGGCGCATCCGGGTCGCCTTCCGGCGGCGGAATATCGCGCACCAGGCGCTCCAGAACTTCAGGTACGCCGACGCCCGTTTTTGCCGAGCAGCGCACCGCATCGGTGGCATCAATGCCGACGATGTCTTCAATCTCTTGCGCCGCGCGTTCCGGGTCGGCGGCAGGCAGGTCGATCTTGTTCAGTACCGGCACGACTTCCAGATCCATCTCAATCGCGGTGTAGCAGTTTGCCAGGGTCTGCGCTTCTACGCCCTGTCCTGCATCCACCACCAGCAGTGCCCCTTCGCAGGCTGCCAGCGAGCGCGAAACTTCATAGGAGAAGTCAACGTGCCCTGGGGTGTCGATGAAATTGAGCTGGTAAGTTTCGCCGTTGAGCGCGTTGTAATCGAGCGTCACGCTTTGCGCTTTGATAGTAATGCCGCGCTCACGTTCCAGGTCCATTGAGTCGAGTACCTGTGCCGCCATCTCGCGATCGGTCAGGCCGCCACAGATTTGGATCAAACGGTCAGAGAGCGTCGATTTACCGTGGTCAATGTGCGCGATGATGGAGAAGTTTCTTATGTGCTTCATTTATATGAATATCTTCACGTAGAAAAACAGTTGAAAACCTGAGCACAGACACATTCAGGAAGATCGCTCTTTACCTATAATCCTGTCAGCCTCATTAATGACGACGCATATTACACTGTTAAGGCCGCGCATAAAAGAATGGAACGTTGCGGAATCACAACACTTTTTGACGGGAAACAGAGAGCAAAAGGCCGCGATGTACGCGGCCTGGCAGAGGTCATGCTTCGCTTTTGACGCGCAGCGCATCAGGGGGCAGCGCAACGCTCAGGATAACGGGCTGGAAAGCCTCGCGCTCGCCGACTTTTAGCGACACGCCTTTAGCGACGATAAAACCGCCGATGCCGCCGAGCAGCGCGCCACAGGCCGCCGCCAGATCGCTGTGAAACAGCGCCTGAAACAGGCCGGCCAGCAGAAATAACCCGAACAGCGGCGTCATATAGACCAGCAGCGCTGAACCGAGCAGGCTGCTTTCTCTGATGCCCAGCTCGACGCGCTGGCCCGGCTGCAACGGCTTCTCGCTGACGATTTCCATCACGTGCGCGTCTTTCGGTCCCAGCTTGTTCAGCATGTGGCTGCCGCAGCCTTTACGCGCCGAGCAGCTATTGCAGGATGTTTTCGCCTCTGTATGCAGCGTGGCGATGCCGTCACGCCATGCCACCACCGTGGCCCATTCTCTCATCATCGTTGTGACCCCAAATCAATGCTGTCCGCTATGCGTTTTGCCGTTGCGGGCGGCAGCTCGCCTACCACGGTAATCTCGCTATTATTGCGCACTTCGGTCTGTACCGTACGACGCCCCGTGCGCAATGTCTGCGTGACGCTGTTTTTATCGGCCGGCGTAATATTTATAGCGAAGCTAAACAGTCCGTCGCTGTAGAGGCGCGACTCCACTGTTTTATTCATAGTCGGAATGGCGCGACGATTTTGCGACACCAGCGACATCCCCGCAGGCACCCATGTCGGCTGCCAGCTGAGGCTGACTTTTTCGCCTTCCGGCACGGAAAGCGTCGGCGGCAGGTTGGCTTTTTGCAGCCCCTGCATTAAATTGCGCACGCCTTCATCCACCGCAAAGCTGATCACGCGGAACTGCTCCAGCGTCTCGCCGTCGCGATCCAGCAGATCGATACGCAGCGGCAGTTTGGTTTCAACATCCAGCCATACCACGTAGCTGTAACGCGTGCCGTCGCGCGAGACGATGCGTATTACCTCGCACAGCTGATCGGCAATGCGCGAACGTCCCACCGGAATAAAGTCCCAGGCGCTGGCAAGCTTAGAGAAATCGGCAAAGATAGGCGACGGCAAGGCATCAATGATGTGATTGCCCGGCAGAGAAAAAGGATCGAGTCCGGGTTCAAAATAGCTAATATCGGTGCCGCGCTGGATGACTTCTCGTCGCGGCCCATCCATCTGCAACAGCTGCGCATAGACGCGGTTATCGATCACCGCATGGCGATAGCGCAGCGACTCGATGCCCATGCGCGAGACGTTGATATAAGCAAATTCGTAGTTGAGGGTCTGGCTCGCCTGCTCCATCTGCTGTAACAACGCCCCGGACGCAGAGTTCTGCGCCGGGGCGGGAGATGACCAAATCAGGCTGCCTGCCAGCAGGCTAACGGCACACCAAAGCTGCTTCATTACTGCTGTTGAACACCTAATGTCTGGTTACCGGGAACGTTCGCCTGCGCCTGCTGCGGGGCATTACCTTCAAACTGCAAACGATCGGCATGCAGGCGGCGTTGCAGCTCATAATCCTGCAACATCGCGTTAACGCGACGGCGCTGTTCCTGCACCTGCTGATTCGCGCCGCCCGTATCAAATGCATCGGACGGAACGCCCAGGCTGACCGGCGACGCTTTGCCCATCATCGGCAGCGTGTTGAACACCGGCGAATCAGACGGCTCGGCGGTGGTGCCGTTCGGCTGGTTGTAGTGCTGTACGCCCACGATTACCGCCAGCGAGACGCACGCCGCTACGCCGACCTGCGTCAGCTGCGCCGCCCAGGGACGCATTTTGCGCCAGAATGGCATTTTTTCAACGCTGGCCGGTTCAGGCTGCGCTTCCGGAATCAACGCCGTGACGTGACGAGCAGGCTCCTGCTCAAGGGCTGCTGCGACGCGCTCAGAAATATCGAAGTGCAGCACATCGCCCACATCGCCGCGCATGGTATCGCGAATAAGGTGGTAGCTTTTCCAGCGCTGTTGCAGTTCTGCATCCTGAGATAGTTCTGACAACAGCGCGCTATCGAGCGCTTCGCCATCCATCAAAGCGGAAAGTTGTTCTTTCTGCATGCCTTAGTACCCTTCCAGTAGCCGTTATCACTGACGTTGGATAAGCGGTTGAACTTTATTATCAATGGCCTCTCGCGCACGGAAGATACGGGAACGTACTGTACCGACCGGGCAATCCATAATGGCGGCGATCTCTTCGTAGCTCAGCCCGTCAAGTTCCCGGAGGGTAATTGCCATACGCAAATCCTCAGGGAGCGCCTCAATGGTACGAAAGACAATTTGTTTCAGTTCATCTGACAACATTAAGTTCTCAGGGTTCGAAATTTCTTTTAGCGCGCCAGCACTTTCGAAATTTTCCGCGTCGATGGCATCCACATCGCTGGATGGCGGACGGCGCCCCTGGGCAACCAGATAATTTTTTGCGGTGTTAACCGCGATACGATAGAGCCAGGTATAAAATGCGCTATCGCCGCGGAACGATTCCAGCGCGCGATACGCCTTAATAAAGGACTCCTGGACGACATCAGGAACGTCTCCCGACGGAACATAGCGAGAAACCAGGCTCGCCACTTTATGCTGGTAACGAATAACCAGTAAATTGAATGACTTCTGATCTCCCTTTTGTACGCGCTCTACGAGTACCTGATCCGTTAACTGCTCGCTCATCCGAGGTAATGTCTCCCCAAATTTTTTTAAATGCGTAAAGGAACTGCCGGCACATCTTCATAGTTCTGAGCAAGCATGCGCTTAGAGTGGTAGCACGGCAAAAGGTTCACTTAACGCGCTGATGATAATTCCGCCAGACACATCGTCATTTGTTTTTCATTCTCAAGACAGTGTAATCCGGACTGCGATGATCAACGCTGAATCGCAGGCAGAGTACCCTATGATAGCGGCTTTTTCATCTTTAAATCCCGCGCCGCCGCCAGGTTTTATATAAAAAACAGGCTTTTTATACCTGACTCTGTAAGGCATTGAATTACCGTATAACTGCCGGTTAAGCCAGCTTTTACTGGTCAATTTATGTTTAAAATACTTCACAACGTTGGGTTAAGCCCTTATTCTCTCCTGACTCTTGTTTAGTAAATTAAACGCAATGACACCATTAACCCCTCCGGATTATCAGTGCGACGTTTTAATTATCGGCAGCGGCGCGGCAGGTTTGTCGCTGGCGCTGCGGCTGGCGGCGCATTATGACGTGCTGGTGCTGAGCAAGGCGCACATCAGCGAAGGGTCGACGCTTTACGCGCAGGGCGGCATTGCCGCCGTGTTCGACGAAGCCGACAGCATTGAATCGCACGTAGAGGATACGCTGATCGCGGGCGCAGGCCTGTGCGATGCTGAGGCCGTCTCCTTTGTAGCCAGCAACGCGCGCCACTGCGTGCAGTGGCTGATCGACAATGGCGTGGACTTCGATCGCGACGCGCAGGCAACGGGCAATCAGCCCTACCATCTTACGCGCGAAGGCGGCCACAGCCACCGGCGCATTCTTCACAGCGCCGACGCCACCGGACGCGCCGTCGAGACCACGCTGGTCAGCCAGGCGCTAAGCCATCCTCGCATTCGTATTTTTGAACGCGCCAACGCCGTCGATCTTATCCTGTCCGACAGGCTGGGGCTTTCAGGTCCACGCCGTGCCGTGGGCGCGTGGATCTGGAATCGCAACCGCGAACGGGTTGAAACCTGTCGCGCACGCGCGGTGGTGCTGGCGACGGGCGGCGCGGCGAAAGTTTACCAGTACACCACCAACCCTGACGTGGCGTCCGGCGACGGTATCGCCATGGCCTGGCGCGCCGGCTGCCGCGTCGCCAATCTGGAATTTAACCAGTTTCACCCGACATCGCTGTTTCATCCCGACGCGCGCAGCTTTCTGCTGACGGAGGCGCTGCGCGGCGAAGGCGCCTGGCTGCTGCGGCCGGACGGCACCCGATTTATGCCGGAGTTTGATCAGCGCGCCGAACTTGCTCCGCGCGACATCGTGGCTCGCGCGATTGACCACGAAATGAAGCGGCTCGGCGTTGATTGCCTTTATCTGGATATTAGTCATCAGCCGCCCGACTTCGTGCGCGCGCACTTCCCCGGCATTTATGAAAAGCTGATGACCTTCGGTCTCGACCTGACCCGCGACCGCATTCCAATCGTGCCGGCGGCGCACTACACCTGCGGCGGCGTCATGGTGGATGCGCACGGGCGCACCGACGTCGCCGGACTCTATGCGATTGGCGAAGTGAGCTATACCGGGCTGCACGGCGCTAACCGCATGGCGTCCAACTCGTTGCTGGAGTGCCTGGTTTATGGCTGGTCGGCGGCGGAAGACCTGCTGCGGACGCTACCGCAAACGGTCGCCGTCGCTCAGCTCCCGGCCTGGGATGAGAGCCGCGTAGATGATGCGGACGAGCGTGTGGTTATCCAGCATAACTGGCACGAGCTGCGGCTGTTTATGTGGGACTATGTCGGGATTGTTCGTACCACGCGCAGGCTGGAGCGCGCCCTGCGGCGCATTAACCTGTTACAGCAAGAGATTAGCGAGTACTACGCCAATTTCCGTCTCTCCAGCGATCTGCTGGAGCTGCGCAATCTGACCCAGGTGGCGGAATTGATGGTGCGCTGCGCGCTGATGCGCAAAGAGAGTCGCGGGCTGCATTTTACCCGCGATTATCCTGACCTGCTGCCTGAAGCGAAGCCCTCGATTTTGACCCCTTCTCACATAAAGAGGTAAAAGTCGCGCGTCAGGCTGCACCAGGCTTCTGAGTAGCGGGTGTCCTGATTGCGTATCGCCATGCGCTCCAGCAGGGTTTCGCCCGCGCTGGGCGAGAAGCCGAGCAGTACGCGATGTGGCGGACGATGGGCATATTCCGCCACATCGATGCGAAAGCGCAGATGCCAGCCCTCTTTCTGCGCCAGCGCCGCCATTTCCTGCCCTACCGCTTCCGGCAGTACCACGCAGAAAAACCCCTCTTCCTCGATCAGGCGCGCCGCACAGCGGAGCAGGCCAGGGTGATCCAGCGTCGAGGTCGATCGGGCGATGTCCCGCTCCGGCGTGCCGCAGGCGACATCAGGCGGGTAATAAGGCGGATTGCTGACAATAAGCGAATAACGCTGTTCGCAGCGGTCGGTAAACGCCACAATATCCTCTGCATGCACGTCGATACGCGTCGACCAGGGCGACTGCGACACGTTCTCCTGCGCCTGCGCCGCCGCCACGGCATCCAGTTCTACCGCGTCGATCGGCACCGTATCGGGCGTGCGCTGCGCCAGCATCAGCGCAATCAGCGCGCTGCCGCTGCCAATATCCAGGATGCGACGCGCATTGGCGATCGGCGCCCAGGCGCCCAGCAAAATGCCGTCGGTGCCTACTTTCATGGCGCAGCGATCGTGGGCAACGAAAAATTGTTTGAAGGTAAAACCGTTTCTTTTTAATACTGGCCGCCCGTGCGGCTTTTCCTGCGTCATACTCAGCAACCGTTACTTTTTTCCTGCCGTACAGCAGCGCATCAGTGTAACGTGACAGCGTCAGGAATACACGCAGCGGGCTTGCCGGCCAGGATAAAGAGATGAAGATTGCGTTTGATCTGTCTATAATCAGCGCCCCAAACTGAGGTAGACCATGACCGTAACCACATTTTCCGAACTCGAACTCGACGAAAGCCTGCTGGAAGCCCTGCAGGACAAAGGCTTTACGCGCCCGACAGCTATTCAGGCTGAGGCGATCCCGCCAGCGCTGGAGGGCCGCGACGTTCTGGGTTCGGCACCTACCGGAACCGGGAAAACCGCCGCCTATCTGCTGCCGGTATTGCAGCATCTGATCGATTTCCCGCGCAAAAAATCAGGCCCGCCGCGCATCCTGATCCTGACGCCCACGCGCGAACTGGCGATGCAGGTTGCCGATCAGGCGCGCGAGCTGGCAAAGCACACCCATCTGGACATCGCCACCATTACCGGCGGCGTGGCCTATATGAACCACGCAGAGGTCTTCAGCGAGAACCAGGATGTGGTGGTCGCCACCACCGGGCGTCTGCTTCAGTATATTAAAGAAGAGAATTTCGACTGCCGCGCCGTCGAGACGCTGATCCTTGATGAAGCCGATCGCATGCTGGACCTGGGCTTTGCGCAGGATATTGAAACCATTGCAGGCGAAACCCGCTGGCGTAAGCAAACCATGCTGTTCTCCGCCACCCTGGAAGGAGAGGCGATTAAAGATTTTGCCGAGCGTTTGCTGAATGACCCGGTGGAAGTCGAAGCCGATCCGAGCCGTCGCGAGCGTAAAAAGATCCAGCAGTGGTACTACCGCGCTGACGATCTGGAGCACAAGACCAAACTGCTTATCCATCTGCTGAAGCAGCCGGACGTTACGCGCTCGATTGTTTTCGTGCGCAAGCGTGAGCGTCTGCACGAGCTGGTGAACTGGCTGCACGACGCCGGGATCCGCTGCTGCTATCTGGAAGGCGAGATGGTGCAGGCCAAGCGTACCGAGGCGATCAAGCGCATCACCGATGGCCGCGTCAACGTGCTGGTGGCAACCGACGTCGCCGCGCGCGGTATCGACATCGAGGATGTCAGCCACGTGATTAACTACGATATGCCGCGCACCGCTGATACCTATCTGCATCGTATCGGTCGTACGGCACGCGCCGGCCGTAAAGGCACCGCCCTGTCGCTGGTGGAAGCGCATGACCATCTGCTGTTGGGTAAAATCAGTCGCTATCTGAACGAGCCGCTGAAGCCGCGCACCATTGACGAACTGCGTCCGGTTACGCGCGCGCCGAGCGCCAAAACCACCGGAAAACCGTCGAAAAAGGTACTGGCGAAGCGTAAAGAGAAAAAAGAGAGCGAAGCGGAAAAACCACGCGTGAAGAAACGCCATCGCGATACGAAAAACATCGGCAAACGCCGTAAGCCGGCCGCAGCCGCGCCAGCCGGAAACGATGCGGAATAATTCATCGTCGCTATAAAAAAATCGCCTCAAATGAGGCGATTTTTTATTAATAAGCTTTGTAAAAGGGAGACTGTTGGGGCGAAACGGCTGTCACGGCCGAAGTGTGCGCATAACCTCTAAAGCAGCCTGCCCGAAACAGGTTAAATAAAACCGTATATCAGCAACATAGGCTTAGCTGCTTCACGGGTGTTTTTTCTACACCTTCTACCTTTATCGGTTACAGGCTTTCGGTGAAAGTACGGGTGATGACGTCACGCTGTTGTTCCGGCGTCAGCGCATTGAAGCGCACCGCATAGCCAGACACGCGAATGGTCAGCTGCGGATATTTTTCCGGATGCTTAACCGCATCCTCCAGCGTTTCACGACGCAGCACGTTAACGTTAAGGTGCTGACCGCCCTCTACGCGAACCTGCGGCTTAATCTCCATCGGCACTTCGCGCCAGGCAAATTCCCCCAGCTCACTCACCGCGACGACCTGATCTTCTTCATAGCCTGCTTTCGCGCACAGGCAGCGAGCTTCGGCTTTCTCATCATCCAGCAGCCAGAAAGAGTTCATCAGGCCGGGGTTATTGGTTTGGGTAATTTGGATGCCAGTGATCATAATTCAGTTCTCCAGAACATAGCGCCAACCGCGTCAGCGCGGTGAGTAAATTGACTTAGCACCCTGATATAGCACCGGCATTCAGCAGAAGTTTTGACCTTAATCAATTTATCTGGCCCAGCGATTCGCTGCTAATTTCAATTAATTGATTCAGATAAATTTTCCCCTGAAAAAAATTTGTATTTTTTCAACTATTTTTTACCTTCAACCCGATGCGCTGAGCAGTTAAGCTAACGCCATCGACATCAAGGGAGCTAATCATGACGGATAAACTGACGTGGCATGACGTACTGGCCGAAGAGAAAGAAAAACCCTATTTCAAGGAAACGCTCAGGTTAGTGGCAGAGGAGCGTGCGGCTGGCGTGACGGTTTATCCGCCGCAAAAAGATGTGTTTAACGCTTTTCGCCTGACGGAGCTGGGCGACGTTAAGGTGGTTATCCTTGGGCAGGACCCTTACCACGGTCCGAATCAGGCGCACGGCCTGGCCTTCTCTGTGCTGCCCGGCGTGCCGGTGCCGCCGTCATTGCAGAACATGTATAAAGAGCTGGAGCAGGAATACCCCGACTTTACGCGTCCGCAGCACGGCTTTCTGGAAAGCTGGGCGAAACAGGGCGTGATGCTGCTCAATACGGTGCTGACCGTGGAAGCGGGCAAAGCGCACTCTCACGCGCGTTTCGGCTGGGAAACCTTTACCGACAACGTTATCGCCGCGATCAATCAGCATCGGGAAGGCGTGGTGTTTTTGCTCTGGGGATCGCACGCGCAGAAAAAAGGCAGCATTATCGACCGTCAGCGGCATCATGTCTTGCAGGCTCCGCACCCCTCGCCGCTGTCGGCGCATCGCGGATTCTTCGGCTGCGGGCATTTCGCTCAGGCGAATGAGCTGCTGGTTCAGGCGGGCGAGACGCCCATCGACTGGATGCCGCAGCTGCCCTGACGCAGGGCGCAAATAAAAACGGCCGCGTCACTGCGCGGCCGTCTGATCTTCTCGTACTACTTAGCTTTTGGCTTTTGCCACCGCCACCATGGCCGGACGCAGCAGGCGGCCATTCAGGGTGTAGCCGCGCTGCATCACCATCATCACATGGTTCGGCGCAACCTCATCAGACTCCATCATCGACATCGCCTGATGGATTTCCGGGTTGAACGGCACGTTGGTGTCGCCTACAACCTCAACGCCAAACTTGCGCACGGCGCCCAGCAGCGATTTCAGCGTCAGCTCAATGCCTTCAATCATTGACGCCAGCTCTGGGTTTTCTTTGTCGGCAACTTCCAGCGCGCGCTCCAGGCTATCAATCACCGGCAGCAGCTCATTGGCAAATTTTTCCAGCGCGAATTTGTGCGCTTTTTCGATGTCCATTTCGGTGCGGCGACGAATATTTTCGATTTCCGCCTGCGCGCGCAGCTGGGCATCGCGCACGCCAGTCTGAGACTGCGCCAGTTCAGCTTCCAGTTGGGCAATACGCTCATCACGCGGATCCACCTCAACTGCCGTCTCCGCTTCCTGAGGTTGTTGCTGATCCTGTTGAATTTCGTCTGAGACTTGCTCGTTCGGGGTGTTCTGTTCTTTACTACTCATGAATTTCTCCGCGTTTTGCACATTCATCTCGCCAGTCCGCTTATTATGGGGATCGGTTTGACGGTTTCAAGGGAACCCATCACATTGCCTTGCCGTTTTGGCTTATGAGGAAAGACCCACCAAATGAACAAACACTTTAACTGCATTGGTATTGTAGGCCATCCGCGTCACCCTACCGCTCTCACCACGCATGAGATGCTGTGGCGCTGGCTGACGTCCAGAGGTTATCAAGTGATTATCGAGAAGCAGATCGCGCAGGAGCTGAAGCTGCATGACGCGCAGACCGGCACGCTGGCGGAGATTGGGCAGCAGGCGGATCTTGCGGTCGTGGTCGGCGGCGATGGCAATATGCTCGGCGCGGCGCGCGTGCTGGCGCGCTATGACATCAAAGTGATCGGCATCAACCGCGGCAATCTGGGCTTTCTGACCGATCTCGATCCGGACAATGCCCAGCAGCAGCTGGATGAGGTGTTGCAGGGAAATTATTTTGTCGAGAGCCGCTTTCTGCTGGAAGCGCGCGTCTGTAAAGACGAATGCTCGCCGCGTCTCGGCCTGGCGATTAATGAGGTGGTCCTCCATCCCGGCAAAGTGGCGCATATGATCGAGTTCGAAGTCTATATCGACGAGGTGTTTGCCTTCTCGCAGCGTTCTGACGGGCTGATTATCTCGACGCCGACCGGCTCAACGGCCTATTCGCTCTCCGCAGGCGGGCCGATTTTGACGCCTTCGCTGGACGCCATTGCGCTGGTGCCGATGTTTCCCCATACCCTGTCGGCGCGTCCGCTGGTAATCAACAGCAGCAGTACCATCCGCCTGCGCTTCTCCTCGCGCCGCAGCGACCTGGAGATCAGCTGCGATAGCCAGATCGCCCTGCCGATTCAGGAAGGCGAAGATGTTCTGATTCGCCGCAGCGAAAACCATCTGAACCTGATTCACCCTAAAAATTACAGCTATTTCAATACGCTGAGTTCTAAGCTGGGTTGGTCGAAAAAGTTGTTTTAATTTCAACGCGCCCTCTTTACTGGATAAAAAACCAGTTTATACTGTATGAAAAACCATATCTGTTTTTCCATACAGGTGATTCTATGCTGGCACAGTTAACCATCAGTAACTTCGCTATCGTTCGTGAACTTGACATCGATTTCCAACGCGGTATGACGGCGATTACCGGTGAAACCGGCGCGGGTAAGTCTATTGCTATCGACGCGCTCGGACTGTGTCTTGGCGGCCGCGCCGAAGCAGATATGGTGCGTCAGGGCGCGTCCCGCGCCGATCTTTGCGCCCGTTTCAATCTGAAGTTTTCTCCTTCCGCGCAGCGCTGGCTTGAAGAGAACCAGCTTGACGATGGCAACGAGTGTCTGCTGCGCCGCGTCATCAGCGCTGATGGCCGCTCGCGCGGCTTTATCAACGGCACGGCGGTTCCGCTGTCTCAGCTGCGCGACCTGGGTCAGCTCCTGATCCAGATTCACGGGCAGCATGCGCATCAGCTGTTGCTTAAAGCCGATCATCAGAAGCACCTGCTTGACGCCTATGCCGGTCATGACGATCTGTTGCAGCAGATGCGTCGCGATTATCAGGCATGGCATCAGAGCTGCCGCAATCTCGCCCAGCATCAGCAGCTGTCGCAGGAGCGAGAAGCGCGCCGCGAACTGCTGCAATATCAGCTTAAAGAGCTTAACGATTTCGCGCCGCAGGCGAACGAGTACGAGCAGATCGATGAAGAGTATAAGCGTCTGGCTAACAGCGGACAGCTGCTCTCCACCAGCCAGCAGGCGCTGCATCTTCTCGCCGACGGCGATGACAGCAACCTCAACAGCCAGCTCTATACCGCGCGTCAGATGCTTACGGAGATCGTGACGCTGGACGACAAGCTGAGCGGCGTTCTGAACATGCTGGAAGAGGCGGCCATCCAGCTGAGCGAAGCGAGCGACGAGCTGCGCCACTACGTTGACCGACTCGATCTCGACCCCAACCGCCTGTACGAGCTTGAGCAGCGTCTTTCCCGCTATATCGCGCTGGCGCGCAAGCATCACGTTGCGCCAGAGGGACTCGCAGAGCTGCACCAGCAGCTGCTGGCGGAGGCGGAGCTGCTGTCGCAGCAAGAGAGCGATCAGGAGAGCCTTCAGGCGCTGGTAACGGAACACTATCAGTCGGCGCTGCGCAGCGCCGAGCGGCTGCATCAGCAGCGCCAGCAGTATGGCGCGGAGCTTGAGCAGCTGATTACCCACAGCATGCATCAGCTTTCAATGCCGCACGGCCGCTTTACGATTGCGCTGACCTTCAACGCCGATCAGCTGACCGCTGAAGGCGCCAGCCGCATCGACTTCCAGGTGACCACTAACCCAGGCCAGCCGTTGCAGCCGCTGGGCAAAGTCGCTTCCGGCGGCGAGCTGTCACGTATTGCGCTGGCGATTCAGGTGATTACCGCGAAGAAAATGGAGACGCCCGCCATGATTTTCGACGAAGTGGATGTGGGCATCAGCGGTCCGACCGCCGCTGTGGTAGGCCGCTTGCTGCGTCAGCTGGGCGAATCGACTCAGGTTATGTGCGTAACGCACCTGCCGCAGGTTGCCGGCTGCGGCCATCAGCACTTCTTTGTCAGCAAAGAGACCGATGGCGCGATGACGGAAACCCATATGCAGGCGCTGGACAAGCGCGCGCGCTTGCAAGAACTGGCGCGCCTGCTCGGCGGCAGCGAAGTCACGCGTAATACCCTGGCTAACGCCAAAGAACTTTTAGCGGCCTAATGCCGCACTTTTTTCCTGCTGCGTGGTCATATGCTTGCTCTGTCGATGTAGAGGTTCCCAATAGCGAAAAGGTCTATTATCATCGGCAACTTATGTCGCCTGAATAATAAAGCCTGCCGCAGGCAGAGTTCAGAATTTGATGGCAAAAAAACAGCCTGCAAAAGGCGTTTGGCCCCAGAAAAGGAATGTAGAGATGCGCTGTAAAACGCTGACTGCCGCGGCAGTGGTAATGTTGATGATGACCGCCGGATGCTCCACCCTTGAGCGCGTGGTTTACCGTCCAGATATCAACCAGGGCAACTATCTGGTTGCCAATGATGTAGCGAAAATCCACAACGGCATGACGCAGCAGCAGGTCGCTTATACGCTCGGTACGCCGATGATGCGCGATCCCTTTGGCAGTAACGTCTGGTATTACGTGTTTCGCCAGGAGCCAGGCCATGAGAATGTGAAGCAGCAGACGCTGACCCTGACCTTCGACAGTAACGGCATCCTGACTAATATCGACAACAAGCCGAATCTGACTGCCTCGAATAACTAATTCGACCGTCAACAAAAAAGGTGCCGCTGGCACCTTTTGTTTTTTCTGGCCTGACGGCTATTTTTTGCCGCTGGCGGAGCGTTCGGCGCGCTGGCGACGCAGCTCTTTGGGGTCGGCAATCAGGGGTCGATAAATTTCCACTCGATCGCCTTCCTGAAGCGTATCGCTCAGCTTCACCGTGCGGCTGAATATGCCGACCTTGTTACGGCTGAGGTCGATATCGCGACGTAGTTCAAGCAGGCCCGACGCGACGATCGCCTGCTCGACGGTGCTGCCCTCTTCCAGCCTGACTACGCGCTGATACTGCTTTTCCGGCAGCGCATAAACCACTTCAACTGAAATCTCAGGCACTGTAAACCTCTTTGGCACGCTGGGTAAACGCCTGCACCATGCTGTTGGCCAGCTCTTTGAAGACGCGGCCAAACGCCATTTCCACCAGCATATTGGTGAACTCAAAATCGAGGCTCAGCTCAACCTTGCAGGCGTCATCGCCCAGCGAAATAAACTGCCATCCGCCGGTAAGCTTGCGGAACGGACCGTCTACCAGCTGCATATGAATGCGTTGATTGTCGGTAAGGGTATTACGCGTGATAAATGTCTTACTGATGCCCGCTTTTGAGACGTCTACAGAGGCGGTCATCTGATTTTCAGACGATTCCAGCACGCGACTGCCGGTACAGCCCGGCAAAAATTGTGGATAGGCATCCACATCGTTGACCAGTTGGTACATTTGCTCAGCGCTGAAGGGCACCAGCGCCGAACGACTAATCTGAGCCATAATGGTTCCTGTTCATCATAAAACCGCTGAATTGTAGCATTTCCAGCGATCAAACAAAAATTCCCCGCATTGAGAGGTGTGCTAGAATATCCCGTTTCCCGGTGCCCCGCTGGACAAGGGGTGCGATGGCCGCCTAAGTGATGTAAAATACGCCGCACTATGACAAAGAAAAAAGTACATAAACCCGGTTCTGCCACTATTGCCCTTAACAAACGCGCCCGTCATGAATACTTCATTGAAGAAGAGTTCGAAGCGGGATTGTCGCTACAAGGATGGGAAGTCAAATCACTCCGCGCGGGTAAAGCCAACATCAGCGACAGCTATATTTTGCTGCGCGATGGCGAAGCTTATCTGTTCGGCTCAACCTTCCAGCCGCTGGCGGTAGCCTCAACGCACGTGGTCTGCGATCCGACGCGTAACCGCAAGCTGTTGCTGAACCAGCGCGAACTCGATTCGCTTTATGGCCGCGTCAACCGAGAAGGCTACACCGTTGTGGCGCTGTCGCTTTACTGGAAAAACGCCTGGTGCAAACTGAAGATTGGCGTGGCGCGCGGTAAGAAAGAGCATGACAAGCGAGATGACATCAAAGAGCGCGAGTGGAAGCTCGATAAAGCGCGCATCATGAAAAATCGCAACCGCTAATCGCTGGATAGTTTTAAAGATTTTTGCTAGAGTAGTTAGTTCCTGGGGCTGATTCTGGATTCGACGGGATTTGCGAAACCCAAGGTGCATGCCGAGGTGCGGTAGGCCTCGCTAAAAAACCGCAAAAAAATAGTCGCAAACGACGAAAACTACGCACTAGCAGCTTAATAACCTGCTTAGAGCCCTCTCTCCCTAGCCTCCGCTCTTAGGACGGGGATCAAGAGAGGTCAAACCCAAAAGAGATCGCGTGGATGCCTTGCCTGGGGTTGAAGCGTTAAATCTAATCAGGATAGTCTGTCAGTGGCGTGTCTGTCCGCAGCTGCCAGGCGAATGTAAAGACTGACTAAGCATGTAGTACTGAGGATGTAGGAATTTCGGACGCGGGTTCAACTCCCGCCAGCTCCACCAAAATTCTTCAAGGGTGATTACCAGAGTCATCTGTAGAAGTCCTGAAAGCCCGCACGGTGAAAGCCTTGCGGGCTTTTTTGTGCCTGTGACCTTCCGCTTCCGTAACGGCGTGTATGACACCACGACAGGCACCTTCAGCCCACACCGCCGCGAGCACTGGCTGCGCACCGTCAACAGTGTGGACTACACCGCTCCACGTCCGGGTGAAAACCTCGCAGACCACGCCCCGGCATTCTGGCGCTGGTTAACGCGGGCTGCCGGACACAATCACGACAAGCAGGAGCGCATCCTCGCGGCGTTATTTATGGTGCTGGCAAACCGCTACGACTGGCAGATGTTTCTTGAGGTCACCGGCCCGGCGGTAGCGGTAAAAGCGTGATGGCCTCAATAGCCACTCTGCTGGCCTGAAAAGACAATACCACGTCAGCCACTATCGACACGCTGGAATCCTCACGCGAGCGGGCCAGCGTGGTGGGCTTCTCACTAATTATTCTCCCTGACCAGGAGAAATGGAGCGGCGACGGCGCGGGCATCAAGGCGATTACCGGCGGCGATGCCGTGGCAATCGATCCGAAATACCGTGACGCCTATTCAACGCACATCCCGGCGGTGATTCTGGCGGTGAATAACAATCCTATGCGTTTCAGCGATCGCAGCGGCGGCGTATCACGTCGCCGGGTAATCCTGACGTTCCCGGAAGTGATACCGGCAAAAGAGCGTGACCCGCAGTTGCTGGACAAAATCAGCACCGAGCTGGCCGTGATTGTTCGACATCTGATGCAGCGCTTCGTGTCGCCAGATGAAGCCCGCGAGCTGTTGCAGGCGCAGCAATCATCTGGCGAGGCGCTGGAGATTAAACGCCAGGCTGATCCGCTGGTCGATTTCTGCGCCTACCTGATGCCGATAAGCACCGCGACCGGGCTGTTTATGGGTAACGCCAATATCCGCCCGCTGAACCCGAAGCGCTACCTCTATCACGCCTACCTGTCCTTTATGGAGTCACGCGGCCATCAGCACCCGCTTAGCCTGACGGCTTTCGGGCAGGCTGTCCCGCAGACGCTGAAGGAGTATGAACGAGTGCTGCTCAAACGCAGAACAAATAACGGCGTCCAGACCAATCTCACGCTACATGAAGATAGTGAAGCAGATTGGCTGCCAGCATGTATTGCCTAATAATGACGTTTCACATAAACCGGCTTAGGCTGGTTTTTAATGCCTGATGGAATCACTAATCTTACTAAATGTCAGCAAGGGCATGAGTTGGAAAATGCACGTTAACTTTTAGTTCGATTATCGGGCGAGCACTCACCTTAATGACTTGATAGTTATAGCATTGCTCCTTTACTGACTCTTCAATTTTTAGCAAAATCTTCTGTTACTCATAATTTATGCAACTTCATCAAATTCAGTGCTTGTCAAGCCTACTAATAAAGCGCTATAACAACATCAGTGTATATGGACTGTGCAGTTATCAAGAACTATGACCGCGGAATGCTTCTGGCTGTTTAAAACTCACAAAACTATGATTAGATAAAAACAGCATAACTTTTATTTATAACGGAAATTCATACTAATTTAATTAACAATTAAATATGAAAAATGATGAGTGAAGATAATTTCAAAGAGCTATCCCCTAACCCTCAAAAAGGTTTATATAGTTCAGCACATGTTGTTTCTGGCATTCCTATCCCCAAAACACAACGTGTACAGCTATTTAATTCAGATGAATGGGAGGAATTCACAGAAGAGTGGGCATCCTCTCTCGAAAGTTCATACCATTCTGTCAGGCGATTTTCAGGTTCGGGGGATAAAGGACTGGATGTTGCAGGATTTGTGTTATCCAACCAGTTTAGTGACGGGTGGGATAACTACCAATGTAAATTTTATGACCATCCATTAACCCCCTCCGATGTTTGGGTTGAGTTAGGTAAAGTCATTTATTATACATATCGCGGCGATTACACAACGCCTAGAAAATATTACTTTGTTGCACCAAAGCAAGTTGGCACCAAGTTAGGAAACTTACTTTCAAATGCCGTTAAATTAAAAGAAGAGCTCCAAAATAATTGGGTTAAATATTGTGAGGATGGAATCACCTCCACATCAAAAATCAAACTTGAAGATGGCCTACTTAAGCATTTAGATAGCTTTGATTTCACAATTTTCGACTCGATTTCACTTGTCAAAATGATTGAACAACATGCTTCAACCAATTTCCATGTAGTAAGATTTGGCGGTGGTTTAGGGGTCCGTCCTGAACCTGTAATTCCACTTGAAGATACTGTTTCGTTGAATCATAGATACATCAGGCAACTCTTACACGTTTATGCAAAATCAAAAGGATTAGACACTCAATGTGTAGATTTAAAATTAATAAATAATGATGATGACTTGCTGATGAATTTTAGAAGGCAGCGCGAGCGCTTTTATCATGCAGAATCCTTGCGTAACTTTTCTCGTGACACGCTCCCTTCGGGGGTTTTTGAAAATCTTCAAAATGACATTTTCGACGGAGTCGTGGACTCTTATGAAGCTTCACATAAATGCGAGATGAGTCGTTTAAGAGTTATAATGGCTCAAGCCGCTGTAATTACCATCGATGCAAACCCACTTTCAAGCGTCACACGACCAAGAGATAAGCAAGGAATTTGTCATCAGCTCGTAAATGATAGTCGCTTGAATTGGAGTGAAAGTGATGAGTGAGCAACTTCAACCTGGAGTGACTATATTTAATAGCGCCCTAGAGGCTGGCGTTCGTTCCTTAGTTATTCTGACCGCTAACTTTCCTGCCACTTTGGATTTACAGCGACTGGTAGATTCGGACTATTTAGTTGTTCATTCTGGAGACGTTAATGGCCCAGAAAGTATTCATCCTCCCGTCCCACTTAGACAAGGTGAACTTCTTATAAGACGTAAAATTATTGAGTCAGGTCTCACATTGATGTTGAGTAGAGGTCTTATAAACAGAATAGTTTCCTCTGAAGGAATTACTTATCAAGCCAGTGATTACGCGAAACCATTCGTCGATTCATTAACTACACCTTATATTCACCTATTAGTTGAAAGAGCACGCTGGGCAGTTGAAACCTTTGGTAATATGGACTCAAAAGAATTTCAAAATCTTATTAGCAGTTTTTTTGATAAATGGACTACGCAGTTCCACGGCTTAGGAAAAAAATAAAAAAATGAATAAAACACTTAAAATAACCAATGTTTGTTTTTTGGGTGCTGGTATCAAGCCTTCCATCATAGAGTTTAAAAAAAATTTAAACGTTATTTGTGGCGCATCCGATACGGGAAAGTCTTTTCTCATCGAAGTTATTGACTTTCTTCTCGGAGGGAGTGACTTGAGAGATATTCCGGAGCTTCATGGATATGAAAAAGCCCGAATAACCATCGATTCTTCCGAAAAAGGAACCTGGACATTTGAGCGTAGTATAGCAGGAGGGAATTACAAAATATTCCAAGGGGATATTCAAATTTCGACAAACGTTCAGCCAAACGGCATGCTCAAAATGAAACATGCAGCAGGTCGAGAGGATAATATATCTGGTTGGCTTCTTGGCGCTTTAGGTTTGCTCAGTCAAAATATCCGAAAAAATGCGCAGGGAGATTGCCGCTCTCTTAGTTTTCGTGATATAGCTCGATTAGTCATTGTTGATGAAAGAGAGATTATTCGCCAAAATTCACCTTATTTAACAGGCCAATATATTTCCAAAACAGCTGAAAAGTCTACGTTGAAATTATTATTAACCGGATTAGACGATAGCTCCATCGTGCCATTTGAAGTTAGCTCACAAGAAGAAAAAAATGACCAAGCAAAAGCAGAACTGATTGAGCAGTGGATAAGTGATTTAAACGATGAAATTTTAGAAAATGGTTATGAACGTGAAGAGCTCAACCAACAGATTGATAAACTTAACTCATCTATTACTTTAACTAGAGAGAAAATTGATCTAGCTCTACTGAAATTCAAAGAAATGACGAACAGTAGGCGTGTCATCGTTCAAAAGCGCGAAGAAATAAAAGATAGAATTGCTGATATTGATAGCATGCTTGGTCGCTTTGATTTATTAAGGCAACAATATTTATCAGATTTGAATCGTTTGATGGCTATAGAGGAGTCAGGATCACTTTTTGTGCATTATGAACGGTTATCCTGCCCTCAATGTGGCGCGCCACCACACGCCCAACACAGTGTCGAAACTTGTAATGAACATGTTGAATTGATAGTCATTGCAGCGTTGGCAGAAATGGAAAAGATAAAAATCCTCGCCAGTGATCTTGATTCTACAATCACGGCTTTAAAAAATGAATATTCGAATAATTTAGATAAGCTTAATGACGTCGATGAGCAATTTACTCTCATTGATAATGAGATAAGAAATGCAAGTGCGCCTGAGATTGCTAATGTACAATCAGATTACGCTCTTTTTGTTGATGCACGTAGTAAAGCCTTATCTTACCTTTCTTTGTTTACACGATTGGACAAGCTTCTATCCCAAAAGGAAAATTTATTCGGAATTGAAGGTGCTTCTGATACTGACAATAAGAAAATTTTGACAAATCTACCTATTAAAATCCTGCACGAATTTTCAAAAACGGTTGAAAAAATACTTGAAGCTTGGGATTTTCCTGATACAGGTGATGTCTATTTTGACGAAGTTACAATGGATTTTGTTATTAATGGTAAACTTCGTGGTAACAGAGGTAAAGGCCTCCGTGCAATAACACACGCTGCTGTTACTTTAGGATTACTTGAATTTTGTAAGGAACGCTCACTTCCTCATCCAGGTTTTGTAGTCATTGACTCGCCATTGCTTGCATATTATGAACCAGAAGGAGAAAGTGACAGCTTGAAAGGTTCGGCACTTAAGAAAAACTTCTATAAATACTTGCTCGAAGAGCACTCCGACAGCCAGATCATTATTATTGAAAACGAGCACCCACCAGAACTATTCGAGGATCAGCTTGGGCTAACTGTATTCACCAAAAATCCTCGACATGGACGCTTTGGTCTATTTCATCCTAAGTAAGCCTTAAACCACTGAGCTTAAATTAGCTACTGATAACTAGTTATTTCGCAATAATTAGTTATCAATGCTATACACCAAAATACTTATAAAATATTGATCCGTTACATTTGGAATATTAGCACTATTTAAGCAATATGTTAGAGTTCTGACTATCATTTACGCACATTGTAAAATATCTTCTACTTTCAACATACTGCTGAATATTCCATTATACAAAGCTTGATAACGCCACATTATGTATACCATCTTCGGCCATTTTTTATCATTTCGGCTAAGGTGATCACTTTAGTACACATCCCTTGCCTTACCCTTCATCATCTAACTCAATGAATTTAAAACATAAAAACCAAAAGTGAACAGTGTGAACACTTTTACTTAAAATCATTTTATTTTGGATTTAGCTCCGGGCATTCGTTATCCTTGCCAAGCCGTTACGGAGTGTGAGATCCAATAATTGGTACACGTTTAGGTACACGGTACAAAGTTGAATTAGATAAAACCACTTAAATACATCATTTTGCGATATTTATTCAGATTCCGCAAGCCCACCAAAATTCTTCAAGGGTGATTACCAGAGTCATCTGTAGAAGTCCTGAAAGCCCGCACGGTGAAAGCCCTGCGGGCTTTTTTGTGCCTGTAAACTTCCGACACGAGCCCCCTGAATCCAGTGTTAACTGGTACACGTTTAGGTACACGCTGTAATGTGGGCCAATAACGTGTATCAGTTATGGACGGAAACCAGGCATGGCGCGGATTACCCGCCCCCTCATCAATAACGAAATCCTCAAAGCTAAGCCTCTAGTAAAAGACTTCACGCTGCACGATGGCGACGGCCTTTTCCTGCTCATCAAATCGTCGGGTAAGAAGCTATGGTGTTTCCGTTACCAGCGGCCAGCAAGTAGCAGCGGTACAAATCTCAGTCTTGGCTCCTACCCTGCCCTAACGCTCGCTGCTGCACGTCAGATGCGTGACCAATATCTGTCGCTGCTTGCTAAGGGGCTCGTTCCACAGAAGCAGCTAAACGCTAAAAAGCAGCGAGTCGCCCCGCTGCCTGTTGATTACCGCATCACCACCGTCAGCAATATCAGCGCAATCGCCATCGCGGCTATACCGATAAAGGCCTGGTCGAGTTTTCTTCTTTTCACTGCCGCCTCCTCAGAACCACCGCCCAAACCGGCGGATATAGAGCGTCTTCATCCCCTGCGCAAGCAGGCAGTAGCCGAACAGCGTCGCCGCCAGCCAGGGAAAGTAGGCGAGCGGCAGCGGCACCAGCCCCACCGTTGCGCCGAGAGGCGAAAAGGGAATGGCGATACCCAGCGCCATAATGGCGAAGGTGGTCAGCATCACCGGCAGCGCCGCGTGGCTCTGGATAAAGGGAATCTTCTGGGTGCGCAGCATATGGACCACCAGGGTTTGCGACAGCAGCCCTTCAACAAACCAGCCGGACTGGAACAGCGACTGCGCGCCCGCATGATTTGCGCCAAAGACAAACCACATCAGCGCAAAGGTGGTGATGTCGAACAGTGACGAGGTAGGTCCCATCCACAGCATAAAGCGGCGGATATTGCTGGCGTCCCACTTACGCGGCTTGCGCAGAAACTCCGGATCCATCCTGTCCCAGGGCAGCGCCAGCTGGGAGAGGTCATACATCAGGTTCTGCAACAGCAGGTGAATCGACAGCATGGGCAAAAACGGAATAAAAGCGCTGGCGATCAGCACGGAAAACACGTTGCCGTAGTTAGAGCTGGCGGTCATGTTCAGGTACTTGATGATATTGCCGAAGGTTTCGCGCCCTTTCCGCACGCCCGCTTCCAGCACGCGCAGATCCTTCTGCAGCAGGATAATGTCAGAGGACTCGCGGGCGATGTCCGCCGCGCTGTCCACGGAAATCCCTACGTCAGCCGCGCGCAGCGCGGACGCGTCGTTGATGCCGTCGCCCAGAAAACCCACCGTATGACCGTTTTGCTGGAGCAGCCCCACCAGGCGCGCTTTCTGCGGCGGCGTCAGTTTGGCAAACAGGCTGCTGCGCTCAGCGGCCGCCGCCAGCTCGCTGTCGCTCATCGCCTCAATCTCGTCGCCTGTGAGTATGGCGCTGGCGTCCAGCCCGACGTCATGACAGATACGCGCGGCGATCATGGGGTTATCGCCGGTCAGCACTTTAACCGTCACGCCGTCAGCGCGCAGCGCCTGAATAGCCTCGGCTGCGCTCGCTTTCGGCGGATCGAGGAAGGTCAGAATCCCCTCCAGCGTCAGCTCGCGCTCGTCCGCCTGGGTAAGCGGCAGCGCCATCTCGCCCACGCGCGTCGCTACCAGCAGCACGCGGAACCCCTGCTGGTTGTAGCTTTCGGTCAGCGCCTGTAAAGCTGCGCGTCGTTCAGCGCACAGCGGCAACGCTTCGCCGTTAACGCGGATGGAGGTGGAGACCGCCAGCATCTCTTCCACCGCGCCTTTGCACACCAGCAGCGAATGATTCTGCTGTAGATCATCGACCCAGACTGAGGCCCGACGACGCGTAAAATCAAACGGCAGAAAATCGCCCTGATGATAGCGACTCTGCTGCGCCGCGGCGATCTGCCCTGCGCCAGCCTGGAGCACGGCACGATCCATCAGGTTTTTCGTGCCGCTCTGGCTGCTGCTGTTCAGCCAGGCGAGCAGCAGCACGCCCGCGTCCTGCTGGCCGACGCAGTTCAGCGCCTGCGACAGCCGAATCTCATCCTGCGTCAGCGTGCCGGTTTTATCGGTGCAAAGCACATCCATCGCGCCGAGGTTCTGAATCGCGTTCAGGCGCTTAACGATAACCTTGCGCTGCGCCAGCGCCATTGCGCCTTTCGCCAGGTTGGAGCTAACGATCATCGGCAGCATTTCCGGCGTCAGCCCCACGGCAACCGCCAGGGCGAACAGCGTCGCGTCGATCCAGTCGCCTTTGCTGAAGCCGTTAATCAGCAGCACCACCGGCACCATAACCAGCATAAAGCGGATCAGCAGCATGCTGACGCTGTTCACGCCGCGATCGAACGCGTTCTGCGCGCGGCTGCCGATCAGCGATTTCGCCAGCGAACCGAAATAGGTCTGACTGCCGGTCGCCACCACCACCGCGCGCGCGGTGCCGCTGGACACGGTCGTGCCCATCAGGCAGATATTGCTGCGCGCCAGCAGGCTTTTATCCTGCTGATCCGGGCGTTGCAGGTCACCCCCCTTCTCCACAATCCGCGTGGTAAAGTCGATTTTTTCCACCGGCAGGGATTCGCCGGTCAGGGCCGCCTGGCTGACGGCAAGATCGCGCGCGCTAAGCAGCCGCACGTCGGCCGGAATCAGGTCGCCCGCGGCGAGCAGAACCACATCGCCGGGCACCAGCTGGCGCATGGCAATCTGCTGCGCTGCGCCGTCGCGCATCACTGTCGCCGTAGTCTGCACCAGTGACTTCAGCGCCTGGGCGGCGCGGTTGGTACGAAACTCCTGCCAGAAGCGCAGTAAGGCGCTGAGCGTCACCATGGTGCAAATAATAGTCACGCCGGTCAGATCGCCCGCCTCACCCGCGCGCAGCGGCAGCCAGTAGTCGGTGAAAAAGCTGACCAGCGCCAGCGCCAGCAAGACGTAAATAAAGGGGTTATGAAACGCCATCAGCAGCTGCGCCAGCACGGGAGGCGCTTTCTCATGGGCGACTTCGTTAGGACCAGACCGCGCCTGACGGCGTTGCGCTTCCTGTGAGGACAGCCCGTCCCAGGTGCTGCGCAGGTGTTGCAGCGTGGCTTCTGCCGAACGGCAGGCCTGCTGTTCGATTAAAAAAGAGGTTGCGGCCTTTGCCGCAGACGGGCGTTTATTTTTCGCCAGCGTTTGGCTTTCCAGTTTTATTTCAGACATAGTGAAAACTCCCTGCAACGGGCAAAGCGATCCCGGCACGCAAAATGTTGCGTGCGTAAAAAGAAAATAATTAAAAGGGAAGCGTAAACCGACAGGCGAATAAGCGCGTCACGCAGCGGCAAGAGGTCAGGCGCAGCGCGAGCGTGCGGAAGCAGAACGCAGCCAGTCAGCTACGCGCGGCGAGGAGGAGGAAACAGAGCGTGAGTAAAAAGCAGCATAACGATCGCCTTAACGTGAAAAACAGGTATTCAGGAAGCAATCGTTATTTATCGGGATTGCCGCCCGCCGGTTGGCAAGCAGCAGAAGAGAATCAGCTTGCCAGTATCAGTAACCACATCGAATAACTGTCCAAGAAAATTCTCCCGTAAAAAAAGTTGCCGATAGTATAAGCGCGTCGGAAAAAGGTTAAAGCGTAAATCATGGCTAAATGCGCGCTGTTGAGGTTCTGTTTTCCTTTACTTAACAGCTACAGTTTTGGACGGCTTATAACCATACTGTTGCGCTTATAACTTTTCAGCATAATGTTAGCCAATAATAGACTATTCTTCCTTTAAGCCCTTCCGTACACTCGCGTTACTACTTTATAAGGCAAGGAATTACCATGAAAAAAATCGTCGCCTCTTTGTTAGCGATGTCGCTGACAGCGGCCTTTGCCGCGCAGGCCGCCACGCCAAAAGATACGCTGGTTATCGCTCAGTCCACCGATGACGCCGACAGTTTCGATCCGGCCAAAGGCTTCGAGCTGACCAGCGTGCAGACCTTTACCAATATCTATCAGCGTCTGGTGCAGTCCGATCCGCAAAATCCCACCGATCTGAAGCCGACGCTGGCAACCAGCTGGCAGCCCGGCAGCGACAACCGCAGTCTGACCTTTGAACTGCGCAAAGATGCAAAATTCTCTACCGGCAATCCGCTCCGCCCGGAAGACGTGATTTTTTCCCTCGGCCGCGTGGTAAAGCTTAACCTCGATCCCGCCTTTATTCTGACGCAGCTCGGCTGGACCAAAGAGAACGTTGACGGCTTTCTGAAGAAAGTCGACGACAACCACGTGCAGATTAGCTGGACGGCGAATGTCAGCCCGACTTACGTGCTGAGTCTGCTGTCCGCGCCGGTGTCGTCGATTGTCGATGAAAAAACCGTGATGGCCAACGAGAAGAACGGCGACCTGGGCAACGGCTGGCTGGCGACCCATTCGGCAGGCAGCGGCCCGTACCAGATCCGCAAGGTGGTGCTGCATCAGGTGGTGCTGCTGAGCGCTAACCCGACGTCTCCCGCCGGCGCGCCGAAGCTGAAAAATATTCTGATCAAAAACGTGCCTGAACCCGCCGCGCGTCGTCTGCTGCTGGAGCAGGGCGATGCCGATATCGCACGCAACCTCGGCGCCGATCAGATCGCCGCGCTGAAAGGCAAAGCAGGCGTGAAGACCGAAGCGATCCCTATGGCCTCGCTCTACTATATTCAGTTCAACGTCGGCGGCAACGAGACGCTGAAGAACCCGGCGCTGTGGGAAGCCGCGCGTTATCTCTTTGACTACAAAGGCATCGCCAGCGATCTGCTGAAAGGCCAGTTCGACGTGCACCAGACGTTCCTGCCGAAGGGCTTCCTCGGCGCGGTCAACGACACCCCTTACAGCTACGATCCTGAGAAAGCGAAAGCGATTCTGCAAAAAGCCGGTCTGACCAACGTCAGCTTTGATCTCTCCACCAGCAATCAGCCGCCCTATCTCGACATCGCGCAGGCGTTGCAGGGCAGCTTCGCCAAAGGCGGCGTAAAGATTAACGTCCAGCCAGGCCTTAGCTCCGAGGTCTCCACTAACGTGAAGGCGCATAAGTATCAGGCGACGCTTAACGCCTGGGGGGCGGACTATTTCGATCCCAACACCAACGCCGCCTCTTTCGCCTATAACCCGGAAGACGGCAGCAAGACCATCGCTTACCGTTCAGACTGGCATATTCCTGAGCTGAACAAGCAGGTGCTGGCCGCCACGGCGGAAAGCGATCCGCAGAAGCGCGTCGCCCTCTATAAGACGATGCAGGAATCGGTGCTGAAAAACTCACCTTACGTGATTGGTCTCCAGGCGCGTAACCTGATTGCTCTGCGCGACAATTTGCAGGGCTACGTACAGGGTATTAACCCAGACATGGTGTATTACGCGCAGGTCAGTAAATAATGGCGCAGTCAGCCTCTCGTGCCGGGTTCGCCCGGCATCTCTGGCCGCGCCTGTCGCGGCTTATCACCAGCCTGCTGTCGCTGCTGGTGACGCTGCTCGGCCTGCTGGCCTTTACCTTTATGCTGTCGCACCTCTCCCCGGTGGATCCGGTGCAGCAGATCGCGGGCGATCACGCCAGCGAAGCCACCTACGCGCAGGTGCGTCACGATCTGGGGCTGGATCAGCCGGTGCTGGTACAGTTCTGGCGCTATCTTGAACACCTGGCGCGCGGCGATCTCGGCCTGTCGCATCTGACTAATCAGCCGGTGGCGAACGACCTGATGCAAACCTTTCCCGCCACCATTGAGCTGGCGACCTGCTCAATGATCTTCGCAGCGGTTTTCGGCGTGAGCCTGGCGCTGCTTGCCGCGTGGAAACCCGGCAGCATTATCGACAACGTGGCGCGCTTTATCTCGCTGCTCGGCTACTCGGTGCCGGTGTTCTGGCTCGGCCTGCTCGGACTGCTGCTGTTCTACGCCGTGCTGCACTGGTCGGCCGGTCCGGGGCGGCTTGACGACCTCTATGTTTATACGCTGGAGCCGAAAACCGGCTTTGTGCTGATCGACAGCTGGCTTTCCGGCGACCCTGAGATGTTTCGCAACGCCCTCGCCCATCTGTGGCTGCCGGTAGTGATCCTCGGCCTGCTGGCCATGGCGGGCATTACCCGCCTGCTGCGCGCCGCGCTGCTGGAAGAGAGCAGCAAAGAGTACGTGACGCTGGCGCGCGCCAAGGGCGCCGGTCGCGGCCGTATCCTGCTGCGCCATATCTTCCCTAACGTCCTGGGTACGCTGGTCACGGTTATCGCCCTCTCCTACGCCACCCTGCTGGAAGGATCAGTGCTGACGGAAACGGTATTCGCCTGGCCGGGCGTCGGACGCTATATGACTAACGCGCTCTTCTCCGCCGACGTTCCCGCTATCCTCGGCTCTACGCTGCTGATCGGCACCTGCTTCGTGCTGCTTAACGCGCTGGCAGACGCCTTAACCTGGTTAACCGATCCGAGAACCCGATGACGCAACAACTCTCTGAACTTGAAACGCTGCGGCCGCGCCGTCGCCGCCATCGCGTCACCTCGCTGACCATCGGTCTGACGCTGGTGGCGATCCTGGTGCTGACCGCGCTGTTCGCTCCGCTGCTGGCCCCGGTCGATCCCAATATGCAGACGATTTCGGCGCGCCTGCTGCCGCCGTCGGCGCAGCACTGGTTCGGCACCGACGGCTTTGGCCGCGATCTGCTGTCGCGCGTGATCTACGGCGCGCGCCCGACGCTGCTGCTGGTGTCGCTGATCCTGGTGCTGACCATTCCGGTCGGCCTGCTGGTCGGCATCACCGCCGGTTACGTTGGCGGCTGGACGGAGCGCGTGCTGATGCGCATTACCGATATTTTTCTCTCGCTGCCTAACCTGGTGATCGCGCTGGCGCTGGTGGCGATGCTGGGTCCGGGCCTGATGAACGGCGCGCTGGCGCTGGCGCTCACCAGCTGGCCGCCTTTCGCCCGCCAGGCGCGCGCGGAGACGCTGGCGCTGCGCCGCAGCGACTATCTGGCCGCCGCGCGTATGCAGGGCATTACCGGCCTGCGCCTGATGTTCGGCCATATTCTGCCGCTCTGCCTGCCGACCGCCGTGGTGCGCGCCGCGCTCAGCCTCGGCGGCATTATTCTCTCCGCCGCCGGTCTCGGCTTCCTGGGTATGGGCGTGCAGCCGCCGACCGCAGAGTGGGGATCCATGGTAGCCGAAGGCAGCAAAGTGATTTTCGACCAGTGGTGGGTCGCCGCCGCGCCCGGCGCAGCGATTCTGTTCGCCAGCCTGGCCTTTAACCTGACAGGCGACGGCCTGCGCGATCGACTGGATACCCGCCATGCCAAATGATCTGTTACTTCACGCCGAGTCGCTGAGCATTCGCAGCGACGACGCGCTGCTGGTGGATAACATCAGCTTCCGTATCGGCCGCGAGCGCGTGGCGCTGGTGGGAGAATCGGGTTCCGGCAAGTCGCTGACCGCCCGCTCGCTGATGGGACTGCTGTCGCCCGCGCTGCATCTGCACGCGCAAAGGCTGGAGGTGGCCGGTCAGGATGCGCTGCGCCTGAGCGAAAAAGCCTGGAGCGCGCTGCGCGGCGATACCGTCGCGATGGTGATGCAGGATCCGAAATACGCGCTGAACCCGACGCGCACCATCGGCTGGCAGGTAGAGGAGCCGCTGCTGCTGCACCGCCGCCTGAGCCGCAGCGAACGCAAAGAGAAAGTATGCGACATGCTGGACGCCGTAGGCCTGCCGCAGCCGCGTCAGCTGATGCAGCGCTATCCGCACCAGCTCTCCGGCGGCATGGGGCAACGCGTTATGCTGGCGATCGCGCTGATTACCGATCCCGCTTTTTTGATCGCCGATGAGCCGACTTCGGCGCTCGATCATGCGATGCGCGATCAGGTGCTGGCCCTGATCCGCCGCCTGGTCGAGGCGCGCAGTATGGGGCTGCTGTTGATCAGCCACGATCTGCAACAGGTATCGGAGCACTGCGAGCGGGTGATGGTGATGTATAAAGGCCGCGTGCTCGATACGCTGCCCGCTGCCGATCTGCCGCGCGCTACCCATCCCTATACGCGCACGCTGTGGTCGTGTCGTCCGAGCAAGGCGACGCACGGCGAGGCGCTGCCGGTGCTGGACCGCGCCGCGCTGGAGGCGAATCATGATTAATCTGCAACAGCTTAGCGTTTCGCATAAACAGGGCTATGAACTGCGCACCGTGGTGCATGAGGTTGATTTACAGGTCAAGGCCGGAGAGTGTTTTGGTCTGGTCGGCCCGTCCGGCTGCGGCAAATCGTCGCTGCTGTGGGTGATGGCCGGGCTGAACCCGCACTGGCAGGGAAAAATGCAGCTGGCGGGCAGTGACGTCGCGCCGGGCAAACCCTTTACCGGCCAGCTACGTCGCGACGTGCAGATGGTGTTTCAGGATCCCTACGCTTCGCTGCACCCGCGCCATCGCCTGCGCCGCACGCTGGCGGAGCCGCTGAAGCTGCTAAAACGCGACAATATCGACGATCGCATTAATCAGGGCTTTCGCCACGTGGGGCTGGACCCGGCGCTGGCGGATCGCTATCCGCACCAGCTCTCCGGCGGTCAGCGCCAGCGCGTAGCCATTGTGCGCGCGCTGCTGCTGGAGCCGAAGATCCTGCTGCTGGATGAGCCGACCTCGGCGCTGGATATGTCGGTGCAGGCGGAGATCCTCAATCTGCTCAACGATCTCAAACGCGACGACGGCCTGACGATGGTGCTGGTGAGTCACGATCCCGACGTGATCGATCATATGTGCGATCGCGCCGTGCGTATGGCGCAGGGACGCATCGTCGCGCAGATAAGTGCCTGACAGAATGCGCGGGTACCAGGCTATACTCGCGCAATCTATCCGCAAAGAGGTCACTATGACAGTTAAGCTACGCCCGCTGGAGCGGGAGGATCTCCACTTTGTCCATCAGCTGGATAACAACGCCAGCGTCATGCGCTACTGGTTTGAAGAGCCGTATGAAGCCTTTGTTGAACTCTCCGATCTCTACAACAAACATATTCACGACCAGAGCGAACGCCGCTTTGTGGTCGAACACGACGGCCAGAAAGCCGGACTGGTCGAGCTGGTCGAGATTAACCATGTGCATCGGCGCGCCGAGTTTCAGATCATTATCGATCCGGCGCATCAGGGCAAAGGGCTGGCCAGCCAGGCGGCGAAGCTGGCGATGGAGTATGGTTTTTCAGTGCTGAATCTTTACAAGCTCTACCTGATCGTCGATCAGGAGAATGAGAAAGCGATCCATATCTACAGCAAGCTGGGCTTTGAAACCGAGGGCGTGCTGAAGCACGAGTTCTTTATCAACGGCGAGTACCGCAACACCATTCGCATGTGCATTTTCCAGCATCAGTTTCTGGAAAGGTTCCGCTCAGGCGGCGCGATGGTGAAGCCCACCGCGCAGTAATCTTTCTTAGCCGCGCGCGCCAACCGGGTTCATATAGGGGCGCGGATGTTCCGGATAGAGGTTGTACATCCCGCCGTTAAAGGGATCGATCAGCAGCCAGCCGGGAAAACCGCCCAGCGGGATATTGCCCAGCAGATACCACAGATTCGCCCGGCCTTCGATGGGCAGCGTCACCGGCACATAGCCGGGACTCTCCAGCATGACCTGATAGCGCTTCTTGCCGAAATAGCGGCCCGTGGACTTCGCCAGTTCAACCGTCTGCGGCGTGAAGCCTTCTGCGACCGGGCGCCCATTCTCATCCTGTACGGTAAAGCGCGCGCCCTGCGGCTGCGAATCGATACGCACCGCCTGGGTTGACGAGCCGACAATGGTCGCACAGCCGCTGAGCAGCAGCGCGGCGGCAAGGATTAGAAGTCGCTGTTTCATGGGAAGATCCGCAAAAGGGTCAGGGAGGGCAGTATAAACCACCCTTGCGCCGTTAATCGGCTTAGCATCGCCTGTTTTCTGCGCTTTATTGCGGTTGACAGCCGTGCGCTATCGCCGCGATATCCTGCGGCGTGGTGCGGCAGCAGCCGCCAATCAGTCTGGCGCCTGCGTTGCGCCACTCCGGCAGTTTGTCGTGCAGCGTGCAGCCCGACGGCGCTGAGTGCCAGGTTTTTGTCGTCGCATCATACTGTTCGCCGGAGTTGGGATAGACCACCAGCGGCTTGCTGGTCAGCGCGCTTAACTGTTGCAGCGCTGGCGTGACCTGTTCCAGCGCGATGCAGTTGATGCCCAGCGCCACGACCTGCGGCTGCGCGTGCAGAAAAGCCACCACCTCGCGCAGCGGCGTGCCGTCGCTGATATGTCCGGCGTCGCGCAGGGTAAAGGAGAACCAGGCCTGCGCGCCGGGAAATTCCGCCAGCAGCGCCGCCAGCGCCTGCGCTTCAGCAAAAGAGGGCAGCGTTTCGCACGCCAGCAGATCCGCGCCCGCCGCCAGCAGCGTCTGCACGCGCGGACGGTGAAACGCCATCATCTCTTCCTGCGGCAGCGCATAGTCGCCGCGATACTCCGCGCCGTTGGCGAGGTAAGCGCCGTAAGGTCCCACCGAACCGGCCACCAGCAGCCTGGCCTGGCTGCTGGCTGTCGCCTGATAGTCGTCGCGCGCGCGCCGCGCCAGCTCTACGCTGCGGGCAATAAGCTGCCGTGACTGCGCCTCATCCAGCCCGCGCGCCGCAAACCCCTGCGGCGTCGCCTGATAGCTGGCGGTAATAGCGACGCGCGCGCCTGCCGCGAAGTAGTCGCGATGCACCTGATAGATCAGCTCAGGATCCTCCATCAGCACCCTGGCGGACCAGAGCGCGTCGGCCAGATTGCAGCCGCGCGCTTCCAGCTCGGTCGCCAGCGCGCCGTCCAGAATCAGGATGTCGTTTTCGGCCAGCGCCTGCGCGACGGGATTATGCTGCATCATTGGCCTCCTCAGCCTGCGTTTTTTTATGGGTGACAGCGTAAGCCGCATAGCAAAACAACACAAAGGGAATACCGCACCACAGCGCGATGCGCTGCGACGGATCGAACGCCAGCCCGACGCACGCCAGCAGGCAGAGCGCAAAGCCCAGTATCGGCGTCAGCGGGTAGAAGGGGGCGCGATAAGCCAGTTCGCTCAGCGCCCTGCCCTGCGCCAGATGACGGCGACGGAACAGGTAGTGCGACGCGCAGATGCTGAGCCAGACCGCGACCACCGCAAAGCCGGAGATGGCCGACAGCGCAACGAACACGGTGTCAGGCGCAATCACGCTGGAAAGCAGCGCCAGCACCCCGCCCAGCATACTGACGGTAATCGCCAGCTGCGGCACGCCGCGTTTATTGACGCGGGCAAAGCAGCGAGGCAGCGTTTTCTCATTCGCCAGCGACCAGAGCATACGGCCAGAGGCGTAGAGTCCGGAGTTGGCCGCCGACAGGATCGCCGTGAGGATCACGAAGTTGACCACATCGGCCGCCCAGGGAATGCCGATCTTTTCAAATACCAGCACAAAGGGGCTTTTAACGATGCCAGCCTGATCCATGGGAATCAGCGCCGCCAGAACCAGAACCGTGCCCACAAAGAAGATGATCAGGCGCGCCACCGTGGTGCGGATCGCCAGCGGCAGGACCTTTTGCGGATTTTCCGTTTCGCCTGCGGCGATACCGATCAGCTCAGTGCCGGAGAAAGCGAAGTTAACCGCCACCATGGTCATAATGATCGGCAGAACGCCGTGCGGCAGCCAGCCGTGCTGCGTCAGGTTACTCAGTCCCGGCGCGGCGCTGCCGTCTTTTAGCGGAATAAAGCCAAACATCGCCGCCGCGCCCAGTACGATAAAGGCGATGATAGTGATGACTTTGATCAGGGAAAACCAGAACTCGCCCTCGGCGAAAAAGCGCGTGGAGATGATATTCAGCAGGTAGATAGCGACGCAGAACACCAGGCACCAGATCCACACCGGCACCTGCGGAAACCAGTACTGCATACAGAAGCCCGCCGCGGTAAAGCTGGAGCCGAGCGCCACTGTCCAGGTCAGCCAGTAGAGCCAGGCGACGGTATAGCCCGTTGCCGGACTGATGTAGCGCGCCGCGTAAACGTGAAACGCGCCGGTCTCCGGCATTGCGACCGACAGCTCACCCAGACAGACCATGACCAGCCAGACCACCAGCGCGCCGATCAGGTAGGCCAGCAGCGTGCCCGCTGCGCCAGTCGTTGAAATGATATAGCCAGTGTTAAAAAACAGGCCGGTGCCGATGACGCCGCCCAGCGACAACATCACCAGATGACGCGCCTTCATCGTGCGTTTAAATTGTTCCCGTGACGGGTTTTGCTGCTCACTCATCTTTTTATCCGTATGGACGTCTAAACATCTATACGCAAGGGTTATACCCGTCGGCAGCGCGAATTGCAACGTGATAAAAGATAAGGATTTGGTAAGTAGCTCGCCGTGCCCCGCGCTGACGGGGCTGGCTGCGATCAGCCGAAGACGCTTTGCAAATAGCGCTCCAGCGCAATGCGCGAACTGAATCCGTGGGGAATGCCGTAATGCTCCTGCGACTCGCCCGCCAGATAGAGTGGAAACCGCGTGTAGTGATCGCAGGTTTTCATTTCTGACGCCGGTTCGGCAAACGGCTGACTTTTCTCTTTCAGCGTGGGATGGATTACCAGCGCCGTGCGTCCCATACGGGCTTCGCGGTTAACGTAAACATAGCTCTCGCCACGGCGATAGCCGTAAGCTTTAGGCGTGACTTCATCGACTTCAAATCCCGCTTTTTCCAGAACGCGCGCTACCTCATCGGGTCGTAAATACATGCTCTTTCCTCTCTTCTTTCAAGCCTCGCAACCTTACAACAGCACGCCGCCATGCGGCTTTCGGAATTTCCCTAAACCCCGGCTTTGCCGATGCGTTTATCCGCGTATCGTCTACACTGAGTATTGCGTTTAAAATCAAAGGGAGCGAAAAAAATGTTTAATCGAACCACTAAAAACGATGACATTGATGTGAACCAGGATGTAAACGATCTCGCTGATTCGCTGGAAGCGCTACTGAAATCCTACGGCAGCGAAGCGAAAGATGAAGTCGATTCTGCCCGCAGTCAGGCGCAGGCGCTGCTGAAGCAGACGCGCGCAAAACTCAACGGCGGCCATAACCGCGTGTCTCAGGCGGCGCGCGATGCGGGTTCGCAGGTACACGCCTATGTGCAGGAGAAACCCTGGCACGGCGTCGGCATCGGCGCTGCGGTAGGCCTGTTCCTTGGCGCGCTGCTGACAAGTCGCCGCTAACCTGCCGCCTGCTGCTATCAGCCTCGCCTCGGCGAGGCTTTTTTTTGCCTGTTTTTTAAACCATCGTCTTTACAAAATTTTTTTTCCGCTGTGTTCAGCCGCGCTACCCCGCATGACGTCTGGCGTCAGCCGCCTCTTCCCCCTTTCCGTGGCAAAACCCCTATATCTGGTATGCTTGAATTTAAATACCGCTATATCTAGTATTCACCTTATCACCCAGACACAAGAGGCGAGCGCGAGCGAACAGGAAAGTGCCAACATTCGCCAGCGCTTCGCACAAGACTTGTCCATGACCAAAGGGAAATACGAATCATGAGCATTATTATTTACACCCGGAATAACTGTGTCCAGTGCAACGCGACTAAAAGCGCTCTCGACCGTCAGGGGATTGCCTACCAGCTGATCAATCTCGACGCGCAGCCAGACGCCATCGACAGCCTGAAATCCCTCGGCTATCGCCAGGTGCCGGTGGTGATGGCCGGCGGCGACCACTGGAGCGGCTTCCGCCCCGACAAGATTGCCGGGCTGCGCCAGCTGGCGGCGGCTGGAGCGTAGCGCCATGTTTCCACTGGTCTACTTCTCCAGCCAGTCGGAAAACACCCATCGGTTTATTACCCGGCTGGGTCTGCCGGCGCGCCGCATTCCGCTGGACCTTGCCGCGCGCCTGCATCACCACCAGCCCTATATTCTGGTCGTGCCCAGCTATGGCGGCGGCGGCAGCCGCGGCGCGGTGCCCAGACAGGTAATTCACTTTCTTAATGATGAAACGAACCGACGCGGCATTCGCGGCGTGATCGCAGCGGGCAACCGTAACTTCGGCGAGGCCTACTGTCTGGCCGGAGAGATTATTGCGCAAAAATGCCAGGTTCCCGTGCTCTACCGCTTTGAGCTAATGGGCACGCCGGAAGACATCGCCACGGTTAAAGCAGGAGTAACCCAGTTTTGGCAACTACAGACACCCTCAATGGCGTAGCGCTGGACTATCACGCGCTCAACGCGATGCTGAACCTTTACGATGCCGAGGGCCGCATCCAGTTCAGCAAAGATCGCGAAGCGACCCGCCAGTTTTTCCTGCAACACGTCGAGCCTCATACCCTGTCCTTCGCCAGCGCGGCGGAGCGCCTGCGCTATCTGGTCGCTGAGGGCTATTACGAAGCCGCGGTGCTGAATCAGTATGACTTCGACTTTTTGTGCCGCTTTCACGAAGAGGCGGCGGCATGGGGCTTTGAGTTTAAAACCTTCCTGGGCGCGTGGAAGTTTTATACCAGCTATACGCTGAAAACTTTCGACGGCAAGCGCTATCTGGAGACCTTCGAGCAGCGCGCCTGCATGGTGGCGCTGACACTGGCGCAGGGCAGCGAGACGCTGGCGCGTTCGCTGCTGGAAGAGATGCTGAGCGGTCGCTTCCAGCCTGCGACCCCGACCTTTCTGAACTGCGGCAAACAGCAGCGCGGCGAGCTGGTCTCCTGCTTCCTGCTGCGCATCGAAGACAATATGGAGTCGATTGGCCGCGCGGTAAATTCAGCGCTCCAGCTCTCGAAACGCGGCGGCGGCGTGGCGTTTCTGCTCTCTAACCTGCGTGAAAACGGCGCGCCGATTAAACGCATTGAGAATCAGTCTTCCGGCGTGATTCCGGTGATGAAGATGCTGGAAGACGCCTTCTCCTACGCCAACCAGCTTGGCGCGCGTCAGGGCGCGGGCGCGGTGTGGCTCAACGCCCACCATCCCGATATATTGCGTTTCCTCGACACTAAGCGGGAAAACGCCGACGAGAAGATCCGTATTAAAACGCTGTCGCTCGGCGTGGTGATCCCTGACATCACCTTCCGGCTGGCAAAAGAGAATCGCCAGATGGCGCTGTTCTCCCCCTATGACGTAGAGCGTATTTACGGCCAGGCGTTCGGCGACATCAGCATCAGCGAGAAGTATGACGAGATGGTGGCGGACGACCGCATCCGCAAAAGCTGGATCCAGCCGCGCGACTTCTTTCAGACGCTGGCGGAGATCCAGTTCGAATCCGGCTATCCCTACATCATGTATGAAGACAGCGTGAACCGCAGCAATCCCATCGCCGGTCGTATCAACATGAGCAACCTCTGCTCGGAGATTTTGCAGGTCAACAGCGCCAGCGAGTTCAACGAGGACCTCAGCTATCGCCGTATCGGCAAGGATATTTCCTGTAACCTCGGCTCGCTGAATATCGCGCACGCCATGGACTCGCGCGATCTGGCGCGAACGGTAGAGGTTGCCGTGCGCGCGCTGACGGCGGTGTCCGATATGAGCCATATCGGCTCGGTGCCGTCCGTGGCGGAAGGCAATCAGCGCTCTCATGCGATTGGTCTCGGTCAGATGAACCTGCACGGCTATCTGGCGCGGGAAGGCATCGCCTATGGCTCGCCGGAGGCGCTCGATTTCACCAACCTTTATTTTTACTGCGTCACCTGGCACGCGCTGCGCACCTCAAATCAGCTGGCGCGCGAACGCGGTCAGCGCTTCGACGGCTTCGAACGCTCGACCTATGCCAGCGGCGCATACTTCGATAAATATATCGAGCGCGACTGGCTGCCGCGCACCGAGCGCGTGGCGCAGCTGTTCGCCGAGGCCGGTATTGCGCTGCCGACGCGCGCCGACTGGCTGGCGCTGCGCGAAGCGGTGCAGCAGCACGGTCTCTATAACCAGAATCTTCAGGCGATTCCGCCGACCGGCTCGATCTCCTATATCAACCACGCGACGTCGAGCATTCACCCGATCGTGTCGCGCATCGAGATCCGCAAAGAGGGTAAAACCGGACGCGTTTACTATCCGGCTCCCTTTATGACCAATGAGAACCTGGCGCTCTATCAGGATGCGTATCAGATCGGTCCGGAAGCGATTATCGACACCTACGCCGAAGCGACGCAGCACGTCGATCAGGGGCTGTCGCTGACGCTGTTTTTCCGCGACGACGTCACCACCCGCGACATCAACAAAGCGCAAATTTATGCCTGGAAAAAAGGCATCAAAACGCTTTATTACATTCGACTGCGCCAGATGGCGCTACAGGGCACAGAGGTGCAGGGCTGCGTTTCCTGCGCCCTGTGATGAAAACTATGCGATTACACTCAATTCAGGCCATAAACTGGAACTGTCTTCAGGACGAGAAAGATCTTGAAGTGTGGAACCGTCTGACCAGCAACTTCTGGCTGCCGGAAAAAGTCCCACTCTCTAACGATCTGCCTGCCTGGCAGACGCTGGACAAACAGCAGCAGCAGCTGACCATCCGCGTCTTTACCGGGCTGACGCTGCTCGACACCATTCAGAACGTGATCGGCGCGCCGGGTCTGATGCCGGATGCGCTGACGCCGCATGAAGAGGCGGTACTGTCGAATATCAGCTTTATGGAGGCGGTGCACGCCCGCTCCTACAGCTCTATCTTTTCCACGCTGTGTAACACCAGCGATGTCGATGCCGCCTACCAGTGGAGTGAAGAGAATGACGCGCTGCAAAACAAGGCGCGTATTATTCTGGAGCACTACCGCGCCGATGACCCGCTGAAGAAAAAGATCGCCAGCGTGTTTCTTGAATCTTTTCTCTTCTACTCCGGCTTCTGGCTGCCGATGTACTGGTCCAGCCGCGGCAAGCTGACCAACACCGCCGACCTGATCCGGCTGATCATTCGCGATGAGGCGGTGCACGGCTACTACATCGGCTACAAGTTTCAGAAAGCGCTGGAACAGGCCGATGAGGCGCGGAAAGATGAGCTACAGCAGTTTGCGTATGATCTGCTGCTGGCGCTGTATGAAAATGAAGTGGTCTATACCGAAGCGCTGTACGGCGAGGTTGGCTGGGCGGAGGAGGTGAAAACCTTTTTGCACTACAACGCCAACAAGGCGCTGATGAATCTGGGGTATGAAGCGCTGTTTCCGGCAGAGCTTACCACGGTGAATCCGGCTATCCTCGCCGCGCTCTCTCCTAACGCTGACGAAAACCATGACTTTTTCTCTGGCTCCGGCTCCTCCTATGTAATGGGAACAGCGGTAGAAACCGAAGACGAAGACTGGGACTTTTAACTCTCCCGTATCGGACCCGTCGCGGTCCGATACTTTTATTTCCCTGCCGCCTTTGCCGCCCGCTATTTAGCGCAAAACCTCTTTTTTATTTCCTGTTTATTCCCGGTCTTTTGCGCTGAAATCCCGCCATTCCGCCCTGCCGTTTTCTGTCAATTCGGACGCCTGAAGCGTCAAATCGGCAAGATTTCAGGTCGCGTCAGCAAAAAATTATTTGCCGCTTATCCCTTGCAGGCTATGGGAATTTCGCCACACTCACCCTCCTCCCCGCCATGAATATCTGCATTCAGGGTTGTCAGATATTGTCAGTATGTTACGGTATCCACCGCTTAAATTTAACCAGGAAAGCTGAACGCCAGATAATTTTAACAGGATTTTATTACTGAATGGCAATTAAACTTGAAGTAAAAAACCTTTATAAAATATTCGGGGAAAATCCCGATCGCGCATTTAAATATATTGAGAAAGGGGAAAGCAAAGAGACAATACTGGCGAAAACCGGATTGTCGCTGGGCGTCAAAAACGCCAGTCTGGCCATTGAAGAAGGCGAGATCTTCGTCATCATGGGACTCTCCGGCTCCGGAAAATCCACCATGGTTCGCCTTCTCAATCGTCTGATAGAGCCGACACGAGGCCAGGTCATCATTGACGGCGTCGATATTGCGAAAATATCCGACAGCGAACTGCGCGAGGTGCGCAGAAATAAAATCAGCATGGTATTTCAGTCATTTGCGCTGATGCCGCATATGAGCGTGCTAAATAACACCGCCTTCGGCATGGAATTAGCAGGCGTTCCGCTGGCAGAGCGTCAGGAAAAAGCGCTGGATGCGCTGCGCCAGGTCGGTCTGGAAAATTACGCTCACGCTTATCCTGATGAACTCTCTGGCGGTATGCGCCAGCGTGTTGGATTAGCGCGCGCGCTGGCTATTAATCCCGATATATTACTTATGGACGAGGCGTTTTCCGCGCTCGACCCGCTGATCCGCACCGAAATGCAGGATGAGCTGGTCAAGCTACAGGCAAAACATCAGCGCACCATTATTTTTATTTCCCACGATCTCGATGAGGCGATGCGCATCGGCGATCGCATTGCCATTATGCAGGGCGGCGAAGTGGTGCAGGTTGGCACGCCGGACGAAATTCTCAATAACCCGGCCAACGACTATGTGCGCACCTTTTTCCGCGGCGTCGATATTAGTCATGTCTTTAGCGCCAAAGATATAGCGCGCCGCAGCGCCGGCGCGCTAATCCGTAAAGCGCCCGGCTTTGGCCCGCGCTCAGCCATCAAGCTGTTGCAGGACGAAGACCGCGAATTTGGCTACGTGCTGGAAAAGCAAAGGTTTGTCGGCGTGGTCTCGACCGATTCGCTGAAAACCGCGCTGGCCGCGGGCGAAGGGCTGGAGAGCGCTCTGCTTGAGACGCCAGCCGCCGTTCCCTCCGATACCTCCCTGAACGATCTGCTGAGCCACGTCGCGCACGCGCCCTGCGCAGTGCCTGTGGTGGGAGACGAAAATCAGTATGTAGGTATTATTTCCAAAGGCATGTTATTACGCGCCTTAGATCGTGAGGGAGCGTCATCATGAGTGCACAAAACAGTAATCCGTGGGACAGCGCAGGCGCCGCGCCGCAGGCTGCCGATGCCGCCCAGACAGCCAGCGATCCCTGGTCAGGCGCGGCGGATAGCGCAACGCAAAGCAGCACGCCAGCCAGCAGCGGCGCTGACGCCTGGGGCACGCCGGACGGCGGCGGCGCGCATGACGCCGCCAGCAGCGCCGTCAGCAGCAGCGACTGGCTGAACAGCGCGCCTGCGCCCCAGCCGGAACACTTCTCGCTGCTCGATCCCTTTCATAAGACCCTGATCCCGCTGGATAGCTGGGTGACAGAAGGGATCGACTGGGTGGTCAGCCATTTTCGTCCGGTGTTTCAGGGCGTTCGCGTACCGGTAGACTATATCCTCAGCGCATTTCAGCAACTGCTGCAAAGCCTGCCCGCGCCGGTGGCGATCGTGGTGTTTGCCCTGATCGCCTGGCAGATCGCCAGTCCGGCGATGGGCCTGGCGACGCTGGTCTCGCTGGTGCTGATCGGCGCGATTGGCGCCTGGTCGCAGGCGATGGTGACGCTGGCGCTGGTGCTGACCGCCCTGCTGTTCTGTATCGTTATCGGGCTGCCGCTGGGCATCTGGCTGGCGCGCAGCGAACGCGCGGGCCGTATCGTTCGGCCGCTGCTGGATGCGATGCAGACGACCCCGGCCTTCGTCTATCTGGTGCCGATCGTTATGCTGTTCGGCATCGGTAACGTCCCCGGCGTGGTGGTGACTATTATCTTCGCCCTGCCGCCGATGGTGCGTCTGACCATTCTCGGCATTAAGCAGGTACCCGCCGATCTGATTGAGGCCAGCGAATCCTTTGGCGCCAGCCCGCGCCAGATGCTGTTCAAAGTGCAGCTCCCGCTGGCAATGCCGACCATTATGGCGGGGGTTAACCAGACGCTGATGCTGGCGCTGTCGATGGTGGTGATTGCCTCAATGATCGCCGTGGGCGGACTGGGTCAGATGGTGCTGCGCGGCATTGGCCGCCTCGATATGGGACTTGCCACGGTTGGCGGCGTCGGCATCGTGATCCTCGCCATTATTCTCGACCGTTTAACCCAGTCTGTGGGCCGCGATGGCCGTAGCCGCGGCAGCCGTCACTGGAGCCATACCGGCCCGATCGGCCTGCTGACGCGCCCTTTCCGTAAAGCCTGATTTTTCGGGCAGCCCCTCACGGCTGCCCGCCTCGCAACACCGACAATAAGGAATAAGTATGCGCAAGACCGCACCTCTCCTCGCCGCCGTGTTGACCACGCTCGCTGTCGCTCAGGTCTCCGCCGCCGATCTGCCGGGTAAAGGCATCACGGTTAAGCCCGCGCAAAGCACCATTGCCGAAGAAGGTTTTCAGACGCTGCTGGTGGGCCGCGCGCTGGAAAAACTGGGCTACACGGTAGAAAAGCCGAGCGAGATTGATTACAACGTGGCCTATACCTCTATCGCCTCCGGCGACCTTACCTTTGTCGCCACCAACTGGCAGCCGCTGCACGACGATATGTACAACGCCGCCGGCGGCGACAAGAAGTTTTACCGTGAAGGCACCTATGTCTCCGGCGCGGCGCAGGGTTATCTCATCGACAAGAAAACCGCCGAGCAGTATCACATCACCAATATTGAGCAGCTAAAAGATCCCAAAATCGCGCAGCTGTTCGACAGCAATGGCGACGGCAAAGCCGATATGACCGGCTGTACGCCCGGCTGGGGCTGCGAAGCGGTGATTAACCATCAGAATACGGCTTTCGGTCTGAGCGACACCGTGACCGCCAATATGGGCAACTATGCCGCGATGGTGGCCGATACGCTGGCGCGCTTTAAGCAGGGTAAGCCGATTCTTTACTATACCTGGACGCCCTACTGGCTGAGCGACGTGCTGAAGCCGGGTCGCGACGTAGTGTGGTTGCAGGTGCCCTTCTCCTCGCTGCCGGGCGCGCAGAGCAAGGTTGACACGAAACTGCCTAACGGCGCGAACTATGGTTTCCCGGTCAATACCATGCATATTGTCGCGAACAAGGCCTGGGCAGAGCAGAACCCGGCGGCGGCGAAGCTGTTTGCTGAGATGAAGCTGCCTATTACCGACATCAACGCGGAAAACGCGGCCATGCATGCCGGTCAGGCATCAGAAGCGGATATTAATCGTCACGTCGATGGCTGGATCAAGGCGCACCAGCAGCAGTTCGACAAGTGGGTACAGGATGCCCTTGCGGCTGCAAAGTAAGTAACCACTCACTTACGGGGCAGAACTCTCTGCCCCTTCGCTTATCTACGAATCGACTGGTACGTCCTGTTAATTAACGCATAAAGGAAATAATTTTTTAGGTTATTATTACCTGATTATGATTATTATCGCCTGCCTGATATAAATGACTGATAACCGCCATGTCCTGACGCCTGCGCTGGTGTTGCTGATGTCTGTCGCCACCGGTCTTTCCGTGGCCAGCAACTACTATGTCCAGCCGCTCCTGCATACCGTCGCCAACGATTTCGGCCTTTCCGTTAGCCTGGCGGGATTTATCGTTACCACCGCTCAGCTTGGCTATGCCTGCGGTTTGCTGCTGCTGGTTCCCCTTGGCGATATGCTTGAGCGTCGGGCGCTGATCGTCTGCATGAGCCTGCTGGCCGCGGGCGGCATGGTGATTACCGCTACCTCCTCTTCCTTTGCGCTGCTGCTGCTCGGCACCGTACTGACCGGCTTGTTTTCCGTGGTGGCGCAAATTCTGGTGCCGCTGGCCGCCACGCTGGCCGCGCCGGAAAAACGCGGCAAAATCGTCGGCACAGTGATGAGCGGCCTGCTGCTTGGCATTCTGCTGGCGCGCACCGTCGCCGGGGCGCTGGCGCAGCTGGGCGGCTGGCGCACCGTCTACTGGACGGCCAGCCTGTTAATGGTGCTGATGGCGCTGGCGCTGTGGCGCTATTTGCCGCGCGTCAAACAGTCGGTCTCGCTTAACTATCCGCAGCTGCTGGGATCGATTTTTCAGCTTTATAAGGCGAATCGCGTTATCCGCACCCGCGCCTGGGCCGGCTGCCTCTCATTCGCTAACTTCAGCGTACTCTGGACCTCAATGGCCTTCCTGCTCGCCTCGCCGCCTTACAACTATTCCGAAGGCGAAATCGGCCTGCTGGGCCTGGTGGGCGCCGCGGGCGCGCTGGCCGCGCGCCAGGCCGGTTCACTGGCGGATAAAGGCAAAGCCAGGGTGACGACAACCCTGGGGCTGCTGATTATGCTGGCCTCCTGGGGCATGACGGCGCTGGGCGCGCACTCATTGCTGGCGCTGATTATCGGTATTCTGCTGCTCGACCTTGCGGTTCAGGGCGTCCATATCACCAATCAGAGCGTGATTTACAGCCAGATGCCCGAAGCGCGTAACCGTCTGACCGCAGGCTATATGACCAGTTACTTTATCGGCGGCGCCTTCGGTTCCATTCTCTCCGCTAACGCCTATCACATCGCCGGCTGGTACGGCGTCTGCGCCGCAGGCGTGGCGATGACCTTGCTCAACCTGCTGATTTGGTGGCGCGGCTATCGCTTCGAAGCGCCTCAGGGGAATGTAAATAAGACCGTTAAATTGTGACTGACTCTGGTCACTAATGGTTAGTTTTGGTATGGTTAGCAATAAATCTATTCACAATAGTTATTTTTTCTTGCGAAATTATTTAGCAAACAAAAAGTTTCTGTTTTATTGATAACGCCTGCTGCAAATCTGAACGGCAAAGGGCGAGGGTTTTGTGCCCAGGGTTACGGATTGACCTGGAAACACCTGATGACGACAGTGTGATCTTCTGAACAATCGCGCGGAGTAAAAATCGCTACGCTCAATCTGTCACCATCGTTACTATATTAGTTGCAACTAGTGAGGTTTTTTTATAATGGAAAGTTCGTTTACTCCCATTGAACAGATGCTTAACATCCGCGCAAATCGCCATAAAGATTTCCCGCTGCACGAAATCATTCTGACGCGTCTGTGCATGCACATGCAGGGAAAGCTGCTGGAAAACCGCAACAAGATGTTAAAGGCGCAGGGAATTAACGAAACCTTATTCATGGCGCTGATCACGCTGGACGCGCAGGAAAATCAGAGCATCCAGCCCTCTGAGCTGAGCGCCGCGCTGGGTTCGTCGCGCACCAACGCGACTCGTATCGCGGATGAGCTGGAGAAACGCGGCTGGATCGAGCGCCGTGAGAGCGACAACGATCGTCGCTGCCTTCATCTGCATCTGACCGACAAAGGGAATGAGTTTCTGCGTCAGCTGCTGCCGCCGCAGCATCAGAGCCTGCAATACCTCTGGTCTTCTCTCTCCAGCGACGAAAAATCGCAGCTGGAAGGCATCACGCGTAAGTTGCTCAATCGTCTCGACAAAATGGACGAAGATCAGGTCATCGCCTCCCTCTCTCGCTAATAGCAAGAACTGCGACACAATCACCTGTCGAAACCGTTATTTTAATCCCCTTTTATCCGGCCAGCGCTCTGTCGCTGGCTTTTTTCGACCTGGGCTACGTGAAAAGGATGTTTGCGCCCCGACTATATGAATCAGGTGGAGAACAACATGAGTGCAACGGCAGAGGCGCAAAGTCCGCAGCAGCCAGCTAATAAAAAGAAAACGCGCAAAAAAGTGTTGCTGGCGCTGGCGCTGCTTTTTGTGCTGGCAGGCATCGCATGGGGCGTTTACTGGTTTTTAGTGCTGCGTCACTTCCAGGAGACTGACGATGCCTATGTGGCCGGGAATCAGGTGCAGGTTATGGCGCAGGTTTCCGGCAGCGTCAATAAGGTGTGGTTTGACGATACCGATTTTGTGAAAAAAGGCGACGTGCTGGTTTCGCTGGATAAAACCGACGCCGAACAGGCCTTTAAGAAAGCCCAGACCGCGCTGGCCACCAGCGTTCGTCAGACCCATCAGCTGATGATCAACGGCAGACAGTATCAGGCCAGTATCACGCTGCAACAGACGGCGCTGGCGCAGGCGGAAGCCGATCTGAAACGTCGCGAGCCGCTGGGCGCCTCTAACCTGATTGGTCGCGAAGAGTTGCAGCACGCACGCGACGCGGTCGCTACCGCCAAAGCGCAGCTTGACGTGGCTATCCAGCAGTACAACGCCAATCAGGCGATGATCCTTAATACCTCGCTGGAGAATCAACCTGCGGTGCAGCAGAGCGCGGCTGAGCTGCGCGACGCCTGGCTGGCGCTGCAACGCACCGATATTCGCAGCCCAATGGACGGCTATGTTTCGCGCCGCAGCGTGCAGGTCGGCTCGCAAATTGATACCGGCACCGCGCTGATGGCCGTGGTTCCCGCAACCAACCTGTGGATCGACGCCAACTTCAAAGAGACGCAGCTGGCAGGCGTGCGCATCGGCCAGTCGGCAACGGTGGTGGCCGATATTTACGGCGACGATGTGGTTTACCACGGCAAAGTGGTAGGTCTGGATATGGGCACCGGCAGCGCCTTCTCGCTGCTGCCTGCCCAGAATGCGACCGGCAACTGGATCAAAGTCGTTCAGCGCCTGCCGGTGCGTATCGAGCTGAACCAGGACGACATCGCTAAGCATCCGCTGCGTATTGGGCTGTCGACGCTGGTAAAAGTCGATACCACGGATAAAAACGGCAGCGCGCTCGCCACCAGCGTTCGCCAGCAGGCCGCCTACAGCAGTAATGCGCTGGCGATTGACCTGGCCCCGGTGAATCAGCTGATCGCTGACATCGTTCGCGCCAACGCCGGATGATGACGCGGAGGTTGTTATGGCACAAAAACCGCTAGAAGGCGCGCCGCTGGTCTTAATGACCATTGCGCTCTCATTGGCGACCTTTATGCAGGTGCTGGACTCGACCATTGCCAACGTGGCGATCCCCACCATTGCAGGCAATCTGGGCGCGTCCAACTCGCAGGGCACCTGGGTCATTACCTCGTTCGGCGTGGCGAACGCGATCTCCATTCCGATTACCGGATGGCTGGCGAAGCGCATCGGCGAGGTAAAGCTGTTTACCTGGGCGACGATTCTGTTTGCGCTCGCCTCATGGGCGTGCGGCATGTCGGAAAGTCTGGAGATGCTGATCTTTTTCCGCATTATCCAGGGGGTAGTGGCCGGTCCGCTGATTCCGCTGTCGCAGAGTCTGCTGCTCAGCAACTATCCGCCGGCGAAACGCAGCATCGCCCTCTCGCTGTGGGCGATGACCGTGATCGTCGCGCCTATCTGCGGCCCGATTCTTGGCGGCTGGATTAGCGATAACTACCACTGGGGCTGGATCTTCTTTATTAACGTGCCGATCGGCGCGGTGGTGGTGATGCTGACGCTACAGACGCTGCGCGGGCGGGAAACCCGCACCGAGATCCGCCCTATCGACGTGGTCGGACTGGTGCTGCTGGTTGTCGGCATCGGCTGTCTTCAGGTCATGCTGGATCGCGGTAAAGAGCTTGACTGGTTTAACTCCACCGAAATTATCGTGCTGACGGTGGTCGCCGTGATATCGCTGGCGGTGCTGCTGGTGTGGGAGCTGACAGACGACCACCCGATCGTCGATCTGGCGCTGTTTAAATCGCGCAATTTCACCATCGGCTGCCTCTCTATCAGCCTCGCCTACATGCTCTACTTCGGCTCTATTGTGCTGTTGCCGCAGCTGTTGCAGGAGGTTTACGGCTATACGGCGACCTGGGCGGGTCTGGCCTCTGCGCCGGTGGGGATTATTCCGGTTATTCTGTCGCCCATTATCGGCCGCTTCGCCCACAAGCTGGATATGCGGCGGCTGGTGACCTTTAGCTTTATTATGTATGCCATCTGCTTCTACTGGCGCGCCTATACCTTCGAGCCGTCAATGGACTTCGGCGCGTCAGCGTGGCCGCAGTTTATTCAGGGCTTTGCCGTCGCCTGCTTCTTTATGCCGCTGACCACCATTACTCTCTCCGGGCTGGCGCCGGAGCGGCTGGCGGCGGCGTCGAGCCTGTCGAATTTTGTGCGCACGCTGGCGGGGTCGATTGGCACCTCGATTACCACCACGCTGTGGACCAATCGGGAATCGATGCATCACAGCACCTTTACCGAGTCGATTACGCCCTATAATCCCAATGCGCAGCAGATGTATCAGCAGCTGGAGGGCATGGGCCTCTCCCACCAGCAGGCCTCAGCCTATATCGCGCAGCAGATTACCAATCAGGGATTAATTATCTCCGCCAATGAGATCTTCTGGGCGTCGGCTGGGGTGTTTTTGATTCTGCTGGTGCTCATCTGGTTTGCCCGCCCGCCGTTTGGATCGGGCAGCGGCGGCGGCGGCGCGCACTAATATGTCAGAAACAAAAACGGGCCTTGCGGCCCGTTTTTTTATGCGTTCTGACGCCACCATTCGGCAAGCAGAATGCCGGTCGCCACCGAGACGTTAAGGCTCTCCACGTTGCCGGTGCCGCCAATCGACAGGCTAATGTCGCCCTGCTGGAACGCGCTGTCTGACAGCCCTTCGCGCTCCTGGCCCAGCACCAGCACCATCTTCGCCGGCAGCTCGGCTTTCGCCAGCGGCGTGCCCTGATGGCTGGAGGTGGTGACGATGGTATAGCCCGCCTTACGGAAGGCTTCCAGACCGGCTGCAAAGCTTTCGCCGCTAATCGCCTGGACATGCTCTGCACCGCCTTCCGCGGTGCGTACCGCCGCGCCGGACTCCAGCAGCGAGGCGTCATTCACCAGCAGACCTTTAACGCCGAAGTGCGCGCAGCTGCGCATAATGCCGCCCAGGTTGTGCGGGTTGCTGACGTCTTCCAGCGCCAGCACGCAATCTTTCTCGCCCGCCTGACGCAGCCATTCGCTGACGGCCATGCCCATGCGCTTTTTGATAATAAAGCAGACGCCGCCGTGATGCTCCGTGCCGGAGGCTTTGGCCAGTTCGGCATCGTCCACTACATGATAGGCTTTGCGGTTCGCCGCCAGCCAGCGCAGCGCGTCACGGAAGCGCGGCGTGACGCTCTGGACGAACCAGGCGCGCACGATCGCTTCCGGACGACTCTGGAACAGGGCCTGACAGGCGTTCTCGCCATACACGCGCGTCTCTTCCTGACGCTGACGGCGGATCACTTCCGGATCGATAGTGACTTTGCCACTCTGCTCGGCCGGATTTTCTTCAGCCGCGGCGCGCTCGCTCGGCGGGCGCGACACGGTACGCCAGGGTGAAAACGACTCGTCGCCGCGCGGTTTGCGGCTGCCTTCGTCGCTGCGCGACTTGCGGCCAGCACCCTCTTCATTACGGCGGCCGCCTGTGGCGCGGCGAGAATCTTCCTGCTCATTACGACGGCCAGAGGAACGACGCGAATCTTCCTGACGGGCTGGGCGGCCACCTCCTTTACCGGTACGCGGATTCGGCGCGCGGGAGCCTGACTCGCCCTCATCTCGCACGTACATCACTTTTACCTTGCCACTTTTGCCTTTAAATTCGTCGTTCATCTGTTCCTCCTGCATTGAGAGCGCGAAGATTACCTGATGTGGTAGCGCTTAGCTATCAACTATTGAACCTATTGGACAATCCAGTTTGAGGGCTGTTCGCAACCTTCTCATAATGGACAATATTTACAAGACTGACACCTGCAAACCCTTAGAGGTCTCTATGAATACGGTATGTGCCTCCTGTCAGGCGACCAATCGCGTTCCGCAAGAGCGCGTCGCCGATGGAGCAAAATGCGGTCGCTGCGGCAGCGAACTGTTTAACGGCGAAGTGGCTAACGCTACCGCCGACACCCTGGACAAATATCTGCAAGACGATCTGCCGGTGGTGGTGGACTTCTGGGCGCCCTGGTGCGGTCCCTGCGTTAATTTCGCGCCTGTGTTTAAAGAGGTCGCGCAGGAGCGTAGCGGCCAGGTGCGTTTCGTTAAGGTCAATACCGAAGCGGAATCCGCCCTGAGCGCACGCTTTCGCATCCGCAGCATTCCCACCATTATGATCTTCCGTAAAGGCGAGCTGGTGGATATGCTGAACGGCGCGATGCCGAAAGCGCCCTTTAACGAATGGCTGGATGAATCGCTGTAGGCTTTATTCAGGCGCATACGCCGGTTCACCTCACCGGTAAGACTTCAGGCCAGCCATGCTGGCCTTTTTCTTTTCCGGCGCGCTTCGATTACACTGACGTTTTAATTTTCCCGCTGAACCATGACTGATAACGCTGTTCTGCGCCTGCGTGCGCAACGACTCGCCCGCGCCACCCGCCCTTTTCTTGCCAGAGGCAATCGCGTGCTGCGCTGCCAGCGCTGCCTGTTGCCGCAGAAAAATTGCCTGTGCGCCACCATTCAGCCGCAGACGGCGCGCAGTCGTTTTTGCCTGGTGATGTTTGATACCGAGCCAATGAAGCCCAGCAATACCGGCCGTCTGATCGCCGATATTTTACCGCCTACTGAGGCGTTCGGCTGGTCGCGTACCCAGCCCGATCCGGCGCTGCTGAGCGCGGTGGCGCACCCTGACTATCAGCCGATGGTGGTCTTTCCCGCCTCCTATGCCGATGCGGGCCGGGAGGTGCTGACCGCGCCGCCGCTGAGCGGCAAGCCGCCGCTGTTTATTATGCTCGACGGCACCTGGACAGAGGCGCGCAAGATGTTCCGCAAAAGCCCCTGGCTCGACGCGCTGCCGGTTATGTCGCTGAACGTTACCTCGCCGTCGCGCTATACGCTGCGCGAAGCTCACGGCGAAGGCCAGCACTGTACCGCCGAGGTCGCCGCTGCGCTGCTGGAGCAGGCCGGGGATACGGCGGCGGCGCAGGCGTTGCAGCTGCATTTTGAGTATTTCCGCCACGCCTATCTGGCCGGTAAGCCGCATCATCCCGTCCATCAACATGCGCCTGCCGACGAACTCTGACCGCCTGTGCGGCGGCCGGGTTGTTCTGGCCGCCCGCAGGTAAAAATGCGTGCGGCCTTCTCAGCCTGCGATCGCCGAACCGGCAAAGCGATGAAAAAGCGATTACACTCACGCCAGTCGACTTCAGGAGAACGGGATGAGCCAACGCGGACTGGAAGCGCTGTTACGGCCTAAATCTATTGCGGTGATTGGCGCCTCGGTCAGGCCGGGGCGGGCCGGTCATTTTATGATGCGCAATTTGCTGGCAGGCGGCTTTAGCGGCCCGGTGCTGCCGGTCACCCCCAAATACAAAGCGGTCAGCGGCGTACTGGCCTGGCCAACTATCGACAGCCTCCCTTTTGCCCCCGATCTGGCGGTGATCTGTACCCATGCGAAGCGTAACCTTGAACTGCTGCAACAGCTGGGCGAAAAAGGGTGTAAAGCCTGCATTATTCTTTCTGCTCCCGCCAGTCAGCTCGAAGAGCTAAAAACCTGCGCCGCGCAGTGGCAAATTCGGCTGCTCGGTCCTAACAGCCTGGGGTTGCTGGCGCCGTGGCAGGGGCTGAACGCCAGCTTCTCGCCGGTTCCCATCGAAAAAGGACGCATCGCCTTTATCTCGCAGTCGGCGGCGGTCTCCAATACCATTCTTGACTGGGCGCAGCAGCGCAATCTGGGCTTCTCCTGGTTTATCGCGCTGGGCGATAGCCTGGATACCGACGTTGACGATCTGCTCGATTTTCTGGCGCGCGACGGCAAAACCAGCGCCATTTTGCTCTATCTGGAGCATCTCAGCGACGCCCGACGCTTTGTTTCCGCCTCGCGCAGCGCCTCGCGCAATAAACCGATACTGGTGATCAAAAGCGGCCGCAGCCATCAGGCGCAGGCGCTGCTGGGCACCCACAGCGGGCTTGATGCCGCCTGGGACGCGGCGATTCAGCGCGCCGGACTGCTGCGCGTGCAGGATACCCATGAGCTGTTTACCGCCGTGGAGTCGCTTAGCCATATGCGCCCGCTGCGCGGCGAACGGCTGATGATCGTCAGTAACGGCGCCGCGCCCGCCGCGCTGGCTTTAGACGAACTCTATGCGCGCAGCGGCAAGCTTGCCTCGCTGAGCGACGACACGCTGGCTGCGCTGGCCGCGGTGCTGCCCGCAGGCATCGGGCGCGGCAATCCGCTTGATCTGAAAGATGATGCGACGCCGCAGCGCTACGTCGACTGTCTGAACATTTTGCTCGCCAGTCACGAGCTGGATGCGCTGATGATTATTCATGCCCCCAGCGCGGTGGCTCCTGCCACTGAGTCGGCAGAACAGATTATCCAGGCCGTCGTCGCTCATCCGCGCGGCAAACAGGTCACGCTGTTAACCAACTGGTGCGGCGAGTTTTCCTCTCAGGCGGCGCGGCGAGCCTTTACTCAGGCGGGCATTCCCACCTGGCGCACGCCAGAGGGCACCGTGACGGCGTTTATGCATCAGGTTGAGTACCGTCGTAACCAGAAGCAGCTGCGCGAGACCCCGGCGCTGCCCGCCAGCCTGACGCAGGACAGCGCGCAGGCGCATCAGCTGCTCTCCCAGGCGTTAGCCAGGGGCGTGACGACGCTGGATACCCACGAAGTGCAGCCGGTGTTAGAGGCGTACGGTCTGGCCACGCTGCCGACCTGGATCGCCAGCAACAGCCAGCAGGCTGTGGCTATTGCCGAGCGCATCGGCTACCCCGTCGCGCTCAAGCTGCGCTCGCCCGATATTGCGCATAAATCCGAAGTGCAGGGGGTGATGCTCTATCTGCGCACCGCGGCTGAGGTGCAGCAGGCGGCTGAAGCCATTATTGACCGCGTCAGACAGACGCTGCCGCAGGCGCGCATTGACGGCCTGCTGGTGCAGAGCATGGCCAGCCGCGCCGGAGCGCAGGAATTACGCGTGGTGGTACAGCAGGATGCGCTGTTCGGTCCCATCATTTTGCTTGGCGAGGGCGGCATTGAATGGCAGGCGGACAAGCAGGCAGCGGTGGCGCTGCCGCCGCTTAATATGACGCTGGCCCGCTATCTGGTGATTCAGGCCATCAAGAGCGGCAAAATTCGCAGCCGGGGAGGATTGCAGGCGCTGGATATTTCCGCCCTCAGCCAGCTGCTGGTGCAGGTCTCTAACCTGGTGGTGGACTGCCCGGAAATTCAGCGGCTCGACATGCATCCGCTGCTGGCGGCAGGCAGCGAGTTTACCCTGCTTGATGTCACGCTGGAACTGGGAGCCTTTAACGGCGATAACGAAGCGCGTCTGGCGATACGCCCTTATCCTCAGCATCTGGAGGAGCCGGTGATGTTAAAAGACGGACAGCCCTGCCTGTTCCGCCCTATCCTGCCGGAAGATGAGCCGCTGCTGCGTGATTTTATCGCTCAGGTCACCAAAGAAGATCTCTACTATCGCTATTTCAGCGAGATCAATGAGTTTACCCATGAAGATCTCGCCAATATGACGCAGATCGATTATGACCGCGAGATGGCCATTGTCGCGGTTCGTCAGCAGCAAGGCGTGGACGAGATTATCGGCGTCACGCGCGCTATTTCCGATGCAGACAATATCGACGCCGAGTTTTCGGTGCTGGTACGCTCCGACCTCAAAGGGCTGGGCATGGGGCGGCGTCTGCTGGAAAAGATGATCCGCTATACGCGCGATCATGGCTTGCAGCAGCTAAACGGCATCACCATGCCGCACAACCGCGGCATGATTACGCTGGCGCGCAAGCTGGGCTTCCGCGTGGATGTACAGCTGGATGAGGGCATTGTCAGCCTGAATTTACCCTTACACAGGGACATCAGCTAACCTTGTACAGAAAGGTAAAAAATGGCCGACCGCAGCAGGTTGATGTTATTATTTACCGTTATGACCCTGATTTGATGGCAAAAGGCCATGCAATGAACCGAGAAGAAGCGCACTGCGATGCTGTCTAAATTTAAACGCAATAAGCATCAACAACACCTCGCACAGTTGCCGAAACTGTCACAGTCCGCTGCGGATGTGTCGACACTTTACTCGCCGGCCGATTTTCGGCGCACGCTGCTGGAAAAAATTGCGGCGGCGCAGCACCGCATCTGTATTGTCGCCCTCTATATGGAAAACGACGACGCAGGCCGCATGGTGATGGATGCGCTTTACGCCGCGAAACGCGCCCGCCCGACGCTGGACATCAGTATCCTCGTCGACTGGCATCGCGCCCAGCGCGGACGTATCGGCGCGGCGCGCGGCGTGACCAACGCCGACTGGTATTGTGAGATGGCGACGCAGCATGCGGATATTGCCATTCCGGTCTACGGTATTCCGGTGAATACGCGCGAGGCGCTCGGCGTATTGCATCTCAAAGGCTCGATTATTGATGATACGCTGCTGTATACCGGCGCCAGCATTAACGATGTTTACCTGCATCAGCACGACAGATACCGTTACGATCGCTATCAGCTGATCCGCAACGCGCAGCTGGCCGACACCATGGTTGAGTGGATTAACGTCAATCTGAAGCAGTCAGAAGCCGTGAACCGTCTCGATCGCGAAGAGCGTCCCTCCAGTCCCGAAATCAAAAATGAAACGCGCCAGTTCCGTCAGGATCTGCGCGGGTTTAACTACCAGTTCGAAGGGAATGGTCATAACGAGGAGCTGACGGTTACGCCGCTGGTTGGGCTGGGCAAACGCAGCCTGCTCAACAAAACGATTTTCCATCTGATGCCGTGCACCGAGCAAAAGCTGACCATCTGCACGCCCTATTTTAATCTGCCGGCGATTCTGGTGCGCAGCATTATTCATCTGCTGCGTGAAGGCAAAGAGGTCGAGATCATCGTAGGCGACAAGACCGCGAACGACTTCTATATTCCGCCCGATCAGCCGTTTAAAATTATCAGCGCGCTGCCCTATCTGTATGAAATTAACCTGCGCCGCTTCCTCAGCCGCCTGCAATATTACGTGGATAACGGACAGCTGGCGGTGCGCCTGTGGAAAGATGGCGAGAACAGCTACCATCTGAAAGGGATTTGGGTGGATGACGAGTGGACGCTGATTACGGGCAACAACCTCAATCCGCGCGCCTGGCGTCTCGATCTGGAAAATGCGGTGCTGATCCACGACCCGCTGCAACAGCTGGCCGAGCAGCGCGATAAAGAGCTGACGCTGATTCGCACGCATACTCAGGTGGTGAAACATTTCCGCGAGCTGGAAAGCATCGCCGACTATCCGGCGAAAGTCCGTAAGCTTATTCGCCGTCTGCGGCGTATTCGTATCGACCGCCTGATTAGCCGTATTCTGTGATGCGCCGACCGACACGCCGAGCAGGCCCGTCAACGGCGCGCTCTGGCGGTCGGCCTGTCAGACTCACCGCGATGACGGGCTGAGCGGTCAGAACTTCAGCCCGTAACAGATTACAGCTTAATTCCTTTGCCGCGCTTGTGTAGCAGCAGTGATACCAGAAACGCCAGCGCGCCCATCGCCGACACATACCAGAAAAAGGTTGTCTCTACCCCCTGCTGCTTCAGCAAAAGCGCGACATATTCTGCCGAACCGCCAAAGATAGCATTAGCGACCGCATAGGAGAGCCCGACACCCAGCGCGCGGACTTCCGGCGGGAACATCTCTGCTTTAAGGATCCCGCTAATGGCGGTATAGAAGCTGGTAATCAGCAGCGCCAGCATAATCAGACCGAAAGCGAGTGTCGGGCTTTGCACATTCTGTAGCGCGGTCAGGATCGGAACGGTGCAGATCGCCGCGCCCGCGCCAAAGATCAACATAGATCCTCGCCGACCGATTTTATCGGAAAGCGCGCCGATGACAGGCTGGATCAGCATAAAAACCAGCAGCGCCCCGGTCATCAGTCCGCTGGCGCTTTTCGCATCCATACCCGCGGTGTTCACCAGATACTTTTGCATGTAGGTCGTAAAGGTATAAAAGCTGAGCGAACCGCCTGCGGTAAAGCCCAGCACCATCAGAAAAGCGCGCGTATGGTTACGCAGCAGGCCGGAAATACTGCCGGCATCTTTGTGCTGACGGCTTTTTTTGTCCGACGTCTCGTTAAGAGAGCGACGCAGCCAGAGCGCGACCACGGCCAGTATCGCGCCGAGGAAGAAAGGAATGCGCCAGCCCCAGCTGCGCAGCTCCTCGTCGCTGAGAATGAATTGCAGAACAACAACCGTTAATACCGCCAGTAGCTGGCCGCCAATCAGGGTCACGTACTGAAAAGAGGCGTAGAACCCTTTACGTCCTTCCAGCGCGACTTCGCTCATGTAGGTGGCGCTGGTGCCGTACTCTCCGCCCACCGACAGCCCCTGAAACATGCGCGCCAGCAGCAGGATGGCAGGCGCTGCAATACCAATACTGGCGTAGCCGGGCAGGCAGGCTATCACCAGCGATCCGAAACACATCATGCAAACCGAGATCAGCATCGATTTTTTGCGTCCGTGACGATCGCCGATGTAACCGAACAGCCAGCCGCCAATAGGACGCATCAGAAATCCGGCGGCGAATACGCCTGCGGTTTGCAGCAGCTGCGTGGTGGTGTCCCCTTTCGGGAAAAAGATATGAGCGAAATAGAGTGAGAAGAAGGAGTAGACGTAAAAGTCGAACCATTCGACCAGATTGCCTGATGAAGCCCCGACAATTGCCCAGACGCGTTTCTTGTTAATGCCGTGCTCTTCTGCGCGCTGAGTTGACTGATTGTTTATTTCTGCCATGCGTTACCTCAAGTTCCTTGCTGATAAGCCGCGTTAAAACAGTGAGTAAAGCATTTCATGGGTGACAACGGAACGTTATCGCGCTTGTGGTGCAGTAAATGTGACGTAGAAGAGGTTTAGGTGTAACGCGTGTAATCAGGCGGGTTTAGTTTTGCCGCCCGCAGAACGCAAAAAGCCCCGGCCGTCGGGCCAGGGCTGCGCGATAAGCAGACGTAAAAAAGCCCCCTGCTTGCGCAGAGGGCTTCTTCG
>NZ_RMVG01000040.1 GCF_003813865.1 Candidatus Pantoea deserta
CAATACTTAGGCCTGTAGTAATGGATGCTAACCCCAGCACTACCAGCAAGCAAAACCAAACTATGCCATATGCTTTTAGCTTAGAGCTTATAACTTTCGTTAGCTTTAAGCCTTTAACCTCTGGATTGCTTACCATTGCAAATAAGCTTACATATCCAGAAGCAAACCCAAATATAAATAACCAGTTTAACAACCCAAAACCCAACACTCCTAACCCTATCAAGCTATCCCCACTCATATCAGGAAGGAAAAAAGTAAGGGCCGCAAAAACAATATATACTGAAAAATGATACTTGAGATAACTTAAGGGCAAGAAAAATGATGGAACCGTGCTGCTAGAGGACATAGCAGCTTCTGCCAAAACTTTGGAATCCGCCTTTATTTCATCATAACTAATATTCATTTAATCACCTTTTCTTATTACCTAGCGATTCCTCAGTATCATTTAAAAAATCTTTGTAATCCTGAGAATCTTTAAGTTTAAATGTCCTTTGCTCTTGATGCTTATCTGCAGCTTCTTTGTTACGCTGATATTCATTTGCACTCGCGGTATATTCTCCCATACCAGATGAGATTGCACCGTCCGTCAAGCCTTTACCTTTCTCAAGCTCCTGCTGCGCAGAGTCTGCCCTATTTTTGACCACACTTTGTTGAGCTTCAACATCGCCATTCACATCAGTACGAATATTGTTTCTAGCAACACCCGCCTCGATGCTTTGGTTTGCGCTGCTGTACGCTCCTCCGAACTGTGCTCCAGCTGCATTTGCTGGTGAGCTCATGCCATCAGCTGTGCTCCCAGAATTACGTGCATAATCCCCATCAATTCGCCCCTGCAGCTTCTCTGCGAAGAACTCCTGAACCAGACCGTCACGCTGCTTCTGAACGCCTTCATCGGACGTATTGGTAAGGATGGTTTCGGCATTCCCCGGCGCTCGCCTCTGTGCCCATTCCACAAACTGCTGCGTGTAGTTATCGCGCGCGCCTGCGCTGAGCGTTTCAGTCTCAGAGGCCATCTTCTGCATCTCATGCGTATGCGCCTGGCTGGCCGTGTACTGCGCATACCTACTGTCAGATGTGGTGATGCCAGAAGAAATCTGATTCATCAGGCCAGAGGCATTATTATCAACATGCTGGCCGTTATAGGTCGTACTGTAGTTACGCAGCACGTCCATACCCTGACTGAAATCTTGAGATTCTCTTGCAGAAACGGTCTGTGAATTGTCCCTACCGCTCTGGCCACCCTCTGTCGTTTGCGATGTAGAACCTGAACGACCTGTCGCTTCAATACCGCCATGCACATCAACTTTACCCGATACCCCCGTGGCGTATGAGCCAACTTTACCCCAAAGAGATTTATTACTGTCGAAGCTAGCTTGTCCGCGAGTTCCACCATTGATAGCAAGGTCACGAGATTTGTTTTCAAGCTCCGAGTAAGCCTCATTCAGGCTGATATGATTACGGGTTGCGTAGTCCTGCGCCACGTTCTGCATTTTGTTCACGCGCTCGGCATCGGTGATGCTCATGCCGGTTGAAGCGGACAGGGTTTTCGAATCGCTGTTGCCGAACTGCTCATGGAACTGCTTAAGCTGCGAGCCGGTTTCCTGTACCGAGTGGTTGTAGCCCTGCGCCGCCATTTCGGTCTGCGCCATGCTGTCGCGCACCGATCGCTGCGCGGCACTCGCCAGATTCCTGTCAAGATGCAGATCCACCGGGAGGCGGCTAGTTGCGCCGGACGCGTCATACACCGTCTGCCCGTCCTGCGTCATGGTACGCATAGCGCCGTTACCCAGCTGCATGGTGGTCATCCCCTCACGATATGCGCGGTTCAGGTCCGTTTTGTGCCCGTTAATATTATCCATCTGCACGTTACCTACGCTCACGTTGCCCGATGCCACCGCGCCGGAGTCCGCTGCAGACGCGCTGCTGAGCGCGCTGCCCAGGCTGGAGCTGAGGCTTGCAAAACTCTGGCCCAGCCCGGTGAACAACCGGAACGCCAGGAACGGGATGGAGAGCATCAGCCAGCCGGCGATGCCCGCCGTGGTGGTGCTGGTTTCCATCAGGCGGTTCATGTTGGAGAGCGTCGGGCCCGTGGCGTGAAAGCTGCTCTGCGTGCTGTAGTTCACCGCAAAGTTAAAGATGGCGAACATCACCGGCCACAGCATCAGGCTGCCCATAAAGTTCAGGTAGCTCTTGATGACGGACCAGGCGATTTCCCGCACGTAGAGCGCCAGCACCATTACCGGAAAAATGCAGATGCAGAACAGCAGCAGTACCGTGTGCAGCTGTGGCAGCACCTCCGTCGCGATGGTGTAGCTGACCGCGTGCGAGAGCCGGAGCTTCATCAGCGATTGCTCGGACGCGATGTCCACCATCGAGGCCGTATCGTTCATACCCTTCACGTAGCTGTTCAGCCCGCGACGCAGGCCCGCAACGGCGATGTTCTGCATCATGATCGCCTGCGCCGACTTGCTGCTGCCGAGAAAATATTCATAGGAACCTGCCAGCTGCTCAGCGTATACCGTCTGCGGCGCGTTGTTGCCCGGCAGCATGCGGGCCGCATGCGCCATGAACGTGCTGCCTGTGTTGTTGCTCTCCGCCGACAGCAGGTTTTTCAGGCGCGGCGCCGCGTCCCGGCAGACCATAAACGTCGTGCCGTTAGCGTCCCGCCAGTAGATGGCGCGCAGCGGGCTCGGGTTGCTGAAGATCTGCGCCTGCACGTCCTCGGACTCCATCACGTCCTGCATGCTGTACTTGTGGTTCAGCATAATGTCCGGCACCACGCAGTTTTTCGCGTACTCCCCCATGTTGTAGGCCAGCACCGGGTTACGACTGTCGATGGTGAAGCTGTCTTGCAGCAGCTTACTCGCGAACAGCATGCCGGTTTTGGTGTAGGACCGCTCGTCCGGGAAGTGAAAGATGTCTTCGTAGGTTGTCGTAAGCGTGTAGCCCACGCCGGTGGCCAGATAGAGCGGCAGAGCAAGCCCCGCCGGCACGTTATCCACGCGCCCGATGGTGTCCGGTGCGGTCAGATCGTTGACCACCACCGTGACCTTCGGCGTCAGCAGCAGGGCGGTGACCATCACGAACGTCATACCCCAGCCGAACATCGCGCTCAGACTGTGCGTGCGAAGGTAGGTCATCACGCAGAAGGCAATGCCCAGCATCTCCGCCACCCAGATCGTGCTTTTCCAGCCGCCGTTTTCGATCACCGTGGCGACCGCGTTGAGGCCCATTGTGATCATGCCGCCGGAGCTGACCACCCATATATCAAGCGCCATGCTTACCCCCCGAACTGATAGTTCGACAGCACGCTGTCGGACACGGATGAAGAGAGCTGCTGGCGCGTTTCGGACAGGCTGCGGTCATATTCCGCCAGCCCGTTCTGCTGCACCTGGATGCGCGCGACGCGCTGGCTCAGCTCGTTGCGCACCTGACGCAGGTTCTCGCGAAAGTGCTTGTTCTCTTCCTCGGTATCGAGCGTGCCCGCCGCCCCGCTCGCGGCCACGTCGATCAGGCCGTTGATGTAGGACATCACCATATCAGCCGCGATGTACTCCGCCAGACTGCTTACCACGCTCTGATCCATGCCCACCGACGCGGAGTCGATGGTGTAGCGCAGGATGCGCACGCGGGTGCTGCTGATAAGCGCCTTTTCGTTGTCGTTAAGCGCCGTATCGGTGCGGCTTTTATCGAAGATGTCGTTAAGCATGTCGCGCACCCGGCCGGTCATGCCCTCGTCTTCCGAGAGCGTCAGCTCCGCGATGGTCGGCGACAGGCAGGTGGTGTTGTCGTTGCAGCGATAAATTTTCTCGGTTCCACCGTTCAGGAGCGTGTTGAACATCGACTCGCTGCCCCCGCGCGGCTGCAGAAACGTCGGGTTGCCGTTCGCGTCATAAATCACCGTACCCACCATTGACATAATGAACTCCTTCAGCGCGCGATCGTTGCTGAAAAACTGATTGAGCTTCGTGAACGTGTCCCACGTCAGATTGCGGTTGCGCGGGATGCGCTTCTTTTCTTCCTCGGTCGCCTTGTCGAACACGCTGTTCGTCTCCCCGCCCACGCCGCAGCCCTGACGGGATGCCGCCCAGTCAGAGAACACGTCGTGCTTGGTGCCGAGGTCCTGACAGATTTGCGAGCTGGCCGCCTGGGTTTTTGGCCACAGGCCGCCGACGATAGACTGCGCGGCCTGACAGGTGGAGATGTTCATATTGTTGGTGTCCGCCGCGAGCTTTTGCAGGTAGTCCTTCACCGCCTTGCACTGCGGGCAGATGGTTTCGAGCCCGAGGTCAAAGGCGTAGCCGGCGGCGTTGCTCAGGATCTGCTTGCCCATGATTTTGATGCTGTCGCTGTTGATGAAGCTGAACGATCCGAGATAGGCGTCGATGCCGCCGCAGCCCGACTTGATGTCCGGGAGCGTCACCGAAATCAGCTGGATGTTGCGCACCGGCGTGCGGATAAACAGGTTGCCGCCGGTCAGGTAGCCCGCTGACTGTCCCTGCCAGGCGGCCGCCTGGGTGTAGTTACCGCCACCGCCGCCCATGTCGTTAAAGAACTTGTTGATGTCGTTCTGCACGTCCGCGCTCGCCGCAGCGGAGAACAGCAGGCCGGCCGCAATGCCGGCATTCAGCGCAAACTTACTCATCACAGCACCCCCAGGCGCACGGCCAGCGCAAACGACTCGTCCAGGCGCTGCTTCAGCGCCTCCTCACTCATTTCCCCCTGCGACAGCGGGATAGTCACCAGCGACTGCGTGTTGATAATGAAGTCGGTGGGGGTCGCCTGCGGCAGCTCTGCGAAGAAGTCCTTCAGGATGCCGTCGTTGACCGGCATAACCTTCGGGAACACTGCGTCGCCCTTGCCGTCAAAGCTGTAGACAAACACCCCGATGCCGGTCTGCTCTGACACCGACTTCAGGGTCGGGTTGAAACGGTGGCAGTACGGGCAGTCGGAGCGGACAAAGTGCACGATCTGCCAGTGGCCCACGTCCACCCGGCGTCCGTCGCTCAGGTGATACCAGACCGGCTTTGCCGCCGACGTCTGCGGCCGCGCAGCGGGCGTATCTGATGCCGGGCCGCTTTTCTCTGACTGGCTCTCCGGCTCTGCGGGCGCGTCAGCGCCCTCTTTCGCCTGCTCCAGGCGGGCAATGTCGTCAATCGTGCTGGCCGTGGCCAGCACCGGCGTGAGCATCAGCAGTACGGCAAAGAGTCTTGAAATCATGATTAATCCTCGGGCTGGAAGTCGGTAACGATGTTGAGCATGCGGCGCGCCAGGTCGTCCTGGGTGATAAAGCCGTAGGCCAGCGGCTGGTATTTTTTTGTGCGCGGCTCCACCAGGTAGATGGCCGGGAAGTGTTCTATTTTCATCTTCTCCGCCTGCCCGCCGTTCTGCCGGGTGTCAGGCAGGTCCGGGCTGGCGCGTCCGTCCACGGTCACGGGAATAACGGTCAGGCCGTACTGCTCGCTGAACTCCTTCACCACGCCGCCGAGCCGGTTATCCAGCGGCTCGTTACCGCGATAGAAGAAGAACACCCCGTAGCGCTGGTTGACGTAGCGGATAGCCGCCTGCTGCTTCTGGCGCTGCTCGGTGTACTGGATGTTGGCGGTGCCGTTGTAGAACGGGTGCTTCAGGCTGTAGTCCAGCTCCGGGTTGTCCAGCAGCACCTTCTCCCAGCGCGAGGCAAACATGCTGGCCTGATTGACCATCCAGTCCTGCACGATTTTGTAGCGCCGGATATTTTCGCTAGAGGGGTGCAGCATCGCCTCGTTCATCAGGTTGTCGCGAAACGCCTGCAGGCGCTTCATCTTCTGCGTGGGCGTCTCCTGCGGTGCGGCGGGCGGCGGCGACGGCTGCTCTTCCTCGTCCTTTTTTACCGGCTCGTTGTACCAGTACCAGCCGACCGCCGGGTCATAGTTGTAGCCGTCGGGCTTTTTTTCCTCTGCCGCGTGCAGCGGCGATACCGCCAGCAGCAGCGCGAGGCCAATGAGTTTTCTCACGCTTAGTCTCCTGATTTGAGGCTGTTCTGGATGTCGGAGGTGATGCGCTGGTTCAGCGCGTCCTGATCGGGCAGCCTGATGTTGCTGTTCAGGTCGTCGTAGAAGTCGCTGAAGTCGATGTGATCGAACTTAATGCCCTGCAGCTCAGCGACCTTTATTCCCCGGCAGTCCGGGCTTTCACCCGAGCCGAAGCTGATGCCCAGCTGGTCGCGGCGCCCCTGCTCCTGCACGATGCGGGCAAGCTTGCTGTCGAACACGCAGTAGCCCTCTTTCTGCTGCAGGCAGACCCCGAGCACCTTTTTCGAGCAGTAGGAGCCGACCTTCACGACCAGCTTTTTCTCTTTGCCGGTGCCGATCTCCTTCTCCTCGGTGTTGCAGTGCGCGAGTCCCGCGCTCTGCCCCCAGCCGCCGCTTTTGCAGCAGTTGCTGAAGCCCGCCGCGCTTTTGCGGCAGGCCATCGCCTTGCCCGTAAATGCCGTCACTGAGTTCGGGTCCATGCCCGCGAAGTCCTTGCCCGCGGCGGCGAGTGCGGCCAGCTGCGATACCGCCATTTCAAAGTTCTGGTTCTGGCCCGCCTGCATCGCCGAGCAGCTGCCGTCCGAGCAGTAAAACTCCGAGCCGCAGACGTAGCCGGTGCTTTTCACGGTGTGCGCGCACTGGTAGGTCAGCTTGCTGTAAACGCAGAGGTTGCCAATTTTCTGGGTGCAGGTGCGTGTGCCTTCGCTGCAGTTCGGATCGTCGATATAGGCCTGACAGGTGTTGGTGTCGTCTTCGAACACGTTCCACTGGGTGGTATAGCCCCAGCAGTCGCTGTAGACGCTGTAGGCCTGCCCGCCCACGGTCACCGAACGGGTGCCGCCCGGGTCGCTGCAGACCTCGCTCATCTTCACCGCGTCACCCATGTCGGCCGGGCAGCTGTCGGTCCATTCGATGCCCGCCGTGACCGTGTCGCGTACCGCCTGCATGGGAAGCGTGATGCGCAGCACCTGCGTGCCGTTCGCGAGAGAATTCATGGTGCCATCCCGGCCGGACTCATAGTGGCCGTCGGTGTTATAGCGAAACAGCACGCTGATAACCTGCCCCTGCGTGACCTTCTGGGCCGGAATGCTGAGGGTGCCGGAATAGTTGATTTTGGTTCGAATCGTCTGCCCAAAGGCCTGGATGGAGTAGTCCAGGCGGTCTCCGTGGTAGCCCGGTGCTTTGGGGTAAAGGAACTCCCAGGTGCCGCTGCTGATGGTGCCGTCTTCCGGCACGACAAAGTCATACTGTATCCACCAGTTGTCCAGCTTCTTGCCGGTAACGTCGCGGGCGTTGAGCACCAGCTGCGTGCCGTACTCCTCGCGCGATCCGGTCGTAACGATGGTGGCCTTACGCGTGCACGACTGTGAAAGCGGGGTGGCCATTTCACAGCTGTGCGTGGTGTAGGTGGTTTTGTTCAGCTCCTGCGCCACGCACTGACTGCCGTTCACGCCGGTGATGGCATTGGCGTTTTCCCGGATTTCGTCGCTGTACTTCATCATGTCGGAGTCGTAGCTGAGCTTGTCCGCCGGGTTATTCACGTAGGATTCGCGCGCGGTCTGGCCTAAATCAGACTCGCTCAGCTCCGTCTGCCCTTTCACGTCAATGTTCGATGACGTCTGGGTCGGTCCGCTGTAGTAGCCGCGCTGCGGCGCGTCTGAGCTGTAGTTGTCGAAGTAGCCGTTCGGATCGGCGCTGGTTGTGCCGTCAGCAGATTTGCCGGCGTTAATGCCTTCCTGATTGGAAGCGTCCATCGACGCCGCCAGGACGCTGGCTGACAGGCAGGTCAGCAGCAGCCCCTGCAGCAGGGAGCGAGTGGCTTTATTCATGAGAGTTTCCGGAAAGGGTTAAGAAAGCCCGCCGCAGCGGGCAGCGGGGTCAGTCAGAACTTTTTGCGGCAGTCGCCGCGCGTCTCGATCATGCTCAGCGCCTGATTCAGCGCGACGTTGCCGTACACGATGTCGAAACGGTCGCCGCACTTCTTCACCAGCGCCGGCACCTGCTTCACGCCGTAGCGGTCAAAGCGCACCGGATCTATCTGCACGCCGCGCACCTTATAGGTGCTGACCATGTACATCATGTACTTCGCGGTCTGCTCCATGCTGTCGCCAACCAGCCCCCGGAAGTAGACCGGAATGTCCCGGGCTTCGGCCGCCTTCATCAGGATGGCCATCTCCTTTTCGGGCACAGAGGCCGACAGGAAATAGGCCGTCTCGTTTTCTGTACTGCCAACCTGCGTGCCCTGCGGCGCGTCTTCCGCCTGCGCGGCCAGCGCCACTGTCAGGCCAGCGGCAAGCCACAGCG
>NZ_RMVG01000041.1 GCF_003813865.1 Candidatus Pantoea deserta
TTTTAATCAGGTTACCATATGGTTTGTCTAAATAATATCAGTTGGTTAGAATATTATACAGGTTGCAGGTAACCATATGGTTACACATCTTCAGGGTGGTTGTTACCTGATGGTTACCCATGTATAGGGCGCACCCCCTTTGTTATTCTACTGGTCCGATATGTTTTTTTCTGCATTAATAAAAATGAGAGAGAAAATTAATATGAGTGAAGAAACTTACGGTAAACGTAACCGGATTAATCTTACCATCCCTTTTTCGTTACTGGAAAAGATAGACGCGCACGTAGATAAAAAGCTTGAAGACGGAGAGTCGCGGGATACTGCTAATCGTTCAGCCTTCGTCATGGAGATGTTTAAACTTGGATTGCGTGTTTATGAAAATAAAATTAATAAGGACGCTACCGAAAAGACGCTTGACCAGAAACTGGAATTTATCGCTAAAAATGTTCTCGTTAGTGGATTTATTACTGACGCTATCTTCGGTATTCAAAAAGAAACAGTCGATCCAGAAAGAGTCATTAAAAATGAAATGCTTCTTGAACCAGAGTGGATTAAAGCCGTAAACGAGAGAGTGGCTGGAAAGCTCAACGAATACTTTAAGTAATTATATTGTGCCTGATGCCCTCAGCAATGTATCAGGCAATCATCTACTGGTCCTCATTTTCATCAAGCCTGTTATCTTGTTCCTTCAGTGCCTCAATTTCTCTTTTTTGTGCCTCTCTTATATACCGCCTTAACGTCAAAGCATTTATCCCATACTGAGTATAAATTTGCTTTCTTGTATGTCCGTCTCGCAGCACCGCATTCACTGCTTGATCGCGGTCGCGTTTAGACAGTACGTTGCGGTTATCATACTTAACGCGCTTTTCTTTGATGTCATGCGAATCTTTCTTTTTACTCCAGGCTCGCTTTACCGTTGCAACCGTCACGCCAATTATATCAGCAGTTTCTTGAAGGGTTTTACCCTGCACGCGTAGTCGCACCGCATATTCTTTTAATTCATCTGATACGGTTTTGTAATCTTCATGCGTGCCTACGTATTTAATGAGTGTAGCGTTCGTGATATTATATTCGGCCATAATATGCTTTCTGAGAACGCCCTGGCTTAGTTTTATTTTAATTGACTTTACGTCTTCTGGCGTCAGTTTTCTCTCAAGCTCTCGGCGAGAAATGTCCTTTCCGTCACGATTAGCTATTTTTTTAACTGCGTGATATATAACCGAACGAGACACTCCGCAGGCTTTTTCAATTTCACTGATTGTTTTTTTTGGCCTGGAGTGATATATGCGCGCAATCAGCTCCCACTGATTCCAGCGGTAATCCATCGCAGAGCTTCCCTTATGCTTTTTTATGAGCTTGTAAACATAAGATTCAGAGCAATTCTGTTCTTTACATATATCACTGACACGCCAGCCGAGCATAACACGCTCTATAATTTTATCCGCATCGGGACTGGCCTTTTTTTTGGCGGCATTTTGAGATGGATTTTCTTTTTTAACGGGTGCTTTATTTTTTTTACTATCCGGAGCCGCTTTTATTTCAGGCTCAGTTATTTCCAGGGGATCAATGAATACTGCCTTTTCGAGACTGTTCTTTAATTTTTGGGCGTGCCAGACATTTACCTCTGGATGAGGGAGGGGAGTGAGGAAATCCGCACTAACCATTATCCAGGCGGCCGGATCTGAAAAATGACCTGTCTGCGTAAGTAACCGTTCGGCAGCTTCCTTCAGCTGTCTGGCCGGTACACGGTGTTTGATGTAGGCGAGCAGCGGAATGGTAACGAGCTGGCAGGCATAGAACCGGTTTTCTTTGAAAGTGATCGCAAACCAGCCAGGGTCGCGCATGTAATGAATAAGGGCATTTCTGAGCAGTTCAGATAAGACTGCTTCATGTGTTTTACTAAAAACCTCAGCTCCAAAGCCCGCCGGATCCGCGACAAGAACAATCAAATCGGCAATATCAGCCATGATTTTTCATTTCCATTCAGTCAGTTAACCCGTCGTTCGGAAATTTCTACCATAACGATAAACTAAATTGATCGATAAGATCAATAACTTATATTGAAGTGTGTAATTAGCGAGCGTAAAAAAGCGTCATTCAGTAATGAAAGTGTAAGTGTATGTTGCCAAATGACAATCTTCTAAAGGAGGTGTTACCAGTAAGTTCCTAATGTGACTTAAAAATATACCAGAATTAACAAAATATAGTTTAACCAATCGACCATTATATCCCTAACTGAGGAAAATTCCTATGAAGGGCACTTTCTCTTCGTGCGTAGATTACTGCCGCAAGGCAGGGGCGGTAGCGTGGAATAAAGCAAATAAACCTGCTCTGTTCACTGGAATGGCGATCGTGGCTGCTGCTGCTATGCCAGCCCACGCGGAAGACCTTTTCGTAAACGGGAAAAGTACAATTAGCGATACTTTCGGATCTGGAAGTACAGTGGTATGGGTTCTGTATATCCTCGAAATCATCGCTGCCGTGTTTACCTATGTAAAAACCAAGAACCTGGCCGTCTTTGGCGGCATCGCCGCAGTAATGGTGTTTATCAACGTTGCCTTCGGCATCATCCCGTCTTAACGCATGCTAATGGATAAACGTGACCGGTATACCTTTGCGGCTACGTTTTCCGAGCAAAAGCGGTTCGTGGGGCTCCCACCTGATGAGTTCTGCCTGTACGTGCCTCTGGCAATGCTGGCTATATTTCTCAACTTGTGGATTTTCGGCCCCATGCTTTTAGCCGTGGTGGTTGGAATTCGTCACCTCAAGAAAGGCCGCGGTTCTCAGTATCTTCTCAACCTGGCGTACTGGTGCCTGCCTACCTCAGTGATGCGTTTCTTTATCAGCATCCTGCCTGACAGCTACAAACGGCACTGGGTCGCCTGACCCCCCTCCGGAGACAACATGGAATTAAAGCTGCGTTCGGCGGGAAACCGCAATATGGCCGTGGCTATTCTGGTGCTGCTCGTTATCACAATCCTCGCGCTGGCGCTCAGCTGGCGCATTTATGGCGATAACCGGGCGCTGATGAATCAGCTCGTTAATAATCGACAGACCATTGTTATTCCCTACGGCGCGGATACGCCGTTCAGTTTTACCGGCGAGCGCGGCGACGCCCGCTACCTGCGCCTGATGGCGCTGGCGTGGATGAACCTGCGCCTCAACATATCCGACAGCAACGTAGTAGCCAGCCACGAAATGCTGCTGGCGGGTGCCTGCGACGGCGCAGAGAAGTCCCTGAAGGGCGTGCTGGCAGACGAAGCCTCACGCGTGAAAGGAAATAGCGGCGGCTCGGTGTTCTATCCGAAAGACGTCAGCGTCTGGCCGGATAAGGGCATCGTCGATGTGTCAGGCGATCTGCAACTGAGTTACGGCCTGCTTGACGCGAAGCCTGTGAAGAAGCACTACCGCTTGCGCACCGATACCCGAAACAATCGTCTCTGCTGGAGCGCGTTCCTGGAGATCCCCGATGCGTAAAACCCTGCTAATCAGCGCTGTGGCGCTACTGACCGCCTTTAATGCCCTCGCCGAGCAACTGACGCTAAGCCCCGGCGCCCGCATAAACGTGGCGGTAAGCAACACTGACCCGAATTACCTGCGCGTTAACGACGACCACATCCTGAGCGTGCAGGCTGCACAGGGCGTGCTGAGCGCCAAATCCCCGACACCTGAAGGCGCGATTGTGTTTTCTACCGTGACCGACAAGCCGTTCACCATGTTCGTGCAGACTGCGTCAGGCTTTGCCTTCTCGGTACAGGCGACCCCGGGAAGGCGCGCGGGCCTGAGCCTGACAGTTGATAACCGCAAGGTGCGGGGCACGGAGGAGGCGCGGGAGTACGAGCAGAAGCAGGACACCTACAGCTCGCTCATCAGCGGCCTGGTCGGTCGTTTCATTACTAACCGTAAGCCTGCTGGCTACGTGTTCAGCAAAAATACGGACGTCCCGGTAAGCGAGTCGGTGAAGAGTGCGTTTACGTTGCGTCCGGTGACCGCATGGCAGGGTGACCGGGTACGCATTGTGCGCACTGACGTAACCAGCCTCTCCTCGCACCGCATTCGCCTGAGCGAGCGTTACTTCTGGAGTCCGGGCGTAATGGCCGTGGCTTTTCATCCGCAGATGGATGTGCTGGAGCCGGGCGCGAAGGTATCAGTGATCACCGTGTTCCGCACCCGAGGAGGCCGGGATGAACCTTAACAGCCTGGTCCGCGATAAGCAGCGCCGGCTGTTTGCCATCATTCTGGCCGCCGTTGCCGTCATCATCGTCGGCCTGTACCTGGCCAACCGGGGCATGTTCGGTCATGCAGTGGACAACGCGGGCAACCCCGATAAAACTGCCACGGAGCCGGATCTGACGGGCGGTGGCGTGGTTAACACGTTTGACGGTTCGGGACAGGGCTCGCTGCTGGTGAGCGCGCAGAACCGCGAGAAGGAAGCGCGGGAGCAGCTCTCCGCGATGCAGAAAGAGTTCAAGTCGCTGAAAGACCAGATGTCGGACTTGATGAACAACAACAAGTCCCTCCAGCAGAACGTCAGTGACCTGATGAAACAGCTGAAAAATCAACAGGACCATACAAAGTCCGCCCCGGGCGGTAAGCAGAGCGCAGGCTACACACCGCCACGAACGGAATACACCTTTGCACCCGCACCCGTGCAGACGGGCCAGATCGATAACCAGACGTTTGACTACTCGCAGTTTAAGCCCAAAGCGAAAGACACCTCGTTCTGGGTGCCGACCGGTACGTTCTCCGACGCCATCGTAATTGAAGGCGCTGACGCCAACGCGTCGGTGCGCGGGGAGAATAACCTGGTGCCGATGCAGTTCAAGCTCAAGGGAAAAGCGCACCTGCCGGGCAATAACAAATTAGACCGGTTCGATAACTGCTTCGTGACGGCCGCAGCCTACGGCGACATTTCCAGCGAGCGGGCCATCGTTCAGCTGCAGCGCCTCTCATGCATCATTGACGGCAAACACATCGATCAGCCTGTGAAGGGCCACGTCGCCTTTTACGGCAAAAACGGTATCAAGGGCATACCGGTGATGCGCAACGGCAAAATCCTCGGGCTGGCTTTCACCGCTGGCGCGCTGGGCGGGCTGGGACAGAGCGCCTCGCAGGTTGGCCAGACGGTAACCGGGATTGGCGCGACCAGCACGATCAGTGGTGGAGACGTGGCGCGCGGGGCCATTGGCGGCGGCGTGGGCAAGGGGGCGGACAAGCTGGCCGACTACTACATCGAGCGCGCCGAGCAGTATCACCCGATTATCCCGATTGGGGCGGCGAACCGCGTGGAGGTGGTGTTTATCGAAGGCTTCCGCGCGAAATTTATTGAGGATGAAGAGGCCGCAAAGCTCGCAAAAGAACAGCATCGCTCGGGCGGGCAGCAACAGGACATGCAGACGCGCGAGCAGGGCAACAGCGGCCTGCCACCGGATCTCGTGGGCAAGCTCGGTGACGCCACCCGCCTCAACATAAATGACTTCGTGACCCCGACCAGTCACAGCCAGGCGAGGGGCGCGACCCCACAGGATGTAGCGCAATGACGGTCGAAAAAATCCAGTTTCGTCACGCAGAGCACTGCGGCTGGATGGTTTTTACCGAACGGATGGTGACCTGTTTCGGCCGTGAGGCGGACGCCCGCATCCCGGGCCTGCAGGCGCGGGGTTTTGGCGTAAAAAAACTCTACTGCAAACCCGGCCTCATTCCGGACGACGGGTATGTCGCCCTGTTCGGGGAAACGCTGAGGCGACTGCTGGAGGTCGCCCCTGGCGACCCCTTTGCCCTGAGTATGCTGTCCCGGCTCGGGACCAGCGGCAAAAACGGCGGCCTCTTTATCGACTTTATTGAAATCGACGCGCTGTCATCCGGTAGCGCCAGCGGAGAACACCATGCATAAGCCGACCAATCTAAGCATTACACAACCTGCTGATAGCCCGTCTTCTGAGGAGCACTTCCTGATCCCGGGCGAAACCGGGGCGAACAAAAACGTACTGGCCATATCCCTTATCAAAGACCTTCTCAACCGACACGCAGACGGAGCGCATCATGACTAAAGCTCAATCTCTTATCATCAGCGCGCTTGCCATCACGCTGAGCGGATGCGCGGGCATGAACAGTGACTTTGAGTTCGACAAACCCGCTAAGGACTCCGGGGTCTGGATGGCGCAGGCCGATGACATGTCCGCTGGCGGCAGTGGCAACGCTCCGTCAGCCACTTCCGGCGCAAGCAGCTTTACCGGCGCGGGCATACACCTGGATGAATACCGCCTGATTGATACCGGTACTATTCACCTGGACCCTCAGACGGTGATGCCGGCGGGCCGTAGCGGCCAGAACGATGATATTCCGGTGCGCGTGGCATCATCCGGCGAGGTCCGTCCGTTCACTCGGGAAAACGGCGTACTGCGTACTGATATCCGGCAGACGGCGTACTGCAGCGCGGTGCACTGCTTTCCTGAGCCTGCCGCCGCGTTCCGGCGCCCTGATGGTGTGGCGCGCATCTGGATTGCGCCATACGTCTCCCCTGATAATAACGTCCATATGGGCGAGGTCATCTACAGCGTCTCCAGTCGCAGTGACTGGAGCGGCATTCTGATGTGAGGCCCGCATGAAATTTCTGAAAGGCTTCCGCTTTGACCCGCTGAACGTGGTGGACACGGTTGCAAGCATTCTGGGGGAGCGCGATACCACGAGCGAGACGCAGGAAAAATTACAGGAGCTGGATTATCCGCACATCCGCGACCTGCTGCCCTACCTGGACTATGACAGTGAAAGTCAGATTTGGGTGAACAAGGAGTCAGTTGGCTTCGTTATTGAGTCACAGCCGCTGACTGGCGCCAATGAAAAGCTGGCTGAGAGCCTGGAATATCTGCTGCGCGACGTCGCTCCCCGCGACGTTCCGCTCCAGGTGATGCTGATCTCA
>NZ_RMVG01000042.1 GCF_003813865.1 Candidatus Pantoea deserta
AAGGGACCGGGTGCCGCCGTTTAGCGCGCGACCCTTGCGTGAAGACGCCCGGGTGCCAGGTTTCTGCACGGCGAAGGGGCTCAGGGGAACAAAACACAACGCGGAAGGATGAACAGGGCACGGCCCCGGAACGGCACACCACGGTGCCGGGCCGGTCCTCAGCGGCCACGTCTTTTTGTGGCCAGTGAGCGCGCCGGCGCCAGCCGGCTGCAGAGGTTGACCTGGCCGTTCGCCATCAGACCCTGGCCGTCAGGCCCGGAACGCTTCGCGGTCCGGCGGAGCTTACCGGCTCTGCCGGTTAGCGCAGTGGGGCTCGACGACCCGGCAACGCCGGGGAGCCGGAGGGGGCCATCAGGGTGTTGATACCGTTAACGTCAATACATGCATGTCAATTGAGAACATATTTATGCAGATAACTTACTTTTTTCATTGATTACAAAAAGATAGCTGAGGCAGTATTAAGTACTGGAAGCTGCAGGCCACACCATTTTCATTATGATATTTCTTGGCTATGGGTAATCTTCTGTCATTTTCTTAAAAACTTTTTAGAATCTGCCCTCATGATTTTTGTAGTCTGCGATTCCAGTGTCTGTCTGTTAACTGATTAATTAAAGGGAGCTTTTAATCATGAACGTTTCACGCGCTTTTCAACTTCTGGCGCTTGTTATTCTTTGCGACGCCGTAGTAGCGTTATCTGTATGGATGAAATCCTGGGACATGATCACTAAAGTAATCCCTGCCATTTTCCTTTTCTTTATTTTCCTAACCTTACCAGCTCTGCTAAAGCCTCTTAAAAATTCCTCATCTTCTTTAGTCAGGACGTTAAGACACCTGATTCTGCCAGTATGGGCAGCAGCAATACTGGTTTTCGTCCTTTCTTTTGCTGAACGTTTAGTATGGGTAAATGCGCAGAGTTATCCTGCCTGGCTTGCCAAAGTTGTGTATACCGATCAGTCGCTCGACAATCCTGAAGTACTGATGAATATTCAGGATGAACAATGCAGCGGTATCAAGGGCTTTAGGGCTATTGAAATGAAGAATAACGGCTTGTTCATGCGATGCGATGAGAGCCTGTTGCCTGGTTCCTGGTGGAAAGGCGTTTATCTGTTAAAACATCGTCCCGCGCATAACCCGGCTTAAACAGCAACCTTGTAGTCTTGATTAGCATCTTTATATCCGCTGTAAACGGAATACCCGTCAGCTGTAATTTCATCTTCTGCCGATTTTTAACTCCCGTCAGATAGTCCCCCTCACCTTTACAGTCATTACGCCTCTAATCAACCTTACCGCGAGGCTTGACCTGGCCTTTGCCATCAGACCCTAGCCGACAGGCCCGGAACGCATCGCGGTCCGGCGGAGCTTACCGGCTATGCCGGTTAGCGCAGTAGGGCTCGACGACCCGGCAACGCCGGGGAGCCGAAGGTGGCCATCAGGCTGTTTATGCGTTTGACCTTCAGAGACAGGAAGCCGGAGAAGCAGCTGCAGCACAGCAGCAGAACGGAGAGCAGCAGGAAGCAGGGAGAGAATACCGGGAGACAGCATCCCGGAGAGGGAAAGCGCAGGCGAAGGGAGAGAGACGGTGCGTCAGCACCGTCTGTTCCCGGCCCGCAGGGCCGCCCGCTTTTCAGACGCGGCCAGTGCAGGCAGTAAGCCGGACACGATGCGCCCGGTTTAACAGGATCAGGGTCGGCACGTCAGCAGCACGGGCAGCGCGAACCGGGCAGTCATTCTGGAGAAGGCGCTCATTTCACCGGCCAGAATGCTGATGTCGAGCATCACGCGCCACAACGGTTCGTCATACCACTCCCACGGATCGATATGCCTGCATGACACAAATCGCTTCAGCCAGTTCAGAACCAGCGACAGCAGATCGCTTTCACAGATGTCCCGGCCCTGCCAGTGAACGTACCAGCGCCCTGCCGTCTGCGGCGTATGAAACGCCAGCTCCAGCGCCGCCTGCGCCAGGCGGTTTTGATAGCGTCTGCGCTTCTGTTCGCGCTCACGGGATTCCCGGTTGTGTTCCCTGTTCTGACGCAGCGAGAGCCGCTTTTCCCGTCGCTCCGTGAAACGGGCGGCGGTCAGAGGAAACAGTCTTGAGCCAGTATCCTGCGACAGCGGCCAGGGACAGCGCTCGCCGCGTGAGGCGATCAGCGTATCGAGTGCGGCCAGGTATTCCCGCGCGGGTGGCGCGGTTCGATCGCCGGGTGAGTATTCTGGTATGACCCGGCGCAGCTGATCGGCCTTAATGGTGCGCGTCCCGCAGTAATGGCGCATGAATGCGCTGGCGTAGGGGTGTGCACCGCACGTTGCCCTGCCCTGCTGGCGCTTTTCAACCTCGGCGACGGCCAGGCTGACCGCAAGGGTATACGGGCAGGCGGGAACGAGCGATAAATGACGGGGGATCATGTTCATGGGTTTTCTCCTTGTCTTTAATGACCGCCCCGGAGGGCGGTCTGCCGCTGTCAGCCTTCGCTGCCCGTGTCGTCTGTGCTGTCATTTTTTGCCGCAGGCCGCAGAGGTTTCATCCACGCGGGCACCCAGCGGGAGTCCTTCATGACCTCTTCGGCAAACTCAGCCGCGTCGCCTTTCTTCATTTTCTCCGCGTCACTGGCATTGCCCGTTTTGCCTGCCTCCGTCAGCGCCCCGGCAATCTGCTCTTTGCTGATGCGCTTAAAAAACCCCTCAGCGGTCGGCTGCCACCATTCGGACAGGTCAAAGCCCAGCGCCGTTTCCAGCGTATCGAGATTGCTGGTCTGGCTGCGCCCATAGACGCGGTCCTGAAAGCAGCACACCGCCGTGGCGCTGCAGAATCCCTGCAGCTGCAATACCTCGTCCGTGCTCCAGCCCATCAGCCAGCGGAAGTCCTGCGACCAGTTTTCAGGGAGCTTTGCCTCCCACTGCGCCTTCTGCGCCTGGAGAAACTGCCAGGCTTTTGTCTCCTCCTTCGCAACCGTTGCGGCAACCAGCGCCGTGCTGTTATCCGTGAGGCTTATTTTCATCGGGGTCCCTTCATAACTTTTATGGCTGAAGGTGCTGCGGCACAGAGTCCAGGTCAGCATGGCAAGCGCGATTTCCGGCTCCGTGCTCAGCGCCGCCTGCACGGCCAGCGAACGCTCGCAGGACATCGAGCGGACCAGCGTCGCGGAGTAGTCTTCGGAAAGGGTCTGCAGATCGCCTTTGTTTTCGGGTTTTTCTTTTTTGGGCAGATCGGCCCGACGCTGAACCCCGCGCTGAATGAAGCAGCTGCCGCGCTCAAAGCAGATCATCGCTCCGACCTTATCCTTGTCCGCGCCCGTCCAGCTGCGCTTCAGGCCCGTTTCTTCCAGGGCGGCGATCTGCTTTCTCAGCGTCACGTCCAGTGCGTCATCTTCTGAAAGCCTCAGCTGTGCCCGCAGCGCGCTCAGCTCTGCGTCTTCTTCCGGCGTCAGCTCCGGGCAATGCTCCGGCAGCAGGTGATACGTTTTTTTCACCTCGCTGCTCCAGCTCTGCAGGCGACTGTCCATTCTGACCTCCGCCCAGGCAAATCCTTCCTCTCTCTGCACGGCATCGGCAATCTGCTGCAGCTTCTGCAGCGTCAGCTGCTCGACCAGCGCCGTGTCGATGTAGCCCTCGTCGTCACTGCTGAACAGGTCGGTGCGAATGGTGCCGCCCGCCGCGAGATAGGCGTCTTTGCCGATGAAGGTAAACTTTGGAGAGTGGCTGATCGCCGTCTCGGAGGAGGTAATCAGCTTGCGAATGACGTCAGCGGAGGCGTTGTAGTACCCGGAGGCCTGCTCCCATACTTCCAGCTGGCGATCGTGCGTGTCAGCCAGCGCCAGCGCCTGACACTGCTCAAGCGTGATTTTATCAGCGGCCAGCTCGTCAAGGATGGCAGGAGCAAGGTCGATCAGCTTCAGGCAGCGCTGAACATGGCGCGAGCTGTAACCCATCAGGTCACCAATTTGCGCCGGCGTTTTGCCCTCGTCTGCCAGCGCCCGGAATCCGGCGATTTGCTCGGCGGGGTGCATATCCTCTCGCTCGCCGTTTTCGACCATCGAGGCCGCGCGCGCCAGCTCTTCCGTGACGCGTTTGACCGGGATCAACTGATCGGGCTGATACACGCCCTGCGACAGCAGCAGCTGCAGGGCAGTGAGACGGCGACCGCCGCAGGCCACGCCCAGCATCCCGTCAGCCAAGTCGTGCGCGATCAGGTTATGCAGCAGGCCGACATTTTTGATGGTGGCGGCAAGCGACTCAATGCGCGACTGCACGTAGACCTTACGGCGCACATTGAGGGGGGAAACCGCCAGGCGCGAGAGTGGGATCATCTCGATGTCGATTTTTTCCAGCGCCTGCTCGACCGCCGCCGCTGCGGCTTTGTCGGCCTTAGCGGGACGACCTGATTTTTTGGTTTTTAAAGAT
>NZ_RMVG01000043.1 GCF_003813865.1 Candidatus Pantoea deserta
CGGCGATCGCTGAAAAGCACGCTTTTCGCGCGGCAACATGATCAAAACTTCCCTACAAGCCTGAAATGATGCGGTAAACTAGGCGCAGATAACTTAGTTAAGGCCGCACAATGTCCCACCAGTATCCTTCTCTGCAAGCTGACAATACGCTGGGTCTTGCGATCCGCGCTCATCACCGCATTATCGCTGATACACCGGAAGCCATCCTTACCGCCTGGCAACGCGCAGAACGTCATCAGCAGCCCTTTATCCTGCTCGGTGAAGGAAGCAATGTACTTTTCCTGGACGATTTCGCCGGTACGGTTGTTCTTAATCGAATCAAAGGCATCAATATTCAGGAACAGGACGACAGCTGGAAAATTCATGTCGGGGCCGGCGAAAACTGGCACGCGCTGGTTGAATCAACTCTGCGCGAGGGGATTGCCGGACTCGAAAATCTTGCCCTTATTCCTGGCATGGCCGGATCGGCGCCTATTCAAAATATTGGCGCCTATGGCGTTGAGTTAAAGGATGTCTGCGCATACGTTGATGTCCTCGATCTGCGCACTGGTGAAACCGCGCGCCTGTCTCAGCAAGAGTGCGCTTTTGGCTACCGCGACAGCATCTTTAAACATCAGTATCAGCAGGGCTACGCGATTACCGCGCTCGGTCTCAGTTTGAGCAAGCAATGGCGGCCAGTGCTGACCTACGGTGATTTAACGCGCCTCAATCCCGCCACGGCGACGCCTCAGGACGTATTCGATGCGGTATGCAGGATGCGCCGGAGTAAACTGCCCGATCCTCGCGTGACGGGCAACGTCGGCAGTTTCTTCAAAAATCCGCTGGTCAGCCGCGAACAGGCTGACAGGTTAATGAGCGCTTATCCTGATATGCCGCATTATCCACAGGCCTGCGGCGAGGTTAAACTGGCCGCGGGTTGGTTGATCGATCAATGCCAGCTCAAAGGGTTTCGCCTGGGCGGCGCAGCGGTGCATCAGCAGCAGGCGCTGGTACTCATTAACGCTGATCAGGCCAGCTCTCAGGATATTGTTGAGCTGGCCAGAACCGTACGCGCTCGCGTCGGGCAAAAATTTGATGTGTGGCTCGAACCTGAAGTGCGTTTTATCGGCGCGCAGGGCGAGTGCAACGCCGTAGAGATCATTTCATGAAAGACCATAGCATTCCTTTAAGGCTGGTTGAGATACTCTCTGACGGAGAGTTTCATTCCGGCGAACAGCTTGGCGAATATTTAGGTATGAGTCGCGCTGCGATCAACAAACATATACAGACGCTCAAAACCTGGGGACTGGACATCTATACGGTGACAGGAAAGGGATATAGCCTGCCGGCGCCGATGCAGCTGCTGGATAAAGACGCCATTCTTTCACAGCTTGCCCGGCCAGACCTGGACGTGATTCCGGTTATCGACTCCACGAATCAATATCTGCTGGACCGCATGAGCAGTTTGCAGTCCGGGGATGCCTGTATTGCCGAATATCAGCAGGCAGGCCGCGGTCGCCGGGGGCGGCAGTGGTTTTCTCCCTTTGGCGCGAATCTCTATATGTCGATGTACTGGCGTCTGGAACAGGGACCCGCCGCGGCGATGGGGCTGAGTCTGGTTATCGGTATCGTTATGGCAGAGACATTACAGCAGCTGGGCGCAAAAGACGTACGTGTAAAATGGCCCAACGATCTCTATCTTCAGGATCGTAAACTGGCAGGCATCCTGGTCGAACTGACGGGGAAAACCGGCGATGCGGCGCAAATCGTGATTGGAGCGGGTATCAATCTTGCTATGCGCGGCGCGGGTACTGAACAGATAAATCAGGGCTGGATAAACTTGCAGGAAGCCGGTATCGCTATCAATCGAAACGAGCTGGCAGCGACGCTAATCAATCGTCTGCGCGACACGCTGCCGGTATTTGAACGCGATGGACTGGCGCCATTTACCGAACGCTGGAAAGCGCTGGATAACTTTATCGATCGGCCCGTTAAGCTGTTAATTGGCGAGCGGGAAATTCATGGTATCGCCAGAGGCATCGATAAACAGGGCGGATTGCTGCTTGAACAGGATGGCGAGTTGAAATCCTGGGTAGGCGGAGAAATATCCCTGCGTCCTCAGTAAAGAAAAGCCTGCCGCGCGCAGGCTTTTTTATCGCGCTTATTTACGCAATCTGACGCGGTCTACCGCATGATTGCCGCCTTTGGTCATAATCAGGCTGGCGCGCTCACGGGTAGGAAGGATGTTTTCCTGCAAGTTCAGCCAGTTGATCTCTTTCCACAGTCCGGTGGCGATCTGCACGGCCTCTTCTTCAGAGAGCTGCGCATAATGATGGAAATAGGAATCGGGATCCGTAAAGGCCCCCTGACGGAATTTTAAAAAGCGATTGATATACCAGCTTTGCAGCAGATCTTCCGGCGCATCCACATAGATGGAAAAATCCACAAAGTCTGAAACAAAAACATGATGCGGGTCGTGAGGATAATCCATCCCGCTCTGTAGTACGTTTAACCCTTCCAGAATAAGGATGTCGGGCTGGTGAACCACTTTATCCCCATCCGGAATAACGTCGTAGACCAAGTGTGAATAGACGGGCGCGGTCACCTGACTGGCGCCTGACTTTAACGCCGAGACAAAGTTAACCAGCCTGTGCATATCATAAGACTGTGGAAAGCCTTTCTTTTTCATCAGGCCGCGCTCTTTCAACACCGCGTTAGGGTGAAGAAAGCCGTCTGTGGTAATCAGTTCGACTTTACGATGTTCGGGCCAGCGGCTTAGCAGCGCCTGTAGCACGCGTGCGGTGGTACTTTTACCCACAGCGACGCTGCCGGCAATGCTAATGATATAGGGAATTTTCTGTCCGTCGGTGCCAAGAAACTGTTCCAGCACGGCCTGACGGCGCAGATTCGAGCTGATGTAGAAGTTGAGCAGGCGCGAGAGGGGAAGATAGATCTCGGCGACCTCCTCCAGAGATAAATCCTCATTAATGCCTTTGAGCTGCGCAATCTCTTCTTCAGTTAAGGTCATCGGCACGGAATTACGCAGCGCGGCCCACTGCTTGCGGGTGAACTCTAAATAGGGTGTGGTCAGAGGTGAAGTTTTTTTATTCATAAGTATTCGTCTGACTGCCAGCGCAGGCTCCTTCCCGTCACGCCGATAAAAAACCTGTTGTGATACGAGAACACAGCAGCATGTCATAGGGTCTTTACTGAGAACAATGGGCTGGAGGTTATCATCAGTGTGACAATAAAAAGAAGAAAAATGATAATTCCCCGCACGCTTTCACACGTTGCTGTGCAGGTTATCGCTTTTTTTAAGCGGCTATCTAAAAAAAGAGAGCTAAAAAAACGTTAACGGCGCAGGCCTGAGCGCGACTGGAAGCCCTATCGGGATAAATCGACGCGGCAGGAAATAGCCCGTTTTCGCCTGTTTTTTCTTCACTAAATCGTCAAAATGAGAGTATTTGCACAAATAGTAGGCGATAGAATTATTTCCGCGATTTTTTTGTTGCATCCTGCCTCCGACCTTCCTAGAATGCGCGTCACTTGATGCCGGCTTAGCTCAGTTGGTAGAGCAACTGACTTGTAATCAGTAGGTCACCAGTTCGATTCCGGTAGCCGGCACCATCAAGTAGGTGGGATTCCCGAGCGGCCAAAGGGAGCAGACTGTAAATCTGCCGTCACAGACTTCGAAGGTTCGAATCCTTCTCCCACCACCATCTCAACCCTTGCGGTTGGGAACAGATAAACGGCCTGTTTGTCTGTCGGTGAGTCACTCTCTCACCCCAAATTCAACGCGCGCTTCGGCGCAGTTAAAGTCGGTCGGTAACGCTGGCAGACTTAGAATAGTAGGGGAACATCTCTTATTATTCACAAGCTACAGAAAGAACAGGTAGCCGAGTTCCAGGATGCGGGCATCGTATAATGGCTATTACCTCAGCCTTCCAAGCTGATGATGCGGGTTCGATTCCCGCTGCCCGCTCCAGATGTGCTGATATGGCTCAGTTGGTAGAGCGCACCCTTGGTAAGGGTGAGGTCCCCAGTTCGACTCTGGGTATCAGCACCACTTCCTTTATCTCCTCCCTGATTCTCTCTCTGTAAATCCTGCACTCAGGCAAAGCCTGGTTGATGTGACTATATCTTAGATATATCCGTGTCTTAGAGGGACAAGCGATGGCT
>NZ_RMVG01000044.1 GCF_003813865.1 Candidatus Pantoea deserta
TCGTGATGATGCAGTGTACAGTGTCTGCTTAAACATGCCGCCCGTCGCTTATATTGCGCAGGCAGAGTAAGCACAGAACGGATTGTCTTTTTCCGGGCATGAAACTATACTCCCCGCACAGGGCAATAATCCTGTGCAGTAAAGTGTTGGGCCCCGTTAATCCTCATCCGTCGCCAAACTGAAGGGATTTTCGGGGTTTTTCTTTTCTGATTTGGCACTGCCGCCTCAGATCCCTGCCACCTTCCGGCGTGGCCAGCCATCTAATCTTAACTGTCCGTAATCTATCATTCAGAAACGCTCAGGGCAATAAAGTAACCTGGTTACAACAAACCTTTCTTCCGGGCTTGTGTCTCGATTAGAGCTTCCAGCACTTCGGCCTGTGTTATTCCCTCTAACTCACAAAGCTTTACCAGTGCCTCTTTCATCTCAGTTCGGATAAAGAGACTTACTGCTTTGTGGGTTTCGCGTTTCCTCGCCTTATAGGCGCGTACGCGTTCCTTATCAGGAGTTGGCTGCTCTCTGTTACGGGTGCGTTTCTTTTCGGGGGCTGATGTTACTGAATCACGAGGACTCATGCTCGTACCCTGCTACAAAATAAGACTTTCCGCAGCATAGCATAAGCCAAATCAGTAATAAGCCTTAATTACGATACCACACAGCCACTGGCGAACAGGCTAATGCGGCTTTACGGACGGTTAAGTGGGTATATCAGTAGTGCAGTTGGTATTTCCGGAGACATTCCAGCGGTATTGCCAGTGCTGCTGATAGCGAGCGGCAAGCAACCTTACATCACCGGTGAACAGCATACTTTCGCTGCTATGCGCTACAGCCACGGGCTTTTGCCCAGAATTTGACGACGGCCACGTCAGGCGACGTGAAGCGCTAACCGGAAAAGTGGATTTTGCTGTTGAGCCAGCTTTTGTTTGCAGATACAGGCAGCAGGGCTGCTGCCTTAAAAATTATGTTGTGACTACAGTCAGGCCTTTAGCGCCAGGAAGAAAGCTTCATAGCGCATTAAGACCTTTGACAGTGACTCTGTCAGCTCTGCAGCCACAGACTAGAGTAAATTACATAATACCGGCGACGGATTTCGCCAGCTGCGCTTCCAGAACCGGCTTAGCCTCTTCAAACTTCAGGTTAACTTTGTTGGCATTAGATACCACGCGAGTCTGATATTTCATGCGGTTACCTTCTTCGCTGCTTGTCTGCAGCTTAATGCCAGAATTACCCTGCCGCAGCGCGGCTATATTGTCTGTGGTCACCGTAGACTTGCTACGCTCAGAGATCTGCAAATCGGTCACCATTGTGAAGTTAACATCTTCGACCAGCGCATCTGCGGCCATGCCCGCCAGCCCTGCCGCCAGACCAACTCCCAGAATGGCTCCACCAGAGTTACTGTTATAGGCAGTAATGCCTGCGCCCAGCGCCGCACCGGTTGCCGCACCCTCGTAGCCGGTTGAAAGGAAGCCTTGTGACTGGCGCAGGTCCATTTTCTCAGCTTTGAGCACGTTTGCCTGTATCCAGTAATACGCCGTATCAGGTGATGATTTTACTGTGTAGCCCTTAGCGCGCAGATCTTGTGCCAGCAACGTCTGTAGATCGCTCATGTCTTTGTCCGAGGTATTGCGAACCTGCAGATATACGGTCTTTTCATTTGATGGTTCAAGCCACACGGTCTGACTCATCTGGGTTTTTACATCGAGGTTACGTTTTTTAATGGCGGTTCCCATTGCACTGCAACCTGAAAGAACAAGACACGATGCGACTACAGCCGCCATGACTGAATTGCGGTTATTCATTTACTGCTCCTTGTCAAAATGAAAAACGGGGCGCACCCCGCAGCACACTTAATTGAGGGGTAAGTTGGAAAAAATAATCCCCTTCCGTCAGAGTGGCGGAAGGATTATCGGCAAAAGCGAGGAAATATTAAATATTTCTTACAAGTTAGCTGGAAATACATCTGCGTTTGACTGGCCGGAGTCAGGCCAGCTTTACTCTTACATTCCTTACAGAACACTTTAAGAGGAATATTTATAAGCAGAACTTTTGTGATTACTCCGGCCTGTTAGCTGGTCGCGAGCGTGCGGGATTTTCAATCCTGGACGCAAGGGACCCGCCAACCGCAGGGCGGCAGGCCGTTTGTTCAGTCTGCCTTGCCGGTAACCAGCACGTTCAGCAGGCCCAGGTCGGAATACGCATAGCGCAGCAGCTGCAGGCCAGCAAAAAATACCGCTGTGTTCAGGAAGGGCAGCAGCCACAGGCTCACATTGTGCATGGCCATACCGGCCAGCGGCGGCATGATAAGCGCGCTCACGCCTGTCGCCACAAACACTGCCGGAAGGTTTCGCCCGCGGATGAAGCGTCCTTTTTCCCGCGTCACCAGCTGCGGATGCAGCAGCAGGGTTACCGGCATCATGGCCGGCCGGGTTTTCATCTCCCGGATGCGCGCCGTTTCGGCTTCCGTCAGGCGGTGCGTGGCTGAGAAATCCTCAATGAAGCCGTCCACCACGTTCTGTACGGCCTCACTGCAGCGAGGCTCACCGCCTCCCTTACTCCAGCGGCGAAGCAGTGCGCCTTCTGCCCTTAACTCAGGCAGCCAGGCCATCAGCATCAACAGGGTAACGGCCACGGTGGCCGCAATAAGCAGTAATGTCATAGGGTTTACTCCAGGGTTTTTTGAGATTTATGGCCAAACTAAAACCAGCCAGACCACCATCCAATTGGTGGGATGAATAAACTCTAATATTTGTAGGGTCCTGTGACGGGCCGGTTTGGTGAGGCGGTCATAATGACTTGTTGCACGATCTCAATGTAATCATTGTTATCTTTCATTCAGTCAGCATTTCCAGCCTGGCGTCGATCATGTCTTGCGTAAGTGTTCGTTGCTGCATGGCCCATTCACCAAGCCTGATGAGGGTATTCCGATCTGGATACTTCATCAGCTTGAGATCGGTAGCATTAACCTGTGTATGGCCATTGAAGCGGCGAAAATGATCATCTACCGCTGTTGTGTTCAGGAACAAGACCAGCCCCCGGGCCAGCGCCTCGGGCAAGCCGTGTTTATTTTCGTGAAACAGGTTCAGGTGGTTCTCGAAGCCCAGCCTCGCATGATCGCCAAAGGCTGCT
>NZ_RMVG01000045.1 GCF_003813865.1 Candidatus Pantoea deserta
ACTAGAACAGAGAGCAGCAGGAAGCAGAGAGAGAAGACCGTGAGACAGCATCCCGGAGAGAGAAAGCGCAGGCGAAGGGAGAGAGACGGTGCGTCAGCACCGTCTTTTCCCGGCCCGCAGGGCCGCCCGCTTTTACGGCGATGCCCGCTACCGGCACAATGACCTTTCCCGATTGCAGGCATAAAAAAAGCCCCTGCCGGGGCTGGTCTCAAATCGCAGGCTTACAGCGAGTCAGTAAGCATTGCCTCATATTCCCCGTCGTCCCACTCCTCGCTGAGGTGAACCAGAACGGGATGGATAAAACCTGCCAGCGCTGCCGTTACCTCTGCATGCCCCTGCCAGGCGTTATCTACGATGCCTTTGCCCATTTCCTTCGCCTTACTGCGCAGCTGGCGCGCCGTCTCATAGTTATCCCAGCCACTTTCAAAACGCGCGTTATCAAGCAGCTCCTCCTGTACCGCTTTGACACGGGCAATCTCAGCAGGATCGGTCACATGTTCATTCCAGCTCAGGTCGGCTGCGTTACCTGTCAGCACGGTTTTACCCTTTTCATCACTGATGACGATAAGTGAGGGTTTGAAACTTACCGGGCCGAAATCGCGTCCCTGATCCTCGTCATAATAATCCCGACCCTCTTCGCGCGGATTCCATTCGCCTTTAATCCAGGCCGCGCTGACCATTTCCAGTGCCGCAGAAATTGTCCACGCGCGCCCCAGATGCATGCTGCTGCTGGTCCAGTACGTTTCGTATGAGCAGTATTCTTCCGGGAACTCCATCTGTCCCCACACGTCCACGCTGAAGGGCTTCAGCCTTTCCAGAATCTCAGCCAGGCACTGCGCCTTTTTTTCGCCCGCCGCCGCCTGGAACTCTTTCAAAGATGGCAGCGCGTCAGGTGACACGGCAGGGTCCAGCTCGTTAATCATTGCATCAACCGCGATCACCATCTCGTACACTGCCGGTGAGTCTATGGCGCCCATTGCTGCCAGCTCACCGATCCTGTTGTGCGCAATCAGCGGGACACAAGCAGACTCGTGCGGATCTTCATCATCAATGCCCAGGCGTTCCAGCGCGCAGTACACCATCATGTCGCCCTCAATCTTTGCCAGTTCAGCAAGCGCAGCTGTTTTACGCGTGAAGTAAACGGATTCAGGGGTTTTAACCCATGTTTTGGGAGATTCTGGCGTGGCGGTGTTGACGTTGATGTTGTGTGTGTTCATGGCAGTTCTCCTGTGCGTGTGAGGTTTCATGTTTCGGTCGATCCAGTCGCGGCAAAGGGCAAAGGAGCAACGGCAGGCAGCAGACACAAGGGCGCCGCAGGCGTGCATTTCACCCTTGTGTCTGATGAATGACGGTGCTACGACCAGCCCTCCGCGCCTGGAATGACCGGAACAGCCTCACTGACGGGGAAGCGGGCATGAACACACCCCGGACGGCGGCCTTATGCCGGTCCGGCCCTCAGCGGCCACGCCTTTTTGTGGCCAGTGAACGCGCGGGCGAAAGCCCGCTGCAGGGGTTGACCTGGCCGTTCGCCATCAGACCCTAGCCGTCAGGCCCGAACCCCGAAGGGATTCGGCGGAGCTTACCGGCTTTGCCGGTTAGCGGAGTGGGGCTCGACGACCCGGCAACGCCGGGGAGCCGAAGGGGGCCATCAGGCTGTTTATGCCGTTGACCTTTATGAACATAAAGCAGGAGCAGCAGCTACAGCACAGCAGAGGGATTAACAGCAGCAGGAAGCAGAGAGAGAAGACCGTGAGACAGCGTCCCGGAGAGAGAAAGCGCAGGCGAAGGGAGAGAGACGGTGCGTCAGCACCGTCTTTTCCCGGCCCGCAGGGCCGCCCGCTTTTCAGGCGTTGCCCGATGCAGGCGCAATTATTTTCCCGATCGCAGGCATAAAAAAAGCCCCTTCCGGGGCTATCGATGTCAGGCTTTGCTCTTTTTCTTTCTGTCTCTGCGGTTCTCGATACACCAGACAAGATTACTGTATAAGCCCGTCAGACCATATATGAGCGCTAAAACTGAAACAGCAGCTAACAATTTCATTCCTGCTTCGCCTTCTGGTGCAGTCATGATTTCAAGCATTGCCGCTCCTCTGATGTATCTGATTTTATATAGGTTTCAGCTTTCTGGACGTTTTGCTGCTCTTTATGCATTTCCCTACGTTCTCCGTAGGTGCGCATCATTTCGAACAGCCCGTTAACAAAATAGGCTACTAAAATGAACGCCACAACTTTAAACACAATGCCTAGTTCCGGCGACGGTCCTGTTTCAATCACGTCTCATCCTTACTTGTGCGGTTTCTTTACGATCTACGCCGCGCTTCAGCTATGCCGCCACTCAGGAAAGCGACAACGAGTGTAAAAAGGCCACAGATCATCAGCAAAGCTTGCACAATCAGTCCTGCTTCTTTCATGGCGTCAGAAACTGAATATCCTTCCGGATTCGCATACATCAGAACAGTAAAGACCAGCCTTAAGAAATTCGGTGCAAGCATCATCCAGCAACCCGCCGCGACGTAGTCCAGGCGCATATTACGCTTCAGCCACTTGCCCAGTCGGGTTTTATTGCCAAAGCTGTCACTCTTCCCAAAATCAATGCTACGCGCGGTCATTAACACCCATAAATCCACTACGGTAAACAGCGCTATAAGCCAGAAGGTATAATCCATTTTTCAGTTTCCTTTAGTGGCTGTAGATAAGCTCAGTTAGCCTGTCTACAGCTCAAATTAATCCGGTTACCCCTGATGTTTCGGTAACATCACTGATAGCCCAGCGCCTTCATTATCAGCACGGTGATC
>NZ_RMVG01000046.1 GCF_003813865.1 Candidatus Pantoea deserta
CAAGCTGAAAATCGCGTCTCGCAAAACGCCTCTGGCGTTGTAAGGTTAAGCCTCACGGGTCATTAGTACCGGTTAGCTCAACGCATCGCTGCGCTTACACACCCGGCCTATCAACGTCGTCGTCTTCAACGTCCCTTCAGGACCCTCAGGGGGTCAGGGAAAACTCATCTCGGGGCAAGTTTCGTGCTTAGATGCTTTCAGCACTTATCTCTTCCGCACTTAGCTACCGGGCAGTGCCATTGGCATGACAACCCGAACACCAGCGGTGCGTTCACTCCGGTCCTCTCGTACTAGGAGCAACCCCCCTCAGTTTTCCAGCGCCCACGGCAGATAGGGACCGAACTGTCTCACGACGTTCTAAACCCAGCTCGCGTACCACTTTAAACGGCGAACAGCCGTACCCTTGGGACCTACTTCAGCCCCAGGATGTGATGAGCCGACATCGAGGTGCCAAACACCGCCGTCGATATGAACTCTTGGGCGGTATCAGCCTGTTATCCCCGGAGTACCTTTTATCCGTTGAGCGATGGCCCTTCCATTCAGAACCACCGGATCACTATGACCTGCTTTCGCACCTGCTCGAGCCGTCACTCTCGCAGTCAAGCTGGCTTATGCCATTGCACTAACCTCCTGATGTCCGACCAGGATTAGCCAACCTTCGTGCTCCTCCGTTACGCTTTGGGAGGAGACCGCCCCAGTCAAACTACCCACCAGACACTGTCCGCAGCCCGGATGACGGGCCTACGTTAGAACACCAGCCATTAAAGGGTGGTATTTCAAGGACGGCTCCGCGCAGACTGGCGTCCACGCTTCATAGCCTCCCACCTATCCTACACATCAAGGACCAGTGTTCAGTGTCAAGCTGTAGTAAAGGTTCACGGGGTCTTTCCGTCTTGCCGCGGGTACACTGCATCTTCACAGCGATTTCAATTTCACTGAGTCTCGGGTGGAGACAGCCTGGCCATCATTACGCCATTCGTGCAGGTCGGAACTTACCCGACAAGGAATTTCGCTACCTTAGGACCGTTATAGTTACGGCCGCCGTTTACCGGGGCTTCGATCAAGAGCTTCTCCTTGCGGATAACCCCATCAATTAACCTTCCGGCACCGGGCAGGCGTCACACCGTATACGTCCACTTTCGTGTTTGCACAGTGCTGTGTTTTTAATAAACAGTTGCAGCCAGCTGGTATCTTCGACTGGCTTCGGCTCCGGGAGCAAGTCCCTTCACCTACGCGCCAGCGTGCCTTCTCCCGAAGTTACGGCACCATTTTGCCTAGTTCCTTCACCCGAGTTCTCTCAAGCGCCTTGGTATTCTCTACCTGACCACCTGTGTCGGTTTGGGGTACGATTTCGTGTTGCCTGGAGCTTAGAGGCTTTTCCTGGAAGCAGGGCATTTGTTGCTTCAGCACCGTAGTGCCTCGTCATCACGCCTCAGCCTTGAACATCCGGATTTGCCTGGATGCTCAGCCTACACGCTTAAACCGGGACAACCGTCGCCCGGCCAACATAGCCTTCTCCGTCCCCCCTTCGCAGCAACACCAAGTACAGGAATATTAACCTGTTTCCCATCGACTACGCTTTTCAGCCTCGCCTTAGGGGTCGACTCACCCTGCCCCGATTAACGTTGGACAGGAACCCTTGGTCTTCCGGCGAGCGGGCTTTTCACCCGCTTTATCGTTACTTATGTCAGCATTCGCACTTCTGATACCTCCAGCAGCCCTCACAGGCCACCTTCGACGGCTTACAGAACGCTCCCCTACCCAACAGTATCGCTACTGCTGCCGCAGCTTCGGTGCATGGTTTAGCCCCGTTACATCTTCCGCGCAGGCCGACTCGACCAGTGAGCTATTACGCTTTCTTTAAATGATGGCTGCTTCTAAGCCAACATCCTGGCTGTCTGGGCCTTCCCACATCGTTTCCCACTTAACCATGACTTTGGGACCTTAGCTGGCGGTCTGGGTTGTTTCCCTCTTCACGACGGACGTTAGCACCCGCCGTGTGTCTCCCGTGATAACATTCTCCGGTATTCGCAGTTTGCATCGGGTTGGTAAGCCGGGATGGCCCCCTAGCCGAAACAGTGCTCTACCCCCGGAGATGAATTCACGAGGCGCTACCTAAATAGCTTTCGGGGAGAACCAGCTATCTCCCGGTTTGATTGGCCTTTCACCCCCAGCCACAGGTCATCCGCTAATTTTTCAACATTAGTCGGTTCGGTCCTCCAGTTAGTGTTACCCAACCTTCAACCTGCCCATGGCTAGATCACCGGGTTTCGGGTCTATACCCTGCAACTTAACGCCCAGTTAAGACTCGGTTTCCCTGCGGCTCCCCTATACGGTTAACCTTGCTACAGAATATAAGTCGCTGACCCATTATACAAAAGGTACGCAGTCACCCCACAAAGAGGCTCCCACTGCTTGTACGTACACGGTTTCAGGTTCTTTTCACTCCCCTCGCCGGGGTTCTTTTCGCCTTTCCCTCACGGTACTGGTTCACTATCGGTCAGTCAGGAGTATTTAGCCTTGGAGGATGGTCCCCCCATCTTCAGACAGGATATCACGTGTCCCGCCCTACTCATCGAGCTCACAGCATGTGCACTTTCGTGTACGGGAGTATCACCCTGTACCCTGCGACTTTCCAGACGCTTCCA
>NZ_RMVG01000047.1 GCF_003813865.1 Candidatus Pantoea deserta
GTGCTGCGGCTGCTTCTCCGGTTTCCTGTCCCTGAAGGTCAACGGCATAAACAGCCTGATGGCCCCCTTCGGCTCCCCGGCGTTGCCGGGTCGTCGAGCCCCACTCCGCTAACCGGCAAAGCCGGTAAGCTCCGCCGAATCCCTTCGGGGTTCGGGCCTGCCGGCTAGGGTCTGATGGCGAACGGCCAGGTCAACCCCTGCAGCCGGCTGGCGCCGGCGCGTTCACTGGCCACAAAAAGACGTGGCCGCTGCGGACCGGCCCGGCACCGTGGTGTGCCGTTCCGGGGCCGTGCCCTGTTCATCCCTCCGCGTTGTGTTCTGTTCCCCTGAGCCCCTTCGCCGTGCAGAAACCTGGCACCCGGGCGTCTTCACGCAAGGGTCGCGCGCTAAACGGCGGCACCCGGTCCCTGCGGGCTGCGGCTTTGCCGTTTCCCCCTGCGTTCAGCCTGATGCCCGGTCGCCCGTTCTGCCCTCACGGCGAGGAACTCAGAGAAACATCACTTAAACCACACGGGAGACACAACATGTCACAGCAGAACGTCAACACCCCGGCTTCAGAATCTAAAGAATCATCTTTTTCAAAGGCAGAACCTGCAGAAAATGTCAGCTATGACGCGATCCGCCGCGCCTTTCGCCGCAATCTTTTCTACGTTAACTATCCGCAGTTCAACGTGAATACCGCAGCGCTGCGCAGTGATTTTAATATGCATCTGGAGTACCTGGTGGCGGCAACGTTTACGCGCGATGAAGCTGCATTTGATACGGGCAAATTCCGGTCGGCAACCGAGCTGCTGCTGATTAATCCACATGAAAAGCTGTTGATCACTGTCGCCTTGTTTGCCCCAAAAGCAGGCGCAGCGCCGGAAACCTATGAAACCCGCATCGTGCATTCAGCAAACCCGATCGGTGACGAAGAGTATGAGGAAAGCACCGAATATCAGACAACCAACGTCTATAAGGCAGCGGGCCTGCTTAACGGGGCGGCGCTGGAGCTGTTCTGGTCAGAACATGAAGGCCTGAAGAAACACGCGCAGGCAAGCCTGCCGAAAGGCGATGAATACAGCCCGTTTTGTCACTGGCAGTTTTCCCGCCTGAGAGGGTAAATACTGACGCTCCTGCAGTGCGCTGCTGGGGAAAGGAGACAGCAATGAACACACTGGAACGTCTGGCAATAGCGCTGAAGAATCCACTGCGTGCCGGGTATGTTACTTATACCGGGCACGTTATGACCGAAGCGGAATGCGCATCTTATAACCTGTATACTGCCGAAGCGGCACGGCCCTGGATAAGCGCGCAGGCGCGGGAATTTTTGCTGGATCAGCGGCACCGCTATTTTGTTCTGATTAGCGAAGGCTGACAGCCAGCAGACATCTGTTTAGTCCTGACGTAGGGCCTGAGCCTGGCCTCGCAGCCCTTAGTGAGAAAAATCAGTGTACCCTGATCGGTATCAGCAAAAGGAGCCATCACTATGTATTACATTACAGATCAGCGGGCGGGCGAGCCGGATATTCTGACGCCTGTCAAAAACGGCAAACTTACAATCCGCAGCCTGGACGGGCAGATAATTCACACTCAGGCGGCGCCAGAGAATGGCTGGACACATTTGCTTCTGTGCGAAGTACAGCCGCAGGGGATGGAGTCAGGAGCTGACGCTTATCTGGATAATGTCTGGATCGGCTCCACAGAGGTTTAAGTAACAGCTTTAGGGCCTGCAGCATAACTATATGTGTTTCAAGGCTACAGAGCATGCCGACAGGTATGTACTGAAACAATCGAAGGCAATTACGCCTGACACTACGAGGGAATGAAATGTCTAAAATTAATGCAAATTTCACTGGGAAAGATCAAAACTGGTCAGACGGGACAACAGTGTATTGGTTTGAAGTAAATGGCGAAGCTTATGGTGTAGTGCATAGCGGCGAAAGCTGGAATTCAAAAGTTGTGGATTCAACCGGAAACCCTACAGATAGATACTCAGTTGAAGAGTTCAACATAACTGACAAGATGATCGCAGAGTAACGTTAGCCACAGTAAATATATTTCTATGAATCCTGTATCGACACACAGTGCAGGATTCATTCCATAGCTCAGCAGTCAGACACTGGAGCAAAGCGGGCGGCCCTGCGGGCCGGTAGTAAACCGGTGCTGACGCACCGGTCATCTCCCTTCGCCTGCGTTTTCTCTCTCCGGGACGCTGACTCACGCTCTTCTCTCTCCTCCTCCTGCTGCTCTCTGTTCTGCTGTGCTGCAGCTGCTTCTCCGGTTTCCTGTCCATGAAGGTCAACGGCATTAACAGCCTGATGGCCCCCTTCGGCTCCCCGGCGTTGCCGGGTCGTCGAGCCCCACTGCGCTAACCGGCAGAGCCGGTAAGCTCCGCCGGACCGCGATGCGTTCCGGGCCTGTCGGCTAGGGTCTGATGGCAACGGCAAGGCTAACCCCTGCATCGGGCTTTCGCCCGCGCGCTCACTGGCCACAAAAAAGACGTGGCCGCTGAGGACCGGCCCGGCACCGTAATGTGCCGTTCCGGGGCTGTA
>NZ_RMVG01000048.1 GCF_003813865.1 Candidatus Pantoea deserta
TCTTTTTAACGGCCAGGGCGATCATAGCGGAGCGGGGGAACTGCTGGGCGATAACTTCTATGCGCCGGTAGAGGCGGATCTGATTGATTCCCTGCTGGGACGTTATCAGCACACCCGGGCGAAAATTGAAGCCATCGCCAGCATGGTGACCAGCAGTGAAAACGCGCCTGCAGTGGCGCACTTTATCAGCGGCAATCTGAGCAGCCGCCGGGGCTATCACGGGCATTCCGTGGGCGAGATGTTCAGCGTACCGGGCGCGGTCGCGTCCCTGAATGCAGCATTCTGGCAGAAGGCGTTAGACCTGACGGACGTTTACCAGTACATGCCCAACGACCGGCGCAACGAGTGGAACGAGCAGATCCGCGAGATGAACGCGCCGGACTTTGAGGAGAAAACCGTACGCGCCACGCTGTCTGAGCTGATGTTCTCACGCGAGAAGTTTTTTGCCGAGCGCATAGACGGCATTTTCCGCAACCTGTCCGGGGAGCACGTCACCAACCGCCCGGAAGGCTTTGGCAAGCGCATGATCATGGCGCGCGTCTATGACGAGTGGGGCGGCAATAATTACGACCGCACCGGCTACATTGATGACCTGCGCCAGGTGATCGCGAAATTCATGGGCCGCGATGCCACCAGCTACCGCACCACAGACAAAATCCTGCAGATCGCCCGCAAGCGTGCCGGAGAATGGCTGACCCTCGACGGGGGCGCGCTGCGCGTGAAAGCGTTTTTGAAAGGCACGGCGCATCTTGAGATTCATCCTGACATGGCCTGGCGTCTCAATGACATTCTGGCGTTTCTGTATCCGGCGGCGATCCCGGCGGAGCACCGGCAGAAGCCGCGCACAAAGTCGAAAACCTTTAGCCTGGCGTCGAACCTGCTGCCGTTCAGCGTGCTGAGCGAACTCAGCGAGCTGGAGATCGAGCGCACAGAGCCGCAGCAGCGTAACCGCTGGGAAGAGCCGCGCCAGCCGGTTACCACGAACCCGAATAACCGCCGATTCAAGAACCTGATGAACTTCGACAAGGGCGTGCGCGCGGAGGCTGAAAACGTGCTGATCAGCATTGGCGGCGTAAAGATGGCCAGAAACGCGTTTACCTGGTTTGAATTCGATTACGACCCGACCACGGCAATTCAGGATATTCAGCTGAGCGGCGCGCTGCCGGATCAGAAAACGCACCAGTTTTACCCGACAACCCAGGCGCTTGCCACGCAGCTGCTTGACGAAGTGAACATTCAGGAGGGCGAAACCTGCCTGGAGCCGAGCGCGGGTATGGGCGGACTTGCCGATTTGATGCCGCAGACGCAAACCACCTGCGTGGAAATCTCGCCGCTGCACTGCCGCGTACTTGAGGCCAAAGGGCACTCCGTGATTGAAGGCGACTTTCTGAAGTGGGCGCAGGAAACCCGCCAGCGCTTTGACGTCGTGGTGATGAATCCACCCTACAGCGAAGGCCGCGCCGTGGCGCATCTGAATGCAGCCGCTGCGCTGGTAAAAGAGGGCGGCCGCCTGGGGGCCATACTGCCAGCGGGAACGGATAAAAAAGGCGTGCTGCCGGGCTGGGACTGCAGCTGGTCTGAACCTGTGGAGGGCATGTTTGCAGGTACGGGGGTACGCGTGGTGCGTCTCATGGCGTACAAGCCTGAATAACAGACAGAAAAAAGGCAGGGTGTGAACCCTGCCAGATTCCGCCCCTGGTATCTGCGACGAAGCCGGGGCATCAGAGAAACACTGACCACAGAACAGGAGATCAATGTGTCTACAGCGCAAACCTTAACACTGGATAACCAGACAGTAAACCCGGAAATAAGTGATAAACGCGAACCGGTACGCATGGACGCTATCCAGGAAATTGCCGCAACGGCTGCGGGAACTGAGCGACCGGCGCTTATCTGGGGCAATACGGACCGGGCAACGGTTGCGGCCGAAGCGCTGTGGATATTTGCCCGGCGTACCGGTTTAGACGGAAGTGGGGACGAAGCTTACACGGCTGTGCAGGATCTGATAGCTAACCTGATGCACCTGTGTGAACAGGAGGGCATAACGGACGAAAACGTAACATTTGCGTCGCTGGTCAGTTCTGCGGAAATGCATTATCAGGCTGAGCTGGACGAGTGCTAAACACAGTAAGCGCGGGGCTGGCGACAGTCCTGCAGCTGCTTCGGCCTCGGCTGAAAAGCGGGCGGCCCTGCGGGCCGGGAAAAGACGGTGCTGACGCACCGTCTCTCTCCCTTCGCCTGCGCTTTCTCTCTCCGGGACGCTGTCTCATGGTCTCCTCTCTCTGCTTCCTGCTGCTGTTAATCCCTGCGCTGCTGCTGCTTCTCCGGTTTCCTTTCACTGAAAGTCAAAA
>NZ_RMVG01000049.1 GCF_003813865.1 Candidatus Pantoea deserta
ATTTGTGATTGCCCAGTACAGCAGAACCAGAACAGCGTTCAGAATCCCGAAGCTCATTTTTATCCTCCAAAGTTACGGCTTTCAGATCAGAGCATCTGCCTCAGACACCCTGCATTTTCGGCTCAGATGTTCACCAGGTTTGTGTCATGAGCCTTGCTCTGAAGCGTCAGCTTTTCCTCGGCCGACAGGCTCTTAAAACTTCAGTGCCAATCGGTACATTTCGGGCGCGTACGTACCAGAAATATGCCCGCGTTTTATCATTCAGGATTTCATCATATACGTAGGCCAGCTCTGAAGCCGCCCACGGCGCACCTGTCTGCCAGGCTTTGACATACTGGTCAATAGCCTTCGCCGTTTGTGTGCTGTATTTAAGCAGCGCTGCTGCTTCAGAAAAAAGTGCGGAGTTTTCTTTCGTGACAGGGGCGCTTTCAGCCAGGCTTATCAGGCGCTGTCCCAGGCGCTGAGACTCATTATCCGGCAAATTGGTGTAACTGATCGGCGGCCACCTGATACCCGAGTTAAAGAGAAAGAACAGCGCCGGGACTGAGCCTTTTCTGGCGCCCGCAACGACCAGTTCATTCTCTGCTTCCGTCCGGCGCTTGCAGTTAGCATCGGCAAAGAAATAGCAACTTTTCCCGTAATCACCGATTGCTGACCTGAACCTGTCCAGCTCAAGAAAAGGATCTGGCGCATCCAGTGCCGCCTGTCTTGCCGCTTCAAAAGTCTGCTCTTCCGCCTTATCCGCGCTATGCGTATGGTACGCACCGAAAGCTAAACCGCCAATAATAGCAGTAACAGCTAATTTATTGATTATACTCATTATTCCATATGATCCTGATTGTCCATAAAATTGTTAAGTCAGCTTTTCGCTGCTTAACGCGGATCGATGAGATCAACCACCAGAGACAGTATCTCATCCATAACGTGTGGCTCGACCGTTGCGGCATAGCTTGCCCTGCGCGCCGTCAGGTCGAGCGAGCGCAGCTGATAGCACAGCGCCACGCCAGTCACTTTCCCTGTGTCCGTGCTGTTGCCGTCCAGGTACACGGTCACGCCCTGCGAACGGGACGCGCCGCCGCCGCTTGTCACCGGCACGCAGACCGCCGTTCCCAGCGCCGCAACCAGCTCGCGCTGTGAAATCACCAGATAGTAATGCGGCCCCTTAAATTCGCGGCCTTCCACCGGATCGCCGTTAACGTGCCAGATTTCGCCCTTCTGCGGCACTCTCCTTGAAACCATCAGATAAGCTCCCTGCCCTGCGGTGCATCGTTCAGCCCGTCAGCGGTTTCTTCGTTGTAGCCCTGAATTTCCTGCTGGTCGATACCGGCCAGCAGCTGCGCCACGGTACGACGACCGCGCGGCACGCGCGCAACCGGTACAATGTTCACGGATTCGCCCTCTGCGGTCACGTCCAGCTCGATGCCAACCGTCCAGCCCGCTTTTGCAGCGATGTCGCTCGGGATAGTCAGCACGACGGCCCCGCCCTGCTGACGAAGTCTTGTTGATGCCATATGTCCTCCGGTGTGTAACTTAGTAACACACCTTACCACTGAGTGACACTAAGTCACACCTTAAAGCTGTTTTTTTTATCATATTGTTAGTCTCATATGGAACCCTGACAGCGGGCGGTCTGCCGCCCGCGCGCTCTTCAGTCAGCAGCCATGCATATAAAGCTGCTCTCTTCCAGCGTCAGGGCGTACTCCCCCAGGGCGCTTTCAAGATGGTTAAGCTTACCGATCAACGGGTCATTGCCGTTTTCACTCCACGTCTGCAAGGCCAGGCATTTCAACATGGTCAGCATGCCGCTGACGCCTGCGGCCTCGGCCGACATTTCCACGCTTAAGCCTCTGGACAGGATCTGAAAGCGTTTTTTCCCCTCGAATCCCGGCACGGCAAAGCAGGTTCCGTTACTGGTGTAAAAATACTCCCAGTACCCGCCCGCGTAGTCCTGGCAGTGGGATCGCATCCAGTGGGTCAGTAAAAGCGGGACTTTCGGTGCAAGATGACCGAAAAAGCCCTCAAAGAAAGTCAGGCGCAGGCCAGCAGGCACCAGTTGCGCACTGACGGGTTTTTCCCCTGATGATTCTTTAGATTCTGGAGCCGTGGTGCTGACGTTCTGCTGTGACATGTTGTGTCTCCCGTGTGGTTGCATGTGATGTTTCTCCGAGTTCCGTCGCCGTGAGGGCAGAACGGGCGACCGGGCATCAGGCTGAACGCAGGGGGAAACGGCAAAGCCGCAGCCCG
>NZ_RMVG01000005.1 GCF_003813865.1 Candidatus Pantoea deserta
CGCCATGGCGATAATCCTTACTGTTATGCCTTCATCATTGATGAAGGCATCTGTTCACAATTTTTAAACCGTAGCCTTATTTGCTACGAGCTTCAATAACGGCCTGAGCGACGTTGTTCGGCGCATCATCGTACTTCAGGAACTCCATGGAGTAAGAAGCACGGCCTTTCGTCAGAGAACGCAACTGCGTCGCGTATCCGAACATTTCAGACAGCGGAACTTCAGCGTGAATCTGAACGCCGGTAGCGTTAGATTCCTGCCCTTTCAGCATACCACGACGACGGCTAAGGTCACCGATGACGTCACCGGTGTTCTCTTCCGGCGTCTCTACTTCAACCTTCATGATCGGCTCAAGCAGTACCGGCTGCGCTTTCTTAAAGCCATCTTTAAAGGCGATAGAAGCGGCCAGTTTAAACGCCAGTTCTGAGGAGTCGACGTCATGGTAAGAACCGAAGTGCAGACGCACGCCCAGATCAACAACCGGATAACCTGCCAGCGGGCCAGATTTCAGCTGTTCCTGGATGCCTTTATCAACCGCAGGGATGTATTCGCCAGGAATCACACCGCCTTTGATGTCGTTGACAAATTCGTAGCCTTTCGGGTTTGAACCCGGCTCCAGCGGGTACATGTCGATAACAACATGACCGTACTGACCGCGACCACCAGACTGCTTAGCGTGCTTACCTTCGATGTCGGTAACTTTAGAGCGAATCGCTTCGCGGTAAGCTACCTGCGGTTTGCCCACGTTCGCTTCAACGTTGAACTCACGCTTCATACGGTCAACGATGATGTCGAGGTGCAGCTCACCCATACCGGCGATGATGGTCTGGTTAGATTCTTCGTCAGTCCATACGCGGAATGACGGGTCTTCTTTAGCCAGACGGCCCAGAGCCAGACCCATTTTTTCCTGGTCAGCTTTGGTTTTCGGCTCAACGGCGATAGAGATTACCGGCTCCGGGAACTCCATACGTTCCAGGATGATCGGGTTGTTCGGATCACACAGGGTGTCGCCGGTGATCACGTCTTTCAGACCGATCGCCGCGGCGATGTCGCCTGCGCGAACTTCGCTGATCTCTTCACGTTTGTTGGCGTGCATCTGTACGATACGGCCGAAACGCTCGCGAGCGGATTTCACTGAGTTCAGTACGGTGTCGCCTGAGTTAACCACGCCAGAGTACACGCGGAAGAAGGTCAGGTTACCTACGAACGGGTCGTTTGCGATTTTGAACGCCAGCGCAGAGAACGGCTCGCTGTCATCAGCGTGACGCTCAGCCGGGGTGTCTTTACCATCGTCCAGGATACCGTTGATCGCAGGAACGTCAGTCGGTGCCGGCAGGTATTCAACCACGGCATCCAGCATCGCCTGAACACCTTTGTTCTTGAACGCAGAACCACAGGTAACGAGGATGATCTCGTTGTTCAGCACGCGCAGACGCAGCGCTTTTTTGATCTCTTCTTCGGTCAGCTCTTCGCCGCCCAGATACTTCTCCATCAGCTCTTCAGATGCTTCAGCTGCGGATTCGATCAGGTTTTGACGCCACTCTTCAGCCAGGTCCTGCATGTCTGCCGGGATCTCTTCGTAAACGAAGGTGGTGCCCTGGTCAGCATCGTTCCAGTTGATGGCTTTCATTTTGATCAGGTCAACAACGCCGGTGAAGTTCTCTTCAGCGCCGATTGCCAACTGAAGCGGAACCGGGTTCGCACCCAGACGCTCTTTGATCTGGCCAACAACTTTCAGGAAGTTCGCGCCCATACGGTCCATTTTGTTAACGAACGCGATACGCGGAACTTTATATTTGTTTGCCTGACGCCATACGGTCTCAGACTGCGGCTGCACGCCACCTACTGCACAGTAAACCATTACTGCGCCGTCGAGCACACGCATGGAACGTTCTACTTCGATGGTGAAGTCAACGTGTCCCGGGGTGTCGATGATGTTGATACGGTGCGGCTCAAACTGTTTAGCCATACCGGACCAGAATGCGGTGGTCGCTGCGGAGGTGATGGTAATACCACGCTCCTGCTCCTGTGCCATCCAGTCCATGGTCGCGGCGCCATCATGCACTTCACCGATTTTGTGGTTAACACCGGTGTAGAACAGGATACGCTCGGTAGTAGTGGTCTTACCGGCGTCGATGTGTGCGCTGATACCGATGTTACGGTAGCGCGCAATGGGTGTTGTACGAGCCATTTGATTCCTCTGATTCTCGGACGTTCAAAATTAGTCGAACCCAGCGGGTTAGCATTTTGCACGCCCGCTGGTTTAACAACAACTACGTGGCGATTACCAGCGGTAGTGAGCGAACGCCTTGTTAGCTTCAGCCATACGGTGAACGTCTTCACGTTTCTTAACTGCTGTACCTTTGTTTTCAGCAGCGTCAGAAAGTTCGTTCGCCAGGCGGAGAGCCATAGATTTATCACCGCGTTTACGAGCAGCTTCTACGATCCAGCGCATTGCCAGAGCATTGCGACGAACCGGACGGACTTCAACTGGCACCTGATAGGTAGAACCACCAACGCGACGTGACTTAACTTCGACAGTCGGACGTACGTTTTCGAGGGCTACTTCAAAGGCTTCCAGCTCGTTTTTACCAGAACGCTGAGCCAGGGTCTCAAGCGCGGTATAAACGATTGATTCAGCAGTAGATTTTTTACCATCTACCATCAGGATATTTACAAATTTGGCCAGCAGCTCTGATCCGAACTTAGGATCCGGCAGGATTTTACGCTGACCAATGACGCGACGACGTGGCATGGAAATACTCCGTTGTTAATTCAGGATTGTCCAAAACTCTACGAGTTTAGTTTGACATTTAAGTTAAAACGTTTGGCCTTACTTAACGGAGAACCATTAAGCCTTTGGCTTCTTCACGCCGTACTTGGAGCGAGCCTGCTTACGGTCTTTAACACCTGAGCAGTCCAGCGCGCCACGAACGGTGTGGTAACGCACACCTGGCAGGTCTTTAACACGACCGCCACGGATCAGGATCACGGAGTGTTCCTGGAGGTTATGACCTTCACCGCCGATGTAGGAGGTAACTTCAAAACCGTTAGTCAGACGAACACGGCAAACTTTACGCAGTGCGGAGTTCGGTTTTTTCGGAGTGGTGGTGTACACACGAGTACAAACACCACGTTTTTGCGGGCAAGCTTCCAGCGCAGGCACGTTGCTCTTTGCAACTTTGCGTACGCGTGGTTTGCGAACCAGCTGGTTAACTGTTGCCATTAAATAGCTCCTGGATTTGCTTTTGCTTCGTAAACACGTAATAAATCGCCTCGTATTACTACGAGGACGCAGAATTTTAGGGCTGAGCCAATAGGGTGTCAAGAAATAACCAGGCTTTGCGACATTACCAGGTCATTTGCTGCTGATGCTTTTCCGTGAGCGCAACGAAACCAGTATAGTCCACCGGCCTTACTTTGGCTGAAATTTGACCAGCAAGGCCGCGCGCGATCACGTCTTCTGTGAGAACCCACAAGGTCGCAGGCGACGCCAGCAGCCGCGTCAGGGCGCTGCTGCCTTCCAGCGCCCCCAGCACGCCGTCCTGCAACAGCAGCAGATCGTCTTCGGCGGTGAGCAGCAGCAGCAGAGTGTTAAGGTCGCTGTAGTAGGGAGAATGCATCAGGGTATGCAGCATGGCGCGCTCTTAAAAAGTCATAATGCGATCGTAGGTCGCAAGCTGTTGCCGCAGCGCCGGCGCGTCCAGAACAGCCACGTCCATGACGCGCGCGCCCTCTTCCGCCAGACCGCGCTCACGCAGCGCTTCGCGGCTCACATAGCAGTTTTCAATATCGTAGAGCGCCAGCACGCCGAAGGTGGCGGCATGATGGCGCGTCAAAATGGTTGCCGGCTGCTGATCCGGCGTCAGCTGCAATACGCCGTCGCCGATAAAGAACAGACCAATGGACTCGCTCAGCGCGCCGGTCGCCAGCGCGGCGTCAAGCCCTTCGCGGCCTGCGCTGCTGCCGTGCGGCGCACGGGTAAAAACAAAGGCGACGCGGTTCATTAAAATTGCACCAGTCGATCGCAGCCAAGCGCGGCTTCCGCCAGCGCGCCCAGACCGCTCAGTTCAAAACCCGGCTGCAAGTTGCTGCCTGCCAGCTGCAACCGCTCCGCCTCCTGCGCATCGGTCACGCCGCGACGTAACGCCGCCGCCACGCAAATATTCAGCGCCACGCCCTGCTCCTGATGCAGCTCAAGCCAGGCGCGCACAATATCCACCTCGTCGCTGGCCGGCGCGGTGAGCTGATTGGCGTTAAGCACGCCTTCGCGATAAAAGAAGACGCTGTGCAGCTGATGACCCGCCGCCAGTAGCGCGCGGGCAAACAGCAGCGCGCTGCTCGCCTGCTGCGTGCCGTAGGCCGGCCCGGTCACCAGCAGGGTATAGCGCATTAGCGATCCTGCCCCTGAAAGTCGCCGTTTTTAAACTGGCGGATATAGAGGTAGACGGTGTGCTTAGAAATATTGAGGCGATCCGCGACCTGGTTGATGGCGTCTTTAATATCGAAGATCCCCTTCTCATACAGATTCAGAACGATCTGGCGGTTCTTGGCGTTATTAGACACATTGCGGTCGGCGCTGACTTCCTCAATGGTGAACTCCAGCGTCTGGGTAACCAGATCCTCTACCGAGCTGGCGAAGTTCACGTTGGAATCTACCTGCTGCATTTCCGGCGGCATAAAGGTCGACATGATCTGCGAAAAAGGCACGTCGAGGTTCATGTTGATGCACAGCAGTCCAATAACGCGCTGCTGGCGGTTACGGATAGCGATAGTGACCGATTTCATTAGCACGCCGCTTTTGGCGCGCGTGAAATAGGCGCGCGAAACGTTACTGTCCGCGCCGTGCATATCGTGCAGCATGCGCAGCGCCAGATCGGTAATGGGCGAGCCGACTTTACGTCCGGTATGTTCGCCATTGGCGATGCGTACGGCTGAGCGCTTCAAATCTTCCAGCGAGTGCAATACGATTTCGCAGTGCGAACCGATCAGCATCGCCAGGCCATCAACGACCGCCTCGTAGGATCTGAGAATATCGTAGTCGGTTTGCTCGAACGGACGCTGCTCCAGCAAATCGAAGTCGCTCAGTTCGCCGGGATTGAATGGATTTGACATCGAAGACATTACCCTAAATGGCTGGAGCCTGTCTCAGCGCAGCGGGCAGACTCTTTTATTGGGAAAGTTGTGCAGCCGTTAGTCTGGCAAATGTCGCACGCTTATGCCAGAGCTTTGTCATTGGCGGGAAATGAAACCGCCGCCAGAAGGCGGCGGCGGGCAGATTATTGAGACTTCTTCGCGTCGGCGGCAGGCGCCTGCGCTTTCTCATCAGCCTTTGGCGCCGGTTTGATGTCGAGCAGTTCAACATCGAACACCAGCGTGGAGTTGGCCGGAATACCCGGTACGCCGTTTTTACCGTAGGCGAGCTGCGGTGGGATTACCAGCTTGATCTTGCCGCCTTTCTTAACGTGCTTCAGGCCTTCGGTCCAGCCAGGGATAACGCCGTCAAGACGGAAAGAGAGCGGTTCGCCGCGCGTGTAAGAGTTGTCGAACTCGGTGCCGTCGATCAGCGTGCCTTTATAGTTGACCACTACGGTGTCGCTGTCTTTCGGCGCGTCGCCGCTGCCTTCTTTCTCTACTTTATACAGCAGACCGGATTCCGTTTTCTTCACGCCGCTCTCTTTAGCGAATTTGTCAGCGAAAGCCGTGCCTTTATCAGCATTCTCTTTCGCATCTTTTTCCATTTTCGCCTGAGCAGCGCCTTTTACGCGGCCTTCAAAGGCCTGCAAAGTCTGTTCGATTTCCTGGTCGGAGAGTTTGCTTTTACCGGCAAACGCATCCTGAACGCCCGCAATCAGCTGCTGTTTGTCCAGCTTGATGCCCAGTTTCTCCTGTTCCTTCAGGGAGTTGTCCATGTAGCGACCCAGTGAGGCACCCAGTGCGTAGGCTGACTGCTGGTCTTCATTTTTGAAGGCCGCATTTTTTGGTGCCTGCGGTGCCGCATCGGTCGCAGCAGGGGCCGCGGTCGTTTCGGCAGCCATTGCCAGCGGCGCATTCAGCGCGATGGCCATGGTGGTAGCTAACATTGTGACTTTAAACAGTGATTTCATCCTTTCTCCAAAACCGAAGCGTGTCACCTCGGAAACTATTGCGGACTAAAGCTCCACACTATAACTGTACGCGGCAGCGGCGAAAACTCCCGCAGCGTAATTACCTGTTTAACCTCCGACCTTTTTTGCATCAGGAAGTTTCATCAGAGATGATGACGCGGGGTACCTTATTCAACCCGTCACAGGCGGAGCGGTAAAAAATCGGGTGATTCTGACGGGAGAAAGGTAAAATCAGAGTCAGGCACAATTGTCGCCGCGACATAAACGGAGGAGAGGTCATGCAACAATCAGATTGGGAACAACGGCTTGAAGCGCTGGAAAGCAAGCTGGCCTTTCAGGAAGTCACTATCGACCAGCTCAACCAGACGGTGGTGCAGCATGAACTGGAGATGGCGAAGATGCGCGAACAGCATCGCCTGCTGCTGGATAAACTGAAAGCGGCCACGCCCTCGTTGATCGCCTCACAGTCGGAAGAGACGCCGCCTCCGCACTACTGACCTGTTCAGGCTGGCGGCGATGCCGCGTCAGCGCGAAGGATTCGCAAACCCAGACATGCTGCGGCTTGCTCGCGCATTTTTGCGTGGTAAAACCGCAAAAGAAAAGGCCACCGTCTGGTGGCCTTGTCATCGGCGTCGCGTACTTAGTGGTTGCAGCCGCAACCGCCGTGGCCGCCGCAGCCGCCATTGCCGTGATCGTGACCGTGGTCATGATCGTGGTCGTGATGATGACCGTGCTCGCCGTGAACGTGGCCGTGCGCCAGCTCTTCCGGGGTCGCTTCGCGAATCGCGACCACTTCCACGTTAAAGTTAAGGTTCTGGCCCGCCAGCATGTGGTTGCCGTCAACCACAACGTGATCGTCTTCAACTTCAGTGATCTCGACCGGAACCGGGCCCTGATCGGTTTCCGCCAGGAAACGCATGCCGACCTGCAATTCGTCAACGCCCATAAAGACGTCTTTCGGTACGCGCTGCACCAGATTGTCGTCGTACTGGCCGTAGGCGTCGTTAGCCGGGATATGCACGTCAAACTTATCGCCGACCGCATGGTTTTCCAGCGCTTTTTCCAGACCAGAAATCAGGGAACCATGACCGTGCAGATAGTCCAACGGTGCACTCACCGGTGACTCGTCAACCAACACACCGTCTTCTGTACGTACCTGATAGGCCAGGCTCACCACCAGGTCTTTTGCTACTTTCATGATATCTCCTAACCGTTGAGAACTGAGATCCCGTCTCATTGGTCTATTCTTGCGTGCAATAACACCAACCAGAAAGGTTCGGGGCTGAGGCCGCGCAGGTCGCTACGCGCCAGGCCTCAGCGTAAGTGACGCCGATTGTATCGAAATTCAATCCCGCTGTAAGTTTAAGCGTAAAAAAAGCTGCGGCATTTCGCTACTCCGGATGGAAAATACCGATCACTTGCTCCTGGCTGCGAACCTGATCGCGAACCTGCTTATCCGCCTCGCGCATCTGGTGGCCGCATTTCACGCACTCCACGACGTCGACATTATTTTCACGCCACATCGCCAGCGTGTCTTTTTCCTGGCAGTGCGGACAAACCGCACCGGCAATAAACCGTTTACGCATGTTGATTTACCCGTGTTGCTGTTACTGATCGGCATCCCAGTCGTCGATCTGCCGCTTCTCATGCTGCATCTCGCGCTGGAAAATGTCCTCCAGCTCGCGTCTTGCCTCGCGCACGCGCGAAATTTGCGCATTGTCCGTATGGTTCGGCATGAGCTCGCGCAGCATGCGCATGTCCAGACGACGAAAATGCAGCTGCGCGCGCTGCGCCTGATGCGGATGCATACCTACTGAAATCAGCGCTTTACGCCCCAGCTCCAGCGCGCTGGAGAAGGTTTCGCGCGAGAACTGCGTGACGCCCGCCTGCAACAGTTCGTGCGCCTCAACGCGTCCGCGCGCCCGCGCCACAATCTCCAGCTGCGGGAAGTGCTGCTGGCAGAGATGCACGATCGCCATGGTGTCTTCCGGCTCGTTACAGGTGATAACGATTGACTGCGCGCTGCCCGCGCCGGCGGCGCGCAGCAGCTCAAGCTCGGTGGCGTCACCATAGTAAACCTTGTAGCCATACTTGCGCATCAGGCTTACCGCGCTGATGTCGCGCTCCAGCACCGTAATTCGCTTATTGTTGGCCATCAGCAGACGGCCCACCACCTGCCCCATACGGCCAAAGCCCACCACGATCACCTGCGGCTGATCGTCCTCGACAAAGGGTTTTTCGCTGTCTTCGTCGCTTTCGTTAAAGCGGCGCGCCAGCAGCCTGTCGATCGCCTGCATCAGCAGCGGCGTGGTCATCATCGACAGCGTCACCGTTACCAGCAGCAGCGGCAGTTGGTCGCCAGAGAAAAGATGCGCCGATGACGCCGCGGAAAACAGCACGAAAGCGAACTCGCCGCCCTGACTCAGCACGCCCGCAAACTGCTGACGCTCGGAGCTGCGCAGGCCATAGACGCGCGCCAGCACGTAAAGCACCAGCGTTTTTACCGTGACCAGAATCAAGACGCCAAGCAGGATCTCAACAATATGGGTATAGAGCACCCCAAGGTTGAGCGCCATGCCGACAGAGATAAAGAACAGCCCAAGCAGCAGCCCTTTGAAGGGATCGATAGCCACTTCCAGCTCGTGGCGGTATTCGCTTTCCGCCAGCAGAATACCGGCGATAAAGGTGCCCAGCGCCATCGACAGTCCGAGCGCGTCCATAAACAGCGCCGAACCGAGCACCAGCAGCAAGGCGGCGGCGGTAAAGACTTCGCGCACGCCGGAGGCCGCGATAAAACGGAAAATCGGCCGCAGCAGATAGCGCCCGCCGACCAGCATCCCGGCGAAGGCCAGCACTTTCATGCCGATCTTCATCCAGTCGATATTGCCGCTGTCGCTACCGGCCAGCAGCGGCACCAGCGCCAGCGCCGGGATCACCGCTAAATCCTGAAACAGCAGCACCGAGAAGCCAAGCTGGCCCGCCTCGCTGCGATTCATTCCTTTGTCGCGCATCAGCTGCAACGCCATCGCGGTCGAAGACATCGCCAGGCCAATACCGCCAATCACGGCGGCCTGCCAGCTAAAGTCGCTCAGCCACAGCAGCGCGCCCAGAATCCCGGCGGAGATCAGCACCTGCGCCGCGCCGACGCCAAAGATCGAACGACGCAGCGCCCAGAGTTTCGCCGGATTCAGCTCCAGGCCGATGATAAACATCAGGAACACGACGCCCAGCTCGGAGAAGTGCAGGATCTCCTCAACGTCGCTGATAAAGCCGAGTCCCCACGGGCCTATCGCAATCCCGGCCAGCAGGTAGCCCAATACCGCGCCAATGCCCAGCCGCGCGGCGACGGGTACGATCAGCACCGCCGCCACCAGATAAATCACGCCTGCGGTCAGCAGAGTTTGTCCTTCCATCACAACCCTCCGTTCGGCAGCGGCGAGGCAAGCCATTCGCCGTATGCGCGGGCGAAGTGGCTCATCACCTCTTTCGGCTGCCGGCGCGCCCAGTAAAGCACCATCGGCGTCATCCAGTGCATGCGACACATCTGCGCAGTGAGTTCGAACGGACGCATAATGTCCGCCATGGGATAGCGGTTAAGCCCGCTCTGGTGGTAGGCCGTTTCCGGCTCGCCGGTGGTGATCACGCTGCGCCAGTATTTGCCTTCCAGCGCATTGCCGTCGACCCCGTTGGCAAATCCGCGTGACAACACGCGATCCAGCCACTCTTTCAACAGCGCGGGGCAGCTGTAGGTATAGAGAGGATGCTGAAATACAATCACCTGATGCTCGCGCAGCAGCTGCTGTTCATGATGAATATCGATAAAAAAATCAGGATAGTGCGCATACAGGTCATGTACGGTAACATTTTCCTGTTTCTGCGCTGACTGTAGCAGGACCCGATTCGCTATCGACTCCTGCGTTTCCGGATGGGCATAAAGCAGCAAAACTTTTGCTGGCTGCGACATAGTTATCCTCTTCCAAAGCGTCGTCACCGGAGCGGATTTCCGCTACCATGCACGACGCGACACACTCTAATTATGTTGTGTGTAAATTAACATATTCTGACGATACGGCGCTTATGATTGTCTTCTCTTCTCTGCAAATCCGCCGCGGCGTCCGCGTGCTGCTCGATAACGCTTCCGCGACGATCAATCCCGGCCAGAAGGTCGGCCTGGTCGGTAAAAACGGCTGCGGCAAATCGACCCTGCTGTCGCTGTTAAAGGGCGAAATCAGCAGCGACGCGGGCGGCGTGACCTTCCCTGGCAACTGGGCGCTGGCCTGGGTTAACCAGGAGACGCCCGCCCTGAGTAAAGCGGCGCTGGAATACGTCATCGACGGCGATCGCGAGTATCGTCAGCTTGAGGCGGAACTGGCGGACGCCAACCAGCGCGACGACGGCAATGCCATCGCGCTGCTGCACGGCAAGCTGGATGCCATCCAGGCCTGGAGCATTCATGCGCGCGCCTCCAGTCTGCTGCACGGCCTTGGCTTTAGCCAGGAGCAGCTGAACCGTCCCGTCAGCGACTTTTCCGGCGGCTGGCGCATGCGTCTTAACCTGGCGCAGGCGCTGGTGTGTCGGTCCGATCTGCTGCTGCTCGACGAACCCACTAACCACCTCGACCTCGACGCGGTCATCTGGCTGGAACGCTGGCTGAAAAGCTATGAGGGCACGCTGATCCTGATTTCGCACGATCGCGACTTCCTCGATCCGGTGGTAGACAAGATCATTCATATCGAGCAGGAGAGCCTGTTCGAATACACCGGCAACTACTCTTCGTTTGAACGGCAGCGCGTCGCTAAGCTGGCGCAGCAGCAGGCGCTGTTTGAGAGCCAGCAGGAAAAAGTGGCGCATCTGCAAAGCTATATCGATCGCTTCCGCGCCAAGGCGTCTAAAGCCAAACAGGCGCAAAGCCGCATCAAGATGCTGGAGCGGATGGAGATGATCGCCCCGGCGCACGTCGATAACCCGTTCAGTTTCAGCTTCCGTCCGCCGGAAAGCCTGCCGAATCCGCTGCTGAAGATGGAAAAGGTGACCGCTGGCTACGGCGAACGCATTATTCTTGACGCCATCAAGCTCAACCTGGTGCCAGGTTCCCGCATTGGTCTGCTCGGCCGTAACGGCGCGGGAAAATCCACCCTGATCAAGCTGCTGGCTGGCGAACTAACGCCGCTTGACGGCGAGGTGGGGCTGGCGAAGGGCATTAAGCTTGGCTACTTCGCGCAGCATCAGCTGGAGTATCTGCGCAGCGACGAATCGCCGTTGCAGCATCTGGCGCGCATCGCGCCGAAGGTGCTGGAGCAGCAGCTGCGCGATTATCTGGGCGGCTTCGGCTTTCAGGGCGATAAAGTGAGTGAAGTGACGGCGCGCTTCTCCGGCGGCGAAAAGGCGCGGCTGGTACTGGCGCTGATTGTCTGGCAGCGCCCTAACCTGCTGCTGCTTGATGAACCGACTAACCACCTCGATCTGGATATGCGTCAGGCGCTGACCGAAGCGCTGATCGACTTTGAAGGCGCGCTGGTTGTGGTATCGCACGATCGTCACCTGCTGCGCGCCACCACGGACGATCTCTATCTGGTGCATGACGGCAAGGTCGATGTCTTCCCTGGCGATCTGGAAGATTACCAGCAGTGGCTGAGCGATCTGCAAAAGCAGCAGGCCCAGGCGGATGCCGCCCCGAAACAGGACAACGGCAACAGCGCGCAGGCACGCAAAGATCAGAAGCGCCGCGAAGCCGAACTGCGCGCCCAGACGCAGCCGCTGCGTAAAGAGATCGAGAAGCTGGAGAAGCAGATGGCGAAATGGCAGAGCCAGCTCACCGAAGCGGAAACCCAGCTGGCCGACGGCGAAATTTACGATCCCGCCCGCAAAGCGGATCTTACCGCGGCGTTGCAGCGTCAGGCGGAAAGCAAGTCGGCGCTGGAAGAAGTAGAGATGGCGTGGCTGGATGCGCAGGAGCAGCTGGAAGCGATGCTCGCCTCCTGACCTGGCGCTGAGCTTTTCGCTTTTCGCGGACTTAAAACGATCGTATCGGAGCGAGACAAGGCGCAAGCCGCGGCATAAGCGGAGCATACTGACGTATGTGAGCATTATGACGCGGCGCGGCAACGCGGTCGCAGCCCGGTACGGACGTTTTAATATATGCAACTCAGAAAGGCTTATCGCCCAACACCGTAGCCCGCTGCATCACCCGCCTGGCCGGATAATAGTCCGCATTAGCATAGTGCTGCGTTACGCGGTTATCCCAGATCGCCACATCATTCGGCTGCCAGCGCCAGCGCACCTGGAACTCTGGTTTAGTCGCATGCGCATAGAGCAGCGCCAGCACGGCATCGCTCTCTTTTTCACTCAGCTCCACAATGCGCGTCGTAAACCCTTCATTGACGAACAGCGCCTTGCGTCCGCTTACCGGATGGGTGCGGATCACCGGATGCTGCACCGGCGGATGCTTCGCCACGGCCGCCTGCCAGCGCTGATGCTCCTCTTCGCTGCGGCGATATTTATACTCCTGAAAGGATTTTTTGAAATCGTGCTCGGCATGCAGCCCTTCCAGCAGCGTTTTGATCGGCGCTGACAGAGTCTCATAGGCGGCAATACCGCTGGCCCACAGGGTGTCGCCGCCCGATTCAGGCAGCAGCTTCGACGCCAGGATAGCCACCGCCGGTGGCGTTTCAATAAAGGTCACGTCGGTATGCCAGTTGTCATTGTCCGGAGGATTATCCTGATGGGTATCCAGCACGATAATCTCTTCCACCCCGTCGGCATGGGGATAAACCGGATGAATATGCAGGTCGCCGAAGCGCGCCGCCAGCGCGCGCTGCTGGTGGGGCGTAATGACCTGATCGCGCAGAAACAGCACCTGATGGCGCAGCAGCGCGTGGTAAAGCTGTTCAAACTGCGCGTCGCTCAGCGGCCGGGCTAAATCGACATTGGCGACCTGCGCGCCAATCCAGGGACCGAGCGCGGTGATGTTCAACTTTTCGTTCATGATTGTTCTCCGTTCCAGGGCGTCAGCCGACGCTGAAGGGCGCGCAGCCCAAGCTCTAAAGTAAAGGCGACCAGCGCGATGACGGCGATGCCTGCCAGCACCACATCGGTTGCGAGAAATTCTCCTGCGGACTGCACCATAAAACCCAGCCCGCGCGTCGCCGCGATCAGTTCCGCCGCCACCAGCGTCGACCAGCCAACCCCCAGCCCAATACGTAGCCCGGTGAGAATATCCGGCAGCGCCCCCGGCAAAATGACCCATCGCAGCAACTGCCAGCGGCTGGCGCCCAGCGACTGCGCCGCGCGAATGCGCACCTGCTGCGTATTGCGCACGCCCGCCAGCGTCGACAGCGTCACCGGCGCAAAGATAGCCAGGTAGATCAGCAGGATCTTGGAGGTTTCGCCAATGCCGAACCAGATCACCATCAGCGGCAAGTAGGCGAGCGGCGGCACCGGACGATACAGCTCGATCAGCGGGTCGAGCAGGCCGCGCGCGACAGGACTCATCCCCATCGCAATGCCTACCGGGATGCCAATAGCCGCGGCCGCAAACAGCGCCACCAGCATACGCGTCAGACTGGCGGCCAGATGCTGCCACAGCGTGGCGTCCATAAAGCCCTGCGGACTGGCAATCAGCAGCAGCTTGCTCAGCACCTGCTGCGGCGCGGGCAGAAACAGCGGGCTAATCAGGCCCAGCGCCGTCACGCCCCACCAGATCAGCAGCAAGAGCGCCATGCTCAACAGGCTCAGGCTGAACTGCCGGGAAAAAGGCCAGCGCAGACGACGTCGCGCCGTCGTGGTTTTATCGTTGATCACCGCGCTCATACAAAGGCCTCCCGCTGCTCAAACACCCGGCTCAGCACGTACTCGCGCTTTTCGATAAAGGCAGGATCGGACTTGATGGCGCGGCAAGGCTCCCCGGCGGCAAAACGCTGGCCGAAGTTAAGCCTGAGGCGCTCGACTATGCGTCCCGGTCCCGGTGAGAGCAGCACCAGCTCGCTGGCAAGAAACACCGCCTCTTCAATATCGTGCGTAATCAGCAAAATCTGTTTGCCGCTGTCGCGCCATAGCGTCAGCAGCAGCGTCTGCATCTGTTCGCGGGTAAAGGCATCCAGCGCGCCAAAGGGTTCGTCGAGCAGCAGCAGCTGGGGATCGGCCGCCAGCGCGCGGGCAATGCCGACGCGTTGCCGCTGGCCGCCGGAAAGCTGCCAGACGGGGCGGCTCTCCGCCCCTTCCAGCCCGACTTTTTTAATTAAACGCCGGGCAATGGCGTTACGTTCGCCGCGCGCCATACCCGCCAGCTGAAGACCAAAGGCGACATTGTCCAGCACATTACGCCACGGCAGCAGCCCTTCATGCTGAAACACTACGCCCCGCTCTGCGCCCGGTCCGCTGATGGCGTTACCTTCCAGCGTGATACTGCCCGACTCCACCGGCAAAAAACCGGCGATCAGGTTAAGCAGCGTGGTTTTGCCGCAGCCTGACGGGCCGAGCACCACCAGCAGTTCGCCCTTATCCAGTTGCAGGCTGATGTCCTGTAATGCAGGGCGTCCGGCATAACGCGCGTTAAGATGAGCGATGCGCAGCATGAGGTTCTCCTTACTGTTTCGCTAACGGCTCGACAAAGCGAGTGGTGACAAAATCGCTGTAGTCAGCGCTGGCCTGCGGCACTTTGCCCTGCTCTTTCAGGAATCGGGCCGTATCGACGATGGCCTGATTAACCGGTTTGCCCAGCTGCTCGATCTGCTGCTGCGCGGTAAGGTAGGTATTGCCTTTTACCAGCCCCGGCACCTGCGCTTCCGGCACGCCGCTCAGGCGCGACAGCTTGCTCAGGTTATCCGGCTGCTTCAGCCATTGATCCGGGTTGTCGATATAGGTTTTTTGCGCCTCGATAGCGCTGCGGGCAAAGGCAGTCACGATGTCAGGATGTGCTTTGGCAAAGTCTTTGCGCACGACCCAGACGTCAAGCGTCGGCGCGCCCCACTGGCCGACCTGCGACGAGTCCGTCAGGACCTTGCCGTCTTTTTCCAGCTCATTAACCGCAGGCGCCCAGACGTATGCGCCATCAATATCCCCGCGCTGCCAGGCCGCAATAATCGCCGGCGGCTGGAGGTTTACCAACTGTACCTGGGTCGGCTTAATGCCCCAGTGTTTCAGCGCCGCCAGCAGGCTGTAATGGGTGGTGGAGATAAAAGGCACGGCGATGCGCTTGCCGATTAAGTCTTTTGGACCGCCAATCCCTTTTTTCACTACCAGCGCTTCGGAGTTGCCCAGCTGTGACGCCAGTAAAAAGGCCTCAATCGGCAGCTGCTGCGTCGCGGCGACCGCCAGCGGGCTGGAGCCGATATTGCCAATCTGCACATCTCCGGACGCCAGCGCGCGCAGTACGCCCGCGCCGCTGTCGAATTTGCGCCAGTCAACGGTCGCCCCGCTCTCTTTCGCGAAGGTATTGTCCGCCTGCGCCACTTTCGCCGGTTCGGCAGAGGTCTGATACGCCACCGTTACGTTAACGGCCTGCGCCTGAAATACCAGCAGCGACAGCGCTGCGGCTAAAAGGGTGAAACGCGCTTTTACTGCCATGATGTTGCACTCCGCCAGGGTCTGATGATGGGCGCAGTGTCGCCAGCGGCGAAGATTTCATAAAGGAATTAAAAATTATTCTTAATAAAAAGACGTTCTTAGATCATGATCGGCAAAGCTGATGCGAAAAACGGCAAAGAAGGGCAATACAGTGCAGGGGAGCTGACCGGAGACGCAGCAGCTGCGCCTCCGGTTTGCCTAGCGCCAGATCAACAGTACGCAGGCGGCGGTGAGCAGGCCCATCGCCAGGTTAAAGATCGTCCAGGCGCGACGGCTTTTCAGGATGCGGCCAATCAGCGCGCCGAAACCAATCCAGATGACGCCCGCCACCAGATTGACCAGAAACATGCCAAAGCTGATCGCCGTAACCGAATGGAGATAGGCCGCGCCCGCCAGGCTAAAGCTCGCCACGGCGCCCAGCGCCATCAGCCAGGCCTTGGGGTTAATCAGCTGCAACAGCCCGCCCTGCCAGAACGGCATCGGCTTGGGCGGCGCATCGCCGGTGTCCAGCTCTTCATAAGCGGCGGTGGCAATCTTCCAGGCCAGCCAGAGCAGATAGAGGCTGCCGGCGATTTTCAGGATGAGATGCAGGGCGGGATAGAGCAGAATCAGGCCGCCGACGCCAAACGCCACCATCAGCAGCATCACCTGCATGCCAATCATAATGCCGATCATTAGCGGCAGCGTACGCCAGAAGCCGAAATTGGCGCCGGACGCCGTGAGTAACATATTATTAGGGCCTGGCGTGATGGCGGCGACCCAGAGAAAACCTAACATTGAGAAAAACAGGCTCAGTTCCATGAACGGGTGCTCCTTACCCCAGACTCATAACAAACCTAATGAAGCTAACAGTGTGATATGGATCAGACAAGCCCCGGCGACATGAATTTTACGCCTGACGCCGCGACGCATTTTATGCCGCCGCGCGCCCTGCGCAATCCGCATTTGCAGACGGTGCTGCCGCGTCTGGTGCGGCGTCGCCTGCTGCTGCGGCCGCACTGGCAGCGCCTCGATCTGCCGGACGGGGATTTCATCGACCTCGCCTGGAGCGAAGACCCGCAGCAGGCGAGCCACAAGCCGCGCGTGGTGCTGTTTCACGGTCTTGAAGGCAATTTTCACAGCCCCTATGCGCACGGCCTGATGCACGCCTGTCAGCGCCAGGGCTGGCTGGGGGTAGTCATGCATTTTCGCGGCTGCGGCGGCGAACCGAACCGGCTGCATCGCATCTATCACTCCGGCGAAACCGAAGACGCCGCCTTCTTTCTGCGCTGGCTGAAAACGCGCTGGGGCGATGCGCCGACTGCCGCGGTAGGCGTTTCGCTAGGAGGCAATATGCTGGGTTGTCTGCTTGGCAGACTGGGCGAGACCGCGCCGCTCGACGCCGGCGTTATCGTCTCCGCCCCGCTGCTGCTGGAGCCGTGCAGCCTGAAGCTGGAGCAGGGTTTCTCCCGCTTTTATCAACGCTATCTGCTCGATCAGCTGAAAAAAAACGCCGAGCGTAAGCTGCGCGCCTGGCCGGGAACACTGCCGGTGGATCTGCTCCAGCTGAAAGCGCTGCGTCGCCTGCGCGATTTTGACGACGCCATTACCGCCCGCGCGCACGGTTTTCTTAATGCGGGCGACTATTACCGGCGCGCCAGCGCCATGCCGCTGTTGAAAAACGTGCGCAAACCCTTGCTGATTATCCACGCAAAGGACGATCCTTTTATGACTGACGAGGTGATCCCCCAACCGGAACAGCTCTCAGCGACGACTCTCTATCAACTTACGCCCTATGGCGGACACGTTGGCTTTGTCGGCGGCACGCTGCGTCAACCGCAGATGTGGCTTGAGCAGCGTGTGCCGCACTGGCTTACACAATGGCTCGCAACATGATTATTCCCTGGCAACAGATCGACCCGGAAACGCTTAACAACCTGATTGAAGCCTTTGTGCTGCGCGAAGGCACCGACTACGGCGAGCAGGAGCGCAGCCTGACGCAAAAGGTCGAAGATGTTCGTCGGCAGCTGGAGCGCGGCGACGCGGTGCTGGTCTGGTCTGAACTGCATGAAACCGTCAACATTATGCCGCGCAGCGAATTTCGCGGCTGATGCGCCGCCGCGCTTTTCATGTTAACAATGCCTATCGCCCGACGTTACAGGAAGCAGAACCATGTCAGCACGACACCCGATTATTGCGGTGACAGGTTCCAGCGGCGCTGGAACCACCACCACCAGTCTGGCATTCCGGAAGATTTTTCAGCAGCTCGGCCTGCATGCCGCCGAGCTGGAAGGCGACAGTTTCCATCGCTATACGCGGCCGGAAATGGATATGGCTATCCGCAAAGCACGCGACTTAGGTCGCCATATCAGCTACTTCGGACCGGAGGCCAACGATTTCGGCCTGCTTGAGCAGACGTTTGTTGATTACGGCAAGGCGGGCAAAGGCCAGTCGCGCAAATACCTGCACACCTACGACGAGGCCGTGCCCTGGAATCAGCTGCCGGGCACCTTTACGCCGTGGCAGCCGCTGCGGGAAAACACCGACGTGCTGTTTTATGAAGGACTGCACGGCGGCGTGGTGACGCAGCAGCATAACGTCGCGGAGAAAGTCGATCTGCTGGTGGGCGTGGTGCCGATCGTCAATCTGGAGTGGATTCAGAAGCTGGTGCGCGACACCAGCGAACGCGGCCACTCGCGTGAAGCGGTCATGGATTCGGTGGTGCGCTCAATGGAGGATTATATCAACTTCATTACGCCGCAGTTTTCGCGCACCCATATTAACTTCCAGCGCGTGCCTACGGTGGATACCTCCAACCCATTCGCCGCGCGCGAGATCCCGTCGCTGGACGAGAGCTTTGTCGTTATTCACTTTCGCGGGCTGGAGCATATCGATTTTCCCTATCTGCTGGCGATGATTCAGGGTTCCTTTATCTCGCATATCAATACGCTGGTGGTGCCGGGCGGCAAAATGGGGCTGGCGATGGAACTGATTATGGCTCCGCTGGTGCAGCGGCTAATGGAAGGCAAGCAGATCGCCTGAGCCGTCGGCAATGCGATCGAGAATGGCAAGGCCAGAGCGCCACGCCGCGCTAAACGACGCGCCTTTTGCTCAGGCGCGTCCGTCAGCAGGCCAGCCAGTCGCGTGAAACAACTATGCGCCCGGCGCGTTGTCCGTGACGCAAGACGCTTCGCCTGCGACCCGCCTCTTGAGTCCGGGGCCGCCAGTTACAGCTCAATCACCTCATAGCTATGGGTAATTTCCACGCCCTTGCCCAGCATCAGCGCCACCGAACAGTACTTCTCCGCCGACAGATCGACTGCGCGCGCTACGGCTTTATCGCTCAGCGCTTTGCCGGTCACCACGAAATGCAGATTGATATGGGTAAACAGGCGCGGCGCCTCTTCGCGACGTTCGGAGGTCAGCTTGACCTCGCAGTCCGCGACGTCGTTACGCCCTTTCTGAAGAATAGAGACCACGTCGATAGCGCTACAGCCTCCGGTCGCCATCAGCACCATCTCCATCGGGCCTGGCGCTTTATCGCCGGCGTTGCCGTCCATAAGGATCTGATGTCCTGAGGCCGACTCGCCCAAAAAGGTTAATCCTTCGATCCACTTCACTCTTGCCTGCATGTTTCTACCTCAAGAATAGCCCGTTTGCCGCCAGAGTACGCGTTCGCCTGGCAAACAGCAATCCAGAGTAATCCCCCCTTTGCTGAAGCGAGACAACAGAAGACAGTCGGCAAAAGCTGTGCTACAAACAGTGCTGAAAATAGTTTCGTCTTATTAAGGACGAAGGCGGGATACCTTAAGCGCCTGGCGCCAAATGGCACCCGAATAATCTCCTTTACGGGAAATGCTTGAAGCTTTCATCGCCTGGCTGGGAACACCACCCTGCATTTTGGGCACGATTACAACAGAGGATAATAGCGAATGGTTCTCGGCAAACCGCAAACAGACCCTACACTCGAATGGTTCCTGTCCCATTGCCATATTCACAAATATCCATCCAAAAGTACGCTGATTCATCAGGGTGAGAAAGCTGAAACCCTTTACTACATCGTGAAAGGCTCCGTCGCGGTGCTGATCAAAGATGAAGAAGGTAAAGAGATGATCCTCTCCTACCTGAATCAGGGTGACTTTATCGGCGAGCTTGGCCTGTTTGAAGAAGGTCAGGAGCGCAGCGCCTGGGTACGCGCTAAAACCGCGTGCGAAGTAGCGGAAATTTCCTACAAGAAATTCCGTCAGCTGATTCAGGTGAACCCGGATATTTTAATGCGCCTCTCCTCGCAGATGGCGCGCCGTCTACAGGTGACATCAGAAAAAGTCGGCAATTTAGCTTTCCTCGACGTGACCGGACGTATTGCACAAACCCTGCTCAACCTGGCGAAACAGCCAGACGCCATGACGCATCCCGACGGCATGCAAATCAAAATTACTCGTCAGGAAATTGGCCAAATCGTTGGTTGCTCACGCGAAACCGTGGGCCGCATTTTGAAAATGTTGGAAGACCAGAATCTGATTTCCGCACACGGCAAAACCATTGTCGTTTACGGCACCCGCTGATTTCCTCTCACTCACGGCGTGATGCTGCTGTCACGCCGTTACTGCTTTGCGTGAAGTGATGTGGCGTCGAATCATCTATCACCCCGAAGTAAACTATGCCCTGCGGCAGACGCTGGTGCTGTGCATTCCTGTTGCGCTCGGCTGGCTGTTCGGCGATCTGCAAAACGGTCTTCTCTTCTCGCTGGTTCCCGCCTGCTGTAACGTCGCCGGTCTCGATACGCCGCACAAGCGCTTTTTCAAGCGCCTGATTGTGGGCGGCTCGCTGTTTGCGCTCGGCAGTTTTCTGGTGCAGCTGCTGACGCAGGAAGGCGTGCCGCTGCCTGCCGTGCTCTTTGTGCTGCCGCTGCTGCTGGGCGTCACCGGCGAAATCAGCCCGCTGCACGGGCGTCTGCTTTCCGGCACCCTGGTCGCGGCGATCTTTACCCTGAGCCTGACCGGCCGTATGCCGATCTATGTTCCGCCGCTGCTCTACATCGGCGGCACGCTCTGGTACGGTCTGTTCAACTGGTTCTGGTTCTGGCTGTGGAAAGAGCAGCCGATGCGCGAAACCCTGAGCCTGATCTATCGTGAACTGGCGGACTACTGCGACGCCAAGTATACGCTGCTGACCCAGCTCACCGATCCGGAAAAAGCGCTGCCGCCGCTGCTGGCGCGTCAGCAGAAAGCGGTCGATCTGATTAACACCTGCTATCAGCAGATGCATATGCTCTCCGCCAGCCGTGACAACAGCCATAAACGGCTCACGCGCGCTTTCCAGGTGGCGCTCGATCTACAGGAACATATCTCTGTCAGTCTGCATCAGCCAGAAGAAGTGCAGAAGCTGGTAGAGCGCAGCCATGCGGAAGCGGTGATTCGCTGGAACGCAAAAATCATCTCGGCGCGGCTGCGCGCGCTGGCCGACGCTATTCTTTATCATCAATTGCCGAACCGCTTCGAGATGGAAAAGCCGCTCGGCGCGCTGGAGAAGATCACCCGCCAGCATCCTGATAACCCGGTAGGCCACTTCTGCTTCTACCACTTCAGCCGCATCGCGCGCGTGTTGCGCACGCAAAAGCCGCTCTACCAGCGCGACCTGATGAGCGACCGCCAGCGCCGTCTGCCGCTGCTGCCCGCGCTGCGCAGCTATCTGTCGCTGAAATCCGCGGCGCTACGCACCGCAGCCCGCTTCGCCGTCATGCTGATGTTCGGCAGCTCGCTGGCGATGCTGTTTGATATTCCGAAGCCTTACTGGATCCTGATGACCATTATGTTTGTCAGTCAGAACGGCTACAGCGCCACGCGCGTGCGTATCCAGCACCGGGCGCTGGGCACCTTTGCCGGGCTGGTGATCGCCGCCGCCTCGCTGCGCTTTGCGGTGCCGGAGTCGCTGGTGCTGCTGTTTATGCTGGTAGTGACGCTGCTCAGCTACCTGGTGACGCGTAAATATTACGGCTGGTCGATGATCGGCTTTACCGTCACGGCGGTGTACTCGCTGCAACTGCTGTCGCTGAACGGCGCGCAGTTTTTACTGCCGCGTCTGATGGATACGCTGATGGGCTGTCTGATCGCGTTTGGCGGCATGCTGTGGCTGTGGCCGCAGTGGCAAAGCGGATTACTGCGCCAGAATGCGCACGACGCGCTGGGCACCTATCAGGAGGCGCTGCGAATGCTGCTCGGCCCGGAGCAGGAGGCGAAAAAGCTGGCCTATCAGCGTATGCAGGTCAATCAGGCCCATAATGCCCTGTTTAACTCGCTCAATCAGGCGATGCAGGAGCCTGGCTTTAATGCGCAGTATTTAAAAGACATGCGCCTGTGGGTCACGCACAGCCAGTTTATCGTCGAGCATATTAACGCCATGACGATTCTGGCCCGCGAGCACACCATGCTGACGCCGGATCTGGCGCAGCGTTATCTGCAATCCTGCGAAATCGCGCTACAGCGCTGTCAGCAGCGGCTGGAGTATGACGGTCCAGGCTCCCCGACGAATGTAATGGAAGACGTCGAAAATCTGAGTGAAGGGGCGATAACTATTCTGGAGCAGCATGTGCGACGCATTCTGGAGCATCTGAACGTGATGCATACCATTTCGTCGCTGGCATGGAGCCAGCGGCCACAGCATGGCCGCTGGCTGATAAGGCATCTGCGCAAAGGCTGATCAGGCCGCCAGCGCCTTTTCCACCGCGCGGGCAAAGCGCGCCATTCCCTCTTCAATATCGGCAGGCTCAATCACCAGCGACGGCGCGAAGCGAATCACGTCGGTGCCGGCCACCAGAACCATCAGGCCCTCTGCCGCCGCCGCGTTGAGAATATCGCGCGCTTTTCCTGCGTGCTGCGGCTTCAGCGCCGCCCCGATCAGCAACCCTTTGCCGCGAATTTCCGTGAAGAGATCCAGCTTCGCGTCGAGCGCCTCCAGCGCCGTAACGAACTGCTCGCGGCGCGTCTGGACGCCTGCCAGCACCTCCGGCGTATTGATAACGTCCAGCGCGGCTTCCGCCACCGCGCAGGCCAGCGGGTTGCCGCCATAGGTGGTGCCGTGCACGCCAGGGGACATCGTGGCAGCGATCTCCTGCGTGGTCAGCATCGCGCTCACCGGGAAGCCGCCGCCCAGCGCTTTGGCGGTGGTAAGAATATCGGGAGTCACGCCGTAGTGCTCATAAGCAAACAGCTTGCCACTGCGCCCCATACCGCTCTGCACCTCATCCAGCACCAGCAGCGCCTGATGTTTATCGCACAGCGCGCGCAGTCCCTGCATAAATTCCGGCGTGGCAGGCGTGACGCCACCTTCGCCCTGAATCGGCTCGACCACGATGGCGCAGGTATGGTCGTCAATAACCGCTTTGACCGCCTCAAGATCGTTAAAGGGAACGTGCACGATGTCTGCGGGTTTCGGCCCAAAGCCGTCGGAGTATTTAGGCTGTCCGCCAACGGAAACGGTAAACAGCGTGCGGCCGTGAAACGCGTTGTGGAACGCGATGATTTTGCTCTTAAACGGGCTGTGGCGCTGGCAGGCGTAATAGCGAGCCAGCTTAAAAGCCGCCTCGTTCGCTTCGGCGCCGGAGTTGGCGAAGAAGACGCGCTCGGCGAAGGTGGCGGCGATCAGTTTACTGGCGAGACGCAGCGCAGGCTCATTGGTAAAGACATTGCTCAGGTGCCACAGCGTTTCGCCCTGCGTTTTCAGCGCCTCCACCAGCGCCGGATGGCAGTGGCCGAGCGCCGTAACGGCGATGCCGCCGGAGAAATCGATATACTCTTTGCCCTGCTGATCCCAGACGCGGCTGCCTTTGCCTTTTACCGGAACGAACTGCGCCGGTGCATAAACAGGCAAAATGACCTTATCAAATGTTTCCCGCGTTACCGCTAATTTCTCCGCTGCCATCGACGACCACCTTAGACTATTTATTGAGCCACAATGAAATAATAGTCATAAAATATGCATAACAAATCAGTCAAAGGCAATGATAACTTCAGGATTCAAGAAAATTACGCAGCAGCTGATGCCCCTGTTCGCTGAGAATGCTCTCAGGATGAAACTGCACGCCTTCCAGCGCCAGCGTCTTATGCCGGAATCCCATGATCTCATCCGGCTCCCCGTCTCGCAGGCTCCAGGCCGTGACTTCGAAATCGTCAGGCAGGGAGTCGCGCGCCACGATCAGCGAGTGGTAGCGGGTGACGGTCAGCGGATTATTCAGATTACGGAACACGCCGCGATGGGTATGCGTAATCGCCGAGGTTTTGCCATGCATCGCCTGGCGCGCGCGCACCACCTTTGCGCCCCAGGCCTGCGCGATCGCCTGATGGCCCAGGCAGACGCCCAGCACCGGGATCTGTCCGGCGAAATGGCGGATCGCCGCCATCGAAATCCCCGACTCGTCCGGCGTACAGGGACCGGGGGAGATCACCAGATGCGACAGCGGCAGGGCCGCCATCTCATCCAGCGTAATGGCGTCGTTGCGCGCCACGCGCACCTGCACGCCCAGTTCGCAAAAATACTGATAAAGATTCCAGGTAAAGGAATCATAGTTATCGATTAGCAGCAGCATGGCCAGTCCTGACAGAGAATACCGCCGCTATTCTACGCGTTTTACAGGCTGGCGCGACTCACTACGCTGGCGAATATCGCCTCCAGCGGCGCCAGATCGCCGCTGGCCCCGGCCTGATTAGCCTCACGCCACGGCTGCGCCTCGACGTTTTGCCAGTCAAGGAAGTAACCGGCATGCAGCGCCAGCTGTTCGAAGAAAATGCGCTGCGCGCGGCCATTTCCCTCGCGGAAGGGATGCAGCATATTGATTTCGCAATAGTAATGCGCAATACGCGCCGCGAACGCCGACGCGTCCAGATCGCGCAGCCCCCCTTCCTCCTCCAGCGCGTCCATCAGCGCATTGCCCTCTTTTTCGATGTACTCGAAATGGCAAAACGGCGTGTCGTCGCGCCAGATGTCAATGGTGCGCAGCTCGCCTGCCCAGGCATAAACGTCCTGAAACAGCGTGCGGTGGATATGGCACAGGAAAGGCAGGCCAATGGTCGCCGGACCCAGCTCCAGGGTAGCGAGACGCGCGCTGCTAAATGCCAGCTCGGCTTTACGCAACTGGGCGGCGTCATGGATGTCCAGGCGATTTTTCAGCACGTCATCGTTTTGCCACAGATAGGGATCGCGTGCGACAGCGCTATTCGGCACCATACTGCCTCCTTAGCGAGTCGAGCCGCTCTTCTGCCCGCTCGTAGGCGCTGGTCGGTTCCGCAAGGATTAGCCCCTCCAGCCGACAGCTGGCCTGATAGCTGGCGATGCGCCGCTGCTGCCAGAGCGTATTTTTTTGTTTCTCGGTGAGTTTGTTTGCCATGCCGCCTCCTGCTCAGGGTTGTCCACACTCTTGAAGCAGAGTATAGGAGCAAATTTTCCCTTTGCCGGAGAGAGGCACGGCAACGCCGCCAGCGAAGCGCGGCGCAGAGAGTTACGGCAGAACTTTCGCAGACAGGATAACTACTGGTTTTACCGGCACATTTTGGTAGGGTCCGACATCTTTGGTCTGTACCTGAGAAATTTTCTCAGCCACATCCATCCCTTTCACAATTTTACCAAATACCGCATAGCCGAAGTCGCGCTGGCCGTGATCGAGAAAGGCATTGTCAGCGACGTTAAGAAAGAACTGGCTGGTGGCGCTGTCTTTCTCTGCGGTACGCGCCATAGAGATGGTGCCGCGCAGGTTACGTAAGCCGTTATCTGCTTCGTTTTTGATCGGCGCGTTGGTCTGTTTTTGCTGCATATCGGCGGTGAATCCCCCGCCCTGCACCATGAAACCAGGAATGACGCGATGGAAGATCGTATTGTTATAAAACCCGCTGTTCACGTAATCGACGAAGTTTTTTACCGAAACCGGCGCTTTTTGATTATTCAGTTCGAGTTCGATACTACCGGCGGAGGTGGTGAGCAGGACGTGCGTATCGCCTTTGGCGGCCAGTGCGGAGGCGGAAACGGATGAGAGCGCAAACAGGGCCACGGCCGCTGTAAGAGTACGTTTAAGCATGAATAATTCCTTCCTTACCTTGGAGAACAGCTTTTAAACGAGATTGATTGTAAAGAGCATGAAATACAAGAGCCAGCATGTTTTACCGTTATTTACGCACGTCTCGATTTGTACGTATACTGTGCGCACGCAAACGTTTTCGTGATGTTAATCACATTATCAATGAAATATGAAAACTGATTTTCAGTCTTTATTTATTAAGATCACAGTTCCGTTTACACTTTCTGACAGTTTTACGCCGCCCTCTCTGTTTTCCACAGGTTCAAAACATGACAAATCGTAATCGTATCGGGCTTACATGGATAAGCTTTTTCTCGTACGCGTTGACCGGCGCGCTGGTGATCGTCACCGGCATGGTTATGGGCGACATCGCGAAGGACTTCCAGCTGCCGATTGAGAGTATGGGTAATACCTTTACCTTTCTGAACGCCGGCATTCTGGTCTCGGTTTTTCTGAACGCCTGGCTGCTGGTGATTGTGCCGCTGAAGCGCCAGCTGATATTTGGTTTTATCCTGATGGTGCTGGCGGTGCTGGGTCTGATGACCAGCCGCGACCTCTCGGTATTCTCGCTCTGCATGTTCGTGCTGGGCGTGGTCAGCGGCATCACCATGTCGATCGGCACCTTCCTGATTACTCACCTGTATGAAGGTCGCCAGCGCGGCTCGCGTCTGCTGTTTACCGACTCTTTTTTCAGCATGGCGGGAACGCTGTTTCCGGTGCTGGCCGGTATCCTGCTGGCGCGCGCGCTGCCCTGGTACTGGGTTTATGTCTGCATCGGGTTTATCTACGTCGCGATCTTCGTCCTGACGCTGTGCGTTGAATTTCCGGTGCTGCGTAAGCCGGAAAACAGCCCGACGGTGGAAAAAGAGAAATGGGGCGTTGGCGTGCTGTTTCTTTCCGTTGCCGCGCTCTGCTATATCCTCGGCCAGCTCGGCTTTATCTCCTGGGTGCCGGAATACGCGACCAAAACCATGGGCATGGACATCGCCAGCGCTGGTCAGCTGGTCGGCAACTTCTGGACCGCCTATATGGTCGGCATGTGGGTCTTTAGCTTCCTGCTGCGCTTCTTCGATCTGCAACGCATTCTGATGGTGCTGGCCGGTCTGGCGACCGTGCTGATGTACTGGTTCGTCAGCGCGACAGACGCCAGCATGCTGCGCTGGATTATTATGATTCTGGGCTTCAGCTCCAGCGCGATCTACACCACCATTATCACGCTCGGCTCCTTGCAGACCAAAGTCTCCTCGCCGAAGCTGGTGAACTTTATTCTGACCTGCGGCACCGTAGGCACCATGCTGACCTTTGTCGTCACCAGCCCGATTGTGAAGCAGGGCGGCGTCCACGCCGCGCTGCTGACGGCGAACGGCCTTTACGCCGTGGTGTTCGTAATGTGTGTGCTGCTGGGCTTTGTGACCCGGCATCGCCAGCATGGCCATGTGATGCACTAACAGCAGACCGGGCGGCGCAAGCCGCCCTTTTCTTTTCCTCTTTTTCACCGCTTCGCCTGCAATCAGGCCCGCCAGAAATGTGACCCGGCACTTTTTTTAGCCAATCGAACCATTTAGAAAAAATAGTGCGGAAACAGTGATATACCTCAAAATAGGTATACGGAATGGCGCTTGATGTATATCAATATGCGCTGGAAATGGCGCGCTATTGTAGCGCCAATTCCCGCAATTTTGAGGCAAGCATGAGCAAACACAATGTCGTCGTCATTGGTAACGGCATGGTTGGGCATCGCTTTATAGAGGAGCTGATCGACAAAGCCGAACCCGGCCAGTTCGCATTAACCGTCTTCTGTGAAGAACCCCGCGTCGCCTACGACCGCGTCCACCTCTCCGCCTACTTCTCTCACCATACCGCTGAAGAACTGTCGCTGGTTCGCGAAGGCTACTACGAAAAACATCAGGTTGAACTGCTGCTGGGCGAACGCGCCATTACCATCAACCGCGAAGAGAAGCTGATCCATTCCAACTCCGGCCGCGCCGTGCGCTACGACACGCTGATTTTCGCCACAGGCTCCTACCCCTGGATTCCGCCGATAAAGGGCGCGGAGGGCGCGGACTGCTTCGTTTACCGCACCATAGAGGATCTCAACGCCATCGAAGCCTGCGCGCGCCGCAGCAAGCGCGGCGCCGTTATCGGCGGCGGACTGCTCGGTCTGGAAGCCGCAGGCGCGCTGAAGAATTTAGGCATTGAAACCCACGTTATTGAGTTCGCCCCCGTGCTGATGGCGGAACAGCTCGACAAGCAGGGCGGCGAACTGCTGCGCCGTAAAATTGAAGAGATGGGCGTGCAGGTGCACACCAGCAAAAACACGCAGCAAATCATCCATCACGCCGCAGGCGGAAAAACCTTGCAGTTTGCTGACGGCAGCGCGCTCGACGTCGACTTTATCGTTTTCTCGACCGGTATTCGTCCGCAGGACAAACTGGCGAAACAGTGTGGCCTGGCGCTCGGCGAGCGTGGCGGCATCGCCGTAGACGATGGCTGCCAGACCAGCGATCCGGCTATCTTCGCTATCGGCGAGTGCGCGGCCTGGCAGAACCGAATCTTTGGTCTGGTCGCGCCGGGCTATAAGATGGCGCAGGTGGTCAGCGACAGGCTGACTGGTCGCGATAACGCCTTCCTGGGCGCGGATATGAGCGCCAAACTGAAACTGCTCGGCGTAGACGTCGGCGGCATTGGCGACGCGCATGGCCGCACGCCAGGCGCGCGCAGCTATGTCTGGCTGGATGAGAGGCATTCAGTCTATAAACGCCTGGTGGTAAGCGCAGACGGCACGACCCTGCTCGGCGCGGTGCTGGTGGGCGATACCAGCGACTACGGCAATCTGCTTCAGCTGGTGCTTAATGCCATTCCGCTGCCGGAAAATCCAGAGGGGTTGATTCTGCCGGCGGGCAGCGGCGAGAAACCGGTAATGGGCGTCGACTCCCTGCCCGACAGCGCGCAGATCTGCTCCTGCTTCGACGTCAGTAAAGGCGACATCATCAAAGCGGTTCAGGGCGGCTGCCACACCGTCGCCGCGCTAAAGAGCGAAACCCGCGCCGGCACCGGCTGCGGCGGCTGTATTCCGCTGCTGACCCAGGTGCTGAACGCCGAACTGAGCCGCCAGGGCATCGAAGTCAACAATCACCTTTGCGCGCACTTCCCCTACTCGCGTCAGGAGCTTTATCACCTGATTCGCGTTGAAGAGATCAAAACGTTCGACGCGCTGCTGGCAAAATATGGCGAAGGCTACGGCTGTGAAGTCTGTAAGCCTACCGTCGCCTCGCTGCTGGCTTCGTGCTGGAACGACTATGTGCTCGCCCCGGAGCACACGCCGCTCCAGGACAGCAACGACCTGTTCCTCGGCAATATTCAGAAAGACGGCACCTACTCTGTCATCCCGCGCACCCCTGGGGGTGAAATCACGCCGCAGGGTCTGAAGGTGATTGGCGAAGTGGCAGAGCGCTACCGTCTTTACACCAAGATTACCGGTTCGCAGCGCATCGGCCTGTTTGGCGCGCAAAAAGACGATCTGCCCGCCATCTGGTCCCGGCTTATCGAGGCGGGCTTTGAAACCGGCCAGGCCTATGCAAAAGCGCTGCGCATGGCGAAAACCTGCGTCGGCAGCGCCTGGTGCCGCTACGGCGTCGGCGACAGCCTCGGCTTCGGCGTGGAGCTGGAAAATCGCTACAAAGGCATCCGCACCCCGCACAAGATGAAGTTTGGGGTTTCCGGCTGTACGCGCGAGTGCGCCGAAGCTCAGGGTAAAGATGTCGGCGTTATCGCCACAGAGAAGGGCTGGAATCTGTATGTCTGCGGCAACGGCGGAATGAAGCCGCGTCACGCCGATCTGCTGGCCGCTGACCTCGACCGCGACACGCTGATCGCCTACCTCGATCGCTTTATGATGTTCTACATCCGCACCGGCGATCGGCTACAACGCACGTCGCTGTGGCTGGAAAGTCTGGAGGGCGGCATTGACTATCTGCGTGGCGTTATCATCGGCGACAAGCTGGGCATCAACAGCAAGCTGGAGGCGGAGCTGAGCCTGCTGCGCGCCCGCGTTCACTGCGAGTGGAAAGAGACGGTGAAGGATCCCGCGCAGCACGCGCGCTTCGCCCACTTTATCAACTCCCCGCAGCGCGATCCTGGCGTGCAGACGGTGCCTGAACGTCAGCAGCATCGTCCGGCGCGTCCCGAAGAGCGCATCGCCGTGACCCTGATTGAGGAGAACGAAGTATGAGCCAGTGGATAGCCGTTTGCGACATCGAACAGATCCTGCCCGCGACCGGAGTTTGCGCGCTGGTGAATAACCGGCAAATCGCTATTTTTCGCCCGCGCCACAGCGACGAGCTGTTCGCCATCGATAATATCGATCCCTTTGCCCAGGCCAGCGTACTGTCGCGCGGGATTATCGCCGAGCACGACAACGCGCTCTGGGTGGCCAGCCCGCTGAAGAAGCAGCGCTTCCGCCTCAGCGATGGCTACTGTATGGAGGACGCCTCACGCTCCGTCGCGGCCTGGCCGGTGCGCGTTAACGCAGGCAAGGTCGAGGTTTGCGCCTGACCTTGTCCTCTCCCTGATGCTATGCTGCGCTGCCGGTAACGCGCTTACCGGCAGCCTGCCCTCCTCTCGCTTTCAGGACGCTTTATGGACTACTTCCCTCTTTTTTGTCGCCTTCAGGGCAAGCGCTGTTTACTGGTGGGCGGCGGCGACGTCGCCGAGCGCAAAGCGCGCCTGCTGCTGGCGGCGGGCGCGGACCTGCACGTCGGCGCGCTCCATTTTTCTCCGGCGTTCCGTCAGTGGGCCGACAACGGCGAGCTGAGCCTGATCGTCGGCGCATTCGACGCCGCCTGGCTGGATGCGTGCTGGCTGGTGGTTGCCGCAACGGATAATGACGCCGTGAATCAGCAGGTGGCGGAAGCCGCCGAGGCGCGCCGTATTTTCTGTAACCTGGTGGATGCGCCAGAACAGGCCAGCGCCATTATGCCCTCTGTTATCGATCGCTCTCCGCTGCTGGTGGCGGTCTCCTCCGGCGGTTGTGCGCCGGTGCTGGCGCGTCTGCTGCGTGAAAAGCTGGAGTCCATACTGCCGCAGCACCTCGGCCAGCTCGCCTCGCTGGCGGGCACGCTGCGCGCGCGGGTTAAACAGCGCTTTGCCTCTGCGGCGCAGCGCCGCTACTTCTGGGAGCGCTTTTTCACCAGCGATCGACTGGCGCAGACGCTGGCCAACGGCGACAGCGCGCGCGCAGAGCAGATAACCGCCTCGCTGTTCAGCGACGACCTGCCCGCGCAGGGCGTAGTCACGCTGGTGGGTGCCGGGCCGGGCGACGCGGGCCTGCTGACGCTGAAAGGGCTCCAGCAGATCCAGCAGGCGGACGTGATCCTGTATGACCGGCTGGTCTCAGAGGAGGTTCTAAATCTGGTGCGGCGCGATGCCGAACGCATTTTTGTCGGCAAGCGCGCCGGACACCACTGCGTGCCGCAGGCGGAGATCAATCAGCTGCTGCTGGAGCAGGCGCAGCGCGGCAAGCGGGTGGTCAGGCTGAAAGGCGGCGATCCCTTTATCTTCGGGCGCGGCGGCGAAGAGCTGGAGATGCTGGCGCAGCATCAGATCCCCTTTAGCGTGGTGCCAGGCGTCACGGCCGCCTCAGGCTGCTCGGCCTATAGCGGCATTCCGTTAACGCATCGCGATCATGCGCAAAGCGTCAGGCTGGTGACCGGCCATCTCCAGCAGGAAAAGGTGCTGGAGTGGCAAAAACTGGCGGCCGAACAGCAGACGCTGGTGTTCTATATGGGCCTGTCGCAGGCGCCGCACATTCAGCGGCAGCTAATGCAGCACGGGATGCGCGCGGATATGCCGGTGGCGCTGGTGGAGAACGGCACCAGCACGCAACAGCGCGTGGTGACCGGCACGCTGGATCGGCTGGGCGAGCTGGCGCGGCAGGTAGCAAGTCCGTCGCTGATTATTATCGGCAGCGTGGTCAGCCTGCGCGATCGGCTGCGCTGGTTTTAAAAAAACCATGATGGCGGGTCAGGCTTTCCCGCCATCTTTACTGCACTCGCCGTTCACTATGCGGTAAGATAAACAGGATTTCCTGCCGCAGCGCCTCAAATAATAAAGGGTTTAATCCGCCGCAAACATGCCTCGTTAACATGTCCGGGAGAGAAGCATGATAAATCGTAGTGAACAAATTCTTCTGGCCGCTGAGCATTGTATGCGGCAAAAAGGTTTTCATCAGACCTCGATCCAAAATATTGCCGAAGAGGCAAGCATCAGCATTGGCTTGATCTATAAATATTACAAAAATAAAGAGGCGATTATTGAAGCGCTGGTGATCAGCGTGGTCGAACGTATGATCGCTTTATTGAACGCCGATTTCCGACGAATTGCCCATCGCGCCGATCATCGCAGCCCGTCCCAGGACATCGTGCCGCCTGAAGTGGAAAAAAGTATCACGCTATTAATGGAGATCTCTTCAGAGGCTACGCGAAATCCCGCTATCGAAAAAATATTGAACGATGCCTGGCAGAAACTAAAAGACAATTTTATCGCCCAAGAACTGGCCCTGAATCCAGGTCAGAATGCCAGCATTATCAATACGCGGTTGCATGTTATGTCACTGCTGATTGATGGCGTCATTATCCGCCGTTGTATGAAGCAGCGCGACATATCGGCTGATTTTATGGCTTTTCTGGATACGCTGATACAGGAGCTTTATCCCAACAGCGCCGCCTGAAATCAGCAAAAAATGCGCTGACTGAGGATGGCGTTGATACGCGCCAGCTCAGTATCATCAAGGCTGTTCTCATCGCCGAAAGCGCGGCAGGCGACCCCATCCACCAGCAGCAGCATAAGCTGAATACGATACAAACGCTGCTGCGAAGAAAGTTGCGGCCAGCGGCTGGCAAAAGCGGAGGTTAATGTTGTCAGTAATAACGCCTCTTCCTGCGCCAGAATATCACGCACCCTTTCATTACGGGACGCCTCAGAATACGTTTCCAGTAATAAACGGCGCTCGCGCAAAGGCCACTGATGCCAAAAATCTGAATCGCTACGGATAATAGCGGCGGTTGAATGTTGCTGCGGCAGATGCTCTGCTAAAAAAGCGGACCATGCCCGAACGATAGACGTTATTGTCTCACTCACAATCGCTTCTTTACTGTGAAAGTAGCGGTAAATTTGTCCTGCGCCCAGCCCGGATTCACGACTAATATCCGCCATACTGGCGCCATGAAAACCGGAGCGGCTAAAGCAAGACATCGCTGCTGAAATAATCAATTGCTGACGCTGCCGAAAAAAGCTTTCTTCAGCCTGTTTCATTTTGACTCCAGGAAATGATTGCGCACGCTTTTCAAAACTGTCGGGCATTTTACCCAGGGGTGTAATGCAGGCATAGATCCGCTTGCCTGTTTGCCGCGAGGCCGATAATACCGGCCTCGCGGCAACCATCACGGTTTAAGCGCCGACTCTTTTAAGCCGCTGCCGCCCCCCATCACTTTATAGAAGGTGTTGAGGTTTTGATAATAGGCCTGCTGCGCGCTCACCAGACTGGTGCGCGCGCTGTACAAGGTGCGCTGGGCGGTTAACGCATTCAGATAGGTATCGACGCCGCTCTGATAGCGCAAATCCGCCAGGTGATAGTAAGTCTGCGCGGCCGCCGCATTCTTCTGCTGGCTGGTCAGCTGATCCTGAATGGTGCCGCGTCGCGCCAGCGCATCCGCTACCTCCTGAAAGGCGGTTTGCACCGCTTTCTCATACGCCGCCACATAATACTCTTTTTGCGCCTGGGTATATTTCAGGTAGGAAACATTGTATCCCCCGGTGAAGATCGGCAGCGAAATCGATGGCGCGAACGACCAGATGCCTGCGCCATTTTTGAACAGGCCGGAGAGATCGCCACTGCCCACGCCGCCGCTCGCCGTGAGTGAAATGCTCGGAAAGAAGTTCGCGCGCGCTGCGCCAATACTGGCGTTTGCCGACTTCAGATTATGCTCAGCCTGAAGCACATCCGGCCGGTTAAGCAAGGCGTCCGAACTTATCCCCGCCGGGACATCCCGCAATGCCTTGCCTAAGGATTCGATATTCTCAGGCAGCAGGGTATCGGGAACACGTCTGCCTACTACCAGGTCCAGCGCATTCTTATCCTGCGCCACGCTGGTGGCATAGCTGGCGACATCCGCCATAGCTGACTGCCAGGTCGTTTCCGCGGAGGAGACATCCACCATAGAATCCACGCCGTTTTCCATGCGCTTGCGCGTCACCTCCAGCGACTGACGCGCGCTTTCGGCGGTCTCTTTGGCGATAGCCAGATTGCTGCGATCCGCCGCCAGCGCCAGCCAGTAGTCGATCGTATTGTATAAGACCGTCAGACGCGTACTGCGCGCGCCCTCCAGCGTTCCCAGATAGCTTTCATACTGTTGCCGCGTCAGACTCTGGTTTTTGCCAAACAGATCCAGTTCGAATGAGCTGACCGAACCCTCTGCGGAGTAGCTACTGCTCAGCGCTGTTTGATTGCCTTCCCCCGTCAGCGCGCGAGAGCGCGTGCCGCTTAGCCCGGCATTAATAGTCGGAAAGAGATCCGCGCGCTGTTCGCCATACTGCGCGTGCGCAGATTTTACGCTGGCGACGGCCTCACGCAGATCGCGACTGCTGTCCAGCGCCATCGCCACAACCTGACGCAGCCTGTCGTTAAGAACATAACTCTGCCAGCTGATGTCACGATAGTTACTGCTCTGAGCGCCTTGCAGCGACTGATAAGCTTCGCCTGTCGGCATGGTGGTATCGACCGCCCCGTCAGGGCGGTCATAGTGAGGATCCAGTGAAACGCAGCCAGCCAGAAGGCAGGGTAAAAACACCATTAAGCGTTTAGCTAACATATTATTCTCCCGCCTTCTCAGCAGATTCATTATGTGGAATCGCCGGAAACATACGACGGACCAGGACAAAAAACAGTGGAACAAAGAAAATCGCCAGTAGCGTGGCGGTGATCGTCCCGCCAATAATGCCGGTACCAATAGCAATACGGCTGTTAGCCCCGGCTCCCGTCGCAATGGCCAGCGGCAACACCCCGGCGCTAAAGGCCAGCGACGTCATGATGATGGGGCGCAAGCGCATTGACGCCGCATGAATGGCTGCCTTGATGAGGTTTTCACCTTTGCGATAGTTATCTTCTGCGAACTCGACAATCAAAATGGCGTTCTTTGCCGACAAGCCGATAATGGTCAGCAGCGCGACCTGAAAATAGACGTCGTTTTCCAGTCCGCGCAGCGTAACGGCCAGCAGAGCGCCGACGACGCCCAGCGGCACCACCATCATGACGGAGAAAGGTACCGACCAGCTCTCATAGAGCGCGGCCAGACATAAAAACACCACCAGCAGCGAAATGGCATACAGCGAAATGGCCTGATTACCGGAAAGTTTTTCCTGATAGGATAAGCCGCTCCACGCATAGGCCGTTCCGGCAGGCAGTTTGCCGGCCAGCTTCTCCATAGCGTTCATCGCATCGCCTGAACTTTTGCCGGACGCCGCCGATCCCTGAATTTCATAAGATGCGAGGCCGTTGTAACGGGACAACACATCCGGGCCATACTCCCAGTGCGACGTGGCAAAGGATGAAAACGGCACCATCGTACTGTTGCTGTCACTGTCGCTTCCACGGACGTACCACTGGTCAATATCCTCAGGCTTGCTGCGGAATGGCTCATCCCCCTGGATATAAACTTTCTTTACCCTGCCCCGGTCGGTAAAGTCGTTAACATAGCTGCCGCCAATGGCTGCGCTCAGCGTGTCGTTAATATCGCTCACCGATAGCCCCAGCGACTGGGCCTTCTGATCGTCAATCTCAACCTGCAACTGCGGCAGATCCGGCAGGGTATTGGCGCGAACCGCGCTCATGGTGCTGTCTTTATTCGCTTCGGCAATCAGCTGATTGCGCATCTGCAACAGCCGATCGCGATCGGTGCCGCCGCGAGCCTGCAATTCAAACGTAAAGCCGTTCGACTGACCAAGACCAGAGACGGCCGGCGGCGACAGCACGAAGATTTGCGCATCGCGGATAGTGGAGAGATTCATCATGGCGCGGGCGGCAATCGCATCGGCGCTGTTTTCCGATCCTTTACGTTCGCTCCAGTTTTTCAGCGAAATAAAACCAATACCGGCATTTTGTCCGCTGCCTGCGAAGCTAAATCCATCGACCAGCATACTGACGTTAACGTTATCCTTCTCTTTGGTGGCGAAATACGCCTGCACCTGACGACGAACGCTTGCGGTGCGGTTTTCTGTTGCGCCCGGCGCGAGCTGATACTGCACCATGATATAGCCCTGATCTTCCGTCGGCAGGAAGCCGGTCGGCAGCCGCAGATAGAGCACCACGCAGCCAGCCAGTAAAACGCCATACAACAGCAGATAGCGCATCGAACTGTGGACGACGTGACCCACGCCGTTCTGATAGCGCGCCTGAACCTTTTCATAGCTGCGATTAAACCAGCCGAAAAAGCCCTTCTGCCCGCTTTCGTGACTATGCGGTTTTAGCAAGGTCGCGCACAGCGCGGGCGTTAGCGTCAGGGCGACGATCACCGACAACACCATTGACGACACGATAGTGATGGAGAACTGACGATAAATAACGCCGGTAGAGCCGCTGAAAAAGGTCATGGGCAGAAAGACCGCTGACAGCACCATAGCGATACCAATCAGCGCGCCGGTTATTTCCCGCATCGATTTTTCAGTCGCCTGACGCGGCGGCAATCCCTCTTCGCGCATGACGCGTTCGACGTTCTCCACCACGACGATGGCGTCATCCACCAGCAGGCCAATCGCCAGCACGATGCCAAACATGGTGAGGGTGTTAATGGAATAGCCGAACAGCGCCAGCACGCCAAAGGTACCGAGCAGCACAACCGGCACGGCAATGGCGGGAATAAGCGTCGTGCGGATATTTTGCAGGAAGACAAACATCACGATTACCACCAGGATGATCGCCTCAATCAGCGTTTTTACCACCTCTTCGATGGAGATTTTAACAAAGTCAGTGCTGTCCAGCGGGTAGGCGATCTCATAGCCTGCGGGCATGCTGCTGCGGAAATCCTCAATGGTGGCTTTCACCTGCTCGGCGGTCGAAAGCGCATTGGCTCCTGACGCAAGCTGTACCGCAATACCTGATGCCGGATGGCCGTTGGCCAGCACATTGGCGCTGTAGTCTTCATTGCCCATCTCTACCCGCGCCACATCGCTCAGGCGCACCACGGAGCCGTCAGTCTGGCTTTTAAGGACGATATTGCGGAACTGTTCGGGCGTTTGCAGTCGCGAACGCGAGCGTACCGTCGCCACCAGCTGCTGCTCTTTACTGGCTGGCTGCGCACCGATCTGACCAGAGGAAACCTGCGTATTCTGCGCTTCCAGCGCGCTGGTGACGTCGGATGGCATCAATGAAAAAGAGGCCAGTTTGTTCGGATCGAGCCAGATGCGCATCGCATATTCTGCGCCAAATACCTGCACGCTGCCGACGCCCGGCACACGCGCCAGCGTATCCTCCATATTGCTGACCATATAGTCAGCCACGTCAGATGAGGTGCTTTTATTGGTTTTATCATACAGCGCCAGGATCAGCAGGAAGTCGCTCTGCGCCTTCTCTACCGTTACGCCTTGCGTCGTTACCGCAGAGGGCAAACGACTCTCCGCCTGCTGCACTTTATTCTGCACCTGAACCTGAGCGATGTCCGGATCGGTTCCCTGTTGAAACGTGACGGTAATTTTTACCTGCCCGGTAGACGCGGTGCTGGTCGAACTAAAATAGAGCAGGCCATCCAGGCCGGTCAGCTGCTGCTCGATAACCTGCGTCACGCTGCTTTCAAGCGTTTCTGCGGATGCGCCCGTATAGGTGGCCTGAATACTAATCTGCGGCGGCGCCACATCAGGATATTGCGCAATCGGCAGGCTTTTAATGCTCAGCACGCCGAACAGCATGATGCAGATAGCGATAACCCAGGCGAAGACCGGGCGGCGAATAAAGAACTGAGCCAACATAATTAGTTGCCTCCGCTATTCTGGCTGCCGTCGTTGAGCGTCGCTTCGACCGCCTTCACGCTCATACCGGCCTGAACTTTAGCGGTGCCCTCGACGATTAGCCTGTCCCCGCTTTGCAGCCCTTGCGTCACCAGCCATTTGTTATTCAACACGCGATCGGTGACGACTTCTCTGCTTTCTACTTTGTTCTCTTTATTAACGACCAGGGCGGTCGCATTGCCTTTAGCGTCACGGGTGATGCCCTGCTGAGGCGCAAGAATCGCATCGTTTTTAACGCCATTAACGACGCTGGCGCGGACATACATTCCGGGCAACAGCTCATGCTGAGGGTTAGGGAAAATAGCGCGTAACGTCACCGTGCCGGTCGCCTCATCCACGGCCACCTCGGTCAGTTCTAACTTGCCGGAATAGGCATAGTCGCTGCCATCCTCCAGCTTCACCTTAACCGGAACGGTGTCCCCGCTCTGCTGGAGCGAGCTTTGCTGGCGCTTGAGTTTTAGCAGCTGGACGCTGGACTGGGTCAAATCGACATAAACAGGATCAAGCGCGCGGATCGTCGCCAGCGCAGTGGTCTGGCTGGCCGTGACCAGCGCCCCTGGCGTTACCGACGAGATACCGATACGCCCGGTAATCGGCGCTTTAATCTGCGTGTAGTTAAGGTTAATGCGCGCGCTTTCTACTGCGGCGCGATATTGCGCAACGGAAGCGATATTTTGCTGGTATGTCGCCAGCGCGTCGTCAGCGTCCTGACGCGATACGCCATTTTCTTTCACCAGCGCTGCATAGCGATCGGCTTTCAGTTTGCTGCTTTTTACCAGCGCCTGAGCATTTTTTAACTGGGCTACCGCCTCATCGTAGCTGGCCTGATAGCTGGCAGGATCAATCTGATAAAGCACCTGCCCGGCCTTCACTTCATCACCTTCGGTGAAAAGCCGCTTTTGAATAATGCCATCCACTTGGGGGCGAACATCTGACACCATCGTGCCCGTCACGCGGCCGCTAAGCTGACTGTCAAGCGTGACAGGCTCAGCCTGCAAGGTTTTGACGCCAACTTCAGTGACTGCATTTCCTGCTGGCGCAACCGTGTTTTGATCGCAAGCGGCAATCAATAACCCCAGCCCAACCACCGCACTGCGCTGAAAAATTTTCATGCTTATACCTGTAGTGAATGTTCATTCTCAGCGCAGCAGTTTAACAAACAACCAAAAAAAGATATGTAAGCGAATCGAAAAGAGTGGCGCGACCAGCTGTAAGTGAGTGAGAAGCCAGGAGCACGCAAAGCCAATGGCCTTGTGGCGCGAAAGAAGCGGAACATTTCGCTTAACCAGGAAGTGATGTCGCAGACAAAACAGGAACGGAGGCGAAAAAAAGCCGAAACGCCAGGGTTTCGGCCATATTCAGTCAGAGGACGTCGCTAAGCTGCGCGTTCCGCGCAGCAAGTCACTCAGGGCGCAGCAACAAAGCCGACAGCTTCATACACCTTTTTCAGCGTCTCCTGCGCGCGCTCACGCGCTTTCTGTGCGCCGTCACGCATGACCTGCTCAAGGAAGGCTTCGTCGTTGCGATAGCGGTGATAGCGCTCCTGCAACTCAGACAGCATGCCGGACACGGCATCCGCCACCGCGCCTTTCAGGTGGCCATACATCTTGCCTTCAAACTCAGCTTCCAGCTCGGCGATGGTTTTGCCCGTGACGCCGGACAAAATATCCAGCAGGTTTGAAACGCCCGCTTTCTCTTTCACGTCGTAGCGCACCACCGGCGGCTCTTCAGAGTCGGTCACGGCGCGTTTGATTTTTTTCACTACCGACTTCGGATCTTCCAGCAGGCCGATTACGTTATTGCGGTTATCGTCCGATTTGGACATTTTGCGCGTCGGCTCCAGCAGTGACATCACGCGAGCGCCCGATTTCGGGATAAATGGCTCAGGCACGCGGAAAATATCGCCATAGAGCGCATTGAAGCGCTGCGCAATATCACGGCTCAGCTCCAGGTGCTGCTTCTGGTCTTCGCCCACCGGCACCTGGTTGGTCTGATACAGCAGAATATCTGCCGCCATCAGCACCGGATAATCAAACAGGCCCGCATTGATGTTCTCTTCGTAGCGCGCTGACTTGTCTTTAAACTGCGTCATGCGGCTCAGCTCGCCGAAATAGGCGTAACAGTTCAGCACCCAGCTCAGCTGAGCATGTTCCGGTACGTGCGACTGAACGAAGATAGTGCTTTTAGCGGGATCGATGCCGCAGGCGAGATAGAGCGCCAGCGTATCCAGCGTGGCTTTACGCAGCGCCGCCGGATCCTGACGAACGGTAATGGCGTGCAGATCGACGATGCAGTAAATGCAGTGAAAATCGTCCTGCATCTGCACCCACTGACGCAGCGCACCCATATAGTTGCCAATGGTAAGTTCGCCGGACGGCTGTGCGCCGCTGAAAACAATGGGTTTGCTCATGCTTATGTCCTGATTAGTACAGCCCGAGAGCGGGCAAAAGTTCATCAAAAGAGTCGAGAGTCAAATTCGGGTTACTGTCGGCGATCGGCTCGCCGTAGTTATAGCCATAGGTCATGGCGACATTAGGCACGCCCGCCGCCTGTGCGGCCTGAATATCATTGCGTGAATCGCCGACGAACAGCAGCTGGTTCTGAAGCACGCCGAACTGGCCCAGCACCAGGAAAATCGCCGCCGGATGAGGTTTCTTCACGATCACGTCATCGCCGCCGATGATCAGCGTAAAAGCGTCAGCGATGCCAAGCGACGCCAGCAGCGGCGCAACAAACGGCGTCGGCTTGTTGGTCACGATCGCCATCGGCAGCCCCCTGGCATGCAGCGCCAGCAGCGTCTCTTTTACCTGCGGAAACAGTGTGCTGCCTGCTTCCACCGTATCGGCGTAGTGTTTGTCAAACAGCGCGCGCGCGTCGCGCTGCTCGTCAGGCTGAGGTTCACGGCCCAGCGCCCAGGTCAGCGCGCGCGACATCATGACGTCAGCGCCGTTGCCAATCCAGGTTGAGGTGCGCGCAACACCCGCTGGCGGCAGCTTAAGATCGGCCAGCGCCAGATCGATAGCCTGCGCCAGCCCTGGCGCGCTGTGCACCAGCGTCCCGTCGAGATCGAACGCCAGCGCGCGAATATCAGTGAAATGAGCCATTAACCTTCTCCAGTTCGTGACGCATTTCATCAATCACTTTTTTGTAATCCGGATGGCCGAAAATCGCCGAACCGGCAACAAACATATCGGCGCCTGCGGCGGCGACCTGGGCGATATTGTCGATTTTCACGCCGCCGTCTACTTCCAGGCGAATGTTGTAGCCGCCGTGATCGATGCGCTTGCGCGCTTCGCGCAGCTTATCCAGCGTGCCGGGAATAAAGGACTGACCGCCGAAGCCCGGATTAACGGACATAATCAAGATGACGTCGAGCTTATCCATCACGTAATCGAGATAGCTCAGCGGCGTGGCGGGATTAAACACCAGCCCCGCTTTGCAGCCGTGCTCTTTGATCAGCTGCAAGGTGCGGTCCACATGCTCGCTCGCTTCAGGATGAAAAGTGATATAGCTGGCGCCCGCTTTGGCAAACTCCGGGATCAGCGCATCGACCGGCTTTACCATCAGGTGCACGTCAATCGGCGCAGTAATGCCGTAGTCACGCAGCGCTTTCAGCACCATTGGACCCATGGTGAGGTTGGGAACATAGTGGTTATCCATCACGTCGAAATGCACCACGTCGCCGCCGGCGGCTAACGCTTTTGCAGTATCTTCACCCAGGCGAGCGAAATCTGCCGCAAGGATAGAAGGGGCCAGCAAATATTGTTTCATCCGATTCTCCCAATGTTGTGCGCCAGCCTGACGGCTGGCGTAATGCCTGGTCGCGGACGAAACGCGCTAGCTATAGAGAGCCAGCAGTTCGTCGACCTGTGTGCGACCCGTTATGCTCCGGCTGATAGAACGCCGCGCTTTAACCACATGTAATTCGGCCTTCTGATACCAGAGCCGCGTTAACTCGGTATCGTGATTGGAAATCAGCACCGGAATGCCGCTCTTTTGCGCCAGTTGAGACGCCAGTTCTGCCAGATGCTGCTGCTCGCGCAGGCTAAAGCTATTGGTATGGTATGCCGTAAAGTTAGCCGTTGCCGACAGCGGCGCATAGGGCGGATCGCAGTAAACGACCGAACCTTCCCGCGCGCTGGTCAGGGTAACATCGTACGATTCGCAGACAAAGGTCGCCTTTTGCGCCCGCTCGGCAAACCAGAGTAGTTCGGCTTCAGGAAAGTAAGGCTTGCGGTAGCGACCAAAAGGCACGTTAAATTCGCCGCGCAGGTTATAACGGCATAAGCCGTTGTAGCCGTGCCGGTTCAGATAGAGAAACAGCAGCGCGCGTTCATAGGGATCGCGGCTGACATTAAAGGCGATGCGGCGCTCATAGTAACAGTCTGACGTGTTTCCCTCGGAGGAAAACAGACGCCGCGCATCCTCGATAAATACCGCGCTGCGCTCTTTAACGATGTTGTAGAGGTTTATCAGGTCGCTGTTGATGTCGGCCAGATGATAGCGCTGATAGTCAGTGTTGAGAAACACCGAACCCGCGCCGACAAAAGGCTCGATCAGGCAGTCGCCTTGTGGCAGATGGCGACGGATATCGTCCATCAGAGGATATTTTCCCCCTGCCCATTTCAGGAAAGCGCGATTTTTTTTCATGCTGTCGTGGTTATACATCTTATTGTGGCGCTGTGGCGTACCGACAGCAGAGCGGCGCTTATTAACGGGGCCGAATTAACCGGCCCCACATGGTTTACTGGCTGGCTTCTTTCTTAACCTGACTCACGGGCTTCACCCAGGGGTTTTGCGCGCGGACTTCGGCGGGCAGCGAGGCCACGGCCCGGCGCGCATCCGCAGAGGTCGCGTAAGACCCGCTTACCAGCACGTACCAGGGCTGGCCGTTGCGCGTGGTTTTATAAACGTGGTAGCCGCTGAGGTTCTGTTTTTTCGCCCAGGCATTCAGGCTCTCCGCGCGCGATGCCCCGCTCAGTTGCAGCGTATAGTTGCCGCCAGGCAACGGCTTGCTGGAGGCTGCGCCGCTATTGGCTGTCGCGTTGCTACTGCTTGCGGAGCCGTTAAGAGCCGGTCGAGCCGGCGTCGTATGGGTGCGGTTTTCGCTGGCCGCTGAGCGAGCGGGAGCGGCGCTTTTATGCGCAGGTTCACGTGCCGCATGCGACGGCGCGGCGGCGCGTGGCGTAGCGGGTCGCGTGGCCGCAGGCGCGCTGATGACACTGTTGCCGCCCGCGCTACCGCTGACGGTTGCCGGTGCGGTCGGCAGCGAACTGCCGCCCTGCGCGGCGCTATCCACCTGCTGCTGCTGATTGCTCAGCGCGCTGTTAAGATCGCCGGGCAAGGTAACGCGCTGCTGGTTTTCCGGGGTCTCGATCGGCGCGGCCTGCGTCGGCGTCGAAGAAACCGGCGGCATAGAGACATCGCGCGGCGTATTGCTGTCTGCGGGGGCATTAGCCGCCGCCGGGCTTTCCGCTGGCGCAGTCTGCCCGCCGCTCATGGTGGTCGAGCCAGAGAGGTCGATGCTTTTTTCACCGCCATTTCCGCCAGACGAAGCCGGGGCGCTATTTCCGCCGTTGTTGCCTGCGGTGGATTTGCTCTCATCCGGCCCTTTCAGTGCCGAACCAATGCCCAGCACCAGCAACAGCAGCACCAGAATGCCGATACCCATCATCATATGCTGGCGTGAAACCGGCATTTTAGGTGCAGAAGACGTCTTACGCGGGCGCGATGGACGGCGGTCGCTGGCGTCAGGTTTTAACTCGTCTTCCGGTTTAAACTCATCCATTTTGCCTCCTCCGTAAAGCGGCATTCGGCCATGCGCACCCCGCGCGCCGCGTCACCACTTAACTGCTAATATTCAGGGTTTCTGACAGTCGTTAATCGCAGCCAGCACCATATCATGCGCTACGCCGCCGCGCACTTCGGCGCGGCCTAAAGCCAGCGGGAGCACCAGACGCAGCTCGCCCGCCAGCACCTTCTTATCACGCAGCATATGCGGCAGATAGGCTTCTGCCTTCATGCTTTCCGGTCCGTGCACGGGCAAGCCCGCGCGCAGCAACAGCGTGATGATACGTTGAGTATCCGCCTCGCTGAACTGGCCCAGGCGCTGCGCCGTGCGCGCCGCCATAACCATGCCCGCCGCCACGGCTTCGCCGTGCAGCCAGTTGCCGTAGCCCATATGCGCTTCGATGGCATGGCCAAAGGTGTGGCCCAGATTCAGCAGAGCGCGCTGTCCGTGCTCATGTTCATCCGCAGCGACCACTTCCGCCTTGAGTTCGCAGCAGCGGCGAATGCACCAGGCGACTGCCTGTTCATCCAGCGCCAGCAGCGCATCGAGGTTTTCCTCTAGCCAGCGAAAGAAGTCGCCGTCGAGGATGATGCCATATTTGATCACTTCCGCCAGGCCTGAAGCCAGTTCGCGCGGCGGCAGCGTTTGCAGACAGTCGGTATCGATCACCACCGATGCAGGCTGGTAAAACGCGCCGATCATATTTTTGCCTAACGGATGGTTAACGGCGGTTTTGCCGCCGACCGACGAATCGACCTGCGACAGCAGCGTGGTGGGCACCTGAATAAAGCGTACGCCGCGCTGGTAGCTGGCGGCGGCAAATCCGGTAAGATCGCCGATCACCCCGCCGCCCAGCGCAATAAGCGTGGTATCGCGGCCGTGAGGTTTTTTCAGTAAGGCGGTAAAGACCTCATCCATGACGGCCAGCGTTTTATACTGCTCGCCGTCGGGTAAGATCACCTGGTCTACGTTGACACCCGCTGCGGTTAGCAGCGCCGAGAGCCGCTCAAGCCAGAGCGGCGCCAGCGTCTGGTTAGTCACCAGCATGGCGTTATCACCCGCTTTCAGCGGCCAAAAAGAAGCCGGATCCTTAAACAGTCCGGCGGCAATGGTGATGGGATAGCTACGCTCTCCCAGTGAGACGGTGATCTTCTCCATGATGCTCGATACCTGTTACTGAGCCTTTCGGCGTTGGATCAGTTTTTTTCCAACATGTGGATAATCTGGTTAGCCACCACTTTAGCACTCTGATCGTCAGTACGAATGGTGACATCCGCGATCTCTTCATAGAGCGGATTACGCTCGTCCGCCAGTGCTTCGAGCACTTCGCGCGGTGGGGAATCAACCTGCAACAGCGGGCGCTTTTTATCGCGTTGCGTGCGTGCCAGCTGTTTCTCAATAGTGGTTTCCAGATAGACCACTACGCCACGGGCGGAGAGACGATTGCGGGTTTCTCGGGATTTAACGGAACCGCCGCCGGTTGCCAGGACAATGCCCTGCTTTTCGGTCAGCTCGTTGATGATTTTTTCTTCGCGGTCACGAAATCCAGCTTCGCCCTCGACGTCAAATACCCAGCCCACATCCGCTCCGGTACGTCGCTCAATTTCCTGATCGGAATCGAAAAATTCCATATTGAGTTGCTGAGCTAACTGACGACCAATAGTGCTTTTGCCGGCACCCATCGGCCCAACCAGAAAGATATTGCGTTTCTCTGCCATTTTTGTCGGTATTACTAAGAATTCGTTGATGATACCCCGCGTGCAGCTAAATAACTGGCGGGACAGGAACTGAGACCTCATGAGCGTTAGCAAGAGTCAGACGAAAAATTATCTCAACACTCAAGGCCGTTTGGCAACCGAATAAATCGCCTTCCGGCATTCCCGTTGTGGGACCGGTGTGCGGTGTGCGAAACGATGCGCATTAGCGCTGCGCTTTTTACGCGCCGCCTTTAGAAGAAACCTCTGACCCCTGACGGATACGCGCCGTCGGGACGGTTACAGCGTTTTAAAAATCGCTAAACCTTGTATGCTAATTCCTGTCCTGCGTCAACGCAGTTGGCATCAGAGAGCGAATTTTCCGGTTTATCCGGCAGTAAGCGCTGCTTCCCTGACCAATCGCGGGGTAATAAAGATTACCAGCTCGCGTTTTTTATTTTCTGCGCGCTGATGGCGAAACAGCGCGCCCAGCAGCGGAAGCGTGCCCAGCACCGGAACACGGTTTTCGCCCTGACTGCGCTGCTGCTGAAAAATACCGCCCAGCGCCAGGGTTTCGCCGTCTTTTAACGTGACCTGCGTTTCAATCTCCTGCTTGTCAATGGAGAGCGCGCTGCGCTCGCCGCTCTGCACAACCTGGCCCGGCACATTCTGGCTGAGGCGGATTTTCAGCTGTATCCGCCCGTTGCCCAGCACGTTGGGCGTCACTTCCATGCCCAGCACCGCCTCTTTAAATTCAATGGTCGTTGCGCCGCTGTTACCCGCCGACACTTCATAGGGAATTTCGCTGCCCTGTTTAATCATCGCTTTCTGCTGGTGCGAGGTGAACAGGCGCGGGCTGGCGATAATATCTACCTGATTCTCCTGCTCTAACGCGCTCAACTCCAGATCCAGCAAGCGACCGCCGACGCGGGCCAGAGTCACGCCCGCCGTCATGGCTGACGAGCCGGCAGCCAGCGGGATCGCCAGCCGGGGATTGCGCAGCGTCTCCGTAACGGCGTCCGGGCCAGAAGCCAGCCGCCAGTCCACGCCGAGTTCACGCAGCCTCTCTTCGCTGATAGTGACGATATGCGCCGCCAGCTCAACCTGTTCGAGCGGTACATCCAGCGCGTGCAGCCAGCGTTCAGCGTCGTCGAGCGCCGTCGAGGTATCGCGCAGCAGCAGCGCGTTAGCGCGCGCGTCCAGCGTTACGCTGCCGCGCGGCGTCATCAGCGTTTGCCGTGCGTTCTGAAAGCTGCGAAACACCTCCGTCGCGCTGGCGTAGCGCAGCGTCACGGCGCGCAGCGCAAGCGGCTGTTGCTGCGCCCTTTGCGCCTCCACGCGCTGCTGTTCCTGCTGCTTCTGCTGCCGCCAGCCGTCGGGATAGACCAGCAGCACATTCTCTTCCTCGACGACAGTGAGGCTGGCAAGCCGCGTGACCAGCGACAGCGCCTGCGCCCAGGGAACATCGTCAAGCCGCAGCGAGAGGGTGCCGGCGACGCCGGGCGCAATCAGCAGGTTAAGGCGCTGATAGTCTGCCAGCGCCTGAAGAATTTGCTCGACCGGCGCGCGATCGAAATTAAGACTAAGCCGTCTGTTGTCGCCGTTACTGGCCTGCGCCGGTGTGAGGCTGAGGCATATCAGCAGCCAGAGTGCTCTCCTGAGCATAAGCGCTTCCTTTAAGAGAAAAGATTTTAATGTGCGACGAACAGCCATCGCGCGCCGCCAGCGTCAGGCTACGAGGCGCGATAGCGATGAGCTGCCAGCCCGCCAGAGACAAAGGCTGCGCGGCGGCAATTTTAACTACCGCGTTCTGGGGCGAAACCAGCCAGGCGTACAGCGTCGGCGGGCGACCCAGCACGCCCTGGAGCCGCCAGCCGGCGAGCGCGTCAGGCGGCGTCAGGCAATGCTGGTCTGCGGCCGGCTGAAAGGGATCGCGCGGCGCGGCATACAGACTGGCGGTCGTGGCATACAGACCGCCGGTTAAAAGCCATAGCAGGGTGAGTTCAGCGCGCATCCAGGTTCTCCAGCCATAAACTGACCTGCAATTTCCCCTGCTGAGCTTCCAGCAAAAATCGCACCGGGAAAGGCGATACGGCCTGCGCCAGCTCGGCAAACAGCGGCTGAAACTGCGACCACGCCAGTTGCAGCGTTAAGCGCCGCGGATCCGACTCCGGCTGCCAGGTGTCCAGCTGCTCCCCACGCGCGGCCAGCACGGCTTCCAGCGACGCGCGAGCAGAGACCCTTTCCGCTTCGCGCGCCAGGTCGCTAAGCTGAGCACGCAGCAGCGCCTCGGCGGGCAGCAGATTAAGCTGCGCCTGCCGCTGCTGATACTGCTGTTCAAGCGCGGCCAGATCGGCGCGCAGCGCCTGCTGCGCCAGCCGCTGGGGGCGCACCAACAGCATCCCTGTTGCCAGCGCGAGCGTCGCCAGGCCGGCCGTCGCGACAGCCAGCTGGCCGCGTAGCCCCAGGTACAGCCAGCGCTCCATCAGGCTATTCATCGCCAGGCTCGCTAAGCTGGGCGCGCAGCGCAAAGCGATAAAGGCCATGCGGCTGACGCTGCACGCTGCCCTGCATAACAGCCTTAAACAGCGCAAGCGCCTCCAGCCGCTGACGAAAATCGCGTATTGCCTGCATATCCTGCGCCTGTCCTTCTACGCGCAGCTGCGCCGACAGTCTTTCCACGCGCTGAAGCCAGAGGCTGTCAGGCAGCAGCGCCGGAAGCGCCTGCCAGAACCGATGCCAGCGCATCAGCGCATCGGCATGCTGCTGCGCTTGCCGCCGCTGCGCCTGCTGGCTTGTCAACTGCTGCTGTAGGCGATGCCGTTGACGAAGCCGCCGCTCGATCGCCGCCAGCGCATCGCGCGCCTCTGTCTGCGCGGCGCGCAGCTGCTGGCTGGCGCCATCGAGTCGCCGCAGCTGGAACGCCATGATTAGCAGCAGCGCCATAAGCGCCGTCATTGCAAAGGCGATACTGATGCGCCGCTGGCGTTGCAGCCGCGCCTGACGCCACGGCAGCAGATTGACCGCGATCATCCGCAATCCTCCGGGCGCAGCGCCAGACCGGCGGCAATGCAAAATGCCGTGTCCTCCGAAGGCAGCGGCGGCTGCTGATAAGCAAACAGCCTGAGCGGTTCAAAGGGCGAAAACGCGGCTGGCAAAACCACGTGGGAGGGAGCGCAGCCGTACAGCGCGCCGGCCAGCGGAAAACAGCGCCGCGCCAGATCCTCTGGCGCGCTTTCCAGAGCGGCCCAGCCGACGAGGCTGTCGCTGGCGCGGCAATACCAGAGCCACTGGTCGTCGTGACAGAGCAGCAAGGCGGCCTCGTCCGGCAAGCCAGCGGCCTGCGCCGTCAGCGCCAGCGCGTGAGTGGTCAGCTCAAACACCGCAGGTCGCAGCGCGCTCTGCTGTAGGGGAGCCAGCCACTGGGCGATCGCCTCCTGCCGCGCGGCGGTCACATATAGCTGGCGATCCGCGTCGCTCGCGCGGTAGTCCAGCGCCAGCGCGTTTGCGTCAACCGGAAAAAGCCGCTGCGCCGCCGCCGTCACGTAGCGCCCCAGCGCCGGCTCCTGCAAACGTTGCGTCGGCAGCGTTAGCGGGCGTTGCAGCGCCAGCTGGGCGGGCAGCCCGACGCGCAAGGAGTAGCGTTGCGGCAGCTGCCGCTGTAATCCACGTAGCGCCGCCTGTAATTCAGGCGACGATTGCAGCACGCCGTTTCTTAACGTATCTTTCGGCAGCGCTTGCCGCCACCAGCGACGCAGTTGCCAGCCTTCGCGGCGGCGTTGTATCGCAAGAGCGCAGAGCTGCGTATTCTGAATATCCAGTCCGACTTGCCATGTCTGAAAAGCCATGCGCGCGATCTCCTTATCTCCGGGGGTAAAAGGACGTATCAAAGCGTCTGGCTTGCCTTTATACTACCGCGCGGTTGTTTATAAACTGCCCAAACGACAACAGATGGGAAATTTCAGGTGAAGTTCGTAAAGTATTTATTAATCCTTGCAGTGTGTTGCATCTTGCTGGGAGCAGGCTCGATTTATGGTTTGTACAAATACATAGAGCCGCAGCTGCCCGACGTAAACACGCTGAAAGATGTACGCCTGCAAACGCCGATGCAGGTCTACAGCGCGGATGGCGAACTGATCGCCCAGTACGGAGAAAAGCGCCGTATCCCGCTGACCCTTCAGCAAATGCCGCCAGAGCTGATCAAAGCCTTTATTGCGACGGAAGACAGCCGTTTCTACGAGCATCACGGCGTGGATCCGGTCGGTATTTTCCGCGCAGCCAGCATCGCGCTGATGTCAGGCCATGCCTCACAGGGCGCCAGCACCATTACTCAGCAGCTGGCGCGAAACTTCTTCCTCAGTCCTGAACGCACCCTGATGCGTAAAATCAAGGAAGCTTTCCTCGCGATTCGCATTGAACAGCTGCTGAATAAAGACGAGATCCTTGAGCTTTACCTGAACAAGATCTATCTCGGCTATCGCGCCTATGGCGTGGGCGCTGCCGCACAGGTTTACTTCGGCAAGCCGGTGGATCAGCTTTCGCTGAGTGAGATGGCGACTATCGCGGGCCTGCCAAAAGCGCCCTCAACTTTTAACCCGCTCTACTCTCACAGCCGCGCGCTGGCACGTCGCAACGTGGTGCTGGCGCGTATGCTGGATCAGCGCTACATCACCCAGCAGCAGTATGACGAGGCGCGCAGCACGCCGCTGGTTGCTGACTATCATGGTCCGGAAATCGCCTTCTCTTCGCCCTATCTCAGCGAGATGGTGCGCCAGGAGATGGTGAAGCGGTACGGCGAAAATGCCTATAACGACGGCTTTAAGGTCTACACCACCGTCACGCGTCGCCTGCAACAGGCGGCCCAGGAAGCGGTACGCAACAACGTGCTGGCCTACGATATGCGCCACGGCTACCGGGGTCCCACCAGCGTGCTGTGGAAGGTCGGAGAACCGGCATGGAGTCAGGAGCAGATCCTGAAGTCGCTGAAAGCGCTGCCGGTTTACGGTCCGCTGCTGCCCGCCGTTGTCACTCAGGCCAGCAGCAACGAGGCGACCGCCATGCTCAAAGATGGCTCCAGCGTGTCGCTGGGTTTGGCTGGCGTACGCTGGGCGCGCCCGTTTAAATCAGATACGGTTCAGGGCGCAACGCCTAAAAGCGTGACCCAGGTCGTTCAGGCCGGTCAGCAGATTTGGGTGCGTAAAGTCGGCAATGACTGGTGGCTGGCGCAGGTGCCAGACGTCAACTCGGCGCTGGTGTCGCTCGATCCTGAAACCGGCGCGGTGCGCGCGCTGGTGGGCGGATTTGATTTTAATCAGAGCATGTTCAACCGCGCCACTCAGGCGCTGCGTCAGGTCGGTTCTAACATCAAGCCGTTCCTCTATACCGCCGCAATGGATCGCGGCCTGACGCTGGCGTCCATTTTGAACGACGTGCCGATTTCACGCTGGGATGCGGGCGCAGGCGCTGACTGGCGTCCCAAAAACTCGCCGCCGACCTATGACGGCCCGATTCGTCTGCGCCAGGGGTTAGGTCAGTCGAAAAACGTGGTGATGGTGCGCGCCATGCGCGCGATGGGCGTTGATTACGCGGCAGAATATCTGCAACGCTTCGGCTTCCCGGCGCAAAACATCGTGCACACCGAATCGCTGGCGCTGGGCGCAGCCTCCTTCACCCCAATGCAGGTGGCGCGCGGCTACTCGGTGATGGCGAACGGAGGCTTCCTGGTCGATCCTTACTTCATCAGTAAGATTGAGAACGAGCAGGGCGAAACGGTATTCGAAGCGAAGCCGCGCATCGCCTGCCCGCAGTGCAATCTGCCGGTGATTTATGGCGACACGCGTAAGGCGCTGGCGCTGAATGAGGAGAGCGTCGAGAACGTTGCGACCTCCGATCAAAATCAAAACCAGCCTGCGCCGCAGCCTGCGCTGGAGCAGGTTCCCGCTCAGCCGCAGCCGGGCGGCGACCAGCAATATGCGCCGCACGTGATCAACACGCCGCTGACCTTCCTGATTAAGAGCGCGCTTAACTCGAACATCTTCGGCGAACCCGGCTGGCTGGGCACCGGCTGGCGCGCGTCGCGCGACTTAAAGCGCAACGACATCGGCGGCAAAACCGGTACGACCAACAGCTCTAAAGACGCCTGGTTCTCCGGCTACGGGCCTGGCATTGTGACATCTGTATGGATTGGCTTCGACGACGCCCGTCGCGATCTGGGCCGCAGCACGCTGTCAGGCGCGATTCCCGATCAGATCTCCGGCTACGAAGGCGGCGCAAAAAGCGCGCAGCCTGCCTGGGATGATTATATGAAGAGCGCGCTGGACGGCGTGCCGGAGCAGCCTCTGACGCCGCCGGACGGCATCGTCACCGTCACCATCGACCGCAGCACTGGCAAGCTGGCCAATGGCGGCGGTAATACGCGCCAGGAATATTTCATTAACGGCACCCAGCCAACGGAATATTCGGTACATGACGTCGGCACCACCATTATGGATAATGGCGAGAGCCACGAGCTGTTCTGATTCCAGCTATAAACGTAAAAGGCCGACAGCAATGTCGGCCTTTTTATTTGCTCAGCGCAATGCCATCCGGCATCGGTTTAGTAGCTAAGCCTGCCCTGCTGCACCAGCCACTCGCGCACCAGGAACAGCGCGCTGACGTTACGCGCCTCGCGGAAATCAGGCTCCTGCAACAGCGCCAGCAGATTGTCGAGCGGCCAGCGATGCTCAATTAGCGGCTCCGGCTCATCCCCTTCCAGCCGCTCAGGATACAGCCCTTCCGCCACCACGATATTCATTTTGCTGGAAAAATAGGAGGGCGCCATGGTGAGCTTGCTGAGAAATTCCAGCTTTTCCGCGCCAAAGCCAACCTCTTCTTTCAGCTCGCGGTTTGCCGCCTCGAACACCGTTTCGCCGGGGTCGATCAGGCCTTTGGGAAAGCCCAGCTCATAGCTCTCCAGCCCGACAGCGTACTCCTGAATCAGCACGACCTGATTATCGATAATCGGCACGATCATCACGGCTTCGCGCTCGGAGGGCTTCATCCGCTCATAAACGCGCCGCGCGCCGTTGCTAAAGGCGAGATCGACTGACTGGACGGTAAACAGCCGCGAGCGGGCCACCGTTTCCACGTTAAGAATGTCGGGTTTTTTTAAAGGGTTTTTCATATCTGCCTCAGACTTTCAACGCCGTGCGATGCCGGGAGCAAATCAGCTTACCTGAGCCAACGCGATTGTGCGACAGCGAGTTTAGCGCCCCGCCCGGTGAAAATGCGCAGCCGCGCATGCGCTCTGCATTGTGATAGCTGTTAACGTTTTCGTCATAAGTCAACATTGCCGGAGCAAATTCAGAAAAGACCGATGTTTAATTCAGTTTCTGCCAGTTAACATTCGCGCAAGGCATGCTGCATTACCATCTAATTTAATGATTTTGTGCGTTATTTCCTCCGGCATCAGGCTTGTCAGAGTTGTTTATTCCCGCCAAAATTGTCTTAAATAACAGTTCTATCTGGGAGCATAAGTCTAACGTGAAGGCAGGATTTTGGCTGAATTGAGCAAAGCATGAGCACAATACTCTTTGTACTGGTAATAGTGCTGGTCTGCTCAGGTTTGGCAGGTATCGGCTTTTGGTACGCTATGCGGCATCGTCCGCCGTTGGCGAAACCGCTGCCATTTATCAGCCCACCCTGCCGCAAACTCACCGACGACGAGCGTCGCGCGGTGGAGAAATATGTCGCCTCGCTTGCGAGACAGTCACGTCCCGCCGCGCCCGGAGAAAAGCACCCGCTGTACGATAATCTGACGCTGACCGCGCAGAGCAACAATGTCTATCCGGTTACGCGCGCCATTACCCGCTATGGCCTGTCAACCGACGATCCGCACAAGTGGCGCTACTATCTTGATGAAGTCGAAGTTCACCTGCCGCCCCACTGGGAACAATACATCACCGATGAGAACTACGTTGAGCTGATCCGCACCCAGACCATTCCGCTGGTGATTTCGCTTAACGGCCATTCGCTGCTTAATTACGGCACCGATCAGCCGCCGCTGCCTGCGCTGGTGCGTCCGGGATCGACCAACGCCTCGATCCGCAAAGAAGAGAGCGAAAACGTTGAGCTGCTACAGGTGCGCAAAGAGACGCCGGAAGAGTATCAGCTGACGCGGCCGGACGGCACGCGCGAAGCCGTCACCATTACCTTCGCCTTTTTACTGTTTTTTATCAGCCTGCTGGTGCCCTCCAGCCTGATGATGTGGCTGGTGCTGCTGGGCTGCGCCATGATCGCTGTTAGCGTCTGGTCGCTGTTTCATATTCCCGGCCAGAAACGCATGCGCGATATTCACTGCCTGCGCGGCGCGCCTAAGCGCTGGGGACTGTTTGGCGAATCCAATCAGGAACAGAGCAATATCACGCTGGGCATTATCGATCTCGCCTATCCGCCGCACTGGCTGCCCTATGTGGCGCAGGATTTGGGTCAGACCACCGACGTGGAAATCTATCTTAACCGGCAGGTGGTGCGTCAGGGCCGCTTTCTGTCGCTTCAGGATGAGGTGCGCAACTTCCCTATCCAGCGCTGGCGCAAGAACGTGGTGCTGGCCTGTGGTTCCCTGCTGGTGCTGGCGCTGCTGGTGAGCTGGATCCCGCTCAGCATGCCGATCAAGCTCAGCCTGGCCTGGATTAAGGGCACCGAGAGTCTGGAAGTGAACAGCGTGGACAAGCTGGCGGCGCAGCCGCTGCACGTCGGCGATATTTTAAAGGTTAACGGCACCGGCATGTGTTCTGTACCCGATAACTATCAGAGCAACCGCAGCTACGCCTATATGCCGTTCGACTGCTCGGCGGTGTACTGGAATAACGCCTCGCCGCTGCCGCAACCGCAGTCTGACATTATCGATAAGGCCTCGGCGCTGCTGGAGACCACCACGCGCCAGCTGCACCCGGAAACTAACAGCGATCCTAAACTTAACCCGCAGCTGGCCTCGGCGATTCAGAAGTCGGGCATGATTCTGCTGGACGATTTCGCCGATCTGGTGCTGAAGACGCAGGACCTCTGTAGCCAGCAGCAGGACTGCGTGCGGCTGAAAAATGCGCTGGTCAATCTGGGCAACGCCAAAGACTGGGATACGCTGGTGCGCCGCGCCGATTCCGGCCAGCTAAATGGCATGAACGTGCTGCTGCGCCCGGTAAGCGCGGAAGCGCTGGAAAATCTGGTCAACACCGCGACCTCCAGCTTCTTTTTTCGCGAAACGCGGCGCGCGGCCGAGAACCTTAACAGCCCGCCGCCAGGCGGATTTCTCATTGCCAGCGACGAAGGCCGCCAGCTGGTGAATCAGCCGCAGCCGCTGGTTTCCCTGTTCGATCTGGATGCGCCGTCGCAGTGGCGCGAGCTACAGCGGCTCTCTGGTATGCTGCTGCATACGCCGTTTAGCGCCAGCGGCATCATTACCAGTCTCTCGGTGGATGCCAACGGCACGCGACATATCGCGCTGCACAACGAACCTGACGCGATGGCCATGTGGCGCTATCTCGGCACCGCGCTGCTGCTGACGGTGTTGCTGACCTGCGCGCTGGTTAACGGGCTGCTGGCGCTACGCCGCATTCATCGCAACCGTCAGCGAATGGCGAATATCCAGCAGTACTACGACAAATGCTTTAACCATAATCTCAGCACCATGCAGAGCGTACGCTCGATGTTTTGATGCCTCAGAAACCGATCGGCGCTGCAATCCGTCGCCCGCAGCGCCCTCACGCTTTCCCCCTCTGATTTATGCTACCCTGTCGCCCTCTTTTACCGGGGAACCTGCCTGATGACGCTGAACTGGTCGCAAATTGATACCGTACTGCTGGATATGGACGGCACCCTGCTGGACCTGGCCTTCGATCGCCATTTCTGGCTGGAGCATGTGCCGCTAACGCTGAGCGAAACGCGCGGCATTACACTGGCGGAAGCGGAGTCGCTCATCGCCGAAAAGTATCAGGCCGCGGCGCATACGCTAAACTGGTATTGTCTGGACTACTGGGCAACCGAACTGGCGCTGGATATTCGCGCCATGACCTATGCCAAACGTAGCCTGGCGGCGATGCGTGAAGATACCGTGCCGTTTTTGCAGGCGCTGCGTCGGGCAGGTAAACGCACCATTCTGCTGACCAATGCCCATCCGTACAATCTGGACATCAAACTGGCGCAGACGGGCCTCGCGCCGCACCTTGATTTATTACTTTCCACCCATACCTTTGGGTATCCGAAAGAGGACCCGCGCTTGTGGCAGGCGGTGGAACAGCACACCGGATTTCATCGTCCGCAAACGCTGTTTATTGATGACAACGAGACCATTCTCGACGCCGCAAAAAGCTGGGGCATCGGCTGGTGTTTAGGCGTCAGCAACCCCGACTCCGGGCGTCCCGATCAGGTCTTCCAGCGTCACGCGGCGGTCCGCGATTTTCGCACCCTGTGCAGCGCGCTGGCGTAAACGGGAGTAGCAATGAAAGAGAAAAGCAGCGAAGGCGTACGCCTCGACAAATGGCTGTGGGCGGCGCGCTTCTATAAAACGCGCTCGCTGGCGCGTGAGATGATCGAAGGCGGCAAAGTGCACTACAACGGCCAGCGCAGCAAGCCGAGCAAGCTGGTGGAGCTGGACGCGGAGCTGACGCTGCGCCAGGGCAACGACGAACGCACCGTGATCGTGACCGGGCTGAGCGATAAGCGCGGCCCGGCCGAGGTGGCGCAGCAGCTCTACAGCGAAACGGCCGCCAGCATTGAAAAGCGGGAAAAAACGGCGCTGGCGCGCAAGATGAACGCGCTCACCATGCCGCATCCCGATCGCCGCCCCGATAAAAAAGAGCGCCGCGATCTGCTGAAATTTAAATTATCGGGCGATGAATAAACGTCGCCCCAACGAGAGAAATGTTATGTCTGTACAAGATCAACTGCATCGTTACCTGTTTGAGAATGTGGCCGTGCGCGGCGAGCTGGTGAATGTCAGCCACACCTGGCAGGAAATTATCAAGAACCATGACTATCCGGCACCGGTGCAGACGCTGCTGGGCGAATTGCTGGTCGCGACCAGTCTGCTGACCGCGACCCTGAAATTCGACGGCGACATCACTGTACAGCTACAGGGCGACGGCCCGCTGTCGCTGGCGGTCATCAACGGCAATAACCGTCAGGAACTGCGCGGCGTGGCGCGCGTAAAAGGCGATATTCCGGCGGACAGCACGCTGAAAAGCATGGTGGGCACCGGCTATCTGGCGATCACCATTTCGCCGGAGAAAGGCGAGCGCTATCAGGGCGTAGTGGGTCTGGAAGGCGACACCCTCGCCGCCTGTCTGGAAGACTACTTTATGCGTTCCGAACAGCTGCCGACCCGCCTGTTTATTCGCACTAATGAGAAAGGCGCGGCGGGCATCCTGTTGCAGGTTCTGCCCGCGCAGGATACCGAGACGGAAGACTTCAACCATCTGGCGACGCTGACGGAAACCGTTAAAACCGAAGAGCTGATCGACCTGCCGGCGACCGATGTGCTGTGGCGCCTCTACCATCAGGAAGAGGCCACGGTGTTCGATCCGCAGCCGGTGAGCTTTAAATGCACCTGCTCGCGCGAGCGCTGCGGCGAAGTGCTGAAGACGCTTCCTCAGCATGAAGTAGACGAAATTGTTGAAGAGGATGGTCAGGTCGATATGCACTGCGACTACTGCGGCACGCACTATGTGTATGACGCCGTCGATATTGCGGCAATCCGTAAAGGCGGCGCTGACGGCGAAAGCAGCGAAAGCATTCACTGATTTATCTCTGGGCGGCTTTGCCGCCCATTTCTTTCTTCCATATCCCCTTAATTTCTCAAGTAAAATAATCTCTCCTTATTAACTTTACTTTCAAAAGCAGAAGTTTTTGCCGCTTAACGCGCCCTGGTTCGCATTTCTGAAGGACAACGCTTTTCCTGCAGGCTGAGAAGAGTACACTGCGCGCGATCGTGCATCCGCCTGGCAAAGGGCGGCAGTTTTTGTGCGATACCTATAACTATTCGCCTGTGCAGTACCAAAACGATTTAAGGAGCAGTCACATGCGCGTTACTGGCCTGACCCCGCAAGATCTTGCCGCTTTGGGCATCGAGGGCGCCACCGAGGTGGTCCACAATCCCGATTTCGATACGCTGTTTACCGAAGAACTCCGCCCTGAGCTGGAAGGTTATGCGCGCGGCACTCTGACGCAAAGCGGCGCAGTAGCGGTCGATACCGGTATTTTTACCGGCCGCTCGCCTAAGGATAAATACATTGTTCGCGATGACACCACGCGCGATACGCTGTGGTGGAACGATCGCGGAACCGGTAAAAATGATAACCAGCCGCTGTCGCCGGAGATCTGGCAGCAGCTGAAAAGCCGCGTCACGCAACAACTCTCCGGCAAACGTCTGTTTGTGGTCGACGCCTTCTGCGGCGCGAACGCCGACTCGCGCCTGAGCGTGCGCTTCGTCACCGAAGTGGCCTGGCAGGCGCACTTCGTCAAAAACATGTTTATCCAGCCGACCGAAAGCGAACTGGCTGAATTTAGACCTGACTTTGTGGTGCTGAACGGCGCGAAATGCACCAACCCTGACTGGCAGTCGCAGGGGCTGCATTCGGAAAACTTTGTGGCGTTTAACCTGACCGAAGGGATGCAGCTGATCGGCGGCACCTGGTACGGCGGCGAGATGAAGAAAGGGCTGTTCGCCGTGATGAACTACCTGCTGCCGCTGCGCGGCATCGCCTCAATGCACTGCTCGGCCAACGTCGGCAAAGCGGGCGACGTTGCGGTGTTCTTCGGCCTGTCCGGCACCGGCAAAACCACGCTTTCCACCGATCCGGAACGCCAGCTGATTGGCGACGACGAGCACGGCTGGGACGACGACGGCGTATTTAATTTCGAAGGCGGCTGCTACGCCAAAACCATCAGGCTCTCTGAAAAGGCTGAACCGGAAATCTATCGCGCCATCCGCCGCAATGCGCTGCTGGAAAACGTAGTGGTGCGTGAAGACGGCAGCGTTGACTATGATGACGACAGCAAAACAGAGAACACCCGCGTCTCCTACCCTATCGATCATATCGACAATATTGTCCGTCCGGTCTCGAAAGCGGGCCACGCGAAGAAAGTTATCTTCCTCACCGCCGATGCCTTCGGCGTGCTGCCGCCAGTGTCGCGCCTGACGCCGGCACAGACGCAGTATCACTTTCTCTCCGGCTTTACCGCCAAGCTGGCAGGCACCGAGCGCGGCGTCACTGCGCCGACGCCCACCTTCTCCGCCTGCTTCGGCGCCGCCTTCCTGACGCTGCATCCGACGCAGTATGCGGAAGTGCTGGTGAAGCGGATGCAGGCGGCGGGCGCGCAGGCGTACCTGGTGAATACCGGCTGGAACGGCAGCGGCAAACGTATTTCGCTGAAGGATACGCGCGCGATCATTAACGCGATTCTGGCCGGCGAGCTGGACGAGGCGGAGACAGAAACGCTGCCCGTCTTCAACCTGCAGGTGCCGACAGCCCTGGGTCAGCTTGACGCCGCCACGCTCGATCCGCGTCGCAGCTGGGAAAGCGAAGAGAAGTGGCAGGAGGCCGCGCGCGATCTGGCGCAGCGCTTTATCACTAACTTCGAGAAGTACACCGATAACGCGGCGGGCGCCGCGCTGGTGAAAGCTGGTCCTGTGCTGTAACCCTCAGGGCGCGGCGGACGCCGCGCCCCCTGGCCTAGCTTTGCGCGACGCCGACAGAAGCCGACTGCTCAGCCAGCGGCAGCCATGCGCGAATACGTAACCCGCCGCGCTCGCTTTCGCCAATCTCCAGCGAACCCTGATGCGCATCGATAATGCGCTGTACGATCGCCAGTCCAAGGCCGGTGCCGCTGGTGCTGCGCGCGCTGTCGCCGCGCACAAAGGGCTGTAGCAGATGCGTCAGCTGATCCGGTTTAATACCCGGACCGTCATCCTCTACCTGGAACCAGGCGCGATGCAGTTCGCGGCCGCTGCTTACCTTGATCCAGCCATTGCCATAGCGCGCGGCGTTGACCACCAGGTTCGCCACGGCGCGCTTGATCGACAGCGGATTGATATTCAGTATCAGCTCTTCCGGCATCACGGCGTTCTCGATCTCGCGTTCGTAACCGCTTTCAGCCGCGACCACCTCGCCCAGCACGCTGTTGATATCGGCGCGTTCAGTCTGGATCTCCTGTCCGGTGCGCAGGTAGTCGATAAACTGCTCGATGATGGCATTGCACTCTTCGATGTCTTTGTTGATCGACTCGGCAAGATAGCCATCCTCTTCGGCCATCATCTCTGTCGCGAGGCGGATACGGGTCAGCGGCGTGCGCAGATCGTGGCTGACGCCCGCCATCAGCAGCGTACGGTCATCCGCCAGCTGTTTAACGCCCGACGCCATCTGGTTAAAGGCGCGCGTCACCGAACGCACTTCCGATGCGCCGTATTCGCGCAGCGGCGGCGGAATAATGCCTTTACCGACCTGTAGCGCGGCATGTTCCAGATCCACCAGCGGGCGGTTCTGAATGCGGATAAACAGCCAGGCTCCGCCTATCGCCAGCAGCATAATCGCCAGCGTGTAGCGGAACAGCGGGGAAAAGTCGCCCTGATGGATCTCAGTCAGCGGCACGCGCACCCAGATGTCAGGCGACAGCCAGGTCTTTAGCCAGACCACCGGCGAGTTCTTATTGACCTCAACGCGCACGTCGGTGGGACCGCCAAGCTGCTGCCCCATCTGCTCACTGAGAAATTCATAGTGCTGCGCCCAGCGCAACCCGCTCTCTTCGGCCGCCGCGTTGGTGTACAGCGAAATCCCCAGCTCACGATAGATCTCGCGGCGGAACGCGGGCGGCACTTCAAGCTGCGTGCCGTCCTCCAGCTGTAGACGGTCGGTCATCAACATTCGCACTTCATACGCCAGCACCTTATTAAACTGTTGCAGGCTGGGAAGTATGGCGAAGTTGAGCACCACCAGATAGGTCGTTACCAGGCTGACAAACAGCAGGGTAACGATCAACAGCAGGGTGCGAGCGAACGAACTGCGAGGCGAGAAGCGCAGTCGCCTCATGCTTTAGAACCGTCCGGAACGAAGACGTAGCCTAAACCCCAGACCGTCTGGATGTAGCGCGGGTGCGCAGGATCTTCTTCCACCATGCGACGCAGGCGCGAGATCTGTACGTCGATAGAGCGCTCCATCGCGCTGTATTCGCGGCCGCGAGCCAGGTTCATCAGCTTGTCGCGCGACAGCGGCTCGCGCGGATGGCTCACCAGCGCTTTCAGCACCGCAAACTCGCCGCTGGTCAGCGGCATCGGCTCATCTTCGCGGAACATTTCGCGCGTGCCGAGATTCAGCTTGAACTTGCCGAAGGCGATAACGGCCTCTTCCTGCGATGGCGCGCCCGGCAGCTCATTGGCCTGACGACGCAGCACCGCGCGAATGCGCGCCAGCAGCTCGCGCGGGTTGAAGGGTTTGGGAATATAGTCATCGGCCCCAATCTCCAGCCCGACGATGCGATCGACCTCTTCCCCTTTCGCCGTCACCATAATGATCGGCATCGGGTTGCTCTGGCTGCGCAGACGACGGCAGATAGACAGGCCGTCTTCGCCTGGCAGCATCAGATCCAGCACCATCAGATGAAAAGATTCACGGGTCAGCAGACGGTCCATCTGTTCGGCGTTGGCGACGCTGCGCACCTGAAAGCCCTGCTCGGTGAGATAGCGTTCCAGCAGCGCACGCAAACGCATATCATCATCAACGACCAGAATTTTGTAGTTCTCTTGCATTTTCTACTCCCAAAGGCGCGATTGCCTGAGCCGATATTGTTAAAAAAAGTTGCCTGCCTGTGACAGTCATTAATGGTTTATATTCTAGCCGAAATTGTTACAAAGCATATTAAACAGGAGGTTATCTTTAATTTTATCGCTGCGTTAACCATAAAATCACGCTGTTAGCCTGATAATCTCCGTTACGGCAAATCTGAAAGTCTGAGGGATTTTCTCGCTACGCGCGGCCTCAAAATCCGGCCAGCTATTAATCACATAATCAGATCAACCAGTTAACCCGTAATTTGAGTTAAGCGCGTGCGTGACTGACCCCACGCTTGCGTGCTGAACGAGAGCGGCTTAAGCAGACGCCAGCATAAAATATCAGCCATAACGCCTCTTACCGCCGACTTCTCCAGGATTAGCGCCATATTTAGTCTTTTTCAGGCCAATCTAAAATAAAACGCTTTAAATCAATAAGTAAACCTACCTTTTCCACTACGGATTATTACACCACACTGCTTGCACACGCTTCACTACCGGGATAGCAATAATGAAAAAAACGTTGTTAGTGCTGGGTGCGCTGGCCACCCTGAGTCTGAACCCGACCTGGGCGGCGACCGCCACCGGCGAAGCCGCTGGCGCGCAGGCTGCAAGCACCGCGCAGGGTAACTCTAACGCTATTGGCGTAGGCGCCGTGGCCGCTCTGCTCGGCATCGCGCTTGCCACCGCCGGCGGCGGCGATAAAGGCACCTCATCGTCGACCACCACCGCTACCGTAGCGGGAAAATAACGCCGCTCTTCTCTTTCTCTTTATTTTTGTCCTGCCCATTTCGCCACCGGGGAATGCTGTACAGGGTTTTCAACGTTGAAAACCTGTTCCCCGACTCTTTTTTGCTGCGCCTGCTTTGCTTTACACTGCCTGCTTTTACCCGTCTGAGTCGATACGCATGAAAACCCGACTGATCACCCGTGAAGGCTTCAATAAGCTGAAAGCCGAGCTTGACACTCTCTGGCGCGAAGAGCGTCCCGAAGTCACGAAAAAAGTGACCTGGGCCGCCAGTCTCGGCGATCGCAGCGAAAACGCCGACTACCAGTACAACAAAAAACGCCTGCGCGAAATCGATCGCCGCGTACGCTATCTGACAAAAAGCCTGGAGTCGCTGCGCATCGTTGACTATTCGCCGCAGCAGGATGGCAAGGTGTTCTTCGGCGCCTGGGTGGAAGTGGAGAATGACGACGGCGAAATAAAACGTTTTCGCATTGTGGGTTATGACGAGATCTTTGGCCGCAAAGATTACATCTCTATCGACTCGCCGATGGCGCGCGCGCTGCTGAAAAAAGAGGTGGGCGATGCCGCCACCGTCGAGACTCCGGCGGGTCCGGCACTCTGGTACGTCAACGAGATTTCCTATCCGGACGCCTGATTCAGAATATCGCTGAAAGCCGTCCCCATCGCTGGCAATTTCACCTTTCAATCCGTATAACTGTCCCCTGTTTTTTAACCCTGTAAGCAAGACAGAATCGATGATGAAAGATCTCAGCCACATTATTGCCAGTGAGCTACAGGCGCGTGCGGAGCAAGTTGAAGCTGCCGTGCGTCTGCTGGACGAAGGGAACACCGTGCCATTTATCGCACGCTATCGTAAAGAGGTAACCGGCGGTCTGGACGACACCCAGCTGCGCCAGCTGGAGACGCGTCTCGGCTATTTGCGCGAACTGGAAGAGCGTCGCCAGTCGATTCTGAAGTCTATTGACGAGCAGGGCAAACTTACCGGCGAACTCGCCAGCGCCATTAACGGCACCCTCAGCAAAACCGAACTTGAAGACCTCTACCTGCCCTATAAACCTAAGCGCCGCACCCGTGGTCAGATCGCGATTGAAGCGGGCCTGGAGCCGCTGGCCGATACGCTGTGGCAGGATGCGTCGCAGGATCCCGAACAGCTGGCCGCCCGCTATGTCGATGCCGACAAAGGCGTGGCCGACGTGCGCGCCGCGCTGGACGGCGCGCGCTATATCCTGATGGAGCGCTTTGCCGAAGACGCCGCGCTGCTGGCGAAGGTGCGTGACTATCTGTGGAAAAACGCGCATCTGGTCTCGCGCGTCGTTGAAGGAAAAGAGCAGGAAGGCGCTAAATTCCGCGACTACTTCGATCATCACGAAGCGCTCAACACTGTCCCCTCGCATCGCGCGCTGGCGATGCTGCGCGGCCGCAATGAAGGCGTGTTGCAGCTGTCGCTGAATGCCGATCCGCAATTCGACGAGCCGCCGCGCGAAAGCTACGGCGAAACGCTGATCGCCGAGCACCTTAATCTGCGTCTGAACGGCGCCCCTGCCGACAGCTGGCGCAAGGCGGTGGTGAGCTGGACCTGGCGCATCAAAGTGATGCTGCATCTTGAAACCGAGCTGATGGGCACCGTGCGCGAACGTGCCGAAGACGAAGCCATCAACGTTTTCGCCCGCAATCTGCATGACCTGCTGATGGCCGCCCCGGCAGGGATGCGCGCCACCATGGGTCTCGATCCTGGCCTGCGCACCGGCGTGAAGGTCGCCGTGGTGGACGCTACCGGCAAGCTGGTGGCGACCGACACCATCTATCCGCACACCGGCCAGGCGGCAAAAGCCGCCACCGTGGTCGCCGCGCTGTGTGCGAAACATCAGGTCGAGCTGGTGGCGATAGGCAACGGCACGGCCTCGCGCGAGACTGAACGCTTCTTCCTCGACGTGCAAAAACAGTATCCGCAGATCACGGCGCAGAAGGTGATCGTCAGCGAAGCCGGCGCATCGGTTTACTCCGCCTCTGAGCTGGCGGCGCAGGAGTTCCCGAATCTCGACGTTTCGCTGCGCGGCGCGGTCTCGATTGCGCGTCGTTTGCAGGATCCGCTGGCGGAGCTGGTGAAAATCGATCCGAAATCTATCGGCGTGGGCCAGTATCAGCATGACGTCAGCCAGAGCCAGCTGGCGAAGAAACTGGATGCGGTGGTAGAAGACTGCGTAAACGCCGTTGGCGTCGATCTCAATACCGCCTCCGTCCCGCTGCTGACCCGCGTGGCCGGGCTGACGCGCATGATGGCGCAAAATATTGTCAGCTGGCGCGATGAAAACGGCCGCTTTAATAACCGCCAGCAGCTGCTGAAAGTCAGCCGCCTCGGCCCGAAAGCCTTTGAACAGTGCGCGGGCTTCCTGCGCATCAACCACGGCGACAACCCGCTCGATGCGTCAACGGTGCACCCGGAGGCCTATCCGGTGGTCGAGCGCATCCTGGCCGCTACCGAGCAGGCGCTGAGCGATCTGATGGGCAATCCCTCCAGCCTGCGCAGCGTGAAAGCGGTCGATTTTACCGACGAGCGTTTTGGTCTGCCGACCGTGACCGACATTATCAAAGAGCTGGAAAAACCGGGACGCGATCCGCGCCCTGAGTTTAAAACGGCGCAGTTCGCCGAAGGCGTAGAGACCATGAACGATCTGCTGCCGGGCATGGTGCTGGAAGGCGCGGTCACCAACGTCACCAATTTTGGCGCGTTCGTTGATATTGGCGTCCACCAGGACGGGCTGGTACATATCTCTTCGCTGTCAGACAAGTTTGTAGAAGATCCGCACCAGGTGGTGAAAGCCGGTGATATCGTGAAGGTAAAAGTGCTGGACGTTGATCTGCCACGCAAGCGTATCGCGTTGACCATGCGCCTGGATGAACAACCTGGCGACAGCAATGCGCGCGGCAACGGTCGCAGCGCGCCGCGCGACGCCGTCGCCCGTCCGGCTGGCGGTGCGAAGTCGCGCCCGCGCCCGGCCAGTCAGCCCGCTGGCAACAGCGCCATGGGCGATGCGCTGGCGGCGGCCTTCGGCAAAAAACGCTAAACCCTGCGCGCGCCCGATTTATTAGGGATCGGGCGCGCGTAACCTCCTCTGTAAAGTTGAAAATCCCCTCCTGAACGCTACGCTGAAAGCACGCCTGCATAAAAAACAACCCGGGACGTGGCACCCAATTCGCGATGGAAACGATCACAGCGCTGCTCGACAAAATCTATGCCGATACCTTTCCTCAGATAGCGCGCGAGCGCCTGCTGAGCCGTATTATTGCCGCGCGCGACGCCGTTAAGCTGCCGCGTAAAGCGCACTGGGACGAGCAGGACGTGGTGCTGATCACCTATGCCGATCAGTTTCGCGAACCCGCTGTCCCCACGCTGCAAAGCTTTTCCCGTTTCTATCAGCAGCACCTGCAATCCACCTTTCCGCTGGTGCATCTGCTGCCCTTTTTCCCCTACTCGTCTGATGACGGCTTTTCGGTGATTGACTACCATCAGGTCAATCCGCTGTGCGGCGAATGGTCCGATGTCGCCCGGCTGCATCAGGAAACGCGCCTGATGTTCGATTTTGTCTGCAACCATATGTCTTCGCACAGCGCCTGGTTTCAGCACTTTCTGGCGCTCGATCCCGGCTGGGACGACTTCTTTATCAGTATGCCGCCCGCCACCGATCTAAGCGGCGTGACGCGGCCGCGCACCTCGCCGCTGCTGACGCCGTTTGAAATGGCGAACGGCGAGATGCGCTTTATCTGGACCACCTTCAGCGCCGATCAGATCGACCTCAACTTTGGTAATCCTGAGGTGCTGATCCGCATGGTCGATGTCCTGCTCGACTACCTGCAAAAAGGCGCTGACTATATACGCCTCGACGCCGTGGGCTATATGTGGAAAACGCCCGGCACACGCTGTATTCATCTGGAAAAAACGCATCTGCTGGTGAAGCTGTTTCGCGCCATTGCCGATATGGTCGCACCCGGCACGGTGATCATTACGGAAACCAACGTGCCGCATAAAGACAACATCAGCTATTTCGGCAACGGGCACGACGAAGCGCAGATGGTGTATCAGTTTTCACTGCCGCCGCTGGTGCTGCACGCCATCCATTCCGGTTCGGGACGCGCGCTGCGCCAGTGGGCTGGCGCGCTTGAGCACGGCAACGGCGGCACGACATTCTTTAACTTTCTCGCCTCGCATGACGGCATCGGGCTGAATCCGGCGCGCGGCATTCTGTCAGAGGTGGAGATCGTGGCGCTGGTGCGCGATCTGGCGCTGGAGGGCGCGCTGGTTTCCTATAAAAACAACCCCGACGGCACCACCAGCCCTTATGAAATCAACGTCACATACCTCGACGCGCTTAATCGTCAGGACGACAGCGACGATACGCGCCTGCGCCGCTTTCTGCTGGCGCACGCCATTCTGCTGGCTTTTCCCGGCGTGCCGGCTATCTATATCCAGAGCATTCTCGGCTCGCGCAACGACTACGACGGCGTCAAAGCCGCCGGACACAACCGTGCGATTAACCGGCAAAAATTTAGTTTAAAAGAGATTGAAGCGGCGTTGGCAGACAGCAGTGGGCTGCGCCACGCCATTTATACCCGCCTCAGCCAGCTGATTCAGCTACGCACGCGCCAGCCCGCCTTTCACCCGGATAATCCGATGCGGCTTTATGACTGCGATAACGCGCTGCTGATGCTAAAACGCCATCGCCCGGAAGAGGAAGAGAGCGGCCTGCTCTGCGTGTTTAACCTGAGCGGCAAAACGGTGACCACCACGCTGCCGGAAGCGCGACGTTTTCAGGAAGTGATTACAGGGGAGTATATTGATGGCACCCAGCCACTGTCGCTGGATGCCTGGCAGTTTGTCTGGTTGCGCAGCTGATTACTTGTAGACATCCGCAGTGGCGCTGAATTTGCCGTGTTCACGGCCAGCGATCACCAGGAAATATTTGCCGCCTTTTTCATCAGCCAGCTTTGACAGCTCGCGTTTGGCATCCATTGGCGAGGTGGTTTCCGCCGTGGTGTTCACCGTACCAATTTTCTCAAGATTCATTTTCTTGACTTCTTCTCTGGTGACTTCTTTGGCCGCAAACGCTGAAAACGACACCGCGCCCATAACCATTGAAGCGACAACCCATTTCATCACCTTCATACACTACCCCTCATTTATGTCCGTTATGTGAGATGTAAGCAGACGCTGAACACGTCAGGCGAGATGGAACATCATTATCCTCTCCCTGGACAATTCGCATCATTAAGCGGCTATGCTTACCTGAAAAGTATTGTCGCTATTAAGAAATTTGCCAGCCTCGCGCCCGCTTTAACGCCGAAACTCCTGACTGAAATCAAGAATATGCTGGCAGAACGCGTCGGGATGAGAAATAAAAGGCGCGTGGGCGGCTTTCTCCATGATGATGGAAGACGAAGCGGGCAGCGCGTCGTCAAGCTGTGCCGCAATACGGCGCGGCACCAGACCATCCAGCGCGCCGTAAAGGCGTAAAAACGGCAGCGCGAGCTGCGGCAGCCGATCGCGCAGATCGACGTCGCGCAGGATCGCCAGCCCGCCATCCAGCACCTCAACCGGCGGCATCGGCTGCGCCAGCACCACCTCTTTTAAGCGACGCGCATCCTGCCGCGCGCTGTCGGTGCCCAGGGTTTGCAGCGCAAGAAACCGCTCGACAGTGCGCTGAAAATCGCTGTTAAGCTGCGCCCGAAAGGTCTCTAAGGTATCCGGTTTAATGCCCGGCCAGTTTTCGCTGGCGGTAAAACAGGGGGATGAGGCGACGCTAATCAGTCCGGCAATCTGCTGCGGCGCGCGCAGCGCCAGTTCGGTCGCCACCAGTCCGCCGAGGGACCAGCCCAGCAGCAGCGCGCGCGGCGGCAGATGCGGCAGCAGCTGTTGCGCCATCTGCGCCAGGGAGCGCGCGCCCGCCTGCTGGCTGCGGCCATAGCCCGGCAGATCGATCAGATGCAGGCGAAAATGCGGGCTGAGCCGCGGCACGATGCTTTGCCACACTTCGGCATTCAGTCCCCATCCGTGCAGCAGCACAAGATCAATATTGCCTTCTCCGCAGGTGTGCCAGTAAAGCGAGGTCATCAGTTACTATTCCGTAAGACGAAAAGGAGGCCGCTATGCTACCAATGCCCGCCCTCTGTTGGCTATGCCGACTGCCGCTACGGATAGCGGCGCATGGATTATGCAGCGTCTGCCTGCGCGCCCTGCCGCCGCTGCCCGTTCTCTGTCCGCGTTGCGGTTTGCCCGCTGGCTCCGCCGAAGTGGCCTGCGGCCGTTGTCTGGGCGCGCCGCCGCGCTGGCAGGCGCTGGTCTGCGTCAGCGGCTACCATCCCCCGCTGCGCCGCTGGGTGCATCAGCTAAAGTTTTACCGCATAACCGCACTCAGGGTGATGCTGGCGCGCCTGCTTTTGTTAAGCTGGCTGGATGCGCGCCGCACGCGCGGACTGGTGCGGCCAGATTTACTGCTGAGCGTGCCGCTGCATAAAATTCGGGCCTGCCAGCGCGGCTACAATCAGGCTGCGCTGCTGGCGCAGCCGCTGGCGCGCTGGCTCGGCTGTGACGGCCCTGATGGGGTACGCCGCAGCCGGCACGCCACGCCGCAGCACCGGCTCGACGCCTCGCAGCGTCGTCGCAGCGTGCGCGGCGCTTTCCGCCTTGAAATCGCCGTGCGCGGACGCCATATCGCCCTGATTGACGATGTGGTGACCACAGGAAGCACCGTGGGAGAAATCAGCCGCATTTTTCTGGCGCAGGGGGCGGCCAGCGTACAAATCTGGTGCCTGTGCCGTACCTTGTAGAGCGTCGGTGATGGGCGTATTATAACCAACTAAATTAGTCAACTATTGAGCAATTGCCATGATCCGAATTACAGACTCTGCCCAGGAGCACTTTGCAAAACTGCTGTCAAAACAGGAAGATGGCACCCAGATCCGCGTATTTGTCATTAATCCGGGCACGCCAACCGCCGAGTGCGGCGTCTCCTACTGCCCGCCGGATGCGGTTGAAGCCACCGACACCGAGCTGAAGTTTGAGAAGCTTTCGGCCTATGTTGACGAGTTGAGCGCGCCTTACCTTGAAGACGCCGAGATCGATTTTGTCACCGATAACCTTGGTTCTCAGCTGACGCTGAAAGCGCCAAACGCCAAAATGCGTAAAGTGTCTGACGACGCCCCGCTGGTAGAGCGCGTCGAGTATCTGTTGCAGGCGCAGATTAACCCTCAGCTGGCCGGTCATGGCGGTCGCGTGTCGCTGATGGAAATCACCGATGACGGCTACGCCATTCTTCAGTTCGGCGGCGGCTGTAACGGCTGCTCCATGATCGACGTCACCCTGAAAGACGGTATCGAAAAAGAGCTGCTGGCGGCCTTCCCGGACCTGAAAGGCGTGCGCGATCTTACCGAGCACCAGCGCGGCGAGCACTCCTACTACTAATCCTGTCGGCGCGCGATCGTCGCGCGCCGTCGGCTACTCCCCTTTTCTCGTCTGGCTTACCGCCTTGAGCAGCTTCACCACTGTTTTATCCGCAAAGATGATTTCAAGCGGCTGCGTCAGCTTACGTCGCCAGTTGGGATATTGATCGACCGTGCCCGGCACGTTAACCGGCGTGGTCATGCCGATCCAGTCTTCCGGTTGCAGGCCAAGCAGCGCGCTGCCGGTTGCCGCCAGAAATTTATGCATCGCCAGATTAAGAGCGGGCGTCATCGCCAGCCTGTCGGCCTGGCGTGCGCTGCGCGCGGGCATCGCGCCTGCCTGATGCAGCGCGTCCAGCAACGCCTGCTTCTGTTTTGCCCGCTGTTGATGCAGCGACTGTAACACCGCTTTGCTGGGGTAGAGTTTGAGCTTCTCTCCCAGCGCGAAGTCTCCTGCGTTCCAGAAGCCGCTAAGGGTCGGCAGATCGTGCGTGCTGGCGCTGGCGATAGACTGACGCGGATAGTCGTTCGGTTGACGATAGCTGCCGTCGCGCTGCTGCTCGAACCACATCACTTTCCAGGAGAAGACTCCGCTGGCGCGCAGCAGGCCGACAATCTCTGGCGGCACCGTGCCAAGATCTTCGCCAATCACCATGCAGCGGTGACGCTGGCTCTCCAGCGCCAGAATGCCGAGCAGATCCTGCACCGGATAGCTGACATAGGCGCCCTTATCGGCGGTTTCACCTTTCGGCACCCACCACAGACGCAGCAGCGCCATCACGTGATCGATGCGCAGCGCGCCGCAGTCGCGCATATTGGCGCGCAGCATATCGATAAAAGGCTGATAGCCGCGCGCGCGCATCACATGCGGATCCATCGGCGGCAGCCCCCAGTTTTGCCCCAGCGGACCGAGGCGATCGGGCGGCGCGCCCACCGATGCCTCCAGACGGTACAGCTCAGGATCGTGCCATGTCTCGGCGCTGCCCTCCGCTACGCCCACCGCCAGATCGCGATATAGCCCTACCGTCATGTTTAACGCCTGGCTGCGCGCCCAGCACTGGGCGAACTGCGTCTGCGCCAGCCACTGGAGCCACTGCCAGAATGCGATCTCTTCGCTGTGCGCGTCGCACCACTGCTGCACTTCAGGCGTCTGGCTGTTGCGCCAGCCTTCCGGCCACGCCGGCCAGCCCCAGGCCTGGGCATCTTCGGCGCGGCGTTCCGCCTGTAGGCCGTCATAGGCAGCCTGATAGCGCAGACTGTCGCCGCCGTCGCGCACAAAACGGGCGAAATCCTGCTGCTGCGCGTCATCCTCAGCGCGCAGGCTAAACTGCGTCCATGCATGGCGCAGCGCAGCCAGCTTCAGCGCCATGACCGCGGCGTAATCGACAAATTCGCTGTCGCGCGCCTTCGCCAGCGCGCGCTGGGTTTTCGCGCTTTTCCACCATTTCTGCGCCGCCGCGCTGTGCTGAAAATCCTCCAGCTGCGCCACGTTGATATAGATGATATTCAGCCAGCGGCGCGATGACGGACTGTAGGGGCTGGCGAAATCCGGCGTCGCGGGATAAAGCGCGTGAAGCGGATTCAGCCCGACGAAGTCGCCGCCCTGACGCGCCACCTGCTCCAGAAGCTGCTGCAAATCGCCGAAATCGCCGATGCCCCAGTTATCGGCGGATCGCACCGTGTAAAGCTGCACCAGCGCGCCCCAGCGCTTCTCGCCGTTGCGCAGCGGCTCCGGCAGCCAGCAACGGCGCGGCGTCAGGATAATGCGCGTCTGCCACTGCTGTTTGCCCTTGCTTAACGTCAGCTGGTGATAGCCGTGGCCCAGCGGCGAAGGCAGCGTAAAAGGCTCGCCGGCCTGAAGCTCACCGCTGAACTCGCGGCCTTTTTCGCTACGCAGCCGCCACTGATAGAGACCGCGCCCCTCTGGACTGAGCTGCCGCGCTGCGCCGCCGCTAAACACCTGTACTGGCGGCAGCGGCGCGCCCTTCTCTTTTTTTGCGTCGCTCATGACCGCGAGCAGCGCCGTTTTGGTTTCGTCGCTGATGGCTTCCGGCTCGCCGTTGGCGTTGGTATAGGTCAGGGAAATTCCGGCGGCGACTGCCGCGCGATCCAGTGCGCTCTCTTTCATGCTCTCCCCTTCGCGTTGCGATCCAGAACGGTGGACGGGCGATGTGATAAATGCCTGATGCAGGCAAACCGAGCATTAAGTAAAGACGGCTGTGGGGAAAAAATCGACAGGAAACAACGAAAAACGTTACGCAGGGATAAAGAGCGACGCGCTGCGCGCGGGGAACGACTCTGTTGGCAGCGAGCGGCTTGCGGCGAGCAGGCCATCAGGCCGTGCCGCTTGCGCGGCACGGCTGCGCGATCAGCAGAGTTCGAGCTGGACCTCGTGCTGCTCAATGACTTTCATAATGCTGGCAGGCGGCTGCTTATCGGTATAGAGCTGGTCGATCAGCCCCATATTGCCGAGATTCACCATCGCGTTGCGACCGAACTTCGAATGGTCAACCACCAGCATCACGCAGCGTGAATTTTCAATAATGGCGCGCTTGGTGCGAACTTCGTGATAATCGAACTCCAGCAGCGAACCGTCCATATCAATACCGCTGATGCCAAGAATGCCGAAATCGAGGCGGAACTGAGAGATAAAGTCGAGGGTGGCCTCGCCCATAATACCGCCGTCGCGCGTGCGCACCTCGCCGCCCGCAATAATCAGGCGGAAATCGGGCTTGCTCATCAACAGCGTGGCCACGTTGATATTGTTGGTCACGACGCGCAGATTTTTATGATTGAGCAACGCATGCGCGACGGCTTCGGGCGTCGTGCCAATATCGATAAACAGCGTCGCACCATCAGGGATTTCGCTGGCGACGCGTTCGGCGATGCGCGCCTTCTCCGCCGACCACATCATCTTACGCTCCTGCCAGGCCGTATTTTCAGAGCTGGAAGGCAGCGCCGCGCCGCCGTGGTGACGCTGAATTTTATTCTGATCGGCTAGATCGTTGAGATCGCGGCGAATAGTTTGCGGGCTGACGTCAAAATGCTCCACCAGCTCTTCGGTACTGACATATCCCTGACGCCGGACCAGATCGATAATGGCGTCATGACGTTGCGTCTGCTTCACATTACTCTCCTGTTTTCTTTTCTTATCCGGCGCTAACGACGCCGTACCGCACGGGTATCCGCAAACGCCATCGCCAGGCCGACCAGCAGGCCGGTAACGTGGGCGGCGTTGGCGATAGCCAGGCCAAACGCGCCATACCAGCCGATAACCAGCCAGACAATAGCGAAACCAATCAGGCCGCGTTCCAGATAGACGCCGCTTTCGGGATCGCGCTCGCCGCGCAGCCAGCAGTAGCCCATCAGCGCGTACACCACGCCCGACAGGCCGCCGAACCAGATACCGCTAAATTTGGCCTGCACGAAGCCGCTGAGCAGCGCCGAAATCAGCATAATCACAAACAGCTTGCCGCTGCCCAGCCGTTTTTCCACCGCTCCGCCGAGATACCACCACCACATCAGGTTAAACAGAATATGCAGCAGCGAGAAGTGCAGCAGCGCGTGGCTGAACCAGCGCCACACCTGAAAATACTGCCCCGGTCCGTCCGGCCAGCTCAGCCACAGCAGCACGGTCTGGTCGCCAAAAATCTGCATCAGAATAAACACCGCGACGCAGGCGAAAAGCATAGTCATCGTCAGCGGACCGGCACGTTCGCGAATATTTGACCAGAAGTTGCTGCGCTCATAGCGCAGGCCGCTTTTGGTATTGCCGGTATGCCAGCTGGCGGCCTGGTAGCGGGGATGTTCAGGCTGACGAACAAACTGCTGAAGTTCGTTTTCGACCATTGTCAGCTGGCTGTCATTGTCCAGCAGGATGACGTACTGACCGTCATGCTCGATTCGCAGCCTGACGCCGCGCGTCGCCATATAGTCGACAAACGCCTGCGCCATGCGCGGGTTATTAAACTGCGTAATGCGCACCATCTTCACTCTCCTTGTTCACCGCGCGTGGCTCAAAGGCCGCCGTTAACCACTTGCGCCGGAAACGCGGCGCGCCAGGCGTCAAAACCGCCATCGATGCTGTAGGCGGCGCTGAAGCCCTGGCTCAGCAGATACTGCGCGGCGCCTTTGCTGCTGTTGCCGTGATAGCACATCACCAGTACCGGCAGTTCGCGGCTGGCGCTGGCGAGAAATTCGTTGAGGTTATTGTTGCTGAGGTGCTGCGCGTTTTCTGCGTGGCCAAGCGCAAAGCTCTGCGGATCGCGAATATCGACCAGCAGCGCCCCCTGCGCCAGATGCTCGCTGGCCTGCTGAACGTTAATGCATTCGAAGGTTTCCATGGTTCTCTCATTACGACGACACAATGACTGCCTAGTGTAACCCGATACGAGGCGTCAATAACCTGACAAAGAATCCGGCTTTGTATTTTTTTCTCGACAGGAATGTTAGCTGCATCACGCTAAAATGTTTTTAACACGTTAAACACTGGCATCAATGTTGGTTTACGATTATCATTATGCTCGAAAACGAACATTAATGAACTATTCCGAACATCGGAGGAGATGACGTGGAAACCAAAGACCTGATCGTGATCGGCGGCGGCATCAACGGTGCCGGTATTGCAGCTGATGCTGCAGGACGCGGCCTGTCAGTGCTGATGCTGGAGGCGCGGGACCTGGCTTGCGCGACCTCTTCTGCCAGTTCAAAGCTGATTCACGGCGGCCTGCGCTACCTCGAACACTACGAATTTCGCCTGGTGAGCGAAGCCCTGGCGGAACGCGAAGTTTTACTGAAGATGGCGCCGCACATTGCTTTCCCGATGCGCTTTCGTCTGCCGCATCGACCCCATCTGCGCCCGGCGTGGATGATCCGCACCGGTCTGTTTTTATACGATCACCTCGGCAAGCGCACCAGCCTGCCCGGCAGTAAAAGCCTGCGTTTTGGCGCGGATTCGGCCCTTAAACCAGAGATCACGCGCGGTTTCGAATATTCAGACTGCTGGGTCGACGATGCGCGACTGGTGGTGCTGAACGCGCAGGAAGTAGAGAAGCGTGGCGGCGAAGTGCGTACCCGCACCCGCGTGACCCGCGCCTGGCGTGAAAACGGCCTGTGGATGGTGGAAGCGGAAGATGTCGACAGCGGCAAAACCTACACCTGGCGCGCAAAAGCGCTGGTAAACGCGGCCGGACCGTGGGTGAAACAGTTCTTCGACGACGGCCTGAAGCTGAAATCGCCTTACGGCATTCGCCTGATCAAAGGCAGCCATATTGTGGTGCCGCGCGTCCACAATGAGAAGCAGTCCTACATTCTGCAAAATGAAGATAACCGTATCGTGTTTGTAATTCCGTGGATGGATGATTTTTCTATCATCGGCACCACCGACGTGGAGTACAAAGGCGATCCGAAAGACGTGAAAATCGATGAGAGCGAGATCGACTATTTGCTCAAGATTTACAACAGCCACTTTAAAAAGCAGCTGGCGCGCAACGACGTGGTCTGGACCTATTCCGGTGTCCGTCCGCTGTGTGATGACGAATCGGATTCACCGCAGGCGATTACCCGTGACTATACGCTGGACATTCATGACGACAACGGCCAGACGCCGCTGCTGTCAGTTTTCGGCGGCAAGCTGACCACCTATCGTAAACTGGCGGAACATGCGCTTGAGAAGCTGGTGAAATACTTCCCCAATGCCGGTCCGGCATGGACGAAGAACTGCGTGCTGCCGGGCGGTGACTTCGCCGGTACGCGTGAAGATTACGCCGCCAGCCTGCGTCGTCGCTATCCGTTTATTACCGAAGGTATGGCCCGCCATTATGCGCGCACCTATGGCAGCAACACCGAAACGCTGCTTGAAGGCGCGACCCGTCTTGAAGATCTGGGCGAAAACTTTGGTCATGACTTCTATGAAGCGGAGCTGCGTTACCTGGTACAAAACGAGTGGGTTCGCGAGCTTGATGATGCGATCTGGCGTCGTACCAAGCAGGGAATGTGGCTTAATGAGGCGCAGCAGGCGCGCGTGGCGGAGTGGCTGACAACGCACGGTCAGAAGCCCAGCCTGTCGCTGGCCAGCTAAAAGATGAGAAACGGGGCTTCGGCCCCGTTTTTTTTCGCCTGCTGCGCAGGTGACTCTGAGCGGGTTCCGCTTTTTACCTGCTGCGCAGGCGGCTCTGAGCGGGTTCCGCTTTTTGCCTGCTGCGCAGGCGGCTCTGAGCGGGTTCCGCCCGCCAGGCGTCAGGGAGTTTCAGCAGCTGCGCTGCCGGCGTGCGTGTTAAGGGGCTGGCCAGCCCCTTAACAATCCCGGCTTCCGGCAGCCTCCACGCCGCGCTCCGCGCGGTCCCTTCGTTGCTTACGTCGGCCCCACGGACCGCGCGGATTCGACATCCTGTCTCATGCCGCGCTCTCGCCGACGTCCTGTCGGCTCGTCCTGGCCGCCGTGCGCGCCTCAGCGTGTCGGATGCCTCTGGCACTGCCCCGCCTGTGAGTCCTCTTTTTTCTTATTAACGGATGTGTTGGCTGAACGCATGGTTCGCGCTTGCAGCAGTGACGCCGCTCACTGAGATAAAAAACTCACAGCGAGGTTTTGGGGGGCCATCCCATTCGCTGAGCGGAGAAAGGATTTCAGCATGAGGCGACAGGACGTCGCCGAAAGCGCGGGCCAGGCCAGGACGGCCTGTCCTGCGCGGTCTGGCAGAAATCCTGACGCAGCGAAGGCACCCGCGCAGCGGGCGGATGGGCTGGCCCGGAGCGCGGGTGCAGGGCCGGCGCTTACCGGCCCTGCCCGGTCGCCCGCAGCGGGCGAAATGAAACTGCTACGCTGTCCGGCGAACGAAACCTGCTCAGCGTCGCCTGCGCAGCAGGCAAACAACGAAACCTGCTCGGCGCCACCTGCGCAGCAGGCAAACAACCGAACCCGCTCAGCGCCGCCTGCGCAGCAGGCAAAAAGCGAAACCCGCCCTTCCCGCTACAACCGCACCGGCTTGATATGCCAAATCTCGTCCGCATACTCCTGAATTGTCCGGTCGGACGAGAAATACCCCATATTGGCAATATTTAACGCCGCCCGGCGCTGCCACTCTTCCGGCCTGCGGTACAGATCGTCTACCTTATCCTGGGTGTCTACATAGCTGCGATAATCCGCCAGAAGCTGATAGTGGTCGCCAAAATTCACCAGCGCGTCGAACAGATTGCGGTAGCGGCCCGGCTCCTGCGGGCTGAACACCCCGGAAGCGATCTGCGTCAGCACCTGATGCAGCTCAGCGTCCTCTTCGTAATATTTACGCGGGTTGTAGCCGCCGCTGCGCAGCGCTTCGACCTGCGGCGTCGTGTTGCCGAAAATAAAGATATTTTCCTCGCCAACATGCTCCAGCATCTCGACATTGGCGCCGTCCAGCGTGCCAATCGTCAGCGCGCCGTTAAGGGCGAATTTCATATTACTGGTGCCGGACGCCTCGGTGCCCGCCGTAGAGATCTGCTCGGAAAGATCCGCCGCCGGAATAATGATCTGCGCAAGGCTGACGCTGTAGTTGGGAATAAACACCACCTTCAACTTGTTCTTCACCTGCGGATCGTTATTGATCACGCTCGCCACGTCGTTGATCAGGTGAATAATATGCTTGGCCGTGTAGTAGGCCGAGGCCGCTTTACCAGCGAAAATATTGACGCGCGGCACCCAGTCGGCGGTGGGATCGGCCTTGATGCGGTTATAGCGCGTAATAACGTGCAGCACGTTCAGCAGCTGGCGTTTGTACTCGTGGATACGCTTGATCTGCACGTCAAACAGCGCGTTGGGGTCCAGCACAATATCCAGATTCTTCGCCACCCAGTCGGCCAGACGACGCTTGTTATCAAACTTGGCGTCAGCCACTTTTTCAATAAAGGCGGGATAATCGATCTGCTGGTTCAGTTCAGAAAGCTGGCTGAGATCGGTGCGCCAGGTGCGGCCAATTTCCTCGTCCAGCAGCTCTGACAGCGCAGGGTTAGCCAGCGCCAGCCAGCGACGTGGCGTTACGCCGTTGGTCTTGTTGCAGAAACGGCCAGGGAACAGGCGGGCGAAATCGGCAAACAACGACTGCACCATCAGGTTGGAGTGCAGCTCGGAAACGCCGTTGACCTTATGGCTGACCACCACCGCCAGCCACGCCATGCGAATGCGGCGGCCATTGTTCTCATCAATAATAGAGATGCGCGACAGCAGATCCCAGTCGTCCGGGTAATACTCCTGAATGGTCTTCAGGAAGTAGTCGTTGATCTCGAAAATGATGCCGAGATGGCGCGGCAGGATTTTGCCGATCATCTCTACCGGCCAGGTCTCCAGCGCCTCGCTCATCAGCGTGTGGTTGGTGTAGGAGAATACCTGACAGGTCACTTCAAACGCATCGTCCCAGCTAAATTTGTGCTCGTCGATCAGCAGACGCATCAGCTCCGGAATCGCCAGCACCGGATGGGTATCGTTGAGATGAATCGCGATTTTATCCGCCAGGTTGCTCCAGGTTTTATGCATCTGCCAGTGACGGCTGAGAATGTCCTGCACCGTAGCCGACACCAGGAAGTACTCCTGGCGCAGACGCAACTCGCGCCCGGAGTAGGTCGAGTCGTCGGGATAGAGCACGCGCGATACGTTCTCTGAGTGGTTTTTATCTTCAACCGCTGCGAAGTAATCGCCCTGATTGAATTTACCCAGATTAATTTCGTTACTCGCCTGCGCGCCCCATAGCCGCAGCGTATTGGTAGCGTCGGTGTCAAAGCCAGGGATGATTTGATCGTAGGCCATTGCCACAATCTCTTCGGTCTCCAGCCAGCGCACCTTCGCCCCTTCATGCTGAATGCGGCCGCCGAAACGCACTTTGTAACGGGTGTTGTAACGCTGAAACTCCCAGGGGTTGCCGTACTCCAGCCAGTAGTCCGGCGACTCTTTCTGTTCGCCGTCGATGATGTTCTGTTTGAACATGCCGTAGTCGTAGCGGATGCCGTAGCCTCGTCCCGGCAGCCCCAGCGTGGCAAGCGAATCCAGGAAGCAGGCGGCTAACCGTCCCAGCCCCCCGTTGCCGAGACCGGGATCGTTCTCTTCCTCCATAAGGTCGGCAAGATTCAGCCCCATCTCATCCAGCGCCTGATTGAGATCGTCATAAATGCCCATCGCCAGCAGCGCGTTGCCTAACGTCCGGCCCAGCAGAAACTCCATAGACAGGTAGTAGACCTGGCGAACATCCTGCGAAAGCTGCGCGCGACTGGAACGCAGCCAGCGCTCAACCATACGGTCGCGCACCGCCAGCAGCGAGGCGTTGAGCCAGTCATGCTGATTAGCCACAGAAGGATCTTTGCCGATGGTAAACATCAGCTTATAGGCAATCGAGTGTTTCAACGCTTCGACCGTCAGGGTCGGCGAGGTGTAGGTGAAAGGAGCATTCATGTCAGTTATCCCAGTCTCGTTACAGCAAACGTTGATAAAGATCGCGATAAGCCTGAGCGGCTACCTGCCAGCTAAAATCCATCCCCATCGCCTGCCGCTGCACGTAGCGCCAGAGTGAAGGCCGCGACCAGAGAACAAAAGCGCGTCGAATCGCCCGCAGCAGCGACCACGCATTACTGTCTTCAAAGCTAAATCCGCTGGCGATGCCGTCGGCGAGATTCTCCAGCGAACTGTCGTTCACCGTATCGGCCAGGCCGCCCGTGCGCCTCACCAGCGGCAGAGTGCCATATTTCAGTCCGTAGAGCTGCGTCAGGCCGCACGGCTCAAAACGGCTTGGCACCATAATGACGTCCGCGCCGCCGACGATGCGGTGCGAGAAAGCTTCATGGTAGCCAATTTGCACCCCGACGCTGCCCGGATGCTCTGCCGCCGCCGCCAGAAAGCCCTGCTGCAATTCGGCATCGCCCTGCCCAAGCAGCACCAGCTGACCGCCCTGCGCCAGCAGGCCAGGCAACGCCTCCAGCACCAGATCCAGCCCTTTCTGCCGCGTCAGGCGGCTGATCACGGCGAAGACCGGCACGCTGTCATCCACCTTCAGCCCCATTGCGATCTGCAACTGACGCTTGTTTTCCGCCTTCGCTTCCAGCGTGTCGCGGTTATAGCGCGCGCTGAGCAACAGGTCGTGCGCCGGGTCCCAGATGCCGGGATCGACGCCGTTCAGAATGCCGCTCAGACGGCCTTCGCGCAGCCGCTGCTCCAGCAGCGACTCCATGCCATAGCCGAACTCTGGACGGGTGATCTCATGCGCATAGGTCGGACTCACGGCGGTAACATGATCGGCGTAAAAGAGACCGGCCTTGAGGTAGGATATCTGTCCATAGAACTCCAGCCCGTGCATATCGAAGAACGACCTCGGCAGCGCGATTTCGTCCAGATGACGGGCGTTGAACAGTCCCTGATAGGCCAGGTTGTGTACGGTAAACACCGACTTTGCCGGACGCCCGCGCGCCTCAAGATAGGCGCAGGTCAAACCGGCATGCCAGTCGTGCGCGTGCACAATGTCAGGCTGCCAGTACGTATCCAGTCCACAGGCGATTTCACATCCCATCCAGCCAAGCAGAGCAAAGCGCAGATAGTTGTCCACATAGGCGAACTGCGACGTATCGTGATACGGGCTGCCGGGGCGGTCGTACAGCTCCGGCACGTCGATCAGATAGATGCCGACGCCGTTGAAATGGCCAAACAGCAGCCGCGTCGGACCGGCAAAGGTCTGCAACTCGGCGACGACTTCCGTTTCGGGAATCCCTTTGCGCAGATCCGGAAAAGCGGGCAGCAGCACCCGCGTATCCGTTCCATCTGCAATCTGCGCCTGCGGCAATGCCCCAACAACATCAGCCAACCCGCCGGTTTTAAGCAGCGGAAATAGTTCTGAACAGACATGTAAAACCTGCATCCTCGGCCTCTTAATTTGTGATCGGGCGCGATCCTCGCGTCGATAATATGGTGCTTTTTATCGCTGGGCTACGCGCTGGCCAGCCTGGCAAGCATGGCGCGTGTGACCAGAACGATACCCTCTTCTGAACGGTAAAACCGGCGGCTGTCCTCGTCGGGATTTTCTCCTATTACCATACCGTCCGGCAGCACGCAGGCGCGGTCAATCACGCAGTTGCGCAGGCGGCAAGACCGTCCCAGCACCACGTCGGGCAGCAGAACGGCAGAATCTATATTGCAAAAGGAGTTAATGCGCACGCGTGGAAACAGCACAGAATTAACGACGACCGAACCGGAAATAATGGAACCGCCCGAAATCAGCGAGTTCATTGTCATGCCGTGGCTGCCTGAACGATCCTGCACAAATTTTGCGGGCGGTAGCGGCTCCATATGCGTACGGATTGGCCAGGTATGGTCATACATATCCAGTTCTGGCATCACCGAGGCGAGATCGAGGTTAGCCCGCCAGTAAGCCTCCAGCGTCCCTACATCGCGCCAGTAGGGCGGCGAATTTTCATCATGCTGCACGCAGGAGAGCGTAAACGAGTGGGCGTAGCCTTCCCCGCTCGCCACCACCTTCGGCAGAATATCTTTGCCGAAGTCATGGTTGGACCCAGGTTCCTGAAGATCTTCTTCCAGCAACTGATACAGATAATCAGCGTTAAACACGTAGATCCCCATACTGGCGAGCGCTTTAGTGTCATCGCCAGGCATGGCTGGCGGCTGCGGCGGCTTCTCGACAAAGTCGACGACTCTGTTTTGTTCATTCACAGCCATCACGCCAAACGCGGTCGCCTCATGGATCGGCACGGGCAGGCAGGCAATGGTGCACCTGGCGTTCGCATCGACGTGGTCGAGCAGCATGCGCGAATAGTCCATCTTATAAATATGGTCCCCGGCCAGAATCACGATGTACTGCGCCTGATAGCGGCGAATAATGTCGAGGTTCTGGGTTACGGCGTCGGCAGTGCCGCGATACCATTGTTCTGTTGAGGTACGCTGCTGAGCCGGCAGTAAATCAACAAATTCGTTCATCTCCTCGTTGAAGATAGACCAGCCGCGCTGAACGTGCTGCGTTAGCGTATGCGACTGGTACTGCGTAATCACGCCGATGCGGCGGATACCGGAATTAATACAGTTAGAGAGGGCAAAATCGATAATGCGAAACTTACCGCCGAAGTGCACGGCCGGTTTGGCGCGTTTCGCCGTCAGGTCTTTCAGGCGCGTGCCTCTTCCCCCGGCGAGGATCAGCGCAACCGTCTGTGTAGGGAGCTGGCGGGCCAGCATCAGGTGTTCAGTTCTGTCTAACTTAACCATGTCTGACTCCTTATGATTGCTTTTGGAACACGCACACATCGTGTGCGGGACCATGCCAGACAGTCGACAAAATGGGGTTGTCATCCCCGGCGAAAGGAGGAACGGCACGCCATTCTCCGTCTGGTAAGGCGATGTCACTCACCGAGTCCGTGGCGTTAATTGTTATTAACCAGCGGCCGGAGAGCAGAATCTGCATTCTGTGCGCCTTCTGCTCCCACTCCTCTCGCTGCAATGGCTTGCCGCTGGCATTGAGCCACTGCACATTACCGTCCCCCTCTTGCCACCAGCGATCGGCGGTTAGCGCCGGGATCTGCTGACGTAAACGGATCAGGGCGGCGGTAAAATCCACCAGACTGCTCTCTTCTTCCCGCCAGTCGAGCCAGGTCAGCGCATTGTCCTGGCAATAGGCGTTGTTGTTGCCATGCTGGCTGTGGCCGCGTTCGTCGCCGGCGAGCAGCATCGGCGTGCCCTGCGCCAGCAGCAGCGTGGTTAACAGCGCATGTGCGCTGCGGCGACGGCGTTCAATAACGTCGAAGCTGGCGTGCAGCCCCTCGACGCCGTGGTTATGGCTAAAGTTGCTGTTGCTGCCGTCGCGGTTGTCTTCGCCGTTGGCCTGGTTGTGCTTATGGTTAAAGCTCAACAAATCGCACAGCGTAAAGCCGTCATGGGCCGTTATCAGATTAACCGCGGCATGCGGCAGCCTCTCATGGCGCTGAAACAGGTCGCTGGACGCCGCAAAGCGGCGCGCGAATGCGCCATTGCTGACCTCGCGATGCAGCCAGAAACGCCGCATATCGTCGCGAAAATGGTCGTTCCACTCGGCGAACAGCGGCGGATAGTTGCCGACCTGATAACCACCGGGACCGATGTCCCAGGGTTCGGCAATCAGCTTGACCGATGAGAGCAGCGGACAGGCTTTGATGGCCTCAAACAGCGGCGCGTGCGCTGAAAACGCCGGCGTGCGCCCCAGCACCGTCGCCAGATCGAAGCGAAAGCCGTCGACGTGGCAGACGCGCACCCAGTAGCGCAGCGCCTCCAGCATCCAGTTCATGACCTGCGGATCGCTGAGGTTGAGCGTATTGCCGCAGCCGGTCCAGTTCTGGTATTCGCCCTGCTCGTTCAGCCAGTAATAGCTGGCATTATCCACGCCGCGCAGCGACAGCGTCGGGCCGATCTCCTCCAGCTCGGCGGTGTGGTTGAACACCACGTCCAGCAGCACTTCAATGCCCGCCGCGTGCAGATTTTTCACCGCCTGCTGAAACTCCTGTAGCGGCGTCGCCCCCTTTTCTCCGGAGGCGTAGCGCGGGTCGACCGCCCAGAGCGCAAACGGGTTATAGCCCCAGTAGTTGCTCAGGCCCAGCCGTTGCAGGCGCGGCTCGCTGGCAAAATGCGCGATGGGCAGCAGTTCCAGCGCGGTAATGCCAAGATGACGCAGGTAATTCACCATAACAGGATGGCCAAGCGCAGCGTAAGTCCCGCGCAGCGATTCCGGAATTTCCGGATGTCGCTGGGTTAATCCCCGGACGTGCGCTTCATAAATCACCGTGTTGCCCCAGGGCGTGCGCGGCGCGACATCGCCTTCCCAGTCGAAGTCCTCCGCCGCCACCTGCGATTTAGGCGCAACGGCGGCATTGTCCTGCGTATCGGGGTGATCGATGCCGCCATACATACGCGCGTCGTCCGGCACGTCGCCCTCAACCGCGCGGGCGCAGGGATCGACCAGCAGCTTCGCCGGGTTAAAGCGGTGGCCGCGCGCCGGCTCCCAGGGACCATGCACGCGAAAACCGTAGCGCTGACCCGGCTTTAGCGCCGCGGCATAGCCGTGCCAGACATCGCCGGTTCGCGCCGGGAGATCGACACGACGCTCTTCGCCCTCGTTAAACAGACACAGCTCTACGCGCTCGGCATGCCGGGAGAAGAGCGTAAAATTTACGCCCTTGCCGTCGTAACTGGCGCCTGGCGGCTCAGCACGTCCCGGAAGCAGCGTCATTCCGCCTCCTTCACCAGCCACAGCGTTGAGAGCGGCGGCAGCGTCAGCGACAGTGACTGCGGCCGGTTATGGCTGGGGATCTCATCGGTATGCACCACCGGATTGCGCGTGTCGCTGCCGTGATAGCTGTGCTGATCGGTATTGATCACTTCGCGCCAGCGCCCCGCCTGGTTGACGCCGAAGCGGTAGTGATGGCGCGGCACCGGCGTAAAGTTGCTGGCCACGATAATCTCGTTGCCGTCGCGATCGCGGCGCACAAACACAAACACCGAGTTGTCGCGATCGTCGACCACCAGCCACTCAAAACCTGCCGGGTCGAAATCCAGCTGATGCAGCGGCGCGTAGTGGCGATAGGTATGATTAAGGTCGCGGACCAGACGCTGTACGCCGTGATGCCAGTTATCGGCTCCCTCCAGCAGATGCCAGTCGAGGCTGACGTCGTGGTTCCACTCTTTGCCCTGGGCGAACTCGCCGCCCATAAACAGCAGTTTTTTGCCCGGGAAAGCCCACATCCAGCCGTAATAGGCGCGCAGGTTGGCGAACTTCTGCCAGGCGTCGCCCGGCATACGATCGAGAATGGATTTTTTGCCGTGCACCACCTCGTCGTGGGAAAGCGGCAGCACGAAGTTCTCGGTGTAGTTGTACATCATGCCAAAGCTCATCAGATCGTGATGATGGCTGCGGTACACCGGATCGAGCTTCATGTAATCAAGGGTGTCGTGCATCCAGCCCAGATTCCATTTGTACCAGAAGCCAAGACCGCCCGATTCCGGCGGACGCGACACGCCGTCAAAATCAGTGGATTCTTCAGCGATGGTAACGGTGCCGGGCGCCGCGCGCCCCAGCGTGCGGTTGGTATAGCGTAAAAAGGCGATGGCTTCGAGATTTTCCCGGCCGCCATAGTGGTTCGGCACCCATTCGCCTTCGGCGCGGCTGTAGTCGCGATAGATCATCGATGCCACCGCATCGACGCGCAGCCCATCAATGCCGTAGCGCTCCAGCCAGTAAAGGGCGTTGCCCGCCAGATAGTTGCTCACTTCACGGCGGCCAAAGTTATAGATCAGGGTGTTCCAGTCCTGATGGAAGCCTTCGCGCGGATCGCTGTGCTCATAGAGTTCGGTGCCATCGAATTTCGCCAGGCCGAAATCGTCGCTGGGGAAGTGGCCCGGCACCCAGTCGAGCAGCACATTAAGCCCCGCCTCATGCGCGGCGTTGATAAAATAGCGGAACTCGTCGCGCGTGCCGAAGCGGCGCGTCGGCGCATACATGCCGAGCGGCTGGTAGCCCCAGCTCCCGTCAAACGGATGCTCATTGATAGGCAGCAGCTCGATATGGGTAAAGCCCATCTCTTTCACATAGGGCACCAGCTGCTCCGCCAGCTCTTTGTAGCTGAGCCAGAAGTTATTCTCGGTATGGCGACGCCAGGAGCCGAGATGCACTTCATAGATAGAAATGGGCGCGTCAAATTCATTACGGGCTTTGCGCTCTTCGCTCATCTCTACCACAGGCGGCAGGCCGCAGATCATCGACGCGGTTTGCGGACGCATTTGCGCCTCGAACGCGTAAGGGTCGGCTTTGATACGCAGGCGGCCGCTGTTATCAACAATCTCAAACTTATAGAGCTGGCCGTTAAACGCACCGGGCACAAACAGCTCCCAGATGCCCATTTCGCGGCGGAAGCGCATCGGATGGCGGCGGCCGTCCCAGAAGTTAAAGTCTCCTACCACGGAGACGCGCTGTGCATTAGGCGCCCAGACGCTAAAACGCGTGCCGTGTACGTCGTCGATAAGCGCGCCATGCGCGCCCAGGGTTTCATACGGACGGAGATGCGTTCCCTCCGCCAGCAGCCAGGCGTCCATCTCCTGCAACAGCGGGCCGAAGCGGTAGGCGTCATCGATCAGGTTCTGCTGGCCGTGCCAGTTTACCGCCAGCTGATAGCGAAACATGTTTTTGCGGCGCGGCACCACGGCGCTGAAAAAACCGCGCGAGTCGAGGCATTTCAACTGGGCGACTTTACGTCCGGTATTGGTTTCAATCACCCAGACTTCTGAGGCGTCGGGCAGTAGCGCCCTGACTTCCAGCCCGTTGGCTGTCTGGTGCATCCCCAGTAACGAAAAAGGATCGGCATAATTACCCGCGAACAGGGCATTGATCGCCTGGCGATCGGGAAGCTCTGACATGACTTGTTTCCTGTGATTATTTGGCAGGCGAAATGGACGCGGCGTTTACCGCGCATCAGGTGCGCTGCTCTTCATTGAGCCATGCGTACAACGGCAGAGAGAGGAAACCGCTCCGTGGGAAATTATCTTTGCCGTGTACAACAACCATTCAGTGCGTAATGCAAAACAGTCAACAACCGGCACATCATTGTTAAATCATAGCTTGGGCTTGCAAGTTGCCAGGGGCAGAAAGCGAAAAATTATCGGTGGGGACGTAAAAAACGGAAGCCGATCACTTACAGAGGGTAAGTTGTTTGACTTATTTCAGAATAATCATGCAAAAGGCCGGGAAATCCCGGCCTCGCTTCGTTTTATTATCTTAGTCGACTAATAGTCGCAGCATGCGACGCAGCGGCTCCGCCGCGCCCCATAACAGCTGGTCGCCGACCGTAAAGGCAGAGAGATACTCTGGACCCATGTTCAGCTTGCGCAGACGCCCTACCGGCGTTGTCAGCGTGCCGGTCACGGCCGCAGGCGTCAGTTCGCGCATGGTCAGCTCGCGATCGTTAGGCACGACCTTCACCCATTCGTTGTGCGACGCCAGCAGCTGCTCGATCTCAGACAGCGGCACGTCTTTTTTCAGCTTCAGGGTAAACGCCTGGCTGTGGCAGCGCAGCGCGCCGACGCGCACGCACAGGCCGTCAACCGGGATGGTTTTCTGCGTGCCGAGAATTTTGTTGGTTTCCGCCTGGCCTTTCCACTCTTCGCGGCTCTGCCCGTTGTCGAGCTGCTTGTCGATCCACGGGATCAGACTGCCCGCCAGCGGCACGCCAAAGTTGTCGGTCGGCAGCGTGCCGGAGCGGGTCAGCTCGGTAACGCTGCGTTCGATGTCGAGAATGGCGGAAGCCGGATCCTGCAAGGCGGGCGCGACATGGTTGTGCAGCATGCCCATTTGCGTCAGCAGCTCACGCATATGGCGCGCGCCGCCGCCTGAGGCCGCCTGGTAGGTGGCGACGGAGGCCCACTCCACCAGATCCTGAGCGAACAGTCCGCCCAGCGACATCAGCATCAGGCTAACGGTGCAGTTGCCGCCGACGAAGGTTTTGATGCCTTTGTCGAGACCCTGGCGGATCACCTGGTGGTTGACCGGATCGAGAATAATGATGGCATCGTCTTTCATGCGCAGCGTAGAGGCCGCATCAATCCAGTAGCCCTGCCAGCCGCTTTCACGCAGCTTCGGATAGACTTCACTGGTGTAATCGCCACCCTGACAGGTGATGATAATATCGAGCGCCTTCAGCGCCTCAATATCAAATGCATCCTGCAACGCGCCGCTCGACTTGCCGCCAAACGTCGGCGCGGCCTGTCCCAGCTGCGAGGTAGAGAAGAAGACCGGATTGATGACGTCAAAATCACGCTCTTCGCTCATGCGCGACATCAGCACGGAGCCGACCATACCGCGCCAACCAATAAAACCTACATTCTTCATTTTCTGTCCGTCTCAGTCAGCGATAACAGCTGACCTGCTTACCGAAGGGAAGAGCGAAATGGAATATTCCCGCCGCTCTGCGTCATAAATGGATTTACCTGTGACCAACAACTCTACAAAATGCTGCACTTCTGGCAAGTGAATTAATTCGATTGCGCCAACTTTTTCAGCAGCGCAGCTAATAACCTGCGCGCGAATGCATGGGATACCCTGAAACAGATGACCGAAATGATTTCTGCGACCATTTTACTGCTGCTTATTATGGATCCGCTCGGCAACCTGCCGATTTTTATGTCGGTGCTAAAGCATCTGGAGCCGAAGCGTCGCCGTGCGGTTCTCATCCGCGAGCTACTGATCGCGCTGGTGCTGATGCTGCTGTTTTTGTTCGCGGGCGAACGCATTCTGACCTTTCTTAACCTGCGTACCGAAACGGTATCCATTTCCGGCGGCGTAATCCTGTTCCTTATCGCCATCCGGATGATTTTCCCGTCGGGGGAAAGCAGCACCAGCGGATTGCCGGCGGGCGAAGAGCCGTTCCTGGTGCCGCTGGCGATCCCGCTGGTGGCAGGCCCGTCGCTGCTGGCCACGCTGATGCTGCTGTCGCATCAGTATCCTAACCAGATGGGCCATCTGGTCGGGGCGCTGCTGATCGCCTGGGGAGTAACGGTCACCATCCTGCTGCTCTCCGGGCTGTTTTTGCGGCTGCTGGGAGATAAAGGGGTCAATGCGCTGGAGCGTCTGATGGGACTGATTTTGATTATGCTGGCGACGCAGATGTTTCTCGACGGCATTCGCGTCTATCTGAAATTATGATGTAGCGCAAAGTCCGGCCGGATCAATAGCCCTTTGATTAGTATGGTTTTGTATTGATTAACTTTTGGCTGCGTATCATCGCGCGGTTATAAGTGACTTTACACCAGGACCATACGATGAAAGATAACCAACTTACTCAGCCCTCACGCCGCGCCATCCTGAAAAAGACGCTGGCTGTTTCCGCCCTGTCGGTCACCGGCGTCGGTACGCTGGTCGTGCCGACGGTCTCGTTCGCGGCTTCGCTCAGTAAAGAAGAGCGCGATGCGATGACGCCGGAGGCGGTCATTAACCATTTCAAACAGGGTAATTTGCGCTTCCGCGAAAACCGCCCGGCAAAGCACGATTATCTGGCGCAGAAGCGCAAGAGTCTGGCCGGTCAGTATCCGGCGGCGGTGATCCTGAGCTGCATCGACTCACGCGCGCCTGCTGAAATTGTGCTGGACGCTGGAATCGGCGAAACCTTCAACGCGCGCGTCGCCGGTAATATCAGCAACCGCGACATGCTCGGCAGCATGGAGTTCGCCTGTGCCGTGGCCGGCGCCAAAGTGGTGCTGGTGATGGGACACACGCGCTGTGGCGCGGTGCGCGGCGCGATTGATAACGCCGAGCTGGGCAATCTGACAGGTCTGCTGGATGAGATTAAACCGGCGATTGAAAAGACCGATTACAGCGGCGAGCGTACCGGCAGCAACTACGATTTCGTCGATGCGGTCGCGCGCAAAAACGTGGAGCTGACCATTGAAAATATTCGCAAAAACAGCCCGGTTCTAAAGCAGCTTGAAGAGCAGAAGAAGATCAAAATTGTCGGCAGCATGTACCATTTGGCGGGCGGCAAAGTGGAATTTTTTGACGCGTAATAAAAAAGCCGTCACGCCTGCGTGACGGCTGTTATTTACGACAGCAGCGTAAAGGCAATCATGCCGACAATCGCGCCGGTCGTTCCCAGAATGGTTTCCATCAGCGTCCAGGTCTTCAGCGTTTCCCCTTCGGTCGCGCCGGTAAAACGGCCAAACAGCCAGAAGCCCGCGTCGTTAACGTGACTGATGATAATCGAGCCGCCGCCGATGCAGATCGACAGCGCCGCCAGCTGCGCGCCGCTGTAGTGCAGCGGTTCAATCACCGGCATCACCAGCCCCACCGTGGTCAGGCAGGCCACCGTCGCTGAACCCTGAATCACGCGCACCGCGCCGGACAGGATAAAACAGGCCAGCGCGATCGGCAGGCCCGCGCCCGTAAGCGCATGGCCCAGTACCGGACCGACGCCGGAATCCACCAGCACCTGCTTGAATACGCCGCCCGCGCCAATCACCAGCAGAATAATGCCCGCTGGCTGTAGCGCGCTGCCGCACACCTGCATCACCTTCTCTTTATCCATGCCCTGGCGGTAAGCCAGACCATAAATAGCCACCAGGCAGGCGAGCAGAATCGCCGTAAAGGGGTGGCCGATAAACTCCAGCCACTGGTAGAGAGAGGAACCCGGCTCGGTAAAGCGCGCGCCTATGGTTTTCAGCCCCACCAGCAGCAGCGGGAACAGGATAAGCGCCAGGCTGAAGCCGAATGACGGCAGCTTCGCCGCATCCACGTCCGGCTGATGATCCTCCGGCGGCGCGCTAAAGGTCACGCGACGCGCAATCAGGGAGCCAAACAGCGGACCGGCGACCAGCATACCGGGGATCGCTGCGCACAGGCCCAGCAGAATCATCCAGCCGAAGTCGGCATGCATCTGCGAAGCAAGCAGCATCGGGGCCGGGCCAGGCAGCAGGAAGGCCGCCGACGCCGCTACGCCCGCAAACAGCGGGATCACCAGTTTGACCAGATTGTCATGCGTGCGGCGCGCCACTGCGAAGGCGATGCTGATCAGCAAGACCACCGCCACTTCAAAAAACAGCGGCAGCGCGCAAATTAAACCGGCAATGCCCATCGCGTAGTGCGCGCGGCTTTCGCCAAAGGTTTTCAGCATGCGGATAGCGATCTGATCCACCGCGCCTGTTTCATGCAGGATTTTCCCGAACATCGCGCCCAGCGCGACCACGATAGCCAGAAAGCCGAGCGTTCCGCCCATGCCCTTCTGCATGGTATCGGCGATCTTATCCAGCGGCATACCCGAACAGAGACCCGCGCCAATCGAGACCAGCATCAGCGCGACAAAGGCATGCATGCGCGCTTTCATCACCAAAAAAAGCAGCAGCAGGACAGAGCCTGCTGCGGTTAACACCAGCGTTGCGGTACTCATGACTAACCCTTGTTGATGGCTTCCCCGATAGCCGCAACCGTAGCCGCAACAACCTCATCCACTGAATGATTAATATCGACCGTCAGTACGTCCGGCTCGTCAGCGCCTGGCTCTTCCAGAGTGGCGAACTGCGTGACCAGCATCTGCGGTTTGAAGAAGTGGCCTTTACGCGCCTTCAGCCGTGATTCGATAGTGTCGAAATCGCCTTTAAGATAGATAAAGCGCAGATTGTCATTGCCCTGACGCAGAATGTCGCGGTAACGCTTTTTTAGCGCCGAGCAGACGATAATGGAGATGGCCTGGGTGCGCTGCATCGCGAAGGCGGCGTCGTTCAGCGCCTGGAGCCACGGCTGGCGATCGTTGTCGTCCAGCGGATGGCCTTCGGCCATTTTCATAATGTTGGCGCGCGGGTGGAGAAAATCGCCGTCGAGAAAGGCGGTATTCAACTGATGAGACACCTGATTGGCGACAACGGATTTACCGCTGCCTGAAACGCCCATCAAAATAAAGACATGATGCGACGAAGAGTGAGTAGTCATTTTTCTGCTCCGGCAGGTAAATTTGCCAATGTTACCGATAACAATGCTGGTTGCCATTGTGTGAAGCCCATTACAGGCTGGCAACCCTGTTTAACCGGAAAAGCACGAAAGTGTGAACTGACTCATAAAAACGTCACATTCAGATGCTGCCGCCTTCGGAAATGTCAAAACCGAGATCCCGCGGCGCGGAAACGCTGAGATCGCCGCTGATACGCGCCAGCAGCATAGCGGCCGCTTCACGTCCCATGCGTTCGCGCGGCGTCAGGACAGTCGCCAGTTTTGGCGTCACCACCTGACTAATATCATGGCCGTGAAAACCGGCAATCGCCATCTGCGACGGCACTTTCAGCCCCTGACGTTGACATTCGAACATGGCGCCGACGGCCAGGTCGTCGTTGGTGCAAAACAAACTGTCGGTAAGAGGATAGCGGCGCTGCGCCTCGCACAGCAGCATGCCGCCGGCGCTAAATGAAGAGGCCTCCTCCATCATTACGCTGCGCGGCTCCAGTCCGGCTTCACGCATTGCCGTTTCATAACCCTGCTGTTTTTGCAGCGTACGCTCATCCAGGCGCGCGCCGAGATAGACGGTATGCCGATGACCCTTTCTGAGAATAGCGTGCGTCATCTGGCGCGCCGCTTCGACGTTATCGAATCCCACCGCCATATCGAGGCAGGGCGATACGCTGTCCATCATCTCAATCACCGGAATGCCCGCGATCTCCAGCATACGTAAGGTGGCCGGAGTATGCGTGCGTTCGGTGAGAATCACGCCGTCGATGTTCCAGCCCAGCAGCGAGCGCAGCTGTCGCTCCTCTTTTTGCGGGCTATAGCCGAAGTGGGCCACCAGCGTTTGATAGCCCGCCTCATCGGTGACGGTCTCAATGCCGCGCAAAACGTCGGCGAAGACCTGGTTGGTGAGCGAAGGCAGCAGCACGCCAATGGCGCGGCTGGTGGCGTTGGAGAGCATATCCGGCGCGCGGTTGGGTATGTAGCCCAGTTCATCCAGCGCGACGGCAATTTTATCACGCAGCGCCGCCGAGACCTGATCGGGGTTACGCAGGTAGCGGCTGACGGTCATTTTCGTGATGCCGACACGATCGGCAACGTCCTGTAATACCGGTCTTTTCTTCTTCATCGTAGGTGCCCAGGGTCACAATTACGACGAGTCTATCACTATTCCGGCGGAGAATTGTAAGCAGGGCGCGACAGTGCGCGCCCCGTCACCGCTTAAACCGGCGGCAGATCGAACAGCAGAACTTCAGCGTCGCTGCTGGACTCCATCGTCAGACTGCTCTCATCCCAGACGGCGAAGGCATCGCTGGCGCGTGCGGTTTCGCCATTGACGCGGATTTCGCCTTTTACCACCTGGATCCAGACGCGGCGGCCCGTTTCGACGCTGACGCTCTCTGTTTCGCCGGCGCTGAAGACCCAGCGCGACAGCGTCATATCCTGATAGACCTTGAGCGAGCCTTCACGCGCGTCTGGCGTCAGCACAAACTGGCGTCCTTTCACGTCCGGGAAGCGGCGCTGATCGTAGCGCGGTTCAATGCCGGTACGCTCCGGGATAATCCAGATTTGATACAGGTGCAGCGGATCGCTGCTGCTGGCGTTGTACTCCGAATGACGCACGCCGGTGCCTGCGCTCATGATCTGGAACTCGCCCGCCGGGATCTGCTCCTTATTGCCCATGCTGTCCTGATGCTCAACGGTGCCGGAGAGCACGTAGGTCAGGATTTCCATATTTTTATGCGGGTGGGTGCCAAAGCCCTGGCCTGCGGCGACCACATCCTCATTGATCACGCGCAGCGCTGAGAAGCCCATAAAGTTGGCGTCATGGTAGCTGGCGAAAGAGAAAGTGTGCCAGCTTTCCAGCCAGCCGTGGTTAGCGTGACCGCGTTCTTCTGCTTTGCGTAAATAGATCATGTTCAGTTCTCCTCAATGTTTTAGAGCAGTCTGAACCTGAGCGGGCTCTATTGATAGCTGAAAAACTTCACGCCTCTGTTCAAAATTAATGAAAAAGATTTGGTCAGAATGATGAGCCTTGCTGAATAAGGCGACGGGCAAAAAAAAGCCAGCACGCGGCTGGCTAAGAAATACTGGAAGCAATGTGAGCAATGTCGTGCTTTCCGGTTTGTCTGGCGACGTCCCGAAACGCATCGCAATAATAATCATTATCATTCTCGTCTGTAAAGTGTTTTTGCGATCTTTCGGTTGATAATTAATAACGTTTCCTGAACTCTGGAAGGGTTTGCCCGCTGACAAAAGGAGAGGGATGATGAGCGAAATTGTAGTGCGTCACGTTAAACCTGAAGACGCCGCCGCCTTAATGCATATCTACAGCCAGCCGGACACCATGGCGAACACGCTACACCTGCCGCTGCCTTCGCTGCAAAAATGGCAAGAGCGGCTAAGCAACCTCTCCCCAGCGGGACATTCACTCGTGGCCTGCATCGAAGAGAAAGTGGTTGGGCAACTGACGCTGGACGTCATTGCGACCGCGCGCCGCCGTCACTGCGCGACTCTGGGCATGGGCGTCGATCAGACCTGTCGCAACCGCGGCGTCGGCAAAGCGCTGCTCGGCGCGGCGGTCGATTTGTGCGACAACTGGCTACAGGTGACGCGCATGGAGCTAACGGTCTTCACCGACAATGCTGCCGCCATTGCGCTCTATCGCCATTTCGGCTTTGAAATCGAGGGAACAGGGAAAGGCTTTGCCATGCGGCAAGGCGAGATGGTCGATGCGCACTATATGGCGCGCCTGAAGTAACACAGGGACCATAATGGTCCCTGTTGTCGAAGGTTAATACCCCGCGCTTAAATCACCTGGGGTGCGCGGGTCTGACGCGCCATACAGGGTTCCGTCCGGCCCGATCATAATGCTCTGCGTACTGCCCATCGCAGGCAGCACCTTCACATGCTGACCTTTATTCTCCAGCAGGCGCAGCGTATCCGGGCTAAAGCCCTTCTCTACGCGCAGCTGATCCGGCAGCCACTGATGATGGAAACGCGGCGCATTAGTGGCTTCCGCCACGTTCATCCCGAAATCGATACTGTTCACAACCATTTGCAGCACGGTCGTGATAATTCGGCTGCCGCCGGGACTGCCCGTCACCAGCCAGGTTTTGCCGTCTTTCGCCACGATGGTGGGCGACATAGAAGAGAGCGGACGCTTGGCGGGCTGCACGGCGTTCGCCTCGCCGCCGACCAGACCATATACGTTCGGCGTGCCCGGCTTAGCGGAAAAGTCGTCCATTTCATTATTCAGCAGAATACCGCTGTTACCCGCCACGATGCCGCTGCCGAAATTGGTATTCAGCGTATAGGTAACCGCGACGGCTGTGCCCTGCTTGTCCACCACCGAAAAGTGCGTGGTCTGGTTGCTCTCATAGGGTTCCAGCTTGCCCGGCTTTATCTCGCTCGACGGGCGCGCTTTTGCCAGGTCAATCTGCCCGGCAAGCGATTTCGCGTAGGCTTTGCTGGTCAGCGCCTGCCACGGCACCTTCACGAAATCAGGGTCGCCGAGATATTCCGAGCGATCGGCGTAGGCGTACTTCTCCGCCTCGGCGATAACCTGCATCGCATCGGCGCTGCCAAAGCCCATCTTCGCCAGATCAAAGTTTTCCAGGATATTGAGGATCTGCACAATATGGATCCCGCCCGATGACGGCGGCGGCATGGAGAAGACCTCGTAGCCGCGATAGGTGCCGCTGACGGGTTTGCGTTCGACCGCGCGGTAGGCGGCCAGATCCGCTTTGCCGATCAAGCCGCCGTGCTGCGACATCTCACTCGCAATCTCATCGGCGATCTCGCCCTTATAAAACGCATCCGGACCCTGCTGCGCAATCAGTTGCAGGCTGTGGGCGAGATTCTTCTGGACCAGACGATCGCCCTTCTGCCACGGCGTGCCGTCAGGTTTAAAGAAAATGGCTTTGCTGTTGGGGTGGCTGAGCAACACTTCCTTGCCGTAGGTTTTCAGATCGTCCGCCAGCGAGTCATTGACCACATAGCCTTCGCGCGCCAGCTTAATGGCCGGCGCCAGCAGCGTGCTGAGCGGCAGCGTGCCGTACTTCTGCGCCGCCAGCGCAAAGCCCGCGACGCTGCCCGGCGTGCCGGAAGCCAGATGCGACGTCAGCGACAGCTTGCTGTCGGCGTTGCCCTGCTTATCGAGAAACATATCGCGCGAGGCGCGGGCCGGCGCCATTTCACGAAAATCAATCGCGGTCGCGCGGCCAGACGCGGTACGCAGCAGCATAAAGCCGCCGCCGCCGAGGTTGCCCGCCTGGGGATGGGTGACCGCCAGCGCAAAGCCGACGGCAACCGCGGCATCCACGGCGTTGCCGCCCTGGCGCAGAATGTCCACGCCCACCTGCGTCGCCAGCGCATCCACCGACGCGACCATGCCGTGCTGCGCCCTCACCGGGTGGAAAGTATCGTCTTCCACTCCGTAGGAAACCGGCGGCGTACTGGCCGGCGCGGCGTCGGCGACGCCTGCTATCGTCAGACTCATCATCACTGCCCAGCCAAGCTGGCGCATATTTCCTCGCATCACCATCTGTCCACCCTTTTCAGTTGTTTAGATTTGTTATTACGCAGGCAAGTGGTTATGAATACAGCAAAAAAATAACCATTAAGTCAAATTCGGTGCGTTCCTGGGGGAGAACTTTGTGAGATTGCTAAACTTAAAGATGCGGACACGGCTTGTCAGATGCCGTTCAGGCCGCGTTGACGGAGGAAGTCTTATGAAAAAATGGTTAATCGTCTTTGCCGCGCTGCTTCCGCTGAGCGGCATGGCTAATATGCTGAACAATACGAATCAACCCAATCAGCCGGGCTACAACCCAAGCCAGCAGCGTATGCAGACGCAGATGCAAATCCAGCAGCAGCAACAGCAGAGCAAATTGCAGCAGGATCAGCAGCAGCAGAATCAGGAGTTACAGCGCAAATTACAGGAGCGACGCGACAGCGCCCAGCAGCGCGTAATTAACGCGCAGCCGGGACAGCAGCAGAATAGTAATTAATGGAAATCGGGGCCGATGATGTCGATGCGATCGGTGCAGATGGCATCGACGCCCCATTTCAGCAGCGTCCTGGCGCGATCTGCGTCGTTCACCGTATAGACCAGAATATGCAGACCGGCGGCCTTTAGCGCCGACACGCGCCCGGCATCAAGCAGTTTATGGTTGAGGTGGACAGAGACGCACTCCAGCGCGGCGGTCTTTGCCTGCCACGCCTCATCCCACTCATCAAGCAGTAACCCACGCGGTAGATCCGCTTCCGCCTGCATAGCGGCTTCCAGCGCCTCATAAGAGAACGAAGAGAGCAGCGGCGCGGTCATCCCCTGCCACAGCGTTTTCGCCGCCTGGGCGATAGCCCGACCGGTTTCCCTTTCGCTGCCGGTGGTGGGCTTGATCTCGATATTTGCCATCATGCCGTGCTGGCGACAGCGCGCCGCCACGTCAGAGAGCAGCGCCAGCGGTTCGCCGTCAAAGGCTTTACCGAACCAGCTCCCCGCGTCCAGCTGCGCCAGCTTCTCCCAGGGCAGTTCGCCCGCGACGCCCCAGCCGTTGCTGGTGCGATCGAGCGTATCGTCATGCAGCAGGAAGATGCGCTTATCCTGCGACAGTTTGGCGTCGAATTCGATCATGGTATGGCCGAATTTCGCGCCGGTGTCGATCGCCGCAAGGGTATTTTCCGGTGCCAGTTTGCCGCCGCCGCGATGGGCGACGATATGAGGATAGGGCCAGTTGTGCTTGTTCATTCCAGACGCTTCCCGCTAGTTGGATCGAAGTAGTGTAACGCATCCGACGGCAGATGCAGCCACAGCGTGCTGCCGGCCTGTGGACGCTCGCTGTGCGGCAGCCGCACCACCAGCGGCGTCTCGCCGATACGGCCATGCGCCAGGTTATCTGCGCCCAGCAGCTCCAGCGTCTCGACGCGCAGCGGAATGCCGTCGCGCTCGCGCGGGCTGACCTGTACGTGCTCCGGACGAATGCCGAGGGTCACGGCGCGGTTCGCCCACTTCGCCTTGCTGTCGCCGAGCGGCAGCGAATGGGAGTTGTCGATATGAAAACGCGTGCCGTCGCCGCCGATCTGGCCGTGAAGCAGGTTCATTGCCGGCGCGCCAATAAACGAGGCGACAAACTGGCTGGCTGGACGCTCGTAAATCTCTACTGGCGTGCCGATCTGCTCGACAAAGCCCTTGTTCAGCACCATCACGCGCTGCGCCAGCGTCATCGCTTCGACCTGATCGTGAGTGACATAGAGGCTGGTGGTTTGCAGGCGACGGTGCAGCTGTTGCAGCTCAAGCCGCATCTGCACCCGCAGGCGCGCGTCCAGGTTAGAGAGCGGCTCGTCAAACAGAAAGACCGACGGCTCGCGCACAATGGCGCGCCCCATCGCCACGCGCTGGCGCTGACCGCCGGAAAGCTCGCGCGGACGGCGGCTCAGCAGCTGATCCAGCTCCAGACTGCGCGCCGCCTCCAGCACGCGCAGGCGGATATGCTCTTTGCTCATGCCGCGGATCTTCAGCCCGTAGGCCATGTTCTCTTCCACCGTCATATGGGGGTAGAGCGCGTAGTTCTGAAAAACCATGGCGATGCCGCGATCTTTGGGTTCCAGCTGCGTCACGCGCTTGTCAGCGATGTAAATATCGCCGGACGTCACGCGCTCCAGCCCGGCCACCATGCGCAGCAGCGTCGATTTGCCGCAGCCGGACGGACCGACCATAACCATAAATTCGCCGTCGTTGACGGTGACGTTGAGCGGCTGAATAATCTGGTTCTTGCCATCATAGGATTTAGTTACTGCCTGAAGAGTTACGCCTGCCATGCTTATTTCTCACTCTCAACCAGGCCACGCACGAACGCGCGCTGCATGACCAGCACCACCACGACCGGTGGGATCAGGGTTAATAACATTGCCGCCATCACTTCGTTCCACTGCGTCGGCGATCCGCTGGTGGAGATCATGCTTTTGATCCCCGCGACGGCGGTGCTGAGCGACGCGTCGTTGACGATCAGCAGCGGCCAGAGATACTGGTTCCAGCCGTAGATAAAGGTAATAACGAACAGCGCCGCCAGATTGGTTTTCGACAGCGGCAGTACGATGTCCCAGAAAAAGCGCAGCGCGCTGGCGCCGTCAATGCGCGCCGCCTCGATCAGCTCGTCCGGCAGCGACATAAAGAACTGACGAAACAGGAAGGTGGCGGTGGCCGAGGCCATCAGCGGCAGCGTCAGGCCGCTGTAGCTGTCGAGCATATTGAGATCGGCAATCACCTGCACCGTCGGGAAAATACGCACTTCGACCGGCAGCATGAGGGTGATAAAGATCAGCCAGAAAAACAGCGACCGCAGCGGAAAGCGGAACCAGACCAGCGCGAAAGCAGAGAGCATCGACACGGTAATTTTGCCGACGGTTATGCCGAACGCCATGATCAGGCTATTCAGCAGCATCAGGCTAAACGCCGGCCCGCTGCCGTTAACGCCCTGCGTCCAGATGCGCGCGATGTTGTCCCACAGATGGGAGCCGGGGATCAGCGTCATCGGCACCTGATAGACCGCTTCGTTATCCAGGGTGGCGGCGACAAAGGCGACGTAAAGCGGAAACAGAATGGTGAGCACGCCCAGCGCCAGCAGCGTGTGGCTGAAAATATCCAGCCCGCGACGGTTTTCAATCATTGGTAGCGCACCTTACGCTCAACGAAGCGGAACTGAATAACGGTCAGGCCAATCACCAGCAGCATCAGCACCACCGACTGCGCCGCTGACGCAGAGAGATCCAGCCCGGTAAAGCCTTCGCGATAAATTTTATAAATCAGCGTCGTGGTCGCCTGGACCGGCCCGCCGCCGGTTGCGGCGTCAATCACCGGGAAGGTATCGAAGAAGGCGTACATCAGGTTCACCACCAGCAGAAAAAAGCTCACCGGCGTAATCAACGGCAGCGACAGATTAAAGAAGCGGCGTACCGGACCTGCGCCGTCGATTGCCGCTGCTTCCACCAGCGATTTCGGAATCGACTGGAGGGCGGCGAAAAAGAACAGAAAGTTGTAGCTCATCTGCTGCCAGATCGACGCCACTACAATCAGGAACATCGCCTGGCCGCTGTTTTGCGCATAGTTCCAGCCGTAGCCATGCTGATTAAGAAAGTGGCTAATCAGGCCGAGTCCGGGATTAAACAGGAACATCCACAGCACTGCGGCGACAACGGGCGCAACCGCGTAGGGCAGCAGCAGCAGCGTCTGATAGAGCTTGCGCAGGCGAATGACATAGTCCACCAGCGCCGCCAGCAGCAGCGACAGCGCCATGCCGCACACCGTGACCAGCGTGCTGAAGACGATGGTGGTCCAGAAGGCGTCGAGGTAGTAGCTGTCCTGAAACAGTCGGCGGAAGTTTTCAAGCCCGACAAAGGTGCTGGAGATGCCGAACGGATCCAGGCTCTGTAGCGAATACCACAGGGCTTCGCCCGCAGGCCAGAGGAAAAAGATGGCGGTAATCAGCAGCTGCGGCAGCACCAGTAAATAGGGCAACGGGCTGGTGCGAAATACCGGACGAGATAGAGACATAGCATACTCTGTGTGAGAAAAAGAACGGGACCGGCATGCACCGGCCCTTTTAGCCTCACAGGTTATTTCACCTGCTGTTCAAAGCGGCGCAGCAGCGCGTTGCCGCGCTTCACCGCGCTGTCCAGCGCGGCCTGCGGCGACTGCTTGCCGGTCCAGACGCCTTCCAGCTCTTCGTCGACGATGGTGCGGATCTGCGGCATATTGCCCAGACGCATGCCTTTGGTGAACGGCAGCGGATCTTTGTTCAGCATCTGACGCGTGGCGATGTCCGCGCCGGGGTTCTTGTCATAGAAACCCTGCTGTCTGGTCAGCTCGTAAGCGGCGGTCGTAATCGGCAGATAGCCGGTTTTCTGATGCCACTCGGCGGCGATCTCCGGCTGCGCCAGGAACCGCATAAATTCCGCGACGCCTTTGTAGGTACTGGCGTCTTTGCCTTTCATCACCCACAGGCTGGCGCCGCCGATAATGGCGTTCTGCGGCGCGTTGGGTACGGTCTCGTCATACGGCATCATGCCGACGCCGAAATTAAATCGGGCGTAGTGTTTGATGTCGGCCAGCGAACCGGACGACGCGGTGGTCATGCCACAGTCGCCGTTATAGAACTTGGCGGTGGATTCATCTTTGCGGCCAAAATAGGTGAAGTCGCCTTTCTTGTTCATCTCTTCCAGCATCTGGATATGGCGCACCTGTACCGGCTTGTTAAACTCCAGTACCGCATCGGTGCCGTCAAAGCCGTTGTTTTTGCTGGCGACCGGTAAAGCGTGCCAGGCGCTGAAGTTTTCGATCTGGATCCAGCCCTGCCAGCCGCTGGCATAGCCGCAGGTCATGCCCGCTTTGCGCAGGGCGTCGGCATCTTTCGCCAGTTCCTGCCAGGTTTTCGGCGGCTGGTCTGGATTCAGGCCCGCTTTTTTAAAAGCGTCTTTGTTGTAGTAGAGCACCGGCGTAGAGCTGTTGAACGGCTGAGAGATCAGATGGCCGCTTGCGTCGCTGTAGTAGCCTGCCACGGTCGGCACAAACTGTTTTTCATCAAACTGAACGCCCGCGTCCTGGAACACTTGATGCACGGGCACGATCGCCTTTGAGGCCATCATGGTCGCCGTACCGACTTCATAAACCTGCAATATGGCCGGCGCTTTGCCGGTGCGTACCGCGGCGATGCCTGCCGCGAGGCTCTGTTCGTAGTTACCTTTGTAGGTCGGCACAATGTTGTAATCGGGATGGGACTGGTTAAAACGCTGCGCCAGCGAGTCGACTTCTTTGCCTAACTCGCCCTCCATTGAGTGCCAGAAAGAGATGTCAGTGGCGGCCAGCGCGTTGCCGCTGATAACCAGACCGAGAACCGCACTCATCAGGCTTTTTTGATAAGTCAAAACGGACATAGAGTTTTCCTGTGCAGGTAGGTACGCGCGATATCACGCATTTTTTGTTCGCGAAGTAACATGACACGGGAAAATGACGGATTAATAACAGCGAGATGACAGCCGGATGACGGCCCGATGAAAGGATTTTACCTAATCTTTTTTGAATACACGGCAGCCACGGGCCGTCGGCGGCGCAGCCAGATTGCGGGCGGCCAGCGCGCAGTCACCGGAGCGTACACGGAGTACGTGAGGATGACTCGCTGTGCTCGCCCCTTCAGGGTCGCCCTGACGGGCGTACAGGTTGCTAAAGCAACCTGTACGAGCACTGCCCAACCGCAAGCTGGCAAGCAAGCCAGGCCCCACCACAGCCACGGGCCGTCGGTGTCGCAGCCAGTTCGACGACGGCCAGCGCACAGCCACCGGAGCGTACACATAGTACGTGAGGATGGCGAGCACTGCCCGGCGTCGAAATGGCAAGTAAACCAGGCCTAAGCACCCAAATAGGCGCTGCGGACGGCTTCGTTGGAGAGCAGAGCTTCGCCAGTATCTTCGAGCACCACATGCCCGTTTTCCAGCACGTAGCCGCGATCCGCCAGCTTCAGCGCCTGGTTCGCGTTCTGCTCTACCAGGAAAATGGTCATCCCTTCCCTGCGCAGCTGCTCGATGGTGTCGAAAATCTGCTGGATAATAATCGGCGCCAGCCCCAGCGACGGCTCATCCAGTAGCAGCAGGCGCGGCTGGCTCATCAGCGCGCGGCCAATGGCCAGCATCTGCTGTTCGCCGCCGGACATGGTGCCCGCCCGCTGCACTTTACGCTCCGCCAGACGCGGAAAGAGTTCATAGACGCGCGCGATGCGCGTCTGATACTCCTGACGGCTGGCAAAAAAACCGCCCATCGCCAGGTTCTCTTCAACCGTCATGCGCGAAAACACGCGGCGGCCTTCCGGTACGATGGCGATCGCCTCGCGCATAATGCGCGCGGTTTGCCAGTCGGTGATCGTCTTGCCGTCAAAGGTAATGGTGCCCTGAGTGGCGCGCGGCTCGCCACACAGCGTGCCGAGCAGCGTGGTTTTCCCCGCGCCGTTCGCGCCGATCAGGGTGACGATTTCGCCCTGGCTGATATGCAGGCTGACATTATGCAACGCCTGGATCTTGCCGTAGTGCGCGCTGACGTTGTTAACAGATAACATTGGGTTTGCCATGTTACGCCTCTCCTAAATAGGCTCGGATCACATCCGGATTGTTACGTACCTCTTCCGGCGTGCCATTAGCCAGCGGCGTACCCTGGTTTACTACGTAGATACGGTCAGAAATGCCCATCACCAGCTTCATATCGTGTTCGATCAGCAGTACGGAAACCTTGTGCTCGCCGCGCAGTTCGGCAATCAGTTCATCCAGCTCGTGCGTCTCTTTCGGGTTAAGTCCTGCCGCCGGTTCGTCCAGCATCAGGATCTCCGGGCGCGTTACCATACAGCGCGCAATCTCCAGACGACGCTGCTGGCCGTAGGCCAGATTGCCCGCCTGACGGTTGGCCAGGTCGAGCAGTCCGATGCGCTCCAGCCAGGTGGCCGCGCGATCCAGCGCTTCGCTCTCGCCGCGACGAAACGCCGGGGTTTTAAACAGGCCGGAAAACACGCCGCTTTTCAGGTGCTGATGCTGCGCCACCAGCAGGTTCTCAATCACCGTCATTTCACGGAACAGACGCACATGCTGGAAAGTACGCACCACGCCCATACGCGCAATTTTCTGTCCAGGCAATCCTTCCAGATGCTGATCGCGCAGCCTGATGGTGCCGCCTGTAGGTTTGTAAAAGCCGGTCAGACAGTTAAAGACCGTAGTCTTCCCTGCGCCGTTCGGCCCAATCAGAGAGACGATCTCCTGCGGGCGCAGCTCCAGCGCCACGTTATTGACCGCCAGCAGGCCGCCGAAGCGCATCATCAGGCCGTCAACGGCTAATAAAGGCTGACTCATGCCTGCTCTCCTTGTTTCTGCTTCAGTTTCAGATGAGGACGTTTCATCGGCAGCAGCCCCTGAGGACGCCAGATCATCATCAGCACCATCAGACCGCCCAGCACCAGCATGCTGTATTCATTCAGGTCACGCATCAGCTCACGCGACACTACCAGCAGGATGGCGGCGAGGATCACGGCGAACTGTGAACCCATACCGCCCAGCACCACAATCGCCAGCACGAAGGCCGATTCCACAAAGGTAAAGGATTCCGGGCTGACGAAGCCCTGGCGCGCCGCGAACAGCGTTCCGGCGAAGCCGGCAAAGGCCGCGCTGATGGTAAAGGCGGTCAGCTTGATGCGCGTCGGGCTAAGACCGAGCGAACGGCAGGCGATCTCATCCTCGCGCAGCGCTTCCCAGGCGCGGCCAAGCGGCATACGCAGCAGGCGGTTGATGACAAACAGCGTCAGCGCCACCAGCAGCAGCGCCACCAGGTAGAGGAAAATCACGCGGTCGCTGGGATCGTATTTCAGGCCAAAAAATTCATGGAAGGTGCTCCAGCCGCCTTCAGACACTTTGCGCCCAAACTCCAGGCCGAACAGCGAGGGTTTTGGGATCTGCGCAATGCCGTTAGGCCCGCCGGTAATGGCGGTGTTGTTCAGCAGCAGGATACGCACAATCTCGCCGAAGCCGAGCGTCACAATCGCCAGATAGTCTCCGCGCAGGCGCAGCACCGGGAAGCCGAGCAGCAGGCCAAACAGCGCCGCCACCATGCCCGCCAGCGGCAGGCACTCCCAGAAGCCAAGGCCAAAATAGTGGTTCAGCAGCGCAAAGGTGTAGGCGCCGATGGCGTAGAAGCCGCCGTAGCCCAGCACCAGCAGGCCGGAAAGTCCCACCACAACGTTCAGCCCCAGACCAAGCATCACGTAGATCAGCGTCAGCGTGGCGATGTCCACCGCGCCACGCGACACGAAAAATGGCCAGGCCACCGCCGCGACGATTAACGCCAGCATAAACAGCTTCTGCTTTGGCGTAGATCCGTCGATGCCGGGCAGCACCAGCGCCGGGCCGGACATCTTTTTCAGGCCGCGCTGCCAGAACGGGCGCAGCAGCTGAAACAGAAACACCACGGCGCAGCCGACAAAAATCCAGTTCCAGCGCACGTCTCCGGCGCTCTGCACCACCAGCTGCGTGCCATCAAGCCCCAGCCGCATGCCCATAAAGAAGCTGGCCAGCACCAGCAGCATCACGGAGGAGAGCAGCGCATTGATAAAGGAGGATTTCATACTTTTTCTACCTCCGGGCGACCCAGAATGCCGGTCGGCATGACCAGCAGCACGACAATCAGCAGCGCGAACGAGACCACGTCTTTATATTCGGTGCTCAGATAGGCCGAGGTCAGCGCTTCAGCGATACCAAGCACCAGGCCGCCGATCATCGCGCCGGGAATACTGCCGATGCCGCCCAGTACCGCGGCGGTAAAGGCTTTCATCCCGGCCATAAAACCGATAAAGGGGTTAATCGAGCCGTAGAACTGGCCAAGCAGCACGCCCGCTACCGCCGCCATCGCTGCGCCGATAACAAAGGTCAGCGAAATCACGCGGTCGGTGTTGATGCCGAGCAGGCTCGCCATCTTCAGATCTTCGGCGCAGGCGCGACAGGCGCGGCCCATGCGCGAATAGCGGATAAACAGCGTCAGCGCCAGCATCGCCAGGAAGGTCACCAGCCAGATCACAATCTGCATCGTGGACACGGTGGCGGCAAAGCCGTTGCTCTGTCCCAGCGTCCACTGGCCGGTGATCAGGCTCGGCAGCGCGAGGTCGCGCGATCCCTGGGTCAGGCTGACGTAGTTTTGCAGGAAGATCGACATGCCGATAGCGGAGATCAGCGCGATCAGGCGCTTTGAGGATCGCACGGGCTTATAGGCCACGCGCTCAATACTCCAGCCATAGGCGCTGGAGATCAGAATCGCCATCACAAAGCTCGCGGCGATCATCAGCCAGCCGGTGTCGATGCCCATCATCATCAGGGCGGCGATTACGATAAAGGAGACATAGCTGCCGATCATATAAACCTCGCCGTGGGCGAAGTTGATCATGCCGATAATGCCGTAAACCATGGTGTAACCGATGGCGATCAGCGCGTAGGTGCTGCCGAGGGTAACCCCGTTAAGCATCTGCTGAATGAAATAAAGAACTTGCTCGGACATAGTGAGGACCTGCATAAGAACGGGAAAATCCCCTGCCGCTGCGGCAAGGGATTTGTCTGCCGATAGGACGATTACTTAACCGCGGTAGAAGAACCGTCTTTGTGCCATTTGAACACGCCGAACTCGAAGCCTTTCAGATCGCCTTTCTGGTCCCAGCTCAGGTTACCCATCACTGTCGGCACTGGCTCGCCAGCCTTCAGATTTTTTGCAATCTCTTCCGGCTCGTCGCTCTTGCTGCGCTCGATACCCGCCACCAGCGACTGAATAGCCGCATAGGTGGTCCAGACAAATGGACCGGTCGGATCTTTACGGTTCTGCGCGCTGTTGGTTTTGATCGCGTCGACGATCGCCTTGTTCTCCGGCAGCTGGTCGTAGCGCTTCGGCAGCGTCACATAGATGCCTTCCGACGCGTCGCCCGCGATGTTGGAGAGCGAAGCGTTACCCACGCCTTCCGGTCCCATAAAGCCGGCTTTCAGACCCGCAGCCTTCGCCTGGCGCAGGATCTGGCCCATCTCCGGGTAGTAGCCGCCGTAGTAGACAAAATCCACGTTTTCTTTCTTCAGGCGCGCGATCAGCGTCGAGAAGTCTTTATCGCCGGCGGTGATGCCTTCAAACAGCACTACGTTGCCGCCTTTCGCCTTCAGGGTTTTTTGCACCGATTCCGCCAGACCCTGACCGTACTGCTGTTTGTCGTGCACGACGGCAATACGTTTGGGTTTGATCTCGTCGAGAATATAGTTAGCCGCGGTCGGTCCCTGATCGGAGTCCAGCCCGGTGGTGCGCATAATGGTCTCGTAACCGCGAGCGGTCAGCTCTGGCGCGGTGGCGGCCGGAGTAATCATCAGCACGCCTTCGTCGTTGTAGATGTCAGACGCAGGCTGAGTAGAAGAGGAGCAAAGATGGCCGATAACGTATTTGATCCCGTCGTTGACGACCTTGTTCGCCACCGCAACGGCCTGTTTCGGATCGCAGGCGTCGTCATATTCCACGCCCACCAGTTTGTCGCCGTTCACGCCGCCTTTGGCGTTAATGTCCTTGATTGCCTGCGCGGCGCCGGTGAACTGCATATCGCCATACTGCGCCACCGGACCGGTTACGGCGCCGACAATAGCGACTTTGATATCGGCAGCCAGGGCGGCCTGGCTCATCGCCAGCGCAACGCAACCCGCCAGTAATGCGCGGCCTTTACTCATTTTCATGCGGACTTCCCCATCTTGTTGTGTCTGTGATTTGTGGTTTGCTTTGCGTACCAGATAAAGCCGAAAAATGATGTGTTATGAACGATTTAGCGCGCTTTTCTGGTTTTCTTTGCTAATAAGGCTTTATTTTTCAGGTTATTAAACAGGAAGTTTCTTCTGTAAATCAACTGACACATTGGGAAATAGCCCCTGCCTACAGCATAATCATCTGGTTGTTTCGCAGGATTTACCGCCACTTCCCCAGCGCGTTATGCTGGCTTTTGCGTCACTTTTTATGCTTTACCTCCATTATCCTGGCATCCAGACCATCTTTTGACCTGTTTTAACAGCAAAAAAGTGATGGCGCTCTGGCTGTATAAATTCGCTACACTATGCCCTTTCGACTAGTACAGGTGTTTGTTATGAAACTCACGATTCTGCGCCTGACAACGCTGAGCCAGCAGGACCAGATCGATCTGGCTAAAATCTGGCCGAATGAGGATATTGCGGCGCTGGAAAAGAGCCTGAATGAGAACAGCCGGATTTATGCCGCGCGCTTCAATGAGCGGTTGCTGGGGGCGCTGAAGCTGGCGATCGCCGGAACGCAGGGCAAGATTTCTCAGCTGGAGGTGCGCGAGGTGACGCGCCGCCGTGGAGTAGGCCAGTATCTGCTGGAAGAGACGATGGCGCAGAACGGGTCGATTTCTGACTGGTGGGTGGCCGATGACGGCAGCGCGGATCAGAGCGAGCGCGCCGCGTTTATGCAGGCCTGCGGCTTTCGCGCGCAGGCGGATGGCTGGGTAAAATAGCGGGCAAAAAAAAGGGCGACTGCGCGTCGCCCGTTTTCGCTATGCTTCTATCGCCATGCGCAGTTTTTTCATGGCGTTCTTTTCCAGCTGCCGCACACGTTCGGCCGACACGCCGTAGCGATCCGCCAGCTCCTGCAACGTGGTTTTATTGTCTTCGTCCAGCCAGCGGGCGCGAATAATGTGCTGGCTGCGCTCATCAAGACCCAGCATCGCATCGCTCAGCTTATCCGCCGCGTGCGACTCCCAGTTATCTTCTTCGATGCCATCGGCGAAGTCTGAGGTCTTGTCCTGAAGATAGAGCACCGGCGCCATCGCTTTGCCTTCGCCGCTCTCATCGTCGGCGGACATATCGAAGGTCATATCCTGCGCGGCCATACGCGATTCCATTTCGCGCACGTCTTTGCTGCTCACGCCCAGTTCACGCGCGACCATTTCGACTTCATCCTGGTTGAACCAGCCCAGACGCTGCTTGGTTTTGCGCAGGTTAAAGAACAGCTTACGCTGTGCCTTGGTCGTCGCGACCTTCACGATACGCCAGTTACGCAGCACGTATTCGTGAATCTCGGCTTTAATCCAGTGCACGGCAAAAGAGACCAGACGCACGCCCACTTCAGGATTAAAGCGACGCACCGCCTTCATCAGGCCGATGTTCCCTTCCTGAATCAGGTCCGCCTGCGGCAGGCCGTAACCGGAATAATTACGAGCGATATGAACTACAAAGCGCAGGTGAGACAGGATCAGCGTCTTAGCCGCATCCAGATCGCCCTGGTAATGCAGCCGTTCAGCCAGCGCTTTTTCCTCTTCTGCCGACAGCATCGGCCAGACATTGGCAGCCCGAACGTAAGATTCCAGGTTACCAAGAGGAGCAATAGCTAAAGTTTGCATTTCTTTGGTCATTCAAACCCTCACAATGGTTATTAAGTTGCTGCGTCTTCCCTTTGAGCAGACGTTACCTTAAGTCAACGCCGGGGAAAATCCGAAAGCAATCTGTGCTACTGAGAGTAGCAAAGTTATCCACAAGTTCAACTTTAACAGTGAATATTTTACACACAGATGACAACCAGGGAAGAGAGGAGGTTCCTCTGCGCCCGGATCGTCGGCAGCAGAGGAACATTATACCAAAAAAACGTTGCAGGCGGTTACTGGGGCGTAAATCGACGTAAATGTTGCACGGTCGCCAGCCAGGCGGCGATCCAGCCGATGATCGCCGCAATCAGCAGCAGCAGCAGCCCTTCGTCCCAGGCGAAACCTTCCAGCACGAAGGTGGTGCCAAATACCTGCGCCACCTGCGCCACCACGGATTGCAGCCGCAGCACCAGGACTTCGGAGAGGATCAGCGACAGAACCGCGCCGCTAAAACCCAGCAGCGCCCCGCCGTACAGGAACGGGCGCAGAATAAAGCCGTCGGTAGCGCCGATCAGCTTCTGGACGTTGATGGTATCGCGGCGGGCAAAGATGCTGAGCCGCACGCTGTTGCCAATCACCAGGAATACCGCGACGATCATCAGGATGCCGATCATAGAGGCGACCTGGCCGACCAGACCGGTCAGCGCCGCAAGACGGGCAAACCAGCTGTCATCCATCCGCACTTCATCAACGCCCTGCACTTTCGCCACCGTGTCGCGCAGGTTCTGCATGGTGTCGCTGTTCTGGAAGTTCAGCTTTGGCGTGATGATGGCGACCGCCGGCAGCGGGTTTTGCTCCAGCATATCCATCGCGCCGCCGAAACCTGACCAGTTGCGGAACTCATTCAGCGCCTCTTCCCGCGTCAGGTAGTTGACGTTATCCACGCCATCGACCTGCTTCAGCTGCGCCACCACGTTTTCCGCCGCGCTGTCGTCCAGCGTTTTTGACAGATAGACCGTCAGCTGCGGCGCGGGATACCACTGCGTCGCGGCCTGACTGACGTTTTTCCATACCATATAGCAGACGCTGGGCAGCGTCAGAGAGATGGCGATGACCATTACGGTCAGCAGCGTCGCCAGAGGCTGACGGTACATATCCGACAGCGTGCCGCGCCAGGCGTAGCGCCACTGTTCCTGCCAGCCGCCCTTCAGCGCTTTGCTTTTGGACGGCGCTTTCGCTTTTGGCGCTGCGGGGCGCTTGTTGCGTTTATTGACCATCATGGCCTCCATGCAGACGTCCCTGATTGAGCGTCATCACGCGATAGCGGCGACGCGCGATCAGCCCGCTGTCGTGCGTCGCCATCAGCACGGTCACGCCAACGCGGTTGAACTCTTCAAACAGGCGCAGAATATCTTCTGACAGCGCGTCATCAAGGTTGCCGGTGGGTTCATCGGCCAGCAGTACGGCGGGCTTGTTTACCACCGCGCGCGCAATGCCGACGCGCTGCTGTTCACCGCCGGAGAGCTGAATCGGAAAACTTTTCGCCTTGTCGAGCAGGCCGACTTTATCCAGCGCCGCCGACACGCGACGGCGTATATCTTCGCCGCTGGCGCCGGAGATAATCAGCGGGATCGCCACGTTGTCATAGACGGAGCGATCCATCAGCAGGTGGTGATCCTGAAAAATCATCCCGATCTGGCGACGCAGAAAGGGCACCTCGCTGTGGCGCAGTCGCGATATGTCATGTCCGCTAAACCAAATCTGGCCCGCGCTTGGACGCTCAATGCCACAAATCAGCTTCAGCAGGGTACTCTTACCGGCCCCGGAGTGACCGGTAAGAAACGCCATTTCGCCGGGGCGCAGATGAAAATCCACCCCCTGTAGCGCCTGACGCCCACCGAGATATGCCTTACTGACCTCTTCAAAGCGAATCATCCCAATTAGTCCTCTCGGGCAAACAGTGCCTCAATAAAATCCTCAGCCTTGAAGGGCCGTAAATCCTCAATGCCTTCACCCACGCCGATATAGCGGATCGGAATACCGAACTGATCGGCCACCGAGAAGATCACGCCGCCTTTCGCCGTGCCGTCCAGCTTGGTCAGGGTAATCCCGGTCAGGCCTACCGCTTCATGGAACAGCTTCGCCTGGCTGATGGCGTTCTGGCCGGTGCTGGCGTCGATGGTGAGCATGACCTCATGCGGCGCCTCTTCATCCAGCTTTTTCATCACGCGGGTGATTTTCTTCAGCTCTTCCATCAGGTGCGATTTGTTCTGCAAGCGCCCTGCCGTATCGGCAATCAGAACGTCGATGCCGCGCGCTTTCGCCGCCTGAATGGCGTCGAAGATCACCGAAGCAGAATCTGCGCCGGTATGCTGCGCCACCACGGGAATACTGTTGCGCTCGCCCCACACCTGCAACTGTTCGACCGCCGCCGCGCGGAAGGTATCGCCCGCCGCCAGCATCACCGATTTGCCCTGCGCCTGATACTGGCGCGCCAGCTTGCCGATGGTAGTGGTTTTACCCACGCCGTTCACGCCGACCATCAGAATGACAAAAGGCGTTTTGCCGCTGATGTCGAGCGGCGCATCGACTTTTGCCAGAATGCCGGACATCTCTGCTTTCAGCAGGCCATAGAGCGCTTCCGCGTCACGCAGCTGCTTGCGGTTCGCCTGCTGGGTAAGATTAGTAATAATGCGGCGCGTGGTTTCCACGCCGACGTCGGCGATTAACAGCTGCTCTTCCAGCTCTTCGAACAGCTCATCATCAATTTTTTTACCGCGGAACAGGCTGATAAAGCCGGAGCCGAGATTCTGTCGGGTTTTTACCAGACTGCGCTTCAGGCGAGCAAAGAAGCCCTCTTTGGTGGGGCGCTCCTGTTCCTGAACGACAACGGGCGCGGCGGCGAGCGGCAGATCGCTGACGGTGCTCTGCGCCTCTTCTTCCGCGTCTTCTGCGATGATCTCTTCCGCCGCTTCATCCTGCGGCGCTTCCGCCAGCGCCAGCGCGGCCAGCTCTTCTTCATCCAGCGGCTGCTCGTCTTCCGGCAGGAAATCTTCTTCTACCGGCGCCGGCATCAGCTCCGGCTCTTGCTCCGGCACGATTTCGTCCAGCGGGGCGATAACCTCAGCGTCCTGCGCCGCCTGCGCGGTTTCTTCAACGTTCTGCGCGATCTCTTCGCCGTTTGACTCCGCAGCCGTCGGCTCTTCAGTGCGCGCTGACTCTTCACGCTGCGCCTCAGCGACCTGCTCGGTGACCTCAACGGTGTGCGCCGCGTCAGTTTCCGCCTGCGTTAACGCCGCGTCCTGCGACGCGGGTTCTGCTGTTTCAGCAGGCTGTTGCTTTTCTTCTTCTTTGCCAAATCCCAGCCAGGAAAAAAAGCCACGTTTCTTCTCTTTTGCCATTGTGTGACCACACTCCTCGATGGCTAAATCCCGGTCGCTCGCTGTTCCCAGGGGATAAAAATTAGCTCTGGTTTTTACCGCCAAAAGGGCGAAAAACGGCAGAATTATGTATGACTTCAGCAACTCACTAGTCTAACACTTTCCAGCCAGCGCACCACAGCACCCTTTTTTACCGTTTCTTCTCACCGATTCGCCCGTTAAACTACGCAACAAATTATGACGAGTTGTGAGCAAGATGAGTAAAACTCCCCGTGGCACAGGCGGTGCCGGACAAATCCGCATTATCGGCGGCCGGTGGCGTGGACGAAAACTGCCGGTGCCAGACAGCGCCGGGCTGCGCCCGACCACCGATCGCGTGCGTGAAACCCTGTTTAACTGGCTGGCGCCGGTCTTGCAGCAGGCGCGCTGTCTCGACTGCTTTGCCGGCAGCGGCGCGCTTGGACTGGAAGCGCTGTCGCGCCATGCCGCCTCGGTGACGCTGCTGGAGCTGGAACGTCCCGTCGCGCAGCAGCTGGAGAAGAACCTGGCTACTCTGAACGCCAGCGACGCGCAGGTTATCAATGCCAATACCCTTAACTGGCTGGCCGGTTCCGGTCAGCCTTACGATGTGGTCTTTGTCGATCCGCCGTTTCGCAAAGGTTTGCTGGAGCAGACGCTACAGCTGCTGGAGCAGAACGGCTGGCTGGCGGAAGAGGCGATGATTTATGTTGAGAGCGAAGTCGAACAGGGCACGCCGCCCGTCCCGGCTGGCTGGACGCTGCATCGCGAAAAAATCGCCGGACAAGTGGCGTATCGTTTATATCACCGACAACAGGAGACATCTGATGTTGCTTAATTTAGGTCGCCTGTTGATGCTGTGCGTCTGGGCTTTTTTACTGTTTAACCTGATCGATCCTTATCCAAAGCCGCTGCGCTACTTTATTCACGTCGCGCTGTTCTTTATGGTGCTGATGCACGGCCTTCAGCTGACGCTGCTGCGCGCCACGCAGCCGAAAGAGGCGCCGCCGATCGATCGCTGGACGCAGACAAAAATTTTCCTGTTTGGCGTATTTGAACTGCTGGCGTGGCAGAAAGCCCATTTCCCCAGGAAGAAGTAACGAAAGCGGGCGAAACGGCCCGCCTCTTACGGCACCGGCGTAAAGCTGACAAAGCGCGAGCCTTGCATCTTTAGCTCACCCTTTGCGCCGGTATCCAGCTGGTTGTAATCCCTCTCTTCTACTATCGCCTTTATGTCGCTGGCCCCGTTCAGCGGATGAAACCAGGCTTCATAGCGCATCTCTTCCCCCGCAATCACTTCCCGCTGACGCGTCCGACGGTTCGGCGCGGGGTATTCGCGCTTGGTTTTCACTTTCACCGTAAGCGTGCGCACCGGCGAGGCGTCGTTGACCGCGACTTCCCGCCGCTGTTTGATGAACTGGCGGGTCGCCAGCACGGCGATAACGGCCAGTACGATAAAAAAGAGTAGCGGTGGTTTGCTCATGGTTTTTCTCGTCTCGTTAAGCCCTGAAAAGCAATGCGGGTGAAGCATACAACCAGAGTTGCCTCATTGTCACATTGTGAGGCCGTAACCTAAACTGGGATCGACTTATTGGGAATTTTCACCATCTGATGGACAGGTTGTCCTTAAGGGAGCAGCAATGCTTTGGTCATTTCTTGCCGTACTTTTCTCCGGTTGGCTCTATGTAGACGCCTCCTATCGCGGTCCTCAGTGGCAGCGCTGGCTGTTTAAACCGATCACCCTGTTACTGCTGGTCGGCTGGGCCTGGCAGGCCCCCGTACTGAAACCTACCGATTATCTGATTATCGCCGGGCTGGTCGCGACGCTGGTGGGCGATGCGCTGCTGCTGCTGCCGCGCCAGCAGATGCTCTACGCGCTGGGCGCGTTTTTCCTTTCGCATCTGCTCTACACCCTCTGTTTTGCCGCCAACATGACGATGACCTTCTACTGGCCGATCCCGCTGACGCTGCTGATCGTGGGCGCCGTCACCATCGCGGTGATCTGGAGCCGGCTGGAAGCGCTGCGCTGGCCGGTTTGCACGCTAATCGGCATGACGCTGGTGATGACGTGGATGGCCGCCGAACAGTATTTCTTCCGTCCCAGCGATGACAGCTTCACACTGATCGTGGGGGCGAGTTTGCTGCTGCTGGCCAATATTATCTGGTTCGTCAGCCACTATCGCCGCCGTTTCAGCGCCGACAGCGCCATCGTTGCCGCCTGCTATTTTGCCGGGCACTTTATGATTGTTCGCTCGCTGTGGCTCTACTGAGGTAAAAACCGTCTTGACTCTGGAGTCGGCTCCAGAGTGTAAGATGCCATAACGGGCGGCCCTGCCCGTCCGTTACTGGAGGTTACATGCATCAACATCACGCTTGCGGCTGCGGCCGACCACGCGCCGCCCATTCAGCGAACAAACCCTTATGCGCGGTTCGCAGCGCGCCTTCGACGCCCCTGACTATCAGCGCCGCTGCCCCTGTTCAGGCCGACAGCGCGGGCTGCTGCTGCGAGGCTAACAGCAGCCCCGGCGGTGACGCCGACGAAGAGGGCGAGCGACGCGGCGCCTGGCATTTTAGCTGGCGCGTCAAGGGTATGGACTGCCCCAGCTGCGCCCGCACCGTGGAAACAGCGGTCAGTCAGCTGCCGCAAATCGTCAACACGCGCGTTGTCTTCGCCAGCGAAAAACTGCTGGTAGACGCCAGCGCCGATGTTACCGCCGCGGTCGAGCAGGCGGTGGCGCGCGCCGGTTTTACCCTCGTCAGCGAAACAGCGCCGCCGCCAGCAGTCCCTTCCCGCTGGCGCGAAAACCGCGCGATTCTCCTGCTGGCCGCTATGCTGCTTGCCAGTTTTACGCTGAGCCAGTTTGCGCCGCGCTGGGGTGACAGGCTGTTTATCGTCACCACCCTGCTCGGCTTATGGCCGGTGGCGCGCAGCGCCTGGCAGCACGCCCGCAGCGGCTCCCCCTTTACTATCGAAACCCTGATGACCGTCGCCGCCGCCGGGGCGCTGCTGATTGGCGCGCATGCCGAAGCGGCGATGGTCCTGCTGCTGTTCTTAGTGGGAGAGCGCCTGGAGAGCTTTGCCGCCGCTCGTGCGCGTAGCGGCGTCACGCAGCTGATGGCGCTGCGGCCAGAGCGCGCGACCCGTCTGAGGGCCGGCGTGCGGGAAACCGTGGCGCTGGCGGCCCTGCAGCCTGGCGATGTCATCGAGGTGGCGGCAGGTGGACGTCTGCCCGTTGACGGGCGCTTGCTGAGCGAGCAGGCCAGCTTTGACGAGAGCGCGCTGACCGGTGAATCCCTTCCGGTGACGCGCGGCCGGGGCGAGGCGCTACTGGCTGGTGCGACCAGCGTCGATCGTCTGGTACAGCTTGAAGTCACGTCAAAACCGGGCGAAAGCGCCATTGACCGTATTCTGACGCTGATCGAAGAGGCCGACAGCCATCGCGCGCCGGTTGAGCGCTTTATCGATCGCTTCAGCCGTCTCTATACGCCGCTGATTATGCTGCTGGCCGCGCTGGTGATGATTGCCCCGCCGCTGCTGGGCTTCGGCGACTGGCTGACGTGGATCTATAAGGGACTGACGCTGCTGCTGATCGGCTGTCCTTGCGCGCTGGTGATCGCCACGCCGGCCGCCATTACCTCCGGCCTTGCCGCCGCCGCCCGTCAGGGCGCGCTGATCAAAGGCGGCGCCGCGCTGGAGCGTCTCAGCAGCGTGCGTGCCATCGCGTTCGATAAAACCGGCACCTTAACTCAGGGCAAACCCCAGGTGACGGCCGTGCTCCGCTTTGCCGACGAATCCGAAGAGGCGCTGCTGACGCTGGCCGCCGCCGTAGAACGCGGCTCGACGCATCCGCTGGCGGCCGCTATCGTCGCGGCGGCCGAGGCGCGACGGCTGACGCTGCCCAAGGCAAGCAACCAGATGACGCTGGCAGGCAGCGGTATTGCCGCGCAGATTGCCGGCGCGCAAACAGAACTCCTCTCCCCCGCTCGCGCGACGGCGCTGAGCGCCGCGCAGCGCGCGCAGATCGCCGAACAGGAAGAGCTGGGGCAGACGCTGGTGGTGGTTTTGCGCGACGGCGAAGCGCTGGGCGCGCTGGCGCTGCGCGATAACCTGCGCGACGACGCGCAACCCGCGCTGGCGGCGCTGAAGAAAATGGGCGTTGAGAGCCTGATGCTCACCGGCGACAATCCGCGCGCGGCGGCCGCCATTGCCCGTGAGCTCGACATCGACTTCCGCGCCAGCCTGCTGCCTGCTGACAAGGTTGAGGCGATTCGCGAACTGGGCCAGCAGGCGCCGCTGGCGATGGTCGGCGACGGCATCAACGACGCGCCTGCCATGAAAGCCGCCACTATCGGCATCGCGATGGGCAGCGGCAGCGACATCGCGCTGGAAACTGCCGACGCCGCGCTCACGCGCGACGCGCTGCCTCTGCTGCCGTCGCTGCTGATGCTGGCACGGCGCACACGCGCCACGCTGCGGCAGAACATTGCGATTGCGCTGGGGCTAAAGGCGCTGTTTCTGGTGACGACGCTGCTGGGTTTTACTGGCCTGTGGCTGGCCGTGGTGGCCGATTCCGGCGCGACGGTGCTGGTAACGGCTAACGCGCTGCGTCTGCTACGCGCGCGCCGCGGCTAAGCGATAAATCAGTCGCCGAGCCCCTTCTGGATCAGATAGTGATACGGCAGGGTCTCGGTCTGCTGCGCCAGCAGGCGGTGCTCCATAAAGCGGCAGAAGCCGGGAATATCGCGCGTAGTCGCCGGATCGTCGGCAATAATCAGCAGCGTTTCTCCGTCCTGCATGGTGCGGACCGTTTTGCGCACCATCATTACCGGTTCAGGGCAGCGCAGGCCCAGCGCATCCAGTTGACGATCGGCCTGGGAGAAGTTGTCCATAGGTTACTCAGTTTCAAACAGGGGCGCTCATTTTAGCGCGCCCCTATACAGACGCAAGACGAGAACGATTGCGTTAAAATTAACCATTGCGTAAATAGCACAACGCGGTAATATGCCGCGGTTTTTTACAACTGGTACCGTCGCGCGGGCTTTTTTGCGCGGCAATGGGTTCCCTCACCCCAATACGAAAAAGGTCCATTATGATCGCATTTTCTTCGCGTCAGCGTCAGCATGCGCTGATCTGGCTATCGCTGTTTCATCTGCTGGTGATTATCTCCAGTAACTATCTGGTGCAGCTGCCGGTTTCAGTATTTGGCTTCAACACCACCTGGGGCGCATTCAGTTTTCCGTTTATCTTCCTGGCAACCGACCTGACCGTGCGTATTTTTGGCGCGCCGCTGGCACGCCGTATTATCCTTGCCGTCATGGTGCCGGCGCTGTTTGTCTCTTATCTGGTGTCGAGCCTGTTTTATCAGGGCGAGTGGCAGGGCCTGGCCGCGCTGCAAAACGTTAACCTGTTTGTCGCGCGCATCGCCTGCGCCAGCTTTATGGCCTATGCGCTGGGGCAGATCCTCGACGTCCACGTCTTTAACCGTCTGCGCCAGCTGCCCCAGTGGTGGATCGCGCCGGGCTGCGCAATGTTTCTCGGCAATATCAGCGATACGCTCGCCTTCTTTTCCATCGCCTTTTATAAAAGCTCCGATCCCTTTATGGCTGCGCACTGGGTAGAGATCGCGCTGGTGGATTACAGCTTTAAAGTGCTGATCTGTCTTATCTTCTTCCTGCCTGCCTACGGCGTGCTGCTGAATGCCGCGCTGAAGCGCCTGGCAGCGCGTTCGCCCCGCGCGCAGATCAATTTCGGCTAACCGGCCATAGAGCCTTTCGCGCTGACCCGCTAAGATCTGCTGACAATCCGGCGGTTGCTTTTGCCGCCGGATTCACGTTGTATGAACGCCTTACTGGAATCAAATAAAGGGATTCAGATGCGAAACTTAGTGAAATATGCGGGTATTGGCCTACTGGTGCTGGGCCTCGCGGCCTGCGATCAGAAAAAAGATGACGCGACCGGCAGTAACGGCACCAGCGCCAGCCAGTCGGCGCAGAATGTGACGCTGATGGACGGTAAGCTGAGCTTCTCGCTGCCGGCGGGTATGTCGGACAAGAGCGGCAAGCTGGGCAATCAGACCACCAATATGCACGTCTATGCGGATGAAAGCGGCGCGCGCGCCATTATCGTTATCGCGGGCGACACCACGAACGAAGGGCTGGATGTGCTGGCGCAGCGCCTTGAACAGCAGCAGCGCAACCGCGATCCGCAGTTGCAGGTGGTGTCTGATAAAGCGATTACCCTGAAGGATCAGCCTGCGCAGCGTCTGGACAGCGTGGTGTCGGCTAACAACCAAACCTCCTGGTCCTCAGTGATCCTGGCGAAGGTCGATGGCAAGCTGCTGACGTTGCAGATCACGCTGCCGGGCGACAACCAGCAGCAGGCCCAGAGCGATGCGGATAGCATCGTTCAGAGCATTACCCTGAAATAAGCTATTGAAATGAAAACGACGGGATTATTCCCGTCGTTGAGTTAGCCCTATCGCGCAGAGACGAGAGGCCTGAACCGAGCGCAAAGTCGCTCATGCATCCATGCTGACGCGCCATGCTTTGCTCTTCGGTTTAAGCCTCCCGCGCTTTACGCTTTTCAGGCCATCTGTATAACAGCGCGGCCTTTCAACCGCGCGCGGCGCGCCAGTAGTCGATGAGCCGCAAATAGTTCCCTTTCACTTTTTCTACCAGCGCCTCATCATCCAGCTCGCCCTGCAACCACTGCCGCGAAGGCTGGCCGAAAATGGTGCGCCCTACCGCAAATCCTTTCACCCAGGGCGACTGCGCCGCCGCAGCGAATCCGGCTTTCAGCTTCTCTTCCGGCGCGTCGAGTCCCAGCAGCAAAATACCGCGACAGTAAGGATCCTGCTGCTCAATCAGGCCGCTGATGGCCTGCCAGCTCTCCGCCGACAGCGGCGGCAGTTTCCACCAGTCGGGCTGAATCCCCAGCTGATAAAAGTGGCGCAGGATCTCCAGATAATAGGACTCGTTATGATCGGGGTTGCTTTCCGGCAGAATCACCTCCAGCAGCAGTTCGTGCCCGCTCTTGTTGCAGGCTTTCCACACGTCGAGCACCATATCGTCCTGCTCTTTGCGCATCTCCGCGCTGTCGTGCGGATGGTAGAACACCAGACATTTCACAACGTGTTCGGCAGGCCAGTCGATCAGCTGCGAGCCGATATTGCCGTGCTCAAGGCGTAGCGGTCGGGAGCCAGGCAGCTCAACGGGACGGCCAATCCACCAGCCTTTGCCGGTAATGGCGTTCAGCGCCTTCTGCCCATAAGTGGTATCCGCCAGAATACCGCTTTTGCTGTCCAGTCCCGCATCGCGCGCGGCCTCTTCCGCCGCCCTCAGCAGCAGCACCTTCAGCGCCGGAATGCTGCTCTCGTCTACGCCGGCTTCCTGCGCCATGTCGGCCAGCTGTTTACGGTGGTCGAAGGCGAAAACATTCAGTTCCGGCCATTGCTGCTTACGCGTGGTGACGCGATGCAGATGATTAAGATGCGTATCCAGATCGGGGCGTTTTACCGCTTTGTCTCGGCTGAGAAAATCATCCAGCTCCGCTTTGGTGGGCATCGCCGGCGCGCAGCCGTGACGCGACACCACCAGCGCGCCGCAGGCGTTGGCGTAGCGGCAGGCCTGTTCCCAGCCTTCATCGTTAAGCCAGCCGCGCAGCAAACCCGACATAAAGGCGTCGCCCGCGCCCAGCACGTTTAATACCTCTACCCGCACGCCGCTGTGCAGCTGCGTCTGCTCCCAGGCGTCCGGAATATCGCCTTCAAACACCACGCAGCCCAGCGGACCGCGTTTGCACACCAGCGTCGCCTGAGTCGCCTGACGCACATTTTTCAGCGCCGCAAGCGTATCGGTGCTGCCGCCTGCGATATGAAATTCCTCTTCCGTGCCGACGATTAAATCGAAATAGTGCACCACTTCCTGCAACTGTCGCGTCACCTGATCTGACTCGATAAAGCGGGTTTCGCCGTCGCCGAGCGACGTCAGGCCCCACAGCACCGGACGATAATCAATATCCAGCGCGGTGCGCAGGCCGTTGCGCCGGGCAATATCCAGCGCTTTAAGCACGGCGGCGCGCGTTTGCGGATGCGACAGATGCGTACCGGTAACGGCGACGGCGCGCGACGAGGCAATAAAGGCTTCGTCGATGTCCTCTGGAATTAATCCCATGTCGGCGCAGTTGTCGCGGTAGAAGATAAGCGGAAACGTCTCTTCATCTTTAATGCCCAGAATCACCAGCCCGGTCAGTCGCTGCTTATCGGTAATCAGTCCATCGGTATTGCATCCTACGCGGGTTAACTCTTCGCGGAGAAAGCGACCATTATGCTCATCGCCTACGCGCGCCAGCATCGCCGACTTCAGCCCCTGAATGGCCGTGCCGTATGCCACGTTGCCGGAGGAGCCGCCAAGATATTTGGCGAAGGTGCTCATATCCTCCAGTCGCGATCCGATTTGCTGACCATAAAGGTCAACGGCAATGCGCCCGATACAAATCACATCAAGCCGCTTCTGTTGTGTACTCATACCTGTGGTTTCCTTCTGTGATAAGCAGACACGGCGGGCAACAGCGCAGAGATCCCGACGTGCGTCTGGTTGCTATCTGTCCAGACTGACGATGAAGGGAGTATGGGGAATAAAAATTCCAAAAACAATATGAAATGAAATATCTGACGCGATTTTGTGAACCAGGTAAAACTCTGTGCGGTCTGCGCATGATGTCGGCAACTTCCCCTCTGTTTCGCAGGCGTTCAGCGCCATAGCGCGGCGCGCGCTCAGGGCTGAAAAGGCAAAGGAAGCTATTGAAGTAAAATGATTTTTTCCAGATTTCCGATGCCTGTTGCCTGCTGTTTCACTTAGCCCGCCCCACCCTCCGGTTATTGCCGCGTTTCACAGGTAAATTTGATCTCAATCGCAAAATGAAATGTTTCTTCTGTAATCGTGTTTTATGAAAAATATATTTGTTTATAATCGCTTCACGTTTCAGTCACCTGCGGTCGCTTCTCGCGATACGCCGCGTCGCCAGCCTGTTTAGCAGGTTGCAGCAAGTAAGGAAGAGCATATGGGCACAATCAGAATGACCACTGCGCAGGCGCTGGTTAAGTTTCTTGATAATCAATACATCAACGTCGATGGCGTGGAAACAAAGTTTGTGAAAGGCCTGTTCGCGATTTTTGGTCACGGCAACGTGCTGGGGCTGGGACAGGCGCTGGAGCAGGACAGCGGCGATCTGATTGTGCATCAGGGCCGCAACGAACAGGGCATGGCGCACGCCGCGATGGGCTTCGCTAAGCAGTCTCTGCGCCGCCAGATTATCGCCTGTAGCTCGTCGGTGGGTCCGGGAGCGGCCAATATGATTACCGCCGCGGCCACGGCCACCGCGAACCGTATTCCTCTGCTGCTGCTGCCGGGCGACGTTTTCGCCACGCGCCAGCCCGATCCGGTGTTGCAGCAGATTGAGCAGAGCTACGATCTCAGCATCAGCACTAACGACGCTTTCCGCGCGGTAAGCAAATACTGGGATCGCGTCAGCCGTCCCGAACAGCTGATGAGCGCCTGCATCAATGCGCTGCGCGTGCTCACCGATCCCGCCGAGACCGGCGCCGTCACCCTTGCGCTGCCGCAGGACGTGCAGGGCGAAGCCTGGGATTTCCCAGACTACTTTTTCCAGAAGCGCGTGCACCGTCTTGACCGTCGTCTGCCCACCGCCGCGCAGCTGGAGGATGCGCTGTCGCTGATTACCCGCAAGCGTAAGCCTCTGATTGTGCTGGGCGGCGGCGTAAAATATTCCGAAGCGGGCGAGGCGCTGCGTCAGTTCGCCGAGCGCTACCAGATCCCCTTCGCTGAAACCCAGGCAGGAAAAGGCACCCTTGTTTCCGACCACCCGCTGAACGTGGGCGGCGTAGGCGAAACCGGCTGTCTGGCCGCCAACCTGCTGGCGAAAGAGGCGGATCTGGTGATTGGCGTCGGCACGCGCTACACCGACTTCACCACCGCCTCAAAATGGATTTTCCAGCATCCGGACGTCAGCTTCCTGAACGTCAACGTCAGCAATTTCGACAGCTATAAGCTCGACGGCGTGCAGCTGCTGGCCGACGCGCGCGAAGCGCTTACCGCGCTGGAAGCCGGACTGGCCGATAAGTCCTACAGCAACGACTGGGGCAGTCAGATTGAGCAGGCGCAGAGCAAGCTGCTGAAAGAGACACAGCGCGTCTATCAGGTGGAATACAGCGGCGAAGGTTTTATCCCTGAAATCGCTGACCATATCGACCGCGATGCGGTATTTGCCGAGTTCAATCGTCTTACCCAGTCAGTGCTCACGCAGAGCCGCGTGCTCGGCACGCTAAATGAGCAGCTCCCAAAGGATGCGGTGATTGTGGCGGCAGCGGGCAGTCTGCCGGGCGATCTTCAGCGCGTCTGGCGCACCCGCGACTACAACTCGTATCACGTTGAGTACGGCTACTCCTGCATGGGCTATGAGGTAAACGCCGCGCTGGGGGCGAAGCTGGCGCAGCCCCATCGCGAGGTCTATGCGCTGCTGGGCGACGGCTCTTTTATGATGCTGCACTCCGAGCTGGTCACCTCTATTCAGGAGCGCGCCAAGATCAACGTGGTGCTGTTCGACAACATGACCAACGGCTGCATTAACAATCTGCAAATGGAACACGGCATGGACAGCTTCAGCACCGAATTTCGCTTCCGCAATCCGGAAGGCGGCAAGCTGGACGGCGGCTTTGTGCCGGTAGATTTCGCCGCCATCGCCGCGGGCTACGGCTGCAAAACCTGGCGCGTTACCACGCTGGAGCAGCTGAAGACCGCGCTGGAAGAGGCGCGCCACTCGCCGGTTTCGACGCTTATCGATATCAAGGTGCTGCCGAAAACGATGGTGCACAAATATTTCAGCTGGTGGCACGTCGGCGTGGCGCAGGCCTCGGATTCTGAACGCACCCAGGCGGTGGCGGACAAGCTTAACGCCCATCTCGACCAGGCGCGTAAATACTGATTTCCGGCCGGGAAATCCGGCCCTTTTTCTCTCGATACGAACCCTACAGGTGTAATTATGACTCTGAAACTTGGCGTTATCGGTGCTGGCGCAATCGGCCAGGAACACATTCGTCGCTGCAATAACGTTTTGCAGGGGGCGAAAGTGGTGGCGGTGTCGGACATCAACGTTGACGGCGCGCGCGCCGCGCTACAGCGCCTGAATATTCAGGCAGAGGTTTACGCCGACGGCCATCAGGTGATCCAGTCGCCGGAAGTCGACGCAATCCTGGTAACCTCATGGGACCCTACCCATGAAGAATTTACGCTGGCGGCGATTGCCGCCGGTAAGCCGGTGTTCTGTGAAAAACCGCTGGCGATGAGCGCCGAAGGCTGCCGCCGCGTGGTCGACGCCGAAATCAAACACGGCAAGCGCCTGGTGCAGGTCGGCTTTATGCGTCCCTACGACGCAGGCTACCGCGCCCTGAAAAAAGTGATCACCGACGGGGGCATTGGCGAGCCGCTGATGCTGCACTGCGCGCATCGCAATCCCGCCGTGCCGGAAAGCTACACCACCGATATGGCGATTACCAGTACGCTGATTCACGAGCTGGACGTGCTGCGCTGGCTAACCAACGACGACTATAAGAGCGTGCAGGTGGTGTTTCCTCGCGTGACGTCAAAATCCCATGCGCGCCTGAAAGATCCGCAAATCGTGCTGTTTGAAACGCAAAAAGGGATGCGCATCGACGTCGAAATCTTCGTTAACTGCGCCTACGGCTATGACATTCAGTGCGAGGTGGTGGGTGAAACCGGTATCGCTAAGCTGCCTGAACCCGCCTCGGTGCAGCTGCGCAGCGAAGCTAAACTCTCAACCACCATTCTGACCGACTGGAAAGATCGTTTTATCGAGGCCTACGACATCGAGCTACAGGCCTTTATCAACGATGTGAAAGCCGGCGAGCTGACCGGGCCGTCAGCCTGGGACGGCTTTGCCGCCTCCGTGGCCGCCGATGCCTGCCTGAAAGCGCAGCAGAGCGGCGCGATCGAGCCAGTCGAGATGCCGCCGCGTCCGACGTTTTACGACAAGAAATAAGCCTTTCCTTGCGGGCGGCCGCCGCCGCCCCGACCTGTCGGGACTAAAACATGAACAAACAGAACGTAAAACTGGCCATCGCGCCGATTGGCTGGACCAACGACGATATGCCGGAGCTGGGCAAAGAGAACACCTTTCAGCAGACCGTCAGCGAGATGGCGCTGGCAGGCTTTACCGGCAGCGAAGTCGGCAGCAAATACCCGCGCGATCCGGCGATTCTGAAACCGATGCTGGATATTCGCGGCATTGAGATCTGCAACGCCTGGTTCAGCACCTTTTTCGCCAACGGCGACAAGGCAAAAACCATTGACGAATTTGTCAACCATATGAACTTCCTGCACGCCATGGGCGCGCGCGTTATTGGCTGTTCCGAACAGAGCAAAAGCATTCAGGGCACCACTCTGCCGGTGCTGGAGCAGAAGCCGATCTTCAGCGATGAAGAGTGGCGTCTGACGGCTGAAGGCTATAACGAGCTGGCGGAGATTGCGGCGGAAAAAGGAATGCGCGTCACCCTGCATCACCATATGGGCACCGGTATTCAGACCGTAGAAGAGATTGACCGCTTTATGGCGCTGACCAACGACAATGTCGGCCTGCTCTATGACACAGGCCATATCTACTACTCTGAAGGGTCGCAGCAGGCGATGCTGGATGTTCTGCAAAAGTATCTGCCGCGCATCTTCCATGTGCATCTGAAAGATGTGCGTGACGAGGTAGTGGCGCAGGTACGCGAGCAGCATCTGTGCTTTCTTGACGGCGTCAAAAAAGGCACCTTCACCGTGCCGGGCGATGGCGTAATTGACTTCAGACCTGTGTTTAAGATTCTGGACGACTATGGCTACCAGGGCTGGATGGTGGTTGAAGCGGAGCAGGATCCGGCGCTGGCGAATCCATTCGAATATGCGGTGAAGGCGCGTAAATATATTCGTGATAACGCAGGGCTGTAAGCGCCCTTGCCGTCTCTGTCCTGCGCGACCTCAGCGCGCGCAGGATCGTTCACATCGCTTTATCTCTGGGTTTCACCTCTTTTTCCCCCACATTCCCTGCATAATGTGAGGTAATTCATAAACCCATGAAATAAAGCCCACGATGGGCGCAAACGAATGAAATTTTCCATTCATCTGGTACTATAGCGCTCATTATCCAGCCATAATTCCTTTTTAACGGGCCGAAGTAATGACCAATAATAACCCGACTCAACTTTCCCTGTTACAGGATGATATTCGTCGCCGTTACGAAACGCTGAGCAAGCGCCTGAAACAGGTGGCTCGTTATATCCTTGATAACAGCAACAGCATTGCCTTCGATACCGTGGCCTCTATCGCCGCACAGGCTGATGTCCCGCCATCAACACTTATTCGCTTTGCTAACGCCTTCGGCTTCAGCGGCTTTAACGAGATGAAACAGGTCTTTCGCCAGCATTTGATGGAAGAGACGGTGAACTATACCGAGCGTGCGCGCCTGTTCCGCCAGACCGCGACGGATGACGCGGCGACGTCGCCGGAAAGCCCGATGGAGATCCTGAACGTCTTTACTATGGTGAATAGCCAGGCCTTACAGCAGCTGGCGATGCAGGTGAATCCCGACCAGCTTAATAAAGCCGTGCAGCTGCTGAACGACGCCGAGAACATCTATGTTATCGGCCTGCGCCGCTCGTTCAGCGTCGCCTCCTATCTGGTCTATGCGCTGCGTCATCTTGAGCGCCGCGCTTTCCTGATCGACGGCCTGGGCGGTATGTTTACCGAGCAGCTCAGCCTGGTAAACCCCAAAGACGTGGTGATCGCCATCAGCTATTCGCCTTACGCGCGCGAAGCGGTGGAGCTGGTCGAGATGGGCGCGAAACGCGGCGCGCATCAGATTGCTATTACCGACAGCCAGGTCAGCCCGCTGGCGGCGTTCAGCGACGTCTGCTTTGTGGTGCGGGAAGCGCAGGTTGACGGCTTCCGCTCGCAGGTCGCGTCTCTCTGTCTGGCGCAGACGCTGGCGGTGTCGCTGGCGTTGAACAACGCTAATGCTTAACTTCCGCTTGTGACAGTAAAAAGGGCAATCAATGGATTGCCCTTTTTCGTCTCTGCCCGCCGCCTCTGCTAAGCGCGCGGGTAGCTGTCGCTGTTAACCCAGGCGTGATCTTTCTCCCAGGTAAATTTCCACAGGCGCACCGGACCAGCCATCACGTTCAGGTAGTAGTTGTTGTAACCGGCAATGGTCGCTACCGGGTGGTAGCCGCGCGGCACCATCACGACATCGCGGTTGTAAGGAGCCATACATTCATCCAGCGAGCGGTCGTCGGTATAGACGCGCTGCATGGCAAAGCCCTGTTCAGGATCGAAACGGTGATAGTAGGTCTCTTCCAGATAAGTCTCTGCGTCGCTGTTTTCCTGATCGTGCTTGTGGCTGGGATAAGAGCTGGTATCGCCTTCACTGGTATAGACCTCAACCACCAGCAAGCTGTCAGCCGGCTTATCGTCCGGCAGAATATTGTGCACCAGCCGCTGATTGCGTCCTTTGCCGCGATGCTCAACGCCAACGTCGGCCGGGGCGATCAGGCGCGCAGGCAAATTACCCTGACCCGGCGCATTGCATACCGCCAGCTCCAGATCGCTGTCGGCGGTCACTTCGACTTCGTCGTTGTGCGGCACATAGACAGAGTAAGGCGGTACGCGCTCGAACGGCGACATGCGATTACCAATGCCGGGAAACTCCGCGTGACGCGTTTTTACCGACGCCAGTCCCGCGACCAGCACCAGGCAAAGCTCTTTATCACCGCTGCTCAGCCGCAGCGTTTCCCCTTTTTTCAGCAGATAGGCGTCAAAGCCCACATAGCGCCAGCCCGCGCTTTCCGGCGTCACATGCTGGATACGGCCGTTGCCGTCCGGCTGCTGTGCTTTTGAAAGAAAAGACATCCTCACTCCTCTTTTTAGCCTGCAAACAAGCCGCTACAGGCGCGCTGCCGCGGACCTGTAGCTGAGTTGATAAAACAGCGCGCTTAGCTCAGCGTCGGCATACTAAATTCCGACACCGTCTGCTGGCCGCTCGGCCAGCGCGCCGTGGCGGTTTTCATGCGGGTATAGAAACGCACGCCGTCCGGGCCGTGTACGTTGAGCGCGCCGAATACGGAACGCTTCCAGCCGCCAAAGCTGTGAAACGCCATCGGCACCGGCACCGGCACGTTGACGCCGACCATGCCCGCCTCGACATCCTGCACAAATTCCCGCGCGGTGTGGCCGTTGCTGGTAAAGATGGCGCTGCCGTTGCCAAATTCATGGCTGTTGACCAGCTGAAGCGCGCTGCTATAGTCCGGCGCGCGCATAATGCTCAGCACGGGTCCGAAAATCTCTTCGCGCCAGATGGTCATCTCCGACGTGACGTTATCGAACAGCGTGCCGCCGACATAGTAACCTTCCGCATGGCCGGGCACCTGGAAGTTGCGGCCGTCAACTACCAGCTTCGCGCCTTCCTGCTCGCCTTTGTCGATATAGCCCAGCACCTTTTTCTGGTGCGCGGCGGAGACCACCGGTCCCATCTCATTCTCTTCCGCGCCCTTGTTGATGCCGGGACCGACGCGCAGCGCCTTGATCAGCGGAGTCAGCCGGGCAATCAGCTTGTCGGCGGTATCGTCACCCACTGCGACTACGACCGGCAGCGCCATGCAGCGTTCGCCTGCGGAGCCAAACGCGCCGCCCATAATGGCGTTTACCGTGGCGTCGAGATCGGCATCCGGCATCACGATGGCGTGGTTTTTCGCCGCGCCGAACGCCTGCACGCGTTTGCCATGCGCGCTGGCGGTTTTGTAGATGTGCTCAGCCACGCCAGAGGAGCCGACAAAGCTTACCGCCGCAATGCGCGGATCTTTATACAGCTGTTCGGCATCTTCGTTTGAAGAGTGGACCACGTTAAAGACGCCGTCCGGCAGACCGGCCTCTTTGAGCAGCTCAGCCATACGCACTGACGCAGAAGGATCGAGCGCAGGCGGCTTCAGCACAAAGGTATTGCCGCAGGCCAGCGCGATCGGGAACATCCACAGCGGCACCATCGCCGGGAAGTTAAAGGGCGTAATGCCCGCCACCACGCCCACCGGCTGCATCAGCGAATAGCTGTCCACGCCGGTGCCGACGCTGGCGGAGTACTCGCCTTTAATCAGATGAGGGATGCCGCAGGCAAACTCCACCACTTCCAGCCCGCGCGTCAGCTCGCCCTGCGCGTCTGACCAGACTTTGCCGTGTTCAGAGACGATCAGTTCGGCCAGCTCGTCGCGATGCTGCTCCATGAGCGCCTTAAAGTTGAACATCACGCGAGCGCGGCGCAGCGGCGACGTTTTTGACCAGTCCGGAAAAGCCTCGTGCGCCACTTTAATCGCCTCGGCCACTTCCGCGCCGGTGCTCTGCGTTAGCTCGCGCACCACTTTGCCGGTTGCCGGATCGTAAACCGGAATCGTTTCGTTGCTGGCGCTGTAAGTGATTTGACCGCCAATGAAGTTTCCTGTGATGTTCATTCTGTCGCCTCTTTAGATGGGTGAGTTGTCTGGCGCCTCAGTGACGCAATGTCATCCGGCCAGACAAAACCAAAAGCATGCAATGAAGCTATTACAGTGAAATAAATTTTTCAAATGAAAGTTTTTGGAAGATTCCTTTTTAGCGGCATGGATCGCATTTTTTCGACTGGCCTTAAAAAGCGTGTGCCGACAAGGCTTACCGCGCGTCGGACTGCCTGTTTACAGAGGAGGTATCGCGCTGGCGAAAGCGGTAAAAGAGGCTGCCACAGCGCGAAAAATGAAATTATTGCGAGGCAGATCTCAAGCCTTAAATTTCACAATTCACTATTGATGAAATAAATGTTCTCTTTGGCGGCAGATTATTTCCTCTGTCCTTTGCCTCGCTACAGGAGCCGCAGCATGGCCATCGATCCAACCCGTTTCTGTATTAACCGTAAAATCGCCCCGAACCTCTCTCTGGAAGCCTTTTTCCAGCTGGTTCAGCGTCTGGGTTTGCACAAAGTAGAACTGCGTAATGATATGCCGAGCGGGAAGGTGTGCGATGACCTGACGGCCGGCCAGACGCGCGATCTGCTGGCGAAATACAACATTGAAGTGGTGACTATCAACGCCGTCTATCCGTTTAACCGCGTGGATGAGGCGCTTCTGGCGAAAACCGACGCGCTGTTGCAGGACGCGCAGGCCATTGGCGCTAAAGCGCTGGTGATGTGCCCGTTAAATGAAGGCGTCGCCATCTCGCCTGAAGAGACGATGGCGGCGATGAACACGCTGGCTCCGCGCTTTGCGCAGCACGGCATACAGGGTCTGGTGGAGCCGCTGGGCTTTCCGGTCAGCTCGCTGCGTTCGGCCGTGCAGGCGCAGCAGCTTATCCGCGACGCGCAGGTGCCGTTTAAGCTGGTCATCGATACCTTCCACCATCATCTGTACGAACATGCTGAACAGGAATTTCCTGCGGAAATCGACGTTGGCATGATTGGTCTCGTGCATCTTTCCGGCGTGGAAGATACGCGCGCGACGGCTGAACTGACCGATGAAGAGCGCATTATGTTGAGCAATAAAGACGTACTTAACAGCGTCGCGCAGGTGAAGCGGCTGGAGATGCTCGGCTACAAAGGCGTCTATGCCTTCGAGCCGTTCTCCTCTGAGCTGAACAGCTGGACGCCCGCCGAGATCGAACGCCAGATCCGCCACAGTATTGAACTGCTTCAGGCCTGAATGTTGCGCGGCGGTCAGTGGCCGCCGCGTCGCCCTACCCTTATCTGTGTCTTACGACACGTTTTAGGCCTCGGTCGGAGGCCGCTTTTTTTAGTTCTCTTCCGCCTTTGCTGGCGCCTGCGACAAACGCCGCGTTAGCCGCAGCGTGCCGAACAACCCCACGCAGACCAGCAGCGCCGTCAGCAGATAGACCAGCGGCACGCCTGCAAAGCTCATAATAAAGCCCGCCACCGGACCGGTAATCCCTAGCGCCAGATCCATAAAGGCCGTATAGGTCGCCAGCGCGCTGCCCTGATTCGCCTGCGGCACCGCTTTCACCGCCACCACGCCGAGCGCCGGAAACACCAGCGAGAAGCCTGCGCCGGTGAGCAGCGCCCCGGTTTTAGCCATCCAGGGTTCGAACGCGCCCGCCACCAGAAACAGGCCGATAGCCTCGACGGCCAGACAGGCGCTGGCAACGCGCAGCCCGCCGAGACGGTTAATCGCGTTGGGAAACAGAAGACGCGTGCCGACGAAGGCGACGCTGAACAGCGTGAGCGCGAACGCCGCGCCGTCCCAGCCTTTCGCCTGATAAAACAGGGTGATAAAAGTGGCGATCACGCCAAACCCCGCCGAGCCAGCGGCCAGAATCAGGCCGAAACCATAGATTTTTCCCAGCACGTCGCGAAACGGCAGCGGCCGGGCGCGACTGCCTTTTGCCGCCGGACGCGGCAGCGCCAGCAGGATCGCCAGCGCGCAGATAGCGATAATTACCCCGGAAAGCAGCAGCAGTCCGCCATGACGGTAAATAATTACGCCAAGCGGGGCGCCCAGCGCCATCGCGCCGTAGGTGCAGATGCCGTTCCATGAGATAACGCGACCGATATGCAGCGATCCGACGCGCGCCACGCCCCACAGCGACGTGCCGGTGCCGGTAAAACTCTGACCAATGCCGAGGATCACGCGCCCGATGCACAGCAGCGCCAGGCTGGCAACCGGCGAGACCGCCAGCCACGCCGCCAGCAGATAGCAGAGACCGCTCAGCAGCACGCCCACCAGCCCCAGCACCACCACGCGCTTTGGTCCCCAGACGTCGGCGTAGCGCCCGGCGTGGGGGCGACTCAGCAGCGTCGCCAGATATTGCAGGCTGATCACCACGCCCGCCCAGAAGGCGCTGTAGCCAAGCTGGTCATGCACCATGCCGGGCAGTACCGCCAGCTGTAATCCAATGGTGAGATAGCTGGCGAAGTTGTAGATTACGATAGAGATAATCAGGAGGGTTAATCCGATGCCCTTATGAGCAGGTTCCGCTGCGGGTTGATCTGGCATGACAAATTACGCTCGTGGTTGACTAATTTTTATATGCAGGAAACCTAACTATACGCGCTTTCGCCGCGCGCGCACCCGTCAGGTCGCTCAGGGTTAATTTCTCTGATTCTTATTGCGCTTTTAGAGACGAATCAGGCGTTTAATTGCCTGTCAGCTACACTACTCACTGCGGTCTGGCTTTTCAGGAGAGGGAATGAGCGAACTACAGCAGGAAAAAATAGGGCAAAGTATTCTGATTAAGCTGGCGATGCTGGTGATTATTCTCGCCGGTATCCGCGCCGCATCCGATATTATGGTGCCCTTCTTACTGGCCGCCTTTTTTGCCATCGTACTCAATCCTATCGTGACCTTTCTGATGCGGCGCGGCTGGCGGCGCGGGCTGGCGATCACGGTGGTAATTACGGTGATCTTTATCGTTATCCTGCTGCTGGTCGCGGTGCTGGCCAGCTCAGTCAGTGAGTTTTCCGACATCTATCCGCAGCTGCGCGCGACAATGGAGCAGAAGATGGCCGTGGTGCAGCATCTGGCGTCGGGCATCGGCATTCACGTCTCCACCAATACGCTGGTGCAGCGCTTCGATCCCAATATGCTGATGTCGTTCGCCACCGTCGCGCTGACGCAGTTCTCCGGCATGATGAGCAACTTTGTGCTGCTGATCCTGACGGTAGTGTTTATGCTGTTTGAAGTGCATCACCTGCCCTACAAGATGCGTAACGCGCTGACCAATCCGCAGATCCGCATCGCCGGACTCCATCGGGCGCTGAAAGGCGTAACGCACTATCTGGCTCTGAAAACGCTGATCAGCCTGATTACCGGCGTGGCCGTGTGGGCTTCGCTGTTTCTGCTCGACGTTAAGTTTGCGCTGCTGTGGGGCGTGGTGGCCTTTATTCTTAACTATATCCCTAATATCGGCCCGATCATCGCCGGTATTCCTCCCGTGCTCCAGGCGCTGCTGCTCAACAGCGGCTACGATGCGGCGCTGGTAGCGGCGCTGTTTATCGCCATTCATATGGTGTTCGGCAACATGCTGGAGCCGCGCGTGATGGGACGCGGTCTGGGGCTGTCGACGCTGGTGGTGTTTCTGTCGTTAATCTTCTGGGGCTGGCTGCTGGGACCGGTCGGCATGCTGCTTTCCGTGCCCTTAACCAGCATCACCAAGATTCTGATGGAAACCACGCCGGGCGGCAGTCGACTGGCGATTATGCTCGGCGCGGGACGGCCTAAACGGCATAAAATCTAACCCAGCAGCCGCTGCTGCACCTGCCTGAGATGAGCCGTCATCGCGGCGCGCGCGGCGTCGGCATCCCCGGCGCAGATAGCGGCGGCAATCTGCTGATGGTCGCGGTTCATCTCTTCGGCGAAGGCGTTATCCGCATAGTGGCGCTCCAGCCGCCGAAAGTGCGCGCTGTCGCGCTTGTTCCACAGGTACTCCATCATGTCGCGCAGCACCTCGTTGCCGCTCATCTCGCCGATCAGCAGATGAAAGCGCTTGTCCTGCGCAAGAAAGGCCGCGTCGTTGGTATTGTAGTGCAGCAGCGACTCCGCCAGCGCGCGCAGCCGATCGCGCTGCGCCGGGCTGCCGTGGCGCGCCGCCATCTCCGCCAGCATTCCTTCGAACGCCAGCCGGGCCTGAAGCAGATCTTCCAGGCCGAAATCCGCCTCGTCTGCGGGCGCGCCTGTCTGCGGCAGCGGCTGCATCACAAACACGCCGTTGCCGGTGCGTATATCTACCCAGCCGGTCATCTCCAGCGCAATCAGCGCCTCGCGCACCGATGAACGGCTGACGCCCAGCTGCTTCGCCAGTTCGCGCTCCGGCGGCAGCGCCGCGCCAGGCGCAAATTCTCCGTGTTGAATACTCTCTACGATCGCACTGGCGATCTGGCGATAAAGACGTTCCGTTTTCAGCACTGACAGCGCCATGTTTTTCTCCTCATCAGCAGCGGTGCAGCGTAGCGCAGGCCCCGTGGCCTTTCCGACCCGCGCAATTCATTGCGCTGCGATCGCGATCACGGCCTTTCTCGTCAGGCTAGCATACTCTTGGTCCAGCGGCCTGACCACTGGGCCAAATTTTGCGGCTAAGGAGAAACAATGGAACAGACATGGCGCTGGTATGGTCCCAAGGATCCCGTTTCGTTAGATGACGCACGCCAGGCAGGCGCAACCGGCATTGTTACGGCTTTACACCATATTCCCAACGGCGAAGTCTGGCCTGTGGAAGAGATCAAAGCGCGCCAGGCGCTGCTGGCGGAAAAAGGGCTGGTCTGGTCAGTCGTGGAAAGCATCCCGGTACATGAGGCGATTAAAACCCAGCGCGGCGACTATCAACGCTATATCGCGAATTACCAGCAGTCGATACGCAACCTGGCGGCCTGCGGCATTGATACCGTGTGCTACAACTTTATGCCGGTCCTCGACTGGACGCGTACCGATCTCGCCTGGACGCTGCCTGACGGCGCAAAAGCGCTGCGCTTCGACGCCGACGCCTTTGCCGCGTTTGAGCTGCATATTCTGCAACGTCCGGGCGCGAAACAGGCGTATTCCGCCGCCGAACAAGAGGCGGCCGCGCGCTGTTTCGCCGCCATGAGCGACGACGAAAAGACGCAACTGACGCGCAATATTATCGCTGGCCTGCCGGGCGCCGAAGAGGGATATACGCTGGATCAGTTCCGCGCGCAGCTGGCGCAGTATGACGGTATCGATAAGGCCCGGCTGCGCGAGCATATGGCCGCGTTTCTGCGCGCCATCGTGCCGGTCGCTGAAGAGGTCGGCATCAGGCTGGCGGTGCATCCGGACGATCCGCCGCGTCCGATTCTCGGCCTGCCGCGGATTATCTCCACCGAGGAGGACATGCAGTGGCTGAAGGAGACGGTGGACAGTCTGCACAACGGCTTCTGTTTCTGCACCGGCTCCTACGGCGTACGCGCCGACAATAATCTGACGCAGATGGCGGAGCGGTTCGCGGATCGCATCAACTTTATTCATCTGCGCGCCACGCAGCGCGAAGCCAATCCCAATAGTTTTCATGAAGCGGCGCATCTGGCGGGCGATGTGGATATGGTCGGCGTGATCAAGGTGATTCTGGCGGAGGAGCAGCGTCGGCGGCGCGCGGGCGAAAAACATGCCATTCCAATGCGCCCCGACCACGGCCATCAGATGCTTGACGATCTGCACAAGCGCACCAACCCAGGCTACTCCGCGATTGGCCGCCTGAAAGGGCTGGCGGAGCTGCGCGGCGTGGAGCTGGCGCTGCGCCAGACGCTGTTCAGCGACTAGTCTGACTTGCAGGCGGCCAGCAGAGCCAAAACGCAGACAGCCATGCGCTCTGCGCCGCCTTTTAACCGGTTCGGCTTATTGAGGAAATACACTACGGTCGGTAATGGCCGCGACATCCACCTTGTCTGGCAGAATTTTCAGCTCGCTGAACAGATCCGACACCTTCTGCACCTTCGCAATATCCTCTGACGACACGGCGCGGATGCCGTGCGAGATGCGCGCGGTAATCTTCTCAGCATCCGCAGGCGGCAGGCGCGTCAGCTGCGCATACACCTGGTTGTACTCCTCTTTATGCGTCAGCGCCCATTCGCGCGCTTTCGCCAGCCGCTGCGCAAAATCGGCAATGGCCGCCCGTTTGCCTGGGTCCTCCAGCGACTGCTGGGTGGCGGTGACGAACGATAGCGCGGTCGTTAGCCCTTTGCCGTCGCGCAGCAGGCGCGCGCCGTGCTGCTCGGCGATGCCGAGATAGGGATCGAACGTCGCCCATGCGCCAATTTGCCCGGAATTAAAGGCGGCGCTGGCGTCGGTCGGCAAAACAAAGCGTACCGGCACTTTGTCGCGCGGCACGTTCGCCTCTTCCAGCGCTTCGTAAAGCAGATGCTGCGAAATGCTGCCGCGCGCGGATGACACCACCACTTCTTTGCCCGCGAGATCTTTTACGCTGCGCACTGGCGAGTCGGCGGGCACAATCAGGCCGTTAGACCCCGCATCGCCAACGTTGGTCGCAATGATTTTCAACGGCACGCCGCCGGACGCCGCCATCAGCACCGGCAGATCGCCTGCGTAAGAGGTATCCACCGCGCCGGCGCGCTGCGCCTCGAACAGCGGCGCTGCCCCCTGAAAATTAGCCCAGCGATACTGGTAGGGCGCGTCCTTCAGCACGCCGGACGCCTCTACCAGCGACCGCAGGTTGCGCGCCTGATCGCCCAGCACCAGCGTCACCTTGCTGAGATCTGGCGCGGCCTGCGCCAGGGTGGCGGCGCTCAGCAGCAGCGCTGCCGCAAAACCTTTTAGTCTGTTCATTGAGGTTCCTTAGAGGGCGTTGCGGTTAAGCTGGCGAATATAGGCGTCCCAGTGCAGCTGATATTTTTTATTGCGAATGCTGTTATCGAACGCCTGAGCGGCCTTCTCGGCCACCGCATCCGGCAGAATAATCAGCTCCGCTCCGCCGGACTGGGCGGCCAGCTGCGCCTGACAGGCGCGCTCAAGGTAGTAGAGGTTGTAAAACGCCTCTTCGATGCTGCCGCCGGCGGTCAGCAGGCCGTGATTGCGCAGGATCAGGGCGTTGAGGCTGCCGAGATCGGCCACGATGCGCTGCTGCTCGTCGAGATCGAGGGCGATCCCCTCATAGTCGTGGTAGGCGACACGCTGGTGAAAGCGCGTACTGTGCTGAGAGATCATCAGCAGTCCCTGCTTTTGCGCCGACACGCCGATGCCCGCCGCCGTATGGGTATGCATCACCGCATGGGCGTCGGGACGCGCGCGATGGATAGCGCTGTGAATAACAAAGCCTGCCGGGTTGATCCCCAGGCCGGTCGGGTCGTCGATGATATTCCCGTCAATGTCGATTTTTACCAGGGTATCCGGCTGGATTTCGTCGAAGGTCTGCCCGTAAGCATTAATTAAAAAGTGCGGCTCATCGCCCGGCACGCGTAGCGAGAAATGGGTGTAGATATGATCGGTCCAGCGCAGTTTCGCGGCCAGGTGATAGGCCTGCGCCAGCCTGACGCGCGCCTGCCATTCCGCGTCAGAGAGCCGTTGTTGCAGAGAAGGGGATGCCAGCGTTGCCGTACTCATATGCGCCTCTTTTTTTAGGTTATTCAGTGTGGCGTCATCGTTACACAGCGTTTTCACCGGTGGGAAATATCAAAAGCGGCAAAACAATGTCAATAAATGCAAAGCGCGGTCGATACTTGATCTACATCACCTGCTCGCCTGAGCAAAACGCTACCCTGCACGGCCTGAGGGCGTGCTATGCTGCGCTGACTAAATTTGCACCTCCTCACAGACACGCCAACATTCAGAGGAATTTGCGGTGCCGCCGTTAAAACGAAAACGCGACTACGCCAGAATCATTATTGTCTTATCGGGGGTGCTTCCTCTGTTACTTGGCATTATGTTTACTGCAATTGATGCGCGGCATACCCTCCAGCAACAGCAAATCAGCGCCGCGAATACCCTTCTTTCACAGGCGGAAAAGATGAGCGACAGCGCCTGGGATATGATTACCTGGCTCCGTCAGTATCACTACCAGTCCTGCGATAATATTGAAGGCAAGCTGCAACGCGCGGGCACGCTTAACGCCTATTTTCGCGCCATTGGCAAGCTAGAGGGGCAGAAGATCACCTGTTCCTCGGCGTATGGCCTTAATCCCGGCACGCTGAGCGATATGATGCAGCGCGCGCCGCCCGTGACCGGCAAGGCCTGGTGGAGCCTCTCCCTGGCAGGCACCGCTGGCGTGCCAAACCGCCCGGCGGTGATCTTCGTTCGCCAGCTGCCGGATACTAAAGGTTTCTGGGCCATTATTGACGGCCAGTATCTGATGGACTTTATGAGCGCTCTGGGCGAGGCGCGCGGCTACCGGTTTACTATGCGCTTCAATGACGGCGCGCCCATTGTTGTGGGCAAAGAGAGTCCGCCCTCCTCCAGCCTGTTTAACACGCAGCGTTATCAGGCGCAGTCGAGCCGCTATCCCATCAGCGTCACAATAGAAACGCCAGGTGCAGAACTGATGCGCGCCTGGCGGCAGGTGATGTTTATTTTTCTGCCGATGACGGCCATTCTCTCTGTGCTGCTGATGGTGCTGACCGCCAACTGGTTACAGCGCCGCATCTCCTGGCGCGATGAAATCCGCCGCGCTATCAATGCCCGTCAGTTTTCGGTGCACTACCAGCCGGTGTACAACAATAATACGCAGACGTGCGGAGGAGCCGAAGCGCTGCTGCGCTGGACGCTGCCGAACGGCGAGCCTGTCCGCCCGGATATTTTTATCGGCGCTGCGGAAGCTGAAGGCATGATTGTTCCCCTGACGCGTCATCTGCTGGATCTCGTTGCCGATGATGTGCAGGAATGGGAGGTCGCGCCGGGCTTTCATATCGGTATCAACGTCGCCGCCGAGCACCTGCAACATCCCGCATTTATTCAGGACATGCTGAATTTCGCGGAAAAAATTAAGCATAAGCAGCTGCTGATCACGCTGGAGCTGACGGAGCGCAGTCTGATTAAAGAGGGCGAAGATGTGGCGAAAAAGCTCGATCGTCTGCGAAGCGAAGGCATGGTGGTGGCGATTGATGACTTTGGCACAGGGCACTGCTCGCTAAGCTATCTGCAAAATTTTGCGCTGGACTACCTGAAAATCGATCGCGGCTTTATCAACGCCATCGAATCGCTGTCGGGCGAAACGCCGGTGCTCGACGCTATTATCACTCTCAGCCACAAGCTACAGCTGGAAGTGCTGGGCGAAGGGGTAGAAACCGCCTTGCAGTATCTCTATTTACGCCAGCGTGGCGTGACCTTTATTCAGGGCTACTATTATGCCAGTCCGATGGAGAACGGCGCGCTGATCGCCTGGCTCGCTGAATATGGGCAGCAGCCGCTGCACAGAGAGGAATTGCACGATGCTCAACTGCACCCTTCTTGATGACTACCAGAACGTGGCCCTTAGGCTGGCTGACTGGACTTCGCTCCAGCCCGCCGTACAGACCCGCTCATTGCAGCAGCCGATCGCCGACGACGACGCCCTTACGGCCGCGCTTGCCGACAGCGATATTCTGGTGGTGATGCGCGAACGTACCCCGCTCACCGCCGCTCGCCTGGCGCGACTGCCGCGCCTGAAGCTAATCGTCACTTCCGGCATGCGCAACGCCGCCATCGATCTTGACGCCTGCCGCGCGCGCGGCATCGCCGTGTGCGGCACGGCCAGCAGCAGCGCGCCGCCGCTTGAGCTGACCTGGGGCCTGCTGCTGGCGCTGGCGCGTCATATCGTGGCGGAGAATCAGGCGCTGCGCGCTAACGGTCCCTGGCAGCAGCATCTTGGCATTGCGCTTGAAGGAAAGACACTGGGGCTGATTGGACTGGGCAAAATAGGCGGCGGCATGGCAAAAGTGGCGCAGGCGTTTGGTATGCAGGTCTGCGCCTGGAGTCAGAACCTGACGGATGAGCGCGCGGCAGAGTGCGGCGCGCGGCGGATGCCATCGCTACAGGCGCTGCTGGCGGCAAGCGACGTCGTGTCGCTTCATCTGGTACTGAGCGAGCGCACGCGCCATCTGCTGGATGCGGCGGCGCTGGCGCAGATGAAGCCGGGCGCGCTGCTGATCAATACCGCACGCGCCGGGCTGGTGGATCAGCAGGCGATGATCGCGGCCTTGCGTTCAGGCCAGCTGGCGGGAGCCGCGCTGGATGTGTTTGATACCGAGCCGCTGCCTGCCGATCATCCGCTGCGCCAGCTGCCGAACGTGCTGGCCACGCCTCATCTGGGCTATGTTGCTGACGATAACTACCGGCGCTACTTTACTCAGGCGGTCGAAGACATCGCCGCCTGGCTGCGCCATCAGCCGCTGCGTTCGCTACTTTAGCCGCGCCGCGCGCTGTTTTCTTACCACGCGCAGCGCCACCTCTACGCTCTCATCCTGCGCGCTGGGCTGCGCCGTCTGGCGGGTTCGCGCCTGAAGCCGCTGGCTAATACGGGCCAGCGTCGGCAACAGCTCCAGCTCCTGATACGCCTCAACCGGAGGCGGCGCCGGCTCGGCGCGCTTTCTCTCTCCGGCAACGGCATAGCAATGGTTTACATATCTGGACGGTTTTCCAGCAGCGAGAGCCTGCGGGTGGTGTGCAAACCAGAGGCTGCCCGGCCTTTCTGACGCGAAATGTCGCTGGCTGAACAAGGAACGGGTAAGTTTCTTTTCGGTGCTGTCGATCGCTGACAGCCAGGGATTATCAAAGGGCGCGGTCTCTTTGCTTACCATTGATCCTCCATTAACAATAAAGCGCAAAGCATCATTGAATACTGCATTAGCAGTAAGTTCAGCTATATCTTGCCCCTTTACCAGTATTCCCGTCTACCCCACAGCAAAGAGACAACGGCTTCGCGACAGGTTGAGCCTCTTCAAATTTTGAGAAAAAACCGTCAGGGGAACGAGGCTTATTTGCCGGTTCTTCTGTCGCTTAACCCGGCGGCGAAAAGCGGTGAAACCGGTCAATATCAGACCAAACATGACAAATATCAAAGAAAAACGGTATACTCTGCCACCTGATGCGATAATTTCAACACTAATTATCGCTCATTGTAGCCAGTGGAAAATTCTGCCAAAGGGCTATGCTTTAATTTTCTCAATGCCGCGAACTGCTCTCTTCATCCGGTTCGCGACCTTGAGGAATTTCATGTGCTATTACAGGGTAACTCTATGAAACTACGTAGGAAGCGTGTCAAACCTATCGGGCTGGATGATGTCACTATTATCGACGATGCCCGTTTGCGTAAAGCCATTACCGCCGCCTCGCTGGGAAATGCGATGGAGTGGTTTGATTTCGGCGTATACGGCTTTGTTGCTTATGCACTGGGTAAGGTCTTTTTTCCGGATGCGTCGCCAGGCGTGCAGATGATCGCCGCGCTTGGGACCTTCTCTGTTCCCTTTCTTATTCGTCCGCTGGGCGGCCTGTTCTTCGGTATGCTGGGCGATAAGTATGGTCGCCAGAAAATCCTGTCGATTACCATCGTCATTATGTCGATCAGTACCTTCTGTATCGGCCTGATCCCCTCTTACGCCTCTATTGGTATCTGGGCGCCGATTCTGCTGTTGATCGCCAAAATGGCGCAGGGCTTTTCGGTCGGCGGCGAATATACCGGCGCGTCAATCTTTGTGGCGGAGTATTCCCCTGACCGCAAGCGCGGCTTTATGGGCAGCTGGCTCGACTTTGGCTCTATTGCTGGTTTCGTGCTCGGCGCGGGCATCGTGGTGCTGATTTCCGCTATTATCGGCGAAGCGAAATTTATGGAATGGGGCTGGCGTTTGCCGTTCTTCCTCGCGCTGCCGTTGGGCATTATCGGTCTCTATCTGCGCCATGCGCTGGAAGAGACGCCGGCGTTTCAGCAGCACGTTGATAAGCTGGAGCAAGGCGACCGCGAAGGGCTGCGCGATGGTCCTAAAGTGTCGTTTAAAGAAATTGCCAGCAAGCACTGGAAAAGCCTGCTTGCCTGTATCGGTCTGGTGATTGCCACCAACGTGACCTATTACATGCTGCTGACCTACATGCCGAGCTATCTGTCGCATAACCTCCACTACTCGGAAGATCACGGCGTGTTGATCATCATCGCCATTATGCTGGGCATGCTGTTTGTCCAGCCGGTGATGGGTATGCTCAGCGACCGGTTTGGCCGCCGTCCGTTTGTTATCGTCGGCAGTATCGCGCTGCTGGTCTTCGCTATCCCGGCCTTTATGCTGATTAACAGCGGCGTGCTGGGCCTGATCTTCGCGGGTCTGCTGCTGCTGGCGGTGATCCTCAACGCCTTTACCGGCGTCATGGCGTCGTCGCTGCCGGCCATGTTCCCGACCCATATCCGCTACAGCGCGCTGGCAAGCGCCTTCAACATCTCCGTGCTGATCGCAGGTCTGACGCCGACTCTGGCGGCATGGCTGGTGGAAGCGACCAGCAACCTCTATATGCCCGCCTACTATCTGATGGTGGTCGCGGTGATCGGTCTGATTACCGGCATCTATATGAAAGAGACGGCGAACAAACCGCTGCGCGGCGCGACGCCTGCGGCTTCTGACCTCGAAGAGGCGCGTGAGATCCTGCAAGAGCATCACGACAACATCGAGCAGAAAATCGAAGATATTGATGCCGAGATCGCGCGTCTGGAAGAGAAGCGTAAAAATCTGGTGCAGCAGCACCCCAACATTAACGAGTAACCTGCATTCTCCCGCCGTCCGGCGGGAGAATTTTTTTGGCGCGCCACGCCGCCGCCGCACACAATCTTCATTGTTACCCGGTAAAAGGAGTAAACTAACGCTACTTTTTTCACCTGTGTAAGAATGAATATGTCTGACTTTTCTCTGCTCCAGCGTCCAAGAAGGCTGCGTTCCAGCCCGGCGATGCGTGAACTCTTCCAGGAAACTTCTCTCAGCCTGAACGATCTGGCCCTGCCGATTTTTGTTGAGGAAGGCGTTGATGATTACAAAGCGATTGAAGCGATGCCGGGCGTGATGCGCATTCCGGAAAAACGTCTCGCCTATGAGATTGAGCGCATCGCCAAAGCGGGCATCCGCTCGGTGATGACCTTCGGCATCTCCCACCACACCGATGCGACCGGCAGCGATGCCTGGAACGAAAACGGCCTGGTGGCGCGTATGTCGCGCATTTGTAAAGACACGGTGCCGGAAATGATTGTTATGTCCGATACCTGCTTCTGCGAATACACCAGCCACGGCCACTGCGGCGTGCTGTGCGATCACGGCGTCGATAATGACGCTACGCTGATCAACCTCGGCAAACAGGCGGTGGTCGCGGCAGCGGCAGGCGCGGATTTTATCGCTCCCTCAGCCGCGATGGATGGCCAGGTGAAGGCGATCCGTCAGGCGCTGGACGCGGCGGGCTTTACCCAGACCGCCATTATGTCTTACTCCACTAAGTTCGCCTCCTCGTTCTACGGCCCGTTCCGCGAAGCCGCAGGCACTGCCTTAAAGGGCGATCGCAAGACTTATCAGATGAATCCGATGAACCGCCGCGAAGCCATTCGCGAGTCGCTGATCGACGCTGCCGAAGGCGCAGATTCCCTGATGGTGAAACCTGCCGGCGCGTACCTTGACGTGCTGCGCGAAATCCGCGACCGCACTGAGCTGCCGCTGGCTGCGTACCAGGTCAGCGGCGAGTACGCCATGATCAAATTCGCCGCGCAGGCGGGAGCGATTGATGAGCGTAACGTGGTGCTGGAAAGCCTGGGCGCCATTAAGCGCGCCGGCGCGGACCTGATTTTTAGCTATTTTGCCCTTGATCTCGCCGAACAAAAAGTGCTCTGATTGTCCCCAACATCCTGTGGTCGGCCATCGCAACGATCGCAGGATGCCTTTTTAAGCCCTTGTAGCTACACCAGTTTCGCTTCACCTGTCTCACTAACTATAAGAGTAACGCGATGAGAGCACCTCAACATCCTGCTAATGAGGCGCAACGCCTTGTCCAGCTGCACGACATGAAAATCCTCAATACGCCGCCGGAAGAGCGTTTCGACCGTCTTACACGGCTGGCGCGCCGTCTGTTCAATGCCCCCATTGCGCTGGTCAGCCTGGTAGAAGCCAGTCAGCAGTGGTTTAAATCCGTGGCTGGCGCTTACAGCGCATCGACCACGCCACGCGACATCTCTTTTTGCGGTCACGCGATTTTGCAGGACGACGTGATGGTGGTCGAAAACGCGCTCAACGACAGCCGTTTTCATGACAATCCGCTGGTGACCGGCGAGCCGCATATTCGTTTTTACGCTGGCTGTCCGCTACGCGGACAGGGCGGCATTAACGTGGGTACGCTGTGCATTCTTGGTCACGAATCGCGTGAATTTAGCGCCGACGATCGCGCGACGCTGCGCGATCTGGCAGCCATGGCCGAAGCGGAACTGGCAGCCTTTCAGACTGCAACCTGCGATGAGCTGACGCAGATTACCAACCGACGCGGTTTTATGACGCTGGGCCAGCTGGTGCTCAACGACTGCATGTTAAAACAACGTCCGGCCTGCCTCACCTTTCTCGACCTTGATAAGTTCAAGCAGATTAACGACACCCTTGGTCATCGCGAAGGCGATCGCGCGCTGATGGATTTCGCCGATGCGATGAAAGTCTGTTTCCGCCACTCCGATCTGTTTGCCCGACTGGGCGGTGATGAGTTCGTGGTGCTATTCAATGGGCTGCATCAGCCGGAAGCGGACGCGCTGCTCAGCGAGTTCAGACACTATCTGCAACAGCAGACCAGCAGCCTGAATCGTCGCTATGCGCTGCACTTCTCGTCAGGCATCGTCGAGTTCGCCAGCGCCCATCCGCAAAGTCTGGAGCAGATGCTGGAAGCCAGCGACGCACGCATGTACGCCGCTAAAAAAGAGAAGAAAGCGCCTTTTTAACCCTGTGACAGCGCCGCGATAAGCGACTGGTTAAATTTTGTCGGCGCTTCCATCTGCGGCGCGTGACCCATGCCGGGAAACTCAATCAGCCGCGCACCAGGGATACGCTTCGCCGCCTCTTTGCCCAGCACCTCATAGTGCCCCAGGGTGGCTTTTACCTCAGGCGAAGCGATATCGCTGCCGATAGCGGTGGTATCGGCGGTGCCAATCATCAGCGTGGTCGGCACTTTCAGATCGCCAAATTCATAAAAGACCGGCTGGGTAAAGATCATGTCGTAGATAAGCGCGGAGTTCCAGGCCACCTTTTCATGTCCCGGTCCGGCGTTCAGCCCCGCCAGCATATCTACCCATTTATCATATTCCGGCTTCCACTGGCCGCTATAGTAGGTGTGCTGCTCGTATTTTTTAATGCCTGCGGCATCAAGCTTCAGCTCGCGCTGATACCACTGATCGACGCTGCGCCACGGCGCGCCTTTAGCCTTCCAGTCTTCCAGCCCGATAGGATTCACCAGCACCAGCTGCTGCGTTTCGTCGGGATACATCAGCGCATAGCGCGTGGCGAGCATGCCGCCGGTGGAGTGACCTACGATAACCGCTTTCTTTATGCCCAGATGCGCCAGCAGCTGATGGGTGTTGTCCGCCAGCTGCTGGAAGCTGTACTGATAGTTAGCCGGCTTACTGGCGCTGCAAAAGCCAATCTGGTCCGGCGCGACGACGCGATAACCGGCCTGACTTAGCGCGCGGATGCTCTCTTCCCAGGTCGCGCCGCAAAAGTTTTTGCCGTGCAGCAGCACGACGGTTCGCCCGTTAGCCTGACCGGCTGGCTTTACATCCATATAGCCCATGCTGAGCGGCTGCTGCTGCGAGGAAAAGTTGAAGCGCTGAAGCGGGAAAGGATACTGAAACCCTTCCAGCTGCTCGCCGTAAGTTGACGCCGCCATCGTGGGGGCGGCGCTGAGCAGGGCGATCGATGTGAGCAAAGCGGCAAGGGGTTTCTTCAGACCAGATGCCAGATTCATGCGGTGACCTCCATTCAGGCAAAAGAGCAGCAGTGTGACACGCGCCCGAACCCTGCGTATTGTTGCGCTGTGTCATCCTGGTGATGTTTTTTAAAACAAGCGTAGCCTGCCTGCGCTATTTTGCCTGCCGTTATTTAACAGACGCAGAAGCGTCATGCGCCATTTCTGCTGTGAAAACCACAATAAGGTTAAATATTCATGCTTTCAGAAGACAAATACTTTACCTTTATTTTCTCTCTTTGCCTGGATTCTACAACCTTTAAGCAACACTCATCTCTTTTTGATAAAATTTATATATTCCACACCTCTTGTAAAAAAATAAAAATGCATTTTCTGATAATTCTTTACGACAGACCTATATAGCGAAAGGTTAACTTCTCTACACTGTGCGCACTTTGTGGATGAGGGTGAAATATGCGCGAGAAAAAATATAATGAAGAAGTGATCGATACCATTACCGAGTGGATTGATAGCCATCTCGACCAACGGCTCAGCATTGATGATATTGCTGAAAAGTCAGGATATTCAAAATGGTATTTACAGAAACTTTTTGCACGCTGCCGTAATGAAACCCTGGCGCGCTATATCCGTAAACGAAAGCTGGCCGCCTGTGTTTATGCGCTGAAAAGCAGTTCCGTACCTATTATTACGCTGGCGGTAAAATACCATTTCGAGAGCCAGCAATCTTTTACGCGCTCTTTTAAGCAGGTGATGGGCTGCACGCCCCATGTTTGCCGCAAGCACAAGCTGGATGCGCAGACTCAGGCGCGGCTGGAGGGCAATATTAATCCCTGCGCGCTTTGCCGCCAGGCGCAGCCCGCCAGTCATGCGGCTAAACGCTATACGGCAGGCCGCCTGAATATTCGCACTCTGGATGTCGACGAGTCCTGCCACGCGCTGCGTTGACATCATGCTTCAGCGTGAATAATAAAGGGCGAAAGGTTCGCCCTTTACATTATGACTCTTCGCTATCCGGCGCATAGTATTGCACGCCGATTTTAATACGTTCGCGTCCGCTGGCGACGCGATGACGATTGGAATCGCGCAGCGAATAGATACAACCGCAATACTCCTGCTGGTAAAAACGCTCGCGCTTGCTGATTTCAATCATACGCGCCGAACCGCCGCCTTTGCGCCAGTTTACGTCCCAGTAAAGCATATCGGGATAGCGCGATGCGGCGCGCGCGCCACAGTCGTTAATTTGCTGCATATTCTTCCAGCGAGAGATGCCCAGCGAACTGGTAATCACCGGAAAGCCATGTTCGTGCGCATAGAGCGCGGTGCGTTCAAAGCGCATATCAAAGCACATGGTGCAGCGTTCGCCGCGTTCCGGCTCCCATTCCATCCCTTTCGCGCGCTCAAACCAGTTGTCGCGATCGTAATCGGCATCCACAAAGGGCACGCCGAACTTTTCAGCAAAGCGGATATTCTCCTCTTTACGCAGCTCGTACTCTTTCAGCGGATGAATATTGGGATTGTAGAAAAAAATGGTGTAGTCGATGCCGGAAGCCAGCATCGCTTCCATCACTTCGCCGGAACAGGGCGCGCAGCAGGAGTGCAACAGCACTTTATTGTGGCCGCCCGGCAGCGGCAGCGGCTTACGCTGAACGGATTGAGACATACTAACTCCTTGTCAGAATATGCCGCGAGTGTAGTATTTCAGCGATAAGGATGCAAAAAAGGCGCTGGCGCGCCTTTGAATTACCACTGCAACAGCTGCCCGGCGTAGTCGACGTAGTGATGGCCGCCGCGTCCGCGATAGGTCTCAAGCTGTTTCACCAGCCCTTCTCCGCTCTGCTCTACCGTCACCGGCGCGGATTCACCGCCCATATCGGTTTTTACCCAGCCCGGATGCAGCGACAGCAGCGTCGCGTTATGCTCGTCAATCTGCGGCAGCAGCGCGCGGCTCAACATATTCAGCGCCGATTTGCTGGCCGAATAGATCGGCATCGCCGCCGTATCATTCTCATTCAGGCTGCCAAGAATAGACGTCGTAAAGCCAATCACCCCGTTCTGCTTCGTCAGCAAGGGCAGCAGAGTTTCGGCGCTGCGCACCGGCGCGATGGCGTTAGTCATAAACAGCTGCGCCAGCTCTTCGTCGCTGCTCTGCAACAGATTCTGATGCGATGGCCCGGAAATGCCGGCATTGATCAGTATCACGTCAAACTGTTCGCCTTCGAGCTGGTTCGCCAGCTGCCGAACCTCGTCCTGATGCGTCATATCCAGCGCGTGCCATTGCGCCTGCGCCTCAGGCGTGCTGCTGCGGTACGTTGCCGTAACCTGCCAGCCTTGTGCCGCCAGCGCCTTAACCACCGCCAGACCTATGCCGCGCGAGGCGCCAATCACTAATGCTTTGCCTGCCATGTTCGTTCCTCTCTGATGAAGTGACCTAATCAGCTTAGAGTCTGCCGCGCGGAAGGTGATGTCGCGCGTGCGTTCAGCGACGGTGAGAGCACAAGGTGTAAAAAAGGCGGCTTACGCCGCCTGTTTTAATGCGCCGCCATCTGGTCAGGCAGCTTCAACAGCTTGCGTTTGCCCGCCACCTCTTTGGCTTCTACCTGCGTCGCGGCGTTGCCCCAGCTGTTACGGATATAGGTTGATACGGCTGCGACCTGTTCATCCGACAGCTTCCAGGCAAAACTCGGCATAGCACCGCTGGTCGGATTGCCCTGGGTCACCGCGCCACGCCCACCCTGCAATACCGTGGTGATAATGGAAGAAGCATCATCCGCCAGCAGACCCGGATTGTTCACCAGACTGGCGGCCAGGTTCGGGATCCCTTTGCCGTCGCTGTTGTGGCAGGCGCTACAGTTGGCGCTGTAGACATTCTCTCCGCTCTTCATCAGCGCGCTGTCAGGGTTCTGCGGCTGCGGCGGCTGCGTCGGTGACGCGGGCTGCGCTTTCAGGAAGGTGGCAATGGCACGCAGATCGGCGTCATTAAGATGCTGCGTTGAGTTGGTCACCGCCTCCGCCATCGGGCCGGACGCCACAGCGACGTGGTTGCTGCCCAGCTTCAGGTAATCGACAATTTGCTCTTCGCTCCAGCCGCCAATGCCGACGTAGCGGTTCGACGTCAGGTCCGGCGCATGCCACTCGCTGAGGTTGCTGCCCTGCAAAAAGTCGCTGGTATCGCCGCCGAGCAGGTTTTTCGGCGTATGACAGGCACCGCAGTGCTCCAGCCCCTCTACCAGATAGGCGCCGCGATTGAACTCAGCTGACTTGCCCGTATCGCTTTCAAAGCCGCTGTTGCGGAAAAACAACAGATTCCAGCCCATCATCGCCAGGCGAATGTTGTAGGGAAAACCGAGGTTCGTTTCCGGTACCTTGTAGCGCACGGGTTTCACCGAACGCATATACATCCACAGGTCATGCATGTCCTCGTCGCTGACTTTCACATAGGCGTTATAGGGCATAGCGGGATAGAGATGCTCGCCCTCTTTGCCTTTGCCATGACGTACTGCCCGATAAAAATCGCGCTCGGTCCAGTTGCCGATACCGGTTTCTTTATCCGGCGTGATATTGCTGGCAAAGATGCCGCCAAACGGCGTGCTGATTGAGTAGCCACCCGCAAAGGCATCTTTGCTGCCCGGCGCGGTATGACAGGCGACGCAGTCGCCCGCGATGGCAATATATCTGCCACGCGCCACTGCGGCAGCATCCGTCGCGGCTGGAAGCTGACTGGTCAACGTCTGGTTATCCGCCACGTTATCGGCTGAGGTATCGCCGTTTTGCCACAACAGACCGGCTGCGATAATGCCGGCGATCACTGCCGCGCCGCCTGCAAGGGTTGTCTTTTTCATATCACACCTTCACCAGGGGGCCAGGGTTTTTCAGGTATTGATCGATGATCGCCTTTGCCGTCCAGAGACTGAGCGCGCCGATAGTGCCGGTTGGGTTGTAGCCCGCGTTATTCGGAAAGGACGATGCGCCAAGCACAAACAGATTGTGCATGTCCCAGCTCTGCTGATAGCGGTTGAGCACGCTGGTTTTCGGATCGGTGCCCATCACTGCGCCGCCGATGGTATGGTCGCTGGCGAAGTTGTAGGGAGAATATTTTCCGGCGGCTGAGTTGGTGCCGATAACGGTTTTCGCTCCCATGGCTTTACCAATTTCGACGCTCTTTTCTTCGATAAACTTCGCCGAGCGACGGTCGTTATCGTTGTAGTCAAAGGTAACGCGCAGCAGAGGGTTGCCGTTGTCATCTTTATATTCCGGGTCCAGGTCGAGATAGTAGTCTTCATGTGAGAAGCTGGTGCCCTGACCAAAAATAAAGGTGGCGTTCTGAAAAGCCTGGGTATAAGCCTTTTTCCATGCTTTGCCCCAGCGCGGCGTGCCCGGCGGCAGCGCGTCAGCGTTACCAATAGGGCGCGCGCCGCGCGCCACCACCAGAATGCCCGCGCCACCAATGAAGTCTTTATCGCTGTGGTCAAAGTTATCGCCATTCCAGTCATCGACCTGCTGCGACAGCGCGCCCGCACCGATAAAGGGGTTGAGGTATTCGTCCTCAAAGAACAGGCTGGCTCCGGAAACGGTCTGGAAGCTGTAGGCGCGCCCTACCGTGCCGGTTTTGGTTTCCGGATCGTAGGGCTGGCCGATTTTCGACAGCAGCAGCAGACGCACGTTCTGCATCTGAAACGCCGACAGAATGACGATGTCTGCTGGTTGCACCCACTCTTTCTTGTTCTTGTCGATGTAGGTCACGCCAGTGGCGGTTTTACCATCGTCCGCTTTGTTAACGCGCACCACCGCGGAATCCGTCAGCACCGTAAAGTTTTCCCGCTGCATTAGCGCCGGGATCACGCAGGCGTTCGGGCTGGATTTAGAGAAGTTGCCGCAGCCGTAATAGAGGCAGTAGCCGCAGTAGGTACAGGGGCCCATACGTACACCGAGCGGATTGACGTAGGCGCGCGAAGTCTGACCGGCAGGCACCATAAAGGGATGCTGGCCAAGCGATTTCGCTGCGTCGCGGAACAGGTCGGTCAGGCGCGTGCTTTCCAGCGGCGGCAGCGGATACTCGCTGCTGCGGTTGCCTTCAAACGGGTTGCCGTCGGCAATAATCTCGCCGTTAAGTTTGCCTGCTTTGCCGGATACCCCTGCGATCTTCTCAAAACGATCGTAAAACGGCTCCAGTTCGTCATAGGTGACGCCCCAGTCTTGCAGGATCAGCCCTTTAGCAATCTGCTGCTTGCCGTAGCGCTGTACCGTCTGGGTATAGGGTTGAAAATCCCACGGCGTGAATCGCCAGGCCATGCCGGCCCAGTGAGTGCCCGAACCTCCCACGTTGTAGCCCAGTTCATTCAAATTCCATTCACGGGTCGGCAGCGCGGTTTCACTACGGTGATTACGGAACGTCGTGGTTTCCACCGCTGGCGGCAGCAGCATGCTGCGACGGGTATCCCAGCGCAGTTCATCGGTGTCAATGGAGGGCGGAAAATCGGTAGCGGTCTCAAACCAGGGGCCACGTTCGATGGCGACCACATTCAGACCTGCGCGGGTCAGCTCTTCGGCAATCAACGAGCCGCACCAACCCAGGCCGACGATTACAGCGTCAGCGTTTGGACGAATATTTTGCATGTGTTAACTCACTGCTCAGTCAGACTGAAGAGTCAAAGGGTGTTATCAATCAGGCTGGTCGGGATGATGTGCAGCTTCTTCCCTTTTTTGCCAATCAGATCGCGGAAGTCGTAGCGCGCGCCGGGAAAACCGAGCATTTTCCAGCTGGCCATCTCTTTGTTGCCGCCGTAGATCGGATCGGATAAAAAGCCTTCCCGCACGTTTTGCAGCAGCAGCTCAAAGAAAACCCTGGTCTCTACGTTTGGACCAAGATTAAGCTGATCCGTCTCCATGCGATGCAGAAGATCGTCCTGCTGTTCGCCGCTCAGTGCGACAAAACTTTTATGGAAGTGTTGATGCGCGAACTCTTCAAGCGCGGCGAGTCCCTGACGATAGCGCTGTGCGGGCGTCAGCGGCGATTGCGGTCCCTGCTCCGGCGTGCCTTTAACGAAGCGGCCCAGTCGATAAATGGCGACAGCGTTGCCATAATCGCCTGCCAGCTGACGGTCGATAAAGGTGGCGCAGCCTGCCTCTTTGCCGCTGATGCTTAGTTCGTCAGCGGGGATAAAGCGTTCAGCAATAGCCCCCAGCATATCGAACTCCTGCTGCGTCAGATATTGCAGTCCGCCCTTGCGCGGCGCAGGCGGGGTATTGATTTTGCCCGCTTCCCAGGGTTGACCGCCTTGTACGGTTTCGGCTTTTGCCACAGGCAGCGATGACGCCATGCCCAGCGCAGCCACGGAGGTGAGAAACTCTCTGCGTTTCATTTTTTTCCCTGCCAACGAATTAATCACATTAAATTATTTAACGATATAATCGCGCCGCCCTTAGTTATATTCAGGCGATCGCTCTCCCCTGCACGCCATAATTTTTAACTGGCGACAGGGTTATTATTTTTATCAGGATTGATACTTAACGACGGACGCATCCGTTTTCTCAGAGGTCGGGTGTTAACATCCCTAAAATCATTTTCCATTTATTACCAACAAAATAATCATAAATTTTTAACCTACTTTGGGAAAGCGAGGCGTTGATGAAAAACCATCATAAACCCCTTAAAATCCTTACAAATCAGATTATTAAACTGGAAACACCTTGAGCCATTATTGACATTTCTAATTATCAGCCAGTGATAAAAATTTCGCAGCGTTATTAGTTATTAACTATCTGCTCTTTTTTTCGCCTTATCTACTGCGCTTTTTATAGGCAACATAAAATGTGCTTAAAAATAAGCTGGAACAACAGTGAGCGCAGTCATTAAAATAGCACTGACGCAGCCAGGCGCTATTTTACGCCAGCTGAAAAATGGTTATTAATATCAGGAAGGTTATGGCAAATAAGGCCATGCGTGGAGCAAGAATGAAAAAGCTCACCCTTGAGACGGTGGCAAAAATAGCAGGCGTCGGTATTGCCACCGTCGATCGGGTATTAAACGAACGCGGCGGCGTGTCGCCTGAAACGACGCGTAAGGTGCTGAAAGCCGCGCGAGAAATCGGGCTGAAAAGGCTGCTGCCGGAAGAGTATCGCCATGCCTGGCAAATTGAGGTGTTCCTCAGCAATAACGGTTCTTCGTTTTTTCAGCAGCTGGTGCGCTATTTTAGCGAAGTGGCAGGCGAGCTGGGCTATCGACGCATTACGCTGCATAAAACGCTGGTTGCCGAGTCGCAGCCGGAAAAGCTGGCGCAGAGCATTATTGCGCGCAGCGCCACACGCGACGGCATCATCGTTTTTGGACATGACTATCCGCCAGTCTATCGCGCACTGGCACTCTGTCGCAGCCGCGGCGTGCCGGTGGTGACGATTGTAACCGATCTGCCCGACGCCGAGCGTCTGTGCCATGTCGGCATCGATCAGTATCAGGCGGGACGTACTGCGGGTCTGTTGATGAGCAAAATCGTAAATCAGCCGGGCGATGTCCTTATGGTAAGCGGTCGCTTCGATTACCTGGCGCATCGTCAACGCATCGCTGGATTCCGTGAAGTCATGATGCAGCGTGCGCCGCAGCGCCATTTGCGTGAAGTTCTGTTTGGCCTGGACCAGCGCGATACCATCCGCACGCTGCTGGATAGCAGCCTGTCCCGCTCCCGGCACGTGGCCGGTCTTTATAACACCGGCATGGGCAATAGCGAGGTGAGTGAAATGCTGCGCCTGCACCAGCTGCTGGGACGGTGCAGCTATATCACTCATGAGCTTTATTCCGTAACGCACCAACTACTGCGCAACGATGAGCTGGCTTTTGCGCTGGATCAGAACGCGCAACAGCACGCACGTCTGGCGATCGACCTGCTGCTGCGTCATCTGGAGAACGGCTACCAGCCCGATGTTTACCAGGATGGCAAAGTCGCTCTGCGGCTGTTTACGGCGGAGAACCTGGAGTAAAAGAGCCGTGCACCTCCATCGGAACGCCGTCGTGATGGGTCATCGCCAGCGAACTGGCGCTGGCGGGATCGAACAGCGACAGGCTTTCGATCTGATCCACCATCAGCACCTTACGGAACGCCATAGCGTTTTTGGGTTCAGAGGTTAGCGTAATACCGTGCTCGGCATACCAGCGGCTGTAGTTGTGTTCAATCGACATGCTGAGCGTTTTACTGTCGCGATAGCCGCTCAGCATCGGGATTAGCACAATATTCGCGGTATTTTCATACTCAAAGGTGGCGGCATGCACCATGCCGACATAGATGCGACGTGACTTTAGCGTGATCCATGCCAGCTCTCCCTCCTGCATACACTGATAGAGCAGCTGCTCGACGCCATTGGACTTCGAGAGCTGCTGATAAAGATCTTTCCGCCCGCTGCTGTTGAGGCGCGCGCTTGCCGACCAGTTTGAACGGTACATGCAAAACATGACCGCAAAGGCCAGCATCACCACCACAGGAGCCTGAATGCCAAGAAAGCTCCAGTTCATAAATTCCATCTGCCAGCGCAGATGTTCGCCAGGCATTAGCTGCAAGCTATTGGATATGCTGGAGATAATCAGCAAGACCAGCCAGATAATCGCCGTGGCCAGCATGCCCTGCAAAACAAAGATGCAGCCATACAGCGCGACCAGAAAGTAGACGTCCCAGCCGAAGCTGCGGCGTATTTTGAAGCGGCTGGAGAGATCGCGGCTGGTGTACCAGTAGCCGCAGACCATCAGCACCATGAATATCGCCGTACCCATGTTAAACCCCTTTCAGTGATTCAACGTGGCGGGCGAAATCCTCATGCACTTCCTCACTCAGCACGTTCACCGAAGCATTGCCATCTTCATCAATAATGATGCGTTCGCCATCGGCGATGGAATCATTGATGTCCTGGCGTGACATGCCTCTGATAAAGCTTTCGGGGCTGGAAAACAGGGAACGCAAAAAGGTGAGCATGGGGGATGGATCTCCTCTGTGATAAATCAGAAGTATGAAATCCAGCCGACAAACGCGCCAGGCGGAATCGTCTAAAAGTGTTGCGGCTCAGGGAATTAGCGAAGCGGTATTCAGGCCGTCCTGCGGCAAAACCGCATTTTTGCAACGAAAAGCGCTGTGTCGCCAGGCTTCCAGCCTGGTCTCATACATGCCGCGACGCAGCCTGACATTCAGGCATGGGGCCAGAAGCGCATCCGGCGGGTTTCATGCTGGATTCAGCAGAGAAAGCAGGAAATCGAAGAGGCCGTTTCCGTTGCCCTTCAGCTAGCAATATCTATGTAAATCAATTCAATAAAACGCTTCATATCAGATTTTACAGAAGCATTTTGAATCAGGTAACTTACTGTGCGAAGTAAATTTTTCCGTTATAGCCTGCGGATATTTTTTCATTTTTCCTCTTATCGGTAATAACCATATCGATGCTATCGAGATCGCAGACATGCGACAAAGCCCGATAACCGATTTTGGATGAATCCGCGAGGATAACTTTTGTTCGCGCCGCGCTGAGAATCGCTTTTTTAGTTGGAATTTCAATGGCATTAACGTTGGTTATACCCGCTTCGGCATGGACCCCCTCCGCACCCATAAACGCCCAGTCGGCGTAAACTTCGCTGAATTTACGTGTAGCATCAGGGCCGACAAGCGTAAATGAATTGCCTGCGACGACACCGCCCGTCACGTTCAGATTAATCGCCGGATATTGACTGAGCAGCAAGGCAATATTGAGATCGTTGGTGATAACGGTCAGATCTTTTTTTAATGTCAGATGGACAGCAAGTTCATAAACCGTTGAGCCATTATCCAGGATAACAGAGTCACCGTCCGCAATAAGCGAAGCCGCATATTTCCCAATGGCAACTTTCTGCTCGTGGTTGCGACCCTTGCGAATATTGTAAGGGGTATCCTGACCCTCCGTAGAGAGAACGGGCAGAACGCCGCCATGCGTACGAATGATTTTGCCGTTTTTTTCCAGATGAATCAGGTCTCTTCTTACCGTAGAGCTGTCCACGTTGAATTCTTCCGCCAGTTGACTGGCATGGAGATAACCCGTGGAAACCAGCATCGAAAGAATTTTACTACGTCTCTCATTTGCCAGCATTTTCTTCCTCCCTACACGTTTGATTGCATTCGATCTTATCACGAAAAAAGCATCATGCACCGTTAATATTTTAAATATCATCAAGTTAATAAACAAACCTTAAAAATATGAAACTCATATCACACGCATGAAATCGCGCATTGACATGCACAATATCGTGCATGTAGGTTGAACAGGTCATTCACATTAATGTCGAGGTGCTTGTGTCTAATCCGTATGAAAACGATATCGCCATGCAGCCTGAAGCCGTGCTGGCTCAGCTAAAAAACCCCCTGCCTGAATCCCTGAAAACACTAAAACTGCACGAATACGATCGCATTGTTTTGACAGGTATGGGTTCGTCAGATTATGGGCTGATCCCCATTGAACGTGCCTTGATTGCTAAGGGATACCCGGTATGGCGGGTGGACGCGGGCCGTTTGCTGGATATGCCCAACCTTGTTACAGAAAAGACGTTGTTATGGATGACCTCACAGTCCGGTATGAGCGGCGAGATCGTGGCGCTGCTGAAGGAGGGAAACCGTCCAAAAACCCTTATTGGCTTAACCAATGATGAAAACAGCACACTGGGTAAAAGCGCCGATATTTTAATTACTCTGAAAAGCGGTGATGAAGCGACGGTCAGTTCGAAGAGTTATCTTAATACGCTCATTGCCGGCTATCGCACGCTGGCTCTGCTGCTGGGTGAGGATGAGCAGAGGATCTGCGCTGCGGTTACGGATACGCTGGGTGATATTCGTCGACTGGTGCAGGAAAAAGAGGCGGTCGCACGCTTTGCGGACACCCTTTTTACTTCTGCTCGTCCTCGCGTTGCCTATATTGCTACAGGCTCGTATGCCTCCAGCGCGCTAACAGGCGCCCTGATTACCAAGGAAGCCTCTAAAGTCAGCGCCGAAGGCTTTATCGGTGGCGAATTTCGCCACGGGCCGCTGGAAACCTCGGGCCAGGGTATGCTGGCCGTGCTGCTGGGTAAAGCCGGTGATGAAACGCTGGAAAGACTGGCTACAGAATTACTGGCTAACGGAACGGATGTCGTCACCATTGGTGAACGCCCTTTCGCGGCATCTGCCCTTCTCCCGATCTCGGCTGGCCATGAGCTTAGCCAGCTGCTGTGCGGATTTATCTATATCGAACATCTGACCGTCGCGCTGGCCCGACACAATGGCTTTATTGCTGGCCAGTTCCTGTATGGCCAAAAGATCACGGTAGCCGTATGACAGGCCGGGTAAAAGCAGGGATAGATATAGGCGGAACAGGAACCCGAATCATCATTCAGGACAGTGCGGGTACGCTGAACAGCAAAACCGTTGCCACAGCTGAGTTTGCAGGCATCAGTAAAGAGAGACGTTCCGACGCTCTGGCCGATCACGTTCTCTCTCTGATCCCGCAAGGGATGACTTTAGCCAGCCTTGGCATCGGCGCCAGCGGACCAGTCGACACGACATCCGGTGTCATTTACAACAAAGATACGCTTGAGTGCTTCTCTTTTTTTCCGCTGGCCGATGAGTTGAATAAAAAACTCGGCGTAAAAGTGGCGATTGATAACGATGCGGTCGCCGCTGTTCTTGGCGAGTACTACTTCGGTGCGGGCAAAAACAGCAAACGCCTCCTGATGGTGACGCTGGGGACGGGAATTGGTGTTGCGCTGCTTGATAAGGGCAAGCCCTTCCGCACGAGTGGCGGGCAGCACCCAGAAGCGGGTCATATTCCCATATCAGGAAATGCCCTGACCTGCTATTGCGGCCTGAAAGGATGCTGGGAAACCCTGGCATCCCGAACCTGGCTTCAGCAGAATCTGGAGTCCCTTTTACCGACTATCGCTTTTGAAAAGCATGATGTGCATTTTTATGAGAGAGCCGCTCAGGAAAAAGAAGAGGTCGCAAAGGTCTTCCATCGTTACGGCAATTATCTTGGACGCGGGTTAGTGACATTACTGACGCTTTACGGTCCCGATATAACCATCCTTAGCGGAAGTGCCGCTCACTATTATCCACTTTTCAAACCTGGCCTTGAAGAGGCGCTGACGCGTTCAGACGCTTATGCCATTAATAAATGGATCGTACCGTCTCAGTTAGGCGATGTCGCGGGCGCGCTCGGAGCCACGGTAATTCCAGAGTTAACTTAGACTTTATTATTATAAACGACGGGGTAACATCATGGTTAATGCAGAAATAAGGGAAGGGCAACACAGCACAGGGAAATCAAAAAACATTAGCATATTTATTATTATGTCAATTATTATCTCCTCTGTAGGAGGAATAATATTTGGCTATGACACCGGTATTATTGGAGGTGCAATCGTATTTATTGGCAAGCAATTCCATATTACTGACTTTATGCAGGGAATAATTGTCAGTATGTCCTTGCTGGGCGCAATGATCGGTGCGCTGTTAGCCGGGCCTTTGGCAGATAAATATGGTCGTAAGATTAACCTGTTTATTTCAGGCATCTGCTTCGCGGCTGGCGCAGTGCTGTCAGGTTACAGTAACAGCATTGAGCTTTTAACCTTTGCTCGTATCCTTCAGGGGATCGGCGTAGGCGCATCATCTGTTCTGGTCCCCGTCTATATTGCCGAGCTGGCTCCGGCAAAAGTTCGTGGGCTTCTGGTCACCTCGTTTCAGCTCATGATTACCGTCGGCATCGTGATTGCGTATGGGGTAAACACGGCCGCAGAGAGTCAGGGATCGTGGCGCTTTCCGGTAGGCATTGCCAGCGTGTTTGGCATTGCCCTCGCACTTGGCGTGCTATTCGTTACGGAGTCGCCGCGCTGGCTGATTGCCACTAATAAACATGCCGCTGCGCGTCGAACGTTGATTAAGCTGCGCGGAACGGATGATGTTGATGAGGAAATCAAAGAAACCGAGCGCTTGAATGCACTTGAGCAGGACGATATCAAATGGCGCGACTTACTGAGCGGACATATCCGTCCAATGATCGTCATTGGCGTGCTGGTCGCGTTTTTCTCTAATGCTTGTGGCATTAATCTGGTTATTTATTTTGCCCCGCAAATCCTTCAAACCAGCGGTTTTACTTCCTCCGCCTCCTGGGCAGGCACCGTTGGCTTAGGTCTGACCAACGTCATTTTTACCGTGGTCGGCATGTTGATTGTTGATAAGGTTGGACGTCGTCCGCTGCTGATCGCGGGGGCAGCTGGATTAACCATAAGCCTGGTGATACTGGCGCTGATCTTTTCCGTGCCCGCATTTGAAGGCAGCAGCTGGCTGGCGCTGGCATCGCTGGTGTTTTATGTCGTGATGTACGCGGTGAGTCCTGGCATGCTGGGTTTTCTGATTATTTCGGAAATCTCGCCGTTAAGAGCGCGGGCAAAAGCGACCAGCCTGTCGATTTTTATTATTTTTGCTACAAATCTGGTTATTGCGCTGGTTTCATTGCCCATGCTTAATGGAATGGGCGCATCTGCAACCTTCTGGCTCTTTGCCGCAATATGCGTGGCATTCACCATTTTCAGTTTTTATGTGCCGGAGACAAAAGGAAAAAGCCTGGAGGATGTTGAAATCTATTTCAAAGAAAAATATCAGTAAATTCCTTTCGCCCGCCAGATTTTAGTTTAATGACAAACGGGTTAAGCCCGGTACGGCAAACTATTGCCTGGGCTTAACCTGTTTTCTGTTTCTGTAATGGCGAATGAGTCGTTAAGTCAGGTCGCTCGCCTGCTGCTGAATTCGTGCATCAAATTGCCTGCGCACACGCCCAGGCCGAACTCCAGGCCCACTGGAAGTTATAGCCGCCCAGCCAGCCGGTGACGTCCACCACCTCGCCGATAAAATAGAGTCCCGGCACATCCCGCGCTTCCATTGTCTTTGACGACAGCTGCGTAGTATCGACGCCGCCCAGCGTGACTTCCGCGGTGCGATAGCCTTCGGTGCCGTTCGGCTGCACGCGCCACTGATGCAGCGTCTGCGCGAGCTCGGCCTGCTGCCTGCTGTTGAGCTGTTTCAGCGACACATCGGGTATCTGCTCCATCTCCTGCAACACCTCAACCAGACGCTTCGGCAGCAGCTTCGCCAGACTATTTTTCAGGCTCAGATTGGGATGGGCTTCGCGCTGCGCATTAATAAATTCATCGATCGAGGTGGAAGGCGACAGATTCACGGTGATATGTTCGCCTGGCTGCCAGTAGCTGGAGATTTGCAGCACGGCCGGGCCGGAAAGACCGCGGTGGGTGAACAGCATCGCCTCTTTGAACAGCGTGCCGTCCTGCGCCTCGATAGTGGCGTCAACCGCCACGCCGGAGAGCGTCTGAAGGCGTTCCAGCAGCGGCTTGTGCAGGGTAAAAGGCACCAGCGCGGCGCGCGTCGGGAAAACCGTCAGGCCAAACTGCCCGGCGATTTTATAGCCGAAAGGCGTGGCGCCGAGTCCCGGCATAGAGAGTCCGCCGCTGGCAATGACCAGCTTCTCTGCCTGCACCGTCGCGCCATTGAGCTGAAGCGTATAGCCAGCCTCACTGCGGGCGACGCTTAGCACCTCGCTGCGCAGACGCAGAGTGACCTGACCTTTATCGCATTCAGCCATCAGCATATCGACAATCTGCGCCGCTGAGTCGTCGCAAAACAGCTGGCCCAGCGTTTTTTCGTGGTACGCAATGCCGTGCTGATTGACCAGATCGATAAAATCCCACTGGGTGTAGCGCGCCAGCGCCGATTTGCAGAAGTGGGGGTTGTGCGACAGGTAGGCGGCCGGTTCGGTATACATATTGGTAAAATTGCAGCGGCCGCCGCCCGACATCAAAATTTTACGGCCAGGCTTTTTGCCGTTATCCAGCAACAGCACGCGTCGGCCTCGCTGCCCGGCCTGCGCCGCGCAGAAAAGTCCCGCCGCACCGGCACCCACGATAATAACGTCAAATTTTTCCACTGCGTATACCCTGCCTGTCTCACGAGGCGCTGATTGTAAAGATCTGCCCTGCGCGACGCCAGCATCAAAAACTTGTCGCAAATATGTCATAATGTAACTGTTTAATTTTAGGGCACTTTTGACTTAAAAGAAGCGTTTCGCAATATTTTTAAGTCAAAACAAGGCTATATTTTGCTTTCCCATATAGTGCGTTGTCGCAGATAATGCGCCGCGCTCATGTCCTCAAAAATGGCGTAATGTTTATGCTACATTTGTTCGCTGGTCTTGACCTCAGTACCGGCCTGTTATTGGTTCTTGCCCTGCTGTTTGTATTGTTCTACGAAGCAATCAACGGCTTTCACGACACGGCCAACGCAGTTGCGACGGTTATCTATACTCGCGCCATGCGTGCGCAGTTAGCTGTAGTAATGGCAGGCGTGTTCAACTTCCTCGGCGTGCTGCTCGGTGGTTTAAGCGTTGCTTACGCCATTGTGCATATGCTTCCTACCGATCTGTTATTGAACGTTGGCTCCGCGCACGGCCTGGCAATGGTCTTCTCTATGCTGCTGGCCGCGATTATCTGGAATCTGGGAACCTGGTATCTGGGGTTGCCGGCGTCCAGTTCGCATACGCTGATTGGCGCGATTATCGGCATCGGCCTGACCAACGCGCTGATGACCGGCACTTCGGTTATCGATGCGCTGAATATCCCGAAAGTGATCAACATCTTTTTGTCGCTGATTCTGTCGCCGATTGTCGGTCTGATCATCGCGGGCGGCCTGATTTTCCTGCTGCGTCGCTACTGGAGCGGCACGAAAAAACGCGCGCGTATCCATATGACCCCAGCCGACCGCGAAAAGATCGACGGCAAGAAAAAGCCGCCTTTCTGGACGCGTATCGCGCTGATTGTTTCTGCTATCGGCGTCAGCTACTCGCACGGCGCTAACGACGGTCAGAAGGGCATTGGCCTGATTATGCTGGTGCTGATCGGCGTTGCGCCGGCGGGCTTTGTGGTTAACATGAACGCCAGCGGCTATGACATCACCCGCACGCGCGATGCGGTTAACCATCTTGAGCAGTATTATCAGCAGCACGGCGACTCGCTGACGCACGTTATTCAGATGGCTCCGCCTGCTCTGCCGACGCCGGAAGAAGCGCCGTCAGGTCCGAAAGAGTTCCACTGCGACAGCGCACGGGCCTTGCAGGCCGTTCAGCGCGCGCAGGGCCTGCTGAATAACAATCTGCAAAGCTATGACCAGCTCACCGTTGAGCAGCGTAGCCAGATGCGTCGTCTGCTGCTGTGTATCGCGGATACCGCCGACAAAACGGCTAAGCTGCCCGAAACCAGCGCTGAAGATAAGCGCTTCCTGGGACGGCTGAAAACCGATCTGCTGGGCACCATTGAGTACGCGCCGGTCTGGATTATCATGGCGGTCGCGCTGGCGCTGGGCATCGGCACCATGATCGGCTGGCGTCGCGTCGCCACTACTATCGGCGAAAAGATTGGTAAAAAAGGCATGACCTATGCGCAAGGAATGTCGGCGCAGGTCACGGCGGCGGTCTCTATCGGTATCGCCAGCTATACCGGAATGCCGGTCTCCACCACGCATATCCTGTCGTCCTCTGTGGCGGGCACCATGCTGGTCGATGGCGGCGGCCTGCAAAGCCGGACGATCAAAAATATCGCGATGGCGTGGGTGTTTACGCTGCCGGTCTGTATCGTGCTGTCAGGCTGCCTCTACTGGCTGGCGCTGAAGCTGATATAACCGTTTTTACTGGCTAAAGGGCGACGCAGGTCGCCCTTTTTTATTTCAGTGCCAGATCGCCATGCAAATCAGGCTGAGGATGACCAGGCCGCACAGCGCGCTGGTTAACATGAACTGGCCGCGTACGCGTTCGCAGCGGCGGATAAACTCATCGTCATGATGGTCGAGATAGCGTCTCGCCCAGATATAGCGCACCAGCCGCACCTGTTTACCTGGCTGACCGTGCGAGGTAAAGAAGCCTGCGCCATCAACATATTGATAGAGCAGCGGATCGCAGCCTCGCAGCACCGCCAGCAGCGCGCGCAGAGATGAAAAATAGCGCGCCATATTCACAATACATACCACACACAAAGCCCAGAAAAGCGCGATAGTGCTGATCATATTCCCCTCCCGGCTGGAGCCGTAGAGACAGATTTAGCGCGGCTGCGCTTTACGCTCCACGGGAAAGAGCCAACCTCTGAATGACCTGAAGCGATCTGTTTTTTTGACGAAATGTTGTGCGGTCAGCGCCAGGCGAAAGTGACCGTTAATGTGTAGTGTAGAGGAAGATTTTAAATTTTTTCCAACGATGATTTTCGTTCGCCATAAGCGAAACCGCTTATTAGCCTTGATCTTATTCACATCCACAGCCTGTGCGGCAGCATTTGTCGCTCGTCGCCGCTATACTTATGGCATAACAATAATCTGTCGGCAGGGTCGGCAGAACATCTGGTGACAGACATCGCCCGTTCGCGTAAAGGATTTCGCAGATAACAACGCGACAGGAAGACAGGTTGCCATCCTGAATCTTGTGAAAGGAGTTATATCATGGCTTACAAACATATCCTGATTGCAGTAGACCTTTCTCCGGAAAGCCAGTTACTGGTGGATAAAGCCGTTTCGCTGGCGCGACCCTATGACGCCAAAATCTCGTTGATTCACGTTGACGTTAACTATTCCGACCTCTATACCGGCCTGATTGATGTTAACCTGGGCGATATGCAGAAACGCATCTCGGAAGAGACGCATACGGCGCTACGCAGTTTGTCGGACGCGGCGGGCTATCCGGTCAGTGAGACCCTGAGCGGTAGCGGCGATCTTGGCCAGGTTCTGGTTGATGCGATAAAAAAATATGATGTGGATTTAGTGGTATGCGGCCATCATCAGGATTTCTGGAGTAAGCTGATGTCCTCGGCGCGCCAGCTGATTAATACGGTGCATATCGATATGCTGATTGTTCCGCTGCGCGATGCGGATGATGAATAAGAGTTAACAAAAAGCCGGTGCAAACCGGCTTTTGCCCTGAAAGGATTTTGCAGGCACGGCATTGTCTCTCCGCCTGGATTAAACCGCCGGGAAATAATGGGATCTCTCTGCTGCGCCGCGCTGGATAAAAAAGCCAGACAGGCTGATAACGTTGTAATCAGCTTCTCGTCTTTACTCTTCTCTGCAAATCAGAATATCCCGCCGCCTGTTTGCATGGAGCGCTATTTATTTTCAATCCCTGCTCCAGGCGTATGTATTATTTTCACCCAACCCGGCCTGTCGCTCTTTTCAGGCGGCGTCATCGTATGCATCCATAATGAGAAAGCGCGTTATAGCGACGTCAGTATTTAACAGGCAGGGTGATGAAAGCAATGAACCAGGCTAAAGCGGCTGGCGTTTTCAGCGCCCAGATCTGTTGCAGGACAGCGAAAAATACAGCGGCCCGAAACCGCTGTACATCCTGTGATAAGCCGTTGATATTTCCCTTCTCGCCCGTCAGGCGCTGAGCGGCGGATAAATATCGAAGCGGTGGCTTTTGGTCACCACCGCCGCCTGCGTGGCGATGCCCGCTAACGGCGGCGCATAATCAGGCCGCTTCACCACAATACGCTTCCTGGCCAGCCGTCGCGCCGGTTCCAGCAGCGCGTCGGCGTCGTCATCGGCGCCCACCAGCGACTGAAACACCCGCATCTCCTTTTTCACCATCGCGCTTTTCTGCCGGTGCGGATACATCGGGTCAAGGTACACCACGTCCGGCGCAGGCGTAATAGCGCCGAGCGCCTGCGCGCTGGGCGCGTGAATAAGCGTCAGCCGCTCGCGCAGCCAGCCGCCGATTTCCGCATCCTGATAGCCGCGCTGCAATCCATCCTCCAGCAGCGCCGCCACCACCGGATGGCGCTCCAGCATCCGCACCCGGCAGCCGATCGCCGCCAGGACAAACGCATCACGTCCTAACCCGGCCGTCGCATCCACCACGTCCGGCAGGTAATCGCCTTTAATACCCACCGCTTTCGCGACCGCTTCGCCGCGTCCACCGCCGAAACGACGACGATGCGCCATCACGCCGGAGACGAAATCGACAAAAATGCCGCCCAGTTTCGGCTCGTCGCGCTTGCGCAGTTCAAGATGCGTCGGCGTCTGCACCAGCGCCAGTATGCAGGCGTCGTCATGTTCAAGCTGCCAGCGCTGCGCCAGATGCAACAAGGCGCCGTCACCGGCGCCTGATTCATCGATTAAACAGATTTTCACTGCCGCCGTTATCCTTTGATGCCGTAATGTTCCAGCATCGCATCCAGCTGCGGCTCACGGCCGCGGAAGCGTTTAAACAGCTCCATCGGCTCTTCTGAACCCCCGCGCGTCAGGATGTTATCAAGGAACGACTGGCCGGTCTGACGGTTAAAAATGCCCTCTTCTTCGAAGCGCGAATAGGCATCCGCCGCCAGCACGTCAGCCCACAGATAGCTGTAATAACCTGCCGCGTAGCCGCCAGCGAAAATATGGCTAAAGGCGTGCGGGAAGCGGCCCCATTCCGGACTCGGCACCACCGCCACCAGCTTTTTCACTTCTCGCAGGGTTTCGAGGATCTGCGCGCCCTTCGCCGGATCAAACTCAGCGTGCAGGCGGAAGTCAAACAGGCCAAACTCCAGCTGACGCAGGATAAACAGCGCCGCCTGGTAGTTTTTCGCAGCCAGCATCTTGTCGAGCAGCGCTTTCGGCAGCGGCTCGCCCGTCTCATAGTGACCGGAAATAAAGGCCAGCGCTTCCGGCTCCCAGCACCAGTTTTCCATGAACTGGCTCGGCAGTTCGACCGCATCCCACGGCACGCCGCTGATACCGGACACGCCCGGCGTTTCGATGCGCGTCAGCATGTGGTGCAGGCCGTGACCAAATTCATGGAACAGGGTGGTGACTTCGTCATGGGTAAACAGCGCCGGTTTGCCATTCACGGGACGGTTAAAATTACAGGTCAGATAGGCGACCGGCTTTTGCAGCGTGCCGTCGGCCTTGCGCATCTGACCGACGCAGTCGTCCATCCACGCGCCGCCGCGCTTGTGCTCGCGTGCGTACAGGTCGAGGTAGAAACTGCCGCGCAGTTCGCCGCTCTCATCAAACAGGTCAAAGAAACGCACGTCCGGATGATAGACATCGACGTCGGTACGCTCTTTGGCGGTAATGCCGTAGATGCGCTTCACCACTTCAAACAGCCCGTTCACGGCGCGCGCTTCCGGGAAGTACGGACGCAGCTGCTCGTCACTGATGGTGTAGAGATGCTGCTTCTGTTTTTCGCCGTAGTAGCTGAGATCCCAAGGATTCAGTTCGCTGATACCATACTCTTTCTGGGCAAAAGCGCGCAGCTGCGCCAGCTCTTTTTCAGCCTGCGGACGGGCGCGTTTCGCCAGATCGTTCAGGAAGTCGAGCACCTGCGCCGGATTTTCCGCCATTTTAGTCGCCAGCGATTTCTCGGCGTAGGAGCCGAAGCCCAGCAGCTGCGCCAGCTCGTGACGCAGCGCCAGCTCTTCCGCCATGATCGGGCCATTGTCCCATTTACCGGCGTTCGGACCCTGATCGGAGGCGCGCGTAGAGTAGGCGCGATACATCTCTTCACGCAGCGCGGCGTTATCGCAGTAGGTCATGACGGGCAGATAGCTGGGAATATCCAGCGTCAGCAGCCAGCCCTGCTGCTCTTTCGCTTCGGCCTGCGCTTTAGCCGCCGCCAGCGCGCTTTCCGGCATACCGGCGAGTTCGCTTTCGTCAGTAATCAGCTTGCTCCAGCCCATGGTCGCGTCCAGCACGTTGTTGCTGTAGGCCGAACCCAGCTCAGAGAGGCGCGCGGCGATTTCGCCGTAGCGCTGCTGCTTCTCTTTATCCAGACCGATGCCGGACAGCTCGAAATCGCGCAGCGCGTTATCCACGGCTTTCTGCTGCGCCACGTCGAGGGCGGCGAAGCTTTCGCCTTCTTTCAGATCGCGATACGCCTGGTACAGCCCTTCGTGCTGACCGACCCAGGTACTGTATTCAGACAGCAGCGGCAGCGTCTGCTCATAGGCCTGACGCAGCTCCGGGCTGTTTTTCACCGAGTTGAGGTGGCTTACCGGCGAGAAGATGCGGCCAAGACGATCGTCCACTTCGGCCAGCGGCTGCACCAGATTGTCCCAGGTGTAAGGCGCGCCCTGCGCCACCACTTTTTCTACCGCAGCGCGACATTCGTTCAGCGCCTCGGTCACGGCGGGGACGACATGCTCAGGCTGGATAGAGGAAAAAGGCGGCAGCGTAAAAGGCTGGAGTAATGGATTGGTCATAGCGCAGTCCTTGTTCAATGTGTGGGGCGCGACAGCGCGCGCAACGCAATCTTACTAACATGCGGCTAAGTGTAGCGAAAATCAATGCCAGGCAGGCTGAGCGATGAAGAAACGGCTCGACCAGAGCCGCAGCTGAGAATCGCCCAGCATTTTTCCCCTTCAGCAGGTATAATCCTGCTCACTTGCAGTACGCTTTTTTTACGCCAACCGCGGAATCCCCACAGTTATGCTGAGCTATCGCCACAGTTTTCACGCCGGTAACCATGCCGACGTGCTGAAGCACACCGTTCAGAGCCTGATCATCAGCGCGCTGAAAGAGAAAGAAAAACCCTTCCTGTATCTCGACAGCCATGCGGGCGCAGGCCGATATTTGCTGAGCGGCGAGCATGCCGAACGCACCGGTGAATATCTGGAAGGGATCGCCCGTATCTGGCAGCAGCCGGACGCGCCGGAGTTATTAAAGCCCTACTTCAACGCCATTCGCGATCTCAACCCAAACGGCACGCTGCGCTACTATCCCGGCTCGCCGCTGATTGCGCGTCACCTGCTGCGTGAAGAGGACAAACTTCAGCTTACCGAGCTTCATCCCAGCGATTTTCCGCTGCTGCGCGGCGAGTTTCTGAAAGACAGCCGCGCCCGCGTCGAGCGCGCCGACGGCTATCAGCAGCTCAAAGCGAAGTTGCCGCCGCCGACCCGTCGCGGCCTGATACTTATCGATCCGCCTTACGAGCTAAAAAGCGACTACCAGGCGGTGGTAAAAGCGATCCATGAAGGCCATAAGCGCTTCGCGACCGGCATTTTCGCGCTGTGGTATCCGGTCGTGCTGCGCCAGCAGATCAAGCATATGCTGCGCGATCTGGAAGCGACCGGCATTCGCAATATTTTGCAGATTGAGCTGGCGGTGCGTCCGGACAGCGACCAGCGCGGTATGACCGCGTCGGGCATGATCGTTATCAACCCGCCGTGGAAACTGGCGCAGCAAATGAACGACCTGCTACCCTGGCTCCACCAGAAACTGGTGCCTGCCGGAACCGGACACACCAGCGTGACGCAGCTTGTACCTGAGTAATCTGTCGGCGCTTACAGCGTAAACACCGCCAGATCGTATGCCAGCTCGGTGTCGGGAAACACTGAGCGGCACTCCTCCAGCAAACGCGGCATATCCTTCGGCAGATAGCGCGAGCTGAAGTGTGTCGCAATCAGGCGCTTTGCGCCTGCCTCTTTCGCCACCTGCGCCGCCTGAAGGGTGGTTGAGTGACCCCGTCCGTTCGCCTTTTCCTGCAACGCCGCCTCAAGCGTGGCTTCATGCACCATCACATCGACGTTCGCCGCCAGCTGAAGCGCCGTCGGCGTCGGCGCGGTATCGCCAAAAATCGCCAGGCTTTTGCCGGGCGTAGAGGGTCCCAGATAGTCTGCGCCGTTAATCACGCGTCCATCCTCCAGCGTCACGGTCTCACCCGCTTTCAGCTGCTGATACCAGGGGCCGCGCGGCACGCCTTCGGCTTTCAGACGCGCGGCGTCGAGAAAGCCCGGTTTGGCATGCTGCTCAATGCGGTAGCCGAAACAGGGCAGCGGGTGCACCAGCGGCCAGGCGCTGACGCGAAATTCGCCCTCATCGAGCACCAGGCCAGCTTCGATCTCAACGATGTCCAGCGGGTAATCGGTATAGGAGCCGCTCAGCGACAGCGCGGTCTCGACAAACAGCTTAATGCCTTTAGGTCCATAAATGGTCAGCGGCTCGCTGATGCCGCCCATCGACCGGCTGGTCAACAGGCCCGGCAAGCCAAAAATATGGTCGCCATGCAGGTGAGTGATAAAAATTTTGTTCATGCGGCCCGGCTTCAGCGGCGACCGCATGTACTGAATTTGCGTCCCTTCGCCACAGTCGAACAGCCAGGTGTCGCCGCGCAGGGTATGGGTAAAAGCAATCGAGGTGACGTTGCGTTGCAGGCTGGGCGCGCCGCCGCCGGTGCCGAGAAATGTTAGCTGCATATGATGCTTCCCTGTCAGTGGAGAAAGGATTCAACCCTATTACAATCATAGGTGCAATCTTTGCGCCGTTTCGCCTCTCAGCGTTACAATCCTGAACCAAACTTTCGTAACCGGATGGACACACAATGACACGACATTATGACTATCTCGCCATTGGCGGCGGCAGCGGCGGTATCGCCTCCATCAACCGCGCCGCGATGTATGGCCAGAAATGCGCCCTGATTGAAGCTAAAGAGCTGGGCGGCACCTGCGTAAATGTGGGTTGTGTTCCTAAAAAAGTGATGTGGCACGCGGCGCAAATCGCCGAGGCGATTCATCAGTACGGTCCGGATTACGGCTTCGATACCACGGTCAACCATTTTGACTGGAAGACGCTGGTAAAAAACCGCAGCGCCTACATCGACCGCATTCACACCTCCTACGACAATGTGCTTGGCAAAAATAACGTCGATGTGATCAAGGGATTCGCCCGCTTTGTTGACGCACACACTGTGGAAGTGAACGGCGAACGCATCACCGCCGATCATATCCTGATCGCGACCGGTGGCCGCCCCGTGCATCCAGACGTGCCGGGCGCGGAATACGGTATCGACTCTGACGGTTTCTTCGAGCTGGACGCGCTGCCGAAGCGTACCGCCGTGATCGGCGCGGGCTATATCGCCGTTGAGCTGGCAGGCGTAGTTAACGCGCTGGGTTCTGAAACGCACCTGTTCGTGCGTAAACACGCTCCGCTGCGCAGCTTCGATCCGCTAATTACCGAAACCCTCGTCGAGGTGATGAATGCCGAAGGTCCGACGCTGCACACTCATGCCGTGCCGAAAGCGGTGCTCAAAAACGCCGACGGCAGCCTGACGCTGCAACTGGAAGACGGCCGCGAGCAGACGGTGGATTGTCTGGTCTGGGCGATAGGCCGCGAACCGGCGACGGATAACCTTAATCTGGCGGTGACGGGCGTCGAGCTGAATGAGAAAGGCTATATCAGCGTCGACAAATATCAGAATACCAACGTTAGCGGCATCTATGCCGTTGGCGATAATACGGGCGCGGTGGAGCTGACGCCGGTCGCCGTCGCAGCGGGTCGTCGTCTCTCTGAGCGCCTGTTTAACAACAAACCAGACGAGCATCTGGATTACAGCAATGTCCCGACGGTGGTATTCAGCCATCCGCCGATCGGCACCGTGGGCCTTACCGAACCCCAGGCGCGCGAGCAGTATGGTGACGAGCAGGTAAAAGTGTATAAATCCTCTTTCACCGCCATGTATACCGCCGTGACGCAACACCGTCAGCCGTGCCGTATGAAGCTGGTTTGCGTAGGCGCAGACGAGAAGATTGTAGGCATCCACGGGATTGGTTTTGGTATGGACGAGATGCTGCAAGGCTTCGCGGTGGCGCTGAAAATGGGCGCGACGAAAAAAGACTTCGACAACACGGTGGCGATTCATCCAACCGCAGCGGAAGAATTTGTTACCATGCGTTAAGGATTATCGGGCCAGCCGATGCTGGCCCTGTTGATCTTTGACCTGGGGCAGGTCAGGCGCTTCGTTAGTCTGTCTGAATTTGGTTCAGCTCGTCTTCAGTCAGGCCGGTGGCCTGCATAATTGCTTCGCGCGGCATCTTCATTGTCAGCAGGCTGAGCGCGACTCTACGTGTGCTTTCACGCTTTCCCTCAAGCCAGCCTTCAAGCCAGCCTTCAAGCCAACCTTCAAGCCAGCCTTCCTGGTTAAGCTGTTCTGCAATGGTCATTAGCACCTCCTTGTGTTGCGGCATCCGCTGCGCCCGTTCGTGAAGAAGCGCGCTGGCGTCCGACATTGCCTCAGGCCGGCTGGATGCGGTTCAGCTCGTCTTCAGTCAGGCCGGTGGCCTGCATAATCGCTTCGCGCGGCATCTTCATTTTCAGCAGGCTGAGCGCGACTCTACGTGTGCTTTCACGCTTTCCCTCAAGCCAGCCTTCAAGCCAGCCTTCCTGCTTAAGCTGTTCTGCAATGGTCATTAGCACCTCCTTGTGTTGCGGTATCCGCTGCGCCCGTTCGTGAAGAAGCGCGCTGGCGTCCGACATTGCCTCAGGCCGGCTGGATGCGGTTCAGCTCGTCTTCAGTCAGGCCGGTGGCCTGCATAATCGCTTCGCGCGGCATCTTCATTTTCAGCAGGTTGAGTGCGAATTTAAGTGTGCATTCACGCTCCCCTTCGAGCCTGCCTTCCTGCTTAATCTGTTCTTCAATGGTCATCAGTGCCTCCTTGTGCTGCGGCATTCGCTGCGCCATTTCGCGGAGAAAGGCGCCACCGTCGGCGGTCTCCCCTGCCTGAACAATATAGTGTACCAGCGATACTATCTGGGATGAAGAGAGCCAGCCCGCCAGTAAAACCGACGTCAGTTTGTTCATAATCTTCGCCACATCTCGCTGATGAATATGCTTTTGCAGCAGCGTAAGCGCCGCCATGCTGCGATGCTCAGCGATCTCTTCATCCGGAATCACGGTAACATCCACCAGCGGAAACGCGCTGCCATAGACGCTTTCCGCCAGCGCCGGGTCGCTAAATTCGTCCAGCCAGCGGGTAGAGAACGGGTAAGGGCTGCGCTTGCCGGCGTAAAACAGCAGCGGAACGACCAGCGGCAGCTTTTTGTGCCCTGCGTCCAGATGGCGCTTCATGGCCGCCACCGCATAGCGCATCAGCCGAAACGCCATGTGCTTGTCGGGCGTGGACTGATGCTCAACCAGCACATGCACGTAGCCGTCATCGCCGCGGCGGGTTTTCAGGCTGTACAGCACGTCGCTGAAGTACTGACGCAGGTCATGCTCAACAAAAGAGCCGGACTCCAGCTTCAGGGTGCTGAGGTCGCACAGGGCGCGCAGTTCGGCAGGAAGGTGAAGCTCCATAAAGTCGCGCGCGACGCTGGGCTGGCTGAGAAACTGCCGGAAGGTCGCATCGTGCGGGGTCGGGATTCTGTTTTTCTTCTTCATCTTTCCTGACTCTGAAAAAAACATGCGCAGAGCCTGCCACAGAAGAAAAAACCAGTCATTAGCGAGACCGGTAAAGACGAGCAGAGAGAAGCGTATTTTGAGAGTGAGGCCGCACTATGCGGCCTTGTTTATCGCGCGGCGGCTAAGGTCGCATGCTCAGCAAAAACAGGTAAAAGTCCAGCGATGGACTTTTACCTGCTCAATCCTTATCGCTGCCTGGCGACGAAGAAACTCAGGCCTGACGCGCCGGCGCTTTATGCACCATCGTATAGGCGTAATCCACACCCATGCCGTAAGCGCCGCTGTGCTCGCGCACCAGATCCATCACCGCGTCGTAGGTCTCTTTGCGCGACCAGTCACGCTGGTACTCAAGCAGCACCTGCTGCCAGGTGACAGGGATCGCACCAGCCTGCACCATACGCTGTACCGAGCGCTCATGCGCATCGACGCTGGTGCCGCCGGAGGTATCCGTCACCACGTAAACCTCGTAGCCCTCTTTCAGCGCCATCAGCGCCGGAAACGTCAGGCAGACTTCGGTCCAGAGCGCAGAGATCACCAGCTTCTTGCGACCGGTTTTTTCTACCGCTTCGACGAATTTTGCATCTTCCCAGGAGTTCATTGAAGTACGCTCAATCGGCTTCGATTCCGGATGCACCGCCAGCAGTTCCGGCCAGATATAGCCGCTAAAGCTTTCGGTTTCTACAGAGGTGTAAATCACCGGCACGTTAAAGATTTTTCCGGCTTTGGCCAGGGCCACGGTGTTATTTTTAAGCTGCTGGCGATCGATATTTGCGACACCAAAAGACATCTGCGGCTGATGGTCGATGAAAATCAGGGTGGAATTTTGCGGGTCCAGCAGGTCGAATTTAGACATGATGTTGTTCCTCTCAGTGGTTTGCGATGTTGTGTTGTCGTTGAGATGAACTTTAGGCTGCGGGGCGAATAAGAGATAACGGAAAGAATTTTATAAGTTATCAAAATTTATTTTAGATAATTGATATTATTATAATTTTTACGTATCACACCGAAAAAGCACGCGAAAATTCGCGTTCGCCTGCCTGTCGGCGTAGGCTTAAACCACAAAAATAACCTTCACATCGCACTCTCTATGATTGTTCGTCCCTCTCAACACTGGTTTCGTCGGCTGTTCGGCTGGCATGGTTCTGTCTTGCCGAAAATCGGGTTTCGCCTGTCGTTGAACCTGGCGATGTCCATTATCGCCATTGTCTGCTTTCAGTGGTATGAATCGCTCGGCGTGCATCTGACTACCGCGCCCTTCAGCCTGCTTGGCGTAGCGCTGGCGATCTTTCTCGGCTTTCGCAACAACGCCAGCTATGCGCGCTTTACCGAAGCGCGCACGCTGTGGGGCAGCATGCTGATCACGCATCGCTCGCTGCTACGCCAGATCAAAAGCGTCCCCCTGACAGCAGAAACGGCGCGCGAATGCGCGGCGCTGCAAATGGCCTTTAGCTACAGCCTGAAGCACCAGCTGCGCAACAGCGATGCGCGTGACGATTTGCGCCGCCTGCTGCCGTCACGCTGGCATGATGAAATCTCACGCAGCCCGGCGCCTGCCAGCCGCGTGCTGCTATGCATGGGCAAGTGGCTGGGCGAGCTGCGTCAGCAAGGAAAGATCGCCGATATTCTGTGGCAGAGCATGGATGAAAATGTGAACCGGCTGTCGCAGGTGCTGGGGGGCTGCGAGCGCATCGCCTCAACGCCGATTCCTTTCGCCTACTCGCTGATTCTGCACCGCACGGTCTCTCTGTTCTGCACCCTGCTGCCGTTTGCGCTGGTGACCGATCTGCACGGCATGACGCCGCTGGTGTCGATGTTTATCTCCTACACCTTTCTGGCGCTGGAGTCGGTTTCAGAAGAGCTGGAGGATCCCTTTGGCGTCGAAGCGAACGATCTGCCGCTCAATGCGATTTGTATCGCTATTGAGCGCAGCCTGCGCGAGATGAACGACGACTTTCCGCTGCCGCCGCCTCAGCAGCCCGATCGCCGTCGGATACTGACCTGATTAGCTGAGCCGATCGAGCCAGCGCGCGTAAGCCTGATCCCACAGCGCGGCGGGCGTTCCCGCTTTGCCGAGACCAAAACCGTGTCCGCCGCGGCTGATTTCAATCAGCTCGACCGGCACGCGGTTACGACGACAGGTATCGCGCATCAGTTCGGTATTAAAGGGATTCGAGATGGGATCATCCTCTGCCTGCGCCAGAAAGGTCGGGGGATAATTGCGGGTGACATAATTTTGCACCGACCAGTTCGCCTCTTCTGCCGGCGTGGCGTGATTGCCAACCAGAATGCGGTGCGTGGTGGTATGGGTATAGGGCGCTTCCAGCGTAATCACCGGGTAGATCAGCCCAACGCTGTCGACCTTAGGCACCACATTATCCAGCTCATCCTGAAGCGGGTACGACTGGAAGTCGGGCCGCGCCGCGGCCATGCCCAACAGATGGCCGCCAGCGGAAAAGCCCAGCACATGCACCTTGCGCTCAAAGGAGCGAACCAGGCGAATGGCGCGCTGCGCATCCTGTAGCGGCGCGAGATGCCCAGCCTGCCACTTCTCTTCCGGCAGCCGATAGCTCAGCACATAGGCGGTATAGCCGTTGCTGTTAAGCCAGCGCGCGACCGGCCAGGCTTCGCGGCCCATGCCGATAAACTTATAGCCGCCGCCTGCGGCAATCAGCACCGCTTCGCCATTCGGATTCTCCGGCTGAAAACGCTGGATAGCCGGGCTGACCACGTTAGACCAGGAGCCGTGCGAGTTAATGCGCAGCGGACCCGATGGCCCGCCGCCGCCAGGCGGATCGTCCGGCCATAGCGGAATAACCTCATCGCGGGCAAAGAGTTTACCCGCGGTCATAGACAGGAGAACGGCTCCAGAACCCAAAAGAAAGTGTCGACGCGTGATCATGATACCCGTTGATTCAGTGCCAGTACGCTGGTTCAGAACGCGCCTCGCTACGACGGCGCTGTTATTATGTGATGCAAATCAATTGCTGGCGATTATGTACGCAATTTACGAAAAAATGCCACAAAAAAACGCGCCAGAATGGCGCGTTTATGCATGCCGGCAAGATGACCCTAGTCTTCCTGCTGAAACTGCGTCATCACCGTCTGCTCGCACTGCTGCTCGTTAGTGCGCAGCTTGCTGCGCTCCTCCTCGCCCAGTTGCAGCCAGGTGCTGGCCACCTCGTTGGCAATATCTTCATCGAACGACGGCTGATTCATGGCGCTGGAAGACTTGCTCATTGCCGTATAGCTTTTCATTTTCTGAACGTAGGAGTCGGCTGTGCCCGGATGCGTTTCGCCACTGACAATGTGGCACAGCTTGCTGGCATAAACATTTTCCTGCGGGATGTTGGTTTCATCATCGGCGGCCAGCGCGGCAGACGAAGCCAGCAGCCCCAGTAAAATCAATAACGGCTTTTTCATATCCACTCCTGTTTTAACCTGATGACGGTTTATTCATCGTTCTGCTGCGCAGAGAGGCGCGCCGAGCGCCAGTTGAGCAGCGGCGTCACCGTCACGCCATGAATTACAATGCTGCACACCACCAGTGTCAGCGCCATATCGACCATGGTTTCGGCCTGCGGCCCCGCCATGCCGTGAACCCAGGCGAAGGCGATGTAGTTAATACTGCCGATGCCGCGAATACCCAGCCAGCCGATCAACAGCCTTCGCACCACCGGTATGCCGCAGCGCAGCGTGGTCAGCCACACCGCCAGCGGGCGCACCACAAAAAATAGCGCCAGCCCCAGCAGGATGCCATCCAGATTCCAGTGGTGCGCCAGCGTCACGCCCAGCACCACCATCATCGCCGCCGCCAGCAAACGTTCGATAGTATCACCAAACGAAAGCGCATCGCTGACCACCAGCCCCACTGATTTTACCATCCCGCCGCTTTCGCCTGCGAGCTCCAGACGATTATTGGGATTAACCAGCGATTCAGCGGGCAGGACCCGCTGCTCTTCGCTTAACTCTTCCGGCGGATGGGATTTAAACACGCGCAGTTCCGCGCGGCGCAGCCCGACGCCTGCGGCGAAGGTAGCCAGAAAGCCTGACGCGCCTATGGTTTCCGCCGCCGCATAGCTCAGGGCGATCAGCGCCAGCGCGAGAAAATCATTAGGCGCAACGTCGCCGTGCACGCTGCGTAGCCGCGCCGCCAGCAGACCAACAAGACGGCCAAACAGAAAGCCCAGTCCGAGTCCGCCGCCAATGCCCCAGATCACTTCGACCGCCGTCCAGTGACCAAAGGTGCCCCAGCTCAGGCTCTCGCCGTTATACAGCATCATCGCCAGGATCAGCAGCGGCAGCGCCGATCCGTCATTCATTCCCGCCTCGCTGGAGAGCGCCACGCGCAGCGCATCATCATCGCGCGCATCGTTAACGGAAATCAGACTCGCCAGTACCGGATCGGTGGGCGCGACAATGGCGCCGAAGGCCAGCGACAGCGGCCAGTCGAACCCGACCAGCCAGTGCGCCAGCAGCGTCATACCGCCGACCGTCAGCAGCATCGCCGGAAAGGCGAGCCGCATGCCGAGACGCCAGCTGTGCGCGCGCAGCGGCAGGCGCAGCTTCAGTCCGGTAATAAACAGCGAGGCCGCCATCGTGATTTCAGTGATATGCGCGGCGGCGTCCGAGTGCTTAAGAATATCAATCTGCACCACGTCAAAGACCCAGGGTCCGCAAAGGATCCCGGCTAACAGATAAAGTCCAAATGAGGTCACTGGCCCACGGTGGATCCACCCTGAAGCCAGCGACATAAGTAAAAGGAGGCAGCCGGTTGCCGCCATCCAGGCGAGGAAGTTCATAACGCTCCGTTTTTCCTGAGGATTATGTTTAATCCTGGCACAAGAGCGGAGAAGCGGGATCAGTTCTTCAGATGTCGGCTCGCCAGGCGAAGCGCTAAACTGGCAGCGCCTGCCAGCGTGGCCAGCGCGACGACGCCGTTCCAGCCCCAGCGCGCCAGCGCCAGGCTGCCCAGCGCCGCGCCGGTCGCCATGCCGATAAACACCACGGTAAACAGCAGCGCGTTCAGGCGGCTGCGCGCTTCGGGTGCGAGTCCGTAAACCAGCGTCTGATGCGCCACCAGCGTGGCCTGTACGCCCAGATCAAAGCCGATGGTGCTGAGGACAATCAGCGCCAGCTGAGCCGGTACCGGCAGCGCGGGCAGCAGGAACATCAGCGCAAAAGAGACGGTTACCAGCGCCGCGCCGACAATAGTCACGCGCGCCGGGCCGATGCGATCGGCAAAGCTCCCCGCCAGCGGCGCGGCCATCGCGCCCGCCGCGCCCGCCAGGCCGAACGCGCCGGCAACCGCGCTGTCGAGATGGAAGCGATCGCTGAGCATCAGCGCCAGCGTCGACCAGAAGGCGCTAAAGCCCACCGACAGCAGCCCCTGCGCCAGCGCCGCACGACGCAGCGTCTGATGCTGCCGCCACAGATGCGCCAGCGACAGCAGCAGACGCGGATAGCTCACCGCGGTGCCAGGGGTGAAGCGCGGCAGCACGCGCCACAGCGCCAGACTGATAAACAGCACCAGTACGGCGGCCAGCCAGTACATAGTGCGCCAGCCGAAATACTCCGCCACCGCACCGCTCACTACGCGCGACAGCAAAATGCCCACCAGCAGGCCGGTCATCACCGTGCCGACCGTTTTTCCCCGGCTGCGCTCCGGGGCCAGCGTAGCCGACGCCGGAACAATGTCCTGCGCCACCGTGGCCGTCAGGCCGGTAACAAAGCTGGCGATCAGCAGCGCGTTCAGGCCGCCGGAAAAGCCGCACAGCAGCAGCGCCGCCACCAGCAGCAGACCTTTAATCAAAATAATGGTGCGGCGATCGTGACGGTCGCCCAGCGGCGCCAGCAGCAAAATGCCCAGCGCGTAGCCCATCTGCGTCAGCATCGGCACCATGCCCACCGCGCCAATGCCGACGCTGAACTGCTTGCTGATAATGTCCAGCATGGGCTGGCTGTAATAAATCGAGGCGACGCTCAGCCCTGCGCCTGCGGCAAGCGTAAAGACCAGCGGGCCGGGCAGGCTTTCGGTTGGACGGGCCGCAACGCTGTTGAGTGCTGACATGGTGTTTCTCTCCAGAAGTGTCGAGCGCTTAGTAAAGCGGATTGTCGCCATACGTTGTAGACTAAACAAAGGCAAAACCATTATGCGTGATACGTATGAGCAACCTCTCCAGCCCCGATCGCATTGAACTGATGCAGACCTTTATTCGTATTGTCGAAAGCGGCAGCCTGTCAGCGGCGGCGGTGCAGCTTAATACCACGCAGCCAACCATCAGCCGTCGCTTGCAGGCGCTGGAACAGCGTCTGGGACTCAAGCTGATTATGCGCACCACCCATGCATTGAAGCTGACCGACGACGGCGAGCGCTGCTATGTCCAGGCGCGCCAGCTGCTGGCGACCTGGCACGCGCTGGAGGATGAGCTGACCCACGCCAACGATGAGCCGATCGGCACGCTGCGGGTACGCGCGCCGCACGCCTTTGGCCAGGATCAGCTGGTGGCCCCGCTGGTGGAGTACCTGATGCGCTATCCGCGTCTTAACGTCGAGTGGATGCTCAACGACCGCACGCCGGACTTTATCGCCGAAAACGTCGACTGTGCGATTCAGGTCGGCGCGCTGAGCGACCCCTCAATCGTGGCGATTTTGCTGGCGGAAGTGCCGCGTATCGTGGTGGCCTCCCCTGCGCTGCTGGCACGGCATGCGCCGGTTAACACCGTGGCGCAGCTGGCGCAGCTGCCCTGGCTGGCCCTGACCAGCTTTTACCGTAACGAAATTGCGTTACAGCGCATCGATGACGGCCAGCCGATCAATATGGCGATTGCGCCGCGCCTGAGCAGCGACAGTTTGTATGCGGTGCGCAAAGCGGCATTAATGGGAATGGGCGCGGCCATTATGTCGTCGTGGGTGGTCCAGGAGGACATCGCGCGCGGCGAGCTGGTGCAGCTTACGCCGGAATGGCAGGCTCCGCCGCTGCCGGTCTGGCTGACCTACCCCTGGGCGAGCTATTACCCGGCACGCTTACAGAAGTTTTTTGAGATGATACGGGAAGTGATGCCGCAGCTGACCGGCACGCGGCCAGCCGGGAAAGCGTAGCATTCAGGGGCGGCTGCGCCCCTGTCTGGGTTACGAATACTTTTTCTCGTTTTTTGACATGTTATCCAGCCAGCCCATGACAAAAGCCGACAGCACAAAGGTCAGGTGGATAATCACATACCACATCAGCTTGTCGTTGGGCACGGTGCGCGCTTCCATAAATACGCGCAGCAGATGAATCGACGAGATGGCGACAATAGAGGCCGCTACTTTGTTCTTCAGCGAGCCGGAGTCCATTTTACCCAGCCAGCTCAGCTTCTCTTTGTGTTCGGCAATATCGAGTTTAGAGACAAAGTTCTCATAGCCCGACAGCATCACCATGACCAGCAGGCCGCCGACCAGCGTCATATCGATCAGCGACAGCAGCAGCAGAATGAGATCGTTTTCCGCAATGCTGAGAATATTGGGCAGCAGGTGGAAAATCTCTTCGAAGAACTTAACTGTCAGCGCCAGCAAACCCAGCGAAAGTCCAATGTAAACCGGAGCCAGCAGCCAGCGCGACGCATACATCAGGTTTTCGGTAAAACGTTCCATAATTTCCCACAGGTGATCAGACAGGTCGGGAAGTATACCCTATCCTCTGTGAAGTTATTTCAGCGACTCTTCAGAAATTTCCGGCGCGGGCGGCAGCGGCAGAGAGAGGCGAAACGCCACGCCGCCCTCGATGCGGTTTTCAGCCCAGATGCGCCCGCCGTGGCTCTCGACGATGGTTTTGCAAATCGCCAGCCCCAGCCCGACGCCCGGCACCGATGACTCTTTATCGCCGCGCGCAAACTTATCGAAAATGCGCGTCAGGTCTTTGTCCGGGATGCCCGGCCCGTTGTCCCATACCGCCATCTCCAGCCGTTCGCCGTCGCGCCAGGCGCGGATGCCGCGCTGCGCGCTGTTGCCGGCATATTTCAGGCTGTTTTCAATCAGATTAGTCAACACCCGCTCCAGCAGCGCGCTGTCGCCTTTGATTAGCACCAGCTCAGACGGCAGATCGCGCGTCACCTCGTGTCCTTTCAGCGAAGGCGCCATACTGCTGAGCGCGCCGCCGACCACTTCGTCCAGCGCCAGCCACTCTTCCCGCAGGTTTAGCCCGCCGGACTGAATGCGCGCCATGTCCAGCATGTTACTTACCAGCCGGATGGTGCTCAGGGTCTGCTCGCGGATCTGATTCGCCTGGGTAACATATTTCGACTCTTCGCTGGCGAGGTCCAGCATCAGCATCTCTGCCTGGCCGAACAGCACGGTGAGCGGCGTGCGCAGATCGTGCGACAGCGCGGAGAGCAGCGCATTACGCAGCTGTTCACGCTCCGCCGCCAGCCGCGACGCCGCCTCGCTTTGCGACAGCGCCATACGCTCCAGCGCGTTGGCGATCAGCACGGTAAAGGTCTCGACCAGCCGCTGCTGTTCCGGGATCATCAGCTGACGCAGATTTTGCGGCTCGACCACCAGCAGTCCACGGCAGTGCTCGCCGCTTTTTAGCGGCAGGATTTGATAGGGCACCGCGGGCAGGGTATCCGTGCCTGCGCCTGCGGGCTGGCCTTTGCTGTAGCTCCATTTGGCAATCGCGCGATCCGGCTCGCTGCCGGGCGTGGCGGCGCCGGTGGCATGCAGCTCGCCCTTATCGTCCGGCAGCAGCAGCAGGCTGCGCGCCTGCAAGGTCACGTCAATGACGCGCTGGGTGGTGGTGGCAATATCTTCCGGCGTCAGGGCGCTGCCCAGCGATTTCGCCATCTCATACAGATGGCGCGCGCGCTGTTCGCGATAGCGCGCCACCCGTGCCTGATAGCGTACCCCAGCGGTCAGATTGCCGACGATGACGCCGACGGCCAGCATCACCGCGAAGGTCACCAGATACTGCAAATCCGACACCGCCACCGTGCCGGTTGGCGCCACGAAGAACAGGTCAAAGGCGAGAATGTTCATGACCGTGGCGATCACCGACGGCCAGCGCCCGTAGCGCAGCGCGACAATCACCACCGCCAGCAGATAGATCATGACGCCGTTGGCGGTGTCGAATCCGGCCAGCAGCCAGCGGCCGGCGGCCGTGACCAGAATGCACAGTACCAGCGCCATCAGCACGCCGTGCAGCGGCACGCGCCAGCGATCGCCGCCCAGGCGCGCCTCGGTTAGCGGCGGCGCATCGCCAGCCGGTTCGTCAAGGGCTACCACCAGCAGATCGAGATCCGGTCCCAGCTTACCGAGGCGCGTGGCGAAACTGTCGCGATGCCAGCGCCGCAGGGGGCGACGGCCGGTAACGATCTTGCCAAGGTTATGTTCACGGGCGTAGCGCAGCACCGCCTGCGCTTCGTCAGGATCGGAAAGGGTGGCGGTCTCCGCCCCCAGCTCCTGCGCCAGCTGAAGCGTTTTCAGGATAGTGCGCCGCCGCGCTTCCGACAGGCGATTCAGGCGCGGGGTTTCCACCCAGACGGCATGCCACTCGCTGCCGAGGCGCGCCGCCAGCCGCGCGGCGGTGCGCACCAGCTTTTCGCTGCCGCTGTCGTCGCCGATGCAGAGCAGAATGGCGTCGCGCGTATGCCAGACGCGATCGCGCCCCTGCTGGTCGCGCCAGACGCGCATCTGGTCGTCAACGCGGTCGGCGGTGCGGCGCAGCGCCAGCTCGCGCAGGGCAAACAGATTGCCTTTGCGAAAGAAGTTCTCAATGGCGCGTTCGGCGCGATCGCCAACGTAGACTTTGCCCTCTTTCAGGCGCTGGCGCAGATCGTCCGGCGGCAAATCCACCAGCACCACTTCATCAGCGCTGTCGAAGAAAGGGTCAGGCAGCGTTTCACGCACGCGTATGCCGGTAATGCCGCCCACGACGTCGTTGAGGCTTTCCAGATGCTGCACGTTGACGGTGGTGATAACGTCGATGCCCGCATCCAGCAGCTCTTCAATATCCTGCCAGCGCCGGGGGTGGCGCGATCCCTGCACGTTGGAATGCGCCAGCTCGTCCATCAGGATCACCGCCGGATGACGCGCCAGCGCCGCGTCTAAATCAAACTCGGCATGGCGCGAGCGGCCGGTGGCGCGGCGCGGCAGCACGTCAAGCCCGTGCAGCAGGCGGGCGGTCTCTTCGCGTCCATGCGTTTCGACCACGCCAATCAGCACGTCCAGCCCCTGGGCGCGCAGCCGCTGCGCCTCTTGCAGCATGGCGTAGGTTTTGCCCACGCCCGCACAGGCGCCGAAATAGATTTTCAGCTTGCCGCGATGGCTGTCGGCCTGTTGCAGCAGCAGCGCGTCGGGATCGGGGCGTTCACGTTCGTCGTTCATCGCATCCTTCAGGGTTGTGTCAGCGCGTCCAGCGCCAGGTTAAGCCGCAGCACGTTGACGGTGGGATCGCCGCTAAAGGCGAGCAGCGGGCGTTCCGTACTGGCGTCAATCAGCGCCTCCACCGTTTTCAGCGGCAGCTGACGGGCGGCGGCCACGCGCGGCGCCTGCCAGTGCGCGGCGGCAGGCGAAATGGCCGGATCGAGACCGCTGGCTGAGGCGGTAACCAGATCCACCGGCACCGCCTTCGGCGACAGCGGATTGGCGGCGCGCAGCGCAGCGACGCGATCGGCCACCGCTTTATCCAGCGCCGGATTGCTTGCCGCCAGATTGCTGCCGCCTGACGCCAGCGGGTTGTACGGCGCGTCGCTGGTGGCGGACGGGCGTCCCCAGAAATAGCCGGGCTGCGTAAAATTCTGGCCAATCAGCGCGGAGCCATGCTCCTCAATCAGCGACCCGTTGGCCTGCGCCGGAAACAGCCACTGCGCCAGACCGGTGGTGAGCAGCGGATAAGCGACGCCGGTAATTAGCGTAAGCAGCAGTAAAACTAACACTGCCGGACGTAACTGACTCATTTTTTTCTCCTTACGCCAGACCCAGCAGCACCAGCAGCAGGTCAATGGCTTTTATGCCGATAAAGGGCACCAGCAGCCCGCCCACGCCGTAGATAAGCAGGTTGCGGCGCAGTAGCGCCGCAGCGCTCAGCGGCCGGTAGCTCACGCCTTTCAGCGCCAGCGGGATCAGAAACACAATCACCAGCGCGTTAAAAATCACTGCGGATAAAATGGCCGATGCCGGTGAATGCAGCTGCATCACGTTCAGCATGTTGAGCTGCGGATAGGTGGCCGCAAAGGCGGCCGGAATAATGGCGAAATATTTGGCGACGTCATTGGCGATACTGAACGTGGTCAGCGAGCCGCGCGTCATCAGCATCTGCTTGCCGATGTGCACCACTTCCAGCAGCTTGGTGGGGTTGGAGTCGAGATCCACCATGTTGCCCGCCTCTTTCGCCGCCTGGGTGCCGGAGTTCATCGCCACCGCCACGTCGGCCTGCGCCAGCGCGGGCGCGTCGTTGGTGCCGTCGCCGGTCATCGCCACTAACCGCCCTTCCGCCTGATACTGGCGGATCAGCGCCAGCTTGGCTTCCGGCGTGGCTTCTGACAGAAAATCATCCACGCCCGCTTCGGCGGCGATGGCGGCCGCGGTCAGCGGGTTGTCGCCGGTGATCATCACGGTTTTGATGCCCATTTTGCGCAGCTCGGCGAAGCGCTCCTTGATGCCGCCTTTAACAATGTCCTTCAGCGCCACCACGCCAAGCACCTTCGCGCCCTCCGCCACCACCAGCGGCGTGCCGCCCGCGCGCGCCACCTCCTCTACCAGCGCGTTGACCTCGGCCGGAAAGCGGCCGCTGTTAGCTTCGATATGGCGCTTTACCGCATCGACCGCGCCTTTGCGAATCAGGCGATTCTGTACGTTGACGCCGCTCATGCGCGTCTGCGCCGAGAAGGGAATAAAGCTCGCGCCCAGACTATGAAGGTCGCGCTCGCGCAGGTTGAATTTCTGCTTCGCCAGCACCACGATACTGCGGCCTTCCGGCGTTTCGTCGGCCAGCGAGGCAAGCTGCGCCGCATCGGCCAGCTGCTCCTCGCTCACCCCCGGCGCGGGCAAAAACTGCGTCGCCTGGCGGTTGCCGAGCGTGATGGTGCCGGTTTTATCCAGCATCAGCACGTCGACGTCGCCTGCGGCTTCTACCGCGCGCCCGCTGGTAGCGATCACGTTGGCGCCCAGCATACGGCTCATGCCCGCGACGCCAATCGCCGACAGCAGACCGCCGATAGTGGTGGGGATCAGGCATACCAGCAAGGCCACCAGCACCGTCACGCTGACCGGCGCGCCGCCCCAGGCCGAGAAGGGCCACAGCGTCACGGTCGCCAGCAGAAAGACCAGGGTCAGCGAGATAAGCAGAATCGTCAGCGCGATCTCATTAGGCGTTTTGCGACGTTTCGCGCCCTCTACCATAGCGATCATACGGTCAAGAAAGGTTTCGCCCGGATTGACGCTGCACTGGATCACCAGCCAGTCGGAGAGAATGCGCGTTCCCCCGGTGACGGAGGCAAAGTCGCCGCCCGATTCGCGGATGACCGGCGCAGACTCGCCGGTAATGGCGCTCTCATCGACCGATGCGCCCCCTTCCAGCACTTCGCCGTCGCAGGCGATAATATCCCCGGCTTCCGCCAGCACCACGTCGCCTTTACGCAGGCTGTCGGCGGAGACCTGCTGCCATGACGCGCCGTAATGCGGTTCCGCCAGCTTTTTCGCGAAGCTGGTTTTCTTTACCCCTTTCAGGCTGCTGGCCTGCGCCTTGCTGCGCCCTTCCGCCAGCGCCTCGGCGAAGTTGGCGAACAGCACGGTAAACCATAGCCAGAGCGCGATCGCACCGGTAAAGCGGGCGCTGCCCTCCAGCCAGCCGCTCGCCATGCCCAGCGCCAGCAGCGTAGTCAGCAGGCTGCCCAGCCACACCACGAACATGACCGGATTACGAAACTGCACGCGCGGATCCACTTTTTTCAGCGCGTCGAGCAGCGCGACGCGCATCAGTGCGCCGTTCAGCGCCTGTTGTTGACGACTCATGAGTGCGTACCCTGAAGAAGTTGCAGATGCTCGGCAACCGGACCCAGCGCCAGAGCAGGAATAAAGGTCAGCGCGCCCACCAGCAGCACCGTACCGATCAGCAGCGCGATAAACAGCGGACCGTGCGTCGGCAGCGTGCCGCTGCCCGCTGGCTGCGCCTTTTTCACTGCCATGCTGCCCGCCAGCGCCATCACCGGAATGATGATGCCAAAGCGACCCACCAGCATGCAGAACGCCAGCAGCAGGTTCCAGAAAGGCGTATTGGCGCTGAGGCCCGCAAAGGCGCTGCCGTTGTTGTTGGCGGCGGACGAAACCGCATAGAGCACTTCGCTAAAGCCATGAATGCCGGGATTCGCCATGCCTGCGCGTCCTGCGTCGGTCATCATCGCCAGCGCGGTACCCAGCAATACCAGCGTCGGCGTTACCAGAATGGCCAGCGCGGTCATTTTCATCTCGCGCACGTCGATCTTCTTGCCAAGATATTCCGGCGTGCGTCCAATCATCAGGCCGGCGATAAACACCGCCAGCACCACGAACAGCAGCATGCCGTACAGACCCGCGCCCACGCCGCCGAACACCACCTCGCCCAGCTGCATCAGCCACATCGGCACCATGCCGCCCAGCGCGGTGAAGGAGTCGTGCATCGCATTGACCGCGCCGCAGGAGGCGGCGGTGGTGATGACCGCGAACAGGCTGGAGTTAAGGATGCCGAAGCGCGTCTCTTTGCCTTCCAGATTCAGCGCGCTGTCCGCGCCCAGCGCCAGCAGATGAGGGTTGCCGCGCGTTTCCGCCCACATCACGGCGACGACGGCAACCACAAACATCAGCGACATCGCCCAGAGCAGCATATGCCCCTGACGACGATCGCGCACCGCATAGCCAAAGGCGAAGCAGAGCGCTGCCGGGATCAGGAAGATCGCCAGCATCTGCACGAAGTTGGTCAGCGCGTTGGGGTTTTCAAAAGGATGGGCCGAGTTGGCGTTAAAGAAGCCGCCGCCGTTGGTGCCCAGCATTTTGATCGCCTCCTGAGAGGCGACCGGGCCCATCGCCAGCGTCTGCTTCGCCCCTTCCAGCGTGGTGACGTCGTGGTAAGGCAGGAAGTTCTGAATGCTGCCCTGGCTGACAAACAGCAGCGCCATCAGCAGGCTGATCGGCAGCAGCACATAGAGCGTAATGCGCGTCAGGTCGCGCCAGGCGTTGCCGAGCGCCTCGGCGGAACGGCTGGCGAAGCCGCGGATCAGCGCAAAAGCGACGGCGATGCCGGTCGCCGCCGAGACGAAGTTCTGCACCGTCAGCCCTACCATCTGGCTGAAATAGCTCAGCGTGCCTTCGCCGCCGTAGGACTGCCAGTTGGTGTTGGTAACGAAACTCACCGCCGTATTAAGCGCCAGATGCCAGCTCAGCGCAGGCAGCTGCTGCGGATTAAGCGGCAGCCGGTCCTGCAACAGCAGCATCGCCATCAGCAGCAAAAAGCCGAGCAGATTAAACAGCAGTATCGCCAGCAGGTACTGCGGCCAGCGCATCGCCTGCGCCTCTGCGCCCAGCAGACGCCACAGCGGCCGCTCAAAGCGGGCCAGCAGCGGCTTATCGGCGATCAGCGCCGCCAGCCCGCGTCCCAGCGGCTGCGCCAGCACCATCAGCACCAGTAAAAAAACGGCAATCAGTAAAAACGCATTGGCGGCCATTAAAACGCCTCCGCATTTATCAGGGCATACACCAGATAGCCCAGTAACAAAAACACCAGCACGATGCCGGCTATTACGCCCACGCTCACAGCGACCTCCAGAGGGATCAGGGTTTAGCCTTAGCCTGCGCGCATCGGTATAAAGAAGCGGTTAAATTGCCGGGGTAGCGCGTAAAAAAGTTGTAAAAATGGCGATAAAACAGGCGGATGAACCGGCATCGACGCCTTTTTTAATTACGAAACCCGATATCGCTTTGTTGACTCTCCCGCCATGTTGTAAAAGCGATTGATATTCATTATCATTTTTATTTCTCTAAGAAATAGTTGCGATGCGTTTCTTTCTCCCTCTGTTGTTACTGCTGTGCAGCAGCGCGACGCTGGCAAAATCGATCGTCGATATTACCGGCCAGACCGTCACTATTCCTGACCATCCCCGGCGCGTCATTCTGGGCGAGAGCCGGATGCTTTACACCCTGGCGCTGATCGTGCCCGGCAATCCGGCTGCGCAGATTGCCGGCTGGCCTGCGGATATGGCGAAGTATGACGCGCAGAGCTGGCGGCAGTTCACCACGGCCTTTCCGGCGATAAAGGCGGTGCCGCAGCTCGGCTCCGGCGCGCTGCGCGATCTCAATCCTGAACAGGTGCTCCGGCTCAAACCCGATCTGATTATCCTGCCGCGCCTGGCAAAAAGCGGCGCGGAAGAGGCGCATTTCCGCCAGCTGATGCAGCAGGTCAATATTCCGGTGATCTATGTCGACCTGCGCGTCGATCTGCTGCGCAACACGGTGCCGAGCCTGAAAATCTTTGGCGAGGTGTTTAATCAGCCGCAGCGCGCCCAGGCCTTTATCGATTTCTATCAGCAGCATATGAATGCGGTGCGCGACCGGCTGGCGACGTATCAGGGCAAAAAAACCCGCGTGATGCTGCATCTGCATCTGGGGCGGCGCGAGACCTGCTGCACCACGGCAGTGAACGGCAATCTCGGCCAGCTGCTGGCCTTTGCGGGCGGCGATAACATTGCGGCGGGAGGCATTAAAGGCGTGTTTGGCGAGATTAATCCCGAACAGGTGCTGGCGCAGTCGCCGCAGGTCTATTTCGCCACCGGCATGGCGGACAGCGACAACGACAAAACGCTACAGCTTGGTCCACAGGTCAGCCCCGCTCAGGCTGCCGCCAGCCTGCAACGTCTGCTCGCCGCGCAGCCGGTGCTCAGTCAGCTGGAGGCGGTAAAACACCATCGCGCTTACGGCCTGTGGCACAACTTTTACCTCAGCCCGTGGCACGTCGTGGCGGTGGAAGCGTTCGCCAGGGCGCTCTACCCGCAGCTGTTCGCCGGACTCGATCCGCAGCACACGCTTGAACAACTTTATCAGCGCTTTTTGCCGCTGAATTTATCAGGGACCTTCTGGAGTCAGCTACCGCAATGAAAAACCTTCTCTCTTTTTGGCTGGGCGGCGCGCTGCTCTCCGGCAGCCTGCACGCGCAGGAATCCACCCTGCTGGTGACGCAGGACGCAGAGGCGCAGGAGAGCGGCTATCAGCCACACAGCAGCGTCACCGCCACGCGCGCGCCGGCAAAAATTATCGACACGCCGCAAAACGTTACCGTGGTGCCGTCACAGGTGTTGCAGGACAGCGATGCGCAAAACCTTGATGAGGCAGTGAAATTTGTCAGCGGCATTACCCAGGCGAATACGCTGGGCGGCACCCAGGATGCGCTGATCAAGCGCGGCTTCGGCGATAACCGCGACGGATCTATTCTGCGCGACGGCGTACGCTCGATTCAGGCGCGCAATTTCACGCCGACCAGCGAGCGCGTCGAAGTGCTGAAGGGTCCCTCTTCCATGCTTTACGGCATGAACGAGCCGGGCGGCCTGGTCAACGTCATCAGCAAAAAGCCGCTGCTAACACCGCAGGTTCATCTGGAAGGCCGCAACAGCAGCTTTGGCGGCGGCGGCGGGCAGCTCGACGTTACCGGCCCGCTCGGCACCAGCGGCTTCGCCGGTCGATTGATTGTGGACCACGATGAAACCGACTACTGGCGCAACTTCGGCCGCACGCGCCAGACGGTGATTGCGCCGTCGCTGATGTGGTTCGGCGAGGCCACCACGGTGCGCGTCGCCTGGGAACATATGGAGTATCTGGTGCCCTTCGATCGCGGCACCGTTATCAATCCGAAGACCGGCAAGCCGGTCAACACGCCGCGAGAAGAGCGCTTTGATGAGAGCTTTAACGCCACGCGCGGCGATCAGGACACCTTAACCTTCGCCGCCGATCGGGTGCTGAACGATCGCTGGACGACGCACCTTAACTACAGCTTTACGCGCAACACCTATAACGACCATCAGGCGCGCGCCACCGCCTTTAACGCCGACACCGGCGTGCTGACGCGTCAGGCGGATGCCACCGGCGACGCGCAGAGTCGCTCGCAGATGGTGCAGCTGACGCTGAACGGCGACCTTGACTGGGGCCTCGTCAACCATCAGCTGCTGGCCGGATTCGACTACGAAGCCGACCGCACTTTCCGCGGCGATATGCTGCGCGGCAATAAAAACAGCGACTTCAACATCTGGCATCCGGTTTACGGCGAGATGTCATCGACCTCGACGGTGAGCGCCACCGACAGCGACCAGCGCGAAAATATCACCAGCCGTGGTCTGTTTTTGCAGGATGCGATACGCCTGTCGCCGCAGTGGCTGCTGCTGGGCGGCCTGCGCTACGACAGCTTCGATGTGATGGCGGGCAAAGGCCGTCCGTTTGTCACCCGCACCCGCAGTTCTGACAGCCGTCTGGTGCCGCGCGCGGGCGTGGTTTACAACCTCAACAGCTGGTCGAGCCTCTACGCCAGCTACACCGAATCCTTTAAGCCTAACTCCTCTGTCGCCACCGAAATCGGCGCGCTGCCGCCGGAGCTGGGCAAAGCCTGGGAAGTAGGCGGCAAAATCGATCTGCCGAACGGCATTACCGGCACGCTGGCGCTGTTTGATATTCAAAAGCGTAACGTCATGGTGGATGAACTGGTAAACGGCGAGACCGTCACGCGCACCGCCGGCAAGGTGCGTTCACAGGGCGTCGAGCTGGATCTGGCCGGCAAGCTGACCGACTCCCTGAGTCTGGTGGGCAGCTACGCCTGGACCGATGCGCGCGTCACCGCCGATCCAGAGAACAACGGCAACGCCATGCCGAATACCGCGCGCCATACCGCCGCGCTGTTCCTGACGAATGATTTCGGCTCGACCGGGCTGCTGGCCGCGGACGATCTGCGTGCTGGCGTAGGCGCGCGCTACGTCGGTCGGCGCGCGGGCGATGCGGCCAATAGCTTCTGGCTGGATGATTATACGGTGGCGGACGCCTTTGTCGCCTGGCAGACGCCGCTGAACGGCTATCGCGTAAAGTGGCAGGTCAACGTGAATAACCTGTTCGACACCACCTGGTACCCGTCAAGCGGTAATAACCTGCGCGTCGCGGTGGGCGAGCCGCGCGAAATCGTGCTGCGCGCCAGCGTCGATTTTTAAGCGCTCTCCAGCGCCCAGATGCGGTTAAGATCGGCGTTTAACCATAGCTGGCTCTCTTCCGCGCCGATGATGCTGTCGGTGCAGAAGCTGTCGCCGAGATCGACGCGCTCTGGTTTAACTTCGCGCTGCGCGTGCAGCGACCAGAAGGCATGCACCACCGGCCTGAGCAGCGAGCGTTCGCCTGCTTTCACCACCAGCGCCACGCGCCCCGATGCCAGCCGCACCAGCGATCCCACCGGATAGATGCCGATGGCGTTAACAAAGGCGTGCAGTACCTGATTGTCGAAGTGGCCGCGCCAGCTCAGCATATTGTGCATCGCCTCCGCAGGCGTCCAGCCCTTGCGGTAGACGCGCGTCGAGGTCAGCGCGTCGTAGACGTCGCACACCGCCGCCATACGCGAATAGAGAGATATCTCCTCGCCTTTCAGCCGATGCGGATAGCCGCCGCCGTCATATTTTTCATGATGATGCAGCGCAATATCCACCAGATCGGCGTCCGCCTCCGCCTCCATCAGCATCTGCGCGCCCGTAATCGGATGCTGACGCATTACCTCAAACTCGTCGTCGCTGAGCTTGCCGGGTTTATTGAGGATTTCCAGCGGCACCGCCGCTTTGCCGACGTCATGCAGCAGGCCGCCCATGCCGACGCGCAGCACCTGTTTATCATCCAGCCCAAGCTTCTGCGCCAGGGTCATCATCAGCCCACAGACGGCCATGGAGTGCAGCCAGGTGTAATCGTCATGACTTTTCAGGCGTGCGACGCTCAGCAACGCGGTCGGTTCGCGCCGGATAGAGCCAGCGATTTCATCGACCAGATCCAGCATGCCCGCCAGGTTCAGGCGGTGGCCGAGGCGCGCCTCGTTAAACATCGCCATCACCTGCGGCTTACCCTGCTGGAAAATCTGCTGCGCCTGGTCAAGCTCCTGAAAAAAAGGCGTGCGCGCGACCGCTTTTTTAACGGACTGCGGCGCGGGGGGCATCTGCACCGATCGGTTGAGATCGATCCATAACTGCTGGATCCCCTCTTTCCGCAACAGGGCGATCTGGCGCGGATCGGTGACCAGCATCTGATTACGGATGTGTTTATCTTTGATCCACCAGACCTCCAGCCTGTGGATAAACATCCCTGGCCGCAGCTCGTCTACGGTGATTTGCTTGATCACAATGCCTCTCCTTTAGATCCTCCTGGTAGAGAACTATCGGCAAGTGAGCAAATTTTCTTCAGAGGGGATTGAAGTGGTCGGCGCAGCTGGCGCCGACCAGGCAGGAAGCTTATCTCGCTTAAATGCTGTGCGCCTCTTCTTGCGCCTCGCGCGCCGCTTCCGGCGTCGGCGCTTCGCCAATGCGGGTAATCGGTCCCATCACAAACAGGAACAGCAGCGCAGCGACGACGCAGTGCAGGCCGACAAACACCAGCCCGATACTGTAGCTGCCGGTCAGCCCGACAATGACGCCAAACAGCAGCGGCGTTACGAAGCCGGCGATATTGCTGATGCCGTTAAAGATGCCGCCAGCCAGACCGACCGCCTCTTTCGGCGCGGTGTCGCTAATCACCGTCCAGGTACCGGCGCCCGCCGCCACGCCCTTGCCGAAAAAGGCGAAGGACATAACGGCGATAATGCCGACGTTATCTGGGATCACCGCCGCCATAACCAGCGACGCCGCCATTAACATCCCGACGATATAGGGCGTTTTGCGCGCCCATGACAGGCTCCAGCCGCGCTTGATCAGCATATCGGAGAGGTAGCCGCCGCTGATCCCGCCCAGAAAGCCGAACAGCGCGGGCGCGATGGTGGCGAAACCGGCATCCATAATATTCATGCCGCGCGCCTGCACCAGATAGACAGGAAACCAGGTGATAAAGAAGTAGCTGAGCGCGATGGTGCAGTACTGGCCGATATAGGCGCACCAGAGCATGCGGCTGGAGAGCAGGGTTTTGAACATTTTTTTGTTCAGCGCGGGCCGCGCCTTCAGTGTATGGCTGGCATCGATGTCCACCAGCGCGCCGCCCTCAACGATATAGTTCAGTTCGCTGGCGGACACGCCGGGATGGTGGCGGGGTTCACGCATACAGGCCGCCCAGACAAATACCGCCAGCACGCCGATGCCGCCCAGCACAAAGAAGGGCCACTCCCAGCCGAAGCGCGACACCAGCCAGCCGGAAAGCGGCGAAAAAATTGCCACGGCGAAGTATTGCGCCGTGCTAAACAGCGCAGAGGCGCGACCCCGCTCCGCGCCGGGAAACCACATAATCACCACCCGCGCATTCGCAGGAAAGGCTGGCGCTTCTATCAGCCCCAGCGCAAAGCGCAGCGTAAACATCAGCACCAGCACGGTGGTCATGCCGCTGGCCAGCTCGCCGACAAATCCCATCGCGATGGTGGAGAGCGACCAGAGCGCCAGCGTAACGCCGTAGACTTTCTTTGCGCCAAAGCGGTCAAGCAGCAGGCCGCCGGGGATCTGGCCGATCACATAGGCCCAGCTAAAGGCCGACAGGATCAGACCCAGCTGGATCGCCGACAGGCCAAACTCATCTTTAATTGCCGATCCTGAGATCGACAGGATCGAACGGTCAGCGTAGGCCACGACGGAAAGAAACAGGATCAGAAACAGGATCCAGATACGCACGCGGGTTGGACGCGCAGCAGATGGCGTTTTTATCATCAGGTAGATTCCTCAAAAAGGGAGGCGTCCTGCCCCTGGAATTGTTATCAGGAATACCGCGTTGATTTCTCTGTGGAGGAAATATAGGTAGCAGACAAAGGATTGGTCATTGGGCGGGTGGTGAAATCCTGCGCGCGTTTGCGCGTTGATTTTGGCAGGCTTCACAATGCCGCTTGCGGCGCTGCACATAAGCAGTAAAAACGTGGCGCGGCGCAGCGAGAATGTGCGCCGGATCGAGGAAATCCCGCTGCGCTGCGCTATAGAGCGCAGCGGCCAGCGCGTTGTGTTTTGAAAAAGTAATCTTACTGGTCGCGCAGCATCGCCATCAGAATAATGTCGTGATACGCACCGTCGCGCAGACAGGCTTTGCGCCGTACGCCTTCCTGTTCGAAGCCGAGGCGCTGATAGAGCCGTCGCGCCCGCTCATTATCGTGAAACACCTCCAGCTCGATACGCGTCACGCCCAGCCAGTTAAAGGCGTAATCCATGCCGGCGCGAATCAGGCGCTCGCCAATGCCTCTTCCCTTGAAGGCGGGATCGACGCCGATACCAAAGCTAATACCGTGTCGGGTGCGCGGCCGGTTTTCCACAAACAGCGTTAGCTCGCCGACCATGTTGCCATCCAGCTCCGCGACAAACCCGATATAGCCTTCATTGTCCATGCGTTCGAACTTTTTCTGCCATGTCGCCACGCTGGGGAACGGCAGCTGCGTGGTCCAGCGATAGACCTCAGGGTGGCTGTAAAGACGCTGATACCCAGCGGCATCGCTGGGTTCACGACCGCGAATGGTTAATTCCATATCGGTAATCCCTTTTAAGTTGCACTAAGCTTTTACTCTCCCCAGGCGTAAAGAGAGTCGTTATGTTGTATCGCCGTTTCGAACGTTTTATCAATATTTTCCAGGATGCTCCATCTGATTCGCCGCCCAGACGCCTCGGCGCCTTCTATTTTTACTACCTGCGGCAGGTATGGCCGAGCTTCGCGGCGCTGCTGGTGGTCGGACTGGGATCGGCGCTGATTGAAGTGGCGCTGTTCAGCTACCTCAGCCGCATTATCGATCTGGTTAATGGCGCCACGCCTGCCACGCTGTTTGCGGAGCACTGGCCCATTTTGCTGTGGATGGGATTTGTCGCGCTGATCCTGCGGCCGGTGTTTATTGCGCTGCACGATATGCTGGTGCATCAGAGCATTAATCCCGGCATGACCAGCATGATCCAGTGGCAGCAGCACAACTATGTGCTGCGCCAGAGCCTGAACTTCTTCCACAATGACTTCGCCGGACGTATTGCCCAGCGCATTACGCAGACCGGCAATGCGCTGCGTGATTCGGCGGTGCAGCTGGTGGATGCGATCTGGCATGTGCTGATCTACGCCGTCACGTCGCTGGTGCTGTTCGCCGAAGCCGACTGGCGGCTGATGATTCCGCTGGTGATCTGGATCGTCGCCTATGTTGCTTCGCTGCGTTTCTTTGTGCCGCGCGTCAAGGCGCGCTCGGTGGTGGCGTCGCAGGCGCGCTCAAAGCTGATGGGCACCATCGTCGATGGCTATACCAATATCGCCACCATTAAGCTGTTTGCCCATCACGATCTGGAAAAGCGCCACGCGCGCGAAGCGCTTCAGGAGCAGACCGACAAGAACTATCGTCTGAGCCGCATGGTGACCAGCATGGACGTGACCCTCTCTTCGCTGAACGGCCTGCTGATCGTTTCAACTTCCGGTCTGGCGCTGTGGCTCTGGAGCCAGTCGCTGATCAGCGTCGGCGCTATCGCGCTGGCCACCGGGCTGGTGGTGCGCCTGGTGAATATGTCCGGCTGGATCATGTGGGTGGTCAACGGTATTTTCGAGAATATCGGCACGGTGCAGGACGGCATTAACACCATCGCCCAGCCGCTGAGCGTGCAGGATGCGCCGCAGGCTAAAACCTTGCAGGTCACGCGCGGCCTGATTCGCTATGAGGATATTCGGTTTGACTACGGCGGCGGCCATCAGGTCATTAATCGTCTCAACCTCACCATCAAGCCCGGCGAGAAAATCGCGCTGATCGGCCCGTCCGGCGCGGGTAAATCGACGCTGGTGAATTTGCTGCTGCGTCTCTATGACCTGAACGGCGGCCGTATCACCATCGACGGTCAGAATATTGCCGAAGTGACGCAGGAGAGCCTGCGCGGCCAGATCGGCATGATTACCCAGGACACCTCGCTGTTGCACCGTTCGATTCGCGAGAACCTGCTTTATGGTCGCCCCGATGCGACCGAAGAAGAGCTGCAATCGGCCATTCACCGCGCCCGCGCCAGTGAATTTTTACCGCGCCTCTCCGACGCCGAAGGGCGCACCGGACTGGATGCGCACGTTGGCGAGCGCGGCGTGAAGCTTTCCGGCGGGCAGCGTCAGCGCATCGCCATCGCGCGCGTGCTGCTGAAAGACGCGCCGATTCTGATTATGGATGAGGCCACCTCGGCGCTCGACTCCGAAGTGGAAGCGGCGATTCAGGAGAGCCTGGAGACGCTGATGAAGGGCAAAACGGTGATCGCCATCGCCCACCGTCTGTCGACGATTGCCAAAATGGATCGCCTGATCGTGCTGGATAAAGGTCATATCGTCGAGATGGGCAACCACAGCGAACTGCTGGCGCATAATGGCCTGTATGCGCGTCTGTGGCGGCACCAGACCAGCGGCTTTGTCGGCGATCACTGATCGCCGCGTCGATACGGCAAGGCGTCGCGCGCCTCGATAGCCCAGGCGCGCATGCCTTCCCGCTCTTCCTGAAGAAAATCCGCCACCGCATCGCGCAGGCCTGGGTGCGTCAGGTAATGCCATGAGGTGGTGAGCTGCGGCTCAAAGCCGCGCACCAGCTTGTGCTCCCCTTGCGCGCCCGCATCAAAACGTTTCAGACCCGCCGCGATAGCGTACTCCATACCCTGGTAAAAACAGGTCTCAAAGTGCAGGCGATCAAACTCCGCCAGACACCCCCAGTAGCGCCCATACAGCGTCTCGCCATCCGTCAGACAGAAGGCCATCGCCGCAGGCTGCCCTTGCAGATGCGCTATCGCCACGCGAATACTGTGCGGCATGCGCGCCGCCAGCAGGCTAAAAAAGTCGCGCGTCAGGTAGGGACGCTGGCCGCGCACCGCGTAGGTATTGGCGTAGCAGGTATAGACAAAGTCCCACTGATCTTCGCGCAGCTCATCGCCGCGCAGCCAGCTAAACTCAAAGCCGCTCTGCGCCACCGTCTCACGCTCTTTACGCAGCTGCTTGCGTTTGCGCGACATCAGGGTGTCGAGAAAGTCCTGGAAGTCGCGATACCCGCGGTTGTGCCAGTGATACTGACAGCCGAGCCGCAGCAGCCAGTCTGGCTGCCGCTGTAGCAGCGCATCGCCGCGTGCGTCGGTGAAATTGATATGCGCGCTGCTCAGCCCGTGCTGATGCAGCGTCTCCGGCAGCGCGGACAACAGCTGAGCGGCGGATTCCGCCTCGCCCAGCACGCGCGCGCCGGTGACCGGACTAAAGGGGACCGCGCCCAGCCATTTCGGGTAATAACCGATCCCGGCGCGGCGACAGGCATCCGCCCAGGCGTGATCGAAAACGTATTCGCCCCAGGAGTTGCGTTTGCGGTAGCCCGGTATCGCCGCCCGCAGCCTGCCTCTCTCCCGCCACAGCAGATGATCGGGCTGCCAGCCGCTTTCGCTGCGCACGCTGCCGCTCTCTTCCAGCGCCAGCAAAAAGGCGTGGCGTAAGAAAGGCTGTTGGTCAGGCAATAGCGCGTCCCATTCGGCGGCATCAACGTCCGCCAGAGAGGTAAGGTGAAACAGTGACATGCATAGCTCCGGAAGCGATCGGATGAAAAGGTAGTCAAGCAGGTTTTGTCCAGAGGCGAAAGGGCGATGGCATCGAATGTGAAAAGGAAAACGGGGCGGACAGCAGGCGCCACAGGTTGATGTAAAGCGTCACGGCGCAATAAAAGTCGTTATGCTCTCTGTTAACTGCGATAACGGCGGTTGCGATAATTTTCGCTTTTTTGAGGCGAATATAAAAAGAGCATCACCTGCCGACCAGTAAAAGCGCCGATGGAATTAATTACCCTTCGACCTGCCAGCCTTGTATCCAGCGCGGCATTTTTTCACCTTTACCACGAGGGGAGCTTTCGTTAGCTTTTTTCTCTTGTCGTCTGAAATAACTCCCCCGCGGCTATTTTTGAGCAAAAGCCAGGTTTGTCGGTTTTTTGCTGTATATGCTCTGCGCAAAATTTAACTGAGATATCATGAATATGACTGCATCCCCTTATGAACGCCTGATCCGCCTGCTTCACATATTATCAGAGGCGGCAACCGCCTCATTGTTTGCCATCGAGGCGCCCGTCCTGCGCTAATAACGTTATTAGTTCCCCATCAATATCACGGCGAAGAAACAGGTAATCCAGCCTGAAAATTTTTCATTATAACAAGGGCATATTTACGCTTTACGCCACAGACGACGTCACGTTTTAGAAAGAACAGAATAAATGGCGCAATAACCGCGCCAGAAAACCCTTTGAATTGAAATACACTTTAACAATGGAATCACCATATTAACCACAACACTTAAAACATTAACAATATTGATACTCGCCTTCTTTTTTAGCAGGCAATAAAATATAGATTTTCATATTTTATCATGGTAAAAATCCCCCTGGTTATTTAGAAAATTAAATAACCATTCATTATGGATGAACAAAAAAAGGAATATATTATGAGTAGAGAACTGAACGCTACTGAAATTGCACAGGTTTCCGGCGCAGGCCTTTTTACCGACCTGGGCGGCGCCATTGCTGGCGCTATTGGTAGTATTGTTGATGCCGGCACCTCGCTGGGTGGCTTAAAAACGGATGCAACCACTGCGGCGACGAACCTGGGCAAAGGTATTGGTAGTCTGCTTGAGCTTAATTTCCTTAATGCCGTCTCTCAGATTGGTAGTGGTATTATTGGCATCGTTGGCTTTGGTATTGACGCCATCTCTCAGATTACCGGCAAGAAAAGCTAATTATCTCAGACCAGAACAGGCCTGATATTTATTATCATATAAGGCTTTACTATATCGTTCTGATTAATTCAGGCTGGTGTTACGCCAGCCTGCATAGTTATTAATGCTGCTTTATCTCATCCTCTTTTCGGCTCTTCCGCTTCATTTGACGCGACGGTAATAGGGTTGCGGCCGTATCGTCTGTCGCCGCTGCGGCTCAATCACGGCAGCCGCATTTTCAGCGTGCATAAATGGGGGTATCTCGGCATATTATCCCGCAGCCTCTCTTCACACACGGCCACCGATTCGATCAGCAGCAGACAGACTATTTACGGAGCCTCAAATGGCGAAAGCACTGGTTATTTTTCTGCATGGCGTCGGCAGCAACGGCGCCGACCTCGCGGCGCTGGGCCATCACTGGGCGCCGCTGTTGCCCGATGTTATCTTTGCCGCGCCCGATGCGCCTGAACCCTTTGCCGGTAGCGCGGGTTACCAGTGGTTCAGTCTGGATGGGGTTACGGCGGAAAACCGCCCGGCGCGCGTGCGCGCTGCACGCGCCGCTTTTGACGCCACAGTAGAGAGAGTCATGACGCAGCAGGGCCTGCATGGCGAATGGGAAAAAGTGGTGCTGGTCGGTTTTTCGCAGGGATCGATCATGGCGCTCGACGCGCTGGCGTCAGGACGCTATCCGCTGGCAGGCGTAGTGGCCTTTTCCGGGCGGCTGGCTGTTGACGAACCGCTCACGCCGACGCGCCATACGCCCGCTCTGCTAATCCACGGTCACGCTGACGAGGTGATCCCGTGGCGCGAAAGCGAATCCGCCGCGCAGCGGCTGAGAGCCGCCGGCCTCTCTCTTGAGCTTCAGCTTGAACCTAAAACGCCCCATACCATTTCCGCACAGGGCGCGATGCGCGCCGCCGCCTTTATTGCCCAGTGTCTTCAGGATTAGGGCCAGAAGCGCCGCAGCGCCGCCCAGGCCAGCGGCGCAACCTCGCGCGGCGGCAGACGCTTTAACTCATCATTGAAAACTTCAATGCCCACGGGTCCCCGGTAGCCTGCGCTTTTTAATTTATCCACGAAGCTGGCAACGTCTATGATGCCTGCGCCGGGCAGCAGGCGCTGATGTTTAGCCAGATCCATAATGGCCTGCTTGTCCTGCGGCGAAGGCTGCACGGCCATATCGCACAGCTGCACTTCGTAAATACGATCGGCCGGAATCCCCTCAAGCTGCGAGGCATCGCCGCCCAGCGCGCTGATATGAAACAGGTCGACAACCAGCCCGATATTCGGCTGGTCCAGCCTTTGCAAGCGCTCCCACGCCTTTGGCAGCGTATTATCGACGCTGCACCACGCCATCGGCTCATACATGATGCGCATATTAAAACGCGCGGCTTCCGACGCCAGCCAGCGCAGATCGTCGTCGATCTGATCGGTAATGCAGTCTTCACGCGTTGTCGCCGGCGCCTGGATAGTATCGCAGCCCAGCGCCTGCGCCATCTGAATAAACTGCCGCAGCTCTTCGCGCTTTTGCAGACGCAGATCGCCAGGCGCGCCGGTAAAATCGCGCAACACTTGCAGGTTAGTAAAGCCGGTTCCCAGCTGCGCCAGGCGCGCCGGGCCGCCGTGGCAGGCTTCGACATCTTCACGCCAGATTTCGACCTGATCGAATCCGGCCTCGCGCGCAGCCTGAAGCTTCTCCTCGGTTTCACCGCTTAACAGCACCAGGTTAAGGAATGCAGGTTGAGTCATGAACGTTCTCCTTAATCGTCCGGAATAATCGGTTGCCAGTCGCCCTGGCCAGCTGTGCGCGTTAACCCAGCAAATTAACCAGCGCAAAACCGGCAAAGGTCATCAGCAGCGAGCCGGTCACATGCGCCAGCACGCTTGCCATCGCCCACAAATACTTACCTGATTGTAGCAACATGAGAATTTCTGCTGAGAAAGTTGAGAATGTCGTCAGACCGCCGCACAGGCCGGTGACGATCAGCAGCTTCCAGGCCGGATCGAGCTGAGGATATTTGATAAACCACGCCAGCGCCGCGCCGATGATAAATCCGCCAGCCAGATTAACCAGTAACGTGCCCGGCGGCAGACTGGGAAAGAGCGCGTTAAAGCGCAGCGAGATTAGCCAGCGCAGCGTACAGCCTGCGGCCCCGCCCAGCATCACGGCGAACAGTGATTTCAACATCATAGGCTCCTGTAGACAGCAATTATGCAGGGTTGCGGCGAGGAGAAAGCAGCCTGACACACCCGTCGCACCTGCGAGAGGATTAAGGTTTATGTCAGGCGTCATCAGCCGCTGGGATCGCCAGCAGGCGGTTGGGAAAGGTGGAACACCATCACCTTGATAACGCTGATAATACGATGTTGCACAGCGGCTGACAACCGACGGCGGGCCGCCGCAGAGGGCAAAAATCCGGCTGCGGACGACCCGCTGCTACACCACCCGCAGACGGTCAGGGCAATCTGTGTCTATCCTGCTTACAGTCAACTGCCGCTGTCTGGCTGCCATACCCTGAGGAGACTTTATGCGCACTCTGATTTTCGATACCGATATTGGCGTAGACGACGCCTTTGCGCTGGCCTATGCGGCCCGCACGCAGCGTCTGCTGGGGATTACCACGGTATTCGGCAATGTGGCCGTCGGGCAGGCGGTAAAAAATGCCCGTCTGTTTTGTGAAAAGATGAAGATTGATGCGCCGGTTTATCGCGGCTGCTCGCGTCCGCTGGCCCTCGCGCCCAGCGCCCCCGCGAAGCTGCACGGCGAAGATGGCTTAGGCGACGCGTTTACGAATCCCTACAGCGATCGCGCGCCCGGCGCGGTGTCATTCATTATCGACAGCATACGGGCGCAGCCGCATGAGATTACGCTGGTGGCGATTGGTCCGCTGACCAATATCGCCAGCGCCATCAATCAGGCGCCCGATATCATTCCGCTGGTGAAAGAGCTGGTGATAATGGGCGGCGCGTTCGGCACCGACGGCCACAGCGGCAACGTGACGCCTTTCGCTGAATTTAATATCTGGAAAGATCCCCACGCCGCCGATCAGGTGCTCAGTTCAGCGCTCAGGGTGGTCGTGGTGCCGCTCGACGTGACGCATAAGGTCCTGATCGGCAGCAAAGAAATACAGCAGCTGAATCAGCCCGTACTGAGCGCGATTGTGCGTCCTTATCTGGCCTACAGCCTGCAAAAAGAGGGCTTTGACGGCATGGCGCTGCACGACACGCTGGCCATTGCCTGGCTCTGTCAGCCGCAGGCGTTTCAGCTTATGCAAGGCCCGCTGCGCGTGATTACCGAAGGCATAGCGCGCGGGCAAACGGTGCGTAAGATTAGCGCGCTGGCGTCACGGGACGATCCTTTCCGCGATCTGCCCGATCAGCGCGTCGCGCTGGGCGTCGATGCCGCGCAGGTGCGCGATCATTTCTTTCGCACGCTTAGCGATCAAAGTGGATCACGCCCTTAATCAGTTCGCGGTTGTTGATCACCTGCGGCTCAAAGTCTTCCGCCAGCGTGGAGAAGGCAAAATGCGCGTTAAGCATCATTTCGGCGCGCAGCTTGCCGCTCGCCATCAGATCGCGCACGCGGTCAAAATCTTCTCGCGTGGCATTGCGGCTGCCCAGTAACGTGGTCTCTTTTTTATGGAATTCGCTGTCCGGGATGGTCAGATCGCCTTTGTGCAGGCCGACATACACCACGGTGCCGCCGTGACGCATCAGATTGACCGCATTATTCATCGCCGCCGGACTGCCGGTCGCGTCTATGACTTTGAGCGCCAGCCGACCGTTAAACTGCGCGCGCAGCGCGTCATAAAAATCGTCACGCGCTGGATCGAGCGCCGCCAGCCCCAGCTCTTGCGCGACATGCGCGCGACGAAATTCACTGGTGTCCGCGACTACCACGTTAGCCCCTTCCGCCGCCGCAATCGCCGCCACGCCAAGGCCAATCGGACCAGCCCCGACCACCAGCACATGCTCGTTAGCCGTGACCTGCGCCCGCCGTACCGCATGCGCGCTGATGGCGAAGGGTTCGATTAGCGCGGCCGCTTCAGGCGCCACGTCATCAACCCGCAGCAGATTACTGACCGGCACAGCGAGGAAGTCGCAAAAGCCCCCGTCCTGATGCACGCCAATTACAGAGATATTTTCACAGCAGTTGGTTTTGCCGCTCTGGCAGGCGTCGCAGCGCAGGCAGGAGAGATAGGGAATCAGCGCCACGCGCTGGCCCGGCTCAATGCCCTGCGCCCCCGCTCCCAGCGCCACCACCTCGCCGCACAGCTCATGGCCCAGCACGCGAGGATAGCTAAAGAAGGGCTGATTGCCCGCCCAGGCGTGAATATCTGTGCCGCAAATACCGGCGGCGATAAGTTTAATCAGCGCCTCGCCCGCCGCAGGCGCAGGCTGTTCGCGCGTGGTCCAGACCATTTTTTTCGGTTCAGCGATGACCAGGGTTTGCATTGTCGTCATAGTAATTCTCCTGTTGTCCTGACGCAGTTATCGCGAATTGATCGCGGGCGGGCTTTTTTGCCGGTGGGATCTGTGAGGCACGGCGATTTTTTTGGGATTTGAATGGTTTTTAATGGATAAAAAACCGGAGGATGCTGTGAGTCGAAACCTGAATCTGCGCCAGAACGTGATTAATCAGATGCTGGAAGGCATCGCCCAGCGTCATATCCGCTCGCCGCTGCCCGCCCAGGCCGCACTGGCGGAGATGTTTAATATCAGCCGCACCACGGTGCGCCATACGCTGCACTATCTGCATCAGCGGGGCGTGCTGGAAAAAGTCGCCGGCACCTGGGTTATCGTGCGACAGCCGATGGAGGAGGATGGCTTCAGCGAGCTGGCGTCGCCGATTGAGCAGCAGGCCAGCCAGTTTGAAGCGGCGTTTTTCGAAATGATTAACCAGCGCCAGCTCGCGCCTGGCGACGCCTTCAGCGAACTCCAGCTGGCGCAGCGGGTAAAGGTCAGTCCGGTGGTGGTGCGCGAGTTTCTGCTGCGCTTTATGCGCTACGATCTGCTGGAGCCGGTAACACGCGGCCGCTGGCGCATGAAGAAATTTACCCTCGACTACGCCGATAAGCTGTTTGAACTGCGCGAAATGCTGGAGACGCACGCCCTGACGCGCTTTCTTAATCTGCCGCCGCAGGATGAGCGCTGGATTCAGGCGCGTGATCTGCTCGATCGCCACCGCAGCCTGCGCGATACCATTGCCAGCGACTATCGCCAGTTCGCCGCGCTGGATAAAGAGCTGCATTCGCTGATCCTGTCTGCCGCCGACAACCCCTTTTTCAACCATTCGCTGGAGATTATCTCGGTGATATTTCATTCACATTATCAGTGGGATGAGCGCGATCTCAAGCAGCGCAATATTGTGGCGCTGGAAGAGCATATGGCGCTGCTTTCCGCCCTGATTGGCCGTCAGGACGTGGACGCGCTGCTGGCGCTGCATACCCATCTCGCCACCTCACGCTCGTCGATGTCGCGCTCGATCCAGCAATACAATTAAAAACCGATTAAAAACCGCAAAGCATTAGCTCCCGCACGAATCAGAAACAACTTCGCAACATCACAACGGCATTGCTTCTAGTCTCGACTGCAACGTCATGGCAGCCTGCTGGCGCGCCATGCGCCCTACCATCACATAACGATAAGTACCCAGTTACGGGAGAATGCCATGGAAAATTCATCGGTCAGCGGCCGTCGCTCGTCGACCGCCGATGTAGCGCCAGAGCAGGAGTATGTGCCGGCACGCAGCGATGTGGTGCGCTCGCCGCGCATTCGCAAGATTCAGATCACCGCTATGCTGCTGCTGCTGTTCGCCGCCATCATTAACTACCTGGATCGCAGCTCGCTTTCAGTCGCCAACATGACCATCCGCGAAGAGCTGGGTCTGAACGCCACGGAAATCGGTATGCTGCTCTCCGCCTTCTCGCTGGCGTATGGTCTGGCGCAGCTGCCCTGCGGCGCGCTGCTGGACCGTAAAGGCCCGCGCATTATGCTGGGCATCGGCATGTTTTTCTGGTCGCTGTTTCAGGCGGCTGCCGGGCTGGTGCATAACTTTACCCAGTTTATTCTGGTGCGTATTGGACTTGGCATCGGCGAAGCGCCCATGAACCCGTGCGGCGTAAAGGTGATCAACGACTGGTTCAATATTAAAGATCGCGGTATGCCGATGGGCTTTTTTAACGCCGCCTCGATGATAGGTCTGTCGGTGGCCCCGCCGGTGCTCGCCGCCATGATGCTGGCGTTCGGCTGGCGCGGTATGTTCGTGGTTATCGGCGTGCTCGGCATGTTTCTGGCGATTGGCTGGTACATGATTTACCGCGACCGCGATAACAGCAAACTCAGCGCGGAAGAGATCCACTATTTGCAGGCGGGCAGCGTCGCGTCGCGTAAAGAGCCGCTGAGCTTTGCTGAATGGCGCGGCCTGTTTAAGCAGCGCACCATGTGGGGCATGATGATTGGCTTTAGCGGCATCAACTATACCGCATGGCTCTATATCGCCTGGCTGCCGGGTTATTTGCAGTCCACCTACCATCTGGACCTGAAGAGCACCGGCCTGCTCGCTGCGATTCCGTTCCTGTTTGGCGCGGCGGGAATGCTGCTTAACGGCTACACGGTGGATGCGCTGGTGCGTCGCGGCTTTGACGCGGTAAAAACCCGTAAAGTCTGCATTATCTCCGGCATGCTGCTGTCGGCGGCCTTTACCGCCTTCGTGACGCGCGCCACCGATACCACCAGCGCCGTGACGCTGATCGGCATGGCGCTGTTCTGCATCCACTTCGCCGGAACCTCTTGCTGGGGGCTGATTCACGCCAACGTAACGGCGCGCATGACCGCCTCGGTCGGCAGTATTCAAAACTTCGCCAGCTTCGTGTTCGCCTCTTTCGCGCCGGTTATCACGGGCTGGGTGCTGGATACCACCCAATCTTTCAGCCTTGCGCTGATGATTTGTGCCGGTATCGCGGTGGTGGGCGCGCTGGCCTATCTGGTGCTGGTGCGCAAGCCGATTACCGACGGCGCCTGATCAACGGGCCGGGCGTTCGCCCGGCTAATTTAACTTGTGCAGCGTCACGCCGTGGCGCGCGCCGTAGCGTTGAATGCCGCTAATGACCTTTTCCACGCTAAGCGGCGGCGGCGGCGAAAAGAGCGGTGCCCGCGCCCGCAGCGAGGAGTCGAAGCGGGCGAGCGCGGCAAAATCGTGCGGATAACGTTCGGTATCCACCCCGACAAAGGCCCCTTCATGCATGGCGCGATCGAGCAAAGCCTGCCAGCGCGCAAGCGACGCCATCCCAATGCTTTCCGTTCCAGGTGAAAACAGCATCATATCGATGTCGCGATAGCGCGGCTGGCGATCGAGAAAGCGCGTCAGCGAGACCGCAGAAGGCTCGGCGCCCGACATCAGCCAGAAGGGAATGCCATGCTGGCGCATCACGCACCAGGGATCCATCATCAGATAGCTGTCCACCGTCAGGCGCGTCGCGTGAATGCCCGCCGCCAGATACCAGTCCCGGTAGATTTCCGCGACCACAAAACTCAGCGCCTCAGGCTCCTGATAGCGTATCTCCAGCAGCTGCCAGCCCTGATCCGCCGCCAGTTTTTGCAGCGGCAGCTTGAGATATTCGTCCAGCCCCCACTCGGCTTCCGGCACATTGTCAGTCGGCGCTGGCGCATGCCACCGCTCGCGCTCGCTGCCGTAGCGCGCCAGAAATTCCGCTACGCGGCTCCCGCCCTGCAAATATTCCTTCTCTGTTGCACCGCTCAGCGCGCCAAACTGGAAAAATGAGCGATCGCTGGTGCGCGTCACCGGCCATTGCCGCGTGCAGTGGCTGACAAACAGCGTGCCGTTACCCGGCAGGCTGCGCATCAGAAATTCATTAAAGGCCAGCGGCAGCGCGCGCAGTTTCAGATGGAAATAGCGCATGCGATCGAGCATGAGTCGATCCTGATTCGGGTCCTGCATCTGATGCACCGCCAGACGCGGCCAGGCCGCCAGCAGTCCCGCCGCGACGGATTTGCCCTGCTCAAAGCCCGCCTGGGCGTCATCGGGATCGCTGTGCGTCGCGCGCACCGGGCAGAGAAACGTCTGAGGCAGCCAGGGCGCGCCTGCGGCGGCGGCCAGATGGGTCAGCGCGCCGTTTGACGAGCCAATAAAGGCGGCGGGATAGTCGCGCGCCGGATATTCGCTGACCATCCATTCGGCAATGCCTTCAATATCCAGCTCGCCGGCCTGTGATTCCGTGAGACCCTCAGCCATGCCGCCGGTCGCATACCCCCAGTCTCGCAGCCGGGTCGGCAGACGATTAAGCGAAGGCAGCAGGCGACTGAGCATGGGCGACGTCTCGGCGTCGTCAAAGGGTTTGTCGTGCAGCGTATGGGCCAGCGCCATCAGCATAGCGGTTGCTGAGTCAAAACGGGCGATACCTTTGGGCGGTTTACTCATCCTGATTCTCCTGCTGAATACGCGTCAGAAACGGACGGATGGCGTGGCGAAAGCTCCACGGATAGACGTAATGTAGCGTATGGGTGCCGCCGCGCAGCGTCAGCACTTCGCCGCGCGGCAGCAGCGCGCCCAGTTCATCCACCCAGCGCGCGGGCGACACGGAATCGCGCGAGCCGCGCAGCAGCAGCGTCGGGGCATTGATATAGGTCAGACGGTGCTCAATGCGGTCGCGCAGCAAGAATCGATGCGTTTTCAGGGCGCGCCATACGCCGGCTTTGGCATAATCGACCCGCGCCAGCGACGCGGGCGAACGGTGCCGCTCCAGGCGAGCGTTGCGCCAGCCGCGCCAGGCCTGTCGCAGCCAGCTGCGCGCATGGCGATCCACTGTCGGTCCCTGCATCACCAGGCCCGCCACCACCTCCGGATGCCTGACCGCCAGCGCGGCGAGCACCTGGCAGCCAGACGCGCTGCCGATCCAGATGGCGCGCGACAGCTGATTATGCTGAAGCCACTGCCAGAGGGCATCGGCCTGCTCTTCAACCGTCAGAATCGGCGCGGAAAGCGGCAGGGTGCTGGCGCCGAAGCCCGGCAGATCCGGGACCAGCACGCGATAGTTATGACCGAGCGCCAGCGCCAGCTCCTCCATAACGCGTCCCGACATCACCAGATCGTGCACCAGCACCAGCGGCAGGCCAGGCGCGTCGTGCGGCGTCGTGCGGGTGAACATCCGCCATTCGCCAATCTGTTGAAAGTAACCGGCAAGGCCCGCCTGGTGGCTACGCGGTGAAACCGGCGGCGTCTGCTTTAAACGCCGCCATTGCTGAACACCCCACCAGGCCGCCGCTGCGCCAAGCCCCAGCCCGGCCAGTAGCGCACCGCTTTTCCAGCGCATCGGTTTTTCCTCACGCCTCATCACCCGCTCCTGAATATGGTTGTGTCACTTCAGTGTAGGCGGCGAAATCGTGAGCAGCAGGCGGAACGGGGGAAAGTTGTGGCGCGGCACAAAAGAAGAGGCTGCGATAAGATCCAGTCGCAGCCAGAGGAATATCAGGCGATGGTATTGCGCAGGCGGCCAATCTTTTCGATTTCGACTTCCACCACGTCACCGCTGAACATAAACAGCGGCGGCGTGCGTTTTTTGCCAACGCCGCCCGGCGAGCCGGTGAAAATGACGTCGCCAGGCGACAGCGGGCTAAAGGCGGAAATATATTCGATGATATTCGCTACCTTATGCACCATGCTGCCGGTGGTGTCGTTCTGCACTTCGCGCCCGTTCAGGAAGGTTTTAATCGCCAGCGCCTGCGGATCGCCGATCTCTTCGGCGGTGGTCATCCAGGGGCCAAACCCGCCGGTCTGCGGCCAGTTCTTGCCGGCAGTGAACCAGGTAAACTGCATATCGCGCACCGTCGCGTCCATAAAGCAGCTGTAGCCCGCCACATATTCCAGCGCCTGCTCCGCTTTTACCTGATGCGCCGGTTTGCCGATAATCACCGCCAGCTCGCCTTCATAGTCAAACTCGCTGGTAGACTCTGGCTTCAGCAGCGGGCGATCGTGACCGGTCAGCGAGTCGGCGAAGCGAATAAACAGCGTGGGCGCGTCCAGGGTCTCAGAGAACTCTTTGCGCTTGTCGGCGTAATTCATCCCGACGCAAAAAACTTTGCCGGGATTTTCAATGACCGGCAGGAACTGCAACGCGGAGAAAGCGAAGTCAGCCGGAAGCGTGCGGAATGCGGCCAGATCGGCCATAGAAGAGCGTTGAAGAAAGGTTTTCAGATCCGGGCATTCCGCGCCGAGGCGCAATCCCACGTCTGTCACGCCATCTTCAAGGACGATGCCAAAACTTTTTCTTGCCTGGTCAGGAAGATAAAAACTGCAAAGCTGCATTACTGCCTCGTTGTTATAGGAAATTTCGCGCGCAGGTTAGCAAATGCTAAGGTGAAAATCGTACAAACTTACGCTCATCCGATGTGTGAAAGGTGCGCGGACCGCATGAGTCAGGCGGTCCGAATCGAGGCGATAACCTCAGGTCGATCCCCGATGGCGATTATCGGGGGTCGGCGGCGCGGTCTGTTAGTACATAGCGCCTGGCGGTACGTATTTGAAGGTTTCGACGTAAGCGCGGAAAACATACTTCACTAAACGTTTCATGGGTTGCCTTGTTCAAAATTTGTTGAAGAAATGCAGAGAAATTATAGCCACTGTGCATTTTGCAGGCAATAAATTTTGAACTGGATCACAAAAACAGCACTTTTTTTCAGGACCGGATGTTAAGAAAAGAGGTTGAGGTGCTCGATCAGGATAGTGCAGCCGATAGCAATCAAGACCAGGCCGCCCAGCACTTCAGCCCATTTGCCCAGTACCGGACCCACTAAACGACCGACCAGCACGCCGGTTGTCGCCATTATGGTGGTCGCCATGCCAATTGTCAGCGCGGTGGCAACAATGTTCACTTGCAGGAAGGCCAGACCAACGCCCACCGCCAGCGCATCAAGACTGGTCGCGACGGCCGTTGTGGCAAGCACCATAAAGCCGTGGCGCTGCGGCGCTTCGCAGGGTTCAGCCGTGGCAGTCTGACGGAAGCCCTCCATCATCATTCGCCCGCCCAGGAAGGCCAGCAGGAAAAAGGCGACCCAGTGATCCCAGGCCATCACGTAGCGGCTGGCGGCCAGGCCGGCTGCCCAGCCAATCAGCGGGGTCAATGCTTCAATCGCGCCAAAAATCAGGCCGGTGCGCAGCGCTTCTTTAAAGCCGGGACGATGCAGCGCTGCGCCTTTGCTCAACGCAGCGGCAAAAGCGTCCATCGACATACCGAAGGCAAGAATCAGGGTTGCAATAAAAGTCATAATGGCTAGTGTCAGGATAAAAAGCGTTCGAAAGCCCGCTTTTTACCACGCATAATATCTGGTCTGATAAAAGTGCGCGCAGTCTAGCACGCATCCCTCACGATAAAAAGACAAGAAAATCATGGGTTTAAGTATAGCAAAGGCTATAACTTTTAACTTTCGCTATGCTTAGCCGCTAAGCTAATGGTATTTAAGCGTTTTCTTTAAGGCCGCCCTCGTCCCCGACGCGCGTCCGCCACAGGGATTGAACCCTGGCGAAGATTCCCGGAAAATAGCCGCGCTGAAGACTGCGGAACTTACCGATGAAAAACCCTTTTGAATCTCTGATTATTCCCGGCGGCATTTTGCTGCTTGGCTTTCTTTCCGCCCTGCTGCTGCCTGCGCCCAACTTTGGCATTACCCTGGCCCGGACGCTGACCCAGCGGCTGCATTTACAGGACATTAATCAGCTCTACACCATTATCTTCTGCGTGTGGTTTCTGTTGCTGGGCGCGGTCGAGTTTTTTGTTATCCGCTTTATCTATCGACGCTGGTTCCGTTCCTGAGCGCAAGGGCTGCCCGCCGCTGCTTTTTTCGCCACTGCGGGCGACTCATCCATCACACAAATGTAACATTGTTTTTACAGATGCCGTGAAAAACCCCAGTGTCGGCAAAATTTCTTTATCGTCCCTTTCCTGTCTAAACTTAATAAATCAGTAACTTATAAAATAAGGCGAATTTAACATCCCTCCCTTCTGTGCACTGTCATTGTGCATTTACGCAACATTATCTTTTATTAACCTCCTGAGTTTGCAGTAAAAAATACCTTATGGCCGTCGCGCTAAGATGATTAATTCTTATGCTGAATCATTTCTGCATTTAAAAAATAAACAAATGTTTAAATCAGAGACGAGAATGTTATATTCAGTACACAAAGCATAACGTGCAGTTAACCTGCATCCCGCTTAAACGAACCTGAGTCTTAACCTTTGAGAAATAGCGCAACGCGCTCCCAGAAAGCGTGACTATTTCGCCTGCGAACCTGTTGAGCTTCAGGGCAACAGAGAGAGGAGATGTCGCCTCATGAGCAAAACAGCTGTAAACCTTTCGCTCGCTAAGAGCGCCACTGGCATGGAAAAAAACCACATGTCTGAGCGTAAAGACGTTGACGTCCTGCTGACTGGCGCAGGCGTGATGAGCGCAACCCTGGCCGCATGGCTACAGGAACTGGAACCGGACTGGACCATTGAGATGGTCGAGCGGCTGGGAAGCGTAGCGGAAGAGTCGTCTAATGGCTGGAATAACGCCGGTACCGGCCATGCCGCGCTGGCGGAGCTGAACTACACGCCGCAAAAGGCGGATGGCAGTATCGACATCACCAAAGCCGTGGCCATCAATGAATCTTTTCAGATTTCCCGTCAGTTCCTGGCATACCAGGTGCAAAAGGGCCGTCTGGGCACGCCTGAGACATTTATTAACAGCACGCCGCACATGAGCTTCGTCTGGGGTGACGAAAACGTCGCCTTCCTGCGTAAGCGCTATCAGGCGCTGCAAAAAAGCACGCTGTTCCGCGGTATGGCTTACTCTGAAGATCCGCAGCAGATCGCTAAATGGATCCCGCTGGTGATGAAGGGACGCGATCGTCGGCAAAAAGTCGCGGCGACCTGGACGGAAATGGGCACCGACGTCAACTTCGGCGAAGTCACGCGTCAGCTGATCGCTTCGCTGGAAAAGCAGCCTAATTTCCGCCTGCGTCTGCGTCAGGAAGTGCGCGATCTTAAGCGTCTGAGCGATGGTCGCTGGCAGGTGACGCTGCATTCGCTGGCGACAGGCGAAACGCGCGTCGTGAATGCGAAAAACGTCTTTATCGGCGCGGGCGGCGCGGCGCTGCCGCTGTTGCAGAAGAGCGGCATTCCGGAAGTGGCTGGCTATGCGGGCTTCCCGGTCGGTGGATCCTTCCTCGTTACCGAAAATCCCGCCGTTGTGCAGCAGCATATGGCGAAAGTCTACGGTAAGGCGTCGGTCGGCGCGCCGCCGATGTCGGTGCCGCACGTTGACACCCGCGTGCTGGACGGGAAGCGCGTACTGCTGTTTGGTCCCTTCGCCACCTTCTCTACCAAGTTCCTGAAGCAGGGCTCGCTGCTCGATATGTTCGGCTCGATGAACAGCGGCAACCTGCTGCCGATGGTTAACGTCGGCCTGAAGAATTTTGACCTGGTGAAATACCTGGTCGATCAGGTGTTGCAGAGCGATGCCGATCGTATGGAAGCGCTGCGCGCCTATGTGCCAGAGGCGCATTCTGACGACTGGCGTCTGGTCACTGCCGGTCAGCGCGTGCAGATCATCAAGAAAGAGGGTAAAGAGGGCGGCGTGTTGCGTCTTGGCACCGAGGTCGTCACTTCGGAAGACGGCACCATTTCGGCCCTGCTCGGCGCCTCGCCCGGCGCGTCAACCGCTGCGCCGATTATGCTGGAGCTGATGGCGAAAGCCTGGCCGGAGCTGATGGCCTCTGTTGAGTGGCAGAGCCGCATTCGCGCCGTGGTGCCCTCCTGGGGACGCAAGCTTAACGGCGATGTGGCGCTGACCGAGAAAGTGCTGGCGGACACCAGCCGCGTACTGAAACTCGCCTATGCGCCGCCGGTTACGCCAAACGCCGCTAACGACGAAGGACGGGAAACGGCGCACGTTGTCGGCAAGTAACCACGTTGTGATTTGAAGCCCTGCTGATGCAGGGCTTTTTTATTTGCTCCCGCGCAAAACCCGCTCCACAGACGTCGGTGGCCAGGTGGCGCGAACGGGACCACCAGACCGCGTCACCCCTGCCCTGCGCGCCAGCGCGGCCACGACCGCCTGCCATGCCGCTCCGCTCTCCGGTTCACGCTTTTCCCCTTCGGCTTTACCGGCGCGAGGTATGCCGCGCCTGGTCGAGTGACGCATTCTCTATTAGGGTTAAGGAAACCTGTCTGTGCTTTCGCCATGTTGCTTAAGAGGAGAATGTCCGATGTCTCAACCGACCGCTGCCAGTGAACTTCAACTGCTGGATCGCTACTGGCGCGCCGCCAACTACCTTTCCGTCGGGCAGATCTACCTGATGGCGAATCCCCTGCTGCGCGAGCCGCTTAAACCAGAGCATATTAAGCCTCGCCTGCTGGGACACTGGGGCACGACCCCAGGCCTCAACTTTATCTACGCGCATTTAAATCGCATCATTCGCCAGCGCGACCTTAATCTGATTTACGTCTGTGGGCCAGGCCATGGCGGACCGGGCATGGTTGCGAATACCTGGCTGGAGGGCAGCTATAGCGAAATCTACCCGCACGTCAGCGAGGACGGCGAAGGGATGCAGCGCCTGTTTAAACAGTTCTCTTTTCCAGGCGGCATTCCCAGCCACGCCGCGCCGGAAACCCCCGGCTCGATTAACGAGGGCGGAGAACTGGGCTACTCTCTGTCGCACGCTTTTGGCGCGGCCTTCGATCATCCGGATCTGATCGTGCCTTGCGTGATCGGCGACGGCGAAGCGGAAACGGGTCCGCTGGCGTCGAGCTGGCACGGCATCAAGTTCCTTAACCCGCAGCGCGACGGCGCCGTTTTGCCGATCCTGCATCTCAACGGCTATAAAATCGCCAATCCGACAATTCTGGGACGCGCCGATGATGATGACCTGCAACAGCTGTTCAGCGGCTATGGCTATGAACCGCTGTTTGTCAGCGGCCATGAGCCGGAAAAGATGCATCAGCAGATGGCCGATGCGCTGGATAACGCCTTTAATAAAATCGCCGCTTATCAGCAGGCGGCGCGCGCAGGCGACGAGCAGAGCGGCATTCCGCGCTGGCCGATGATTATTCTGCGCAGCCCCAAAGGCTGGACCGGGCCGCAGGAGGTGGATGGCAAGAAAGTGGAAGGTTTCTGGCGGGCGCATCAGGTGCCGGTAGCGGCCTGCCGCGAAGATGAGGAACACCGGCAGATTCTGGAGAAGTGGCTGCGCAGCTACCAGCCGGACGATCTGTTTGATGAACAGGGACGGCTGAAGCCGGAACTGCGCGCGCTGGCGCCTCAGGGCGACAAACGCATGGGGGCATCGCCCTATGCCAACGGCGGCTTACTGCGCCGCGAGCTTGATACGCCCGACATTCGCAACTTCGCTTTTGATGTGCAGGAACCCGGCTCGCAGCTGGCGCAGGCCACCGAGCAGCTTGGCCGCTACCTGGCAGAGATCTTCGCGCGTAACGCGAATAACTTCCGCCTGTTCGGCCCGGATGAAACCGCCTCGAATCGTCTGACGCCGGTGTTTGACGTTACCAGCCGCACCTGGCTGGAGCCGGTTAAGCCCTATGACGAACAGCTGGCGCGCGATGGCCGCGTTATGGAAATCCTCAGCGAACACCAGTGTCAGGGCTGGCTGGAAGGCTATCTGCTGACGGGCCGTCACGGCCTGTTCAACTGCTATGAAGCCTTTATCCATATCGTGGATTCAATGTTTAACCAGCACGCAAAATGGCTCAAGGTCACGCGCAAGCTCGGCTGGCGTAAGCCCGTCTCTTCGCTTAACTATCTGCTCTCTTCCCACGTCTGGCGACAGGATCACAACGGCTATAGCCATCAGGATCCCGGCTTTATGGATCATGTCGCCAATAAAAAGGCCGACATCGTCCGTATCTATCTGCCGCCCGATGCCAATACCCTGCTGTGGGTGGGCGATCACTGTCTCCGCACCTGGGACCGCATCAACGTAATAGTCGCGGGCAAGCAGCCGTCGGCGCAGTGGCTAGATATAGAGAGCGCCATTGCCCACTGCGAAGCTGGCATGAGCGACTGGCGCTGGGCCGGCACCACGCCGCAGGGCGAAGAGCCGGATGTTGTCATGGCGTGCGCCGGCGATGTGCCCACGCTGGAGACGCTGGCGGCCGTGGATCTGCTGCGCGGCTATCTGCCTGAACTGCGTATCCGCGTGGTCAACGTGGTGGATTTAATGGCGCTGCAAACGCAGGATCAGCATCCGCACGGAAAAAGCGATGACGAGTTTGATGCGCTGTTTACGCTCGACAAGCCGGTGATTTTCGCCTTCCACGGCTATCCGTCGCTGGTTCATCGCCTGACCTATCGGCGCAACAACTACCGCAATTTCCATGTGCGCGGCTTTAATGAAGAGGGCACCACCACCACGCCCTTTGATATGACGGTGCTGAACGAGCTGGACCGCTATCATCTGGCGCAGGAAGCCATTTTGCGCATTCCTGGCCTGGCGGACCAGCATGCGGAGCTGCTGGATGATTTACAGGAGCGCATTGCCGAGCACCATCGCTACGTGCGCGAATATGGCGAAGACGTGCCGGAAGTGCGCAACTGGAAGTGGCCATCCGCAACAGGCGACGGCGCGCCGGATTAACGCATGACATCCGCCAGCATCCATAGCGTGGTGGCAACCAGCGATAACGCCATCACGCTATTGAACAGCTGACGCTTCCACGGCGTTTGCAGATGGACGCCAAGCCGATCGCCCATCGCCGCCCACACCAGAATGCAGGGCAGATTCACCAGCGCGAAGCCGAGCATCACCGGCATCAGACCGCTCTGGGCGCTCCACAGCAGCGCCACGTTGGTCGCCATAATCCAGGCTTTCGGGTTGACGGCCTGGAAGCAGAGCGCGCCCGCAATGGTCATCGGCTGCGCCTTTTCCCGTCGCGCAGGCGCAGCGGCACGCCACAGCTTCCACGACAGCCAGAGCAGGTAGGCGCAGCCCACCAGCGTCAGGGGCAGCCTGACGGCGCTCATCCAGCTCAGCAGCCACTCCAGCGCCAGTCCCGCCAGCGCGGTTTGCAGCAGACAGCCCAGCAGCACGCCGGAGATCATCGGCAGCGTGCGCCGCAGGCCGAAATTAACGCCAGAGGTCGCCAGCAGCAGATTATTCGGACCGGGTGTAATAGACATAACGGTAACGTAGCTAAAAAAAGAGGGATCAAGCATGGCGGCACTCTCGCTAAAGGAATATAGCGCTATGCTAGAGTGAGAAAACCGTTGGTAACAGAGACACAAAAATACTATTGTCATGGTTACAGTTTGCTTTTTTTCATATTGTACCCATGATCTGCGGAGGCTTTTGTGTCCCTGTCTCAGTCTGATACTCAGCCGCTCTACCATCAGCTTGCTGACAGCTTTGCCGCGGCGATTCATCAGGGCACGCTGAAGCCCGGTAAACGACTGCCTGCGATTCGCCGCGTGGCGCAATCCCATCACGTCAGCATCAATACCGTGCTGAACGCCTGGCAGCTGCTGGAAGATCGCGGCCTGATCGAGGCGCGTCCTCAGTCCGGCTATTATGTGCGCAGCGTACTGCCTGCCGTCACGCCTTCTGTGCCGCATCGCGCTCGTGTTAAAGACCCCAGCAGCGAAAAGCTCGACCTGATCGATCAGGTCTTTGCCGCGCAGAATCATCCCGACTACATCAACATCTCCCTGGCCTGTCCGCAGGATGGCGAGCTGTATCCGTCGGCGCGACTGAGCCGCATTACCGCCTCGCTGCTGCGGCGTAATCCTGATTTAATTGGCCGCTACGCGCTTCCGCCTGGTAGTGAGCGCTTACGGGAGGAGATTGCGCGACGGGCGCTGCATGCGGGCATGTCGCTGACCAGCGAGCAGATCACCCTGACCCACGGCTGTATGGAGGCGTTGCAGCTGGCGCTACGCGCCGTGACGCAGCCGGGCGACTGCGTGGGGCTGGAGTCGCCGACCTACTTTTTCCTGTTCCCCCTGCTGGCGTCGCTGGGGCTGAAAGCGCTGGAAATCCCGACCGATCCGCAGCAGGGGTTGTCGCTCGATGCACTGGAGATGCTGTTGCAGGAGAAGCGCATTCAGGCGCTGATCGCCATGCCGAGCGCGCAGAATCCGCTCGGCTGCTGCCTGTCGCGGCAAAATAAGCAGCGCCTCGCAAAGTTAGTGAACACTTACAACGTCCCGCTGCTGGAGGACGGCTTGTATGACGAATTACAGTTTGACTGGCCGCTCTCGCCCACCGTGAAGTCGTTTGATAGCGACGGCTGGGTAATCTACTGCACCAGCTTCACCAAGACCGTCGCGCCGGACTTTCGCATCGGCTGGATTGCCGCTGGCCGGTTTCACGAGGCGATTGCCCGCCTGAAAGCGGTCTCGTCGATGGCGGAATCCCGACTGCTGTCGGAAACCCTGGCGGAATTTCTCGCCAGCGGCGGTTACGATCACCATCTGCGCACGCTGCGCCGTCGCTATGCCGCCAACCTGGATGAGGCGCGCGGCCTGATTGCGCGCCATTTTCCGCAGGGAACGCGCGCCACGCTGCCGCGCGGCGGGTTTGTTTTTTGGGTCGAACTGCCGGAGCAGGTCAATACGGTGGAGATGTTCCACTGCCTGCTGAAGGAGCAGATTTGCGTCACGCCTGGCGCGCTCTATTCCCTCAGCGAGCGCTATAACCATGCGCTGCGCCTCTCCTGCTGCTATCCCTTTGACGATCGCTATAGCTGGGCGCTGAAGCGTACAGGCGCTATCGCCTGCGAGCTGGCGGGTCTGCCGCCGGGACTGGATCAGGGTGTGCCGTTGCGGCCCCAGACGGTGTAGGCATGGCGTTCGGTCAGGCGCTCGTAGTAGTTGCGCACCGCGGGCAGGCTGGGATGGTCCAGCGGCGTTTCATACCAGCGGTTGACCGCCAGCCCGACGCCAATATCCGCCAGCGTAAAATTGCGCCCTGCGACATAGCGCCCTGTTTTCTCCAGCTGCTGGTTGAGAATGCCCATAGTATGGGACCAGCCTTTGCACGCCGCGGCCAGCAGCCGCGGGTCCTGATGGGCGGGGGAATTGCGCACCAGCGACATAAAGGCGTAGCGCCATGAGGTGTTAAGTTCGGTGGACTGCCAGTCCATCCACTGATCCACAGGCGCGCGGGCGCGTGGATTTTGCGGATAGAGCCAGTCGCCTTCATAGGCGGTCGCCAGATAGCGCAGAATCGCGTTTGACTCCCATAGCACCAGGTCGTCGTCAATTAATACCGGGACCAGGGCGTTGGGATTAAGCGCAAGAAATTCCGGTTTGTGCAGCGAGCTGGGATCGGCGCCCCAGTCTTCGCGCTCGAAGTCGAGATCCAGTTCATCACACAACCAGAGCACTTTGCGCACGTTAATGGATGAGTCGCGCCCAAGAATTTTCAGCATAACGGTCTCCTGCGGGGATTGTTAACATATTGATAACCCTGTCGTGGAGTAAACGCAAATCCCAGGCGTGTAAATGCCCTGTTGAGAAAGGAGTAAGAATGAAAGTCGCGTTTAAGCAGGTCGATGTCTTTACCTCGTCAGCGTTCAATGGCAATCCGCTGGCGGTGATTCTGGATGCGCAGGGGCTGGATGACGAGCAGCTGCTGGCCATCGCCCGCTGGACCAATTTGTCGGAAACCACCTTTGTGCTGCCGCCGCAGCATCCGCAGGCCGACTATCGGGTGCGCATTTTTACCGTCGAGGGCGAGCTGCCGTTTGCCGGGCATCCCACGCTGGGCACGGCGCATGCGCTGCTGGAAGCGGGCTGGCCGACAAAAACGCCAGGCAGGATTGTGCAGGAGTGCGGCGTCGGCAACGTGACGGTCACTATTGCCGCCGATGGTTCGCTGGCGTTTGCCGCGCCGGAGGCGACGATTACGCCGTTTACCGACGCGCTGATGGGCAACGCGCTGAACTGCGAACTGTTCGATACCACCCAGACGCCCGTCGTGGTGGATATGGGGATTCGCTGGCTGTTAATTCCGATGATTAGCGCCGATGCGGTGCTGGCGATCAAACCCGCCGTCAGCGATTTGCAGCGCCTGATTGCCCATGCCGGCGCGAACGGCGTGATGCCCTTTGGTCCGCTGGCGCACGGCGAGAGCGAACAGTATGAGGTGCGCGGCCTGCTGGTAGAGAACGGCAGCCTGACGGAAGATCCCGTCACCGGCAGCGCCAACGCCTGCCTGGCGCGCTACTTTGCCGCGCAGGGCCAGCTGCGCGACTATCGCGCGCGTCAGGGAACGGCCATTCAGCGTCAGGGCCGCGTCCAGGTGCGCTACGACGGCGATAGCATCTGGGTGGGCGGTCAGACCGTTACGGTGATTGACGGCACTATCGCCCTGTAGCCGTAGCGCCCGATACGCGGGCCGCTTTGCGTTTTCCTGCGCGCGCAGACGCGCCTCTTGCCTGAGGCGCGTCCGTTAGCGCGCCCGCTCTCTTCCCGACGCTGAGGGCGCGTGGCCTGGCTTTCCGGCTGACGCCATCCGCCGCTGCCCCTGCGGCTTACAGTGCCTGTCCGCCTGATGCCTCAATGCGCTGGGCGGTGATCCAGCCGGTCTCATCGCTGAGAATGGCGCTGATCGCGTCGCCAATATCATCCGGCTGGCCCACGCGGCCTAGCGCGGTAAAGGCGGCGATAGCGTCATTAATCTCTTTGTTATCGCGCACGCGACCGCCGCCAAAATCGGTTTCAATCGCGCCCGGCGCCAGGATATTGACGCGAATACGGCGCTCGCCCAGCTCTCTCGCCTGATAGCGCGTCAGGACTTCCATCGCGCCTTTCATGGCGGCGTAGGTGCCAGAGCCAGGGTAGGTAATGCGCGTCAGGCCGCTGGAGAGATTGAGAATGCGGCCGCCGTCATTGATCAGCGGCAGCAGCTTTTGCGTCAGGAAATAGGGTCCCTTAAAGTGCACGTTGACCAGCGCATCGAACTCCTCTTCAGTGGTTTCGCTAAACGGCTTATAGTGACCGTGTCCGGCGTTGTTCACTAAATAGTCAAAACGGTCCCGCTGCCATGTGCTGCTCAACGCTTTTTTAACGTCGGAGACGAAGCCGTCAAACTGACGGGTATCGCCGACATCCAGTCGCAGCGCGACCGCACGGCGGCCCAGCGCTTCGATCTCTTTCACCACGGCCTGGGCTTCCTCTTCATGGCTGCGCCAGGTAAAAAGAATATCGACGCCTTTTGCGGCCAGTTTCAGGGCTGCATTCTTACCTAAACCCCGGTTCGCTCCGGTAATCAGTGCAATTTTATGACTCATGTTTTGCTCCTGTTGCAAAATTGAACACCAAATCAGGATATTCCCGAATAATTGATCTATAAACGCATGGGAATACGCAGCACTGTTTCACTTACAACAACAATCGGTGAACAACATGGATAAAATTCACGCAATGCAGGTTTTTGTGCGGGTTGCCGAGATGGGCAGTTTTACCCGTGCGGCAGAGAGTTTAGGCCTGCCGAAAGGCAGCGTGTCACGCCAGTTGCAGGCGCTGGAAAATCAGATGGGCACCCGGCTGCTTCATCGCACCACGCGCCGCGTGCAGCTCACTCAGGACGGGCTGGTCTATTACGATCGCTGCCTCGACCTGCTGTCGATGATTGACGATATGGACAGTCTGTTTCAGCACGATCCCGCCACGCTGAGCGGAAAGCTGCGCGTGGATATGTCAGTGGCGATGGCGACCGGCTTTATCCTGCCGCGTCTGCCGGAGTTCTTACAGAACTACCCCGGCATAGAGATTGAACTCAGCAGCAGCGACCGCATGGTGGATGTGATTCGGGAAGGTTTTGACTGCGTTATCCGCGTCGGTGAATTAAAAGATTCCGGTTTAATTGCGCGAAAGATCGGCACCTATACTTTGATTAACTGCGCCAGCCCTGGCTACCTTTCCCGCTTCGGCATGCCGACGCGGCTGGAAGAGCTGTCTTCGCACGCCATGGTGCATTATGCGCAGCAGCTCGGTCTGCCTTCGCCAGGCTTTGAGTATTTCGACGGCAAACAGTGCCACTATGTGCAGACCGGCGGCGTGGTCACGGTCAACAGCACCGAAACCTATCGCGCCGCCTGCCTGGCCGGGCTGGGGATTATTCAGGTTCCGGCGATGGGCATTCATCCCCTGCTGGAGTCTGGCAAGCTGGTGGAAGTTCTGCACGCTTTTCCGGCGAAGCCGATGCCGATTTCGCTGCTTTACCCCCATCGGCGCAATGTGGCGCGGCGCGTGCGCGTGTTTATGGAGTGGCTGAGTCAGGTGTTACAGGAGTATGTCACCTGAGCGGCTATAATTGCCTTTTTATGTTAAGCAGGATAATCACTGTCTATGACGGACAAACAGGAAAACTCAACTCATCCCGAATCCCCTAAACCGCTGATTGACATTCAGACCGGCAACAAAACCGTTGACGGCTCGATCCGGCGCGTATCGCGCTTTGCCGCCTGGTTTCAGTCGATTCCGGCGGTGGCGCATTTTATTCGCGCGCTGGAGCGTTTTAACGATCGTCTGGGCAGCCAGTTCGGCGCAGCCATAACCTACTTCTCCTTCTTGTCGCTTATCCCGATTTTGATGGTCTCCTTTGCCGCCGTCGGTTTCGTGCTGGCCTCGAATCAGGATTTGCTGTCGGAACTGATCAATAAGATCGTTAACAGCATCAGCGATCCTACGCTGGCCACCACGCTGAAAAATACGGTAAACACCGCGATTCAGCAGCGCGCCACCGTCGGCATTACCGGTCTGCTGCTGGCGCTCTACTCCGGCATTAACTGGATGGGCAATCTGCGCGAAGCGGTGCGCGCCCAGTCGCGCGACGTCTGGGAACGTAAACCGGACGATCAGGAGAAGTTCTGGAAAAAATATCTGCGCGATCTGATTTCACTCATCGGCCTGATGCTGGCGCTGGTGATTACCCTGTCGCTGACCTCGATCGCTGGCGCCGCACAGGCGGCCATTGTGCATGCGCTGGGGCTGGACCATGTGGAGTGGTTGCGTCCGGCGATGACCGCCATCGCGCTGTCTATCTCTATCCTGGCAAACTATCTGCTGTTTCTGTGGATATTCTGGATTTTGCCGCGCCATAAGCCGCGTAAGAAAGCGCTGTTTCGCGGCACGCTGCTGGCGGCCATCGGCTTTGAGGTGATTAAGTTTGTAATGACGCTGACTCTGCCGAAGCTGGCCTCCTCTCCGTCTGGCGCGGCTTTTGGGTCGGTACTGGGTCTGATGGCGTTCTTCTACTTTTTTGCCCGCCTGACGCTGTTCTGCGCCGCCTGGATTGCAACCGCGAAGTATAAAGACGACCCGCAGATGCCAGACGCCCGCCGCTCCTCGCGTCATGAAGTGTGACAGAACGTAAAGGGTAGCGAAAAATTTTCCCCTTTGGCTATTTTTCATGCAAACAGCAGGATGAATAGCTAAAGGGTCACTTTTATTTGCCTGTTTTATAGAGATTCCCGCTGCAAAAGGCGGGCTTCTCCCTGCCTTAATCCGCGCATTCCATTTCGACACAAATTATTCACTTTTTCGGCGAAAAAGCCCGTTCTGACGCGGTTTTTCACCGTTGAATGGCACAGAACAGGTGCGTAATATTCTTGCTCTCTATTTACAATTAAGAAACAGTTATGCAAGCCTCCATCACAGAACCCCTGAAAAAGTCACACGACGATACGCCCGTCAATTCTCGCGGCAAAGTCGTGGTGGCTTCGCTGGTCGGAACGGCCATCGAATTTTTCGATTTCTATATCTACGCTACGGCGGCGGTCATTGTCTTCCCGCATATATTCTTCCCTCAGGGTGATAACACGGTGGCGACGCTACAGTCGCTGGCTACTTTCGCCATTGCCTTTGTGGCTCGTCCCATTGGCTCTGCGCTGTTTGGTCACTTCGGCGACCGCGTTGGACGCAAGGCGACGCTGGTCGCCTCGCTGCTGACCATGGGGATCTCAACCGTGGTGATCGGCCTGCTGCCGGGCTATCAGTCGATCGGCGTGGCCGCTCCGCTGCTGCTGGCGCTGGCGCGCTTTGGTCAGGGGCTTGGTCTCGGCGGTGAATGGGGCGGCGCGGCGCTGCTGGCGACGGAAAATGCGCCAGCGAAAAAGCGCGCGCTTTACGGATCCTTCCCGCAGCTTGGCGCGCCGATTGGCTTCTTCTTCGCCAACGGCACCTTTCTGCTGCTCTCCTGGCTGTTGACCGACGAGCAGTTTATGCAGTGGGGCTGGCGCGTTCCCTTTATCCTGTCAGCGGTGCTGGTGCTGATTGGTCTCTATGTGCGCGTCTCGCTGCATGAAAGCCCGGTGTTCGCGAAGGTGCAGAAAGAGAAAAAACAGGTGCGGGTTCCCATCGCCGCGCTGCTGAGCAAGCATCTGACCGCCACCATCCTCGGCACCTTTATTATGCTGGCGACCTATACGCTGTTCTACATTATGACGGTCTACTCTATGAGCTATGGCACCGCGCCTGCGCCAGCCGGTCTGGGCTTTTCCCGCAACAGCTTCCTGTGGATGTTGATGGTGGCGGTGATTGGTTTCGGCGTAATGGTGCCGATTGCCGGCTTGCTGGCCGATCGCTTTGGTCGTCGTAAAACCATGATTACCATTACGCTGCTGATTATCGCCTTCGCCTTCTTGTTTCCGTCGATGCTGGGTTCCGGCTCACAGGCGCTGGTAATGGCTTTCCTGCTGCTCGGCCTGAGCGTGATGGGACTGACCTTCGGCCCAATGGGCGCGCTGTTGCCGGAGCTGTTCCCGACCGAAGTGCGTTATACCGGAGCGTCTTTCTCCTATAATCTGTCGTCGATTCTTGGCGCGTCGGTTGCGCCCTATATCGCCACCTGGCTGAACGCTAACTACGGCCTGCAGGCGGTCGGATATTATCTGGCGGCTATGGCGGCGCTGACGCTGATTGCATTAATCGCCTGTAAAGAGACGCGTCATCAGACGCTGTATGAAGCGGTCTGATACCCCTGATAAACCCGGCGCTGGCCGGGTTTATTGCAGTTAATCTCTCCTGTCACGACAGACAGCCGCCAGGCTCACTCTCTTCTTCTCCCCTGTACAGTCTCACGACACCTCTGAGCGGTCCGATTTGACGCTGTATTTGCGCTTTAGCGATCGCTATTCATACCGACTATTACTGAATAAGAGAGTGATGAAAAGCCGCTTATGACCCGTATAGCGTCTTCCGGTTTTTCATCCGACGCCACAAAAGCAGCGATCGTCTCGCAGATAAACTATGTGAGACAACGAATCGATAAACTGATGACTCTGCGTATTGATAAACGATGTGGCACTGAAAATCGCGCCAGCAGGCAGGAGCTGGAAAAAATTGAGTCGCAGATTCGCCAGTTGCAGCCGCAACAAAATCAACTGGAACACCGCAAAGACAATATAACCATTCAGCAGAAGCAGCTGGAGAAAAAGGCGGCAAGCCAGCAGACATTCATAAAGAAAATGCGCCTGCTCGCCAGATCGATCTCTACGTTTGAAAAACGCGGAGGCGCATAGCGAAAAACAGCGCGCGACAGGTAGCCTCGATTAAGACCCAGGCGGCTGCTTCTGATTAAAATATTTCTGTCTGACGTGAAAAACCCCGGCGAGCCGGGGTTTTTACGTGCTGAAAACGGTGGGGCGCGCTGGCTTAGCCTGCGACAGCAATACGCTTCATATCGGTCATGTAACCACGCAGCTTGCGGCCCACGGTTTCGATAGGATGCTGACGAATCGCTTCGTTGACGTCACGCAGCTGCGCGTTATCAACCTGCGTACCCTCGATAGCCTTGCCCAGATCGCCTGGTTGCAGCGTGGTCATAAACTCTTTCAGCAGCGGCACGGCGGCAAAGGAGAACAGGTAGTTGCCGTATTCAGCGGTGTCGGAGATCACCACGTTCATCTCATACAGACGCTTACGCGCGATGGTGTTGGCGATCAGCGGCAGCTCGTGCAGTGATTCATAGTAGGCCGACTCTTCGATAATGCCTGCGTCCACCATGGTTTCAAACGCCAGCTCTACGCCCGCTTTAACCATTGCGACCATCAGCACGCCTTTATCATAGTACTCCTGCTCTTCGATTTTACCCTCGAACTGCGGCGCGGTTTCGAACGCGGTTTTGCCGGTCTCTTCACGCCAGGTCAGCAGGTTTTTGTCATCGTTGGCCCAGTCGGCCATCATGCCGGAAGAGAATTCGCCGGAGATGATGTCGTCCATGTGCTTCTGGAACAGCGGAGCCATGATGGTTTTCAGCTGCTCTGACAGCGCGTAAGCGCGCAGTTTAGCCGGGTTAGAGAGACGGTCCATCATCAGCGTAATGCCGCCGAACTTCAGCGATTCGGTGATGGTTTCCCAGCCGAACTGAATCAGTTTTTCGGTATAGGCTGGGTCGTGGCCTTCTGCTACCAGCTTGTCGAAGCAGAGCAGCGAACCGGCCTGCAACATACCGCACAGAATGGTCTGCTCACCCATCAGGTCCGATTTTACTTCGGCGACGAATGACGACTCCAGTACGCCGGCACGATCGCCGCCGGTCGCTGCGGCCCAGGCTTTCGCAATGGCCATGCCTTCGCCTTTCGGATCGTTTTCCGGGTGAACGGCGATCAGGGTCGGCACGCCGAAACCACGCTTGTACTCTTCACGTACTTCGGTACCCGGACACTTCGGCGCCACCATAACCACGGTGATGTCTTTACGGATGGTTTCGCCTACTTCAACGATGTTGAAGCCGTGCGAGTAGCCCAGCGCCGCGCCGTCTTTCATCAGCGGCTGCACAGCCTGAACCACAGAGGAGTGCTGCTTGTCCGGCGTCAGGTTAACCACCAGATCGGCCTGCGGGATCAGCTCTTCATAGGTGCCGACTTTAAACCCGTTTTCGGTTGCCTTGCGCCAGGAGGCGCGCTTCTCAGCGATGGCTTCGGCGCGCAGCGCGTAAGAGACGTCCAGACCCGAATCACGCATGTTCAGACCCTGATTAAGGCCCTGCGCGCCACAGCCCACGATAACCACTTTTTTCCCTTTCAGGAAGCTGGCGCCGTCCGCGAACTCATCGCGCGCCATAAAGCGACATTTGCCTAACTGCGCTAACTGGTTGCGCAGATTCAGTGTGTTGAAGTAGTTAGCCATGGGCACTCCGGTCAGATGTTGTGTTTGCTTTTGTCTGGTAACGACGCCGTCAGCAGCGCCGCGAATGACCCCATCATATGACAGGAAATCTGTTGCTTAAATTGATATATTAGCAAGGTCACATTGCAGTATCTGCAACATTACTCTGAAGGAAAAAGCGCATGGATTTACGGGATCTCAAACTGTTTCTTCACCTGGCCGAAAGCTGTCACTTCGGTCGTACCGCGCGCGCGATGCACGTTAGCCCGTCAACGCTATCGCGCCAGATCCAGCGCCTTGAAGAGGATGTCGGCCACGCGCTGTTTCTGCGCGACAACCGCACGGTAACGCTGACCGAAGCGGGCGAACGTCTGCGCCAGTTTGCGCAGCAGACGCTGTTGCAGTATCAGCAGCTGCGCCATGCCATGGATCTCAACGGTCCCTCGCTGAGCGGCGAGCTACGTCTGTTCTGCTCGGTGACCGCGGCCTATAGTCACTTACCGCCGATTCTGGACCGCTTTCGCGCCGAGCATCCGCAGGTTGAGATCAAGCTGACCACCGGCGATGCCGCCGATGCCATTGAGATGGTGCAGTCCGGCGAGGCGGATCTGGCGATTGCCGGGCGTCCCGAATCGCTGCCCGCCAGCATCGACTTTACGCCGCTGGGGCTGATCCCGCTGGTGCTGATCGCCCCGGCGTTGCCCTGCCCGGTGCGCAGCCAGGCGACGCAGGCGTCCCCCGACTGGGCGCAGATCCCGTTTATCCTGCCCGATCAGGGTCCCGCACGGCGCGCTATCGATCTGTGGTTTCGTCGTCATCGTCTCTCCAGCCCGCAGATTTACGCCACGGTTTCCGGGCATGAGGCGATTGTGTCGATGGTGGCACTGGGCTGCGGCATTGCGCTGCTGCCGGACGTGGTGCTGGAGAATAGCCCGGAACCGGTGCGCAATCGCGTGCTGACGCTGGAGGATGTGGAGTCGGTGGCGCCGCTGGAGCTGGGCGTCTGCGTACAAAAAAAGCGGCTCGGAGAGCCGCTGATTCATGCTTTCTGGCACCTGCTGTAGTTACTGCCCGGCGAGGAAAAAGCGGAACGCCGGGTTGTTGGCTTCATCATGGAAGTCGTAACCCAGTTCGGTGAGGTGCGACTCAAAGCGCGGCTCGTTGTCGCCGATTTCAAAGGCCGCCAGCACGCGGCCATAGTCGGTGCCGTGGCTGCGATAGTGGAACAGCGAAATATTCCAGTGCGTGCCCAGCGTTTGCAAAAACTTCAGCAGCGCGCCGGGCGCTTCGGGAAATTCAAAGCTGAACAGGCGCTCGCGCAGCGGCTTTGAGGGCCGTCCGCCGACCATATAGCGCACATGCAGTTTCGCCATCTCGTCGTCTGACAGATCCACCACCTGATAACCGCCCTGCGTCAGCTGACTAATGATTTCGCTGCGCTCCTCCAGCCCGCGCGTTAAGCGCACGCCGACAAAAATACAGGCGTTGTCGGCATCGGCGTAGCGATAGTTGAACTCGGTGACCGCGCGTCCGCCCAGCGTCTGACAGAACTTCAGGAAGCTGCCCTGCTGTTCCGGGATGGTCACCGCCAGCAGCGCTTCACGCTGCTCGCCCAGTTCGCAACGCTCGGACACGTAGCGCAGGCCGTGGAAGTTGACGTTAGCGCCCGACAGCACATGCGCCAGACGCTCGCCTTTGATGTCGTGCTGCTGGATATATTTCTTCATTCCCGCCAGCGCCAGCGCGCCCGACGGCTCCGCTACCGCGCGCACGTCTTCAAACAGATCTTTCATCGCCGCGCAGATAGCGTCGCTGTCCACGGTAATGATGTCGTCGAGGTACTCCTGACACAGGCGGAAAGTCTCACTGCCGATGCGCTTCACCGCTACGCCTTCGGCAAACAGCCCGACACGCGGCAGATCCACCGGTTCGCCGGCGTCCAGCGCCGCTTTCAGGCAGGCGGAGTCTTCCGACTCCACCGCAATGACCTTAATCTGCGGCATCAGCTGCTTAATCAGCACCGCCACGCCCGCCGCCAGCCCGCCGCCGCCAACCGGCACAAAGACGCGATCGAGGTGCGCGTCCTGTTGCAGCAGCTCCATCGCCAGCGTGCCCTGGCCCGCGATCACCGCCGGATGATCAAAGGGGGGAACAAAGGTGTAGCCCTGCTGCTCCGCCAGCTCAATCGCTTTGGCTTTGGCCTCGTCAAAGTTAGCGCCGTAGAGATAAGCCTCACCGCCAAATGCGCGCACCGCATCAACCTTGATGTCTGCCGTCGCCAGCGGCATCACAATCAGTGATTTGATGCCGAGCCGACTGGCGGAGAGCGCCACGCCCTGCGCGTGGTTGCCGGCCGACGCCGTTACCACGCCGCGCGCCTTCTGCTCTTCGTTCAGTCCGGCAATCATCGCGTAGGCCCCGCGCAGCTTGAAGCTGTGCACCGGCTGTCGATCCTCGCGCTTCACCAGAATGGTGTTGCCGAGACGCGATGAAATTTTTTCCATTTTTTGCAGCGGCGTCACCTGTGCGACTTCATACACCGGCGAACGCAGCACTGCGCGCAGATATTCCGCGCCGCACGGCGACGCAGGTAGCGGTTGAGACTCGGCCATCGGTTAGCCTCCCAGCTTGCTCTTGTCGCGCACCGCGCCTTTATCGGCGCTGGTGGCGAGGGATGCGTAGGCGCGCAGCGCGAAAGAGACCTGACGCTCGCGGTCGTGCGGCGTATAGGCCGCGTCGCCGCGCGCTTCTTCTTCTTCGCGTCGCGCATGCAGTTCGTTATCCGGCACCGCCAGCTTAATGCCGCGGTTGGGAATATCGATCTCGATAATGTCGCCATCTTTAACCAGCGCGATGGTGCCGCCGCTGGCCGCTTCCGGCGAGGCGTGCCCAATCGACAGACCTGAGGTGCCGCCGGAGAAGCGGCCGTCGGTGATCAACGCGCAGCTTTTGCCCAGCCCCATCGATTTCAGATAGGTGGTCGGATAGAGCATCTCCTGCATGCCCGGCCCGCCTTTCGGCCCTTCGTAGCGGATCACCACGACGTCGCCCGCGACCACTTTGCCGCCGAGAATGGCTTCAACCGCATCGTCCTGGCTCTCGTAGACTTTCGCCGGACCTTTAAAGGTGAGGATCTCTTTGTCTACGCCTGCGGTTTTAACGATACAGCCATCTTCCGCCAGGTTGCCGTAGAGCACGGCCAGGCCGCCATCCTGTGAGAACGCATGTTCGCGCGTGCGGATACAGCCGTCCTGACGATCGTCATCCAGCGTATCCCAGCGGCAGTCCTGAGAGAAAGCCTGCGTGGTGCGAATCCCTGCCGGACCGGCGCGGAACATTTTCTTCACCGCTTCGTCCTGAGTCAGCATGATGTCGTACTGATCCAGCGTTTCGCGCAGATTCAGACCCAGCACGTTACGTACGTCGGTATGCAGCAGGCCTGCGCGATCCAGCTCGCCAAGGATGCCGATGACGCCGCCGGCGCGGTGGACGTCTTCCATATGATATTTCTGCGTGCTCGGCGCGACCTTACACAGGTGCGGCACTTTGCGCGACAGACGATCGATGTCGGAAATATTAAAGTCGATTTCGCCTTCCTGCGCCGCCGCCAGCAGGTGCAGAACGGTATTGGTGGAGCCGCCCATCGCGATATCCAGCGTCATGGCGTTTTCAAAGGCGGCCTTACTGGCGATATTGCGCGGCAGCACGCGCTCATCATCCTGCTCGTAATACTGTTTCGTCAGATTAACGATGCGTTTACCGGCGTTGATAAACAGATCTTTGCGGTCGGCGTGGGTCGCCAGCAGCGAGCCGTTGCCTGGCTGCGACAGCCCCAGCGCCTCGGTCAGACAGTTCATGGAGTTAGCGGTAAACATACCGGAACAGGAGCCGCAGGTCGGACAGGCGGAACGCTCAATTTGCTCGCTCTCGGCGTCGCTGACGTTCGGGTTCGCGCCCTGAATCATCGCGTCCACCAGATCGAGCTTGATGATTTTATCGGAAAGTTTGGTTTTCCCCGCTTCCATTGGACCGCCGGAAACGAAGATCACCGGAATATTGAGGCGCAGCGACGCCATCAGCATCCCCGGCGTGATTTTGTCGCAGTTAGAGATACAGACCATCGCGTCGGCGCAGTGCGCGTTAACCATGTACTCCACGGAGTCCGCGATCAGCTCGCGCGACGGCAGCGAATAGAGCATGCCGCCATGACCCATGGCGATCCCGTCATCCACCGCAATGGTGTTGAACTCTTTCGCCACGCCGCCCGCAGCTTCGATCTGCTCAGCGACCAGCTTGCCGAGATCGCGCAGGTGAACGTGACCCGGCACGAACTGGGTGAATGAGTTAACCACGGCGATAATCGGCTTGCCGAAATCGGCGTCGGTCATTCCTGTCGCGCGCCACAAGGCACGGGCACCCGCCATATTGCGGCCATGAGTGGTGGTGGCGGAACGGTACTTAGGCATGCTCTGTTTACTCCAGTCTGAAAAATGACGCGGACACGGCGGCGCCCGCGCTACTGTCTTGTTATGCGTTTACCTGATCCAGCCAGCCGTATTTGTCTTCGGTTTCGCCAGTGAACAGGCCGAAGAAAGCTTTCTGGATTTTGGTGGTCACCGGACCGCGTTTGCCTTCGCCGACCTGAATGCCGTCGACGCTGCGTACCGGCGTAATCTCTGCGGCCGTACCGGACATAAAGATTTCATCAGCCAGGTAGAGCGATTCACGCGACAGCACCTGCTCGCGAACTTCGATACCCAGGTCCTGCGCCAGTTTGATGATGGCGTCGCGGGTAATGCCCGGCAGCGCGGAAGAGGTAAACGGCGGCGTAAACAGAATGCCGTCTTTTACTTCAAACAGGTTTTCGCCCGCGCCTTCAGAGATGTAGCCGTTGGTGTCCAGCGCGATGCCTTCCTGATAGCCGTGACGGCGCGCTTCACTGCCCACCAGCAGCGAGGAGAGATAGTTACCGCCCGCTTTTGCGGCGGTCGGCAGCGTGTTTGGCGCCACGCGATTCCACGAAGACACCATGGCGTTGATGCCGTTTTCCAGCGCTTCCGCGCCCAGATAGGCGCCCCACGGGAAAGCCGCGATGATCACGTCGGTGGTGTAGCCGTCCGGCGGATTGACGCCCAGTCCCACATCGCCAACGAACGCCAGCGGACGGATGTAGGCGCTTTTCAGATTGTTGTCGCGCAGCACTTTGCGGGTCGCTTCCATCAGCTCGTCCACGCTGTATTTCAGCGGGAAACGATAAATTTTGGCAGAGTCATGCAGACGCTGCATGTGTTCACGGTGACGGAACACCACCGGGCCTTTGTGCGAGTCGTAGCAGCGCACGCCTTCAAACACAGAAGTACCGTAATGCAGTGCGTGAGACATAACGCTGACCTTTGCGTCTTCCCACTTAACCATCTCGCCATTGAACCAAATAAAGTCTGCTTTCTTCGTGCTCATTCTTATTTCCTTTCACGACCAGGCGTGGATTTGTTGTGATGTTGGTTGCTGGATCTCGACGCTAGCGACATCCATTAATTTGTTTAATTGCGAAGACAGTAAATCGACTGAGCGCTGGCTGGCAACGGTCATTTCGATATTAATGTTTTCACTGTTCGCCACTGTTCCCATATTCATGGCGCACACCTGAAAACCGCGATGGCGGACGACGCGTAAAATGCGCTCCAATATTTCAGGACGAAAGCGGGCTTCGATAGACAATTGATGCTGGTTCATACGGTTTTCTCCATCATGTTTGCGTTGCTGGCGCCAGGCGGCACCAGTGGCCAGACGTTTTCATGCTCATCAATCGCAACATGCAGGAAGTAGGAACCTTCGCTGTTCAGCAGAGCATCAAGGGCGGCGTCGACCTCGTCTTTACGGCTAATACGCTGGCCAGGAATGTCAAACGCGCTGGCCAGCGTCAGAAAATCAGGGTTGTCGGTGAGAATGGTTTCGCTGTAGCGGCCGTCGAAAAACAGCTGCTGCCACTGGCGCACCATGCCGAGACGCTGGTTGTCCAGCAGCAGGATTTTTACCGGCAGCTTTTTGCGTTTGATGGTGCCCAGCTCCTGGATATTCATCATGATCGAACCGTCGCCCGACACGCAGATGACGGTGTCGTCGGGACGAGCGACCTGCGCGCCAATGGCCGCCGGCAGGCCAAAGCCCATCGTGCCAAGCCCGCTGGAGGTGATGAAATTTTCCGGCGCGCTGAACTGCATATGCTGCGCGGTCCACATCTGATGCTGACCCACGTCTGTGGTCACGACGGCGCTGGCGGGCTTGCGCTCCGAGAGCTGCTTCAGCAGCAGCGGCGCATAGATCGCTTCGCCCGGATGATCGTAGCGCCAGCTAAATTCCGCTTTCATGGCTTTCACTTCCGTACGCCAGCCATCGATCTGCAACGGCATGCTCAGCGCGGGCAGCACCTGATTCAGGTCGCCCTGTATGGAGACGTGCGCGCGGCGCAGTTTGTTCAGTTCAGCCGGATCGATGTCGATATGAATAACGCTGGCGTGCGGAGCAAAGGTATCCAGTTTGCCGGTGACGCGATCGTCAAAACGCGCGCCGACGGCAATCAGCAGATCGCAGGACTGCACGGCGAGATTGGCCGCTTTGGTGCCGTGCATGCCCAACATTCCCAGGTAAACCTCGCTGTCGATATCGGCGCTGCCCAGACCTTTCAGCGTGGCTACCATAGGGATGCCGGTCTCGTTTGCCAGCGCGCGCAGCGCCGGGACGGCCTGCGCCATTCCCACGCCGCCCCCGATATAGAGCATGGGTTTTTCGGCCTGCGCCAGCAGCGCGCGCGCCTCTTCGATATGCCGGGGCGAACAGGCGATTTGCTCTTCTACTGGCAGCAGATGCGGCATCAGTTCACCGCTGGCAACCTGAATATCTTTTGGAATATCCACCAGCACTGGTCCCGGACGCCCAGACTGAGCTATGGCAAAGGCTTCGGCCATAATCGTCGGCAAATCATCCAGCGATTCGACCAGAAAGCTGTGCTTGGTGCAGGCCAGCGACAGGCCCAATACATCAATTTCCTGAAAGGCGTCGGTGCCGATAAAGGCGGAGGAGACCTGGCCAGTGATGGCCACGACCGGGACGGAATCCATCATCGCGTCGGCCAGGCCAGTGATTAAGTTGGTCGCGCCAGGGCCTGAGGTAGCAATACAGACGCCGGTTTTGCCGGTTGCGCGGGCATAGCCAATGGCTGCCACGACGGCGCCTTGCTCATGACGACACAGTAGGTGTTCCACGCCGCCATCATAGAGCGCATCGTAAACTGGCATGATGGCGCCGCCAGGATAGCCAAACACTGTGTCGACACCCTGCGCGCGTAAAGCCTGAACTACCCACTGTGCACCTGTCATGGTTATTCTCCTGTATCCTTAGGGGAACAACAGAATTTTATGCTACTGCTCATTGTTTGCTCCTCGGTAATTCGCTGATATTTGCGCTGGTCAAAAAAAAACCCCCGGACCTTTCGGTGCGGGGGTTTTCAGGATTCCAGGCTTGATTTTTAAGCCTTTCTTTCTCTAAGCGAAGCCCCGCACGGTGGGTTAATAATCACCACCACGCTAATCACGACCAGGCTAATCACTTGTAGAAGGGCTTTCATTTTCAGTCTGTATTTTCGTTTGTTCGAAGTAATGCCTACAGAGTTATCACAGTTACGGGTGCGATGACAACTTTTTCTCTGCTATTTTTTTATGACCCTTATTGCCGAAAAAGCATATCGTTTTGTAAATAAACGCTTATTTTATGAATGATAAATATTCATCACGAACGTGCCGCAACGATTAACCCCTCGTATTTGCAGGTCTGCTTCCAGAAAAAAGCATACAGCTGAATCACAGCTCGATTTATTGCGGCCTCTGTCGTGAGGTGCTTATGCCGGGATCGTTATCTGATGTTCGCCTCGTCATAATCGCCGCGTTAAGGAGCGGTTATGACATTGTCCAGAGTTCTTACCCGAGCAGCGATTGGCGTAGAAGCGCCGCTGGTAACCATCGAAGCGCATATCAGTAACGGATTGCCCGCGTTGACGCTGGTTGGCTTACCGGAAACTACAGTGAAAGAGGCGCGCGAGCGGGTGCGTAGCGCCATTATCAACAGTGGGTTCAGCTTTCCCGCCAGACGCATCACCATCAATCTGGCTCCCGCCGATCTGCCCAAAGAAGGCGGCCGCTACGATTTGCCGATGGCTATCGCGATTCTCGTGGCGTCTGAACAGCTTCCAGAGGAGAAACTGACGCAGCATGAGTTTGTGGGCGAACTTGCGCTTAACGGCGCGCTCTGCGGCGTTCAGGGAGCCATTCCTGCGGCGATGGCGGCAATGCGCGCCGGGAGGACGCTTATCCTTGCAGAAGAGAACCAGCAGGATGTCGGCCTGATTCAACACGGCGATACGCTGATCGCGACGCATCTGCTTGAGATCTGCGCGTTTTTGCACGGGCAGGCCGAACTGCCCTGCGCCCGTACTCAGCAAGACCCGTCAGAGCAGGCGGCAGAAGATCTGAGTGATATTATCGGCCAGGAGCAGGGCCGCCGCGCGCTGGAAATTACCGCAGCCGGCGGCCACAATTTGCTGTTGATCGGTCCGCCGGGCACGGGCAAAACCATGCTGGCGACACGCCTGCCTGGCATTATGCCGCCGTTAAGCGATGCTGAGGCGCTGGAGTGCGCCGCGATTGCCAGCCTGGTGGATAGCGTCACGCTGCACAGACAATGGCGTAAGCGGCCCTTTCGCTCGCCTCACCACAGCGCGTCAATCTATGCCCTGATCGGCGGCGGCGCGTTACCGCGCCCCGGCGAGATCTCCCTGGCGCACAACGGCGTGCTCTTTCTGGACGAGCTGCCGGAATTTGATCGTCGGGTGCTGGATGCGCTGCGGGAGCCGCTTGAGTCAGGCGTCATCGCAATATCGCGCGCCCGCGCCAAAGTGACCTACCCGGCGCGTTTTCAGCTGATTGCCGCTATGAATCCCAGCCCGACCGGACATTATCAGGGTCAGCACAACCGGTGTTCGCCGCAGCAGGTGCTGCGTTATCTCAGCAAGCTGTCCGGTCCTTTTCTCGACCGCTTTGATTTATCTATTGAGGTTCCTCTGCTGCCGGGCGGGACGCTGAGCAACAGCCCTGACGCGGGCGAGCCTTCGGCATGCGTGGCGGCACGCGTCCTGAGCGCGCGTAAGCTACAGCTCGCGCGAGCAGGTAAAATTAATGCGCATATGAATAATGTCGATATTAAGTTGTGGTGCGCTGTGACGCGGGAAGATGCCGAGTGGCTGGAGGCGGTGTTGAATCAGCTGGGATTATCCGTGCGGGCATGGCAGCGGATTTTAAAAGTGGCGCGCACTATTGCCGATCTGGCTGGGGAAAAAGAGATCTTGCGGGTTCATCTTCAGGAGGCGGTAGGGTATCGCAGCATTGAGCGGCTGCTGATTCATTTGCATCGCAGCCTGGAATAAAAAATGGGGCCTGAAGCCCCATTTCGTTAGTCGTCGCTGTCGCTGTAATCTTCAACGGTATCCATCTGCGGCTTACCGCCGGAGAGCGTATGGAAACGCTTAGGACGCTTAATGCGAGCAATATATTTAGACCATACTCGCTCAGCTTCAGTTTGCGGCTCACGAACGCCACGACATACTTCTAAGAAGAGACGCTCTTCTTCATTGCTTGGCTCACGTTTTGCTAAATCAAGCTCGTTGAAAGCGTAGCCATGACGTTCCAGCAATTGGGCTTCTTTAATGGTGAAATCACCATGCCGCGAAAACCCACGCGGATAATGTTTGTTATCAAAGAAACGATTTGTGGTTGAGAAGCTTTCCGCCATCTTACACGCTCCTGATTCTCTTATACCGAGCTATTAATGGCGCGGAGTATTAGATAGGCTTGACAGAGTGTAAAACAAAACATTTAAATCTATACGACAAACAATTTTTGGGAGAAAGCTGTGGATACGGAATTACTGAAAACTTTCCTGGAAGTGAGCAGAACTCGCCATTTCGGGCGGGCTGCCGAAGCACTCTATCTCACGCAGTCTGCCGTCAGTTTTCGCATCCGTCAGCTGGAGAATCAGCTGGGCGTTAACCTTTTTACTCGTCACCGCAATAACATACGACTCACTTCGGCAGGCGAACGTCTTCTTCCCTATGCAGAGAGTCTGATGAGCACCTGGATGATGGCGAAGAAGGAGGTTTCACATACCCAACAGCATCATGAGCTGTCGATAGGCGCCAGCGCCTCGCTATGGGAAGCCTATCTGACGCCGTGGCTGCAAACGCTCTATGAAAACCGCGAGAGCCTGCATCTTGAAGCGCGCGTGGCGCAGCGACATCTTCTGGTTAAGCAACTGCATGAGCGTCAGCTGGATCTATTGATCACCACAGAAGCGCCTAAAATGGATGAGCTGACCAGCCAGCAGATTGGCCATATTTCGCTGGCGCTTTTCCGCGCGCGCAAAACAGAGAAGCGTGAGAAGTATGATTACATCAAGCTGGAGTGGGGAGCGGACTTTCATCAGCACGAAAGCTATCTGTCGGGCAGTGATGATGTACCGGTTTTAACCACCACATCGGCGCATGTTACGCGCGAACTCCTCCATACTACCGGCGCCTGCGCCTTTTTACCGGACTACTGGCACAGCCTGTATAGCGATCTGATGGTAATCCCCGATACCCCGGTGGCGGTGCGTCCTTTGTATGCGGTATGGCTGCAAAACAGCGATCAGCAGGCCCATATTCGCCAGCTGCTTAAATTCCCGGTACTGGTGCGCTAGCGTTTTCTGAGTGAAATAACGATCAGGGCTGACTTTGTTAGCCTTTTTTTGACTGGCTCCGGGCGGAATAAAAGACAAAAAAAATCCTTTGCCGAAGCAAAGGATTGTTTTTTCTGGCAGGGGCGGAGGGACTCGAACCCCCAACACCCGGTTTTGGAGACCGGTGCTCTACCAATTGAACTACGCCCCTAAAGAG
>NZ_RMVG01000050.1 GCF_003813865.1 Candidatus Pantoea deserta
GATGGTGAACAAGAAGCTGCGCGCCGACTGCCGCAAGACCGGCGGCATCCAGCGTTCGGAGTCGTTTCATGCGGTGAACCTCATGCCGGTCATCGGGGATAACAAGCTGTGCGCCTCGGGCATTCTTATTCCGAGCTACCGCAACCAGGTCGCGTTTATTGACGTGTTTGACGAAAGCCTGCCGAACACCAACTTCAACTGGTTTATGTCCGGCACCTCGGGTGCAGGCAAGTCGGTGCTGGCGAACTCCATTGCGCGCTCGGTGCTGGACAAGGGGGGCACGGTGGCGGTGCAGGACATCGGCGACTCTTACAAGGCGGCCTGCAGCAGCCTGGGCGGCACCTACATCAACGGCGAGTCGCTGCGCTTTAACCCGTTTGCGAACGTTACCGACATTACGCTTGCGGCCGAGCGTATTCGCGATCAGCTGTGCATTCTGGCCAGCCCCAACGGCCTGCTGGACGAGGTGCATGAGTCGCTGATTCTGGAGGCCATCACCGAGTCGTGGCCTCAGTATCAGCAGGACATGCGTATCGATCACGTCATTGAGTACCTCAAAAAACAGCAGGCCGCGATTACCCGCGAGCACTCCTCGCTGATTGGCGGACGAATTGACGAAATCACCACGCTGCTCGGCAAATACAGCACCACAGGCATCTACGGGAAGTTCTTCAACTCCTCTGAGCCGACCCTGAAGCCTGACCTGCAGTTCGTGGTCACCGAGCTGGGCGACCTGCGCAAGCAGCAGGACCTGCTGTCGGCCATTCTCTTCACTATCATGATCTGGAACGAGAACATGATGTACACCACGCCGCGCAGCATGCGGAAGATGAACATCATCGACGAGGGCTGGAAGCTGCTGGGCGGATCGAGCACCAAGATCAAAGACTTCATCGAGGAAGGCTACCGCACCGCCCGCCGTCACAACGGCTCCTACGGTACAGTGACCCAGGCGATACGCGATAAAAACCTGTCCACGGCGGCGCTTGCAGCCTACGACAACAGCTCGTTCAAGTTTACCTGTATGCAGGACGCCAAATCGTTCACCACCTTCCAGAAAGAAGAGCCGCACGCGTTTAACGAGCTTGAGTGGGAGATGATCAGGAAGTTTCCGCCGGCGAAAAAGGCGCGCTACAGCTCGTTCCTGCTGAGCGTGGGCGAATTCTCCAGCTTCCACCGCCTCATCCTCGATCCGCTGAGCGACGGGCTGTTCTCCTCCAAAGGCGAGGACTTCACCTACCGCGAGAAGCGCCTGCGCGAGGGCGCGGACATCAAGGACATCCTGTTTGAGATGGCCGACAACGACGCACACAAGCGCGACATCATCCACATGCTGCGGGAGATGCAACTTTGAATACAAAACACCTTGTGACGTGCTGCGGCCTGTCTGTTGCGCTGAGTGTGGGCGTCTGCGCGGCCGCCTGGTTCCTCTGGCTGAAGCCGCCAGCGCTGGTCACCTTTGACATGAAGGGCATGACCAACGCGCTTATCCGCCAGACCGCGAAGCTTGACCTGACCGACGACCAGCGTAAGGCGCTGCTGACCCGCTTTGACCGCAGCGTCACCACCGCTACGGCGGAATATGCCAGCGAACACGATGCGGCCATTCTGGTGAGCCCGGCCGTAGTCACCGGCCTGCCGGACGCCACGCCGGAGATTCAGGCGCGCCTCGCCGAGCTGATGAAGGCCGGTAACCCGCAGCAGTAATCCTGTCCGATCACCCCAACGGGAGCCTCCCGATGACACATGCAACTCCGCTGGCGCGCGCAGTCGCCGGCGCGCTGCTCGCCATGCTCAGCCTGCAGGCGGGCGCGGCTGAGCTGGGCACGTACGGCGATACCTGGGACATCCGCGAGCGCAACCTTATCGCGGTCCTGAAAGACAACCTGAAAGAGCACTTTGCCGGCCGGTCGCAGGCCGACATCGAGCG
>NZ_RMVG01000051.1 GCF_003813865.1 Candidatus Pantoea deserta
AATGGTGAACAAAAAGCTGCGTGCCGACTGCCGCAAGACCGGCGGCATCCAGCGTTCGGAGTCGTTTCACGCGGTGAACCTCATGCCGGTCATCGGGGATAACAAGCTGTGCGCCTCGGGCATTCTTATTCCGAGCTACCGCAATCAGGTCGCGTTCATCGACGTGTTTGATGAGATCCTGCCGAACACCAACTTCAACTGGTTTATGTCCGGCACCTCGGGTGCAGGCAAGTCGGTGCTGGCGAACTCTATTGCGCGCTCGGTGCTGGACAAGGGCGGCACGGTGGCGGTGCAGGACATCGGCGACTCTTACAAGGCGGCCTGCAGCAGCCTGGGCGGCACCTACATCAACGGCGAGTCGCTGCGCTTTAACCCGTTTGCGAACGTCACTGACATTACGCTTGCGGCCGAGCGTATTCGCGATCAGCTGTGCATTCTGGCAAGCCCCAACGGCCTGCTGGACGAGGTGCACGAGTCGCTGATTCTGGAGGCCATCACCGAGTCGTGGCCTCAGTATCAGCAGGACATGCGTATCGATCACGTCATTGAGTACCTCAAAAAACAGCAGGCCGCGATCACTCGCGAGCACTCCTCGCTGATTGGCGGGCGAATTGACGAAATTACCACGCTGCTCGGCAAGTACAGCACCACAGGCATCTACGGAAAGTTCTTTAACTCCTCTGAGCCGACCCTGAAGCCTGACCTGCAGTTCGTGGTCACCGAGCTGGGCGACCTGCGCAAGCAGCAGGACCTGCTGTCGGCCATTCTCTTCACCATCATGATCTGGAACGAGAACATGATGTACACCACGCCGCGCAGCATGCGGAAGATGAACATCATCGACGAGGGCTGGAAGCTGCTGGGCGGATCGAGCACCAAGATTAAAGACTTCATCGAGGAGGGTTACCGCACCGCCCGCCGTCACAACGGCTCCTACGGCACGGTGACCCAGGCGATACGCGATAAAAACCTGTCCACGGCGGCGCTTGCAGCCTACGACAACAGCTCGTTTAAGTTTACCTGTATGCAGGACGCTAAATCGTTCACCACCTTCCAGAAGGAAGAGCCGCATGCCTTCAGCGAGCTGGAGTGGGAGATGATCAGGAAGTTTCCGCCGGCGAAAAAGGCGCGCTACAGCTCCTTTCTGCTGAGCGTGGGGGAATTCTCCAGCTTCCACCGCCTCATCCTCGATCCGCTGAGCGACGGGCTGTTTTCCTCTAAAGGCGAGGACTTCACCTACCGCGAGAAGCGCCTGCGCGAGGGCGCGGACATCAAGGACATCCTGTTTGAGATGGCCGACAACGACGCGCACAAGCGCGACATCATCCACATGCTGCGGGAGATGCAACTTTGAATACAAAACACCTTATGACGGGCTGCGGCCTGTCGGTTGCGCTGAGTGTGGGCGTATGCGCGGCCGCCTGGTTCCTCTGGCTGAAGCCGCCGGCACTGGTCACCTTTGACATGAAGGGCACGACCAACGCGCTTATCCGCCAGACTGCGAAGCTGGACCTGACCGACGACCAGCGAAAGGCGCTGCTGACCCGCTTTGACCGCAGCGTCACCACCGCTACAGCGGAATACGCCAGCGAACACGGTGCGGCCATTCTGGTGAGCCCTGCCGTAGTCACCGGCCTGCCGGACGCCACACCGGAAATTCAGGCGCGCCTCGCCGAGCTGATGAAAGCCGGTAACCCGCAGCAGTAAACCTGTCCGATCACCCCAACGGGAGCCTCCCGATGATACATGCAACTCCGCTGGCGCGCGCAGTCGCCGGCGCGCTGCTCGCCATGCTCAGCCTGCAGGCGGGCGCGGCTGAGCTGGGCACGTACGGCGATACCTGGGACATCCGCGAGCGCAACCTGATCGCAGTCCTGAAAGACAACCTGAAAGAGCATTTTGCCGGCCGGTCGCAGGCCGACATCGAGCA
>NZ_RMVG01000052.1 GCF_003813865.1 Candidatus Pantoea deserta
GGGCGCCGGGGCGGCAGCCGGGAAGAATGCGGTTGAGAATAATGCGCTGGGTGCTCCGGATGAGAAAAAACGGCAGGATGCGAAATGGTCACTGCCGTATCTGGAAGGTGAAAAGAAACAGCAGGCCGAGAAACTCATCATTGACCTTAACGCTAAGGATAAGGCGTTTGATATGGCACTGGACTCGGCGTGTAAAAATCTCTCATCAGAGGCCTGTCATGGAATGCGGCAGGAACTTGCAGCGATGGGCAGGAGCTACGACGAGAAGCTGGACGGGCAGTATATCGGTAACATGGGCACGGTGTACAAGGAAGGAAAAGACCAGGTAGACGCCCTGATGTGGCAGTATGCCAGCGCGGACGCAAAAGCGGCGCGTGATGCTAATGTAAACCGTATTGCTGAAAACTGGGGCGTGAGTAAGGAAACAGCGGCCACGCTGTATGATGGTATGGCAGTTGTGCATACTACGGCGGCGATTGGTGGTGCGGTTTATGGGATGAAAGGTACAGGAGCAAGTGGGGAGAATGCTGGCTCTATTAAAAATGTTAACCCAGGATACCCGGAACCAGGCAGAACACATAACTGTGTGAACTGTTCTGTTGCCACTGATGCTACTTTGGCTGGAAATCCTGCATCGGCGTTGCCGGTAAATCATAAAAACGGTATTCCGTTGGCCGTTTTGGAAAGCCAATACGGTACGAAATTTAAATATATTTCTTCGTCCGAAAGCATTACGCAGCAAATGACAAGTGCAGGCTCAGGTTCCCGTGGGATTGTTTTTGGTTCATATGGGCCAGGTCAACCTGGACACGTGTTTAATGTTGTAAATCAGAACGGAACAGTCCGATTCCTTGATGGGCAAACGGGTAAGCCTGCTGATCTTAGCCAGTTTAAATCATTCCAATTATTGAGGACGAATTAATGATTAATTTTGGAGAGGCTGTAGAAAAAGCGACGGAATATCTAAAAGACACTAATGTTCCGGTTGTTATTACTCTTCAGGGTCGTTTTTCTGAAGGATGGTTTTTTTGTTTTCAATCTCGAGAATATCTTGAAACGGGAGAGTTTTCTGCTCAACTCGCAGGAAATTCGCCATTTCTAGTTGATAAGGATACAGGTGAAATACATGAACTTGGAACGGCTTATCCTATTGAAAAATATTTACAAGATTATGAAGAAAAGAAAAATAATCTAAGTTAGAACCTCCCGGCCAGCGAGCCGGGATTTTACTTTATGGGTCAGCCAGTTACCCTTCAGTCGCCAGCCGGATGATCAACTGTCCCGGCCCGGTGATCACCTCGATCTTCTGCCCGGTCTCAAAGCCCAGCGCTTCCAGCCAGCGGCCTTTAATGGTCAGCTGTGGCAGCGGGTTCGGCTGGCCATTCTTAGTGCAGCCAGTCCTCTGGCTCTACCCCGTGCAGTGAGCAGCGTACCGCCCGGGGCAGCAGCCTGACGGCGGGGGACAACCTGAGCGTGGTGGCGCGCGGCAGCGGCGTGAAAGGCGCCGACGGCGACCTGAGGGTGCTGGGCGCGCAGGTGAGCGGCGAGTAGGTGAAGGCGGAGGCAGAGCGCAACCTGACGCTGGCGAGCGAGCAGGACAGCGACCGCTACGACTCGAAGCAGCAGAGCGCCAGTGCGGGCGGCAGCTTTACCTTCGGCTCGATGACCGGCTCGTCAAACGTCAACGCCTCGCGCGACAAGATGCACAGCACCTGGCAGAGCGTGGAGGAGCAGACCGGCATTATCGCGGGCAGGGGCTTTGACGTGACCGTCGGGGCGCACACCCAGCTGGACGGGGCGGTAATCGGCTCGAC
>NZ_RMVG01000053.1 GCF_003813865.1 Candidatus Pantoea deserta
AGCCGGGAAGAATGCGGTTAAGAATAACTCTCTGAGTGGTGACAAAGCCCGCGAAACGGTGAAACAGGCCGCTGAATCCCTGAAGGATCAGGTGAGGGATAAGCTGGGAGAAGGCACGACATCTGCTATCGCCAACGCAATAATTAATGGCCTTGCTGATACCGGCGATGCGGCGTTAGGCGGAGCTGATTACGCTGCTGATGCGGCAATGGCGCTGGCGTAATGTGCTGCCAGAGACGGTTACTGTGATACGGCTCTGAAAGACCTTGCCGGAAAGAATCAGGCGGTGGCAGACAGCGTTAAGGCGCTGATGAGTAGCGATACCTGGTCTGCGGTTGCTGATACCATCAAACAGGCATCCGAAGGGAATCAGGTGGCGCAGGAAGCCACGGGTGGGATGCTGGCCGGAATTATATTACCGGGCAAGAAAGTGCCAGGTACCCTGAAGGCTGTTAATCCGACGATTAAGATAGCTACGGGTGCAACTGTTGGTGATTTTGAGGCCAGTCTATTTAAATTACCTCCAGGAGAAGGAGTTGCTATAGTCAAACAAACTGCTGCTAACGTTGTTGCAGAACATGGACTGATTAAAGACAGCAAGCTGACTAAAATGAATAATCGCGATGTATATCGTGGGACGGATGGAAATCTTTATGCTCTTGATACACAACATGGACGTTTTGAAGTAGTTACCTTACAGGGGAAACATGTCATGGAAGTCAACTTTGCCATGAAAGAAATTCCTGATAGCAAAGATAAATCTGGCGGACATAACTTGAGGGTTAAATGATGGAGCATATTAAGTTATTAAATTATCCAGAGAAGTCTATCCGGCGAGGAAGGGTTTTTAGATTGCCAGCGGTGTGGCCTTATGAAGATATTGTAGATTTTATGGTAATTGACTTAGCACACACTCATGGCTTGGTTGTATCCTCTGGATTTAAAGCAGGTTCGATGTTAGTGGAATTACCATCAGAAAGTGCTTCTTCAGAAGGCCATGCTTTAAGTACTGAATGGGTGATTAATAATTGGGCTAAGTGGATCTATCCCGAATGTGCTGTTGAAGACGTTTATATCATTGACCAATATACAGTAACAGCCTTTGGCTAAATAAAGTAAACTAGCCTGTATTAATCCCAGCCAACCGGCTGGGATTTTAATTTTATCAGCCAGTTACCTTTCAGTCGCCAGCCAGATGAGCAATTGCTCCGGCCCGGTGATCACTTCAATCTTCTGCCCGGTCGTAAAGCCCAGCGCTTCCAGCCAGCGGCCTTTAATGGTCAGCTGTGGCAGCGAGTTCGGCTGGCCTTTATTAGGGCAGCCAGTCCTCTGGCTCTACCCCGTGCAGAGAGCAGCGTACCGCCCGGGGCAGCAGCCTGACGGCGGGGGACAACCTGAGCGTGGTGGCGCGTGGCAGCGGCGTGAAAGGCGCCGACGGCGCCCTGAGGGTGCTGGGCGCGCAGGTGAGCGGCGAGTAGGTGAAGGCGGAGGTAGGGCGCAACCTGACGCTGGCGAGCGAGCAGGACAGCGACCGCTACGACTCGAAGCAGCAGAGCGCCAGTGCGGGCGGCAGCTTTACCTTCGGCTCGATGACCGGCTCGTCAAACGTCAACGCCTCGCACGACAAGATGCACAGCACCTGGCAGAGCGTGGAGGAGCAGACCGGCATTTTCGTGGGCAGGGGCTTTGACGTTAGCGTCGGGGCGCACACCCAGCTGGACGGGGCGGTAATCGGCTCGACCGCGGCGGCGGGCGCAACGGGCGCT
>NZ_RMVG01000054.1 GCF_003813865.1 Candidatus Pantoea deserta
AACAATTTATCAGACAATCTGTGTGGGCACTCGGGAGCAGATATCAAAAAGTCTCCGGACTTTAAAAATATCAAGTCTCAAGAGTGAACACGTAATTCATTACGAAGTTTAATTCTTTGAGCATCAAACTTAAATTGAAGAGTTTGATCATGGCTCAGATTGAACGCTGGCGGCAGGCCTAACACATGCAAGTCGAACGGCAGCACAGGAGAGCTTGCTCTCCGGGTGGCGAGTGGCGGACGGGTGAGTAATGTCTGGGAAACTGCCCGATGGAGGGGGATAACTACTGGAAACGGTAGCTAATACCGCATAACGTCTTCGGACCAAAGTGGGGGACCTTCGGGCCTCACACCATCGGATGTGCCCAGATGGGATTAGCTAGTAGGTGGGGTAATGGCTCACCTAGGCGACGATCCCTAGCTGGTCTGAGAGGATGACCAGCCACACTGGAACTGAGACACGGTCCAGACTCCTACGGGAGGCAGCAGTGGGGAATATTGCACAATGGGCGCAAGCCTGATGCAGCCATGCCGCGTGTATGAAGAAGGCCTTCGGGTTGTAAAGTACTTTCAGCGGGGAGGAAGGCGGTGAGGTTAATAACCTTGCCGATTGACGTTACCCGCAGAAGAAGCACCGGCTAACTCCGTGCCAGCAGCCGCGGTAATACGGAGGGTGCAAGCGTTAATCGGAATTACTGGGCGTAAAGCGCACGCAGGCGGTCTGTTAAGTCAGATGTGAAATCCCCGGGCTTAACCTGGGAACTGCATTTGAAACTGGCAGGCTTGAGTCTCGTAGAGGGGGGTAGAATTCCAGGTGTAGCGGTGAAATGCGTAGAGATCTGGAGGAATACCGGTGGCGAAGGCGGCCCCCTGGACGAAGACTGACGCTCAGGTGCGAAAGCGTGGGGAGCAAACAGGATTAGATACCCTGGTAGTCCACGCCGTAAACGATGTCGACTTGGAGGCTGTTTCCTTGAGAAGTGGCTTCCGGAGCTAACGCGTTAAGTCGACCGCCTGGGGAGTACGGCCGCAAGGTTAAAACTCAAATGAATTGACGGGGGCCCGCACAAGCGGTGGAGCATGTGGTTTAATTCGATGCAACGCGAAGAACCTTACCTGGCCTTGACATCCAGAGAACTTGGCAGAGATGCCTTGGTGCCTTCGGGAACTCTGAGACAGGTGCTGCATGGCTGTCGTCAGCTCGTGTTGTGAAATGTTGGGTTAAGTCCCGCAACGAGCGCAACCCTTATCCTTTGTTGCCAGCGATTCGGTCGGGAACTCAAAGGAGACTGCCGGTGATAAACCGGAGGAAGGTGGGGATGACGTCAAGTCATCATGGCCCTTACGGCCAGGGCTACACACGTGCTACAATGGCGCATACAAAGAGAAGCGACCTCGCGAGAGCAAGCGGACCTCATAAAGTGCGTCGTAGTCCGGATCGGAGTCTGCAACTCGACTCCGTGAAGTCGGAATCGCTAGTAATCGTGGATCAGAACGCCACGGTGAATACGTTCCCGGGCCTTGTACACACCGCCCGTCACACCATGGGAGTGGGTTGCAAAAGAAGTAGGTAGCTTAACCTTCGGGAGGGCGCTTACCACTTTGTGATTCATGACTGGGGTGAAGTCGTAACAAGGTAACCGTAGGGGAACCTGCGGTTGGATCACCTCCTTACCTGTAGATACTGCGTCCGAAGTGCTCACACAGATTGTCTGATAGAAAGTA
>NZ_RMVG01000055.1 GCF_003813865.1 Candidatus Pantoea deserta
GAAAACGCAGATCGGCGAGATTGCAGCGGACTACCTGCGCGCGCACCCGGAAATCCTGATTGAGATGAGCCAGAAGCTGCAGGCGCAGTCGCAGGAGAAACAGATGGCCTCCGCCGCCGGCGCGGCGCTGAAGGAGCAGGACGGGCTGCTGAACGATCCGACATCTCCGGTGCTGCACCCGAAGGGCGACGTCGCGGTCATCCAGTTCTTTGACTACCAGTGCATCTACTGCGCGAAAGTCGCCCCGACCGTGGAGCAGTTCATCAGCCAGAACCCGAACGTGCGTTTCATCTATAAAGAGTGGCCGATTTTCGGCAGCCGCTGGCCCGCATCGGTACAGGCGGCGAAAGTTGGCCTGTCTGTGTACAGGAAAGGCGGCGCAGAGGCGTACCACCGCTATCACGCCGCGCTCTACGCGACCGGCCACAACGAAGGAAAGTTGCTGGATGAAGACATCCGTCAGGCGGCGGTGAAGGCGGACGTGACCACGACGCCGAAAGCGGAGGTTGAGGCAACGGCTGCGACGCTGGAGAACAATAACCAGCTGGCCCGACGCCTCGGCATTCAGGGTACGCCTGCCTTCTTTATTATGCCGGTCAGCAGCGGTGCCACGGCTGAGAACGTCAGCGTTATCCCGGGGGCAACCGACCAGCAGGCGCTGCAGGCGGCGGTGGAAAAAGCGCGCGGCGGCGTGAAGAAAGGAGGCTGACATGGCCTGGCGCACGGTTTTACTGGCGCTCGCGGTGTGGGTCTGCCAGCCGGCCGCGGCGGCAGACAACGGCAAAACCTCCCTGACCTGCGAGGGCCGCTGGGTCAACCCCATCACCGACGTGTGCTGGGAGTGCCTGTTCCCGATGAGTATTGGCAGCGTGCAGGTTTCGGCCGGATCGCTGCCGGATACCGAAAACCCGCCATCGCCGATTCAGTTCTGCCCGGCGCCGCCCCCCATATTTGAGCGACCGGGCATCGCGATTGGCTTCTGGGAGCCGTTTGCGATGACCGACGTGACGCGCTCGCCCGGCTGCATGGTGAACATGGGCGGCTTCAACATCAACATCCCAAACACCGGCACCGGCACCGGCACGAAAATGGCGAATGAGCACCCGGGCACGTTCTATCACGTCCACTGGTACAAGTACCCGCTGATCTCCTGGCTCAGCATTATTACCTCGGACATGTGCATGCAGGGCGGGGAATATGACATCGGCTACCTCTCGGAGCTGGACCCGACCTGGCAGAACGACAACCTGGCGCTGTTCCTGAACCCGGAGGTGATACTGTTTGCGAACCCGGTGGCGCAGATGGCCTGCGCGGCGGACGCGGTGGTGGCGGGCGTGAGCAAGCCGATTGATGCGCTGTTCTGGTGCGCGGGCTCGCACGGCTCAATGTACCCGTTTACCGGCAACATCGTGAACGAGTCGAGCGGGCTCAACAGCGGGGCGCTACTTTCCGAGCGCATGGACTTCAAGCTGCACCGCGAGGGGCTCATCCTCGACACCGTGCCGCAGAACACCGCCGTCTGCTACGAGTACCCGTCCGCGATCATGCCGAAAAGCCGCTACCGCTATCAGATGGTGAACACCATCCCGGACGTA
>NZ_RMVG01000056.1 GCF_003813865.1 Candidatus Pantoea deserta
AAAAACGCAGATCGGCGAGATTGCAGCGGACTACCTGCGCGCGCACCCGGAAATCCTGATTGAGATGAGCCAGAAGCTGCAGGCGCAGTCGCAGGAGAAACAGATGGCCTCCGCCGCCAGCGCGGCGCTGAAGGAACAGGACGGGCTGCTGAACGATCCGACCTCTCCGGTGCTGCACCCGAAGGGCGACGTCGCGGTCATCCAGTTCTTTGACTACCAGTGCATCTACTGCGCGAAAGTCGCCCCGCTCGTGGAGCGGTTCATCAGCCAGAACCCCAACGTGCGCTTCATCTATAAAGAGTGGCCGATTTTCGGCAGCCGCTGGCCCGCATCGGTACAGGCGGCGAAAGCTGGCCTGTCCATTTATAAGGAGGGCGGCGCAGAGGCGTACCACCGCTATCACGCCGCGCTCTACGCGACCGGCCACAACGAAGGGAAGCTGCTGGATGAAGACATCCGCCAGGCGGCGGTGAAGGCGGGCGTGACCACGACGCCGAAAGAAGAGGTCGAGGCGATGGGCGCGGCGCTGGAGAAAAACAATCAGCTGGCCCGCAGCCTCGGCATTCAGGGTACGCCCGCCTTCTTCGTCATGCCGGTGACGGGCGCCACCGCAGAGAACGTCAGCGTTATCCCGGGGGCAACCGACCTGCAGGCGCTGCAGGCGGCGGTGGAAAAAGCGCGCGGCGGCGTGAAGAAAGGAGGCTGATATGGCCTGGCGCACGGTTTTACTGGCGCTCGCGGTGTGGGTCTGCCAGCCGGCGCTTGCCGCTGACAACGGCAAGACGTCCCTGACCTGCGAGGGACGCTGGGTTAACCCCATCACCGACGTGTGCTGGGAGTGTCTGTTCCCGATGAGCATTGGCAGCGTGCAGGTTTCGGCCGGATCGCTGCCGGATACCGAAAACCCGTCATCGCCCATTCAGTTCTGCCCGGCGCCGCCGCCCATTTTTGAGCGCCCGGGCATCGCGATTGGCTTCTGGGAGCCGTTTGCGATGACTGACGTGACGCGCTCGCCCGGCTGCATGGTGAACATGGGCGGCTTCAACATCAACATCCCGAACACCGGCACCGGCACCGGCACGAAAACGGCGAACGAGCACCCGGGCACCTTCTATCACGTCCACTGGTACAAGTACCCGCTGATCTCCTGGCTCAACATTATCACCTCGGAGATGTGCATGCAGGGCGGGGAGTATGACATCGGCTACCTCTCGGAGCTGGACCCGACCTGGCAGAACGACAACCTGGCGTTGTTCCTGAACCCGGAAGTGATGCTGTTTGCGAACCCGGTTGCACAAATGGCCTGCGCAGCGGACGCGGTGGCGGCGGGCGTGAGCAAGCCGATTGATGCGCTGTTCTGGTGCGCGGGCTCGCACGGCTCGATGTACCCGTTCACCGGCAACATTGTGAACGAGTCGAGCGGGCTCAACAGCGGGGCGCTGCTCTCCGAGCGCATGGACTTCAAGCTGCACCGCGAGGGGCTCATTCTAGACACCGTGCCGCAGAACACTGCCGTCTGCTATGAGTACCCGTCCGCGATCATGCCGAAAAGCCGCTACCGCTATCAGATGGTGAACACCATCCCGGACGTG
>NZ_RMVG01000057.1 GCF_003813865.1 Candidatus Pantoea deserta
CTTTGTGATTGCCCAGTACAGCAGAACCAGAACAGCGTTCAGAATCCCGAAGCTCATTTTTATCCTCCAAAGTTGCGGCTTTCAGATCAGAGCATCTGCCTCAGACACCCTGCATTTTCGGCTCAGATGTTCACCAGGTTTGTGTCATGAGCCTTGCTCTGAAGCGTCAGCTTTTCCTCGGCCGACAGGCTCTTAAAACTTTCAGTGCCAACCGGTACATTTCGGGCGCGTACATACCAGAAATATGCCCGCGTTTTATCATTCAGGATTTCATCATATATGTAGGCCAGCTCTGAAGCCGCCCACGGCGCACCTGTCTGCCAGGCTTTGACGTACAGGTCAATGGCTTTTGCAGTATGAGTGCTGTACTTCAACAGCTCAGCAGCTTCAAAGAACAGCGCGGCGTTTTCTTTCGTGACAGGAGCGCTTTCAGCAAGGCTTATCAGGCGCTGTCCCAGGCGCTGAGACTCATTATCCGGCAAATCGGTGTAACTGATCGGCGGCCACTTAATACCCGAGTCAAAGAGATGGATTAGCGCCGGGACTGAGCCTTTTTTCACGCCCGCAGTGACCAGTTCATTTTCCACTTCCATCCGGCGTTTGCAGATTGCATCGGCAAAGATAGAGCAACTTTTCCCGTAATCCCCGATTGCTGACCTGAACCTGGCCAGCTCAAGGAAAGGATCGGGTGCATCCAGTGCCGTCTGCCGTGCCGTTTCAAAGGCTTGCTCCTCTGCCTTTTCCGCGCTATATGAATAGTACGCACCGAAAGCTAAACCACCAAGAAGAGCAACCGTCATTAATTTTTCAATCCGACTCATGATTCCGTATCCTCTTAATTTTCCATAAAATTGCCAGAAGTCAGCTGTTTAATGCTTAACGCGGATCGATGAGATCTACCACCAGGGAGAGTATCTCATCAATAACATGTGGCTCGACCGTTGCAGCATAGCTTGCCCTGCGCGCCTTCAGGTCGAGCGAGCGCAGCTGATAACACAGCGCCACGCCGGTCACTTTGCCGTTACCCGCGTCGCAATGATTCAGGCCACGGCCATACAAATAACGCGCTTTTCATCAAGCGTCAGGGCGTACTCCCACAGGGCGCTTTCAAGATGGTTAAGCTTACCGATCAACGGGTCATTGCCGTTTTCACTCCACGTCTGCCAGGCCAGGCATTTCAGCACCGTCAGCATGGCGCTGACGCCTGCGGCCTCGGCCGACATTTCGGCGCTGAAGCCCCTGGACAGGATCTGGAAGTGTTTTTTGCCCTCGAACCCCGGCACGGCAAAGCAGGTGCCGTTACTGGTGTAAAAATATTCCCAGTATCCGCCCGCGTAGTCCTTACAGTGAGAACACATCCAGTGAGTCAGTAAAAGCGGCGCTTTCGGTGCCAGATAACCAATAAAGCCCTCAAAAAAGGTCAGTCGCTGACCCGCTTGCGCCAGTTGCGCGCTTACGTTTTTTTCCCCT
>NZ_RMVG01000058.1 GCF_003813865.1 Candidatus Pantoea deserta
CTTTTCCGCCGGACTTCACCGGTTTAAGTCCTTTCGCCGGGGCTGAGACAAGCACAGGCGCCGTGGTCCTCCAGGGTGAAGTGAACGCCGTGAAAATTTATTTCCGGCCACTGCGCTAGACCGGAAATAAATGTCCCCGTCGCCCTGGACGCCTGCCGTCACCCGCGCTGGTTTACGCCCTCGCGGCGAAGGATCTCAAACGGGTGAAGTGAATACCGGAGGAAAAAACCAGCCGATTTCCACAAAACGTCAACACCGCGGCTCCCGAAACTCAACGGGTGACGTGGTTTAAAACCCAACTGCATGAGGAGAACGAACATGGCTTCACGAGGCGTCAACAAGGTCATCCTGGTCGGCAATCTGGGACAGGACCCGGAGGTGCGCTACATGCCGAACGGCGGCGCGGTCGCAAACATCACGCTGGCCACGTCAGAAACGTGGCGCGACAAGCAGACCGGTGAGAACAAAGAGGTAACGGAGTGGCACCGCGTGGTGCTGTTCGGAAAGCTCGCAGAGGTGGCGGGGGAGTACCTGCGCAAGGGCTCGCAGGTTTACATCGAGGGCCAGCTGCGCACGCGTAAATGGCAGGGCTCGGATGGGCAGGACAAGTACACCACCGAAGTCGTGGTGAACGTTGGCGGCACCATGCAGATGCTGGGCGGGCGCGGCAATGGCACCGGCGGGCAGACCGGACAGCAGTTCAGCGGGCAGCAAAACGCTCAGCCGGCACAGCCAGCTGCGGGCAACGGCGGCAAAGGCGGTAAGGGCGGTCGCAGCGCGGCTCAGCCGCAGCCGGAACCCCAGGCATCGCCGCAGGGTAATTATCCGCCGACAGATTTTGACGACGACATCCCGTTCTGAATGACGCGGCTTTGCTCACGCGAGGCTGCGACAGAGGTGAAAACAGAAGGTAACAAAGCAGGAAGGCGGCCGATACGGCCGGGATGGTTGCCCTGGCGGAGCTGTAACTCCGCGCAGGGCATGACAATCAAATTATGAGGAATTCGAAATGTCAGCGACTCAGTCTAAAGAAAAAATTCGTCACGGCAAGACCTCCGCATATTACGGCCGCCGGCGCGGCGGCTACCGCAGCTGCTGCGGCAGCGAGCTGACCCGCGATGAGAGCGTGACACTGCAACGTCTGAAGGCATTCACGCCGGGCGACTTTGAGGCCTACAGCGCGCGCGGCGAGGAGTTTCGCCGGCGGCTGTGCGGGACCGTACTGAATGCCCTGCAGCTCAGCAATGCCTGGCTTACCGACTGCGAATGCCGGGGAGAGTGGGGCGGGGTGTTCCCGGTTCATCTCCGCCTGACGCACCGAAAAAATCCACTCGTCACGCTCGACATCCTGAGCCCGGGCAGCGAGTCGCCGTTCTGGCACGGGCTTATCTGGATAAATCCCGATCACACCGGGCTGTACGTTCTGAACACCGAACAGTTTGAGCCGGAAACCATCGGCC
>NZ_RMVG01000059.1 GCF_003813865.1 Candidatus Pantoea deserta
TGAATCGCCACGGATAATCTGGACACTTCCGAGCCGTTGATAATACTGGTTTTCATATTCTGTCGGTAACATCTCATCGCTCGAACCATGCCGACGCTTACTGATATAAAACATTTCGATGTAATCAAAATATCACCGCGGGCTTCTTCCCGCGTATCGTAGATCTTTTTCTTTATCCGCTCGCGTTTCAGTAACTGGGAAAAGCTTTCTGCAACCGCGTTATCGTGACAGTCACCGCGACGGCTCAAACTCCCCTCCAGGCCGTGTGATTTCAGGAACAACTGCCACTCATGGCTTGTGTACTGACTGCCCTGATCCGAGCGAACCCGCACCTGTCTCTGGGGATCACGCCGCTATACAGTTATCAACAATGCGTTCAGGACAATGTCCTTTGTCATCCGGGATTGCATTGACCAGCCGATAACCTTACGTGAGAACAGGTCAACAACCACGGTCAGATACCGCCAGCCTTCGTGGGGCCTGATGTAGGTTATATCCGTTACCCAACGCTCCTCAGGAGCATCCGGACTGAACTGTCGCTGGAGTCTGTTGGGCGACACGATACTGACCTGCCTTTACGTGCCCGCAGACTCCGGTACCCGACCTGAGCCTTTATCCCGCCACGCTTCATCAGTCGCCAGACTCTGTTCACCCCGCACTGTTGTCCGCTGTCCCGCAGGTCCGGATGGATCTTGCAATAGCCATAAACACAACCGGACTCCAGCCAGAACTGTTTGATCTGTTCCGTCAGTCTCAGATCTGCCTGGTGGCGCTGAGAATGCGGCTGCTGAAGCCAGGTGTAAAAGCCACTGGGATGAACATCCAGCACCCGACAGAGCAAACGAACAGGCCAGCAACAGATGTTGTCACGGATAAAGGCGTACCTCAGTCGGACAGTTTTGCGAAGTACGCCGCGGCTTTTTTAATATGTCCCGCTCGCCAGTAACCCGCTTTAGCTCCTTCTGAAGCCGGCGGATCCCGGCCTGAGCACCTGACTGTTCTTTATTAGTGGATGAGTCCGGACCGTACTTCTTTATCCAGGCGTAAAGGCTGTGGGTGGTGATATCAAGACGTATTGCAACGCTGGAAACAGAATGACCGCGATCAACAACCTGTTTGACTGCTTCAGTTTTAAACTCTTCGGGATAACGCTTGCCGCTCACAGGCACCTCTCCTCAAGTCATCTTAAATGGCTCTGAGATGTCTG
>NZ_RMVG01000006.1 GCF_003813865.1 Candidatus Pantoea deserta
CATGTAATATAACGTTTTTTGTTTGCATAGTTTTTTTAGATAGCTTGACAATATAATTACTGGTTGCGTGATGGATTTTTATCCTGACATAGTGAAATCAATCAGTGGCGTTTAAATTATTTGAATTAATTAATCGCAACCATTAATTAAATAACTCGTCGCTGTTATGCCCGGTAAATATAAAAATCAGAGACGCTCAGTCTAATCACCTGCATCAGGAGTGCTACATGTCGTATTTAGCTCACCAGGATGACGTGCATTCTGCTGCCCTTGCGCCGGAAATAAAAATGCGCATCGCAGGTTTGACGAAAAAGTATGGTGCCACCACCGCGTTGCATCCGGTGGATCTTGAGGTGCGTAGCGGAGAATTGCTGACGCTGTTAGGGCCGTCGGGTTCTGGCAAAACTACGCTGCTGCAATTAATTTGTGGCCTGACAGCGCCAAACGGCGGCCAGCTGTTTATCGATGGGATAAATAAAACCCTGGCACCGACGCATCAACGTGATATTGGCGTGGTATTCCAGAATTACGCGCTGTTCCCGCAAATGACGGTGCAAGAAAACGTGGCTTTCCCGCTACAAATGCGCCGTACGTCACGCGCCGAGAGCGATAAGCGTATAAAGCACGCGCTGGAAATCGTTGGCCTGGCAAATTACGGCCACCGGTTTCCCGGTGAACTCTCCGGCGGTCAGCAACAGCGCGTCGCGCTGGCGCGCTGTCTGGTGTATCAACCATCGCTGATTCTGATGGATGAATCGCTCTCGGCGCTTGATCGCCAGTTGCGTGAAAACATGCAGGTTGAGATCAAGCGCATCCACCGTGAAACCGGCGCCACCATTATCTTTGTAACCCACGATCAGGAAGAGGCGCTGGCGCTGTCCGATCGCGTTTGTCTGATGAACGCGGGGCGTATTGAACAGATCGGCACGCCGCTCGAGATCTACGAACGCCCGCAAAGTGCGTTTGTCGCCAACTTTATCGGTATCTCCAACATAGTCAGCGGTCAGGTTACCGCCAGCGGCCAGCTTGCCAGCGCTGATGGGCTAATGCCGCTGCCTGACGGGTTTACCCCGGCACAAAACAACTCGTCCGCCACCATGGTGATTCGCCCGGAATATATCGAACTGGCCGATCACGGCGGCTATCTGCACGGTGATGTGGTGGAAACGATTTATGTCGGTTCCGAAACCCGCCTGCTGATCAAACTCGCCAGCGGCACGTTAATCACCGCACGCCAGAGCGCCGGTCAGAAATCCCGCCAGTTGGGTGAACGTGTCTTTCTGCGGTGGCAAACATCACACGCGCGCCTTCTCGCTGGCTAAACGGCGCGTCAGCAGCATGTCCTGCTTGATCCTGTCATTACTTTTCATTGCATATGGAGTCATGAGTCATGTTTAAGAAATCATCCAGTCGGCGAGATTTTATTAAAACCGTCGCCGTGACCGGTGCAGCGCTGTCTGCGCCTTCTTTATGGATCCCCCGCGCTTTTTCAGCAGATAACACCCTGATTGTCGCCGATAACGGGGGTGCGCTCGCTCCAGCGCTACGCGCAGCTTTCTACGATCCATTTGAAAAAGAGACCGGCATTCGCATCAACAATGTGGCGCATGAATCCGATCCCGTGACTCAGTTCAAAGTGGCGGTCGATGCCGGTTCGCACATCTGGGATCTTGCAATGGTCACGCCCGATAACGTGCAGCGTCTGACGCAGGACAAAAACTATATTGCGCCGCTTGATATGGCTGAAAACAAAGATGTCCTGCCGGGCATGATTACGCCCAACTGGTTTGGTTTCTCGGTATGGGGAACGGTCATGGCCTATCGCACCGACAAGTTTAAAAACGGCGCGCCAGCCGGCTGGGCTGATTACTGGGATACTGAAAAATTCCCCGGTCGCCGGGCGCTTTATCGCTCACCGAGCGGCACGCTGGAGATGGCGCTGCTGGCCGATGGCGTGGCGCCAAAAGATCTCTATCCGCTCGACATTGAACGCGCCATGAAGTCGATGGACAAGATCCGCAAATCGGTCAACGTCTGGTGGTCAAACGGGGCGCAGAACACCCAGCTGCTGCAAAGTGGAGAAGTGGATATGTCCGACACCTGGAACGCTCGCGCCATCGCGGCAATCAAGTCTGGGGCGCCGGTGAAAATCGACTGGCAGGGGACTTACAGCGTTGATGGCTGGTCGATTGTTGCCGGCACGCCGAAGCTCAAAGAGGCGCAACAGTTTGTCCGCTTCTGTATGCAACCGGAACGCCAGGCGGTGTATTCATCGATGACCAGCAATGGTCCAAGTAACGCCAGCGCCCTGAAGATGATGGATCAGAGCAAAGCCGAGTTGTTGACAACCTATCCGAAAAACCTCGCGGGGCTGCAACGCCGCGATGAAGCATGGTGGTCGAAAAATTACGACGCCGTTAACGAACGTTTTCAGGAGTGGCTCCTTGAGGGCTAATTCATTTCACGACTCAGGAATGTTGCTATGACCAACCGACAAATTCATCTGGGCCTGCTGGCCCAGCCGCAAGGCGATCATCCGGCTGGCTGGCTGAAAAGCCGCGCGCCACTGGATGCCGCTACCGATATCGATTATTACCGCTCGGTAGCGCAGCTGGCAGAACAGGGCTTATTTGACCTGTTTTTTATCGCCGACACGCCTGCGACCCGTACCGATAATCTGCATGTACACAGCCGCAATCCGGAATATAACAACCGTTTCGAGCCGATTACTCTGCTGTCGGCGATTGCCGGCGCGACACATCATATTGGTCTCGGCGCCACCGCCTCAACCAGCTTTTACGAGCCGTACAACATTGCTCGCCTGTTTGCCTCTCTCGATCATATCTCTCATGGCCGTGCGGGCTGGAACATTGTGACGTCGGCCAATGACTATGCGGCGCGCAACTATGGCCTTGATAAACTGCCGCCGCATGATGAGCGCTACGTTAAAGCGCATGAGTTCTACAAGCTGGTTGAAAGCCTGTGGGACACCTGGGAAGACGATGCCTTTGTTTACGACCGTGAATCAGTAACCTATTACGACCCCGCCAAATACCATGTTACCGAACATGAAGGGAAATACTTCAAGCTCTTCGGTGGATTGAACATCCGCCGCACGCCGCAAGGTCGTCCGGTCATCATTCAGGCCGGATCTTCGGAAACCGGCAAAAACTTCGCCGCCGAAACCGCAGAAGTGGTGTTTGCCTCCGATCCCACGCTGGCGGCCGGCAAGAAATTTTATGCCGATTTAAAAGGGCGACTGGCGCAGTTTGGCCGCTCGCCTGACGACCTGAAAATCCTCGCGGGATTATCGGTGATGGTTGGCGAGAGCGAAGCTGAAGCACAGGAAAAATATCAGGAGCTTCAGCGTCTGATCCATCCTGATGTTGGCATTATGCGCCTGAGTGCCGATCTGGAAACCGACCTTAGCAAGTTGCCGCTGGATGAGCCGGTGCCGGTATCGATGATCCCGGCGAAAGCCAACTTCCATCAGTCCTATTTCAATATGATTGCCGAGATGATCCGCGCGCAAAAACTGACGTTGCGTCAGCTGTATGCCGCCTATGAGCGCGGCAAAGTGACGCTGTGCGGCACGCCTGTCAGCATTGCGGACCATATGATGGAGTGGATGGAGAGCGATGCGGCAGATGGCTTTATGATGAGTTTCCATGTGGTGCCGGACGATCTTTCTGACTTCATCACCAAAGTGGTGCCTGAGCTACAGCGCCGTGGCGTTTATCGCAAGGCCTATAGCGGCAACACGCTTCGTGAGCATCTGGGATTAACGCGTCCGGCTAACCGCCACAGCCGTTAAGTTGGGGAGATGAAACCTGTGACCAGCCTGGTAGAAATCACCAAAAAAGAGCGCAGAACGCTGCAACTCCCGCGCCCCGGGCCTTTATGGCTGGCGCTGCCGGGGGCGTTGTTTCTGCTGCTGTTCCTGATCTGGCCATCGCTGCGCATCTTCAGCCTCAGTCTGTTTGATCGCAGCGGTCAGTTCTCGTTCGCCGCTTTTGCCCGGTTTTTTGGACCGGGCGTTTATAACCGCGTCCTGTTCAACACCTTCAATATTGCCTTCTGGACTACCGCGTGGTGTCTGCTGCTGGGCTATCCGCTGGCTTATTGGCTGTCGGGCCTGTCAAAGCGCAATCAGCAGATTTTGTCGCTGCTGGTGCTGCTGTCATTCTGGAGCAGTACGCTGGTGAAGAATTTCACCTGGCTGATTCTGCTGGGGCGGAATGGTTTCGTGGAAAATCTGATGCAGTCGCTTGGCTTCCCCGATATTCACTTTCTGTTTAATCGTGAAATCGTGATTTTTGCCATGGTGCATACGCTGCTGCCACTGGCGGTAGTAACGATGCTACCGGTGATGAACCAGCTCGATCGCCGCCTGATGCAGGCCGCTGCCACCCTGGGCGCGGATCGTATGCAGGCTTTCTGGCGCGTCTGGTTTACGCAATCGATGCGCGGTGTTGCCGCAGCAGGCTTACTGGTCTTTATCAGCAGTCTCGGCTTCTTTATCACTCCAACGTTTCTGGGCAGCCCGCGTGAAATGATGCTTGGCCAGATGATTATTATGCAAATCAACGAACTGCAGAACTGGCAGCTGGGCAGTGCGCTGGCGGTGGTGCTGGTCTGCGCGGCATTAATCAGTTGCGTAATCTACAACCTGATTTTTGGTCTGTCGTCGCTGGCAGGAGAGAGTCGGGCTGCACGCTCTTCGCACAGTCGTATGGTGCGTTACGTTGGTCTGGCGCTGGTAAAGAGCATCGCAACGCTGTCGTCAGTGATTGTCAGGCTCTATGACCGTACGCTGGGTAAGGTGCTGCGTGTCAGACTGCTCGGTGTTTACGCTTGCCTCGCCATTTTTGTGCTGCTGTTCCCGGTGCTGGCAGTGATCCCCATGTCCTTTACCCGTGGCAGTTTCCTGACATTTCCACCACAGGGGGTTAGCCTGAAGTGGTTTGAAGTGTGGTTTAACTCGCCCTTGTGGGTAGGCGCTACGCTACGTTCGTTCGGTATTGGCGTGGTGGTGGGAGGGATCACCTGCTTACTGGGTACGCTGGCAGCGCTAAGCGTGTCACGTTCACAAAGTCGGGCGCGTGGCTGGCTGTTCTTCCTGTTCCTGTTGCCCATGATGATCCCGTCAATCGTGATTGCTATCGCGCTGTTCTATTTTGCCGCGCAGCTCGGGCTGGTGGCGACCGATACCGGTATCGCCATTGGTCACGTGGTGATTGCGCTGCCGATGGTATTCGTCATTCTTCTCACCACCTTTCAGGGCCACGACTGGCGTCTTGATCATGCGGCCGCCACGCTTGGTGCCAGCAAATTTCAGGTGCTGTGGCGCGTCACGCTACCCTCAGTCAAAGGCGGGCTGGCTGCGGCTTTTGTCATCGGTTTTCTGACCTCGTTCGAAGAATTAACCGTGGCGCTGTTTATGGGCGGCGGCATGAAAACCACTATTCCGAAACAGATGTGGGACGACATTCTGTTACAGGTCAGTCCTACGTTAGCGGCCGCGTCCACTATGGTGCTGCTGGTGGTGGTGGTGCTCTTTGCCGTCATGCAATCGATAAAACCTCGTAACAAACGCGTATCCAGTTAACTAAGGTGAAGTTTGATGAGTGAAAAACAGATTCGTATTGATTTAGCCGCATCATTTCGCATATTTGCCCGCCTCGGCATGCACGAAGCGGTAGCCAACCATTTTAGCGCGGCGGTCTCTGCGGATGGTCGCCGTTTCCTGATGAACCGTAAATGGCAGCATTTCTCTACCGTACGAGCCAGTGACCTGATTCTGCTGGATGCCGACGATGCCAGCAGTATGGAGGGCGGTGCAGTGGACCCGACCGCGTGGGCGATTCATGGCCAGTTACATCGCCGTGCTCCGCATATCCGTGTAGCGATGCATCTGCATCCTGTCTGTATCACCACCATCTCCACGCTGGCCGATCCTGACATTGTGCCGATTGAGCAGAACACCGCACGCTATTTCAATCGGGTGGCAGTGGACAGCGACTTTAGCGGTATGGCGGATACTGAAGATGAAGGAGCACGTCTGGTCGCGATGCTGGGTGATAAATCGCGTCTGATGATGGGCAACCACGGTGTGCTGATCACTTCCGGCACCATTGGCGAAGCCTTCGATGATATGTACACGCTGGAACGCGCCTGTCAGATCCTGGTGCAGGCCTATGCTACACAGCAGCCGCTAAAAGTATTGTCGCCAGAGGTGGCGGAAAAAACCGCGCGTGACTGGGAAAATATCCGCGATTTCTCCCTGGCTCATTTTGAAGAGATGAAACGTATTCTGGATCGCGAGGAGCCTGATTATGCCGACTGATGTTATACCTCCGGAAGTGGAAGCGCTCAGCGCACAACAGCAATTTCGCAATGCGATGGCGCAACTGGCGGCGGCTGTGCATATCGTGACCACAGATGGCCCCGCCGGTAAAGCCGGTTTTGCCGCATCGGCGGTGTGCAGTGTGACTGATTCGCCGCCCACGCTGCTGGTGTGTCTGAACCGCGGATCCTCTGCCTGGGAGGCGACGGTGCAGAATGCGCTGCTGTGTATCAATACGCTGAGTGCCGGGCAGCAGGCCATTTCGGCGGTGTTTGGTGGTAAAACCGCGATGGCCGATCGTTTCAGCAAAATTGACTGGATCGAACGCGCAGGAAAAGCCCCTGCGCTGGCTGGCGCGGCGATGTCCATCGATTGTCATATTGTGAACACCACCACCGTGGGCAGTCACGATGTTTTGTTTTGTGAAGTGCAGGATATTCTCGATAATCAGACAGGAACCAGTCTGCTTTATTTTAACCGCCAGTATCACTCCCTGTAAGCTTAATTATTTGCTGATAAAACTCGCGCCGACATTAAGCGCGAGGAGATCTTTTTTCTTATTTAAAAGATAAAGGCGATTGCCTGTGCGCAACACCGCATTATTTGAGGATGAGACAATGTCAGAAACCATAACTGAAATCGACACGCTGGTTGTCGGCGCGGGGCAGGCGGGCATCGCCATGAGTGAACACCTGACGGCACTAAAAATCCCCCATCTGGTATTAGAAAAAAAACGTATTGCAGAAGCCTGGCGCAGCGGGCGCTGGGACTCACTGGTGGCAAATGGTCCAGCCTGGCACGATCGTTTTCCAAATAGGGTATTTGATGCACATCCTGACAGTTTTATTGGCAAAGAGGGCGTGGCGGATTATTTCGTTCGTTATGCGCAGCAATTCAATGCACCCATTCGCACTGGCGTCACGGTAAATAGAGTGACGCGCAATCGAGGGCGTGCCGGATTTACTGTGGAAACCAGCGACGGCGTTATTCAGACTCAGCGTGTGGTGGCCGCTTCCGGTCCTTTCCATCGGCCGATCATTCCAGCGATAGCACCCGCGCAGGAAAATATTCATCAGCTGCATTCCGCGCAGTATAAAAATCCTCAACAGCTACCGGAAGGGGGCGTGATGGTGGTAGGAGCAGGCTCGTCGGGCGTGCAGATTGCCGATGAATTACAACGCGCCGGGCGTCAGGTCTGGCTGTCAGTCGGGCCGCACGATCGCCCGCCGCGTGCCTACCGCGGACGTGATTATTGCTGGTGGCTGGGTGTGTTGGGTTTGTGGGATGCGGCGACCAAAGAAGCACATAAAGAGCACGTCACTATCGCGGTGAGTGGCGCCCGCGGCGGTGAAACTATCGATTTTCGTCGACTGGCGCATCAGGGCATTCGTCTAACCGGTGTGACGCGTCAGTTCGCTGACGGTAATGTGCAGTTCGCCGACGACCTGCAACAGAATGTGCGGCTCGGGGATGAAAATTATCTGTCAGTGCTGGACGCGGCAGATGCGTGGATTGCCGCTAACGGCGCAGATTTACCGCCTGAACCTGCCGCCCGTCAGTTTATGAGTGATCCGCCCTGTCTGACGCAGCCGGTACTGTCGCTCAATCTGGCAGACGAAGGCATTCGCACGATTATCTGGGCGACTGGCTATGCCACCGATTATCGCTGGCTGGACGTTGACTGCTTTGATGAGCAGCAACGCCCGGTACACCACCGCGGCGTGGCGCAGGCGGCGGGGATCTATTTTCTCGGCTTGCCGTGGCAGTCGCGTCGTGGTTCAACGTTTATCTGGGGCGTATGGCATGACGCGAAGTACATCGCTGATCAAATCGCCATTCAACGCAGCTATGCCGCCTATGGAAGTGTCGCTCAATGATCCTTAACTGGTATGAACTGCGGCGACAGGCAAAGCGGGCGCTGCCTGCCTTTGCTTTCAGCTACGTTGACGGTGGTGCGGATGATGAGAAAACCCTGGCGCACAATATGTCAGTGTTTGATCGCTGGCAGTTTGCTCCCCCGGTGCTTAAGGATGCCAGCCAGCGCGATCTGCGTTGCAGAGTAGGTCAGAGCCAACTCAAAGTACCGCTGCTGGTTGCGCCTACCGGTTATAACGGCATGTTGCGTTATCAGGCGGATGAGACGCTGGCGCGTACTGCTGCAAAACTCGGCCTGGGTCATATTCAGAGCACCGTTTCGACGGCTTCAATGGAACAACTGGCCGCCGTCTCTTCCGGGCCGCGCTGGTTTCAGCTGTATGTGCTGAAAGATCATGAAATTACGCTGAATTTACTGGCGCGTGCGCAACAGGCAGGGTGCGAAGCGCTGGTAGTGTCGGTAGATGCGGTGCATTTCGGCAACCGTGAACGCGACAGACGGCATTATCGTCGTCCGATGAAGCTCTCATTTAAGGCGATGGCAGACATTGCCTGTCATCCCGGCTGGGTGCGACGAGTCCTGATCCCGCATGGCATGCCAGGTTTTGGCAACCTGACGCCTTATCTGCCGCCTGAATACCAGAAAGGTATGGGCGCTGCCGCCTGGTTTGCCAGCCAGATGGATCAAACGCTGAACTGGCAAACCCTGGCATGGATACGCAAACAGTGGCCCGGCCCGCTGTATATCAAAGGCTTGATGACAGTGGAAGATGTGCAACTGGCGCAGCAACTTGGTGCAGAAGGCGTGGTGTTGTCGAATCACGGTGGCCGACAACTGGACGGCAGTATCAGCCCGATGCTGATGCTGGCGGCAGCGCGTCAGGCGGCGGGACGCGATTTCACCTTGCTGATTGATAGCGGCTTTCGCCGCGGTACTGATGTGGTCAAAGCGCTGGCGCTGGGGGCGAATGCAGTGTTGCTGGGACGCCCCCTGTTATATGCGGTGGCCAGTGGCGGAGAGCCGCAGGTTGAGCGAGCCATCTCCAGTATGGTAGCGGAAATCGACCGTACCATGGCGCAACTGGGTTGCTGTTCGATTAAGGATTTGCATCCGGGGCTGCTGAATCCTGCCTGAACCTGAGAGGAGTAAAGACTCGTTAAGGGAAAGGCGCGGACGATTTCCTGTACCTTCAGGAGATAATTCATGCGCTGATATCAGGATCGGGGCTGGGCTGTAGATCTCTGTTTCAGATATGGCAAAAGGCTGACAATTGTTGACAGGGAACGGCGCTATCCGTCTATTAAACAGCCAGTCCAGTGGCGTACCGACCGCATCCAGGGATCACTGCATGACAACTCAGCAAAACCTCCGCATCTCAAGAGTGACATCATTATGGAAGGCTCAGCGGCAAATGGTGCCTGGAGCATTGCGAGATAAGTTAAACCCGGAAGCGTTTAACCGGGAGCTGGGCGGGCATACGGATAAAAGAAGGCCTTTGCGCGAGACAGCAAGAGCAACAAGAGGCTTTGTGACAGGCAAGGCCTCTTACCTGATATTGCATGAGGTACGAATGTCTGGATGCGTTCTTAGGATGACAGATGACATCCTGATCAAAGACGGGAGACTTTTATAGCTTATCCGATCCGTTTCATTGGCCTCACGCCGCCGCTTCTTGTCCGTATCTTATTCTGCGAGGGGCATTCGTTCTGCAGTGCTTCTTTCTTTCTGCACCAATAAGTATCGCGGCTGCATTATTTCTGTGCATTTGCAGCCAGCAAGCTTCACACCCCTGTCTGTAAAACGCGGACATTTGCTAAATAAAAAATATTTCTTTTTAACTTTAAAATCATTTGCTTAAGAAAAAGTGCTCACTTTTTGATGCTAGTGGTTTTCGACTGGCATGTTTCATGCTTATTTCACTTCATTCAAGTAACTTGAACTGATTTCAAAATACTTTCACCGGGGTGGTAAACATGAAACGAAGTAAAAAAGCGCTTTCTCTTATCTGGGCAATGCAGTGCGTAATCGGCGGGTTTTCCGCGATGGCTCACAGCGCAGATGTACTGGATCGCATCAAAGAAGAAAAAACTATTACCATTGCGACTGAGGCGCGTTATGCCCCCTTTGAGTCGGTAGAAAACGGCAAAATCGTGGGTTATGACGTCGATCTGATGAATCACATTTTGGAGAAAAAGCTTCCTGGCGTAGCGGTTAAACAACTTGACCTGCCGTTTCAGGGCATCTTGCCCGGGCTGGATGCGAAGAAATTCGATTTTGTGGTTACGGCAGTTACTGTAAACAAACAGCGCGTTGCACACTTTGCGTTCACCGTGCCGATTGCAGAATCTACCGTTGCACTGCTTAAACGTGAAAATGACGGCACAATTACTACATTAAATGATCTGAGCGGCAAAATAGTCGGATCCCAGGCGGGTTCAGGCCAGTTGCAGGTACTTCAGGAGTTCAACGAAAAACTTAAAGCCAGCGGCAAGCCTGGCATTAAAGAGATCAAGCAGTACGTCTCTTTTGATGAGGCCTACGCTGATCTGGCAAACAAACGTCTGGATGGCGTCGCGCAATCGCTTTCCAACCTTGGCCCCCTAATCAAGTCACGCCCGGGCCTTTTCACTACCCTTAAACCCATGCTCGGACCTACCACCTATTTCGGCTGGGTCGGCCGTCAGGATACTGACAGCGCCTCTCTGGTGAAACTCCTCAGCGATGGCATCAGCGAAGCCAACAAAGATGGCACGATGAAAGCCCTTCAGCAGAAATGGTTTGGTTTCGTGATGGACGTGCCGGCGAACAAAATGCCCGCACCCGCGCTGTAAGAGGTGAGAATATGGGCGAATTCTTCTCGCTGCTGACCCATTGGCTGCCGATGCTAATTGATGGTGCGGTTACTACCGCCTCACTGTGCATTGTTGCCATCGTTGCCGGTTTTTTTGTCGGTGTGGTGATTTATCTGATGGAGAATGGCCGGTCATCAATCGCGTGCAGATTCGCCCGTGTGTATATCAGCCTGTTTCGCGGCACGCCGGTTATTGCACAGGTCTTGCTCTGTTATTACCTGCCGGGTGAACTGGGCCTGTCATTGCCGGGCTACCTGGCCGCTGTTATCGCACTCACGTTAAATACCGCAGCCTACCAGTCGCAGATTTTGCACAGCGGTTTTCGGGCCATTGCGCCGGGGCAACTGGAAGCTGCGTCAATCTGTGGACTGACGCCACGTCAGGCGCTGTGGCATATCCAGATCCCGCAGGTGCTGCGTTTGACATTACCGTCGTTAATTTCCGAATTGATCGACGTGATCAAGGCTTCTGCCGTGGTGTCAGTGATTGCCATTACAGATCTGATGCGAGTCGGGCAACAACTTGCCTCCTCAACCTATCGGCCGCTGGAAGTCTATATTGCTATCGCGCTGTCGTATCTGGTACTCACCAGCCTGCTTTCGCTGCTGGGCAGCTATGCTGAACGCCGCTGGCAGAAGGAGAGTCAATGAACGACTTCCTACTCTATATCCCCGATTTTAGTCATGCTCTCGTCGTTACGCTCGGTATCAGTCTGTGTGCTGCTTTGTCAGGCGCTCTCATCGGTTTCGCTGCACAGGCCATGAGCCGTATGAACGCGTTACTGTACGGATTGTGGCGCACTTATGTCTGGCTGGTACGTGGCACTCCCTATTTAGCGCAGCTGGCGGTGTTCTACTTTGGCCTGCCGGCAATCGGCATCACGCTTAGCGCCGTCGAAGCCACGGTGATGTCACTGGCGCTATACAGTACCGCTTACTTCGGCGAAATTTTCCGCGCCGCATGGAAGAGCATCAGTGTCGGGCAACTGGAAGCTGCGCAGGTACACGATATTTCTGCCTGGAAAAGCTTCTGGCATATCCAGACGCCGCAGGCGCTTCGTTTCAGCTTTCCATTACTGGGTAATCAGTTTATTTCCACGATTAAAGAAAGCGCGGTGGCTTCGGTGATTACCGTGCCTGAACTGACCATGACGACTGGGCAAATTGTCGCCAACACCTACACCTATATCGTGCCGTACACCCTGTTGATCCTCAGCTACTGGCTTCTGGCTCAGGGTGTCAGTATCGGCGTGCGTCTGTTGAGCCGCACCTCTGTAGAAGGATAAGAGCATGCATCCCCAACCTATTCTTGAACTACGCCATGTTGGTAAGTCATTTGCCGAAAATCGTGTGCTCGCAGAAATCAACCTCACGGTCAGTGCCGGTGAGATCGTAACGCTAATTGGCCCATCAGGCTCGGGTAAAACGACCGCGCTGCGCTGTATGAATTTTCTCGAAGCCTATGACGAAGGAGACGTTCTGATAAAAGGGCAGCTTCTGGGGTACAGCAGCAACAGCCGCAGCCTGAAAGATCGTGACAGCGCAGCGTTGATTGCCGAAGTGCGTCGTCCGCTGGCTATGGTGTTTCAGCAATTTAATCTGTGGCCACATATGACGGTATTAGAAAATGTCTGCGCACCGCTAATTCTTGGTAAGAAAACGCCACGTGATGTGGCGCGGAAGAAAGCGGCGCAAGCACTGGCGCAGGTGGGAATGGCGGAAAAAGCCAGTGTGCGGCCAGCTCGCCTTTCTGGAGGACAACAACAGCGCGTTGGTATTGCCCGAGCGCTGGCGCTGGAGCCTGAGCTTATGTTGCTGGACGAGCCCACTTCTGCACTAGACCCGGAGCGAGTGGAAGAGGTCCAGGACGTGGTGAAAGCCCTGGCCAGTGACGGAATGACCATGGTGATGGTGACTCATGAAATGTCATTCGCGGCCAAAATTTCCTCACGCGTGGTATTCATGGCGGGCGGTTCGATTATTGAAAGCGGTGCGCCAGATAAGCTGTTTCGTCAGCCCCAAACCGATCGACTGAAGAATTTCCTCGCGCCCTGGTTTAAGCGCCCGTTACAACTGGACGAACGGGAGATAAACGATGCCTGATATCACCCCGATGCAGGTCGTAGCGCAAGTCAGCCAGCAGCGTCTGTTGGACAGACTGGCGCAACTTGCCCGCTTTGGCGCGCTGGAAAATGGTGGCGTTGATCGCCAGGCACTGTCGACTGCGGAACTGGATGCACGCGCCTGGTTGATCGATTGGGCTGGCTCACTGGGCTGTGAAGTGATAACCGATGACAGTGCCAATCTTTTCATCCGTCGTGCCGGACAAGAGGCTTTGCCGCCTGTGGTCACCGGCAGCCATATTGATACCCAACCGTCTGGCGGAAATCTTGATGGTTGTTATGGTGTTATCGCGGGAATGGAGTGCCTGAGCGCATTGCATGAAGCGGGGATTGTGACGCGTCGTCCAATCGAGGTCGCAGTCTGGATGAATGAAGAGGGCAGTCGTTTCGCACCGGGCGCAATGGGATCCAGCGCTTATGTCGAACCCACGCGCTTGAACGATTATTTGGCCCATCAGGATGCAAGGGGAACCACGGTGGCGCAAGCGCTGCAACAGTGTCATGAGCGATTTCCCCATTTACCCCGCCGTGCCCGCGTTCCCTTTGCTGCCTTTATTGAGCTGCACATTGAGCAAGGACCGGTGCTGGAGCAGGCGGCGCTGCCGCTGGCTGTGGTCAGCGGTATTCAGGGCGTGCGTTGGTATCAGGTTACCTGTTACGGCGAATCGGCACACGCGGGCACGACGCCCATGGCTATGCGTCAGGATGCGATGACGCTCGCCCGTCGCACGGCTCATCAGGTCGAACTGGCGATGGCGCATCTGCCAGCAGAAGAATTACGTCTGACTTTTGGGCGTTGGGACATAACGCCAAACGCCATTAACACCACCGCCTCGCAGGTGAGTTTTACCATAGATTTTCGCCATGCTGACGCCTCAGTTCTCGCGGAATTTGACGCCGTCATGCAGCAATTTGCCGCCGTGAATGTTCAGGTTAAGAGCCTGTTTCATCATCAGTCAGTGGCCTTTGACGTCGGATTGATAGCACAGCAGCATGCCAGCGCAGAGGCGCTGGGAATAGCAGCAATGAAGCTGATGTCCGGCGCATTCCACGATGCGATGCATCTTGCCGGACACTGCCCGACCAGCATGTTTTTCGTCCCTAGCCATTGTGGTATTAGCCATAATCCGGCTGAGCACACTGACCCTCAATATCTGTATCTTGGCGCCAAAGCGTTAGCGCATTGCCTGACAGAACTGGCCAATCAATCTGAAGGAGTTAATCCATGAGCACATCAACCTATCCTGCATGCTGTGACAAAGACAACGGCTGTGCGCTGGGCAGCAACGCTACGTTATCTTCCGCGATTTCTGCGGACGGTACGCCGATTTCCGGGGAGCTATACACTGTGCCGGCACGCTGCGGCTGCGCCGTGCGTTTGAGAAAGGGACAAATTATTCGTATTATCAATACGCCCGGCAGTCAGGTTTGTGATACCTGGCTGTTCAACAGCGACGATCTCAGCGAGTTCTCCTCGATGGAACATACCCGAGCCTATATTGATAAGATCATCCCGAAGGAAGGCGATGCATTGGTTACCAACCAACGTCGTCCGATTGGTACGCTGCTGACTGACACTTCGCCAGGCATTCACGATACGCTGATCGCCGCTTGCGACCTGCATCGTTATACAAATTTAGGTGTGACTGAATATCACGACAGCTGTGCCGACAATATGCGTCTGGCGCTGAATGCTATCGGTTTGCGCGCCCGTGAAGTACCGCAGCCACTGAACCTGTGGATGAATATTCCGGTCAATGCCGACAATTCCATCTCCTGGCTGCCAACGGTGAGCAAAGCCGGCGACTACGTAGAGATTCGTGCCGAGCTGGATTGTATTGTGGTGATGTCGGCATGCCCGCAGGATATCGTGCCAATCAACAGCTGTGATCCACAGCCGGTGCATTTCTACGTAGCGGATTGATAAGCCAGCCTACTCGTACAGGTATTAACGTGCCCGGCCAGTGCCGGGCGTTTCAATAGAAAGTAACAGAAGCAGAGTATGAAAAAAAACGGCGAAGCCAGTGGAAAAGGGTTATCAGATTTAGGCATGCGACTACGGCATGCGCGCTTAGCGCAGGAAATCACCCTGAAACAACTGGCGCAAAAAGTCGGCTGTTCAGAGAGTTTGCTGTCGAAGCTGGAGAATGAGGTCGCTGCACCGTCTCTGGCAATGCTACACCGTTTGGCCACCGCACTTGAAACCAACATTTCTGACCTGATGGCTGAAAGTTGGGTGGCCGATTCACCCGTGATGAAGGCTGAGAGCCGCCGACGCAAACGCTTTGTACACCGTAACAGGAAAGGTGGCATTGAGTTGGAGAACTTAACACATCACCATAAAGGCGGCCTGTTACAGGGCAATATTCATGTTATTGAACCCGGTGTCGCCAGTGACGGACAGATTGAACATCATGGAGAAGAGATGGGTTATGTGCTTGAGGGAGAGGTTGCGCTTTACCTTGGCGATCAGGTTTACGAACTGAGTGTCGGGGACTCGTTCTATTTTCCCAGCAATGTGCCGCACGGTTACAGCAATACCGGCACAACGGTTGCCAAAGTGTTGTGGGTGAATACTCCTGTCACCTTTTGAGGGTGTATCAGGTACAGGCTGTTAGTCCAGTACTCTGGTCAGGCAGTACCTGAGCGAAGTTTTACATGATGACTAAATTGTCAGACAGCGAGAGGGCTAAACCGGTATATTGGCCATTAAAGCAATAAAGACTGGCGAGACGATCAGAGAAGAAGCAAGCTCTATGGCTGATTTTTTTAACTTGTTTAGCTCAAACAGCGAAATATAGAACTATATAGCATTCAAGAAGTTGATAGTACCTGCAGTAATGCTTGGTGCACATAATCATAATTATGTTAAATTATCTACGCTAAGATCAAAGCCTGGCGCTCGCAAGCAATTGCTTAATTTTCGCAACCCTGCTCAGTAAAATATCCTGCTTTGAACGTGCAAGCCGCGCCGGCTGACTTGCACGTTTTAATCACCCTAATTTGGCCAGTGAGTTCAGCAAACGCTGGCACGCCTGCGCCAGCAAATCGTCGGCCACCGCATAGGCAATACGCAAATACCCCGGCGTGCCAAAGGCGGAGCCGTGTAACACCGCCACCTGAGCATCCTGTAATAACCAGCTTGCCAGGGCTTTGTCATCCGCCAGCGTGTCTCCCTCGGGCGTGATACGTCCCAGTAATGCCTGACAATTGGCGAAAATGTAAAAGGCGCCTGCGGGTGCGCTGGCGTAAAGCGCGTTGCTGTCGGCAATCATCGCAAGAACATGTCGACGACGGCGATCCAGTATTTCAATCCAGTCATCAAGGAATTCAGCTGGCTGCTGTAAAGCGACGGCGGCAGCAGCCTGGGAAACAGAGCTGGGATTAGAGGTGCTTTGCGATTGCAGTATCTGCATGGCGCTGATTAGCCAGGCCGGCCCTGCAGCATAGCCAAGCCGCCAGCCGGTCATAGCATGACTCTTTGACACGCCATTTACCGTTAGCGTACGTCCGGCGAGCTCAGGCGCTGCTGCGGCAAAGGTGCTGAACGGCGTCTGGTCATAGCGCAGCGGCTCATAGATGTCATCCGCCATAATCAGCACCTGCGGATGATCGGAGAGCACCTCCGCCAGCGCGCGCAGCTCTTGCGCACTGTAGACCGCGCCGGTTGGATTGCCGGGCGAGTTCAGGATCACCCAGCGCGTAGCGGGTGTTAAGGCTGCCGCCAGCTCCTCCGGGCGCAGTTTCCAGCCGTGCTGCTCTTTACAGGCGACAATCACGGGTTCGCCTTCCGCCAGGCTCACCATATCTGGATAAGAGACCCAGTAAGGCGCAGGAATAATGACCTGCTGCCCGACATCCAGCGTCGCCATCAGCGCGTTAAAGATCAGCTGTTTAGCGCCGCTGCCTGCAATGATCTCTTCGGGCGAGAAGCGCAGCTGGTTATCACGGGCGAATTTGCCGGCAATCGCCGCTTTCAGTTCCTGCGTGCCCGATACTGCGGTGTATTTAGTCTGGTGCTGAATAATGGCGGCGATGCCGGCATAGCCGATCGCGTCTGGCGTAGCGAAATCCAGCTCGCCTTCGCCCAGATTGATGACAGATTGACCGGCTGCCTCCAGCGTTCTTACTTGATCGGAGATGGCTGCGGTGGGCGAAGGGCGAACCCGCTGCATGCGTCGGGCCAGTTGCTGACTATTCATAAATCCTCTTTTGTATCTCATGATTCAACTAATACAATTAATTACCCAACATCAGCAGGAAAATTGCCGTGTCAGCTACGTTTATTCTCGATGATGCACTTGTTCCCGCGCGGTTTGGTCTGCTGGCCAGCTTATGGGCGAACCAGCTTGGGCTGCCGTTATGGAGCCTGCGCCCGCGTTTTACGGGGGATTATCCCGACAGCTACCAGCATGTCGCGCAGGCCGGATATTGCGTCACCAGCGGCCTCTTTCGCAGCGATACGCTGCAACAGGAGGTCAGCGATATTGCCCGGCTGCCTGCCCGGGATGCGGTTATCGTGCTCTCGCTGGCCGACGCTGAACGGATTAAACATCTGCCGGGCCGACGACTTTACAGCTATGCCAACAGCCATCCTTTACGTCTGCAGGAGGGTGAACTGACGCTGCTCGAGCATACTGTCGCTTACCCGCGTCCGGATCACAGCGCGCTGCGCATTGGACTGATTGCGCGTGAGCGAGATCAGCGCGACGCTTACTCCGCTAATCTTGAAGCACTGCATGCGGCGGCGGCGCAGCTGGCGGTCAGCGTTGATATTCGTTTTCTCTCCCCTGCCGCGCTTTCCGGCGATTTACATGAGCTGGACGATCTGCACGGCATCGTGTTGCCAGGCGGCGCGTCGATGGCCTCTGTAACAGCGCAAATCGCCGTCGCCCGCGCCAGCTGGCAGCGCAACATCCCGACGCTGGGACTGTGCCTCGGGATGCAGAGCATGTGCACTGCCGCGGTACAGTGTCACCCCGGTTGCGAAGAGGCGATGCTGGCCGAAGTCGCGCCCGACGCCCCGCTTCACAGCTTCGTCCCGTTTGACGATCGCCGTCATCGCTGTGGCCTGCTGCCTTTTCCAGCTGCCGCGCCGTTTGACCAGATGCTTTATAACCATCGCTACCGTTTCAACCCCCGTCTGCTGCCGCATCTGCTGGCGAGCGGAGTGCGCATCAGCGCTAAAACGGACGATATCATTGAGGGCATTTATCTGGCCGATCACCCTTTCTGGCTGGGGGTACAGGGACATCCGGAACTGCAGTCGCGTCCGGATGCCCCGCATCCCCTGTTTACCGCATTTTTACAGGCATTGACTAAGCCAGCGTAACGCCGCTACGCTTATCGCTGGCCAGTGTTTTCATTACGCCAGTCAGCGCGGTCAACGCCTCTTCGGAGATCGGTTTCAGCGGCGCGCGCACGGTGCCGCCATTGAAACCGCGCAGCGCCATTGCCGCTTTTACCAGCTGGGGCTGACCGTGCTGGCGAGCCAGCATGCGGTAATCGAACCAGAGCTGATGCAGGTCGCGCGCAGTGGCGGCGTCGCCCTGCTCCAGCGCGCGATAGGTCGCCAGGATCAGCTCCGGCAGCGCGCCGCTGTTAGTGGTGCTGATGCCGTCGAAACCGGCCATCATCGGTCCGAGAAACGCCAGATCCGAGGCGCAGAAAAGACGCAGCTTGCCGCGCAGACGATTGGCGATCTGATCGATGGCGGCAGGGTTGAGATCGCCTTGTTTAATGCCGACCACGCCAGGGATCGCCGCCAGCTGCTCCAGCAGCGCTGGCGACAGGGTGATGCCGATGCCCGGCGCGTTATAAACCAGAATGCCGGTTGTCGACAGCGGCGCCATCTCCTGGAAGTAGGCGAGGATTTGCGCCTCGGTGATTTCACTGACGAAGGGCGCAGTCACCATCGGCAGCCCGCCAAGATCGCCCGCCAGCTGCGTCAGCTCGCGCGCTTCACGCGGGTCTGCGCTGGCGCTGCACAACATGACCGCCACCCGATCCTGTACGCACGCCATTACTGCGTTGAACAGCTCGCGACGCTCGGCCAGCGACATTACTGGAAACTCGCCGTAGGTGCCGCCAATCAACAGGCCATCGTAGCCAAGAGCAATCACGCGTTCGATGTTTTCACGCAGCGCCGGGAAATCGATCACGCCCGCAGGGGTAAAAGGCGTGACGGTGATGTTGAAAATCCCGCGCAGGCGTTCGCGGCATTCGTTGATATCTTTCATCTGTTTTCCTTATAAAAGTGTTAACGGGCGAGCCAGAGAGCCGAGCTGGCGATAGCCGGTTTCGGTCACGACAATGGTCTCGCTGACGCCGACGGTGAATTCGCCGTAGATACGCAGCGCCGGAGGAATATGAAAGGCCATGCCCGGCTGCAGTTCGGTGGTCACGCCACTGTAGAGGCTAAGAATGCCGCCTTCGCCCCAGTCAGGCGCGAAAGAGACGCCGATGGAGTAGCCGGTGCGTTTTTTGAAGTTGTCGGTGAAGCCGGCGCGGTCAATAACCTTCTGGCAGGCGATATGCGGGTCAGCGCAGGTTGCGCCGGGACGAATCGCATCCAGCGCCGCCTGCAACGCTTCCTGGCACACTTTCTCCATCTCCAGTGCGATCGCTGGCGGACGACCAATCCACGCCGAGCGCATCAGCGCCGCGTGATAGCGATCGTGCGCGGCGGCCATTTCGAGAAATACCGGATCGTTATCCTGCATCACGCGTCGACGCCAGGTGCCGTGCGGCACGCCGCTGCGTGGTCCGCTGGAGACCAGCGGCTCCATACCGACATATTCCGAACCGGCGGCGATCGCCGCGCCCATCATGGCGGAGACCAGCGCGTTCTCGTCAGCGCCGGCGCGGATCGCCGCCATACCCGCCTGCATGCCGGCATCCACATAGCGCGCAGCGGTCGCGATCTTCTCGACTTCCGCACTCGATTTCACCGCGCGCAGCGGCTCAATCACGCCAGCGGTATCGGCAATCTCGCCGAGTCGGCTCTGCAGCGCTTCGTACACGGCAATCGGCAGGAACCAGCCGCGCTTGTCCAGCCCGATACGCTTATTCAGCCAGCCGCGCTGTTGCAACATGCCGACAAGAAAATCCACCGGATTGTCGCCATCCTGGTAAATGGCGGCGTCAGAGATAAAGGTGTTGGCGATAAAGTTGAAGTATTCGAGCTGGCGTATCACAAACACCGGATCCCCTTCTACCGGCAACAGCAGCGCCTGAAAGGTGTAATAGCCGGGGGTTTGCTGGCCGGTTAACCAGAAGATATTTTCTGGTCCGGTGACAATCATCACATCGACCCCGGCTGCGTTTAAGCGTTCGCGCGTCCGGTGGATGCGCCGGGCATACTCTTCCGCGCTAAACGCGGATTCGCTGCCCTGAATGACGTTATTGAGCTGTTGCATAACTAAACTCCTGGAGGAAAGTGGCGCGCGCGGCATCGAAATGCACACCCAGGCCGTAAGAATCCGCGACGCGTATTTCTCCGTCTGCGTAGGTCAGGCCCGTAACCGGGTCGTCGATCAGGCCATCTGCGCCGTACAGTTCGGCAAACTGCGGCTGCACGACGCGGCATAGCTGCAGCGCTGCTGCTGTTGCGGCGTGGCCTTCGTTCATCTGGCCAATCATGAAAGGAATGTTCGCCGCCCGCAGACGCCTGGCCGCCGCCAGCGTCGGCGCGACGCCGCCGAGTTTGACCAGCTTGAGGTGGCCCCAGAGCGCGCCGTTAGCGTCAATCAGACGATCGATGGCCGCCGGGCTGTTCAGGCTCTCATCGAGCATGATCGGAACGCCGAATTCGCTGAGCTGCGGCAGCAGGCGATCGTCCTTTGCCGCCAGCGGTTGCTCGACATAACTCAGGTCGAGCTGACGCAGCGCCGGAAAAACCGCGTGCGCCTGTTGCAGCGACCACTGGCCGTTGACGTCGATAGCCAGCGAAATGTCCGCGCCAAAGGTGTCGCGCAGCTTGCGCAAACGCGACAGATCGGTGGCGATATCCGCTACGCCGGTGCGCAGCTTCAGCCGGGTAAAGCCGCGCGCGACATAGCGCTTCGCCTGCGCCAGCATCTGCTGTTCGCTGGCCCAGAACAGCGTCTGGTTGGTGTGGTAGCCCGGCGCTGTCGCGCCTGCGCCCAGCCACTGCGGCAAGGAGAGACCGGCGCGGCGCGCCAGCAGATCGTGCAGCGCCATATCGATAAGCATGCGCGTCGGCGCCAGCAGCGTGGCGTCCGGCGCCTGTATCGCCGTCAGCATCGCCTGCGGCGACAGCGTCCAGTCCCGGTGCGCCAGCGCTTGCGTGACGTTTCGCAGCACCTGTTCAGCGCTGTAGCCGTGCAGATAGTGAATATTCAGCCGCACCTCGCCTGTGCCCTGGCAGTCGCCGTCATCCAGCCGCAGCCAGAGCGTATCCAGCGCCCCGATCGCGCCAGAGGCTGCGGTGTGCAAGGTGACGCCTTCATAGTGCAGTTCGCCGCGGAACAGCGTCGCTTTCACGTTGCGTTCTCCTGCGGCAGCATCGCCAGCGCGATATCCAGATAGATGGCGGCGGCGGCAATAAACTCGTCTACCGGTACAAACTCATCCGGCTTGTGCGCCACGGCCAGGCTGCCCGGGCCGATCACGACCCCTTTCGCGCCGAGGGCGCGGAAGTGCACCAAATCGCAGCCGCCCTGAAAACCGAATGGTCCCGGCTCGGCCTGACCGTGACGGCGGCAGGCCGCCAGGCTGTGCCGCACAATCGCTTCGCTGCTGTCGGTTTCGGTTGCGCCGCCCGTCGTGGGTTGCCATGCGACGATCTCGGCGTCGACGCCCGAGGCGTCCCTGGCGTGATCGAGCAGTTGCTGCAATTCGGCTTTGACCGCGCTTTCGTCTTCGCCTGGCACCATGCGGCGATCGAGCAACAGCTCGCAGCTGTCCGGCACGACGTTATCGGCATGGCCGCCGTGGATACGCGTCACCGTCAGGCTGGCGTTGCCTACCAGCGCGTGGCAGCGGCAGCGTACCTGCTCATGATGCGACGCCTCAATTAGCCCCAGCAGCTTCGCTGACTGGTAAATGGCGTTGACCCCCAGCTCCGGCGTGCCGGAGTGTGCGGTGACGCCTTTTACTCTGACGCGCGGGCGAAGGCTGCCTTTGTGCGCGGAAAAGGTGGCGTTGGAGGTCGGTTCGCCGATGACCGCGAAATCGATAGCGGGCGGCGCGTCGCTGACATAAAACTTCGCGCCTTCGCTCGCCACTTCTTCGTCAGCCGTGAACACGCCCATCAGCGTGCCTGACCAGCGCTGCGGTTGCTGCGCCAGCAGGCGCAGCGCCTCCACCATCGCTATCAGCGGCCCTTTCGCATCGCAGGCGCCGCGGCCATAGAGCCGCCCTTCGCGTTCGGTCAGGATAAAGGGATCGCTGCTCCAGCCGTCGCCCGCCGGTACGGTATCGAGATGGGTGTTAAAGGCGAAACAGGGTCCGGCGCCGTTTTGCAGCACGGCAATAACGTTAGTGCGTCCCGGCGCATATTCGCTGAATGAGAGATCGAAACCGGCCGCGCGCAGCCAGCCAGCTACGCATTCAGCGGCCTGACGTTCCTGGCCTGGCGGATTTTCCGTGTTGATAGCGACCAGCGTCGCGAGATCGCGCTTCATGCGCCCGCTGTCTGTCTGACAGATTGTCATAGTGACTCCGCAATTAATGAAGGATCTGGTCGAGGAAGCTCCGGGCGCGTTCGCTGACCTTACCGTTAAAGAAATTCTGGGCGCTGGCTCGCTCCAGGATCTCGCCCTCTTCCATAAACAAAATCTGGCTGGCCGCGCGGCGCGCAAAACCCATTTCGTGCGTCACCACCATGCTGGTCATGCCTTCGGCGCTCAGCTCCGCCATCACGTCCAGCACTTCGCGGATCATCTCCGGATCGAGCGCCGAGGTGGGTTCGTCATACAGCATCAGTTCAGGTTTCATCGCCAGCGCGCGCGCTATCGCCACGCGCTGCTGTTGCCCGCCGGAGAGCTCGTCAGGGAAATGGTCGGCGCGATCGTGGATGCGGACTTTCGCCAGCAATGTTTCCGCCTGCTTACGCGCCTCGATGCGGTTAAGGCCCAGTACCGTCATGGGCGCCAGCATGATATTTTCGGCCGCCGTCAGATGAGAAAAGAGCTCGTAGTTCTGGAACACCATGCCGATGCGCTGGCGCAACTGATGAGGCGGCACATCGCCGCGGCTGATGTTCTGACGCGTGAAAAAGATATCGCCGCTGTCGGCGGGCGACAGCAAATTCACGCAGCGCAGCAAGGTCGATTTGCCCGAGCCTGACGGCCCAATCAGCACCACAGTTTCACCGCGCCCGACGCTGAGGGAACAGTTCTTCAGCACCGCCTGGCGGCCGAAACTCTTGTCGATGCCAATCATCTCCAGCAGCGGTTTATTGCTCTCGCTCATAACAGATCTCCTGCGGCTTTCGCGGGCTTCGCCGGTTTGTTCTGGCGCGCCTGGGCTTTCTGAAGCTTGCTGCGACGCTGTTTAGGGTCCAGCGCGCGCTCCAGCCAGGACTGGAACAGCATGAACAGGCTGGTCAGCAGCAGGTAATAGATGCCTGCTGCGCACAGCGCTTCGAAATAGCGGAAGCTGGCGCTGGCGGCCTGGTTAGCCACCAGCAGCAGCTCCTGCACGGCGATGACGGAGACAAGGGCACTGGACTTCAGCATGCTGATCATCTGGTTGCCCATTGGCGGCAACACGATGCGCGCCGCCTGCGGCAGCACAACCTTGCGCATGATTTGCGCGTTGGTCATGCCCAGCGCCATGCCGGCCGTGCGCTGTCCGCTTTTAACCGCCTGTAAGCCCGAGCGCAAAATTTCAGCCATGTAAGCGCCTTCATTAAGCGAGAGCGCCAGCACGGCACAGGTAAACGCGGAGAAGCGCAGACCGAAACCGGGTAATACGTTGTAGACGAAAATGATCTGAAACAGCACCGGCGTGCCGCGAAACAGCCACAGATAAAAGAACGCCACGCCTTTACCGGCACGGAATGGCGCTTCCTGCATCAGCGCCAGCACCAGTCCCAGCGCCACGCCGCACAGCAGCGAGCACAGAGTGATGAGCAGCGTCATCCACGCGCCTTGCAGAAATTCAGGGGAGATGAAGTACTGCCACATTAAGTCGATCGACATAGCTTTCTCCGGTCAGCGGATTAGAAAAGGGCAACGGAGTCCGGGAAGTTCCATTTCTCAATCAGTTGCTTGTAAGTGCCGTCTTTCACCAGGCTTTGCAGACCTTTTTCCAGCTGCGCTTTGGTTTCGCTGTCGCCTTTACGCACCGCGAAAGCGATATGAGTATCGGCTTCGAATTCTTCGCCAGCCGCCTCAAACAGGCCGGGCTTTTCGCTGAACAGCGCCACGGTGCCTGGCGTAGAAAGGAACTCGGCGTCGGCCCGGCCCTGCGCCACCGCCACAGCGGAGTCGGTCGCCGCCGGGAAGGTCATGACGTTAATGGCGGGCTTTTTCGCCGCCAGACAGCGCTGGTTATCAACGCGCGCCTGGCTCTCCTCGATTCCGCCCAGCGTGACCGCAACGTTTTTGCCGCACAGCGACAGATCGCGGCCGGTGATGCCCTCGGGATTGCCTTTGCGCACCACGACGCGGCTGCCAATTTTCAGATAGGGCACAAAATCCACCTGGGCCGCGCGCGTCGGATTGACGTACATCGCCGAATTGATGATGTCGAGGCGTTTACCCTGCAGCGCCGGGATCAGCCCTTTGAACTCCATCGGCATCGGGGCGGGTTGAAGATTGATCGCTTTGCTCAGCGCGGTGATCAGGTCGATATCGAAACCGGTCAGCTTGCCCCCTTTCACAAACTCAAACGGCATAAAGGTGGCTGCGGTGCCGTAAGTCAGCTTGCCCGCGGCGATGCTTTCCATCGCCGCATGGCTGGCGACTGGCATGACGCTGAGGGCTGAAATAACGCCCCATACGCGCAAGGTCCAGAATGAAGTTCGGGTCATGTGTCTCTCCTGGTTAATGTTAAATTGAGTTTTGTGAATCAAAAAATACAATTGCAACAGCAAGAATAAGCCTCTTCATAGTGCGTGCTGCACGGTTATTGTGCGTTTGTTGCTTTGTATCGCTGCATATCGATCGGCATGTTATTGTATGTTTAGTTCACAATAATACATTCCAGGAAACCCTTTCCTATGCAGCCTGACTCCTCTGCCAGCAGCCGCCGAATTGCGCGCCAGCTTCTCGACTTAATCTATGAAGCAAGATTCGATCCAGGTCACCATTTACGCGAACAACATCTGGCGGATGCGCTGGGGGTGTCGCGTACGCCGGTACGCGCCGGACTAAAAGAACTGACTCGTCTCGGCGCCGTCGAAGCGCGGCCTAATCAGGGGTTTTTCCTGCTGAAAAGTGCGGAAGAACTGCTTCATCTGGAGATTGAGCAGCCCAAAAGCAGCGACCAGACCTTATATGAACAGCTGGTGCGCGACCGCATTGCCGGTGTGCTGCCTGAGTCCTTTACCCAGACTGAAATCAGCCAGCGTTACGACGTGGATCGCGGCGTGCTGACGCGCACGCTGGTTAAGCTCTCGGAAGATGGATTAATCGCGCGGAACGCCGGACATGGCTGGCGCTTTCAACAGACGCTTAACTCTGACATAGCGCTGCGCAACAGCTACGGTTTCCGCTTAATGATTGAGCCTGCGGCGTTACTGAGCGCGCAGCTGCGCGTGGATCGCCAGCTACTGAAGCGCATGCGCGCTCAGCATTTGCGACTTATTACCCATCCGGATATCACCCAGGTCCCGGCTAAAGAGATTTTTGAAACCGATGCCTCCTTTCATGAGCTTCTGGCCGAAGCGAGCGGCAACCTGTTTGTGTTTCAGGCGATCCAGCAGCAGAACCGCCTGCGCCGCCTGCTGGAGTTCGGCAGCTATCACAATAAGCGTCGCGTTAAAGAGTGGTGCGAAGAGCATGTTGCCATTATCGACGCGCTTCGCCAGAACGATACCCAACAGGCCGCCGCGCTGATGAAAGCGCACCTGCAGTCTGCTTTCGATCAGGTGCAGCTGCGCAAGCCTGGCACATAACCGGCATCATTTTTGCACATTAAGATCCTGAAAATACAATCAGGAGATAATGATGGATTTGCAAATAAACAATCGCGTCGCGCTGGTGTGCGGAGCGGGCAGCGGATTAGGTCAGGCGATAGCCCTCTCTCTGGCGCTGGAGGGCGTTAAGGTCGCTGTCACCGGGCGTAACCCAGAGAAATTGCGGGCAACCGTTGAACAGATACAAGAACAGGGTGGAGAAGCTGAGGCGTTTACGCTGGATCTGGCCGATCCCCGGACCTTTGACCGCGCATTGAGTGAGATAAGGCAGCGCTGGGGCGATGTCGATATTCTGGTTAATAATTCCGGCGGACCGCCGCCCGCGCAGGCGCAGGGCACAGACAGCGCCGTCTGGCAGCAGCAGTTTTCTCTGATGGTCGCATCGCTGATCCAGCTTACGGACAAAGTGCTGCCGTCTATGCGCAAACGCGGCTGGGGACGCATTATCACGTCGACCTCCTCTGGCGTGATCGCGCCTATTCCTAATCTGGCATTATCAAACGCGTTGCGGATGAGCCTGCTTGGCTGGTCGAAAACGCTGGCGACGGAAGTGGCTGCGGACGGCGTGACCGTTAACGTGCTGGTTCCGGGCCGCATCGCCACGGCGCGTGTCAGCGAGCTGGATAGTCTCAAAGCCCAACGTGAAAACAGCTCGGCGGAAGCGGTAGCGAAAAAGAGTCGGCAAACTATTCCCGCGGGCCGTTATGGCGATACGCGCGAATATGGCGCGACCGCCGCCTTTCTCGCCAGTCAGCCTGCCAGCTACATTACCGGCAGCGTGATCAGAGTCGATGGCGGCATGACAAACTCAATCTGACTCGACGCGTGAATGCGGGCGGGATGACGATGAGCCCTGCCCGCTATTTCATCAGAATGGCTCATGCAAGCGAGCTTTCATCAGACGCTGACAGACCGGCAGCAGCGTTGATAACGCGTACCTGAAAATAGTCGGGGTCAGGCTGCGGCTACTTTTTCAAATGCCTGTTTTAAGTAGAAGGTGAATCACGCTTATGCTAGCCAATATCACAGAGGAGTGTTCAGTAAGAGATTTGAATGTGTATTTATAAATCTTGCTGAAAATGCATACAGTGCTATTTATGATAAATAAAACGGCGCGCTATTCAATCGAGAGTGAAAGTCATTCAGGTTCCCTTTATGCCCTCGAAGAGCTAATGAGACGGTATGCGCGCCTGACCTACGGATTGACCTCTTTGCCGCCGATAAAAGCGCCATCCGCGCGGTAATGCAGTAACGCTCTTTGATTGTTTTCGCGCGCCAGTTGGCACCAGTCAAGCAAAGAGATGCGGATTAGCATCACGCCAAAATTATTCTCAGGGTCGCCTTTATCGCCGGACGAGATGGCAGTATCACTTCCCGGTGCGCCGCCTGCGTAAGTTTGTTGCGTTCTGGGCGATAACCGTTGCCAGGCGTTTGCCGCCACTTCGCTGTGCGCAGCGTGAAGCTCAGCGGTTCCCTGTAGTCGCAGCTGGATTTTGTTGCAGTAACCCAATACCGTTACGTCCTGGTTGACGCCCAGCGCCCGCCACTTCGGGCTACGCATATCGGTATGAATCTCCAGCGTTCGGTTCACGCGGTCAACATCGCGCAGGACCATTGTTCTTGCCTGCGGCTTGCCTTGCTGATCAACAGATGCCACCGTTAAGAAGTGAAAGCCGCATTCAGGCTCTTTCGCGCCGTTTTCAAGGGCAGTCCAGCAATCGTTATCAATCTCGTCGAGACGCAATGGCATGTATTCTTCCTGCTAACTGAATAAAACGTCACTGCATGATTTGACCTGTTGCCTGTTTGGCATACTCGCTGAGAGGGAGCAATGCATATCAGCCTGCGCGTGACGCCCCGATTGCAGGAATATTAGCAGGCCTTATTACATCTGCGACTTAACGGTGTTCCGCCAGCCTGGTAACTCAGCCTGCCCGAGACGCACGATTTTCGCGCAGGCCAGAGTGCTGCGCTGCTCCCCTCACCTTAATTAAAAAATTTAATATCCGTTGGCGTAGGGATTTTCGCCGCGTCGCCCGCAGCTTTTAACTCGCCGGTATCCGCATTGAAATGGAACAGGGAGATATTGTTGCTGAATACGTTAGTCACGTAGAGATATTTGCCGCTGCCGTCGAAGGTAAACGCGCGCGGCTCCACCCCGTTAGCGCGATAACTCGCCGGTTTGCCTGGCATGCCATCAGCCCCAATTTTCAACACCAGCAGTTTATTATCCGAGCCACGGTTTGAGGCAATCACATATTTACCGTCCGGACTCAGGATAATGCCTCCGCCGCTGCGATACTCTGCGCTGCTGTTCTCAGTATTCAGCCTGACATGTGCAACGGGCTCCAGACGATCCTGATTCACCCTGAAGACGGCAATTTCAGAGGTCAGTTCAGTAATGACCCAGGCATGTTTGCCATCTGGCGCAAACACCATATGGCGCGGCCCCGAACCCGGAGTAAAATTCACGTCACGGGCGCTGTCCGCCTCCAGCGGCTGGGCTTTATCAGCGTGATAGCGGTAAGCATGCAGCTTGTCCCCGCCGAAGTCGTTTGCATAGAGATACTTGCCATCGGGCGTAAAAGTGGTGGCATGGGCGTGGCCGCCATCCTGACGCCCTTTTATGCCGCCGCTGCCGTTTTCATAGGGGAAATGCTGTACCTGCTCGCCCAGTTTGCCATCGGAATGGATCGGAAAGACGGACACGCCCGCACCCCCCTTCGCCACCGAGTAGTTCGCCACAAACAGGAACTTACCGTCCGGACTGATAGTCGCATGGGTAGGCTGCTGGCCGTGACTGTCCACGACATTCAGCACCCGTACCTGACCGCTTTTATCAATGCTTAGCGCGGTGACCGTGCCGTTATTCTCTTCATTGGTGGTATAGGCGAAACGGCCATCGCGGGATTTTACAATCCACGACGGGCTTTTCATTTTGATCACATCGAGTGGTGCCAGCGTACCGTCGCTGTTCACCTTCAGGCGATATAAACCCTCACTGGGACGATCGGGTTTTTGCTCAGCGGGGGCATCCGGAATCGACGTCCAGGTCCCCACTAATGCTGTCTGATAATGCTCCGCGGCCTCTGCCATAGCGCTCCCCGCCAGTGAAAAAACAGCCAGGGATAATGCCATGGTTATGTTCGTGGCTAAACTGCTGTGCAGGCTTTTTTTATTTCTGTTCATTTTGGTATCCCACCACTATCTGAATAGTTAACGAATATAGTGGGATTCATTTAAATAGCGCCTGGTCAGGACGATCGAGTTCACAATACAGAATATTAAAAGTTGGGAACCTGACGTTTTGCTTAATGGCGGGTTAAGCGATCGGTTATGCCCGGTTAATACCCCTCACCCGATTCGTATCAAATAAACCCGCTGCGGCCCCCTCACTGCCCTGCAAAACGATGCTTTATGGTGCAACCTGTGCCTCAAAAAAAAGCTAAACAGTGAGCGGGAATAATTATTGCCTATATAAACAACAGGTTAATTTTTGGCACAAAGGTTGCTGAAAAAATTCTATCTTGTATACCAGATGGAATTCATTCATGGCATCGACTTTCGGCTTTACGCTTCAGGAGTGGCAACGCTGTTATCAACAGGAACCGCAGCAGATCGCTTCGCTGCTGGCTGCGCACCTGGCAGCGATCGATCCTCAGGACAACGCCTGGATCTACCTTGCCACGCCAGCCCAGTTGCAGGCACAAACTGAACCTCTGTTAGAAAAATACCTGGAGAACCCCGCGGCATACCCGCTGTTTGGCGTCCCCTTTGCGGTGAAAGACAATATCGATGTTGCGGGCTGGCCAACCACCGCCGCCTGTCCGGCGCTGACTTACACCGCAGAGGCTGACGCCTTTGTGGTCGCAAAACTGAAAGCCGCCGGTGCCATTGTGATCGGCAAAACTAATCTCGATCAATACGCTACTGGCCTGGTCGGCACCCGTTCGCCCTATGGTGCAGTGAGCAACACCTTTAACCCGGATTACGTTAGCGGAGGCTCCAGCTCTGGCTCTGCTTCCGTGCTGGCGCGCGGCCTGGTCGGGTTCTCTCTGGGGACTGATACCGCTGGTTCCGGACGAGTGCCGGCCGGGTTTAACAACATTGTCGGCCTGAAGCCGACCAAAGGCTGGTTTTCAGCCAGCGGCGTGTTACCCGCTTGTCGCCTCAATGACACTATCTCTGTCTTTGCTCTGACGGTAGAGGATGCCTTTACCGTGGCCAGCGTCGCAGGCGGCTATGATGCTGACGACGCCTATTCACGCCATCACCCGCATACCGCACCGGCCAGCCTCAGGCCGCAGCCTGAATTAGCTATCCCGGCCAGTCTGGAGTTTTTTGGCGATAAACAGGCTGAAGCGGCGTGGCAGCAGGCGCTGGTGCATTTACAGGCGTGCGGCGCAACGCTGCATCCTGTCGATTTCACTCCCTTCCACCAGCTGGCGGAACAGCTCTACTACGGCCCGTGGGTCGCCGAGCGCACGGTGGCCGTCGGAGAAATGATCAACCGACCGGAAGAGATGGACCCTGTAGTACATAGCATTGTCAGCGGCGGCCTGAAATACAGCGCGGTAGAGGCATATCAGGCGGAATACCTGCGCGCCTCGCTGACCCGCCAGATTGAGCAAACCCTGGCGCAGTACGATGCGCTGGTTGTGCCGACCTCACCGACCATTCATACCCTGGACGAGATGAAGCAGGAGCCGGTGCGTTACAACTCGCAGTTCGGCACCTATACCAACTTTACCAACCTTGCCGATCTCGCCGCGCTGGCGCTGCCCGGTCCCTTTCGTGCTGATGGCCTGCCTGCCGGAATAACCCTGATAGCGCCCGCCTGGCACGATCGCGCCCTGGCCGAATTCGGGCTGCGCTGGCAGCGGCAGTTGGCGCTGCCGCTGGGCGCTACCGGCAAAGCGCCGCCCACGCACGCTTTTGCCCTTCCTTCTTCCGGCGAGCATGTACGCGTAGCCGTCGTCGGCGCTCACCTGACGGGGATGCCGCTCAACTTCCAGCTCACTACGCGGCAGGCCGTTCTGGTTGAAGAGACCCAGACGGCTGCGAACTATCGTCTGTTCGCGCTGCTCGATGGCCCCATTAAAAAACCTGGCCTGCTGCGTGCAGACCACGGGGCCGCCATCACCGTTGAGCTGTGGGATATTCCGCTGGCGCGTTTTGGCGAGTTTGTGGCGGAGATACCCGCGCCGCTTGGCATCGGTTCATTAACGCTGGCGGATGGCCGCAGCGTAAAAGGCTTTATCTGTGAACCGGCAGCGCTTCAGCAGGCGCTGGAAATCACCCGGTTTGGCGGCTGGCGCAACTGGCTGGCGACACAGGAGGGGAAATAATTATGTTCAGTACCGTTTTGATTGCTAACCGGGGGGAAATCGCCTGCCGCGCCATTCGTACCCTGAAGCGCCTTGGGGTAAAAAGCGTTGCCGTTTATTCGGATGTCGATCGCAACGCGCAACATGTGAAAGAAGCCGATATGGCGATTGCCCTTGGCGGTGATAAAGCCAGCGACAGCTATTTGCGCATCGATAAAATCCTTGCCGCCGCCCGTGAAAGCGGTGCGGAAGCGATCTGGCCAGGTTATGGCTTTCTGTCTGAAAGCCTGCCGTTTGCCGACGCCTGTGAGCAGGCCGGCATCGCTTTTGTCGGCCCGACGGCGCAACAGATCGGCGAATTTGGCCTGAAGCACCGCGCGCGCGAACTGGCCGCCAGCGCCAGCGTGCCGATGACGCCCGGCACCCCGCTGCTCAGCTCTCTTGAGGAAGCCTTAAACGCGGCAGAACAGATCGGTTATCCCGTTATGCTGAAGAGCACGGCGGGCGGCGGCGGAATTGGCCTGACGCGCTGCGCCGACGATATCGCCCTGCGCAACGCCTGGGAAAGCGTGCGACGTCTGGGAGAACAGTTCTTCAGTGATGCCGGCGTCTTCCTTGAACGCTGTATCGATCGCGCACGTCATGTTGAAGTGCAAATTTTCGGCGACGGCAGCGGCAAGGTCGTCGCCCTCGGCGAGCGTGACTGTTCGCTACAGCGCCGTAATCAGAAAGTGGTGGAAGAAACCCCGGCGCCGAACCTGCCGCAGGCCACGCGCCAGGCCCTGCTCGCCTCGGCCGTACGCCTGGGGGAATTAGTGAATTACCGCAGCGCCGGAACCGTGGAGTACATTTACGACGCTGAACAGGACGCCTTCTATTTTCTGGAGGTGAATACCCGCTTGCAGGTCGAGCATCCGGTCACCGAATGCGTTACCGGACTCGATCTGGTGGAGTGCATGCTGAAGGTAGCCGCGGGCGACGCCATTGACTGGACGCGTCTGCAACAGGCGCCTCAGGGCGCGTCGATTGAAGTGCGCTTGTATGCCGAAGACCCGCTGAAAAACTTCCAGCCGAGTCCTGGCGTGCTGACCGGCGTCACTTTTCCTGACGACGTGCGCGTTGACGGCTGGATCGATACCGGAACTGAGGTATCGGCGTTTTACGATCCCCTGGTCGCTAAACTGATTGTGCACGCCGACACGCGCGACGCGGCGCTGTTAAAAATGCAGCAAGCGCTGGCCGCCACTCAGCTGCACGGCATCGCGACCAACCTCGATTATCTGCGCCAGGTTGTCGCCACCGAGGCGTTCCGCAGCGGTGACGTCTGGACGCGTTTTCTTGACAGCTTTACGCCGCAGGCCAGCATGATTGAGGTGCTGCAACCCGGCACCTTCAGCACCGTTCAGGATTATCCGGGCCGCCTCGGCTACTGGGATATTGGCGTGCCGCCCTCTGGTCCGATGGACGATTTCGCCTTTCGTATTGCCAACCGCATCGTGGGCAATCATGAAAGCGCCGCCGGACTGGAGTTCACCTTGCAGGGACCGACGCTGCGTTTTCACTGCGATGCCGTGATCGCCCTGACCGGCGCCGATTGTCCGGCGGAGCTGGATGGCGAAAGCGTTGACTACTGGCAACCTGTTAAGGTCACCGCCGGACAAACCCTGACGCTTGGCCGCGCGCAAAGCGGCTGTCGTACCTGTCTGGCTGTGCGCAACGGCTTCGATATGCCGGAATATCTCGGCAGTCGCTCTACCTTTTCACTCGGCCAGTTTGGCGGTCACGCCGGACGTACGCTGCGGGTAGCCGATATGCTGCCGGTTTCGCAGCCGCAGCTGGCGGCCTGCACCACGCCCGCGCCGGTGAGCGAGCCGCAGACGCCCGATCGCGCATTGATCCCGCATTACGGCACTGAATGGCGCATCGGCGTGCTGTACGGCCCGCATGGCGCCCCTGATTTCTTTACCCAGGCCGCCATCGATGAGTTTTTCGCCAGCGACTGGCAGGTGCATTACAACTCCAACCGTCTCGGCGTGCGTCTGGTCGGCCCGAAACCGAGCTGGACACGCGCCAACGGCGGTGAAGCCGGACTGCATCCTTCTAACGTACACGACTGCGAATATGCGATTGGCGCAGTGAACTTTACCGGCGACTTTCCAGTCATCCTGACGCACGACGGTCCGAGCCTCGGCGGATTTGTCTGTCCGGTCACCATTGCCAAAGCGGAGCTGTGGAAAGTCGGCCAGGTGAAGCCCGGCGATCGCATCCGCTTCCATCCGATTAGCGCTGATGAAGCCGTCGCGCGCGAAAAAGCCCAGGCGCACAGCATCAGTACGCTGCGCAGCGCGCACGCCGCCGCGTTTGACGTGCCGTCACTGGCGACCAGCGATATAGGCTCCGCCACGCTGCTGGCGTCGCTACCGGCCACGGAGAGCACGCCCGCCGTGGCTTATCGTCAGGCAGGCGACAAATATGTGCTGATCGAGTATGGCGACAACGTGCTGGATCTGGCGCTGCGCCTGCGCGTGCATTTGCTGATGAATGCGCTGCGCGAACGGGCGGTGCCTGGCGTGGAGGAGCTGTCACCCGGCGTACGCTCGCTACAGGTTCGTTACGACAGCCTGATCCTTAGCCAGGGTGAGCTTATGAACCTGCTGCTGGGACTGGAGGCGAAACTCGGCGACGTCAGCGCGCTGAAAGTGCCGTCGCGCATTGTCTGGCTGCCGATGGCATTTGAAGACAGCGCCACGCTCGGCGCGGTGGAGCGCTACAAAGAAACGGTACGCGCCAGCGCGCCGTGGCTGCCGAACAATGTCGACTTCATTCAGCGTATTAATGGATTAGCCAGCCGCGAGGCGGTACGCGACACCCTTTTCAACGCCAGCTATCTGATCCTCGGTCTGGGTGACGTCTATCTGGGCGCGCCTTGCGCAGTGCCGATCGACCCGCGTCATCGCCTGCTTAGCTCTAAATACAGTCCGGCGCGGACGTTTACCGCCGAAGGCACGGTCGGCATCGGCGGTATGTACATGTGTATCTACGGGATGGATTCGCCCGGCGGTTATCAGCTGGTGGGCCGGACCCTGCCAATCTGGAATAAATTCCTCAAAAACCCGCAGTTTGCTGCCAGCGAACCCTGGCTGCTGCACTTCTTTGACCAGGTGCGCTTTTATCCGGTAACCGAAGAGGAGCTGACGCAGCTCCGCGACGACTTCCGCGAGGGACGCGCGCGCATCCGTATCGAAGAGACGCTGTTTGATTTCGCCGCGCATCAGCAGTTTCTCGCCGATCACGCCGAGTCGATTGCCGATTTCCGTCAGCGCCAGGCCGCCGCCTTTGAGCAGGAGGTCGCCTTATGGGCGCAGGAAGAGCAGAGTGCTCCGCCGATCGATCAGGAGGCAGAGGTCGCGGCAGAGGCAGATGAAGATGCGCTGGCCGTATGCGCCGACATGAACGGCAACATCTGGAAAGTGCTGGCGCAGCCGGGCGATGTGGTGGAAGCCGGTCAGACGCTGATCATCGTCGAAGCGATGAAGATGGAGCTGGCGATTGTCGCGCCGCAGGCGGGCACGGTGAAACGCATCGCCTGTCAGGCCGGGCGTCCGGTAAGTCCGGGCGATGTTCTGCTGTGGCTGGCCTGAGGAGTCCGCATGAATCTAAGCCCTCGCGGCAAAGGCCGCCCGGAAGCGCTGGCGGAGAAAGTTTACCAGGCGCTGAAGCAGGACATTTTCGACTTTCGCCTGATGCCCGGCGATCGCTTCAGCGAAAAAGAGATCGCCGACCGTCTGGAGGTGAGCCGCACGCCGGTACGGCAGGCGCTGTTCTGGCTGGAGCGTGAGGGCTACGTCGAAGTGTGGTTCCGCAGCGGCTGGCAGGTGAAACCGTTCGACTTCGCCTATTTCGAAGAGCTTTATGACTTCCGCACCGTGGTGGAGTGCGAAGCGGTGCGCCGCCTGTGCGCCCTGCCATCGCCGCTGTGCGCAGACACCCTGGCGCCGCTGAAAGGCTTCTGGATTGATGCGCCGCGGCTGGAGAACGGCAAAGCGGTGTCCGCGCACGATGAAGCTTTCCATATAGCGCTGGTGGCCGCCGCCGGCAATCAGGAGATGGCGCGCATTCATGCCGAACTGACCGAAAAAATCCGCATCATTCGCCGTCTTGACTTCACCAGGGACGATCGCGTCGATGCCACTTATCGCGAACACGCCCAGATTTTACTGGCGATTTTTCAGCAACAGACCGAGGAGGCGCAGCGCATTCTGACCGATCACATCGCCGTGAGTAAGGCTGAGGTCAGGAAAATTACTTTGCACATGTTACAGCAGGCCAGGCTCCAACCCATTGAATAAATTCATATAAACAATTTAGGGGTTCAGAAAATGAAAAGACGTTCGTTGCTCAAGGCTTTCGCACTCTCAGCGACTGTGGTCAGCATGAGCCTTTCCTTTGGCGTCAGGGCCGCAGACACCATCAAAGTCGGGATAATGCACTCGCTCTCCGGCACCATGGCGATATCGGAAACGCCGCTGAAAGAGGTGGCGCTGATGACTATTGATGAGATTAACGCGCAGGGCGGCGTGCTGGGCAAAAAGCTGGAACCCGTGGTGGTCGATCCCGCCTCTAACTGGCCGCTGTTCGCCGAGAAAGCGCGCCAGCTGCTGACGCAGGATAAAACTGCCGTGGTGTTCGGCTGCTGGACCTCGGTATCGCGTAAATCGGTTCTGCCGGTATTTGAAGAGCTGAACGGCCTGCTGTTCTATCCGGTGCAGTATGAAGGCGAAGAGATGTCGCCAAACGTGTTCTACACCGGCGCCGCGCCGAACCAGCAGGCGATTCCGGCGGTGGAATATCTGATGAGCGAGGACGGCGGCAGCGCTAAACGTTTCTTCCTGCTGGGAACCGACTACGTCTATCCCCGCACCACCAACAAAATTTTGCGCGCCTTCCTGCATACAAAAGGGGTCCAGGATAAGGATATTGAGGAAGTCTATACCCCGTTTGGATACAGCGATTATCAGACCATCGTTTCCAACATAAAAAAATTCTCGGCCGGCGGCAAAACCGCAGTGATATCAACCATCAACGGCGACTCCAACGTGCCGTTCTATAAAGAGCTGGCCAATCAGGGCATAAAAGCGACCGATATTCCGGTTATCGCTTTCTCCGTGGGCGAAGAAGAGCTGCGCGGCATCGATACCAAACCGCTGGTCGGCCAGCTGGCGGCATGGAACTACTTTGAGTCACTGGATAACCCGGATAACCAGAAGTTTGTTGCTGCCTATCGTGCTTACGCCAAAGCTCATAATCTGCCCAACGCCGATACCGTGGTGACCAATGACCCGATGGAGGCAACCTACGTCGGCATTCATATGTGGGCGCAGGCCGTGGAAAAAGCGGGCACCACCGATGTGGATAAGGTGCGGGCGGCGATGGCCGGTCAGACTTTTAAGGCGCCGGACGGTTTTACTCTGACCATGGATCAGACCAACCACCATCTTCATAAGCCGGTCATGATTGGTGAAGTGGAAGAGAACAGCCAGTTCAACGTGGTGTGGCAGACCGAACAGCCGATACGCGCTCAGCCGTGGAGTCCGTATATCGCCGGGAATGACAAGAAGCCTGACCATCCCGTGAAAGCGACGCAGTAAGTTGCGTGAGGTGCGCGTCTTCGCAGAAAAGCAGGCGCGCACCCTCTCCAGCCACCATCAACAGGGCCAGAACTATGTCTATCCGCCGTTATCTCTGCTGTCTGCTGTTACTTCTGCCCTGGCTGGCAAAGGCGGGCGACGGAGCAAGCTTTGCTGCCGCCAGCCGCATGCAGCAGGCGTCGCTGTTGCAACAGTGGGCTGCCGCACCGCAGGCCAGCCGTCTGCCGCTGCTGGAAGCGCTGCGCCATGAAACCGTGGTCATCGACCAGAATAAACAGCCGTTTAGCAAACAGGGCGCTGACCTGAAGCCGCTTGACAGCGCGCAGCAGCCGAGCGGCGGTACGAAAAAGCTGTTTATGAATAACCGCCTGCGCGTGCTGATCGCCAGCGCTCTCGCTGCTCACCAGCTGGTCAGCAGTGATGCCGCTACGCGCCTGCGTGCCGCGCAGCAGCTGCAAAACGACGGCGCGGCAGATCAGCTGCCGCTCATCCAGCAGCGGCTGGCCGACGAGCGCGACACCCAGGTAAAGGCCGCACTGACCATGGCCGCGGCGAATCTGCAACTCGCCAGCGCCGACGCGGCAGTGCGCCTGAAGGCGGTCACGCTGCTTGGTGACTCCAGCGATCCCGGCACCCAGGCCAGCCTGAACCGCCTTACCCAGATTGCCAGTGAACCCAATGCCGATGTGCGCGCCGCGGCGGCGCACAGTCTTCAGCAGATTAAACAGCGCCTGATGTGGGGGGATTTACTCGGACAGGCGTTTACCGGCCTGTCGCTGGGATCGATCCTGCTGCTGGCCGCGCTTGGCCTGGCGATTACCTACGGTCTGCTCGGGGTGATCAACATGGCGCACGGAGAAATGCTGATGCTAGGCGCCTACGCCACCTGGCTGGTGCAAAGCCTGTTTCAGCAGTTCGCGCCGCAGTGGCTGGCCTGGTATCCGCTGCTGGCGTTGCCGGTAGCCTTTATGGTGACGGCGGTGATGGGCATGGTGCTGGAGCGCACCATTATCCGCCATCTCTATGGCCGCCCGCTGGAGACGCTGCTGGCGACCTGGGGCATTAGCCTGATGTTGATCCAGCTGGTGCGCATGATGTTTGGCGCACAAAATCTCGAAGTCGCTAATCCGAACTGGCTCTCTGGCGGCCTTCAGGTATTGCCGAATCTGGTTTTGCCCTACAACCGTATCGCGGTCATTCTGTTTGTCGTGGCAGTGCTGGGGTTAACCTGGCTGTTGCTGAATAAAACCCGTCTTGGCCTCAGCGTGCGCGCCGTCACGCAAAACCGCGCCATGGCGGACTGCTGCGGCGTGCCGACCGGACGTGTCGATATGCTGGCGTTTGGCCTCGGCTCCGGCATCGCCGGACTGGGCGGCGTGGCGCTGTCGCAGTTGGGCAATGTCGGCCCGGAACTGGGCCAGGGCTATATCATCGACTCTTTTCTCGTCGTGGTGCTGGGCGGCGTCGGCCAGCTGGCGGGCACCGTGGTGGCGGCCTTCGGCCTCGGTATTCTTAATAAAGTGCTCGAGCCGCAGACTGGCGCCGTGCTGGGCAAAATTCTTATCCTCGTCCTGATCGTGCTGTTTATCCAGAAACGTCCGCAAGGGTTGTTTGCCTTCAAAGGGAGGGTGATTGACTGATGAGCCAGCCACTGACATTAACCATCGGGCGAAAAGCGCCGCGCCTGACGTTTAGCATCGGCGCCGCCGTAACATTGCTGTTGCTGTTGCTGCCGTTCTGCGCCCTGCTGCCTGCCACTCATCCGCTGGCGATTTCCACCTATACGCTGACGCTGTTCGGCAAGATCCTCTGCTACGCCATCGTCGCCGTCGCGCTCGATCTGGTGTGGGGTTATGCCGGTTTACTGTCGCTCGGCCACGGCCTGTTTTTCGCCCTCGGCGGCTACGCCATGGGCATGTACCTGATGCGTCAGGCCGCAGGCGACGGACTGCCCGCTTTTATGTCATTTCTTTCCTGGCGCGAGCTGCCGTGGTTCTGGGCCGGAACGCAGCATTTTGCCTGGGCGCTGTGCCTGATTGTGCTGGTTCCCGGCCTGCTGGCGCTGGCGTTCGGTTTCTTCGCCTTTCGTTCAAAGATCAAAGGCGTCTACTTTTCGATCATGACGCAGGCGCTGACCTACGCCGGTATGCTGCTGTTCTTTCGCAACGAAACCGGCTTCGGCGGCAATAATGGCTTCACTGGTTTCACCACCCTGCTCGGTTTTCATGTCACCGCGACCGGCACGCGCATCGGGCTGTTTGTCGCCTCTGTGTTGTTGCTTTTAATCAGCCTCGGCATCGGTTTTGCGCTGGCGCGCAGTAAGTTTGGCCGCGTGCTTACCGCCGTACGCGATGCTGAAAACCGTCTGATGTTTATTGGCTACGATCCCAAAGGTTTTAAGCTGTTCGTCTGGACCTTATCCGCCGTGCTGTGCGGGCTGGCGGGGGCGCTGTATGTGCCGCAGGTGGGCATTATCAATCCAGGGGAAATGTCGCCGACCAACTCGATTGAGGCGGCGATCTGGGTGGCGCTTGGCGGCCGGGGCACGCTGATTGGTCCGCTGCTCGGCGCGGCCATTGTCAACGGGGCTAAAAGCTGGTTCACCGTGGCGTTTCCTGAGTTCTGGCTGTTCTTTCTCGGTTTGATGTTTATCCTTGTCACGCTGTTTTTACCGCGTGGCGTCATTGGCCTGCTGCGCCGGAGGCGTGATGACTGACCTACTCTTTACCCAACCGCAACCCGCGGACCGCCATCGTCATCAGAGCGATCCGGTGCTTCAGCTGAACAACATCAGCGTGTCCTTCGACGGCTTTCGTGCATTGACCGATCTGTCGTTGCAGATCGGCGTCGGCGAGCTGCGCTGCGTTATCGGGCCAAACGGCGCGGGCAAAACCACGCTGATGGACGTGATAACAGGGAAAACGCGACCGGATAAGGGAGAGGTGATTTATGATCAGGACACTGACCTCACCCGGTTATCGCCGCCAGAGATCGCCCGCGCCGGCATAGGACGCAAGTTTCAGAAGCCCACCGTGTTTGAGGCGCTGACGGTATTTGAAAACCTGGAAATTGCGCTGAAAAATGACAAATCAGTCTGGGCCAGCCTGCGGGCGCGTCTCAACAGTGAGCAGCAGGATCGCATTGATGAAGTGTTGAAGCTGTTACGGCTTAGCGGCGAACGCCAGCGTAAGGCGGGGCTGCTGTCGCATGGACAAAAGCAGTTTCTTGAAATCGGCATGCTGCTGGTGCAGGACCCGCACTTACTGTTGCTTGACGAACCGGCAGCGGGGATGACCGATGCCGAAACCGCCTACACCGCCGAGCTGTTTCGCAGTCTCGCCGGTAAGCATTCCCTGATGGTCGTCGAACACGATATGGGCTTTGTGGAAACCATCGCGGATCATGTCACGGTATTACATCAGGGGCAGGTGCTGGCTGAGGGTTCGCTGCGCGACGTGCAGGCTAACGAACAGGTGATTGACGTTTATCTGGGACGCTGAAATGTTACAGGTATCAGAACTGAATCAATATTATGGCGGCAGCCACATTCTGCGCGGGCTTTCATTTGACGCTAAGCCCGGTGAAATTACCTGCCTGCTGGGACGCAATGGCGTAGGGAAAACCACGCTGCTGAAGTGTCTGATGGGCGTGATCCCGGCTAAGTCGGGTGAAATCCGCTGGCAGAATAAGATCATTAATACCCTTAAACCGCACCAGCGCGTACAGGCGGGCATCGCCTATGTGCCGCAGGGACGTGAAATTTTTCCACGCCTGACGGTAGAGGAAAACCTGCTGATGGGACTGTCTCGTTTCTCCGGCGGCAAGGCGAAACAGGTCCCCGATGAAATCTACCGCTTGTTTCCGGTGTTGTCGCAGATGAAACTGCGGCGCGGCGGCGATCTTTCGGGTGGTCAGCAGCAGCAGCTGGCGATTGGACGCGCCCTCGCCTGCCGCCCGCAGCTGTTAATTCTTGATGAACCCACGGAAGGCATACAGCCCTCCGTAATCAAAGAAATTGGCGCCGTTATCCGGCAGCTGGCGCAGCGTGGCGATATGGCGATCCTGCTGGTCGAGCAGTTTTATGATTTTGCCGCTGAACTGGCGGGCAACTACCTGGTGATGTCGCGCGGAGAAATCGTTCAAAGAGGAAAAGGCGAAAATATGGAAAGCGAGGGCGTGCGAAATCTGGTCGCGATATAAGCAACCGCAAACGCTACGCGATTAATGAGCAGGGTAAAGGCTGGCTGACTGAGCATCAGGCTATGGCTGAAGCACTGCTCGCCAAACTGGCGTTGTTTGCCCGGCAGAGTGAGACCGTGAATCAGGCAATGTCTGAACAGCGTCAGCCATTTGAACCCTCGGTTATGCAGGCGCTTCACGAGCTGCGTAGTCAGTTGCATCTCAATCATGGCAGTGATGAACAGACGCAGCGACAGGTTGCCGCTATTTTGCAGCAAACGCTGGCTCAGCTGAAAACTGTTAGATCGTGATCTGCGCTAAAAGCGCATTGATATGTGACCTCAATAAGGCCGTTCTGCTACCAATTGTTCCTGCCCTGTCCACAGGCATATCCGTGAAAAGGTATTTAGTTACTCATCGCTAAATACCTCCTTAATGCCGCTGCCAGCTGTTCCGGCCGCAATTTCCAGCCGTACTGTTTTTCACAGGCAACGATAATCGGCTCGCCCTCGGCCAGGGTCACCATATCGGGATGTTCGTGGGAGCCAGCCACGGCGGAATAGCTGGTCTGATGCCGCACTATGGCTGTGATACCGGCATACCCGGTCGCATCCGGCGCAGCGAAATCCAGCTCCCCTTCTCCCAGCTTTGCCAGCCCGTTATTATTATCAATATCTCTCATTCGGCGAGGACGCCGATTCATCATCCTGTGTCGTCACTTGTCTGGTCTGCGCCAGGGCATGAGATGAGCGACGTATTTGTCAATAGTGTCTGTTTAATGCGCGGGGAGCACGCAGCTCAATCAGCTGGAGATAACGGCGCAATCACAGCGCGTAGCGCATTCGCTGGCGGTGCGTTCCGGCAACAATGACGCGCGGCAATGGCGGTCTTCCGCTTTTTGCATGGCATAACACCTGGCTGGCGGCGAGAAAGCGCGCCTGCCACACGGTTTCCCCACCCTGACGGCGCGATTGAATAACCTCAACGTACAAAACCGGGCAGCGGCTTGTTGTTGCTTACGAATAATGGTTGAGTTTATGCGCTGCGTCTGAGGACCACGCCGCGCTAGCGCATACGGCCGAAGGGATAGCAGTCACGTTCGTGCATTCATTACCGAAACGTTTCAACTCCCGACTTGCACACAACCTTACTTTAGTCGGTTATCAAACTGGAAGGGAATCGCCTCTGCCTGATGCGTGATTTCATAGCATTCCGGGTGTTCAGGATTCAGCAGGTAGTTATATTCCACAGGCGACAGGACGCTGGGAACACGCAAGGCGATTGAGCTTTTAGAAAAGATCCAGGCATCACCGTATGCGGCCAGCTCTGGCGGCGCTTCTTCAGCAGCCCAGCGATCTGGCAGTTCATCCATGCTGGCAGCCTGAATAAGCGCATCTGGCACATCAATACGCAACAGGGTGAAATAATCCAGAATGTGGGCCGCATGCAAATGAACCAGCGTCTCCAGCATGGTGAGCGAGGCGGTTTCTGAAAGATACACCATAGAAGTGCCAACGCTGTTCCATCGGCCTCCGGCTTCCTTTGCGCCGTAACCCGTCCAGGCGGTAGAAAGATACTTCGTTTTTGTCAGCCGATAGAGGATCAAGAGTAGACCCCGTGTTCCAGGCGTGTGATTAATTTAATCACTTCATAAGCCCCGGTTTCGGATGCCATTAGCTCGGCGGGCACTTTCCAGCCCAGCGCCTTGTTTGGCTCATTTAACCACTTTTGCGCCTCATCCTTATCTCCTTCGAACAGCTCAACCGCCCGATCGATAACGCGGATGATGCGCACCAGCCGTTCGCTTTGCTCAGCGCTGAATCGTGCTTTTACGCTCCGGCTGAATGTCGTTGACGGAATGCCGGACATTTTGCGCAGGTCGCTTTGCGTTATCTTCGCCCAGTCAACAATCAGGCTGGCAACTTTGCCATCAAGCCCCTGGCTAATCTGCCCCAGCAGCGCCACACCATCAGAATTGTTTAACCCGGCTACCTGCCACAGACGGGGCGGTCTGGCTTTGGTTGAGGATAAGCTGAATGTTTTCATTTCGACCTCCATATGGATATTTAATTATATCCATATGGTAATGCAGCCGCCAGCGGTTAAGCGCAACCTGTTAACCAGACTGGGGCAGAATAGTGGGCGCGACCGGCGATCGTTGCCGGGTTCGTCACAGAGACAGGGAGAGACCTGCGCGGCCCTGATACTGACGATGTTCCTCGAAACATCAGGCATACTGGACTGGCATCCTCAGGTTTACGCCGTGCCGACAACGTCCTTTCCGGCTGCGTATTTCAGAGATAAGGTGTGGCGAGCCATGCGCTTTTACGAAAACAAAAAGTAAGAAGCGCCGATGCGACTGATCGTCCTGCATACGTATTCATTGCGCCATCTGGCTGATAACAGGCTTTGAATTGTCTGCTGCCATAAACTTCTGGCAAGGTCACTGATGCTGAGTAAAGTGATCGACCAGAAGTCATAACAGCTTGCTCGTTTTCCATTGAGTGGCAACGTATGAATATTCAGGCCGCGGCAATAACAGCCTGAATATTCGCATTATTCGTTCAGGTATTACACCTTTCTGAATTTTCGGGTTAGTGGCTTTTCGATTTCCACAATCAAAAACATGACGAAACCTATAATGAACGTAATGACCCAGTAGCGGAAAGGCAGCGATTCCGTACCAAACAGGAGCTGCATGAAAGGGGCATAAATTATCAGCAGCTGTAGCCCTAGCAGAACGGCGCTGACAATCCAGATGCCTTTATTCCTGAGCAACCCTTTATTCAAAGAAAAGCCGTCAGAGACGCGACAATTTAGTAAATAAAACCATTGGGCCGTGACCAGCATCTGCAACAATACCGTGCGGATAAATTCTGCGGAGTAGCCGCGCGGTTGTAGCCAGGCCTCCAGCACAAAGGCGCTAATGGCGATCATCGATCCGACAAAAATCACGCGCCAGATAGCGAAGCCATCCATCACATGCAGCGTTGGGTCGCGTGGCGGACGTTTCATTATATTTTTTTCTCCGGCTTCAAAGGCCAGGCCAAAGGAGAGCGTGGCGGAGGTCGCCATATTCATCCAGAGAATCAAAACGGGCGTAAGCGGGATCAAATTGCCCGCCAGTAAGGCAATAATGATCAGTAACCCCTGCGCAAGGTTAGTAGGCATTATGAACAGAATGGTTTTCTTGAGATTGTCGTAAACCCTGCGCCCTTCTCTGACCGCGCCGGCAATGGTCGCAAAGTTGTCATCCGTCAGGATCATATCCGCTGCTTCCTTGGTGACTTCCGTTCCCTTGATGCCCATCGCAATGCCAACATCAGCCTGTTTCAAGGCCGGCGCGTCATTCACACCATCTCCGGTCATGCCGACGATTTCCCTGTTACGCTGTAACGCCTGCACCAGGCGAAATTTATCCTCAGGGCTGGTCCGCGCGAAAATATCGTAATATTGCGCCGCCTCACTTAACTGCTGTTCATTCATGCTCTCAAGTTCGCGACCGGTAATGGCGGTGCTGGCGTTGCCTATACCCAGCATCTGGCCGATACTCATTGCCGTTTGCGGATGGTCGCCGGTGATCATTTTGACGCGGATACCTGCCTGTAGGCAGTCGCCAATAGCGGAAATGGCTTCAGGACGCGGCGGATCCATCATTCCGGCAATACCTGACAAGATTACGCCCTGTTGTAAATCCTGATGGGACAGCTCAGTCTGCCCGGACGATGCCGGTTTCCACGCGGCCGCGACCATGCGTAATCCCTCGCCCGCGTACTCTTCGATTCTGGCTTCCCACCAGGCCAGGTCAAGTGGCTGCAAGCCGCTTTCTGTTTGCTGTAGCTGACAAAGTCGGAACAATACATCAGGCGCGCCGGTGATAAGAATGCGCTCTTCGTCACCGACACGGTAAAGCGTGGACATATACTTATATTGTGAATCGAAAGGAATTTTGCTTCGCAGCTCTGTGGTGACTTCCGGTAGTCGTCCTTTAGCCGCCAGAACCTTAAGCGCCCCTTCGGTCGGCCCGCCAGTGATTTTCCAGATGCCGTTCTCATCTTTTATCAGCTGACTGTCATTACACAAATCGATAGTGCGTAAATAGCTTTCCAGCATGGAGCCTGGGGCTATTGTCACCGGCGACGCATCATCAATTTTATGCATTGTTCCCACCGGCTCATAGCTGTCGCCCTCAACCCGATAAATATGATCGGCGGTAATCACCACTTTGACGGTCATTTCATTCATGGTCAGGGTGCCCGTTTTGTCCGAGCAAATGATCGTCATTGCGCCCAGCGTTTCCACCGTCGGCAGCTTGCGAATAATCGCCTGCTGCCTGGCCATGGTTTGCACGCCCAGTGACAGAATAATGGAAATAATGGCTGGCAATCCTTCCGGAACGGAAGCAACAGCCAGACTGATCAGTGAAAGCATGAGTTCAGAGACGGGCATATCGCGGAACAGCAAACTAAAGACAAATAATGCCGCCATCATCGCCAGAATAATCAGAAAAATGGCTTTGCCTAGCTTATCCATTTGCACCAGCAGTGGCGTTCGGTGCTTTTCAATATCAGACATCATCTGATTGATGTGTCCCAGCTCTGTATCGCCGCCGGTGGCCACAACGACGCCCTTGCCGCCGCCTGAACTTACGGTGGTGCCGGAGAACAGCATATTGGTGCGATCGCCCAGAGCCAGGTCGCCTGTCAGCGCTGCGGTACTTTTTTCCACTACCGTAGATTCCCCGGTCAGTATCGCTTCCTCAACCCGGAGGTTGTGGGATTCAATGATGCGAAGGTCTGCGGGAATGCGATCTCCGGCACGGATCACGACGATATCCCCTGGCACCAGCGATGTGGTGGGGAGTGTTTCATAATTGCCGGCGCGGACAACGACCGTTTCACTCGAAAGCATATTGCGTATACTTTGCAGGGATTTTTCCGCATTACTCTCCTGAATATGGCCGATCAGTGCATTGACCACCGCCACACCCAGAATCACCAGCGTATCCACCCAGTGCCCCATAACCGCTGTCAGGAGAGCGGCCGCCAGCAGGACATAGATCAAAACATCGTTAAAATGGGCCAGAAAGCGCAGCCATGCGGGTTTGCCGGGTTTTTGCGGTAATGCATTTTCCCCGAACTGATGTAAGCGCGCTGCCGCTTCCGTACTGGTTATACCCTCGGCTGAGCTTGTTGTACGCGTCAGGGTTTCATCAACAGAAAGATGATAGTAGGCTCTTTCCGGTTTATCAGTATTCATCGCTTTCTCCTCAAATCCTGTTTCGGAAATCAAGGCGGTGATATTCCGTTATAAACATACCTGCTTTTGTTACATAGACTTATATCCATGCTTTAGAAGAATCAAAGGCCGGTGATAACTGGAATGCAGAATTGATGCCTGCTCACCATAACTAAACGAGCAAAAATTATTTACGGCATGTAGAGAACTCTAAAAAAATGACGTTATAACCCTAGCACAGGGTGGGCGCATATATTCAATCGCTGATGAAAATATGAGGCGATATAGTCGTCTTAATCAATTAAGCTGAAGATTATTAAAAGTTTTTTGTCGGTAATCCATTCAGGGATTGAGTTTATGACGATTGCAGGTGATGCAGCATAATAAACCGGCCTGGCTAGTTGTTAATTCTGCTATGTGTCAGTAATTGAGGGATAAGCTTTGAGAATTTGATCTGAATTATTAGCTTTAGGTAACTTTACAATTTGTCATTTACGCGGCTATCCTCATCGATAACAAAAATATTCCTGAACGGGTCGCGGATTAAAAACGCGACACTGTTTTTTGCGGCCATATTAATGGGGGCGATAATGCCTGAGTATAGTCTGCTCCGCCTGAGTCTTTACGTTGTGCTAGCGATCGTCACCTGCTCTGCTGTTGGATTGTTCACTTACGCAGTGGTTTCCATGCTGGGAGAATAAAATGCCCACTAATAATAACGGTAATAACTATATCGTTATTAATGAGGATAAAACAGTGATGCGTTATTTTGCTTTTTTTGCCGTTGTTATCTCTATAACAACAGGTTGCGATCAAAAAGAACCGGAACGCACTCTTCCTCCACGCATGGTTAAAGTGGTTGATGTCATGGCTTCAGGACAGGCTCAGCAGCGCATTTTTCCAGCGCGAATCGAGTCCGGTGACGCCACAGAGCTTTCGTTTAAGCGTAGTGGCCAGATTGAATTACTGGCGATCCGACAGGGGACACGCATTGAACAGGGACAACTGATTGCCCGGCTGGTCGCCCGTGAAGCGCAGCAGCGGCTGAATGAGCGACAATCCGCTGCAACTCTGGCTGAGCGTCAATTTTCGCGTTTTCAGACGCTGTCTGGCCGTCAGGCGATCTCCCAGGCGGAGATGGATTTGCAACGTGCAAATCGGGACGCGGCCAGTGCCGCTTTACAGATAGCCCGCGAAGAGTTAAGTCAAATGACATTGACCGCTCCCTTTACGGGTATTGTCGCGACGGTCAATGTCCGTAACCATCAGGTTGTAGCCGCTGGACAAACGATTGCCACGCTAACCCGTACCGATCTGCTTGATGTGGTGTTTAGCGTGCCGGAAAACCTTTTCACCGCGCTGGATATGCGCAATACGCACTATCGCCCGGAAGTGCGTATCAATGCCCTGCCCGGCCAGACATTTTCAGCCGAATATAAAGAGCATACCGGCAGCAGCGACAGCAATACCTTAACCTGGCAGATCATTCTAACCATGCCGCGTCCTGCCGATTTCCCCGCGGTGGGCGGCGTCAGCGGGACCGTAACAGTTAATGTGTCGAACCTGCCCGCCAGTGTTAGCCGTGAGGCGCTAATCGTGCCGACAGAAGCGGTGTTCAACCCAGATAATAGCCCGCGTAACGCACCTCATGTGTGGGTAGTACAAGGTACAGGCGATCGATTGCATCTTGAAGATCGTCAGGTCAGTGTGAGCGATGTCACCGATCAAGGCGTCATTATTACCAGCGGGCTACATGCAGGCGAACGGGTGGTGGCAGCAGGGGTGAATGAACTGCATGCCCAGCAGCCGGTTCGTATCTGGACGCGTGAGCGAGGGCTGTAATGGATATATCACGACAGTTTATCGATAATCCCACTCGTGTCTGGCTGACTATTCTTCTGCTCGGCGTCGGCGGTATTTTTGCCTTGTTTAATATTGGTCGGCTGGAAGATCCGGCTTTTACTATCAAAACCGCGGTCATCGTTACCCACTATCCTGGCGCCGCAGCCCAGCAGGTTGAAGAGGAAGTCACGCTGCCTCTGGAACATGCGCTTCAGCAGTTGCCCTACCTTGATAACGTCACCTCAATATCTTCCAACGGCCTGTCGCAAATTACCGTGAATATTGCCTCCCGCTATCACTCTGACCAGTTGCCGCAAATCTGGGATGAACTACGTCGACGCGTGGATGACGCCGCGCGCGTCTTTCCTCCCGGCGTCGCCGTCCCGTTCGTCAATGATGACTTTGGCGACGTTTACGGCTTTTTCTTCGCCATTTCCGGAGATGATTTTAGTAATCAGGAGCTGGTTCAGTACGCCGAACAGCTTCGGCGGGAACTGGTTCTTGTGCCGGGAGTGGGAAAAGTGGTTATTGGCGGGGCGATCCCCCCACAGATTAATGTTGATGTATCACTGGCGAAGATGGTCGCGCGCGGCATCACTCTGCCTCAGCTCGCCAGCACGCTGAGCCGCCTCAATGTGGTGTCCAGCGCAGGGGAAATCATATCGGGTACGGAGTCGATTCGCCTGCATCCAACCGGCGAATTTGTCACGCTTGATGAGTTACGCGATCTGCTGGTTAGCCCTGTCGGCAGCCCTGCCACGACGCGATTAAGCGATATCGCTACCTTATCTCGTGGGCTTAGTGAATCACCGTCCAGTATCTATCACGCCAACGGACGGCCGGCGCTGACGATGGGGGTTTCATTCATCTCTGGCGTAAACGTCATGAAGGCAGGACACGCGCTGGAAGCCCGGCTCCAGCAGATGTCTGCTGAAAAACCCGCAGGCATCAGCCTCAACCTTTTCTACGACCAGGCGGCGGAAGTCACCCATGCCGTAAATGGCTTCATAATTAATTTTCTGATAGCCCTTGCGATTGTTGTGGGCGTGTTGCTGATATTTATGGGCATTCGCAGCGGGATTATTATCGCGCTGTCGCTGGCTCTTAATGTGCTGGGCACACTGTTGATTATGTACCTTTGGGGAATTGAGCTACAGCGTATCTCGCTGGGAGCATTGATTATTGCGCTCAGTATGCTGGTTGACAACGCCATCGTGATTGTTGAGGGCGCGCTGATTGCGCGCCAGCAGGGTTCATCGCCTGGCGCAGCGCTAGATTATGTTATTCGGCGTTCGGCGCTACCGCTTTTAGGGGCCACCGTTATTGCTATTCTGGCTTTCGCGCCTATCGGTTTATCCCAGGATTCTACGGGTGAGTATTGTAAATCCCTGTTTCAGGTGCTCCTCATTTCGCTGATGCTGAGCTGGTTCTCCGCCCTTACTATCACCCCCGTACTGATCAAATGGGGGCTATTCAGCCAGGCGCGTTCTGTTCAGACTTTGCCGACATCTTCACCCTATCAGGGCGGTTTTTATCGGCTGTATCAGCGCGCGCTGACCGCTTTACTGGCGCAGAAAACCTTAACGCTCTCCATGATGGTGATTTTGCTGGCACTGGCCGTCTGGGGGTTCGGGGCGGTACGACAAAACTTCTTTCCCGCAGCAAACACCCCGATTTTTTTTGTTGATCTCTGGCTGCCTTACGGGACTGACATCAAGTCCACGGAGAAAATAGCCAGCGAGATTGAAAAAAATATTACGGGGCGGAAAGGCGTTGTTGCGACAGTGACGACCGTTGGTCAGGGCAGTATGCGGTTTATCCTGACCTACAATGGACAGCGACAGTATAGTAACTACGCGCAAATCATGGTGCGCATGGACGATCAGCGCAATATTACTGCCCTGACTCGCCAGCTTGATGGCCTGATAGCACGTCACTATCCCCAGGTGAACGCCAGCACTAAGCGGGTTATGTTCGGCCCTTCGGGAGGTAGCGCGATTGAGGTGCGCATTAAGGGCCATGAGCCTGACCAGATGCGGCTGATCGCCAGCCAGGTGGAGAGCATTTTAACCCGCGACCCGGCTACCGACAGCGTGCGACAGGACTGGCAAAACCGTAGTAAAGTCATTCGTCCGCAATATAGTCCGGTTCTCGGGCGTGAGCTGGGCGTAGATAAACAGGACGTCGATAACGCGCTGGAGATGAATTTTACCGGCAGTCGCGTAGGGCTGTATCGTGATGGAGCCGATCTGCTCCCTGTTATCGCCCGACCACCCGACAGCGAACGACAGGATGTCAACCATCTGCAAAACATCCTGGTGTGGAGCCAGAGCCAGCAACGCTATATTCCGCTCAGTAATGTCGTGAGCGGATTTACCCTTGAGTGGGAAGATCCGCTGATTTTGAGACGCGATCGCAGCCGGGTGCTGACTGTCCAGACCGATCCCGATCCGCTGAGTCATGCCACTGCCGCTGACATCCTGGCGCGCGTCAGACCACAGATTGAGCAAATAGCGCTGCCGCATGGTTACAGTATTGAGTGGGGCGGCGACGCCGAGAATGCCAGCGACGCGCAGCAAGGCGTATTTACCACTCTGCCGCTGGGTTATCTTGTGATGTTCACGATCACTATTCTTATGTTCAGCTCACTGAAAAACGCTGTTGCTATCTGGCTGACCGTTCCTCTGGCGCTGATTGGCGTGACGCCGGGATTTTTAATCACCGGCATTTCGTTTGGTTTTATGGCGCTGATTGGGCTATTAAGCCTGAGCGGGATGCTTATCCGTAACGGCATTGTACTGGTGGAAGAAATTGAACAGCAGAAGCAGTCCATGCCACAGCACGACGCCATTCTCTACGCCGCAACGTCACGCTTACGCCCTATTCTGCTGACGGCCTTTACCACAGTGTTGGGTCTGGCACCGTTGCTGCGCGATCTCTTTTTCCAGAGCATGGCGGTGGTGATTATGTTTGGTCTGGGCTTTGCGACAGTACTGACTCTGCTGGTGCTGCCGGTGATTTACGCCTGCTTTCATCCCCAGTCAAAAACCACGCCCGCGCCATGAATGTTACGGGACTCAACCTGATTAAAACGCTGGGGTGTATGTCAGCGGTGACCTTTTTCACGTTGTATAACACCTGGGACCGATACGATTATGACTACCACTGGATTCTGGCGTTTCTTACCTTTGTTTCGACCATCGCCACGCCACTGTTTTTTGTTGTGGCGGGTATCATGGATGCCCGTTCTAATCAGGAACAGGGATGGCAGCTGACCAGAATAATGAATCTGGTGGTCATTTATGTGTTCTGGATGACGGTTTACCTTTTGTGGGAACCCTATCAGCGCGGCTATCTGATTCAGCCGTGGTTTTTCCTCTCTTTCCTGCTGATTTACGGCTTGCATCCTCTGTTTACTCGACTGGCTCAGCTCCGATTACTGTTCTACAGTCTGATCCTGACGTTATTGTTCGTTTCCTATGGCTACGACCTGCTCTCTGTGCTCTATCCGCAGCTCCCTTTCTTTAGTCTGGAACCGCAATATCGTATCTGGACCTGGCTACTGTTTTATTTAACGGGTCAGCTGGCAGGACATCCGCGCATCGCTGACTGGCTCAGCCGCAAAAAAGTGGCGCGTGTTGCCGCGACAGCCCTCCCTTTTATCTATCTGTTTACCTGGTTTTATGAGCAACATTTTTTCTTTGCCGTTTTTAAAGCCGATCGTAATGCTTTTATTCTGACCGGCTCGCAAATATACCTGCTGGTGGTGGCATTAGTGGTGGCGGCCAGTCGCGTGCGTTTTCGTCGCGATGCGCCGGTGAAAGAGAAAGTGTTAGCGGCTATAAGCAAAACCATGACTGGGGTTTATATCCTGCATTACTCTGTATTTCATCTCTTAACCATGTTTATTCCTGTCGCTTCCCTGGGTATTAAACTGGCGCTGCTTATCGTTACCTTTGTTATATCCGTATTACTTTCCCGGTTAATGCTTATCAGCAACCTGCTCAAAAAGGTCATAACTCTTTAAGGCCGTGCTGAAGGCGTCATTGCGCCGGGTGAGAGGGTGGCATACAAAATTCATCAGCCGGATTAAATTGCCTGATTTAGCAGGTGGATCTTATTTGTTTAACATCTGATGGCCCACAGGTCATAACGCCACCAGGCGAAGAGAACATGGCCACGATATCGGATACCGGGAATACAGGTAAGCTGGAGGTTGAAGCTTTGTATCCGGCAGAGAAAAACGGCCGAGCGGCGGGAAAATAACTGGCAAAATCAATGTGCGCCCTGAGGCCAGCGGTGACACCCAGACCGAAAATCCTGTTTAAACTATTCCCAGACCTCACTCAGGCCCTTTTCGCCTGAGCCGGAGAGATAAACACCCTCACGACCATGCACAAAGGCGCAGGGATTCTTCGCATGGTTTATCCTTAAGGACATTGACTGATGCATATGAACAGGGGCGAAAGCTTGCATGGTTTGAAAGCCCACCGGCGTCATGATGCGATCGATATAATCGTTGTTTAGCTGAGGTTATTCTGGCGATGGTATTTTTATCTGTCACCTGTTCGCCATCCGATGACCGGAGAATATGCGCCAATGTACCCGGGTTGGTTAAAATCGCTTACTCCCTTTGCTCAGGGCTTGTTTATGTTAGCGTGCCTGACGCTGGTGTTGCTCGGCCTTTATCTGGCCGCCCCGCTGGTGAACCAGGTGCTGCTGGCGCTGTTTCTCGCCGTTATGCTCGACCCGTTGATCAGCCGTCTGGCGCAGCGCGGTATTCCACGCATCATTTCGTCCCTGTTAATTATTGTCATCATGCTGTTGCTGATCGTTGTTACCATTATGTCACTCAGCGCCTCAGCTCCGGATTTAATACAGCTCAGCCGACAGGCGCCTGGCCTTGTCGCTGCCAGACTGCAAACGCTGACGCAGTCGCTTGGGCAGATGGGCGTGGTATTCACTCCCGATGAACTTTTGAACTTTGTAGATGCCGGGGCCGTGGTGCGTCTGGTGACGACTCAGCTGTCGCTTATTCCCGGCATGCTGTCGTGGTGGTTAATGGTCTTTCTGATGTTACTGTTTATGTTGTATGAGCTTCCAGTGTTCAAACTTATCCTGCGTGCCAGCAGTGCGCGGCATACGGAACTTATCAGCGCGCTGGAAGAAGGCGTTCAGAGCGTCACTGTGTACGTACGGGTAAAAACGCTGACAGGCCTGCTCGGCGGCATTATTGTCTGGCTTGTTGCCAGCTTGCTGGGATTGAAGTTCGCCTTTCTGTGGGGCGTGCTGATGTTTATTCTGAACTACATCCCCGTCCTCGGTTCGTTTCTTGCCGCACTGCCGATGGTGATACAATCCTTTATTCTGTTCAATATGCAAACCAGCCTCCTGGTAGCCGGCTTTTTTGTCGTGCTGAATCTGTCACTGAGCTCTCTGCTTGAACCCTTAATGCTTGGCAGGCGACTTAATATGTCCCTTACCGTACAGCTACTGGCGTTTTTATTCTGGCAGTCGCTGCTTGGCATAACCGGGGCGATTCTGGCTATTCCCCTCACTTATATGCTGAAGAAGGTGTGGCTGGCATTGCATCAACCGATGCGGCAGAGCTGACTTGTGAATTTCAGGGCGAGGTTAAATACAGGAGATTGCAGCCCGCCTGAGAACGTTTTCTCTCAGCCTGGCCTTTGCTACCTTCGCTAATTTTATACAGACAAGGATTTCTCCCTGGCGCATCTGGTCGACTGGATACCGGTCAGCCTGAAAAATAATCCTGCCGTTACACAGATAATTTTATAGCGTGCTGCAGGTTTGCCCGACGGCTGGCATTACCTGTGGGGCGCTGGACGTTACCACGCTGAGCGAAATGAAAGGCCGCTCTGAAAGTCTGGGTTTTGCAAATTAACGGCTTGTCTAAAATCTGAGTGCGTTTCAGACGCGGTATGCGAATCAGCGTTCAGGTTTTTGTCTGATGCTTCCGAATCGATTTCCGTGCAGCTCACTGCCAGACTGGAAAGATGAGTTCTCCTCATCTCTTTATCCGATACGATATAGCCCCCGGCCATCTTCGCTTTTTCCAGATATTTAAAATATCTTTAGCGTCCTTGTGTTTAAACTGATCCGATAATGCCGGGGGTTGATTATCAGGTCTTTTTTTTTCATTACGACCCTGGAAAAAACAGAGGAAGAGTAAAGTACTGAGGCAATGACGACGGTCGAAAAAATGGCGTTATTTCTCGGCAAAGAAAAATACAGATGGGGTATCCGTCACTCCTGGTATCCTGACCGCTGTTTTTTTAATTGCCATTTAGCGTTTACTCATGAGCGCCTTACTCCCGATGTCACTGGCAGGCTGAAGCGCAGGGCTTACAGGCTTACGCGCCGTCCATCGGTCTCAGGCCTCGCCAGGCGCGGCCAACAGACTCTGTGACCATTACGCCGGGAGCAGGCACGAAATCAGTTAGCAGATCGTAAACTCTCTCCATTAACTCCTGACTCGACATGCTTCCCTGATAAGTAAAAACGTCACGCGGAAGCCAGTAACATTTTTCGTCATTATCAGTGATGCTGTGCCGAAATCCACTGTTGTTCATGGCTTCGCGAAGTCGCCGGTAATCCCCTGCTGCGTCGACCTGGCCGCGTAGCTCAATCGAGATGTCATAGACTGGCATAACAAACGTCCTTATGATCTGCTTAAAATTTAAGTTTACTTAAGTTTTGAATTTGCGCCATCTTTCTTGCGTGATTTTCGATGGCGTGCAGGTCAGGTGGTGAGCCGCCCTGCTAAGGAGACGTCCTCGCGGGCGACTGACAGAAGTCTGGCTTTTTCTTTCGCGGGTGATGGATGCTGTGGACGAGGAGAGGGTGACGCGGCTGTGCGGCACCCCTGTGAATCAGAGGGCAGCATGCAGGCAAGCCGCGGCGCGATGGATCGCTTAAGTCATCACGCCGCGCAGAAGCTTAATTAAATACCATCCCGCCATCAATCAGTAACGACTGCCCGGTCATATAGTCGGAGTCAGGACCGGCCAGAAACGAGACGCAGGCGGCGACATCCTCTGGTTCTGAAAGGCGTCCCAGGGTAATGCGTCGGGCAAATTGCTGGGTGCCATACCCGGCTGGTTGACCGGCAGCGGCTGAGATCTGGCGGTCGATGGCGTCCCACATCGGCGTTTTCACAATACCGGGGCAGAAGGCATTCACCGTAATTCCTGCGCCCGCCAGGTCTCTGGCTGCGGTTTGCGTTAGCCCGCGTACCGCAAACTTACTGGAGCTGTAAACGGCCAGCTCTGGATTGCCCGTGTGGCCTGCCTGCGAACAGGCATTGATGATCTTGCCGCCGTGCCCTTCGGCTGCAAATGCCTGAACCGCAGCCTGTATGCCCCAGATCACCCCTTTGACATTGATGTTATACACCCTGTCCACGACCTCTTCGGTGATCTCCGCGATCGGCGTGGAAGGCGCTATGCCTGCATTGTTCACGATCACATCGAAGCCGCCCAGCGCCTGCCTTGCCTCTTCAACGGCGTGAAAAACCTGATCCCGCCGGGCGACGTCGGCCTTTAACGCAATCGCTTTACCGCCTGAGCGGACAATCGTATCCGCCACCTGCTGCGCGGTCTCGGCGTTGTAATCGGTGACCGCTACGGCAAAGCCATCCTGCGCCAGACGCAGCGCAATCGCTGCGCCAATACCCTGACCGGCGCCTGTCACTAAGGCAACGTTAGTTTTCATCCTGTTCTCCTTTCGGTTAAAACCTCAAAGCAGCTGGCTAAGATGCAGCTGCCCCATCAGCAGAGGGTTATCGCTGTAGTCGACCGGAATCGCCACCACTGCCGGACCCGCTACATCCATTGCCCGGCGCAGCGTTGGCTCCAGCTCAGCGGCGCTGTTGACTGAGAAACCGGCGGCCCCGAACGCCTCGGCATAGGCCTTAAAGTCCACCGGACCAAAGTTCACGCCGGAGACGCGCTGATATTTTTTCTCTTCCTGAATGGCCACCATGTTGTAAGCATTATCGACCCAGATAATGTGCAGAATATTGGCCTTCAGCCGGACCGCTGTCTCCAGCTCCATGCTCGACTGTAGAAAACCGCCGTCGCCTGACACGGAAACCACTTTGCGAGACGGATCCACCAGCCAGGCGCCAATCGCCCAGGGCAGCGCTACGCCCATGGTTTGCTGTCCGTTGGAGATCATGATTTGCCGGGCGCGAAAGCTGTAGAGATAGCGGGCTATCCAGATATGAAAGCTGCCCATATCGACCGTCAGGCTGACATCGCTGTTAATAATGTCCTGCATCGCCCGCACGATGCGCAGCGGATGCAGGGCAAACTGCTCCAGGCGGGCGCCCTGCATCGCCAGCAACTGCCGCTGCTGCTGGCGATCTTCCAGGATCGCCGCCGCGGCCTCGCTGAGTTGCAGCGGCGCATCGACCCGTGACGCAATTTTGCGCACCGTCTGCGCGATGTCGCCGACCAGCTCGGCATCAGGCAGATAACGATTATCCGTTTCAGCGGGCAACACATCGATATGCACCAGAATGGCGTTGCCGCTGTTCCACATCGCTGGTTCATACTCCACCGGGCTGTAGCCGATGGTAATGATCAGATCGGCCTGTTGCAGCAGCCGGTCGCCCGCCTGGTTGTTAAACAGGCCGATACGTCCGGCAAAGCGGGAAAAATGCTCTTGCCTGACCGCCCCTGCGGCCTGATAGGTACTGGTGACCGGAATCCGGCTTCTGTTGAGTAACTCATGGATCGCCGCGCTGTTCTCCGGCTGGCTCGCCATCAGGCCCAGCAGAATGACCGGATTTTTAGCGCGGGCGATTTCACGACTCACTGCCTCCACCAGCGCGTCGGGGGCGGCCCCCAGCGTTACGCGCCCTTTGTGCTGTAGCAGACTGCCGGAAACAGGTTGATCGACGATGTCCTGCGGCAGGCTGATAAAGGCGCCGCCGCCTCGTCCATTTTCCGCATGGCGAAAGGCATTAGACACGCACTCTGCCAGCGCCGAAGCATCGGTAACCTCAACGGCAAACTTGGTGACGGGACGAAACATCGACACGGTATCCATACTCTGATGCACCTGCTTTGCGCTGTCTGAACGTTTTACCGCGCCGCCAATCGCCACCACCGGATCGCCTTCGCTCGTTGCCGTCGCCATGCCGGTAACCAGATTGGAGCAGCCTGGGCCGGAGGTCACCAGCGCTACGCCTGCATTACCGGTTAGTCTGCCTACAGCAGCAGCCATAAACGCCGCATTCGCCTCATGACGGACGGGGATTAACTCAATACGCGAATCAACCAGCGAATCGAAGACCCGATCGATTTTTGCGCCCGGAATGCCAAAGACGTGGTTCACGCCTTGCGCTTCCAGCTGCGCCACCACCAGGTCCGCGCCGCTGCGCCATGTTGTCTGGGTTTTAAGCTCTTTCATGGTGACCTCTGTGGTTAGCTTTCAACGGACCGGATGGCTTCATCCAGATTTTCAGGGTGCAAATCGGCTTGCAGAAAGTCGCGATCCTCAGGCAGATCGATCACCAGCTTAGTGATGGCGCCGAAGGACAAGGTGCCCTGCTCCAGCTCGTAGTCGAGGATGTGCCCGCCGCCCTGCCGATCGTCGGTAATAAAGTGCTCGTGATAGCCCGCGACATTGATGCCCTGCATATACTGCGGCGTGCGAAAGCCGATTAGCTCGCCCGCACGGTGGTTGAAATCAAAGGTTGGCTGGTTACCCAGCACTTCGGTCATTGAACGATAAGGGCGGCACTGGCATGGCACGGTACGGGTCTGCACCGAGGCAAAGCGACCGCTGATGCGCAGCGCGCAGAAATGGTTATCTGAGGTAATCACGCTGTCGATTACGCGATGCACTTCCTCTCGCGACGCCGTCTGGCTGAAGTGGTGCTGATGCTCGGGGGTAAAAAAGGTCATGACGGCAAAAGGGGATTGTTGTTCTGGTCGCGCGGCGCGCGCGCTGCCGTCCGAACGCAGCTGATAAACCTGACGATCAAAGGCCACCAGTTCGCCATCGAGCTGATTAAAGGTACCCAGACCAAAATCGCCTTTCCTGAGCAGCGCTTCGACGGTCGTGGAGCCATCATAGACACCATGCAGCAGGGCGCTCATCAGCGAAGTCTGATAGATAACCTTTTCTGCTGATTTATGATGCAGTTTTCTGACGGTATCTTTGAGCTGATCCTCACATGAACAATCAGATACAAAATTACACATATGTTGCCTCGCAAACCGATAGTTAAGCCGTGTTAATATCATGGTGGGCCAGACGGCTTACAGAATCCAATAGCGAAAGCTGCAAACTTCGAGACGTTTTTGATATGGAACTTCGCCATCTGCGTTATTTTGTTGCCGTAGCCGAGACGCTGCATTTCACCCGCGCGGCGGAAATGCTGGGTATATCTCAGCCGCCGCTGAGCCAGCAGATCCAGCGCCTGGAGCATGAGATTGGCACGCCGCTGCTCAGGCGTCTGACGCGGGGCGTCGAGCTGACCGAGGCGGGTCAGGCGTTTCTGCCTGACGCATTAGCCATTGTGCAGATGGCCGAGCACGCGCTGGAGAAAGTTCGCGGCGTAGCGCGCGGCATGAGCGGACAACTATCGCTGGGCTTTGCCAGTTCGCTCGCCTTTGGCGCGCCGGTATTCGAACTTATTCGCCGCTTCAAGGCGCGCTATCCCGCCATGGAGCTGATCACTCGCGAGGAAAATATGGCGCTGCTGATGCAGGATCTTCGCGAGGGGCTGCTGGATGCGGCCTTTATTCGCCTGCCGTGTGAAAGCAGTAAGGCCTTTAATCTCAGAGTGATTGCTACCGAAAGGATGATGGTTGCGCTGCCGGCCAGCCATGCGCTGAGCCAGAGGCCTGCCGTTGCGCTGCCGGAGCTGGCGGAAGAGACGTTGATTATGTTTCCGCGTGAGGTGGCCCCCAGCCTGTATGAGCTGATTGTCAGCACCTGTCTGCGCGCCGGTTTTTCCGCCCGACGCTTTCAGCAGGCGCCACAAATTGCCTCGTCGCTAGGCATGGTGGGCGCAGGCTGCGGCATCGCGCTGGTGCCAGCCTCTATGTGCTGCGTCAGCAACCCCCTGCTGCGGTTTTGTGAAATAGAGAATAATACGCTGTTCACGGACATCGCTTTCGCATGGCGGCGCGATCATCCGGCGAAAACGGTGCTGCATCTGCTGAGTCTGATTAACGAGCGTTAACTGCGGATTGCCGGGAAGTGAGCGGGCAGCCCGATGTTGCTGCCTGCTAGCGCTGTGGCTCACTGGTTACGCTGGATGTGGCGACGACCGCTGGAGGTTCTGCAACAGCGGTTTATACCATCCGAAAGGCGGTGTCCACACTGGCGGTATAAAGGAAAAAGAGCGCGTCTTCCCGTCGCGTAACGGGGGAAACCGGGGTTCAGAGCGCGTTTTAGCGCACGATCGCGCTTCCGGAAAGAAACTACTGCAACACCCTCCCTTCTTGCGCCTGCCAGCAGCGCAGCTCATCTACATTCGTTTAATCATTACCGCTATGCGTTTTTATCATTTAGAAAAAAACCGCGCGGGCCGTTAAATAAATTTCTTTTTGGTTTGTGCAGGCGCAGCCGGACATTAAGTAAATTTAATCAAGAAGGCGCGCTTAAATATCAAGCGGCATGAATGCTTTAAGGATTTATCTTAATGTGTTGATTTATTCCACGCAGTCACAACGCCAGTGATATTCTGATTATATGATTATCCCGTCCAACGCCTTTTCTGATAATCATCTGCTGCTATTTTTTATCAGGGGATTATATGAAGATAATTGTAAGTGGGCAGAGCTACCCTGAAAAGCGAAACATTCTCGTTAATGAGCAACATACCTATGTCGATTTTAAGTATAAAAATGTCTGGCTCTATTTAAATAAAATAAGACAAAAAGCCGTCAAGGCCAATAAATCATTTATCTTTCAGCCTGTCAGTTTCTTAATGCCGGGCAATGTTGAAATCATACATCTTTTTAATGAAGTGGCGCGCACGTCAAAACGCTGGGTTTCCACCTTTGAAACGGAACTTCCCCGCGTGCTTCCCGTGCCCGGCGTGCCTAAGCTCGCTAATCCTGAGCTGAAAAAACAGCTCAGACTGGTCGCCGCGCCACAGTGTGTCGCTATTATCGCGATTTCAGAGGCAACCAGACAAATTCAGCTGAAACTGCTCAGCGCCTTTCCGGAAGAGGCGTCGGCTATCACGCCGAAACTACATAAGCTTCACCCGCCACAGCCCGTACTGTATGAAGGGCAGCGTTCTGCCCAGGAGCGCAAACTCATTTTCACCTTCGCCGGAAATGAATTTTACCGAAAAGGGGGCGCGGAGGTTGTGCTGGCCTTTACCGAACTGGTTAACGAAGGAAAAGTGAGTGCCGAAACCGTTCAGGTTAATTTAATCGGCAACCTTAAGCGCCGATATAATTTTGCCCATGGCCGTTATCAGGATGAAGAGGCGTTTTATCAGAAAATCGAACAACTGCTGAACGCCAGCGCTGTTTTTAACCATGCTGAGTCGCAGCCTAATAATGCGCTTATCGATTTGTTTAAGCGAAGTCATGCAGGACTATTGCCTACGTGGCAAGATACCTATGGTTTTTCCGTGCTGGAAATGCAGGCGTGCGGCTGCCCGGTTATTTCAACTAATGTACGCGCGCTTCCTGAAATTAATCCCCCCGAGGCTGGCTGGATTATTCCGTGTCCATTGAGCGATATGTTTGAACTGACAATTAACTCTGCCAATGACAAAGAGGCGATAAGGCAGCTGATTGTGTCACACCTTAAAACCTGCATTCTGGCGATTTTAGCCGACCGGGAAACCCTGATGCTGCGCTCGCAAGGCGCGCTGAAGCGGATTCGGGACGTTCACGATCCGGCTCGCTTCCGGGAAAAGCTTAACGACATCTACGCGCTCAGCGCAGTGCGCTAAGATGTGGCTCAGACACGGCGGGCAGAGGTGCCGACGCTTCACCGGGGCAAAACGAATGTAGGCAAAACTTTATGGTTGATAAGCGCGGACGCTTCTGAACGGATATTCAAGCCGGGAGCCGCCAGCCCTGAAGGCACAGGGCTGAGAACCCCTGGCAACGTTAAGCCGGTTCGCTGGCAGACGAGCCTGATATCGGCCAGCCTTGCTCTCTCTGGCCGCCTCGTTGCATCTTCAGCTGCCGGTGATAAGGATTATCTTCCTGTCAGCCTGATCCAGCGACGACCTGTCAGCACCGTCAGCGCGACGATGGTCATACCCGCCGCGAGGTGCATGATGAAATCAATCAGATGCAAGTGTGTGTTGTGACACAGCGACAGCAGCACAGAGGACATAAATGCGATGCCGCATCCTGCCAGCGCCAGGCTTTTTGCCGGGCTGAGCGAGCGGGTGCGATGCAGACAGGCCACTGAAATTACCATCATGGGCAGGCTGGCCAGCAGCATAAATAAATAGCAGTGAATGCCTTCGCCAAAGCGTCCAGCGCCTGCGACGGGCTGCGGCAGCGACAAGTTCGCCAGATTTAATGCTAACCATAACAGCGCCAGCCCTGCCAGCCATCGCATTGCCGGCGGCTGGCGTCCGGCGATGCTAAGGGTAAAGGCTCCGGCAATAGCGCCTGTACCCAGAATAAACGCCAGCAGCAGCGCGACCATCGCCATCAGCGCGCCGGTCTGCGACCAGTCCGTATAGCGACTATGCAGTACCCAACTGCTTAGCGCCCCGCACGGCAGTACGGCGGCAACCCATCCCGCCACGCGCCACGCGGTCGGCCAGGTGCGTCTGACCGGTTGCGCCGAGTCGCTGAGCCGATCGATAAAGGAGTCATGATTTCTCATGTTTACTGTTTCCAGATTTACGAAGGTTGAGCATGGCGCGATGCAAAAGCGACTTGACGGCGGAAAGCGAGAGATTCGTTTCAGCCGCCGCCTGAGCCAGGCTCTGTTCACGCAAATGGACCGATTCCACAATCTGCCGCTGCCGCTCCGGCAAACTTCCCAGATAACCGGTTAAGGCCTCCTGACCGGCGCCGGCGTCATTTTGCTCAGCCGGTTGCGCACGCAGGGCCTCTTCATCCTGAACTTCCCGGTTACGTCCACGCTGACGCAGCGCATCGATCGCTCTGGCCGAGGCGATAGCGGCCACCCAGGGCAGCAACGGGCGACGCGGATCGTACGTATGACGAACCCGATGGATCGCCAGCAGCGTGTCCTGAATCACATCCTCAACCAGCGCATCGTCGGCGATTTTTTTGCGCACCAATGCGCGAATGGCCGGAACCATCGCTTTCAATAACTGGTTATAGGCGTCTTTATCGCCAGCCTGCGCGCGGGCCATTAACGCTGGCCAGTGCTGCGCGTGCGCGTCAGCTGCGGGCATCGCCTGGTCCAGCAGGCTGAATGGCCCGATAGGCTAAGGTATTATTCACTGATTACCTGCTCAGGTTTTCTTTTCGTGCCCGGCGGCCTGTTCCAGTGCCGTAATGACAATGCGCGGCGTGAGGACCTGAGGGAGTACGACAGGTTTTCCGCCGTCCGCAGGATAGACCACATAGAGCGGCAAGCCTCCGCGCCCAAAATCACTCAGCGCCTGTTCAACATCCGGATTATATTTTGTGGAATCCGCCACCATGTAAATGGTGCTGGTTCGCGCCATCGCCGACTTCACCGCCTGCGTCGATAAAGACGTCCGATCGTTAACCTGACAGGTAATACACCAGGAGGCGGTGAAGTTAACCAGGACCGGTTTACCCTGCCCTTTAATCGCGTCAACATTCTGCGGCGACCAGGCAACAGCGGCGGCGGCTTCAGCGTTCTCCGCGACGTCTGGGGACGTGGCCACGGTTTTCAGATTCAGCAGCGGCGGCACCATCAGCAGCACCGAAAACGCGGTCGCCAGGTGTAGCATCAGGTGGCGCCGCCCCATCATACGGCGTTTTTGCGCCATGCCATAGAGCCAGGCCGCGAAGCTGAGCAGCAGGCAGCAGCCTAAAATCGCCGCCAGCGCCGCGGAACCCGCCTGACGTTCCAGTACCCAGATCAGCCAGCCAACCGCGCCCAGCATCGGAAACGCCAGGCCCTGTTTCAGCGTGTTCATCCAGGCGCCGGGCGCAGGCAACCTGCGCGCCAGCAGCGGAAAAAAGGAGATCAGCGTAAACGGGGCGGCAAATCCGAGCGCCAGCGCCGTGAAAATTACGCTGCTGACCAGCGGCGGCTGCGTCAGCGCATAGCCGACCGCGCTGGCCATAAAGGGCGCGCTACAGGGGGTCGCTACAATAATCGCTAACGCGCCGGTCAGGGCCGACCCCGCCAGACCGCCGCGATTGCTGCCCACTTCCCCGACGCGTTGCAGCGTCAGCCCGACTTCAAACAGGCCACACAGGTTTAGCGCTGACGCCAGCATCACCAGAATTAACAGCGCAATCACCAGCGGCGACTGTAGCTGAAAACCCCAGCCCACTGACGCCCCGCCCGCTCGCGCCAGCAGCAGCACGGCTACCAGCGCCAGCATGGTGACCAGAACGCCAAGCAAAAACGCCAGCCCTTCAGCGCGGGCATACGCGGGCTTATCGTGATGGCGGAGCAGGCTCAGGGCTTTTAAGGAAATAACCGGGAACACGCACGGCATCAGATTAAGGATAAGGCCGCCCAGAAAGGCGGCGGCAATGGCTGTCAGCATAATAAGCTCACTCAGACAAAGGGGTTACGCCGGATTGGCCTGACGATATTTTTTCACCGCCTCCAGGGCTTTCTGAATATGCGCATCCGGGTTCTTGTCGGTATAGCTGAGCAGCACTTTTCCGTCAGGCGCGATCACATAAGACGTGCGGTCAGAGAGCGTTTTGCCTTTGAACACCATGGTGCTTTTATACTCGGCAGCCACTTTCGCGCCCGGATCGGCGGCGACAGTAAACTTGTCCCGGCACTCCAGCTGCGAGAATTTAGCAATCTGCTCGGTATTGCCTGCGGTGACGCCAATGACAGTGGCGCCCTGCTTGTTAAATTCATCCGTCGCCTCCGCGAAGTCATGCGCCTCCAGCGTGCAGCCTGCGCTAAATGCCGCCGGAAAGAAGTAGAGCACGACCGGGCCTTTCTGCAATGCCTGCTGTAGCGAGAAGGTGGTGGCCTTGCCCGCCAGCGCAGCGTCGAGTTTGAAATCAGGCGCGTTGTCGCCGACCTGTAGCGCGGCAAAGGCGCTGGTTGCGGGCAAGCTCAGGGCGAGCAGCGTGGCAGCGGCCAGTGTTTTCAGCGTATCTTTCATATACATTCCTTTCTCTCGGATAGGGAACAGGCGGAGTTGCCTGACGACCTTAATAAGAGTTTCGTCGACGAGCGCAAAAAGGTTTCGCTAGTGGAAAAAAAAGCTGAGGCGTTTGACGCGCTGGGCAAAGAGGCTGCGGCTGCGTTTCCTGTGTTAGCAGGATGGGCAGGATGGGCACGATGGGCAGGATGGGCACGATGGCCGTGGGCGAGGATCGCACAAGGATGAAAAAGAGCCAGACACCGACGCCGCATGATGCGGTATTTAAAACCTTTCTCTCACACTCCGCTACCGCGCGCGATTTTATGGCGCCGCACCTGCCGCCCACGCTGCTGACAATTTGTGACCTGAGCAGCTTAAGGCGCTGATACATTATGTGTTTCAGGCTGGTGAAACGCCGGATGTGAAAGCGATGATTCGCGAACTGGCACAGCGCGTGTCGCAGCATGAGGATGAACTGATGACCCTTGCACAACAACTTGAACAGATCGGCCGGAAACAAGGTCTCGAACAAGGTATTGAGCAAGGGCTGGCGCAAGGCCGCCGCCCTGGCGAGCAGGAAGCCAGCATGAAGATCGCCCCTAACCTGCTGAAAAAAGGCATGGATATGGCGTCAGTAGTAGAGATGACCGGTCTGTCAGAGGAGGATCTTAAACAGATCAATCATTAGGCCAGCCTGCGCGGTCGATATGAAAAGGCGGCGGTATGCCGCCGCTGGTTTGCTGGCTACTGCGCGACCTGTTTCAGCAACTGCGTCGCCGTCGCTGCTGACGAACCCGGATTCTGACCGGTGATCAGCAGGCCATCCTGCACCACGTAGGAACCCCAGTCTTCCCCTTTCGAGTAGAGTCCCCCTTTGGCGATCAGCTCGTCTTCGACCAGGAAAGGCACCACTTTTGTCAGGCCAACGCCCTCTTCTTCACTATTGGCAAAGCCGGTTACTTTTTTACCTTCAACCAGCGGACGGCCTGCGACGGTTTTGACATGACGCAGCACCCCTGGCGCATGGCAGACCAGCGCAACCGGTTTCCCGGAGGTAATAAACTCTTCAATCAGCGCGATGGAATGTTGATCCTCTGCCAGATCCCATAACGGACCGTGGCCGCCTGGATAAAAAACGGTGTCGAAGTCGGACGCGGCAACGCTATCGAGACGCACTGTAGCGGCCAGCTGAGCTTTGGCCTCGGCATCCGCAGAAAAACGGCGGGTCAGCTCGGTCTGGGAATCCGGCTCATCGCTTTTCGGGTCCAGCGGCGGGTTGCCTCCCTTTGGCGATGCCAGCGTTATCTCTGCCCCTGCGTCTTTAAAGACGTAATAGGGGGCTGCCAGCTCTTCCAGCCAGAAACCGGTTTTACGGCCGGTATCCCCCAGCCGATCGTGTGAGGTCAAAACCATCAGAACTTTCATCGCTATTCTCCGTTTGGTCACTGTACACAGTTAAAAGTAGACCAGTCGTCTAGGTTTTGCCGAAAAAAAAGCCGTTCCTGGATGGTGGCGCACGCTTGTCAGGATGTCACATGAAGAGCGCGCTGCGTCACGGCCATCGCTGTGTTGAAAGGACCTTTGTTGCGTACAATTTTCACCATAACGCTGGCGCCCAGCCAGAGCTGGTAAAGACTTTCCGCCACAACCTCAGGCGTCTCATCAGTCTGTAGCGAGCCGTCGGCTATACCCGCTTTGATCGCGTTTGTCAGCCGCATCACAATGGCTGCCGTGCCTTTCTCCAGCGTCAGCCGCATCGCCTCTGAAAGATCGGCCACTTCAGCTCCCAGCTTGACCGCCAGGCATTTACCCTGACAATCCTGAAAAGACTGGGTCTCCTGCCACTGCTGCCAGTAGCGCATCAGCCTCTGCTGCATCGTACCTTGCGCATGACCCAGCATGCCATCCATGCTGGACAGATAGTCGCTAAAATAGCGTTCAAGCATGGCAACGCCAAAAGCGTCTTTTGAAGCAAAGTAGTGATAGAAAGAGCCTTTCGGAACGCCAGCCTCGCCTAAAATCTCATTGAGACCCACAGCCGAATAGCCCTTGCTGGCCATAATGCGCTGGCCTGTCGCGAGGATGTGTTCACGGATGTCTGTTTTCTGCGGGGACTCGGCACTATTCATCATGGTAAAATTTCAGTTATTAGACCGGTCGTCTTGGGCGGGTGTGTTTTTTACACAAAGTCTATCACAGTTTATGCCCTGTGTTTAAAGGGCTGAAAGATCAAAGAGAAGGGAAGATTCTGCAAAATATGGCTGGCAAGCAGTTCAGAGCGAAACGCGAGTAATCCACGCTGTCTGGCGCGACAGAACATAAAGACTGCCAGCCAGCGTCGTGCATCGCGCAGCGGAAAAAACGGCTTCGCCCAAAACCGGAGTGTTACGGCACGCGGCTTAGCGCCCTTTCTTTTTGCGGCCAGGCTGAGTAAACCGTTTACGGTTTCCGGCGCGTTCATCGCTCTTCTTCGGAGCGCTGCTGACAGCGGGCTTTTTCACTGCGCTACTTTTCGCTGGCGCTTTCTTTTTGGCTGGCTTCTCTTCTGAAGAGGAGTTCTCAATCAGCTTAAAGAGTTCTGCCCGCTCTTCGTCAGTAAGATCGCGCCATTCACCCAGCGGAATGCCTTTAAGCGTGACGTTCATAATGCGCGTGCGTTCCAGCTTCATCACTTCAAAGCCAAAGTGCTTACACATACGGCGGATCTGACGATTAAGGCCCTGTACCAGGGTTATACGAAAAACAAAGGCAGACTCTTTCACCACTTTACATTTTTTAGTCACCGTACCGAGCATAGGCACGCCTGCGCCCATACCGATGATAAAATCGTCAGTGATCGGCTTATCTACGGTGACGACATACTCTTTCTCATGATTATTGCCTGCGCGCAGGATCTTGTTGACCAGATCGCCGTGGTTTGTCAGAAAGATTAACCCCTGCGAATCTTTGTCCAGGCGGCCAATGGGAAAGATACGTTCGCTGTGGTTAACAAAATCACGAATATTATCGCGCTCTTCCTCTTCCATCGTGGTGATGATGCCGACCGGCTTATTAAGCGCGATCAGCACCAGATTATCTTCGCTACGCGGTTCAATTAACTGGCCGTTCACTTTTACGCTGTCACCCGGATAGACCTGCGCGCCGACAGCGGCACGTTTGCCGTTGATAAACACGTTGCCCTGCTCGATGTAACGATCGGCATCGCGGCGCGAACAGATGCCGCTCTCGCTGATGTATTTGTTCAGGCGGGTGGATGAGTTAAGCAAGAGAGACCTCCAAAAAGCGCGGACTATACAACAAACTTACGGGTAAATCCTGCCCTTCATGCAGGTTTGTCCGTTGTTCTTCCTCAGCGATGTTATCGCGGCGTCAGAGAGCGTTTATGTAGCACATTCAGGGCTGATTTTCTCCTGTCCCTGATGCCAGGCTTGCCATCGCCATCACAATTTCCGATGACCCGCTCTCTTGTAAGTTTGTAAGCTGCGTGACAACATCCGTACATGTATATACATGTAACATCACGGCAGTTAACAAGGGCAGATAACAATTAACATCCCAGCTTAGCGAGGCACTTATGACAGCGGAACTCCCGGCAACAGAGCGTGCGGGCGGTGAAGGCCAGCGTCTTTCCGAAACCCGATCGATTGATTTCATCCCCCACCGCGAACGTCACGGACATCCGTTCAGCCAGTTCACGCTGTGGTTTGGCGGTAACCTGCAAATTACCGCGATCGTAACCGGCGCGCTCGCGGTGGTGCTCGGCGGCGATGTTGTCTGGTCCATCGTCGGCCTGCTTGTCGGGCAGATTATCGGCGCGGCGATCATGGCGCTGCACGCCGTACAAGGCCCGCGTCTGGGGCTGCCGCAGATGATTACCAGCCGCATTCAGTTCGGCGTCTTTGGCGCGGTAATCCCGCTGGTGCTGGTGTGTATTATGTATATCGGCTTTTCCGCCAGCGGCACGGTACTGGCGGGTCAGGCAATGGCGAAGCTGTTACATATCAGCAATGCCGCTGGCATGATCCTGTTCAGCCTGATTATTGTGGTGATCGCGGTGCTGGGATATCGGGTGATCCATCAGCTGGGCAAGGTGGCGAGCATCATTGGCGTGCTGGCTTTTCTCTATCTGTTCATCACGCTGCTGTCAACGCACGATCTGTCGCAGGTCTGGCAGAATCGTCACTTCACCTTCTCTTCGTTTTTACTTGCTGTGTCGCTCTCTTCTTCCTGGCAGATAGCCTTCTGTCCCTATGTCTCTGACTACTCGCGCTACCTGCCGGAAGACGTTTCGGCTAAACGACTGTTCAGCGCCGTGTTTTTTGGTACCGTGCTGGGAACGCAGGCGTCTATGACGCTTGGCGTCATCGTGGCGGCTATCGCAGGCAGCGCTTTTTCCGGCAATGAGGTGGGTTACATTGTGGGCTTAGGCAGCAGCGCAACCATGGCGATGCTGATCTATTTTGCTATCTGCTTTGGCAAGATCACCTTTACGACGCTGAACGCCTACGGCAGCTTTATGTCGCTGACCACTATCGTGTCAGGATTCAACCAGCAAACCTCTCTTAGCCAGCGTGGACGCATTACGTTTGTCGTTATGATGGTCGCCATCGCCTGCGCCATCGCGCTGATAAGCGAACCGGCTTTCCTGAAGTCTTTTACCCACTTTCTGTTGTTCCTGCTGGCGTTTTTCGTGCCGTGGAGCGCCATTAGCCTGACCGATTTTTATCTAATCACAAAGGGCCACATTGATATTCCGGCGCTGTCGCAGCCTGAAGGCCGCTATGGCCGCTGGAACTGGCAGGGTATTGCCACCTATTTTATCGGCGTGCTGATCCAGTTGCCCTTTATCGATAATCCGCTGCATCACGGTTCGCTGACCTGGATTTTCGCCGGGAATGATGTGTCGTGGATTATTGGCTGGTTTGCTACCGCCCTGCTGTGGCTGGGATGTTCACGCTGGGATCGTCGTGGGGCCTTGTCCGCGACGCGCTATCCTCACCTGGTGAAGCAAAGCGATGCCTGATTAGCGCATCTGTTATAAGGACAGGAGCGGAGTTGCTGGCCGCTCCTGTAGCCAGCAAGCCAAACATTTAATCAACAAACTCTTACATCAGAGTGAACTTCTAAAAATGTCCTCCATTTTGAGAATCGTTGTTTAATTTTTTGTTTTTTTACCCCTCCAGACTACCTGCATATAGTGCTTCTCCTTCGGCGTGTTTTCGCCTGTTTTGAAATTAAAATTAACCTAAAAATAACATTGATTCCCAAATGATAAGGTTGTGAGTTTCTAAAGAAATAACAGCGTGAAAATCACGTGCTATGATGCAAGCGCAGCCCGAATTAGTGCTTTGAGTAACTGAATATATTTATCGCGCACCTCCATCGAAATTAATCAGAGAGTAAGGTCTTTGTGCCTTTATTCGGTCTGTTAAGGGGTATGGCTGATAAATTGTCTTTTCTCGAAGAGAAGGAACAATTTGCAGCTAATTTGATAAAACGGAATTTTACAGGTGGAATGAATATTATGCGTAAAGTTTTACTGTCTTCTGCAATTATAATGGCAATGGGTTCTGTTAGTTTTGCCGGCCATGCAGCTGAATCTGCCACGCTGTCAGTGACAGGGGTTATCTCGCCTGCCGCCTGCGACGTCGAGCTGAGTTCGGCCTCTGTCGATTATGGTACGGTTCAGGCGTCCACGCTGACCAGTACGATGAATCAACTTGAAGCCCCTACGGTTACGGTGTCTGTCGCCTGCGATGCAGCAACAGCGGTTGCTGTACAGACGGTCGATAACCGCTCTAATAGCGCCATGACCCTGTCAGAAATCGAAAGCAATCTTGGCGTAACCTTTCCTCAATTAATCGATACCAACGTTTTTGGTCTGGGAAATGACAGCGCGGGTAATAAAGTCGGCGCGTTGATGCTGGCGATTAGCGATGCCACGCTAAACGGTACGGCAGGTAGTAATCTGCTTTCCAGTAGCGATAAATTAACCTGGTCGACGAAAACTATTTCCCCGACGGCCTCTTATGTGCTGACAAAAAATGGTTACTTTGCATTGGGAAACTCGGCTGACTCAGTAACGCCAGCTGTCGTCACGAATGCCAGCTATACGATCAAAAGTAATGTTTTATTGAAAAGATCGGATAAATATCCGAGTGGCGAGCAGGTTAATATTGATGGTAACGTGACGTTTTCCGTGGTTTATCTGTAATTCCTGACATCTCTGGCGAAGGCGAAGATGCCTTCGCTATTTTAAAAATATGTTATGAAAAAGTTAGCCAGATTGACGTTTGCGAGCGTCCTGCTCTCTTTTTTCTCCTCAGCCGCGCTGGCGGCAGGAGTAAAGCCTGAGTCGTCTGTACTCTTCCTCGATGATGATCATCGGGAAGCCACTATTAACATCGAAAATACTGACAGTAATAGCGTGCTGCTACATAGTACCCTGCAAACCATTCCGGAGGAGCCTGATAATAAACTTATTATCACGCCACAGCTGGCACGGATTGAGGCGGGGAAAAAACAACAGATACGCGTGGTGTTAAAAGAAGGGGTGAATTTAACGCATCAAACGATGCAGCGCATAAATTTTGTTTCTGTCCCTCCCGATGATGGCAAGAAGAATCGTGCTCGCGTGCTGATTGGTCAAAATATTCCCGTGATCCTTTCTCCCGCGAATTTACCGGAGAATATTGCCCCCTGGCGAGGGATTAAGGCTCAGTGCGCCGGAAAGTTTCTTAGCGTAAGCAACCCGACTAACTATGTTGTGCGATTAACCACGCAGCTCGATGTGTTACCGGAGGATAAAAAACTTATCCTGCCAAAAACCTATATTTTGCCGCAGGAAAACCTTCAGCTTCCGCTGCCGCAAGGCACTGTCTGTGGCGGCAAATCTGTTCGTCTGCATCCGGTTACGCGCTTTGGCATTTTAACCACGCCTTATGAGGTGAAGCTTTAATTCAGGTTGTTGCTGGGATCATGAAAAAAATAGTTTTTTTCAGTATCTTTTTTTGCGCTACCACGCTGGCGGAGCAGGAAATATTTGACCAGGAAATGCTGAAGGAGCTGGGCTATGACGCCAGTACATCTCAGCTATTAAGTGCGGGCGCGCATTTTCTTCCCGGCGACCATCCGACCAATATTATTATTAATAATCAGAATAAAGGGATTGAAATTATTACCTTTGACAGCGCAGGTCAGCCGTGCTGGACCGAGTCGCTGCTCAATCACCTGGGTATTGATCCGCGCCAGTTCGATAATAGCGTTCCGGCCTGTCTGAAGCCTATAGCGGAGAGCACTATCCGTATTAATCAACAGGTCGAGCGTAGTCTCCTTGAATTACAGATTTCACCTGACGCATTGCTTAACACCGTTCAGTATGTGACCGGAGGCGAAGCGCTGATGTTCAATTATGATGCCAGACGCTATCAGTATCAGCCTCGTTCAGCGAAAAGTTATTATTCGCAAACCCTGACGTCCGAAATCGGGGCGAACGTTGAGCAGTGGATATTTCGCAGCGGACAAAGCTATTCCAGCTTCGACGGCCAGAGTAACTTCACACGGCTTTACAGCTATGCGCAGCGTTCCTTGCCAGGCTGGGCATCAGTGCTACAGCTAGGTGAAATTACCTCAGCCGATCCCCTCTTTCCCGGTATCATGCTAACCGGTGCGCAGATTACGCCTGAAGGCGAATCCCTGACCCGCGGCCTGAATCAGGTTATGCTGGATGTTCTCGTCGCGCAGGCGGGAACTGTCGAGGTCTGGCAGAATAACGTCTTACTGAAAACCTTCCCCGCCGACGCTGGCGTCAACACGCTTACCGGCATTCCTGCTCTCAACCAGCAGGATGCCTTTTTGATTATCAGCCATGATGCGAGCGGCGGACGCCAGCAGCAAACAATTCCCTTTATCCAGGCCAGGCCTGTTGTCAGTCTGATGGAAACCGGCACCGCGCTGGCGGCAGGACGTCTTCGCCTGGCGCAGGATAAGTTTCCGCTTGTTACGGGTTCAACCGGGATATTTCACAATACGACGATGGCGTTAGCCCTTGGCGCGCTTGCCAGCGAGGATTATCAGGCGGGAGCCTGGCGCGCCAGCTTTCGTCTGACCGAACGCCTGCTGGCGACGCTGTCGCAGACCTTTTCCTTTGCCCGCAAACCCACGTCGAACAGTGGCACGACGCAGGGGGCGTACCAGCAGGCAGCCGTCAGCCTTCCCGTCACGCAGCGACTGTCGCTCTCAGCCTCCGCCAACTTTCGCAGCCGTGGCTATGTTGATACCAACAGCGCCTGGTCATCAAAGAGTGCCGCCAGCGATACGGGACAGATTAAATCTCAATATGCGTCCGGTTTTAGTTACAGCCACCCGACCCTGGGCGTTATCACCTTTTCGGGCAGTCTGTCGCACTCCTGGAAAGGTGAAAGCGCGCTGGGCTACACATTAGGCTGGGGGCGCGCCTTTGGCCGCGTTAACGTCAACACCGGATTTCAGAAGAACCGGCTGTCTGGCGATCTGCGCCACCAGGATAGCCGTTATGCTTACCTCAACCTCTCAGTGCCTTTAGGACATAACCGTAATCTGCGTAGCTGGATTAATAAAAACAACCGCGAAATGCGCTTTGGGGCGGGCTACGATCAACAGGTAAACGACAGGCTGGCGTGGAGCCTGCTGAGCGAGAAAAGTCAGCGTGAAGCGGTTTCGCTGGCGACCTCTGCAACCTGGACAAATACCTATACCCAGTTAAGCGGCGGTTTCTCCCGCAGCGAAAATATGACCAACTACAACGCTGGCGCGCGAGGAGGCACTGTCTGGCATAGTGAGGGGCTGACTTTTACGCCGCATAGCATCGGCGATACCGTTGGCATCATTTCCTTAAACCGCGATCAGTCGAATGTGGCCATTCGCACGCCAGGCGGCGTAGTCTGGAGCGATGGCAGCGGACATGCTGTCACCTCCTGGACGGCATGGCAGAAAAATACCGTGCAAGTTGACCAGCACAGCCTGCCCAAAAGCGTGCAGATCCCCGGCGGCATTATTGATATCACGCCTTACCGTGGCTCAGTTGTGCCGGTGGTGATGCCGGCGTTTAACGTGCGCCGCGCGCTGCTGACCTTTCAGCCGAGCGAGCAACCTGCGCCGGGCAGCCCGGTGAAAACCGCCAGCGGTACACTGGTCGCTTTTGTTAATGAAGATGGCACCCTGTTTGTTGACGATCTGCCCGAAGGCGCGCTTATCAGTCAACTGCCGGACGGCTCGCAATGCTCAATTACGCTCCTTACGCCCTGGGTAAATACGCCAGACGCGCTATATGCCTCATTACCCGCGAGATGTGTATTGTGAAAACCTTATTGCTTTCAGCGCTGGCCTTTACTACCGGGCTGTGGGTCGCTACCGCGACTCGTGCCGAATGCCAGATTCAGCTCAGTGAAGCCCAGATTGATTATGCGCCCCTGACCAGGGGCGAACTCCTTTCCTTTCCGGGCAATACGCTCACCTCCAGCGAGCTACGGATTGGCGAGGCGCGCGATCTCAATATGACGCTCGTCTGCGATCGTCCTACCCTAATGGCGCTGGGGTTTAGCGGAACGGCCAGAGACGGAGAAAGTTACCGTTTTGGCGCTGATGGACGGGCGATGCTGAGGCTGCATGATGTGTTTATCGATAATCAGCCCGTCATTATCGACAGCGCAGGTCAGCGCGGGGTTGCAATGGCGTTTACGCCTGGTCGTTCCCTGCGTTTCTGGCAACAGGAGAGGCTGGCAACGGGAATGATACTGCGTGGGAAAATCACTGTTACCGCCTGGGTGCCTGCTGAATCCTCAAAGGGAAACGAACGTAAGAGCTGGGAACTCACTGGCGCATTTTTTACCGGCGGCACGCTGAACTGACGGCGCAGCAGAAAGCCCGGCGCTACACATACCCCATCATTTTCAACATCGACTGCGGCTGATGCATCGCCTCAGCGCGATGGGTGACGCCCAGCTTCTGATAGAGGTTGCGAATATGGGTTTTGAGGGTGGTTATCGCCACGTCGAACTCGCCGGCAATCTGGTCATTACTGTAGCCGGAGTAGATCAGACCGAGCACCTGCCATTCGCGCTGCGTCAGGGGATTGGTGCGGAGCAGTTCCGGCACAGCCGGATGAGTGAGCAAGCGGCTGATAAAGCCTTCGTCGAACCGGGCGAATCTATGGCGATGGTATGTGGTGATTTCATTGAGAATGCGACGCGTACGGTGGCTGGCCAGTTCTTCCAGCACCACTTCCGCCTGGCTGAGATCGCCCTGTAGGATCTGGGCGCGCGCGATGTTGCGCTACTGCCCCTGTAAGAAGTGATTATTGGCAAAGGCGGGTATTTCGGTATGCCGCATCCAGCGTTTTCCAGCCGATTAAACGTGACGTGGATTATTAGCTGGTTTCCTGCTGCGCTGTTGTGGCTGGGATGCTTATGCGGGGATCGCCGCGGGAGCCTGACTGCAATTCGGCACTACACATCCGGTGAGTGCAAAGAAGCCTGATTAATCAGCAAATGATTCCCATTCAGGAGCGGCATTCCTCGCCGCTCCTGAACCTGAGAAAGATAAAAGTTAAACAGTAAATAAAAGCACACCGAAAAGTCGGTATGGATAGCCATGAATTCATTCTATTTTAATAATCGATGTTTTTATTTTGTAGGCTTCCTCACTCTTTACTCTCACGGTATATAAAGACTTTTCTTGAGGATCTCTCGCTTATCTCAGTATGATTTAACAAAAAATTTCTACGCATTTTTAAATGAGGATTTTTTTGCGCCTTTCAGAAATGGTGGGCTGGAAAACACATGTTATTATCCTTTCACGGTCAGGGTTACACGTTCCAGTAATAAGATAGAGCAGCGTGCGATTCTCTGGATTAACGCCGAGACAGACAGCGCTGCCTTTATCCTGACTGTTAATGGATGAGAAAAATTAACTCTCTTTGCAAGCAGGAAAAATAATTTCTGCTGATTAATTAAAAGCCAATTCAATAAGGGAAGTGGATGCCATGAGTAAAATTTTATTATCTTCTGTGATCGCTATGACAATGGGTTCTGTGAGCGCTGCCGTTTATGCTGCCGATTCTGCAACGCTGTCGCTGACAGGTTCTATCTCCCCTTCATCCTGCGATGTTTCGCTGAGTGCCGAATCTATCGACTTCGGTAGAATCCCTGCGTCATCGCTGGACGAGGAGTTTAATGAAATGATGTCTGCCCCGTTTAATGTTTCTGTGACCTGTGATGCGGCGACGGCCGTGGCTGTTCAGGCTGTCGACAACCGTCTCAGCAGCGCCATGAGCCCGGCAGAACTGGAGTCCAGCATGGGTGTAACCTTCCCTGCATTAACCGAAAAACACATTTTCGGGCTGGGGAATGACAGCGCAAATGAAAAAGTTGGCGCAATGGTAATGACCATCACGGAGGCAACCCTGGGCGGCGTAGCAAATAACAATGTGCTTTCCAGCAGCGATAAATCTGCATGGACGATGCACAGGGTTTCTTCCACATCGTCTTTTCCGCTGGCAAAAGACAGTTACTTTGCATTAGGCAAAACGGTGGAGTCAATCAGCCCGGCGCCGGTGACGAATTCTAACTATACCCTCAAAAGCGGTGTCTTTTTGAAACGGGCGGGTAAATACCCAAGCGGCGAAGAGGTGAATGTTGACGGTAACGTAACCTTCTCCATTGTTTATCTGTAATGTCTAACTCCACTAGCGAAGGCGTTTACGCCTTCGCTATTTCAGAGGCCGGTTATGAAAAAAACATGTCAATATGTGCTTGCGGGAGCTCTGCTTTCATCATCTGTATCTGCCGCGCTGGCGGCTGGAATAAAACCTGAGGCGTCCGTTCTGTTTCTGGATGAAACACACCGTGAAGCAACAATAAACGTTCAAAATACGGACTCGAGTGCGGTACTGCTGCACAGTACGCTACAAACCATTCCTGAGGATCCTGAAAATAAACTGATTATTACGCCACAGCTTGCGCGCGTGGAGGCAGGAAAAAAACAGCAAATACGCGTAGTGTTAAAAGATGGTGTGAAATTGATTCATCAGACCATGCAGCGTATTAATTTTGTTTCCGTTCCGCCTGATGATAATAAGAAAAATCGCACGCGTGTATTGATCGGCCAAAATATCCCGGTTATCCTTTCGCCAGCTGAGTTGCCGGTAAATATCGCGCCATGGAAGGATATAAAAGCAGCATGCTCCGGGACGTTAATTAAAATTAGTAATCCTGGAAAATATGTTGTTCGCTTAACGACCCAGGTTGATTTGTTGCAAAGTAATAAAAAAATAACCTTGCCTAAGACATATATTTTACCTGACGAAACGCTGTCGCTTTCACTGCCGAAAGGAACGGTCTGCAATAACAACTCTATTCGTCTACATCCTGTTACCCGATTTGGTATTTTAACGACACCTTATGAGGTGAAATTGTAACTACATGTGCTGCTGGCTTAATGAAAAAAATATTAATAATAACTATTTTTATCTACGCTGCGGGGTCGGCAGCGACTGAGAAATTTGACCAGGATATGCTAAAAGAGCTGGGTTATGACGCCAGCACATCTGATTTACTGAGTGAGGCTGCTCATTTTCTGCCTGGCGATCACCCTACCAATATCATTATCAACAAGCAGAATAAAGGTATCAGAGTTATCACCTTTGATCAGGCGGGTTCCCCCTGCTGGACGGAACCCTTATTAAGCCAGCTGGGCATCGATCCGAGCCGCTTCGATCACCGCGATCCTGCCTGCCTGAAGCCTGGTGCAGACAGTGACGTCCGCATTGAACAGCATGTCGAACGCAGCAGCCTTGAACTTCAGGTCGCAGCTGATGCGCTGCTTAATGAGGTTCAGTACGCGACGGGGGGCAAAGCATTGATTGTCAATTATGACGCCAGGCGCTATCAGTATCAGCCGCGTGCGGGAAGCGGATATTATTCGGAAACCCTTACCTCGGAAGTTGGGGCAAACATTGAACAGTGGATATTCCGCAGCGGGCAAAGTTATTCCAGCTTTGACAACCAGCGCAACTTCTCGCGTCTCTATAGCTATGCGCAGCGCTCTCTCCCTGAGTGGTCTTCCATGCTTCAGATTGGCGAAATTACCTCCGCCGATCCGATTTTTTCCGGCATCGCGCTCACTGGCGCACAGATGACCCCTGAAAACGCCTCTCAAAGAGGGAGTCTTAATCAGGTTATCCTGGATGTGCTTGTTGCTCAGGCGGGCACCGTCGAGGTGTGGCAGGGAGGCATCTTGCTGAAAACCTTTTCCGTCGACGCTGGCATGAACACCCTTACCGGTATTTCAGCGATAAACCAGCAGGATGATTTTTTAATTGTCAGCTACGATGCGGCTGGCGGTCGCCAGCAGCAATCCATCCCCTATATTCAGGCGCGGCCAGTCGTTACGCTGATAGAAACCGGCACTTCGCTCGTGGCAGGACGTTTACGCCTGACAGAGAACCAGTATCCGGTAATGATGGGTTCAACAGGCGTATTTCATAACAACATAATGGCGTTATCAGTGGGCGCCCTTGCCAGTGAGGATTACCAGGCAGCGGCCTGGCGTGCCGGTATCCGTTTGAGCGAGCATATGCTGGCAACGCTATCGCAGACCTACTCTTTTGCGCACAAAGCATCCCGTGAGCGTAACAATAAGCAGGGGATTTACCAGCAAGCCGGTCTCAATCTTCCGGTAACAGATCGGCTGTCACTATCGGGCTCGGCCAGCTATCGCAGCCGTGACTATGTTGACACCAGCAGCTCCGGGTCATCGAAAAAAACGGCTGGCGATACGGGACAAATTAAAGCTCAGTATGCGGCGGGTGTCAGTTATAGCCACGCCTCGCTGGGAACGGTCACCTTTTCGGGCAGTCAGTCTCACGCCTGGAATGGAAGTGATGCCACAGGCTACACGTTAGGCTGGGGACGATCCCTTGGACGCGTGAATCTCAATCTCGGGCTTCAGAAGAACCGTCTCTCTTCCGATCTCCGTTATGAAGACAGCCATTATGCTTACCTTAACTTCTCTGTTCCCCTTGGAAATAACAAAAATCTACGTGGCTGGGTTAACAATAACAACGGCCAGGTGAGTACCGGCGCTGGCTACGATCACACGGTTAACGATAAATTTGCGTGGAGTTTGTCAGGGGAACAGCGGCAGCATAAAGAAGCTTCGCTGGCAAGTTCCGCGACCTGGACAAACAAATATACGCAGTTAAGCGGTGGCATGTCGCGCAGCGAGAGCACAACCAGCTACAACGCGGGTGCACGAGGAGGCGCGGTCTGGCACAGCGACGGGCTGACCTTCACGCCGCGCGCAACAGGCGATACGTTTGGCATTATTTCTCTGAACAGCGATCATCCGGATGTGGAAATTCGTACGCCTGGCGGCGTCGTATGGAGCGATCGTAGCGGACACGCTGTGGTTTCCTGGACGGCCTGGCAGAAAAATACCGTGCAAATCAATCAACACCGCCTGCCTGAAAATGTAGAAGTTCCCGGCGGCATCATTGATGTCACGCCCTATCGTGGCGCTGTTGTACCGGTTGTGATGCCAGCATTTTCCGTGCGTCGCGCGCTGTTAACTTTTCAGGAAGGAGAAGAGCCTGCGCCGGGGAGTCCGGTGAAAAATGCCGAAGGCTCCCTGGTCGCCTTCGTTAACGAGGATAACTCTCTGTTTTTGGACAATCTGCCTGAGGGACCTCTTTTCAGTCAACGATCTGACGGATCGCGCTGCGCCATTGAGCTTGTGACGCCATGGACAAGCACGCCGGGCACGCTTTATGCCTCACTAACCGCGAGATGTGTAATGTGAAACACCCACTGCTCCTGACCTTAGTTGTCACCGCCTGTCTGTTAACCGGGACGGCCGCCCGTGCGGAGTGCCAGATTCAGCTCAGCGAAGCGACGATCGCTTATGCGCCCGTTACGCGAGGTGAACTGCTCTCCTGTCCCGGCAATTCACTCACCTCCAGCGAGTTGCGTCTTTGTGACACGCGTCATCTCGATATTACGGTGAGCTGCGACCGTTCAACGCCTATAACGCTGGCGTTCAACAGCGCAGCTAAAGACAGCAGCCACTATCGGTTTGGCAACGGCGGGCAGGCGACGCTGATACTGCATGACGTATTCATCGATAATCAGCCGGTGACGATTGACAGTGCCGGTCAGCGTGGCGCTGAAATGGCGTTTACACCGGGCAGCACGCTGCGCTTCTGGCAAAACAATGCACCCGCGCTGGGAAGAGTGCTGCGCGGTAAAGTATCCATTACCAGCTGGATATCGTCGAAAGAGACGCGGGTAAACGAAGCGCAGACCTGGGAGCTGAACGGCGCCTTTGTCACCGGCAACCCAGCAAACTGACAGCGCATGCGTCACACATATCCCATCATTTTCAGCATCGACTGCGCCTGATGCATCGCCTCAGCGCGATGGGTGACGCCCAGCTTCTGATAGAGATTGCGAATATGGGTTTTGATGGTGGTTGTCGCCACGTCGAACTCGCCGGCAATCTGGTCATTACTGTAGCCGGAGTAGATCAGGCCAAGCACCTGCCATTCGCGCTGCGTCAGGGGGCTGGTGCGGATCAGTTCCGGCACATCCGGGTGGTTCAGCAACCGGCTGACAAAACCTTCGTCGAAATGAGCGAACTTATGATGGTGGTATTTATTGATTTCATTCAGGATACGACGCGCGCGATGGTTATCCAGCTCTTCCAGCGCGTTGAGCTGGATAAGCTGGCGCAGCTGCTGCGCCATGATCTCGCCTTCAATCACAAAGTGGCTGATAAAGCCGGTGCCGCGCGCCAGCTTTAGCGCCTCGATCAGCGTGCGTTGCGCTTCAGCTTTACGTCCGGTCTGCCAGTAGATCTGATTAAGCAACAGCAGGTTGCGGTTCATATCACTCATCAGGCGCAGCGCGCGCGCATTTTCGTTCAGCTCTTCCAGCACCACTTCCGCCTGGCTGAGATCGCCCTGTAGGATCTGGGCGCGCGCGATGTTGCGCCACTGCCCCTGTAAGAAGTGATTATTGGCGAAGGCGGGTTTTGCGGTGTGCCGCATCCAGTGGCTGGCGCTCTGCACATCGCCGGTCATTTGCCAGTAGATCACCCTGACTTTGTCGGCATTGGCGATCCAGTCGCTGTGCAGACTGCCATTATTCAGCAGGTTTTCCAGCCGGTTAAGGTAACTACGCGCATTATCCAGATTGCCGCGCGCCAGCGAACACTGTACCAGCAGGCCCAGACACTGGATCTGCTGCTGCGGCGGATAGCCTTTCAGGACTTTTATGCCTTCCCGCGCCGCCTGCTCCGCCTCATCCAGTCTGCCCCAGGCCCACATCAACTGCGCGCGGATGCGTAGCAAAAATTCGTGCAGCGGAAACTGGGCAAGATGCTGCTCGCTAACCAGCACAAACGCTTTCTCCTGAATTTCCCAGGCAGCCTGCAAAAAGCCCTGGGCAAAAAGGATTTCGCTCTGCTGGATCAGGCTCCAGAGCGCATAGTGCCAGGCCTCATTTCGGCGCGCCATCTGCTCAGTCTGACGCATCAGCGACAGCGAGCTGGCCAGTTCGCCTTTGCAGTGCATCACCTCTCCATGCACCGAGGTCGCCACGATGCGGCTGTAGCGGCGCGTTTCAGGCAGCATCTCCAGTGCCAGCCTGGCAAGGCGTTCCGCCTCATCGGCATTGCCGTCGTTAATGGCGACCTGCGCGCGCACGGCATGAAATTCGCCCTGAAGTGCCGCATCGATATCGCTGCTGCACGCCTGCTCAAACCTCTCCAGCAGGTGGTTAACTTCGGAAAAACGGTGCTGGCTCTGCATCAGCCAGGCCTGCAACAGCACCAGCTTGGGATGATCCAGCAGCATGGCCCAGGGCAGCGCATTCAGCGACTGCTCCAGTAGCGTCAGCTCGCTCTGATTGAACAGCGTCCAGGCATGCTCCAGCAGCACCTCCAGCAGCATATCGGCGTCGCCGGAGGCGAGCGCATGATGGATAGCTTCGCCCGGAAATCCCTGCGCCATCCAGCTTTCGGCCGCAGCACGGTGAATAGTCGGAAGTTCAGCGGCCAGCTCCCACTGACAGCGCTGGCGCAAAAAGGAGCCAAACAGCGGATGGTAGCTAAACCACTGGCCTGAGTCGTCCATACGTTGCAGGAAGAGTCCCTGCCGCTCAATCTCCTCCAGCCGCATGCGGCCATTGGCTTCGCCCGTTACGCGGACGACCAGCGCATCATTCATGGCCCGCAGCAGCGCGGTTTTCAGCAAAAAATGGCGCGTTGCCTCATCAATATTATCCAGCACCTCTTCCACCAGATAGTCGGTAAGATGGCTGGAGTTAATGCCAGAGAGCCGTCGCGCGGAATCCTGCGCCGAGCCTGCCCCCTGACGCGCCGAGAGCGCAATCAGCTGAAGCGCGGTTGCCCAGCCTGCCACGTCATCGCACAGACGGCCGCTCTCTTCAATGGCCAGCGGGGCGCTCAGTCGGCAGTCAAAAAACTGTTTTGCTTCAGGGTGAGTAAAAGCCAGCTGCTGGCTGCCCAGCTCGATTAGCTGCTCGCGCACGCGAAGATTGGCGATGCCGAGCTGTGGGAGATTGCGGGACAGCACCACCAGCGTGAGGTTATCGGGCTGATGACGCAGAAAAAAGCGCATTGCTTCATGGATTGCGGGATTGGTAATGTGATGATAGTCATCCACGATCAGCCAGAGCGGCCGCTGCCATTCGGTGAGTTCAATAAAGAGCTGAGCGAACAGCGCGTTGAGGTTAACGTACTGCCGTTTGTGCGCCAGCGTCTCGCTGCGGCTACAGCCGCCCTGCGTCGCCTGTTGCAGCGCGGCAATCAGGTAGTCAGCGAAGCGCTCCGGCTGATTATCGCCCTCGTCCAGTGAATACCAACCCAGATCCTTTCTGTCCGCCGCCCACTGAGAGACCAGCGTCGTTTTGCCGTAGCCTGCCGGACTGGTAATCAAAACCAGCCGGAAATTCGCGGCGGCGCTGAGCTTTTGCAGCAGACGATCGCGAACAACAGTATTTTCAAGACGAACGGGGCGACTGAGTTTCGAGGGTATCAACATGGGCGCACGCTTCTCCGTTAACGTTCAGCGCATCATTTTTTTACGCTTCGTAATTAATCTACATACACGTTCATCGATTCGTTAACTGAATGCAAGCGAACCTGTGAGTCAGCCTTAACAAAAGCGAGAGTAATCACACTCCTGTTCGTCTTTCAGATTTCCCCTGGTTTCTCCTCCCCTGCTGTCCTCCCTGGGGAATTTCATTCAGGAGGAGGAGCCGCCGAAAAGCGAGAGGCACACTGGCGCTCAGACTTATTTCGTTCTGACAGGAAACAGATAACATGCACACGCAATCCTTCGACACTCTCCGCTTCTCCGCGGCGCTTACGCGTCAGTGGCAAGGCTTCGGGCTGCGCAATGCGCAGGAGATGACGCGTCAGCAGTGGTGGCACGCCCTGAGCGGCGCGCTGGCCGAGATGCTGGCAGATCTGCCCGCCCAGCCCGCCGCCGCCTCGCAACGTCACGTCAACTATCTCTCTATGGAGTTTCTGACCGGGCGGCTGACGGGGAATAACCTGCTTAATCTGGGCTGGTATCAGGCGGTCAGCGACGAGCTTGCCGCGTCTGGCGTCACGCTAAGCGATCTGCTGGAACAGGAGACCGATCCGGCGCTCGGCAACGGTGGTCTGGGACGGCTGGCGGCCTGTTTCCTTGACGCTATGGCCACCACGGGACAGTCGGCCACGGGCTATGGCCTGAACTATCAGTACGGCCTGTTTCGCCAGCGGTTTGTCGAAGGCGCGCAGTATGAACAGCAGGATGACTGGGGACGCGACCGCTATCCCTGGTTTCGTCATAACGCGGCGCTTACCGTGCAGGTGGGGCTGGGGGGCAAGGTGACGACAGAGAACGGCATCACGCGCTGGGAACCCGCTTTCCAGCTGGAAGGCGAAGCCTGGGATCTGCCGGTTGTCGGCTTCCAGAATGGTGTGTCGCAGCCGCTGCGCCTCTGGCAGGCGAAACATGCGCGCCCGTTTAACCTGCAGCGCTTTAACGATGGCGATTTTCTGCGCGCCGAACAGCAGGGCATTGAAGCGGAGAAGCTGACCAAAGTGCTCTACCCCAACGACAATCATCAGGCAGGGAAAAAACTGCGTCTGATGCAGCAATACTTTCAGTGCGCCTGCACGCTGGCCGACATCCTGCGCCGCCATCATCAGGCGGGCCGCGCTATCGAGACGCTGCCCGACTATGAGGTCATTCAGCTCAACGATACGCATCCGACCCTGGCGATCCCGGAGCTGCTGCGCCTGCTGCTCGATGAGCATCAGCTGTCGTGGGATCGGGCGTGGCGCATTACGCAGCGTACCTTCGCCTATACCAACCATACCCTGATGCCAGAAGCGCTGGAGTGCTGGAATTTGCGGCTGGTGCGCGCGCTGCTGCCGCGCCATATGATGATTATCAATACCCTGAACGCGCAGCTGAAAAAAGAGGTCGAGGCGCGCTGGCCGGGTAATGAGGCGATCTGGGCGAAGCTGGCGGTGGTGCACAATCAGCAACTGCGCATGGCGAACCTGTGCGTGGTCAGCGGTTTTGCGGTCAACGGCGTGGCGGCGCTGCATTCGAAGCTGGTGGTGCAGGATCTCTTTCCTGAATACCACAGCCTGTGGCCAGAGAAATTTCATAACGTCACCAACGGTATTACGCCGCGGCGCTGGATCCAGCAGTGCAACCCGTCGCTGGCGGCTCTCATCACCAGAACGCTGCGTCGCCCATGGCTAAACGATCTGGATGCGCTCAGCGATCTGGCGCCGCTGGCGGATAACGCGGCTTTTCGCGCGGAGTATCGCGCCATCAAGCAGCAGAACAAGATTGCGCTGACGCGCTGGATCGCCGGAAAGACCGGTATACATGTCCAGTCCGATGCCCTGTTCGACGTGCAAATCAAGCGTCTGCATGAGTACAAGCGCCAGCACCTGATGCTGCTGCATATCATTGCCCTGTGGCAAACACTGGTCAGCGATCCGCAGGCGAACCTGACGCCGCGCGTGATGCTGTTTGGCGCAAAAGCCGCGCCAGGCTATGCGCTGGCGAAAAACATTATTTACGCCATCAATAAGGTCGCCGCTGTTATCAACGCCGATCCACGCGTCGGCGACCGCCTTAAAATTGTCTTTATTCCTGATTACAACGTTTCAGTCGCGGAGCGCCTGATCCCCGCAGCCGACCTGTCCGAACAGATCTCCACGGCAGGCAAAGAGGCTTCCGGCACCGGCAACATGAAGCTGGCGCTCAACGGCGCCCTGACGATTGGCACGCTGGACGGGGCGAATGTCGAGATCGCCCAGCAGGTGGGTGAGGAGAATATCTTTATTTTCGGTCATACCGTCGAGCAGGTCTGCGCGCTAAAACAGGCGGGCTACGCGCCGGCAATCTGGCGCAAAAAAGATCAGCAGCTTGACCGGGCGCTGACAGCGCTTGAGGACGGCACCTTTAGCAACGGCGACCGCACGGCCTTCGCGGCGCTGACGAGCAGCCTGGGGCCGGAAGGCGGCGATCCTTATCTGGTGCTGGCTGATTTTCGCCATTATCTCAACGCCCAGCAGCAGGTGGATGCGCTGTGGGCCGACCCGGAGGCCTGGACGCGCGCCGCGATCCTCAACACCGCGCGCTGCGGCATGTTCAGCGCCGACCGCGCCATCCGCGATTATCAGCAACGCATCTGGCAGGCCGTGCGCTGAGGAACAACATGAAACCGAACAACCATCTTGAGCGCGCGGAGCTGATTGCGCCTGATTATATCGACGCTCACGGGCGGCCACAGCGGATCTCTATGCAGACCCGTGAGCGACTGCTGGGGCTGATGTCGCCCTGGACGGACAGCGCGTCACCGTTGCCGCCCGTAGCCATCTTTCGCCAGGGAGAGCCACAGATACTCTCTCCGGTGCTGCTGACGGCGGCTGACTGGCGACTGACAAGCGAGGCGGGCGAGCGCTGGTCAGGGCGCTGCGCGGCGGGTGAAACCCTGATCCTGCCTGAATTGCCGGACGGCTACCACCAGCTCACGCTGGAGTATGAGGCGCAAGGCTACAGCTGCTGCATTATCGTCGCGCCGCCGCGCTGCTATGAGCCTGCCGCGCTGCTGGCGGGGGAATCGCTGTGGGGCAGCTGCATTCAGCTCTATACGCTGCGATCGGCCACCAACTGGGGCATCGGCGATTTTGGCGATCTGCGTCGAATGATCGTCGAGACGGCGCAGCGCGGCGGCGCATTTGTCGGGCTGAACCCGCTGCACGCCCTGTTCCCCGCCGAGCCAGAGAGCGCCAGTCCCTACAGCCCCTCTTCACGCCGCTGGCTTAATATTCTCTATATCGACGTCAGCGCGGTGCCGGATTTCCAGCAGAGCGAGGCGGCGCAGACATGGTGGCGGCTTGAAGCGACGCAGCAGGCGCTACAGGCGGCGCGCGGCGCTGAGTGGGTTGATTATCGCGCCGTGACAAGCCTGAAGCTGGCGGGGCTACGACTGGCCTGGCGGCAGTTCCAGCAGCGCGACGCGGAGACGCCGGAAGTGGCGGCGTTTGAGGCGTTTATCGACGCGGGCGGCGACAGCCTGCTCAGCCAGGGCCTGTTCGACGCGCTGCATGCGGAGCAGCGTGCGCAAAATGCGGCATGCCACGGCTGGCAAAGCTGGCCGGAAGCCTTGCAGCATCCTGACAGCGCCGCCGTGCTGGCGTTTCGTATCGAGCGCAGCGATGAGGTGCGCTTTTACCTGTGGCTACAGTGGCTGGCGGCACAGCAGTTCGCGGCGTGCTGGCGGCTCTGTCAGCAGCAGGATATGGCGATTGGGCTTTACCGGGATCTGGCGGTGGGCGTGGCGCGCGACGGTGCTGAAACCTGGCGCGAGCGGGAGCTTTACTGCCTGGAGGCGAGCGTCGGCGCGCCCCCAGACATCCTTGGTCCGCTGGGGCAAGACTGGGGGCTGCCGCCAGTGGATCCGCAGGCGATGGAAGCGCGCGCCTTTGAGCCGTGGATTGCGCTATTGCGCGCCAGCATGCATGACTGCGGCGCATTGCGCATCGATCATGTAATGGCGCTGCTGCGTCTCTGGTGGATCCCGCAGGGTGAAAGTGCGGCGGGAGGCGCCTACGTGCACTATCCGGTGGATGCGCTGCTGGCGATTCTGGCGCTGGAGAGCCAGCGCCACCGCTGCATGGTGATAGGCGAAGATTTAGGCACCGTGCCGGAAGCCATCGTCGACAAGCTGCGCGACGCGGGGGTTTACTCTTATAAGGTGCTCTACTTCGAGCAGACCTCGAAGCGGGCTTTTTGTCAGCCCACACAGTGGCCGCGTCAGGCGATGGCGGTGGCCACTACTCACGATATGCCGACGCTGCGCGGCTGGTGGCGAAGCGACGATCTGCGACTCGGCAGCAAGCTGGGCCTCTATCCCGATAAGGCGATTCTGACCGGGCTTTACCGCGACCGGCTGATGGCGAAAAAGGCCCTGTCGCAGACGCTGCTGCGCAGCGGCGCGCTGCCGCCGCGCCAGCGGTATCAGCGCGGCGGCGCGCGCATGACCCGCGCCCTCAGCATGGCGATCATGCGCTATCTGGCCGGGACGCAGAGCGCGCTGCTCGGCCTACAGCCTGAAGAGTGGCTGGATATGGCGACGCCGGTAAATGTGCCCGGCACCATCGACGCCTGGCCTAACTGGCGGCGCAAGCTGAGCGCGACGCTGGATGAGATGTTCAGCGATCCGAAGGTTGAGGCGCTGCTGGCCGAGGTGAATCGCAGCAGGAAAGCAGTGAAATGATTGTTGAGCATCAGCCCGCCTCTGCGGGCTGACGCTTGCTGCTGCGGGTACAGGCCGCGCCGCAGGCGCGAACCCTGAACACATTGCCTTACGGGCGACATGTTTCGATTTGCCGCAGCCCGGACCGCGCAGTTAAGCCTCTGAAGTCTGACGACATTCCGCCGGGAATAACCCTGCTGCCTGTGGTATCCTCGCCTCAGATTAAGGAGAGTGAGCCGATGAAAAAGAAAAACAATCCTACGCCCCATGACGCCACTTTTCGTCAGTTCCTGACGCAGCCGGACATCGCGCGCGATTTTATGCAGCTTCATCTGCCGGCAGAACTGCGCGCCATCTGCGATCTCAGCACCCTGAAGCTGGAGTCCGGTTCCTTTGTGGAAGACGACCTGCGCCAGTACTTCAGCGATGTGCTGTACAGCCTCAAGACCTCTGCCGGAGACGGCTATATTCACGTTCTGATTGAACATCAGTCCACGCCGGACAAACATATGGCCTTTCGCCTGATCCGTTATGCGGTCGCCGCAATGCAGCGGCACCTTGAGGCCGGGCATAAAAAGCTGCCGCTGGTAATACCCGTGCTGTTCTATACCGGCAAACGCAGCCCCTATCCCTGGTCAACGCGCTGGTTTGACGAGTTTGACGATCCGGCGCTGGCGGAAAAGCTTTACGGCAGCGCCTTTCCGCTGGTTGACGTGACGGTGATCCCCGATGACGAGATCATGACCCATCGCAGCATGGCCGCGCTGACGCTGTTGCAGAAGCATATCCACCAGCGCGATGTGGCGACGCTCACCGATCGCCTTGCCACCTTACTAATGGCGGATTATCTCTCTTCACCCCAGGTAATGGCGCTGATACACTATTTACTACAGGCAGGTGAGTCGGCTGACTACGAAGCCTTTGTTCGCGAACTGGCACAGCGGGTGCCGCAACACGGAGACGAACTGATGACGATCGCACAGCAGCTTGAGCAGAAAGGCATCGAAAAAGGGATCGAGAAAGGCATCGAGCTTGGCGAACAGCGAGGCATCGAGAAAGGTCGCAGCGAAGGTGAGCGTGACGCGACCCTGAAAATCGCGCGCGCCATGTTGCAGAACGGCCTGGACCGCAACACCATTATGAAAATGACCGGTCTCTCTGCGGACGATTTGGCCGGGATCCAGCACTGACACTGAGCGGCTGGAAAAGTCCGCGACTAACCGGACCCGCGTCAGCTAAACCCCATCGCGTCTGACGGGAAGGCTGATGATCCTGTGGCCTCAGGGCTGGCGTCCTTTTTCCGACCGTTAAACAAGCGCATCACCCGTCCAGACAATGCCCTTTCTTCTTTCATCCGTTTTCTGGCCAGCGCCTGAAAACCCGGGTTTATGTGCGCAATACGCCTGTAAAAAAGGTGCGCCGTAGCGCACCAGGTGGGGCAACTCAGCACTGTCGGGGCGACTTCACCCCTTGCCTTTAACACTGCTGATAAAGGTTTTTCGCGCCGATGTCGAACCCAGTCGTTCCGCCTCGTCCAGCAGCTTAAGAGCTTTATCGATATTGCCCTGATCGACCGCCTGACGGATGCTCTGATTAAAGTAGCTCTCGGTGTCATCCACCAGCGGGGCCGACGGCGCGGCCGGGGTGGTGCGCATCGCGGCCTGCGTGACCGGCTGCGTATTGCCGACCGTGACCGGCGCCGGACCGGTAGAGCCGAACAGCGGGCCGACCAGAATCGATGAGGCTGAGCTGGTCGAGACTTTGAGCTTGAGTTTGCCGTCCACCCCGTGACGCGCAACCGGATCGGGAATGTCGGGCACCGCATGGCCGGTGCCTCTGGCGTAAGCTTTCGCCGGATCGACCAGCGTGGTGGTCTGGCTGAGGTCCTGGCCGGTGGTGAAGACCAGCAGGTAAATTTTTTGCTGGCCGAGCGCAGGCGTCAGCTTCATGACGCCCTCAAGGCGATCGGCGCTCATTACGCCCGGTTGTTGATAGGTGAAAAAGCGGCTCGGAAACCAGGCGGCGGGCCGCAGGTTCTCGTCGAGCACCAGCACATTAGGGGCGAACACCTGGTTATGCGCCACTTCACTGCTCAGCGTCACCGTCAGCTCGCCCTGACTGGCGGGCAGGCTATAGGCGGCGACCGGCCCGGTCACGCCGCTGACGTCAAGCTGCGTGCCGCTCTGCCCCAGCGAGGTGATCTGCGGGCGCGAGGTGTCTACAGGCTGCCAGCTCAGGCGTTGCAGGCTGGCGGTCGGAATAACGGGCGCGGCAGAGAGATCCTGCGGCACCAGATTGATGTCAGCATGCGCTGGCAGAGCGAAGCTCGTCAGCAGCGCGGCGCTCAGGCAGAGCGCGGTCAGGGTTTTCTTTTTCATTTTTATGTTCTCAACAGGCTGTCGGGCAGCCGTCAGGCCAGGCAATGGCTGCGGCTGCCCAGAAAGTGCCCGGCGCGACGCGCAGAGCCTCTGTTTGCGTTACCGGGCGTCGTGGCTTACCACCAGATCTCCATCTGCGCACCAAAGCTCCACTCGTCGTTGTCGCCGCGACTGTTGGTGAAGAGGCCATTGCCGGTGCTGTCAGCAGCGGCCAGCGAGGTCAAATCGCCAGAGGCGTCTTTGCTGTAGCCCCACTTCTCATCCCACTTGGCGTAGGTAGCGAACAGGCGCAGCGCCGGACGCGACCAGATGCTGTCACCCGCCTGCCACTGCTGCGCCAGGGTAATTTTGTACTGCCCGTTGCGCTCGCTGACCTGCTGTGATTTAACGTTGTCGTAGCCCACTTCCAGCAGGGTGCTCATGATCGGCGTCCATTTGTACATCGGACGCACGCCGACGGTGTACCACTCGGTGCCGCGATCGTTGTCCAGATCGGTGTTCTGGTACATGGCGACATACATCAGGTCCCAGCGGTCGGCGAGAGTGATCGCGCCGTGGTCAAGAATGCGATACATTTTGCCGTTGTTGTTAATGCTGGAACCCTGCGGCAGCCCTTTGCCCTGCGACGTCAGCGCATCGGTGGCGTACTGCACGACAAACTTGTTATAGCCTTTAAGCATGCTCTGGGTATGCTCTGCCGTAAACATCCAGCCATCTTTCGATGCGCCGTCTTCGAGACGATAGCCGTCGCGCGCGTTAGCGCGGCCATAATCGACACCCAGCTCCAGCACGCCGTCAGGGTTGGTTTCCAGTCCGGCCAGACGCACGTCGAAAACGTCGTTGGCGGTGCTGGTCGCATAATCGCGGATCTGATCGCTGGAGAAGGTGTAGGAGCCGCCCGACTCTGAAGAGCGGGTCGCGGCAAAAGAGAGTTTACCGAAGCCGAGATCCACATCTTCCAGACCGGCGCCGGGACCCGAAATATCCCAGTAGTAAAAGTCGATCATATGTACGTCGTGGCGCTGGTAAAAGCGTTTACCTGCCCAGATGGTCGAGCCAGGCAGCGCGTCAATCAGGTTTTTACCTTTGACGTTCGCTTCGCGGAACGCGGGCGACGTGGCTTCCCAGTCATTCTGTTGCGATACTGAATAGGCGACGTTGGTGTCGAAATAGAAGCTCTTGTCGCCCTCTTTCCACACTTCCTGACCCAGCTTCAGTTCGGCGTAGGTTTCACATTCGTTACCCAGACGGTATTTGCTTTGCGCGCCGGTGGCCTGAAAGCACTGTTGTTCGCCGCCGCTGCCTGTCCAGCCGATGCCGGAACGGGCGTAGCCGGTAAAATCCACCGCCATCGACGGGGCTGAGAGCGTGCCCACGGCAATCGCGACAGCAATGGGAAGTCTGCGCACTGTTAACATATTCTATCTCCTGAGGTTATGGCTTTTATTGTTTTGCAGGGTTAAACACCAGGCTCCTGATGCAGCCTGCGACAGGCGCTTCCGTCCTCGCGGAACAGATGACAGCGCTCCGGCGGCAGACCAATGCCCATCAGGGCACCCTCTTCTACCAGCACGACGTCCTCCTGGCGGTAAACCAGGTTTTGACGGATTGCGGGGATCTGGATATGAATTTGCGTTTCGTGTCCGAGCTGCTCGACCACCTGCACCTCGCCCTCAAGCGTGACGTCGGCAATATCGCTGGAGAGCAGGTGTTCAGGCCGAATACCTAACGACATGTTGCTGCCTGCCACGACTCCCGCGCTCTCGACCGGCAGCCAGATACGCTGCGCGTTGGGCAGCTGAACCTGCACCTGATCGAGAGCGGTGGCGGTGACTTTGACGGGCAGGAAGTTCATTCGCGGCGAGCCGATAAACCCGGCGACGAAGCGGTTAGCGGGATAGTGATAAAGCTCCAGCGGACGACCGACCTGCGCAATGCGCCCGGCCTCCAGCACCACAATCTTATCCGCCAGCGTCATCGCCTCGATTTGGTCGTGCGTGACATAAATCATGGTGCGCTTCAGGCGCTTATGCAGACGGGATATTTCAATGCGCATCTGCACGCGCAGCGCGGCGTCCAGGTTGGAGAGCGGTTCGTCGAGTAAAAAGACGCGCGGTTCGGCAACCAGCGTGCGACCAATCGCCACGCGCTGACGCTGACCGCCGGAGAGCGCTTTAGGTCGACGATCGAGCAGATGGGCCAGCTGTAGCACTTCCGCGACCTGGTTGACGCGCTGCTCGATCTCGCTGCGCCTGACACCCGCCAGCTTCAGGCCAAAGGACATGTTTTCCGCGACGGAAAGGTGGGGATAGAGCGCATAGGACTGAAACACCATGCCAATACCGCGCTCGGCAGGCGGCACCTCGTTCATTCTCTGGCCGCCGATCAGCAGATCGCCGCGGGTAATGGTCTCCAGACCGGCGATCATGCGCAGCAGCGTAGATTTGCCGCAGCCTGATGGCCCGACGAACACCACAAACTCTCCTTCGCCGATCTCCAGATTAATGTCCTTCGAAACCAGGGTATCGCCCCAGGCTTTAGTGACATTGCGTAACGCGACGCTTGCCATGATGCTTTCCTCTCCGTTTGCTCACGCTTGCCCGCATCGCCGCAGGCAGACTCCGGCGACCACTATGGGAAAGGTTCAGCGCGCGCGCATCCTCCACCACAGCCGCTTTAGCTGGGGGATGAGAGAGGAGGAGGAGAGCAAGGCGCCGGGCGGCGACGCGAGAGGCGTGAGACATTTTTTGTGATCAGACGCGCAGAGTTAAGGCAGCGGGAGTGTGCGCCAGACCGTGAAAACAGCCCGTTTTTGCAACGGCGATCACGGGATGGAACGGGCAGGCGTAGAGCGCGGGAGGATGAGAAGCCACAGCAGATCGCCACACTGTGCGGGAAAACGATTTCCGTTTCCGCTAACAGGATGGAGTGATGACAATGAAAACCGGCGCACGCATTTTTGCCCTTTCCGCCCTTACGGCCATGCTGTTTTCGGCCTCGGCAATGGCCAAAATCGAAGAGGGAAAACTGGTTATCTGGATTAACGGCGATAAAGGCTATAACGGGCTGGCCGAAGTCGGTAAAAAATTCGAGCAGGATACCGGGATTAAAGTAACGGTAGAGCATCCGGATAAGATGGAAGAGAAATATCCGCAGGTCGCCGCGACTGGCGATGGTCCGGACATTATTTTCTGGGCGCATGACCGTTTTGGCGGCTATGCCCAGTCAGGCCTGCTGGCAGAGATCTCGCCGGATAAAAGCTTTCAGGAGAAGCTCTTTCCCTTCACCTGGGATGCGGTGCGCTTCAACGGCAAGCTGATCGGCTACCCCGTATCGGTCGAATCGCTGTCGCTGATCTACAACAAGGATCTGCTGCCCACCCCGCCGAAAAGCTGGGAAGAGATAGCCGCTATCGACAAGCAGATGCGTGCTAAAGGTAAAAGCGCCATCATGTTCAATCTTCAGGAACCCTATTTCACCTGGCCGCTGCTGGCGGCGGGCGGCGCTTACGCTTTCAAAAAAGGTGATGCTGGCTACGACGTGAAAGATACGGGCGTCGATAACGCCGGCGCCAAAGCGGGCATGCAATTCCTGGTAGATCAGGTTAAAGCTAAAACCCTTAACGCCGACACGGATTACTCCATTGCGGAAGCCGCGTTCAATAAGGGGCAGACCGCCATGACCATCAATGGTCCCTGGGCCTGGAGCAATATCGACAAAAGCGGCATTCGTTACGGCGTCACGTTACTCCCGACCCTGAAGGGTAAGCCGTCAAAAACCTTTGTCGGCGTGCTGAGCGCAGGCATCAATGCGGCCAGTCCGAACAAAGAGCTGGCGAAAGAGTTTCTTGAAAACTACCTGCTGACCGACGCCGGGCTGGATGCGGTGAATAAAGACAAGCCGCTGGGCGCGGTGACGCTGAAGTCGTTCCAGCAGACGCTGGAAAAAGATGAGCGCATTGCTGCCACCATGAACAACGCGCAGAGCGGCGACATTATGCCGAATATCCCCCAGATGGCCGCCTTCTGGTATGCGATGCGCACCGCCACGCTTAACGCGCTGAGCGGCCGTCAGAGCGTGGATGCCGCCCTGAAAGACGCACAGGCGCGCCTGAATAAGTAATGCCTCCCGAAGCCGGTTTGCGCCGGCTTGCCACTGGTTGTTAAGGAACACCGAATCATGTCAGGAAAACCGAAAACAGGAGGCGCGGGCCTGCTGCTGAAGCGCGTTCTCATCGGGATCTGCTGTCTGCTGGTCGGCTACCTTCTGGTGCTGATGTATGCACAGGGTGAATATTTGTTTGCGCTGCTGACGCTGATCGTCAGTGCGTCTGGTCTCTGGATCTACGCTAACCGCCGTGCCTACGCCTGGCGTTACGTCTATCCCGGTCTCGCCGGGATGGCGTTATTTGTACTCTTTCCGCTGGCCTGTACCGTCGCGATCGCGTTTACCAACTACAGCAGCACCAACCAGCTTACCCAGGAGCGCGCGCAGCAGGTGCTGCTGAGCCGTCAGTATCAGGACGGCGCGGGAATGAATTTCGCGCTTTATCCAGCGGGAGAACGCTGGCAGCTGGTGTTGGGCAGCGACAGCGAGAGTTACGTCTCGCCGCCGTTCGACTTTGGCGGCGAGCAGCAGCTCAGCATGACCCGCGCCGCGCCGCCGACAGGCCAGCGCGCGACGCTGAAGGTGGTAACCGGCAACCGTCAGGCGCTAAGTCAGATCCGCGCCCGCCTGCCGGACGGACGCGAGCTGGTGATGAGTTCGCTGCGGCAGTTCTCCGGCACGCGGCCGCTTTACCAGCTGACCGCCGACCGGCGGCTGAAAAATCAGCAGAGCGGCGCGCTATATCAGGCAAACGAGCAAACTGGTTTCTTTCAGCGTGTTAACGCGGATGGCAGCTGGGACAGCGAGCAGCTTAGCCCGGGCTTTACGGTTAGCGCGGGCTGGAAAAACTTTTTGCGCGTTTTTACCGATGAGGGTATCCAGAAGCCGTTCCTCGCCATTTTCGGCTGGACGATGCTGTTTTCGCTGTTGACCGTATTGCTGACCGTCGCCGTAGGTATGGTGCTGGCCTGCCTGGTGCAGTGGGAGGCGCTCAAGGGCAAGGCCGCCTATCGCGTGATGCTGATCCTGCCCTATGCCGTGCCCGCCTTTATTTCCATACTGATTTTCAAAGGGCTGTTTAACCAGAGCTTCGGCGAAATCAACGTGCTGCTCAACGCGCTGTTCGGCTTCCAGCCCGCCTGGTTCAGCGACCCTTTGCTGGCGCGCACTATGCTGGTGATCGTTAATACCTGGCTGGGCTACCCCTATATGATGATCCTCTGCATGGGGCTGCTGAAGGCGATACCGGAGGATCTTTATGAAGCGTCAGCGATGGACGGCGCGGGTCCCTTGCAGAATTTCTTTTTGATCACTCTGCCGCTGCTGCTGAAGCCATTGATGCCGCTGATGATCGCCAGCTTCGCGTTTAACTTTAATAACTTCGTGCTGGTGCAGCTGCTGACCAACGGCGGTCCCGACCGGCTAGGCACCACTACGCCCGCAGGCTATACCGACCTGCTGGTGAACTATACCTGGCGCATCGCCTTCGAGGGCGGAGGTGGACAGGACTTTGGCCTGGCGGCGGCTATTGCCACGCTGATCTTCCTGCTGGTGGGCGCGCTGGCGGTGATTAACCTGAAAGCCGTGCGGATGAAGTTCGACTAAGGAGGCGTTATGGCTATGGTACAACCTAAATCGCAGAAGCTGCGTCTGCTGCTGACCCATCTGCTGCTGTTAGCCTTTATCGCGGCGATTCTGTTTCCGCTGTTGATGGTGGTGGCGATTTCGCTGCGTGCCGGCAACTTTGCCACCGGCAGCCTGATCCCGGAGCACATCTCATGGGAGCACTGGCGGCTGGCGCTGGGCTTTAGCGTTACGCACGCCGACGGCCGCGTCACGCCTCCGCCTTTCCCGGTGCTGCTGTGGCTGTGGAATTCTGTGAAGATTGCCGGCATCAGCGCGCTCGGCATAGTGGCGCTTTCCACCACCTGCGCCTATGCTTTTGCTCGTATGCGCTTCGCCGGGCGCGCCAGCCTGTTGAAAGGTATGCTGATTTTTCAGATGTTCCCTGCTGTGCTTTCGCTGGTGGCGCTCTATGCTTTGTTCGACAGGCTGGGGCAGTATGTGCCTTTCCTGGGGCTGAATACGCATGGCGGCGTGATTTTCGCCTACCTGGGCGGCATCGCGCTGCACGTCTGGACGATCAAAGGCTATTTCGAAACCATCGACGGGTCACTGGAAGAAGCGGCTGCGCTGGACGGCGCGACGCCGTGGCAGGCGTTCCGCCTGGTGCTGCTGCCGCTCTCGGTGCCAATCCTGGCGGTGGTGTTTATTCTGGCGTTTATCGCCGCGGTAACGGAAGTGCCTGTCGCTTCGCTGCTGCTGCGGGACGTCAACAGTTATACCCTGGCGGTGGGTATGCAGCAGTATCTCAATCCGCAGAACTATCTGTGGGGCGACTTCGCGGCCGCCGCTGTGCTCTCCGCTATCCCGATAACGCTGGTGTTCCTGCTGGCGCAGCGCTGGCTGGTAAGCGGCCTGACGGCGGGGGGCGTTAAGGGCTAATCTCTTCATCATTGCAGTGCCACTGCTTCCTCAATACTAACCCTATTTGAGGTTTTAGGCGGCCTTCGGGCCGCCGCTTTTCTTTATGCCACCGGTCAGGAGACGACTGTCGTAATTCAAATTGATCGGAAGCGCGCGTTGATGCGGCTGAGGGAAAGACAAGGCTGACCCCTTGTACGGCCAGCCTGAGACTTATTTCTGCGCCTGATCCTGGCGTTCGTCGAGAGTCTGACGATATTCATCCAGAAAAGGTTGTTCCGCCGGATCGATGCGGTCCATACCGCTGGTGAAGCGGTGCCAGTATGGGTAACGCGGCGCCGGACGCGTGACCTTCTCAATACGCTGCCGCTGCTCATCGCTGAGAGTAAGCTCGAAGGCGCTAAGGTTTTCACGCAAATGCGCTTCGCTGCGGTTGCCGACAATCAGCGCGCTGACGGCTGGGCGCTGCGCCAGCCACGCCAGACAGACCTGCGCGACAGAGGCGTTGATCTCTTTGCCAACCTGCTCCAGCACCTCGATAACGTTATAGGCGTGTTCCATATCATGCACGTAGGGTTCTGGCCAGCCGCTGCCCTGACGGGTCGATGCCGGGGCTTTGCCGTGACGACTGACCGCGCCGGTCAGCAGACCTTCGCCCAGCGGACCCCAGATTAATGTGCCGATGTCCTGATCGAGCGCCATCGGCAGCAGCTCGAACTCTGCCTCACGCGACTCAGGGGTGTAGTAAATTTGCTGACTGACCGGCTTCAGCATATGGTGTTCGCTGGCGCAGCCCAGCGTCTTCATCATCTGCCATGCTGTGTAGTTAGAGGTGCCGAAATAGCGGATTTTGCCGCTTTTCACCAGATCTTCCAGCGCGCGCAGCGTCTCTTCGACCGAGGTGACGCCATCCCAGTTATGGATCTGGTAAAGGTCGATATGATCGGTTTTCAGGCGGCGCAGGCTCGCTTCGCAGGCTTTAATAAGGTGGTAACGACTGGCACCGCTCTGGTTTGGGCCGTCGCCGAGCGGGCTGCGCGCCTTGCTCGCCAGAATGACGTTGTCACGCTTATCGCCAAGCGCCTCGCCGACAACCTCTTCCGCACCGCCCAGTGAATAGAGATCGGCGGTATCAATCATATTGACGCCATGATCCAGCGCGATGTCGATAAAGCGTCGCGCTTCACTGGCGTTAACATTGCCGGTTTTTTCAAATCCCGCTCTGCCGCCAAACGGCACGGTGCCTAACACGAACTGTGAGACCAGCAGGCCTGAGTGGCCCAGTTTCCGGTATTGCATTTACTTTCCTCCTTTACCGCTTAAAAAGGCGATCGTAGTCGCAACGGGTGTTAATGCTGTTTTGTCAGTTCAGGGGAAAAGCGTAGGAGAGGATGAACTGGGCTGCAAATTCAGTTAAACCCTTTCCCCTGGAACGCTGACTACTTTTCCCCTCAGCTAAAATTTTTTGCCCGGCTAAATTGCACATGTCCGCGTTATCGCAACGAAAGCCTGCTAAGGGGTTATCAGGATGGTATGAGCGGAAAGTGGTTACGAACCGGTTTCATTTTTATTGTGATGTCAGGTGCGTTAATGGAAGAAATAGCGAGTCAACGGCAACGAAAACACTGGAATAAGGCGTAATTTAAAGGTGGAACAATCCTGTTGCGTTATTACTTTTTGCTCAGGAGACCAGCATAATAAACTGCTGAGATTCGCACAATCACGATGCGATCCGCCACATTTTAGGGCAGCGATCGGTTTTGTTTAAATCATTATGGCTGTAAATCCGTAATAAACAGTTGATGTCAACATGGCATGCTAAATGCTTAAACGAAAGACATGCGTTTAAGCTGGAGTGCGATAATGACAAGTTCAGTATTATCAGAAGTGAGTGTTATTCATCACAAGAAAAAGTGGATGCAACTCCTTTTAGGACTGGTGTGTATGGTGTCGATTTCCAGTCCGCAATATGTCTGGGCGCTTTTTACCCGTCCCCTGATGGAAAAACTTCACGCCCCCCTGGCTGAAATTCAGATAACGTTTTCGATTTTAATTATTCTTCAGACATTTTTTTCTCCGCTTCAGGGAAAGCTAATAGATCGTTTCGGTCCTCGCGTTCTGATTACTATTGGAACATTAATGGCCGGAAGCAGCTGGATGCTGGTTTCTCATCTTGATTCGCTTTGGGAGTTGTATCTTTATTATGGCGTAGTGGGCGGGCTTGGCACGGGCATTGTCTATATTGGCGTGGTCGGGTTAATGGTTCGCTGGTTTCCTGAAAAGAGAGGATTTGCCACGGGTATGGTTGCGGCTGGCTACGGGATGGGAGCGATTTTAACGACCTTCCCCGTCACCGCCTCGCTTGCCACATCAGGCTTAGAAAAGACATTCTGGCAATTTGGCATAATAATGGCAGTGGTGGGATTTGTTGCCAGCCAGGGGCTGCGTATGCCTGGGCGTGATATCAGCGAAAGAGAAGCCCTGCCGGCCGCTAAGGATCCTAAAAGTTTCAGCTCACGGGAAATGTTACGGCAGCCGATATTCTGGCTGATGTTCATGATGATGACCATGATGTCTACGTCAGGATTGATGGTAACTTCGCAGATGGCAATATTTGCCGAAGATTTCGGCATTACCTCAATAAGCATCTTAGGTATGGCTGCTTTACCCTTAGCCATGACGATTGATCGGTTTATGAATGGCCTGACGCGTCCTGTTTGTGGCTATATTTCCGATCGTATTGGACGTGAGAATATGATGTTTTTTGCCTTTGGTCTCGAAGGCATTGCCATGATGCTGTGGTTATTATGTAAGAACGATCCTGTATTATTTGTCCTGCTTTCTGGCGTGGTGTTTTTCGGCTGGGGAGAGATATTTTCATTATTCCCGGCAACGCTCACGGATACTTTTGGCACCCGCTTTGCGACGTCAAATTATGGATGGCTCTATATCTCTCAGGGTATTGGATCGGTGTTTGGCGGCCCGGTCGCAGCGTTGATTTATCAGCACACGCATAACTGGAGCATTGTATTTGGCTGCGCGATCGCTCTGGATATAATTTGTGCTTTACTGGCTATTCTGGTGCTGAAGCCCGGAAGAAAACGCTTTTTGGAAAGCCTGTAACGCCTTTTAGCTGTTCAGGCCCGGTAGCTATTTCGGGCCTGTTCTGGATAATTGCCTTTAACTAATTTATCGATTGTTATCCTGGAATTGTAAGCCAGCAGCCTTTTTATTAACCGTCATACTGAGCAGCGCAGTAAGGTTAAGTTTTAAAGATTGCATGCAGGAGCTGATGGCTAAGGTAATCCTTCTGTTCAGAGACACCGAACAGGAATCAGGACTAACATTCTTCCACCGGTCCCTTCTTCTTTCGGCTCTGGTACCCCTCTTTTTCTAACTTCATATAATAAGACTTATATAAAGCCAGAGACAGGGATGGCGGAAACCGGTATCATGCGGATCCGGCATGGCTCCTGGTTTGACAGCCGCGCGTGCTGCCGTCTGTCTGCAAAAAGATGTCCGGGTATCAATCTTTGATGTTATGCCCGATAAAAATAACAACGCTACGTGAAATCTGCGCACCAGAACCCCTGCATTTCTGTCAGATTTCACGTAGCGTTGCCTCCAGTAAATTTGCGTAAAAGTTGAACAGATATGGATGAAATTATTCCCAAAGGCGCCCTGCTTCCGCTTTCTTCGGCGGATGATGACCTTGCGCAGCGGTTACGCGAGTTTGTGCAGGATAAAGAGGCTTTTGCGCCGAATACCTGGCGACAGCTGATGAGCGTGATGCGCGTATGCTATCGCTGGGCGTCTGCTAATAATCGTTCTCTTCTGCCTATGTCTCCTGAGGATCTGAGAGATTACCTTAGTTACCTGCAATCTATCGGGCGCGCCTCTTCAACCATTGGCACGCATCAGTCACTAATTACAATGTTACACCGTAACGCAGGTGTTATCCCGCCTTCGACGTCGCCGCTGGTCTCTCGCGCAGTAAAGAAGATAAACCGCGTTGCGGTGGTGTCGGGGGAGCGCACCGGCCAGGCTGTGCCCTTTCGTCTCAGTGATTTGCAAAAAGTTGAGGCCGCCTGGGCTGATCATCAGAACTTGCGTAACCTGCGCGACCTTGCTTTCCTCCATGTTGCCTACAGCACGCTGATGCGTATCAGTGAAGTGGCTCGTTTTCGCGTTGGCGACGTTATGCGTGCCGAAGATGGCCGCATTATTCTTGAAGGTTCATGGACCAAGACGATTCTCGATACCGGCAGCCTGGTAAAGGCGCTGGGTTCAAAATCGTCAGCGGTGTTAACCCGGTGGATAGTCGCGTCAGGTCTGATTAATGAACCGGATGCCTTTCTGTTTTCCCCGGTCCACCGTTCGGGAAAAGTTATGCCCATGATTGACGCCCCCATGAGCACCCCGGCACTAAAAAGTATTTTTACCCGCGCATGGGAGGCTGCTGGTCATACCCATACCGCGAAGCCTAACAAAAATCGCTATCGTCGCTGGAGCGGGCATAGCGCGCGTGTTGGCGCGGCGCAGGATCTGGCCCGCAAAGGCTATTCTGTTCCGCAGATCATGCAGGAAGGAACCTGGAAAAAACCAGAAACTCTGATGCGCTATATTCGATACGTTGAAGCGCATAAAGGCGCAATGGTCGATTTGATGGAAAACCACGACGAATGAGCAACAGGGTTATCCACAGAAAAAGTGGACAGCCTGTGTGAAACTCAGGGAAAAGATGCGGTAAAACACGCAGCAAAGAGGGCGCGAAAGACTGTTTTTATAAAAATGTTTCGTTGAAACAGATGATTATGTTCTTCATCCCGCACTCGGATGCAGACGACGCCTGGCGTGACCCTTTGCGGGACTTATCAGCGCATTGATCGGCACCGTAGCTGAGTTTGTAGCATTCACTTAAAAAGTAATCTTGCGCGAGGTATGTTAGCCCGATGCGCTCTGAGACGGATAAAATCCTTCTTTCCGGCCGGGTGGCGAATTTTGCATAATGGAGACAGGTTCAGATTAGAGCAGATAATTTTTGCTTCCCTTCCTCAAAACAGCTGTAGGTATTAATCTGGAAAGCAACATCAGCGATCACTATATTGTTTAAATACTATCACATTACCTGTTCTTTCATTAATGGTTGTAATAAGCCAGTAAATATTCCAGCTACTGCTGTCGCTGGTATTATTGCCACGCCTACGATAGCAGCGCTCACTGATGATAAACTCACAGGAAATATAAATAATAAAATAATTAGTCTGCTCGCTAATGATATTGAAAAAGGGAGGTTTATCGCCTTTTCTTTATGCTTAGATAAGCAAAAACAGGAATGTAACACATAGCACAAGTAAGAAGAAACGCAGCAAAGTATATCCCCATATAGAATAGCAATAAAATCAGATTGTTTTCTGCCAGCATCCTTACCGGTCTGCCTGAAGTTAATAATTCTAACTTATTGAAAAATATAATATAAATAAAAGTTAAATAAAATAACGGCCCTAAGATGCATGATCTGATAAGTACGTGTTGGGTCACAGACGTGGTTAATATTCTATTTTTCAGCGAGGAAAAAAACAAAATTAATGCAAGCAGTGGTGCGCTCTTACAGTAGACATCCATAGCTTTAGTCATTACTGGATTATATATGGAGGTAAAAGCCGGTAGATGAGCTGTGTTGGTTGCAATACAGTAAAGAAGCGGAGACTCCGGATTTAGGGAATATAATATCAGAATGATTAGTAGCGGAGTTAGACCTGCCAGCAAAAATACATAAAGAAGTCTATTGGCTGCGCTGTTTGCATTAAGAGTGTTCATCTGCACCTCATTCCTTTTTTATACAGATACACATCTTATAAAAGAAGTTTTTAGTCTTTTATAGATTATAAATTTCGGGTGGTAAATACCAGTCTATCTACAGTGGTTGTCTGAATTTAGAAAACTATTGTACGTTCAGGCTGCTTTTTGTCCTTTCGCCTTTAGCTGGTCTCAGGTAACAAGCCTTACTGGAAGCAGTTACCCGGATGCTTTTTCAGATATCATACTTTGTTAGCGCCCAGCCAGACGACGACAAATGTATCAGTGTCCGACGTTAGACTGTCTCTGTCCCTTGTGTACAGCATAGTGCCGTTTACAAAGATACTTTTCCCTAATGAAAGCGTTAACGCTTACTAAGCAAGAGGTTTTAGTTACATCATTCATTTGCTGCTATAAAACAACTAACCGGCCTACGGCCGGCAGGGGCGGCCTCGCCAGAAGGCTATTCCGGGCTCATGTCTGAGGTTGGCACGTTGAAAGGTAAAGCTCAGCACCTGCTATATCCAATGGCACCCGTCTTCTCACTGACGGGCACGAGTTAACCGAAGCACACAGGCCTTATTTATCCTATAAAGGATGCTGTAACTATTGCAGGCTGAGTTATGCTTACTCAGACTTTACGCACTGTTGATGCCCCTCACTTATGAATTTCATTCACATCAGCATTCTTATTGAGTGCCTTACTCACCCCTCCCCCCTGTTCTAGAATCTTCAACATCGTTCGCAATGGTGCGTACGCCCTCAAGAGTAAGGTTAAGCAAATGACTGACATTTATAAGTGTGGCTCACAGGCGTCTTATGCCGGTCCGGAGGAGTGGTTCACCGGTAGAGTTCGCATCGACCCGCTTTTTTCTGCCAAAGAACCAGCACGCGCCAGCGCCGGTAGCGTTACTTTCGAACCCGGAGCCCGTACCGCATGGCATACGCATCCACTTGGTCAGACACTGATTGTCACCGCCGGCTTCGGCTATGTTCAGACCTGGGGAGAGCCTGCCAGAGAAATTCGTGCCGGAGACGTTGTCTGGATCCCGCCGCATGAAAAGCACTGGCACGGCGCCAGTGATAACACAGCTCTGACGCACATCGCCATTCAGGAATCGCTGGAGGGAAAAGTAGTCGACTGGCTTGAACAGGTTAGTGATGAGCAATATGGACTGAAGTCATAGTAAATACGGGGGGAAGATCGGGTTCGTGTTTCATCAACGGCGAGTGCCGGGCGCTCAACGTTATACGGCTTCAGTGGCAAACGGCCAACACGGGATTGCTGCACCGCCCTTTGCTTCTCTCTTCACGATCATGTTCGCTGACGGAGCGCGTAAACATAAGCCGCTCAAGTGTTCGTCAGTAATTGCACAGAGCGGCTACAGGGACGCAGTCTTCGGACTGGCAGCGTCAACGTCTGCGGCTATGCGCGCCGGTTCGGTCTGCCACACCAGTACGACGTCCGGCCAGCGCGCGCTACAGCCGAAAATATTTCTTTCACGCAGACATGCCGCCATCGATGACCAGTTCGGCGCCGCTGACGTAGGTGCTTTCGTCTGAAGCCAGGAACAATGCCGCAGCCGCAATCTCCGCGGGATTACCCAGACGCTTTGCCGGTATTTGCGCGCTCAGCGTCTCTCTGACCTCATCACTGACCTGATCGAACATAGGCGTATCAGTGGGTCCGGGACTGAGTGTATTAACCCTGATGCCGAACGGGGCCAGTTCAGTACTCCAGGTACGGGCGTACGCGCGCACAGCGGCCTTGCTGGCGGAGTAGGTCGCATAGCCAGGATTAGCCATCCTACCGGCTATTGATCCGATCAAAACGATAGCACCGCCCTCCCCCATGTAACGCACCGCATTCTGCACCGTAAACACCATGGCTCGCACGTTCAGGTTAAACGCGCGGTAAAAATGTTCCTCAGAGGTCTCTTCCAGACTCGCATGCTCAGCCACGCCTGAAGCGTTCACCAGAATATCGAGGCGACCTGCCCTGGTATTAAGCGTCTCGAACAGGCGGGCAAGGTCGCTGGCGTTGGTGAGGTCGCCGGAGATTGCTTCGATTTGACCACCGATGCGCGTAACCGCGTCAGCCAGCTGCGTTTCACGTCGACCGGTTATGAAAACTTGGGCGCCTTCTTGTACAAACCGGCGCGCGACTGCGAGGCCAATACCGCTGCTGCCGCCGGTCACCAGAGCGATCTTTCCTTCAAGCTTCATCATAGCTTCTCCAGATACAGGATAGACAGCCGATGATACATTTCGTATATTTAGTGTCAATTACGCACCTTATATACATTAGATATACCCAAGGATACTACATGTCGACTGACATCCCGGCCCTGCTGGCAGAAATCAACAGTACACGTCCCATCCTGGAACAGGTGACAAACAAATGGTCGGTATTAATTCTGACAGTGCTGTGTACTCAACCCGCGCGCTTTAACGCCATCAAGCGCAGGCTCGATCCAATTACGCATAAAGCCCTGACCGAGGCGCTGCGTCGACTTGAGCGCAACGGTCTGGTCAGTCGTCGGGTGATCGCCTCTTCACCAGTGGCGGTGGAATATGCAATTACGCCGCTGGGGCGGACCTTGCAGGATCCTTTTGTGGCCCTGGTGAACTGGGCCAGGCAACATGGTGTGGCCATGGAGCAGGCTCAATCGCTTTATGACGCGCAGCGCGCTGCCGATGGGATTGCATAAACGCGGCTACGCCTGGCACTGAATATTGATGGCGATGCTCTGCCGCCCCTGTGCATGTAGAGCGGGATAAAGATGTGCTGGCAAGGCCGGCTTCACAAAACGCTGTTCACCCTGGCAGGCATCAGGAAAACAGAGAGACAGAATATGTATCTTGATTCCCCTCACAATCTGGAAACTTCATCAACCACTATAGCGAGTAACTACTCTCTATAATGGTTAGTAAACTGACCCCTTCTCCTGCCTGTGTTCAAACGCTTTAGCCTGCGAGAAAGCAGTGCTTAACATCTGCCGTTAAGTATTTGCTGTTGTAGGAGTACGTTGAGTAACACTAACCACTATAGTGAGTAGTCAGTTTACTCTCTATAGTGGTTATCAGAGCGCATAAGGGCATTTCCCTTCCTGATAACGGGCTTTATCGCCTGCTCACCGCCTCCGACAGGGATCCTTATCTTCACTAACCACTATAGAGAGCAACATTGCTCTCTATAGTGGTTACAGGTAATCAGCAAACCCCCAGACAGCAGGCTTGTTCAGGGGAATCTTCATGCATAACATTTAACGCATTCCATTAACCGCTATAGAGAGTGCGTTACTCTTCATAGTGGTTAGTAGTGAAACGCAAAACCATTCAGAAAGTTAGTCAGGACAGCGCAGACAGGGATGCAGAGCAGAGGGAGTCGAGTGAACGCATGCACCACTATAGCGAGTAAAAAGGCAAGGCCGGGACAGCGGCTGCTCACTATAGTGGTTACTTGAAAGAGTTACCGCCTTGTTGCCGGATGCGGTAACCACTGTAGAGAGTAAATCTCTTTGACGGGTTCGGGTTAGCTTACTTCCCTCTGGCTTTACGAATTTTTTCTAGCAGCTTAAGTTCAGCCTTAGAAAGCATCACCATCTCGCCTGGCTGAGTGGTGCTATCACTCGCATCATCAATATCATCCAGAACCAAATCCAGCTCCATGTCATCTGCCAGACTAAACGGAAGCGAGGCAGGTTTTAGCTTGGGGTTACGATTATGAATAATGAAATAAACAACCTTGCCGCGGGTAACCTCTGAGTATTCCAGATAACCGATATTCTTTAACTGCTCCATGGCGCGGCGAACCGTCGCGTTTTGCGTAATGGGCCGGGAGGTGAGGTTCAGCCTGGCGCGCAGACGTGACATCGAGATAGGGGCAGGATCGGAAGGCAGGCTTTCGATATAAGTATAAAGCGCCTGCGCGGACTCCTTACGGGCCAGCTCATTAATGGCCCTCAGCTGTAGCAGCACTTTCTTATCAAACTGATAAAGCTCAAAAATTTTGGGGTCAGCCTGAATTTCAACCGTATCGTTTTTTACGCTGTATTTTGCTGACTGAACCAGATGCGTAACGTACAACTCCCCTTCTTTGTTGCTGAACTGAAGCGTATTGGTCGCAATACGCGCCAGAGAGGCTTCCAGACGATCGCGTAACTTTTGCGAAGAACGCGCGGATGGAATACCGCAGAGTTTTACAAAGTCGACAAATGGCAGAGTAACTTTGCTGTCGAGCACCTTATGCTTGGCGAAAGCATGGATGATCCCAACCCAGGTTTTAAAATCGTTGTCCATATCAAGCCGCGCGCCGGTGATCTTGATATTTTCATACCCTTCGGACTTTACGATTGACAGCTGTTTTAGCTCACTGGTCACATCCATAGAAGAGATGGCGTTATTCTTACGATGGCTGGTCGATTTCAGCGTAGGCACAAAGAGTCCCAGACGCATAAGGGCCACAGGCTGCACCGTATTGTTATTGTTAGGCGTCAGGTTAACCACCTGACCTGTGCGCCTGTCCGTCTCCGCAAAGGCTGCCTCAATAAGATCGTTTTCCCGTTCTTTATCCGTCATGTTTAAAACCCGGTTTGAATACTCAGTGGCGTCAGCGTGTACTCTCTTCATCGGATACTAGCACTCACTACAGTGGTTATACTACGAAGGACGCGGTTTAATTACTCTCTATAGTGGTTACTCTTTTCATGCTGGCGCACTCGCCACATCGATTTGCTGGTCTGAAAAGCGCCTTTTCAGGAAGAGCAGGCATCCTGAAATGGCCTGACTGCATAAAACTTCAAAGTAACTTGTTCAACTCACATAGTTTTCTTTTCGACTAGCGTAAAAAACTACCCGCTTCCGACAACCAGACTTATCCACAGCGTCCTGAGATGTTCACAGGCGCTGACATCGTCTGCTCGCTATAGCGGTTATTCAGAACTGTTTTCATCGGTTAGATTACTCTCTTCATCGGTTGATATACTCTCTACAGAGGTTATTCTACTCGCTATAGCGGTTATCGACCCCCTCTCAGGGCAGACGTACCAAGGGCTGCGGGCGATCGGGGATCTTATTGGATCTTTATAGGATCATATTAGGATCGAATAACTGGATCTTTCCTGTGTATAACGGGGAAAAAAGTACCGCTTTCCAGCGAAGCACCCTGCCCTGCCAGCAGAAACACAACACGGCTGGTTGTGCATAGTGGCAAACACCCCCGACCCCTGTCTGACAACCGGACAGGGATCGGGAGCAGCCCTGCTTATCCCGCTTTAGCAATTACGGCTTTGATTGCCGCATCAATCTCATCGAGCATCGCAGCGGACAGACGATGGAACTCATACTGCACATGACGTTTTTCAGCATGCGTTTTTCGCTTTGCATAGGCGGTACGATCCGTGAACTGGCCAAATTTCTCCGTCACGATACCTTTGCTTTTCACCGGCTTGCTCAGCTGTTTTTTGGCTGCGCTGAAAAAAGACAAAATGCGGTTTTTCTGGTCATCCGCATTCGCTGTCGCAATAGCCGCATCATTCTGGATACGCTGTCTGATCTGACTAACAATTTCCTCAACCGACATGCCCTCCGCTTTCGCCTCCTCTGCGACATCCAGCAGCAGCTGATAATCAGGAAGCGTTAACTCGGACACCACAGGAAAGACGTCAATGATGTCTGAAGGGACAGAGGCCGCCTGAAAGGCTCGCGTCACTTTTGCGTTTGATATACCTTCTGCTCTGGCTATTTCACTTTTGCTCATCCCCTGCTCCTGCATCAACATAAAACGCTGACCCAGTTCACGCAGGTTATGCTCTTTGGCTGTCTGAATATCTGCCGCCAGCTGACGAGCGTCGCTGACATCGATAGGCTCTTCCGTAACCAGAATTTCCAGCCCGGTGCCAGCAAACAGGCAGGCCGCACGGCGCCTTGAGCCGTCCATAATCTCAATACGTCCGTCAACCAGTCGCCCGATAGCCGGGAAAAACTGCTGGAGGGAGATCGTTCGGGTAATATCTTTTACCGACTCTTCTGTCAGCGTTGACTGATCGCGTCCGTTAATCTGCGCATCAACGAAGGTTTTCGCCTCGATTTCCCCATTGGGGATAAACTGACGGCTGAAGGTCGCTGTTTTGCCTGATTTCAGGGTAAAAACGCGCGACTGATTGTTGCTGTTGATGAAGTTAGCCATTTGCGACTGGCCCATACTACGGCCAATCTTCTGAAGAGGTTTACTCACTGTAAGCTCCTGATGTACTCAATACGGTCAAACACAGCGCGTGAAAATTGCTCCGCTTCCTGCTTCGCCTTTCGTAGTGCGTCTGCGCTGCCAGGATAAGAGTTCGGGTTAGCGCTGATAACCGTGTCAAAAGACTCGCCACAGCGTTCGAAACCGTCCAGTCTGGGCAGTACGGCATCCAGCATGGATTTAGTGAAGACTTCGCGGGCAAAGCTCTGTGAGGTCAGATGATCATGTTTGCTGGTCATCTTGGACATAAAGCCGATATTGGCTTTGAGACGTGGCTCAATCCCTTCATTCTCAATGCGTTCCAGCATTTCGGGCAGCCGCGTTAGGTATTTAAGGGTGGAGTGAAAATCAACCTGAGCTGGCGGCGTCGGCGTCAGCAACACATCACTGGCCGCAATAGCGTTCAGCATAAATGCATCAAGATGAGGACCCGTATCAATAAAGATAAAGTCGTAATCGTCTGCAAGCCGGTCGATGACATTGCGGCGTAATACCTCAGAAGGCGCTACGCCAGGCAGATGCTCGGCGATCAGCGCTTCCCAGTCACTGGCGACAAAACCGTCATCAATCGACGCCGGTATGACATCTACGCCAGGCATCACGGTAGGCTTAACAAACTGTTCGCGCAGCTGATCCGTGTCCAGATCGTTCAGCATGGCCTGTGCGGCGGTCTCCAGCACTGAGCCTACGCTATTGGTATGGCTCAGGAACATAGTGCTTGACGCCTGGGGATCGAGATCAATGACCAGAATGCGTAGATCGTTATGCAGCATGGCAGGATGTGCCCGCATCCCGTGCGCCAGCGTCACGGTTGTTACCGTTTTCGACACGCCGCCTTTCAGATTTACCACGAAAACGACAAAGGGGCTTTTGTGTTTATCGCGGTACTTAGGCACTTTGCGATGCTGATAGATGTCGACGACGTTTTGAATGCTTAACGCGTACTGAGACGTACTGCCGGTTTGCTTTTTGCCGAACTCATAGCCTTTCGCCTCCATTTCATTGATAGCCGCGACGACAGCATGCTTGCTGAGCAGAGGAAGGTTTGCCACGGCATTGCGTGAAAACGTCTGATAATAGCCTTTCTGATTAAATTCTTGTCGCTGTTGTTCGATGTGATTGCTGAGTCCATGCAACATGCCATTCGCACGGTTCGCTATTTCAAATACATCACCATAATCACGCTTCATAGATCCCTCACAGTGAATTTTTTCGTGATTGTACCAAAAAAGATGCCGTCTGCCAGTTTTTTGGATAAATGCCATAAAACTGACATTTTTTTTAGAAATGTGAACAGGTTGACTAAGATTGTTATTATTTTATTTTTTATTATAAATCAATAAGTTAATGGCTTCAGGAGAATGCAGTGCGCTTTATATCGCATCAACTCATTTTCCTTGTCTCTAAATCTGATCAATGTTGTAGTGGTTTTCCTGTACAGTCAATGTCTGCGTTTATGCATGCCTGTCTCTCCTATTCCTTACAGGCAACATCGCATCAGGTGTATTTGAAAAAAGGTGTGGTGATTTTCAGCCTGAAAATTTCATGTTTTTCCAATAAAAACATTAGGTTAAAATCCTTTTTTTGTGGCGTGAATTGGCGTTGCTTCACTTCGGAGACGAGATAGCTGATAAAATGGAGAGTGCAATTTGATGAGATTATTTTAAACAGATGCATTAAAACATCGCCATCTGCATTTAACATAATGCATAAAGCGAAAGTTTCACAGTTAGTTGTATGCCGAATCTTAAACCGCCCTGCTTTTGCGTGAGCTTTATGGCAAATATCCAACTAATTTTCTGTAAGCATAAAGCCACCCTTTTACTCTATTTCCTGTCTATAAGATCTCTGACTTATCTTGTTATTCAGTTAATAGCAGCCCCGCTATAGGACATATAAAAGTAGTGTTAAAATTCGCTGTTGGATAGCTGTGCTATGCAATGCTCAGGATCTTTTTGTCTCCATAAGGAAACGGGTTGGCTAAATACATTCTGACTACGGCTTCTGGCTGGATACTGGCACTCATTGTGTAAGGGCCAAACGGCACGGTTTTTAAATGAACTGAATGGCATAATTTGCTTCTGATCTCCCCGCCTTATTACCCATTCGTTATCTGAACAAATACCCGATCCACAGTCCGTGGCGTTGAAGAAAAATTTGAACATAAACGCCTGTTGAGCGCTAAGGGCTTTTATGGATTTATCTGTTACGTTTCTACATGCTTATTAACGCACTCTGATGGCACTGGCGAAGCTCTTTAACCCGGCCCGGTTAAATAGAATGCTGTGTAAAATACCGAGTAAAACTTTGTTGAGATCGCAGACAGGAGCATACTGATTTCATACCGGGTAGGGTGGACAGAATGCGCATGGCATGTCATAAACTCACATTAGTCAGTACGCCCTTTTCTTGACTCATTCAGATGAACAGTCGGGTATAAGCAGACAAAACCCTTAATCGGTCCAGGCGGGTCAGCAGAGGACGCGCAGTAAGTGCATAAGGGTATCAGGCAACCCTTTCCTACACCTGTATCCATGGTGATTTTCAGCCTGAAAATCTCATTAAAATGCTTATTTTTCAATTTGTTATGCTGATTTTTCTATGGTGAGAAATTCAGGCGCAACACGTATCTGATTGGTAGAGTCGTAGCAGACAGACGCCTATATCGGGCCAAACCAGAAAGCAGGGCCGCGCAGTAAGAGCGAATGTATATCACGCAGCTCTTTCCTCAATCGGTATTCATGGTGATTTTCAGCCTGAAAATCTCAGAAAAAATGATATGTTTCATTAAATTACGCTACTTTTTCAATGGTGAAAAATTCAGGCGCAGGCGGTGCCTGTAAGCGCTGACAACCTGAGCACAGGAGCAGGGTTAATAAAACAAAATTAGCGAATATTGCCCTTCAGTCCTTAACCCGCCGCTGTATGACCTCCATAACATCTCTTTTGACCGTAATTAACCTTGCGAAAGTCGGACCCCGGCAAAATCCGCGCCTGGACTCTGTTCCGCGCATTGTTATTAACTATGCTATCATTCTGTTTTACAAGCCGAAGCGGCATAAGGTCGCCCGTAAACAAGATCTGTGCGGCGGACAAGGAGGTAATCTGGAGACGCCCGGCTGGCGGCTGCGTTAACTTAACCGAAGCGAAGAAGCATAGTGATTTCTGAATGATCTATACCATCGACGAAATTATCACTTATAACTCGGATGACTGTTCTCTGAGCCATATACCTACACAGGAATCACTTAGTCTCAGTATCTCGACCGGACGTCTGTTTGAACGCCTTCTGAATTCCAGTGGCGAAATACTGTCGCGAGATACGTTACTCACGGAGGTATGGGACAATTATGGTTTACGCGGCTCCAACAGCAATCTCAATCAGTATCTCAGTATCCTGAGGAGAGCGCTGGCAGGTTTTGGCTGTGAAAATCTGATCATCACCGTTCCCAAACTGGGGATCCGCCTCAATACCGACATTCCGATTGAACGTCTGTACGTAACGCCTGCCCTGGTTGCTGAACCCGAAAAGGCTGGCAAGCCTGCCTTATTAATAACTGAATCGGTTGTTGAGGACGAGATAAAAACAGCGTCTGAGCCTTCCGGGCCAGACACCTCTGATAAAGATAAACCCGTTCCGTCGGGCTACTGGTTGCTTCTGACACTGCTGTTTATCGCTCTGTGTAGCGTTACGGGCTGGAGTTATCTCAATATCCACAGAGGAGACGAAGACTTTACGCCGGTGACATTAAACCTGGAAGGAGGATGCCAGGCGGTCCTGATGCAGGGGATAGAAGAGAATGAACAACCCGTACTGGAAAAACAGCTTTTGCAAATGCTTCAGGAAAACAACCAGACGTGCGATGCGGATTCACGCATCTACTTCGACAGGAATACTTCTTTCTCAACCAGAAACTATGGCCGCACCATCCTGTCCTCCTGTAAGCTCAACAGTCAGGGACATGTGATTTCCTGCAATAATTTTTACTATATTGACTGGAGAATGGAGTGAAGCGTCGCACTATCATCTCGCTGGCTGCCATATTATTTGTATTGACGTTATCAGCCATCATCGCCCAGTATTTTATCTACTATACCGATACCTATCCGTTTCGCTGTTCGACTTTTACCCGCTACGATCTCAGCCGCAGAGACGGCGCGCGTAAAGAGTTTACGATCACGCAGGATCTTCGTTTTATCAATAAAAATTCAGGTTACTTGCTGTTGAATGGGCAGGTTACGGACGATGACAAAGTGACTACTCTCAACCGCCGGATCAATCTTATCCACGGCGGTAAAGTAGACTATGAGACCTATCGCTATCGTATCGATAAAATCATTACCTCCGCGACAGACAATACTCCTGATGCGCTGTTTAATAAGCTGTTAGCTGAGCTGACGCTGGACTCATCCTATCTTCAGATTGATGTTATTCAGGTGGATAAAAAATCTTATCTGATTGGCGGCCCGCTTTCATATCTGTTCACCTGCCAGCGCTACTGAATCTTGCTCTTCGCGGCTGCTACCCCTGCTTTACTCAACGCGCCTAAAAGTCATTTTATCTCTGATTCTGCACAAGCGTGGCGTCGCTGTTGCGTGGGGTACGATCCTGGAAACGCATCCAAACGATAAAAGCCCAGCAGGGGGCCGCGCTACTGAGAACGGCGGAAGAGCGCTTTCTCTGGTCATCTGCTTCCTGTTGTCAGAAATACACCTGAACAGCGTTCGGACTATCCATCCCTGACACTTTCTCGGACAGGCACGCTATTTTTACGCGATACACGAGGATCTCTGGTACGACAGGACACAGGGCTTAATACCTGTCAGATCCACCTCTCTGTAAGTTTACGGGAATATTGCCACTGTTTAGTTGAGAGCTGTCTTTTTTTGTCACTCAGCACGCGAGAGTATGTGATCAATTATGCACAGCCATACATGGCCTGGTTATGCAGACAGGGAGAGTAGGGCGTTGAATCGTCAGGATATCCCCGGCAACAGCCGGGGAACGGTTCAGGCGTGAAGACGAAAGCTTTCCAGAATGGTGATAAAACGCTGCTCGTCTTCTTCGGTAAACGCAGAGGCTTTAGACTGCGAGAAAATAAGCAAATTTTCCATATCGAGAGAAAAAACCGCCTGCTTTTGATAGAGATGCAGATTGTCCGGGCGTAAAAAATCATAGGCGATAATCAGGCCCATGGCCGCATTGTCGCCCAGCACAGCCGGTTGATGAGCCGCCTGATGCCAGTCATTAACCTGTTTCTTCAGAATGTTAAGCTGGCTTTCAATATACTCTTCAATATTATTGTGATTGCCTAACGTATCTCTGGAAAGGGTAACCGGAGGCAAAGCGCCGCGTTTATCCATCAGCGTGTTCAGGGTTCGCTCGAAAAAGCCTTCTGGCAACGTAATCATACCTTCACTAAAGCAGCAGACATTTTTATCCATGAGTCATCTCCATACTGTTATTGCTGGCTGCACGGGAGAACAGTTGCTCTGCCGTGGTTTCTGTAAGCTTGCCGTTATGTAAAATAACGATTTTATCCGCGCTGCGAATGGTTTCTGGTCGATGTGCAATGATAATACGCGTGATATTCATGCTTTTGATTGCGCTATTAATCTGGGCCTCGTTATAAATATCCAGATGGCTGGTTGCTTCATCCAGTACCAGAATTTGAGGGTCGCGATAAAGCGCTCGTGCCAGCAAGATACGCTGTAACTGCCCACCGGAAAGGAAAGATCCCATATCGCCTACCAGGCTCTGATAATTCATCGGCATTTTCATAATGTCACCGTGAATCTGCGCCAGACGCGCTGCGCGGGTGATTTTCTCGAAATCAGGTTCATTATCAAAAAAGCTGATGTTTTCGCTAATAGAGCCGGAAAACAGAATATCGTCCTGCATCACGCAGCCAATACGATTGCGATGATGCTGGAAGCCTGTTTGTGCGATGTCCAGCCCGCCGACGCTGATAGTGCCTTCTTCCGGATGCAGCAGTCCCAGAATAATTTTTGCCAGGGTTGTTTTTCCCTGACCTGATGGCCCGACGATAGCAATACTTTCACCTGCCTTGATTTCCAGACTAACGTCTTCAATCACCCAGGGTTCAGTAGGCGCATAGCGGAAATGAATATGGCTCAGGACAATATCTGGTGTCTGTTGCGGTTCATCTGTAGGTTGAGGCAGCGCAAGAGGGGGCTCCGGGCCAGATTCAGTTTCTGACAGCACAATATCGGCAAGACGTTCGCCGTGCATACGTAGCATGCGGAAGTCGATAATGGCATTAATCAGACCCGCGCCACGGCTCATAAACTGATCGGAAAAGCTAATAAAGGCCGTCAGCATCCCCGTAGAGAAATTGCCATCAAGCACCTGAAGCGCCGCCAGCCATACCAGCACGACACGGCCAACGGAGGTCAGCACTCCCTGCGCCGATCCAAAAAGGATATTCAGTTTCTGAATCACGATGCCCTTATTGGTACTGTCTATCAGCAAGTTCATATAAGCAGCAAGGCGAGGGATCTGCTTGTTATTCGTTTTAACCGCCTGGATGCCTCGCAGCGTCTCCAGCAGCGAGGACTGTGTACGCGCTGAACTGATGATCTGCTCTTCATTCGCACGACGTACCGGATCATAAGCCAGAAAGCGCAGCAGGGCATAGGTGGCAAAGAGAGCTATCACCAGCCAGGCCAGTGTGGCGTTGTAGATAAACAGCATGACTACCGTCACGATGGACATCACGCCATCCAGCACGGTGCTGATAAAGCGGGAGGTCAGTGTGCTCTGAATGGTGTTTAGTGAGCCGTAGCGAGAAAGAATGTCGCCAACGTGGCGGGATTCAAACCAGTCCAGCGGCAGCTTGAGCATATGGTGGCAGACGTTAATGGTCCACTGTATGCTCAGCTGGCTGGAGAACCAGCTCATTACCCAGGAGCGTAACGCTGTAATCATGGTCTGAAACAGGGCAATTAAAATAAAGCCGACCCCGAGCAGCGTTAATAAAGAATAATCCGCGGATACCAGCACCATATCCATAACCCATTGCATAAAAAAGGGTGTCAGAACGCCGAAGAGTTCCAGCGCAACGGATAAGATAAGGACCTGTGCAAAGGCTGATTTGGCGCCTGTTACGCTGCCGACCAGCTTTCTCATAGAGATACGGGCTTTCTCTTCCTTCTGCTCGAACGTCGCAGACGGCAGAAGTTCCAGCGCAACGCCCGTAAAGGCGCTTGAGACTTCTTTAAAGGTCAGCTCACGAATGCCGCGTGCGGGATCGTGCAAAACAATTTTATTACCCGTCACCTTTTTCAGTACGACAAAGTGATTCAGTTCCCAGTGCAGAATGCAGGGCGTACGTAACTTAGACAGCTCCTCAAGATCAACACGCAACGCGCGTGAACTCATATTGAGCTGCTGTGCCATAGTGATCACATCTGCCAGCGTAGCGCCTTTCAACGACGTCGCAAACCGACGTCGCAGCGTGATCATATCAATCTCATGCCCATAGTAGTTGGTAATCATACCCAGACAGGCTAATCCACACTCTGTGGCCTGGGACTGGCGGATAACAGGCAAACGGTTGAACCAGCGAAAATTAAGTTTCTCAGTTAACGACACAACACAGACCTTTTAATTAGAGAGAAATTTTATGACCCAGGGCAAACAGGGGTTCCATGACCCATTCATACAGATGACGCTTGTCGACAATAAAATCGGCATCCAGCGCCATACCGGGTTTGAGTTGTTCGTCTTGCGAATAGGCTGTAATAGTTTGTTTATCCAGCGCGACTAATATGCGGTACTGCTGTTCCTGAACATTGTTTTTTCCGGTCAGGGTGGCTACTTCCTGGGGAGAAAGCGCGGCACGCGAAACCTCAATCACCCGGCCATACTGCTGACCAAATTTCTGGTAAGGAAAGGCTTTGTAACGCAGCACAACACGCTGATTGGGTTGGATAAAACCAATAGACTGGGTATTCACCATGATGCGGGCAACCAGCTCGCTGTCGCCTGGCAGGATCGCCAGCGCAGACTGGCCTGCGTTCAGCATTTGGCCATTTTTGACCATGATCATGCCAACGTAGCCGCTTTTCGGCGCGCGAAGCTCAAACGAGCGGCGTGCTTCATTTTCCGCCATTGACTGACGGTTATCTGCAAGCTGACGTTCGATGTCGTTGCGTCTCTTTTCATTATCCAGCGGCTTCTCGTGCAGCTGCTGCTGAACCTGAACGATTTTTTGTGCCGTGTCTAAAATCTGACGCTGATACTCCTGGTAGCGCGCCTGGCTTTCGAGCAGGTTTGACTCCTGTTCTTCCAGCTGACGGGCTGAAGCATATCCTTGCTTGTGCATCGCCTTCAGCTTCTCCAGCTGCATACGCGCCAGATCAGCCTGCTTTTTCCGATGAGCGATCTGAAGCTGTAATTGTTGTTTCTGCAATTTCAGGCTGTTGAGCGTTTCAGTAAGCCCCTGCATTTCAACGTCATGCATTTTGCTCAGCGTGGACAGATCCTGTTGCAACCTTTCACGCTGCGCGACGAGGTTTTCCGCGATGACCTGACGCGTCTGGCCAAGCTGCGTTGATACTTCAGACGAGAGCACCATCAGCACATCGCCTTTTTCAACGCGCTGGCCTTCTTTTACCGGAATATCGATAACGGTGGCGCTGACCGGGGGAGGGATAACCAGCATGCCGTTTTTTGGCAAAAGCTCTCCTGTCGAGGATTCGTATTTGGTGTAGTTACCAAAAATAAAAAAGAGAGCGGTTGCGGCCGTGATGACCACCACTACGGAAATAACTAACCAGCGATAAGGCGGACAATAGAGTGCGACGGTACCCAGGCTTCCACGATTAGCCGCATCAAGCGCTTCCTGGCGAAAAAGTGACTGTTCCATTTTGTTATTCATCATCAGTTATACGTTAACGGCACTGGAAAAATTGCAGCATATCCAGTGATAAAGATCCGGTGCTTTGCGCCAGGCTGACCAGCGCATTGAGATAGTGAAAGCGGGCCTCAGCCTGTTCCTTTAATGTGTTGTAATATTTTTGTTGTGCGTCCATCTCATCATTTACCGTGCGAAATCCCATCTCACGACCGTATTTAACCGACACGACTTTCTCACGGGCGGATTCAACCGCATTTTTTTCGGCGCGGAGTAACGCGTTGCCATTGGTCAGACTGAGCCAGGCCGTTCGCGTGTCCTGTACCGCTTTTCGCTGTGCTTCCACCGTGGAATATCTGGCCGCTTCCCGGCGATAAGCGGCTTCCCAGGATTGGGACAGCTGGCTGCCGCCGGCGAAGACAGGAACCGACACATTCACACCGTATTGCAGGTTATTACTTTTGGAGTTAGTGCCGAAAATGGCGTCATAAAGAAGGTTGCCGTCATCATCATTGCGGCTCCAGTTTTTACCGTAGCTGGCGTAAAGCGATACCACCGGCATATGGGCGCCGGTGGCTGCCAGCACGTCAGCGTCTGCCTGCTCGGTCTGGAAACGCGCAACTTTAATGTCAGTATTACGCTGCTGACTGGCTTTGATAGCCTCCGCTAAAGAGGAGTAGGGCGTGGTCTTCAGGCACTGAAAATTGACCGGCTCAAGGGTATCCGGATTGATACCGGATAAGCGGTGCATTGATTCGCCTGCCAGAAGCAGCTGATTACTCGCTTCAATCTCTTTCGCCTGAGCAATTGCGAAGTTCGCTTTGGCTTCATCAACTTCCGTGCGAGTATTCTGGCCATTAAGCAACCCGGCCTGAAGTTTCTCCATCTGCTGTTTAAAATTATGGCTGGCGGCCTGAGCAGCCTGAAGCACTTCCTGCTGATACAACACGGTGAAATAGGCGTTTGCCACTGCACTCAGCAACTTCTCTTCTGCCTGACGCGCCTGCGCGTCGGCGGTATTGGCAATAGCGACGCCTTTACGCCAGCCTGCATACTTACTCATATCGAACAGCGGTTGCCTGACGCGTACAGCATAGTTGTGTGACGTGACGCCGCTCTGAAACTTTTTATCAGGCTGTTCCTGGCGATCCCAGCTGCCTTCGAGCGTCAGGGTAGGGAGCATGCCAGACATCCCTTGCCAGTACTTTTGTTGATCCGCTTCGCTGTTTTTTTTGCTGGCCTGGAGCGCAGAGTCATAAGAGAGCGCCGCCTGAGCCGCCTGCTGTAACGTCGTAGCCTGGGTTAAAAATGACGTCTGTAAGAGCGCTATTAATAATGAGTAGTTAATATATACTTTCATATTTCCCGATATTTCATGCAAAAAAGTGGCAGAGTTAAATTAATCCCTGCGCAAAGACATACTTGATGAGATCTGTATTAGTCTGAAGATGAAGTTTACGCATCGCATTATATTTTTGCGTGGCAACTGTACTTACACTGCGCTTACGCGCTTTAGCAATATCAATCAGGCTATAACCCAGAGAAAACAATCTGATTACTTCAACTTCTGTCGGCGACAGCAGTGAATTTTCCTGTCCTGCCAGAGAATTTCTGGACAGCTCCTTCATTTGATAAGAGTAATAAATCCCGGCGTTCTCAGCACAAATCCAGCGGAAGGCTCTTGTCAGTTCCCGATTGTCGTCACGTTTGCTGATAATAGCCTTAATAGGTGTTTGCAATACTTTCTTAAGGACGGCCTGATTAGTTTGCGATGTCAGTACAATGATTCTGATGTCAGGGTGATACTTTGTGATTTCTTCGATTTTTTTTACTCCGTTTATATCACTACGATCCAGATTAAAACTAAAATCTGTAATTAATATATCAGGCGACTCTTTCTTTAAATGAATTAACAGTTCAGAAGTGTCAGCCGGACAAGAAATAATTTCATGCTGGATAAATTCTGTTGCCAGTGTGGACTGAACAGAACATACAATAAACGGGCTTTCATCAGATACACCAACTCGCAGTGTTCTTTTCTTTGATGACATATCCACTGATAAACCTTTCTATTTTGAGTCAGGTCAAACAGAACTCCCATCGAGTCCTGAATATTTACTGATAAGTAATGGTGTAGTTTGCGACAGCATTGGCACTTCCCGGAGTTATCCTGTCGGCTATCTGATAGTAACGGGCAAATAAAGGCACAGTTATCAGTGCGGAAGAGAGCGGAAAGGACGCTACTCTGAAAGGTGTTGCCAGACTTACTGATTGCTCATTTTCATTCAGAATTTGCACGCCGACACCACGAGCAGTTGATGTGTCATTAAGCGCCAGTACTCCGCTCTCCGAAAGGCCGCTAACGGCGTTCCCGTCAAACTGCATCATGACGTCGAAGGATCCGGAAAGTAACGCTTCACAGTTTAACTGAATATTAAACGGAGTTAGCGAACTGGTCTGTCCTACCCCTGAGCCCAAACCGCTACTGGTGCTGATGGAGTAACTGCTGAGATAAACGCTCTGGCTGGTATCGCTGACAACAGAGCAGGTTTCATCTTTAACTGTTACAAACTTTTTAACGTTAGTAATAGCTAAAGGGAGATCTTTTCCACTAACCATTGATCCGACGGCAAAAGCATTATTAATGGTACCAATGGTTCCTGTTAATGACGAACCCTGCATTGACATTGACGTTCGTTTAATCTGGTAAGGAATGTTGAGCGTGACTTTTTGGTAATCCTTTACCTGACCGCCAGAGGTCATCGCCCATTCACTAATTATAATGCCGGTAGGCTCACTGCCCGCTTCAGCCGTCATATGACCATTTAATCCGGTATATAATGTCAGGCCGTAACCCAGAGCATCATCTGCGATCGCGGAGCGTTTAAAATAAACTTCACTGGTTTCGCCATCCTGATACTGGCTATAATTATTTAAGGCGCATTCGACCAGAATTGGTATTTGACCTTCTGCAACCACGGTACCGACCGGAACAGACGGCGACATATTCACGCTTAGTGTGCTGAAGTCCAGCACCGCTCTGTTGGTGCCACCGACAAAGGTTTTACACTCCATAGTAACAGCACTGCTGGCGGCATAAGTATTCTCAGGTACGGTAAGAAAAAAAACTAATACGACAGCAGTGATATAAATAACGCCTGGTAATGTTTTTGTGGCTAAAAGAGGCTTCATGGCAGCTAACCTTCATTATCATTATTAATTTTGCCAGTCGAAACATAGCGAACAGGCGGCGTCTGTTCGCTACTGCATATTGTATTTAATCTTGCGATAGACAGATTATCACTGGACTGTATATCGCCAGATTCCAGATTAACCAGACAATTGTCCGCTGGCATTTTTCCCCAGGATACGTGTAAGCGGCTGACATCGTTATTGATGCGCAGATAAATTTTTCCGCCCTGTGAGACAACCGTGACCAGATTTCCGTTCTCGTCCTTAACGGAAGCGCCAAAGGGCAATGCCTTTCCGTCAGGCTGACTGGCGCTGATTAACAAAGGTTTTCCTTTATTTGTTTTGTAGCGCACCCTGACAACGGCGCCCTCTACAGGAATAACGCGCTGTTGTGTGGACTCAAGCTCTACATCCAGCGAAATACCTTTGGGATCTATTGCCAGATCGTTTATACGATATGGATTAAGATTTGGTACTATGGCCCGGCCACTATCATTTAACAGGATAGTGGGATAACCAGGAATATGTGCGCCTCCGGCATCTTCTGCATCAATAAGCGCATAAGTCGACGACTGATATCCACTCAACGTCAGACTATCTGACAGAGCCACTACAGCACCGCTGGCACCTGCCGAAGCTGAATAGTAGTTGTTTCCTTTTGTATAGGATGCATTCAGCGTAATAAAGGGCGAACGATACAGGCCACCGATCGAACCTGCATAGCTATCGTCATTATCGCGTGTTGCACTGACGTTATAATTATACTGGTCAGATTCTCCGGCTATGCCATTGACAGATGCCTGTGCGGTAACGCCATCCCTGGTATGAGTAGCATTACTGGTAAAAAAGCTTTTGCTATTATTCCCCAGTGGAATTGAAAAATCGAGAGACAACTGAGTTTCATGTCCACCTGTGGCATATAATAATCTGTTAGCAGAAAATGTATAGGATGCTTTTCTAATACTGTTCGTATAGCCTAACTGAAATTGCGTATTGGTGCCGGAGTAATTCCAGTAATTTTGAACGAAACCAGACAGATATACATTCCCAAATGACTCCCCTAAATTTTGGCTGGCAGTCAGTGTGAATCGTTGCCTGGGGCGAGAAAGGTAATGTCGATCAGGGTTAATATTCTTTTTGTAATAGCTGTTAATACGTAATGCATCGTTAAAACTGTAATAACCTGAGGTGGAGAATCGATAGGCAGATAAAGTAAAATTAGTATTGCTTTGAGGGATTTTCTTACTGTACATTGCCCGATAAATTACCCCCCGCTCCGTGTTTTCCCCATAATCCGTTTTCGCGCCGGCAATATCCAGGGAAATAGCACCGAATGGCAGAGCAAAGGCACTGCCAAGAAGTAAAGAGGTATAATTATCCGACCCCAGGATGCCCGCATAGCCGGTAAGATTATTATTAAACCCGTGCTGAATCGTTCCCTGGTAAACGGAAGGGGTGTATACCAAATTACTGAGACGCGATACCCCGCCAGTCAACGTATAAGATGTCATCCCCGGACGTTTCAGACGGGTTAAGGCCGCATAGGGAACGCTGAAGTGGGTTTCACTACCATCAGCTTCTTTGACAGTGACATTTAGATCCCCGCCGTAGCCGGTAGGGTACAAATCGGTAATATTAAATGCGCCAGGGGATACGGTCGTTTCATAAATTTTACTGCCGTTTTGTCGCACAGTAACCTGAGCATTACTGCGTGCAACACCGCGGATTTCCGGCGCATAACCACGCTGTGAGTCTGGCAGCATTTGGTCAACGGTAGCTAATTGCACACCACGAAAAGAAATTGTGTCGAAAAATTCACCGCTGGTATTGCCTTCACCAATCAGAATGCGCGACTGAAGCGACGGAATATCGTGCTGAACATAGGTATTGATGCTGTTATAGTGATGAGATTCCTTATTATCCTGACGCTGCCAGCTCAGCGTGCCGTCGTGACGAAACATCCAGCCGCCAAGATTCAATCCAGCCAGTGTCCGACTATAAAAGGCGTCGTATTCTCTCTCGCTGTAAACAGAACGGTAATAGTTGGTATTGTAAGTAAGCGTGAATGCATTTTCTCCCCTGTCCCAAAATTCGGGCGCGACATAGCCGCGCGCATGACGAGACAGATAAATTTGAGGAATAGAAAGTTCCATTTGCATATCGGCGCTATTGATTGTGGCGCTACTGTTTTCAATGACCTCTTCAATCGACAGGCATTGGCTCTCGGATTGTAAGGCAGAGGTCTGTTTTTCTGTAAATACGGTGTTTTTAAGCGCCAGCGTTTTGACCAGATTATGGCTCAGACAGACTTTGGAACGGTTTCCTTCACGAACCACTCTGACATTATCACGGGTTACCTGACGTCCATTAAGATAGATGTCCAGCATGTACAAACCAGGATCGAGAGGATTGCCTTCGGCGTATCGAGTAACATCTACCTCTACGCCCGGCATGTTTTTGATAAAGGCTCCATCGAATTCATAACGTTCCTCAGCGTAAGCAGATGCCATTGCAGCAGTAAGAAAGAGCGCTAAAAAAGAGCGGCCAGCATGCCTGCCGGCTTGCTCTACCGAAATTTCCCTTGCCATGACCCTTATCCTTTTATCCCTGAAATTACTGGCTAAGTTGGCCGACAACGCTACGAGCCGCGCCAAGATCGTCTAAATACTGATAATGAATGGTCGGTTTGAGTTGATTTATGATCCCGCCTTTCATCACGAAATCTTTCGTTTCGCCGGGTGCCAGCATGTCCCCTCGTTCGGAAACATATTTGTGACCGGCACCGTCTTCGGCACTCACCTGAGACACGTTGATGTAGTAAGGGGAATGATTAACTGCTGTCAGTAACTTACTTTTATTATTTTTACGCCAGATAAGGCTGGATGCTGCCTGATTCGCGCCTTCAGCATTCAAACTGGCAGGGCGATAAAAGATTTTTATCCGGCTGCGAATCGCCATCTGTAACAGATTCTCGCTTGTATGGCTTTTAACTTTAGGCGGAATGTCCAGTATGTTGAGCCAGAAAACAGACTCTTTATCTATGGGCAAGTCGCTGCCTGTATAGATCATTCGTAACGTCTGGCCTTTGCCTGCTTCCATGCGGAATACAGGAGGTAGCAGGACGAAGGGAACGTTGGTTTTATCCACTGGCTGGACAGGATCACCATCATCAATCCATGTCTGAACAAGCGCGGGTTTGTCTCCTCGATTATCCAGACGAACCGTGACTTCTTTTTCTGAAGCCGGATAGATAACGCGTGTGCCAATGATAGTCACGCTTGCAAAAGCGGGTGAGAAGAACACACAGACAGCCAGTAAAGCCGCCATCAGGTTAATTTTTTTTTTTCATAATTTTATTGAGTCAGCAAACATAAGAAAGATGAGGGCGGCGCCCTCATCTGAATGGATTAGAGGTAGTGAATGGAAAAAGTCACGGATGACTGAACCGTACCCTCTCCTGCTTTATCAGTGGCGTAGTAGCGCGCAGAATAAGTCATGTTTGCTGCACCTTCAGACAGCGGTACTGCTGTCAGGCCAGCTTGCTGTTCGAGGTTGCCTGCTACCACAGGGGTTGTGTTGTTAAGCAGTTCCAGCTCAACGTTGGCAGCTGTGCCTTTATTGATCAGACGGCCATCAGCATTAACATTCGCGCCCGCCTCAAAATAAGCCAGAACATCACCTGTTGCAGTGGAACAATCTGTTAAATTGATAGAGAAAGTAGTGGCGCCAGCGGTTTGAGTTTTTTCAGCCAGCTGGCTTATGGAAATATCTGGCATCTTAACGACATTACCAGAACCATTATTCACCGTGACCGTACACGACTGACCTTTGATGTTGCCACTGAACTCAATAGTGCCATCAGAAGCAGCATGTACCTGAGCAGCGGCCAGCAGGCCAAGAGCAATCAATGAAATCTTTTTCATATATCTTCCTTGTTAAATTTACGAGCAACTTACAGATTGCTGAGTATTTACGTAAAGCTGCTTAATTACTCAGCTTAGTGAAACTGTTAATAATGGGGCATTACTTTTGTGAAAAACCCAGCGACAGCACGGTATAAATTGCAACAGCGGCGATGCCAATGACGGCAAGGCCAAAAGTCGAACCACTGATTGTATTTGTCTCTGGAATGTTCTCTGGGCGAGTCCAGTTCGTCTTTTCTTTAGAGGAGGACTTAGTCGCCTGGTTAAAAAAATCCATAATGACGGATGTCAGCGTTCCGCCGCTTACGTTTTTAATTTGTTCACTATTTAATTCGCGCATCGTTTATCCTCAAGCGGTAATGACAGGTGCATTCGGGTCTAGTGTATTTTCAACAAGGGTGTTGAACCATGCTACGGTTACATCCCAGCCATTAATGGCGCCGTAAAGTACACCATTGATTAGCCCTACTACGGAACCAATGATCAGGCCTACACCACCAGAAATGATGCCGGCACCAATAATGCCGCCTGTACTACCGCCACTCATTGCCCATTTCATAGCATAAGACGTTGTGCCGGTAATACCGCCGATAATAACGGCGCCGACAAATTCAAAAAAATCACCCCCAGAAACAGCCTGCATTTCACAAATAGTTAATTCTCTCACTTCGCTAATTCCTCCAGTTTAAATAATATGGCTTTGCTTCCTGCAAGTAGTTCTATTTGATTGGTTTGATGAGGTAACTTAAATAGTAATAAGTCCATAATGTGAATTTTATCTTAACGGAATAAAAATCGGTTCTCCTTTGAAACAATAAGATAACAACGGTTTTAATTTTTTAATTAATTTAAATTTTTTTTTGTTTCAAGTAGGTACGACAGTGGGTGAATTTATCCCTTTTGCTATTACGTGAAGAGGTATTAAATGACGCTCGTTCATAAAAGCGACAGGTTTAGGCCTGGCGAGTGCTGATTAAGAGGTGTAGAGCAGTAGTCTGCATAAGGAAGGACGCGCTTAATTTAGTTTAACTCTTTTAATTAAAAGGATGGAGAGTTAACGTCAGGCTATCTGGTTTTATGTTCTGTTTAAAAGATAAAAAATAGATTAAAAATCTAAATAATGTGCATTTCATAATTTAAATGTTTATTTTGGCACGGCTGTGATTAACTTGCGTTCAACGAAGAAAATCATTTAAGATGAAGGTGAAAGTTAACTTTATTTCCAATGCCGGAATGCTTGTTAATTTACTGGAATTTTTTTTGATCCAATGTTTACTTTTAATTTTGGGTTGAAGCCATTTATAACATGTGATTTCTTTTGGTATTGATAAATTGAATTTTTCAGAAAAAAGGTATCTGGAAAGCATGAAGACTGGCTTTTTCAGGATCATCATCCAGCGTGATGCCTTATATGCGGTGTAAATTCTGTTTTTTTGTTATTTTGTGGGTTTAAATTTTGGTTTTTGGGTGAGCGGTGAATTGAGTTTTACTGGGCTGCGTTTAATATAATGAACATCTGATAATAATTTTATGATAAAAAAACAGGAGGTATAAGAAACTTAAGCTCAACGAGATCAAAAATAATTACACCATGAAAACGGATCTTCGTTATCGTTGATACTAACCACTGGCTGCGATTGTCAGCTTGATTGAGTCAATTGATATGCATAGAGTGACAGAGAATCATGAGCGAATCATCGATGCGTTAGCGGGATACACGCAAGTTGCGAACCCTGATGAGATTTCGCGAGGCAAACGCCGTTACCATCTGACGAAAGACAGTGTTCGTCGGGTTATGTTCATACTGGACGGTGACTTTTTACTTAAACTAAAAAACGGACATAAAGTTCTTAATATTTTGTCTGCACCTTTCATTGTTGGTGTTACCCCAGCGCTGGATGACCCTCCCGTTTATCTGGAAAGAATTGACTACGGGAAAGTCAGTTTCATAGATTATGACACGTTTTGGCACCTGGTTTTCGAAAAAGATTTGTTTAACGATGCCATGTCAATTGTGTCCGGGCAATATTCAGACTTAATGAGCTATATACAGTTACCCAAAGGCAACTCTTATGATGAGGTGATTTCGTTGATCGGGCGCTGGAAAAAGCTCCCGCCACATCTGAAAAAACGGTTTTCTGCACTTTATTTAATTGAGCATAGTTCTCACCTTTCAAAAAGCTCGATTTGTCGGGTGCTCAAAGAACTGAAAGAGAAAGGAGAGCTGGAGCTGGTTAACGGAAAATTCAGCTAAAATAAAACCTACATAGCTGAAAACATATAACCCAGAATTATCGGGGCATAAAATGGATTTTGTTACTGTTATCAAACTATTTTGCAGAGATGAGGACTATTATTTTAGGACTGGCGTCTCTGAAATTATTAAGGAGGCGTTGCTATCGAGCGTAAATGTTGAGTTTCTGACCGAATTTGATAGCGACCATTTGCGAAGAGCTGATATCATTGTAATGAACTCTTCGCAATGGCGTCTTTTTATGTGCCAGCCCGTCTTTCGTTATCGGAAGACGGGCAGTCTTTTGCTTGTTTTCGCTGATTATGCACACAATATTGATCCTGCCTCCTTGCCAGTCTGCTATCAATCCTTAACGGCCATAGGCCGTTATGAAACTGTCAGACAAGTAAGAGATAAAATTACCAAAGCCTGGTTAACTGTCAGCAATCAGGAGGCAAAGATTTTCGCGGAGTCAGACTGTCTGAAATGTACCTTCTCCCATATCTCGCTTGTACAGCTACAGGTAATGAGCTTTCTTAAAAAAGGGAAAAGCGTTCGACAGATCGCTAAAAGTCTTGGTTTGTCAGTGAAGACTATTTATGCTCACAAATACAATGTAATGAGAAAGTTTGACCTCAAAGGGGAGCTTGAATTGTATCTTTTTCTTAATGACTTAACGTTAAGCCAGCTTTATAAAGGCGTAATTGAAGACGTTGAAATGAAAAAATGATCGTTTGATAATTGTCTTTTCACCTTTCATCCTGATCCAGATTTTTTATCATTGCTGGGTGTTTTTTGCACACAGCAGTGAAACCTCCAGGAATACATTCCGACATTCGACAACGTTAGCGAATACAGGTCAGCTCTTATTGAGGATAAACGCGCTAAGCTGGTCCCGGATGGCGAAAGCTATGCACTGCCGCTCCGCTGGTCGCTGGAGAGAATGCACTGAGCGGGTTGCCTTTTCTGATTCTGGATTGCGCTGCTGCCGGAGACGATACGGCTGTTGCTGTGTTCCAGAGGGCGGCGGCGGGAGCCGTTCTTCTGCAAAAAGCATGACGATACATATGAATTCCATCGCGGATGCAAATCAGAACGGACGACCTGCATTTTCCAGAGCATCGAATAATCCTGACTCGACGGTAATCATACTGCGGTCTGATGGTTCATTAATGACCGGTCAGACTGGCAATCAGGATAACTTGTCCATTGAACCGCCTTCTTCTCAGCCTGTTAACACCATCACATTGTTGTGACAAATAATGAGGGCAGCAGGCGCCGCCCGCTGTATGCCGCAACGACCTGCTTCCTGGTGAATAAGCAGGTATTCGCGGCGGCGGGACAACGGCAGCTCTATGTGGCCTGAGATACCAGCGACAACGGGGCAGGATCATAACAACTAAGCGTCTGGGACCGCATTTATGCGGCGGACGACTCGCGATAATCACCGCATTTTTGATCAATCGACAACGGTCGACGAACAGCACATGTCGAAGGTAGTCAGTCCCCTGGAGAGGCGCGTCGTGGTCATATTCCTGTTGGCGACAGACACGGCCCAGGTGGCGCGCCCAGGCGGCATCTACGCGCAGTATTTTAACGCGGTGAACCATAAGGTCGGCCAGCAATTTCTGTTTACCTCTGATCTGGGGCGAGCAGGCGGATGCCCACTTGCTGACGGACGGCCAGCTGGAGCGATCGGAGCAGGGCGATGAGGAAGGGACTGCGATGAAAAGCCGTCTGATTGACCGGAATAACACCCTGTGTCTGACGATAAAAAGGCTCAATCCATATTGGGTCTCGGCCTGCGCATTAAAATCTCAACGAAACCGATAGCAGTGATCTTTTCGACGCATACGGCGCAACTTCGATCGATGCGAAAAAGGGTGATGAGGCTGTTGCGATCAGCAGTACGGATTTCACCAGCGTTAAAAAGGTGAAGGTTTGACACGCTGCTCCGGAATTTCAATAACACTTGATAATGGTGAACTTCCTCAAAAAAAGTGAGCGTAAATAAAGCGGTCCATAGAGCGAAGAACGCAGCGCAAACGCACACGTTAAGCAAGTATGAGCGCTCTATTCAACGTCACTGAGATAATGATAATGATGCGAATACAGAGTGCATTACCGACGGTGTGTCAGCATCAAATATCAATGGAGAAACAGACACCCTTAATATGAATATATCAGAGTGGACGCTTTCCCTGTCTGAAGCTCAAAGCGGCGTCAGTTATAACGACTGTAATAACAATGATGACGCGACGAACGGGTTGTTAATGTAGCAGGGCATAAGTGTGATTTAACACGTACGGGCGATGGCGCAGGTCATCGCTTTTTTTTGCTGTGGGAAAAGCGATTTATCCTGATTACATTCGTTCTTTTCTGAAACGGGCTGCGCTGACCCAGGGAGAGGTTATCCAGTTAAATGATATAAAAAATGGCTAAACTTAAGCATAAAAATCTATATTTTTAATTTATGTAGAATTAATGTTGGTTGCTGGTGCTTTGTGCGGTTACAACTTGTTCACGCTGAGCAAAAGCGACGGCAGGAAAATAGCCGACCATTTACTTGTTACTTTACGTTAACCATGAAGAAAATTATGTTTGCAGAGAAGTCAAAACATTCGTTGCGTCATTTACTCATGGGGCTGGTATTTTTACATCCTGTTTTAAACGCTGACGCAACAGGATTTATTAATATGATTCGTATGACTGCCGGGTATCCCTCAGCGTATTCAGGGGGACCGGCTGGCGCAGATGTTTATTACGACAGTGAACAGAAAAATGCAGCGAATAAATTTCAGCTGAGCGCCGGTCTGCGCACAGTAAATCATTCTGGTCAGTCTGCATACGAAAATAATCCTGTTTCCCAAAATGTGACAATCAGAAAATTGCTTTACGATGACGGTCGCACCGATGCAGCCATTGAGGGAGGGGCGGATGTCTGTTCCAGACAGCTGGCGCAAATAACGATCGCTCAGGAGAACATTAATCCACTGCTACTGTCACTGTGTACCACGGCGGTAACCGGTGCAAACATCATCGCTGTTATGAATAAGGCATTCGCCAGGCTTCAGGACCTGTTTCAGCGCATGGAGGCCAGGGCCAGAAATAATAGCGATTTCGCTCTGAAGATTAATCAGGACGCAACCCGAATGCAGGCGTTTGCTGCACCTCAGGAGATGACTGACATCCCCCGGCATCAGATACCACAACAGCTCAGCGTGCCGCTGAGTCAGGATATTGCCCCAACGCGCAATCTGCCTGACCCCAGGAAAACAGGCCTGGTGCCTGCATCGCCAAATCAGGCGCGAAAAGCTCTGCTGGAAAATTCCCGCTGGAAAGTTTCTCATTTTCTCAAAGAGGAGGCGAAAGCAGCCATAGAACTGGGGACGAAATGGAATCACCCAAAGTGGACCGCCCAGCTCAGCCTGAACAGCCCGAAACGCAACGGCGAAAGGGAAGCCTTCAATACGGTCACGCTCCAGCTCAGCAGTGATGTCAGCGTGCAAGAGGGTGGGCCTCGGCATTGCGCGCCGCTGCCAGGCTCGTCCGCATTGAGATAAACACGGCGTATTCGTGGCCGCCTGAAGAGATAACAGCATAAGTACAGATAAGCATGATCTGCTGCGGCCTGTACTGCGCGAGCAGGAAACTATCTGCGAAATAAGCTGAAATTGCTTTGCAGAAGCCCACACATGCGTGAGCTTCTGCATGGAAAAAGCGCCGTTATTTCAGGATATAGATCCGATCGACATCAATTTCAACGTGGCCATTGTCCCGATCAACTTCCCCCGTGATGCGCACTTTTTTACCCGTCAGGTAGCGGCCATCATCATCATCGTCATCAAGGTCAATAAGGATGCGGCCGGTTGAATCCTGTAGCCAGTAGTGATCCTCATCGGCGCGTCCGGTAATGGTGCCCGTCAGAGCAACATGCCGATCGTCACGCATATCTTTAGCCTGAGCGACGCTAACCTCTTGTCGCGCAAATGCCGATGTGGAACAGAGCAGCGCCAGAACGATTAACACTTTTTTCTTCATATATAGCTCCTTTAATAAATAAACCCACTTCCATTAACGGGTGAATAGTAAAAATTAACCTGATACCCCGCCTTGACCTGACGCGTGTTAACGCCCTCATTTTTCGCCAGAATGTGTCATCTGCGCACTGACGCCGCCACGGGATCAGCCATTGCTCCTTAACAAAAGAGCCGTTCAGCGCACAGGCGCTATCGCAGCTCATAAAGGTTCATACAGGCAAAATTTATTGTTTATGCAGGGTTAATTAACCAGGCATTAATATTGGCGACTGTTATCTGAAACCTGTCAGGATCGGCTTTTATCCGTACAGATGCCCTTAACAAGGGCAATAATCAGGTTAAATAACGATGAAAATCCCCTAAATCAAAGCCTGTGCTTAACTAACGCCTACGCCAGACTATTCAAACCTGTTCAGGAGTGACTTTATGAAGATTAACAGCATGGTACTGCCCGCTACGCTGATGCTGGCAGGCTTACAGCTTAGCGCCTGCGCGCAGCAAGCCTCTCATCCGCAACGGTTAAACATGCATAATCCCGCGGCCGACTGGTGTGTGCAGTCGGGCGGGCAACTCACCCAGGTTCAGACCGACAAGGGCGTGACGGCCTATTGTACGTTACCTTCAGGTGAACGGATTGAGGAGTGGGCGCTGTTCCGCCGTGATCATCCAGCAGCAGGCAGTCAAAACGAATTCCGTCCTCAGAAAGAGTGATTATTTATATCTGACATAAATTAATAAAATATCTTGTCACTTTCCTCTGTCGTTATGCCGCGCATAGCCGGATTCAGGTTATGCGCATGATTTGGCCTGTCTTTTTGCCTTTGTTCTCTCGTATGCAGCGCCTGAAAAAGTTGAAGCCGTCCAGCGACGAACTTGTCCGCTTAATGCCGGCGGCAGCTATGCTGAACATTTCTCTGTCAAACTGAACACGAGGTGAACTATGCAAGCTATGACCTTAACGGCGCCGGGCGGGCTAAATAATCTGACGCTGACGACGCTGGCCGATCCCGGCAAGCCTGGCGTCGGTGAAATTCGCGTCGCCATCCATGCGACCTCCCTGAACTACCACGATCTGCTGGTGGCGGAAGGCGCGATGCCGACCGCTCCGCAACGCATCATGATGGCCGATGGCGCTGGCGTAGTTGAAGAGGTCGGTGACGGGGTAACAGAGTTCAGGCCTGGAGATAACGTTGTCTCCTGCTTCTTTCCTCAGTGGGCAGATGGCCGACCTTTTGCTCAGGTAGCGGATTTTACGCAAACGCCAGGCGATGGGGCTGACGGTTTTGCCGCAGAGTACGTGGTCCGTCCTGCCAGCCATTTTACGCTGGCGCCCGCCGGCTGGAGCCATGCTGAAGCGGCAACCATTACCACCTCCGGCCTGACGGCCTGGCGCGCTCTGGCTGGCGATGCGGCCCTGAAAGCCGGCGACACCGTTCTTGCGCTCGGTACAGGAGGCGTATCGATCACCGCGCTACAGATTGCCAAATCAATGGGCGCGCGCGTGATTGTTACGTCTTCGTCTGACCAGAAGCTGGCGCAGGCGCGTAGCCTGGGCGCAGATGAAACCATTAACTACAGCACCACGCCTGACTGGGGTAACGCGGTGCGGGATCTCACTCATGGCGCTGGCGCAGATGTCGTGATTGAAGTTGGCGGACCAGGAACCCTGGCGCAGTCGGTCAATGCCGTTAAGATTGGCGGACATATTGCCCTGATAGGCGTGCTGACAGGCCATGAGGGCGTGATCCCCACCACGCTGCTGATGGCTAAGCAGGCAAAAATTCAGGGGCTGATTGTGGGGAATCGCCGCCAGCAGCAAGAGTTTGTTAACGCCCTGAATCAGACCGGCCTGCGTCCGGTGATCAGCGATCGCTTCACCGGACTCTCATCCCTTGCCGATGCCTTTGCGCTTCAGCGTAGCGGCGGGCACATGGGTAAAATCACCGTTGAATGGTAAGCGAACACCCTAATGAAATTGCGCGTGCTTAACTGGCCTTGCCTGGCTTTCAGATAACCTTTGCTCTGATGAGGACATTGTCGCCGGACTGGCCGCCACCCGGTTCAACCCGACAAGCAACGGTTGTCAGGAATGACTGGATGAGCGGGTGGCCGCCGTCAGGAGCAAAAAAGCCTGACGGGCTGGCGCGTCGGAGGGATAGCCAGCAGGGGCGTTTGGACATCTCGTTCCCGCGTCCCCGCCGGGCAACAGAGAGCCTGATGTCGGCGACCTTATTTCGTTCACCTGAGAACGCTCTTTCTTGCATATTCAGCGTGCACAGTCATAGCAACGGATACCAGGCAATTCAGAATTGCATTAAGACGCTCAGCGCAGGAAAAGAAAATAACAGCGTCAATGACTCAGGTACTATTCGGCCTTGCACCGTTGCGGCTGTTATTTTTGATAACCGGATAAACGCGCAAACCGAAATGGCTCAGGCTACAAAATTGAGTTTTTTCTGACTGAAAACAGAAGGCTGTAAGTTTTACCAAGGAGACCAGTATGACTGTTCCTGTTGTTGCTATTTTTATTGCTAAACCGGACTGTGAAAGCAAACTCGACGCGCTGTTTCGCGGTGTGATTGAGACAACGCTGAAAGAAGAGGGCTGCATCCGTTATCAGCTGAACCGTGATACGCAAAATCCTCGCCGTTTTGTCTGGACAGAAGAGTGGCAGTCGAAAGCGCTACTGGACAAGCATAGCAATGCGCCGCATATCACCGAGCTGTTTACCGAGCTGTTGCCGCTGATCGATCATTCCGAGGTGATCGTGCTGGAAAAACTGGCGGGCGGTCAGGCCTGACTGTTATTCACAGAGCGGACAAGGTTCTGCTCTGTTTCCTCTTTCGCCAGAGAAATATTCCCCTTCTTCCCTCATATGCAGCGAACGATATTTTCAGGCCGCGCTGAAAATGACGCTGCAACATAGCGAGTAATAAGCGCATAGATGTTTGCTATTTAGGCAATGGTCGCATCTTTTTCAGTCTGGCAGGCAGGTCTGTTATCAGCTGTTTTTGTTATTCATACCTGTCGGCAAGGTGATTTTTTTATTTATAACAATGGGTTTCTTGTTGGTTTTTATCATTTTTTTTATGTGTTTTTAACATGTTTGTTATAATGATTATGTTTTTTATATGATAAAAATCAATTGCTTATATTAAACCCCCTTCAAGTCCAGGACGGTTATTGACAGGGGTCAATATATTATAAAGGTGTAATGTCAGGATTATTTTTCCCGGTGTTACTCTTATTTTAGCGCCTGTTGCATAAATCAATTATAAATACGGACGTTTCCATTGAAAAACTTTCGCAAAAACACCTTTTACTGCACCGCTTTTATCTGCACCACATCGTATGCGGGTATCATGAGATACGATGTCGATGTCCAGGAGTATCGCGACTTCGCAGAAAACAGAGGCAAATATTCTGTCGGTGCGACGCATATTCCGGTTTACAAAAAAGATGGCACGCTTTCCGGCTATCTTGATTTTCTTATGCCTGACTTTGGCATGGTGATCACTAACGGGTACAGCACGCTTGTCGCGCCGTCTTACCTTGCCAGCGCCCGACATAATACCGGTTACACTACGGTCGGCTTTGGCAACGGCGCGCAGTATGGCGCGACCTACAGGCTAATCAATCGTAATGAGTCAACGGATGCAAACGTTGATTTCCACCTGCCTCGCCTGAACAAAGTGGTCACGGATGCGGCGCCCGCCGGGACGGTGGTCAAATCGGAGATCATGAAGCGCGATCTCTCCCGCTACGCCTGGTATACGCGACTGGGGGGCGGCACACAGAGCCAGGTCAATGCGGATCAGACGGCGCGGATTACTCTGAGCGGCGCGTATAACTGGGTGAGTGGCGGGACCGTTAACGCCAGTACAGTGAACTTTACTTCCTCAAGTTTACGGGCAACCAGCTACGGACCGGACAATGCGCTGACGTCCCCTCTCTCTATCGGCACCATGGCGGGAGACAGCGGCAGTCCGCTGATGGTCTTTGACGAGCTGGACAAAAGCTGGAAGGTCGCCGGTGTACTGCATGGGGCGTTCGTTGACGATCGCATTGCCGATCAAACCAGTATCTGGGAATACATTCCGGATGGTTATATCGACACCATTACGGCGGCAAACCGCTCGCCGGATGTGACTGATGCAGCCAGTAAAGGCGTTCTGAACTGGGACTATAGTGGTATCACCCAGGGAGACAGCCTGTGGTCATGGGTGGGGCTGAATCAGTCTTATGCCAGCATCGCGCCCTCAGCGGCGACCAGTGAAGAACTGGATGCAACCAAAGATTTACGCTTCAACGGTGAAGGTGGGCAGGTGGTGCTTAATGCGCCCATCAATATGGGCGCAGGCAAGCTTCAGTTCTCCAGCGATTACACCATCAAACCAGCGGACGGGCTGAATGCCACCTGGACCGGCGGCGGTATTGAAGTAGACGCGAATAAAAGGGTTCTCTGGCAGGTAAACGGCCTGGCGAACGATGCGCTGCATAAAGTGGGGGAGGGGACGCTTCACGTCAACGCTGAAGGCATTAACCAGGGTAGTCTGAATGTGGGCGATGGCACGGTTATTCTGGATCAGCGCGCCGATGCCGAGGGAAACAAACAGGCTTTCTCTTCGGTCACGCTGGTGAGCGGACGGCCGACGCTGGTATTGAACGATGCTGGCCAGGTTGCCACCAGCAACATCTATTTTGGCTATCGCGGCGGCACGCTGGATTTAAATGGCAACTCGCTGACTTTCAAACGGATCAACCATACCGATAGCGGCGCAACGCTGCTGAATCATCGCAGCGACGGCCGCGCCGGGCTGAACATTACCGGCTATACCGCAGAAGATGTGCCTTTTAACCGGTTTAACGGCAGCAATCCGAAAGGAACGCCAGGGGCCATCTATGTATATAACAACCCCTATACCAAAGATACCGAATACTTTCAGCTCAATACCTCTTCTTACTGGTATTTCCCGACGGACAAGAGCAGTACCTCAACCTGGACCTACCTCGGCACAGATGCCGATGCCGCCATCAATTACCGCTTAACGCAGCTGAACCATCAGGTATTTCGCGGCTTCCTGGGGGAAACGGATGAGAATGGCGTTAACGGCGCAATGGAGGTCGCCGTCAGTCCTGAAAATACAACGGCGATTACGGCATTGACCGGTGGAATGAACCTGAACGGCGCTCTCAGTGTGGATAAAGGTACGCTGCTCTTGTCGGGACAACCTGTGGCGCATGCGGGTAGCGTGGTTATCGAGGATGACTGGACAACGTCTTTATTTAAGGCCAGCCAAATCAGGGTGGCCAAAAATGCCCTTTTTCAGGTGGGTGAATATGCCAGCGTAAGCGCAGATTTTGTGGCTGACGAGTCGGCTCGTCTTTCATTCGGCTACAACAATAGCGACGTGGCGGAAGAGAAAAGCTGGCGCTGCTATGAGATTGTCTATAAGGATGATGTCACTTGCAGTCAGCCGGTACGCGATGCTGATGCGCTGGCGCGGCTTCCTGTCAGTACCGTGTCAGGTAATGTTCAGCTGGCCAATAATGCCAGCCTCTATCTCGGCAAAGTCAGCTATCAGGGCGCCGTCACTTCCACCGGTACGACGCGCATGACGCTGGCGGCGGATGCCCACTGGGCAATGACCGGCAATAGTCGTCTAAGTACATTGCAGGCGCAAAGCGGCGCAACGCTCTCTCTGGTGCCAGCGGGAAGCTGGTCGGCTAAAACGCTTATCGTTGATGCGCTTGATGCGACCGGCCTGAAACTGGATTTAGGGGTAAAACCCTCAACGCTGGAAAGCGACAAACTCACTATTAACAGAACGGCGAGCGGCGGCGATAACGTGCTGGATGTTAATTTGCTGGTGAGCGCGGCAGAGGATGTCGCTTTGGCTCAGGATCTCATCATGGTCGATGCGCCCGCGGGTACCGCCCATGATTATTTTTCTTTTGCCAGCCGCTACAGTGGTTTTAGCATTTATACACCGAACTATCAGGTTAAAGATGAAAACGACCGGGTGCTCTGGGTTCTTGAGCACAATAAGGACGCATCCACTGACGAGGCCGCAGATCCGGCTGCGGCGGACACCCCGGCTGCGCCAGATATTCCGGCAGCGCCAGATACTCCGGCTGCGGCAGATACTCCGGCGACGCCAGACGCCCCGGCTGCGCCAGACACCTCGGCTGCGCCAGATACCCCGGCTGCGGCAGACACCCCGGCTGCGGCGGACACCCCGGCTGCGGCAGATACTCCGGCCGCGCCAGATACCCCGGCTGAAAATGATGCTCAGCCAGACGCTGGCGACGGCTCGCCAGCGCAGAATCCTGCCGCCGCAAATGATCATACAATCCAGGAGAAAGAAACGTCCGATACTGAAGAGACGAAAAAGGAACAAGCTCCTCAATTTACTGCGGATGACTGGTTCACCATTCAGGATAACCAGCCGTTGATTCGTCATACGCGCGCCCTGATGGCCTCCCGGCAGTATCTGTTGAGCGAAGCCGTTAGTCAGCTTCACCACCGAACGGAGGCGCTGCGTACATTCCCTGACAGCAGTGGTTCCTGGGTAACGCTTGAACGCCGCAAAGGCAGTTTTCTGGGGTTGAGTGTGCAGCAGCAAACTCTGCATGTTGGCTGGGACACGCAGAGCGACAGGCAACTTTTCGGTATAAGCGCCAGCTATTCGCAGGGGCAGGTTAAAGGCGCGGGTAGTGAAAGCCATCGTCTGACAACGGCGGGAGCGTATTACTCCTGGCTGCCGGGTAATGGCTGGTTTGTTAATACAACCAGCCGCTATCTGTACCTCGATCAAGAGTTCACTCTTGATCCTGTACTGGGCATCAGCGCCAGAAAACGCGACAGTCATATGCTGGTTGGTAGTGTAAAGACAGGCTACCAGTTTGGCAGCGACAGTGACTCGCTGGCGGTTACACCCTATATCGCATTCAGCGCTGGCGCTGTTTCCGGCTACTCGCTGGCCGGTCAGGATGCAACCATCTCGCTTAGCTCCAGTACCCCCTTTTACGGCTCGGCGGGTGTGAGGGCGGTCAAACGCGGCCTTGGCTCCGGACTGGAAAACATTAACCTGAGCGCCAGCCTTGAATACCAGTATTCGCCGGTTAACACCGGCGCTAAAACGACGCTTTCAGACCGTCAGTCAGGCCGTCAGTATGATGCCTGGTCTGATAATCGCTATCGGGCAAGCGTAGACGTTGAGGGCAGGATAAATCGCGATCTGTCTGTCAATGCGAAAGCTGAACGCAGCTTCGGTGGCCACTTTAAAACCGACTACAGCGGTATCGTCGGACTCTCTTACCACTTTTAACATCAACTTAAAAAGCGCATCACTTCCCCTTAAGTGATGCGCTTTTTTATAGCTTTGTTTTAATAGACCCGTCGCCAGATTTCGGTCGGGACTTCGCTATACAGCCTGTTCATGATCAGTTCTGCTTTGCGATGATCGTATGCGCCTTCAAAGGAAGAGATGTCGGTAGCGGGGATTTTTTTACGCATATAGCTGGTAACAATATCCAGTATATCCGTTGAAGGACAATTCCTTAATTTCTCAAGATAGTCTGTTTTAGTCACTGTTCGTTCCATTCAAAAATATTACTGAGTTAAGCTGGCTTGCTACTACTGTTTAAGATATTTCTGATGTCGTAAGTCAGATTACAGTCTTGCCATCCTGATAAATGCATATTTCAGCACTTCTGTGCCTGGCTGTAGTTATAATGTCGGAAAGGAATAATATCAACCAGTGCGGAATTTCAATCGTAAATAAAAAGTAATAAATTTTACAGGTGTGAGTGTCGAAGGGGAAATACATATTCAGATGGTATGGCAATCTAGCACAATGAATTATAATGTTTTTTCTCTTTTTGCTCGGTAAGGAATGAACAGGAAAAAACGCTTTGCTAACAAATCAGGAGAGGCGATATAACGGCTGTTGTCAAAATTAAAATGCAGAATGGGTTTGGTTTATTTCTTGTTGATGTTTTCAACTGCCGGTAATGTTTTTTATGCTCGCATCGAAGAAAAATATTATTAACATAAAGGGTTGCGATTTTTTATTTTTTCGCTAAGCCTGTCCCAGATGAGATTAAATATCAGCGTGTAAAGCAAAAAGAAGAGTACCAGTCCGCATTCCAGCTTCAGCGCTGAGCGTAACGTGATGCTTAGCCACCAGGCAGCGAAAGGGATAAGTACCAGCAACAGGCCTGCTTCAAAGGCTATTGCATGAATGCTTCGCGCCAGAAACCCCTTTCTGAAACCAAAATGGGCCTGCAATCCATCAAAAATCAGGTTGAAAAGATAATTCCATAGCATTGCTGTAAGAGAAGAGACCAGGGTCAGTACGCCTGACTGTGATGGAGCAGCAGAAGCAAAAATAATTAACAGGGTAAACACCAGCAGGTTGGCGACAACTTCGAATGCAACAGCATGGAATACGCGCTCCGTAACGGTACGGGGCAGAGGCGATATATGACTCACAGCGAAAATCTCATAATTGTGTACTCTGATGAATCCTGATAAAAACTCTTCACGAACAATCAGCCACCCTGGTTAACAGGTCAGATCTAATCTGAACCTTCCCGGTTAAATGTGATATTTACGGGGGTAAAAAATAGAGCCAAATCTGGCCAGGCTTTGATATGGATCAACTGGCGCTGCGGGTTGTGTCAGGCCGTTGATAAATGATTTAACCGGTATGGTTTAAGTTCATTCCACAGGAAAATACTTCCTCTGATTAAAGATTTTACTGAAATATTTCCAGGGTGATTCTAACAAGAGTTGTACTGGCCTGCTGGAGTGAAAAAATGAAGCATGAGCATCCGGCTTATACTCGAAGCGATGTATGGTGGTTGATTTTTTTGCTTTGCACAGGCTTTTGGGGCGGAGTGGGTTTGTTTCTGCTGGCGCTAATGAAATAAATGCTACGTGCGAGCTGTGATCAAAAAATTGTTCTTAAAAATGGCCGTGCGTGTTACAGAATTACGCTTGTTTTACCAGGTTCTCCAGGCTCAGGCGTTTGTTTGTTTCTTAACAGGAAATGTTGGCATTATTATTCCTGAGTAATATTTGAGGCCGTCTATGGCAGATATTATTGATGAGGCAATGGCCGCCATTGCGCTCACCGAGGGTGCCGAAGTTGCTGCAATCCGCAGTAAATTAAGCCGTCCCGGCTGTAGCATCTGTGAGAACTGTGGCGAACTGATCCCAGCCGCGCGACGCAAATTGCTCCCCTCTGTGACTACCTGCGTGACCTGTCAGGAAATCGTGGAGTTTAGAGAGCGTACCGGGCAAAAGCTCTGATCGACAGCCCCGATTGCAGACCTGCTCTCTGTCGGCAGTGCCTCAGACAGCAGGGCGAAATATGCCGCTCGGTTATCAGGGTGATGTGAGAGGTCAACGCGTCATCGTTCGGATCAAGGGGGGGCGTCGCGCACTGCCTTTTCGCTGGACGGATACCTGATACGCGCCTTGCTGTGGTCATGAACCTCTTTGTGCGCCCCTTTCTTTTCTTACTGTTCCGTCAGTTATTTGTTCGCCTGAGCTATGCCAGATAGCTAACCGCCTCGCATAACCTGACATGACTCCCCCTTTTCCATTTACTCCTCAAGACGTGGATGTTAGTCGCCTTCCTGCTCCAGGAGTAACCTTTCAGGCTCTGAATAGCCGCCTGCGGCATAAGAGATGAGTCGAGACAGTCTGGCGTATTCGCTTTGTGGCGATGAGCAGGATATTCAGCCTGAAAAAGCTGGCCGCGCAAGCGCAAGACGGTTCAGGTCAGACAATATATCATCGGGAAAGCTGAATCCGGCAAAGCGCACTAATGCGCAACCGTCACTCTTTACCTGAACATTACACCCTCAGAGCCTGCTGATTCTTTACAGGTTACGTTTACCTTTGATTCGGAATTGATAGCGTGCGCTCTTATGTTCAGCTCGCCAGGAAGGAGAATGAATTTGACGAAGATCATGTTCGTTCAGCGAAATAACAGCGAGGTACTGAACACTGTCCAGCGTTGAAGAGATATTTATGCTCATTATCGGATAATGTCACTCATCAAAAGCATTATATGTCAAATGAGCTATTGATTAAATCTGTCATTTTGGTGAGGTCGTTTTATTTATGCCGGAAATAGTGCCCATGCGATTCTCAGACAAAGTGACAAACATCATTCTTTTTTTGATTCTCTACGGATCTGCCGGATGTCTGGTATGGTTAATTCTTATCAAGTGGCACGCGTTGTTACGCTTTTTTTTCCATTCCATTTACGCCTAGGCATTTTCAGCGGTAATTATGATCGCAGGTCTCAAATAACACTCTGTAAATAAGTTGTGGCAGATGCGTAAACCAGTCAGTGTAATCGTCCGGGCTTTTATTAAACAGGCACTCGGCCGTCTCTACTATTCCTCTGGCGTGAATGCGGCTAATCATAAAAATCAAAAAGGCTAAGCCCGCCAGGCTCCAGATAAACATGATGGCGCTGAGATTTTTAGATGAACTAATCATATCTTTCTGTCTTAGTAAGTTATTTTTTAACTTTGCCGTTAAGATGAAAAATATTAGCACTCAAGCGCTACAAGCACCTAACGTTTAAACGTAACATGACCATGTGGCTGGTCCATTATGGCTATGGGTTTTATCTCAATATTTCAGATTTCTGATTATTTAACCTCTGTGATACGAGACGAAATGGATATTCACCTGCTGATATTCCTCTCCTCATTATGTCTTATGCGCTGATAACACTCTGGTGTGATTTTTAATATATTTAACAATGTCAATCTTTTAGTCAGGGCGTGAGGGTCGTCTGCACAGGAAATGTATAGTCATCATAGAACAAATGATGCTGCCTGTTTTGAATTATTTTAATTTATCTTTAAATTAACGCAAGGTGGTGCTTAGCGCTTATCATTTCATCGATAATGCTTTAGCATAGCGCTGATTAAATTATGCTGACAGTTTTTGCTTAACTATGAATACTAATAATATGTTAAATGTTTGTCGAAGATTATCCGATAATAAACACGCCGCCGATAAATCACATATTGATTTGACGTGCATCACGCATTTCTACTGCAATCAAAAAAGCATTGATTCAATTACAACCCTGCTTAAACAGTATGAATCATATCCTGCCGATATTCTTGACAGAACAGAGTTTATCATTGTCGATGACTGCTCGCCGTTGAAATATGACGTGCCTGAACTAGATTTGAATTTTCGCTGGTTGAGGGTTACGACGGATATTCCGTGGAATCAGGGGGGCGCGCGCAATCTGGGCGTCACCTTTGCGAAATCCGATAAAATACTGATGTCCGATCTGGATCATGCCTTTCCGCCTGATACGCTGGCGTATCTGGCAAACCATCCCAATCCTGGAAGAAACTTTTATAAAATGTGGCGCAAAAGACCCGATGGGTCACTTTATAAAGGCCACGCCAATCTGTTCTTTATGAGCCGCGCGCGCTTTTTACGTTTCTATGGCTACGATGAAGAGTTTAGCGGCAACTACGGCGCTGAAGATTACCGGTTCGTGAAGTTCCAGAAGTATCAGGGATCGCGACAGAGTTATCTGCCAAAAAAGGTCTGGTGTTACGAAAGAACGCTCGATCGGCAAGAGAGCTACCACAGCCTGACGCGCGATCTGTCTGCTAACACGCCCGTTGACCTGCGAAAAAAACAAGAGTGCAGCCTGTATGGCAAGGAGTACGGACACAGCCGCCTGTTTTTAAACTTTGACTGGGTCACGCTGGCGCAGGGTGTGCGGCGTCCCGCTGCATTGCCTGCTCTTCGTCGTTACTGGCGACCGCTCTGGTGGTGGCGATGGCTGAATCCTCTGGCGGCAAAATGAAGAAAATATTGTATCGCCGCTGCCGCGGGTGCGGAGTGCAACGCAGCTTTTTCCGCCGGCTGGTTGAGACGGACGCCGATCTGTGCGAATGCTGCCTTCATGATTTACGACGTCTCGTGGAGCGGCGCGAAAGCGAAAAACCCTTTATCAGCCACCCCCGCTGAATTTGTGCGCATGACCGGGTATTGCGCAGGTGCGTTTTGATGCGCGCCCAGCTGCTGGCGCAGCGTTCGTGACAGGGGAGAGTGCGGGCGAACAACTCAAAATAATCGATGCGGCGTAAAGATATGCGGCTATGTATTGCCGCGCGATGGACACCGGTTGCGCTATCCATCGCGCCGCAGCGCATCAGCACAAGGGAAAATAAGGCTGTGCTGCAAGACAGAAACAGCCGGGTACGTCTTTTCACGGCCGTCGAGTTAAGGATCGCAGCCCGCCGCTTCTGCTCTGCGGGCGAGCTATCGCGATCAGGGCAGTTCGCGCCTCACTTTTTTGCTCTCCGGCGCTCGCGTTGACCACCAGCAGATCAACGATCCCAGGCATACCATCGCCGCACCCTGCCAGAACGAAAATGTCAGGTGGGAACCCAGTATGAAGGCTGCCAGCACCGACGAGATAATCGGAATAAAATAGGAGGCCGCCGCCAGCAGGTTAACATTCCCGTGCAGTATTCCGATGTTCCAGGCCGCATAGCCAAAGCCCATCGCCATGGCGGCCAGCGCCAGACTGATCAGCGCCTGAGGGGATAGGGCAAACGCGGGCTGAGGCGAAAGGAGAAATTTCGCCCATAGCGTCAGCGCCGTTAAAATAAAGAAAAGTGTGATGCCGTTGCTGCCGTTGGCGATTTTTTTCGTGACGACGCAGTAAACCGCCCAGATAATCGCGCCGCTTAACGCCAGCCCATAACTTAAGGGATTATTCATGACGTTTTCGCTGATTTCGCTCAGCGAGAACGGACGGTCGCCGCTAAGAACCTGCCCTACGCCAGCTACCGCCAGCATCATTCCAGGAATAATCATCAGACTGGTTTTCTGACGATTAACGATAACGGCCAGTACAATGGTCATACCCGGCCAGAGGTAGTTCACCATGCCGACCTCAATGGCCTGACGACCGGTATGGGTGAAGCCAAGCGACAGCGACAGACAAATCTCGTAACTGACAAAGAGTATGCTGCCAATAATCAGGTAGCGCCGGGGAAAGGTGCGCAGGTCAGGAAAGCCAGGAGAAAAAAGCAGTAGCGCGGCGCTACAGCTGTAAATCAGGGCTGCGCCGCCCACCGGACCAAAAGCCTCACTTACGCTTTTGATGAGTCCAACAATCGCGCTCCATAGCAGAATGGCAACCAGGCCAGTCAGCGTCGCTTTTTTTGGGGACATAAGCCGCCACCTTTGTTCAAGTCAAAAACGTTCACCGATACGGCAAACCGCGTTGTCAGATGCAGGGGGAAGTCTGCCTTGAACCCCGGCGCGGCTGTAAAATCTTTCAGTCGCCAGGAAAGGAGACACCTGCGCGTTTTCTGTCTGCCCCCGAAAATATCATGACTGTTAAACTAATGATATGTATAGAATATTGTTCATTGCAGACAAAATCGATTTTATGGTTTTTGCTGTCATCATCCTGACCGGGATAAAAATGACGCTAGTGTGCTTTGCAGCGCTTTCCTGTCCGGTGCGAAGCCTTATAAGCTTTTACTGATTTCTTAGCCTTGAAATAACCCAGGGCTAACGCAGGGCAATGGGCGATTGATACTCGCACTCTCTCTGTGGCTGCGCGTGAACCTCAGCGCCGCAGGGAAAAGTACTTTGCTGTTGCGCGGTAAAAGGCAGCGGCCAGGCCTGTCGGGATAACATGCCTTTTTGCGATGCCTGCGGATGCAGGCATCGGCGAGAAGCCAGCTAACATCGCTGACGGGCGTTATAAAACTGGTAAGTCTCCTTAAGTGACAACGCAACGTTTAATCCAGCGAACGGCGGAATAATGACTGACCAGGGGCCTGTCAGTTAACAGCTTTCTTTTGGAGCCTGGGCGATTCTGGCGACTGGCTATCACCTCTTTCCTGCCTTTTTTCAGCCTGAAAATCACCATCGGAAACCGGGATGAATACGCCGGTAACATCCTGATTAAAAGGGCATAAATCTCGCGTTCTGCGTTGCGGAACCTCAAAAATCCACCACGTTTATTCCGGCGGTATAAAATGGCTTATCAGGTAATTTTCTGGCCACAAGGTTAGTGGCACTGTGTCGTTCAGATTCGGCAATCATTCGCGCCGCCTGCCGCTCAGGAATAACAGGATGGGAGCCCGGTTTAGATATCCTACTGCAAAGCGCGGCGCGGCAATATCTTTCGCCAGCCGTCAGGCTCACAGCGCAAGCCATTGTAGCAGGCAGGCAACGCTGTCTCAGAACGGTGCAGGCGTGCTCGCTTTCATCTCCTCGCCGTACAGATCTGTTTTATTCTCATCTGTAAACAGAACTGTGCCCGGCTGGCTGGCGAGGCACAAGATAAGGTGGCGGATGCGTCTTCCGCCCGTGAGCTGAGGTCAGGCATTCTTTATGCCGGAGGCGCAATCTCAGCCTGCTTCTGATCTTTACACTACCCTTACTCTTAACCACAGAGGAGGAACAATGGCTGATAGCAAACTGATCGACACGCTGCATTTTGGTCCTGACGATGCCCCGGTGCAGAAATATGAAATTTATGGCGATGACGAAAAAACGCCTGTTTACGCGGTGATCTATCGTCTGCAGGATGGCGACTGGCAGAAGCTGGATGAAAAGCTGACCTTTGCTGCCAGAGACGAGCAGAAAGCTGTCGCCGTCGCCATGGACTATGGATCGGGCGACAGCCTGCCGGAGCTGCGCGATTTGCCTGCCGAGGCGAGGGCGCGCTGCGAAGAGCACTGGCAGAACAGCCAGCCATAAAACCCGCCGGGAATTCTCCCGGCTTTTTTCACCAGTCAGTAAATATTTTTTCCTGCGGGTGCGCTCGCATTATTTCTCCCTTGGACTTAACTCAAATTAACCGTGCTCTGTTAAAGCCTGAGGGGGAACGCTTGGCTAAAAAATCACAACCTGAAGCGGCGGGCGAGATCGTAACGCTTCGTCGCTGGATAACCATTGGCCGTCCTGCCACCGAGTTGTTTGCTCTCTGGCTGGAGCCCGACACCCTGCCGCGCATCATGAGCCACTTTGCAACCGTGACGCCGGTTAACAAAAGCGATGCGCTGTGGCAGGTCGACGGGCCGCTTGGCAAACATTATGCCTGGGAGAGCCGTATTATCGAGGCGCAGCCAGGTGAGATTATTGCCTGGCAATCGCTGGAGGGAGCCGATGTGCCTAATGAGGGCGAACTGCTGCTGCGCCCGGCGCCCGGCGAATGGGGGACCGAACTGGCGCTGACCATGCGCTTTACGCCGCCCGGCGGCGCGCTGGGTAAAAAGGTCACGACCTTTTTCGACCTCCTGCCGAAAGAGATCCTCAGCAAAGCGCTGCACCGTTTTAAAAGTCTGGCCGAAACCGGCGAGATCCCCACGCTGGATGGTCAGCCTGCTGGCCGACATGCCGAACGTCAGGATAAGGAGAAATAAATGCGCGCACTTTGCTGGAACGGCGTAAACGATCTCAGCGTCGAAACCGTGGCCGATCCCGGCCTGCTTAATCCTCACGACGCTATTATTCGCGTTATTCTCACCACCACCTGCGGCTCCGATCTGCACGTCATTGACGGTCTGATCCCCAGTATGCGCGAAGGCGATATTCTCGGTCATGAGTTTATGGGCGAGGTGGTCGAGGTCGGTAGCGCGGTGAAACATATTCGCCGCGGCGACAGGGTCGTCGTACCGTCGTTTATCTCCTGCGGCTCCTGCTGGTATTGTCAGCACCATCTTCCCTCCTGCTGCGACAACACCAATCCCCAGTGGGAAAAAGGCGAGACGGTGCTGGGACATGCTACCGGCGGTATCTACGCTTACAGCCATGCCTTCGGCGGTTACGCCGGCTCACACGCCGAATATGTTCGCGTGCCCTTTGCCGATAATGACTGCTTTGTCATCCCTGAAGGGGTGACGGACGAACAGGCGCTGTTTCTCTCTGACGCCGTGCCGACAGGCTATATGGGCGCCGATTTCTGTAATATTCATCCCGGCGACACGGTGGTGGTCTGGGGCTGCGGCGGCGTAGGCTTAATGGCGCAGCAGAGCGCCTGGCTGATGGGGGCGCATCAGGTCATCGGTATTGATCGCTACCCGGAGCGGCTGGCGATGGCGCGTGACTACGCCGGGAGTATCGCGCTCGATTACACCCAGGTTGACATTAACGAGGCACTGCTGGAGCTGACCGGCGGGCGCGGACCGGACAGCTGTATTGATGCGGTGGGGATGGAAGCGCGCGGCGAGGGGCTGAGTCAGGTTTATGATAAAACCAAACAGCTGCTGCATCTGGAAACGGACGTCGGCGCAGCGCTGCGTCAGGCGCTCTACGTCTGTCGCAAAGGCGGTAATATTTCTATTCTCGGCGTTTACGGCGTAATGGATAAGTTTCCTCTGGGGCTGATGATTAATAAAAGCCTCACCATTCGCACCGCGCAACAGCACGGACAGCGCTATATGCACCGGCTGCTGGAACACGTTGCGAAGAATGAGCTGAATCCGGCGTTTATGGCGACCCACCGTTTCTCACTGGAAGATGCGCCGCGCGGCTATGAAATGTTTAAAAACAAAGAGGACGGCTGCGTGCGAGCCATCTTTGCGCCCTGAGGTTTCTCTTTTACGTTGGTTCAGGGTGGTGTAGAAAGGTGAGACCTGAGGCGATGGAAAGGAAAACAATGATTAAGCTCACTGGCCGTTTAGTTTGTTTACATCCTGAAGAGGCAGAACGGGTGCGCCGTTATCTGCCGGAACATACCCGGCTGACGAAGGCAGAGAGCGGCTGTCTCTCTTTTGAGGTAAGGGAAACGAACGATCCGCTTATCTGGTCAGTGGAGGAGCTGTTTAGCTGTCAGGAGACTTTCGACGCGCATCAGGCAAGAACGAAAGCCTCGGCATGGGGTAAAGAAACCCGTGGGATTGCCAGAGAGTACGTTATCGCCGAGGTTAGCTGAGCGATGCCGTTCTGTGAACAAGGAGCCGCCCTTCAGGCAGCTTCCTTGTTCACAGGCGACAGGCTAATCAGACCGCCTCGGCGACCGTGGTTCTGAAATCAATAAACGCCACCGCGGCCTGGGTTATATCCGTAGTGGTTGCCGTACCGCCCACATCCGTCGCAACAATACCGCTGGCGCAAACGGACGCAATCGCTTCCATAATGAGCCGTTGCCCTCGCCAGGGTGCTCTGGTATCTGCACCGCCGTTCAGAAACCGGCTACCGGATGGGCAATGCCTGTGCCGGCAATAGTCTGGTATCCGCGCGTATTGCGCTGCCGGATAACCACGAAACGCTGTTCAGCCACCTGTAAATGTCCCTCTCCTGCGCCGCCGTCGCGTTAATCAGGCAACAGATTTGCAGAATCAGGCGATCCCGCTTCCGTTCCGCCGTCTAGACTTAACGGACTGCACACCACTATTCATTCCCCATAACGTGCATGACTCCCCCTTTTTTAAACCCGTTAAACACTGGAAACGAGCTATGTCTGAACATTTGCGTTTACAACTGGAGATCAACGGGCAGCCGCATACGCTGCTGGTGGATCCCAGGGTGACTTTGCTGGATGCCCTGCGAGAGCATCTGACGCTCACCGGCACCAAAAAAGGCTGCGACCAGGGCCAGTGCGGGGCCTGTACCGTACATATCAATGGCAAACGCGTGCTGAGCTGTCTGACGCTGGCGGCCCAGGCGAACGGCCAGTCGGTGACGACGATTGAGGGGCTGGCGCAGCCTGACGGCACCCTGCATCCGGTGCAGGCGCGCTTTCTGGAGCACGATGCCTTCCAGTGCGGCTACTGCACGCCGGGGCAGATTATGTCTGCCGCGGCCTGCATTAGCGAAGGCCATGCCGGTTCCCCGGAGGAAATCCGCGAATATATGAGCGGCAACCTCTGCCGCTGCGGCGCATACCCCAACATCGTAGAGGCCATTCAGCAGGCTGCTGTCGATCTCAGCCAGGAGGCAACATGAATCCGTTTGACTATGTTGCCGCCAGCAGTGCGGATGATGCGCTACGGCAGAAACAGCGTGAAAGCAGCCGTTTTCTGGCGGGCGGCACCACGCAGATCGACCTGATGAAGTGTGACGTCGAACAGCCTGACGCGCTGATTGACATCAACCAGCTGACCGACATGCGGGAAATCGACCTCAGCGGCGATAGCCTGCGTATCGGCGCGCTGGCGCGCATGAGCGAGGTGGAAAATCACGCCCGCTGTCGTCTCCTTGCGCCGGTTATCTATGACAGCCTGTGGCAGGCGGCCTCGCCGCAGCTGCGCAATATGGCTTCTATCGGCGGCAATCTGCTTCAGCGTACCCGCTGCGTTTACTTTCGCGATCCACATACGTTTTCCGCCTGTAACAAAAGACAGCCCGGTTCCGGCTGCGCGGCGCGCGACGGCGTTAACGGCAATCATGCGATTTTAGGCACCAGCGACAGCTGCATTGCCGTTTATCCCGGCGATCTGGCGGTAGCGCTGACCGCTTTTGACGCCGTGGTGATTGTGCGCAACGCGGCGCAGCGCGAGCGACGCATTCCCATTGACGAATTTTTCCTGCTGCCGGGCCAGACGCCGCATCTGGAACACGATCTGGCGGCCGATGAAATGATCGTGGCGGTAGAGCTGCCGTTAACGGCCGCGCTGCGCCATTCCCACTATCTGAAAGTGCGCGACCGCAGCTCCTATGAGTTTGCCGCCGCCAGCGCTGCCGTAGGTATCGAACTGGATGGCGACCGCATCCGCGATCTGCGCGTCGCCGTTGGCGGCGTCGCGACTAAGCCCTGGCGCGCGCGTCACGTCGAAGGCGCGCTGCGAGGGCAGCCCTTTGAGGAGCAGACGCTGCGCCGCGCCGCTGAGCTGGTGGTCCAGGATGCTGAGCTACTGCCGCAGAATCAGCATAAAAAGCTGCTGGCGCCGCGTGCCATTGCCCGTGCGCTGATGAAAGCGGGCGGCATGGCGTAACGGTCGAACACAGAGGAATCATAATGGATACGGCAGAAAAGAGTTATCAGGCGCTGGGCGAGAAGCGCTCGCGTGGGGACGGTAAAGTAAAAGTAACGGGTCAGGCGACCTATGCGGTTGAGTACCAGCCGGAGAATGTGGTGCACGGCGTGGTTATTCAGTCCACCGTCGCCAGCGGACGTATCACCCGCATCGAGACGGAGAAAGCGCGTCAGGCGCCCGGCGTACTGGCGGTTTATACCCACCTTAACAGCCTGAAAATCAATAAGCCCACCGCCATCGCGGACGGCGGCGCGGCCCAGTCCACCTATACGCCCATTCAGGACGATAAAATTATTCATAACGGTCAGAACATCGGGCTGGTGGTGGCGGAAACCTTCGAGCAGGCAACCTGGGCCGCCAGCCTGGTCGAGGTTGAGTATGAAACCACGCCGGCGCTGGTCTTTCCGGACGATCCGCGCGCAGAGCGTCAGGAGAGCAGCGCAACCAACATCGATCTGGGTGATGCTCATCAGGCCATGGCGCAGGCTGAGGTCCGAATTTCCGGTCGTTACGCGACGCCGCGCGAATATAACGTGCCGATGGAGCCACACGCCTGTATCGCCTCCTGGCAGGACGATCGCATGACGGTCTGGGAGCCGAGCCAGTGGGTAATGGGCGCGCAGACGGAGATCGCGGAATGGCTTGGCATCGAGCAGAAACAGGTGCGTATTATCTCCCCCTACGTGGGAGGCGGTTTTGGCTCCAAGCCGGTGCCTTATACTCACGTGGCGCTCGCCTGCGTCGCTTCGCGCGCGCTGGGCAGACCGATCAAAGTCTCATTAACCCGTCCGCAAACCTTTACCGGTTTGGGGGGCCGCCCGGCCACCATTCAGAATCTGGAGATGGGCGCGTCGCGCGATGGCAAAATCCTGGCGATTATTCATGACGGCCTGAGCGATACGTCGCTGATTGATACCTTCGCCGAAGCAACCAACAAGGTGACAGGTCGTCTCTATGCGGTGCCGAACGTCTACTCGCGTCACTACGTCGCGGCGATTAATACCGTCACCCCCGGCTGGATGCGCGCCCCAGGGGAAAATCCAGCCACCTACGGTCTGGAAGTGGCGATGGATGAAATGGCCTGTGCGCTTGACATCGACCCGCTGGAGTTTCGCCTGCGCAACTGGGCCGATCGCGATTATCAGCTTGATGCGCCCTGGAGTACGCGCCGCCTGAAAGAAGCTTATGCGGCGGGAGCGGCGGCGTTTGGCTGGGAGAAGCGCAGCATGGCGCCGCGTTCGATGCGGGAAGGGCGCGAGCTGATTGGCTGGGGCATGGCGACCGCGACCTACCCGGTCAGCCGCTCGCCCGCTGAGGCAAAACTGATTTTTCACCGCGACGGCAGTCTGGTGGTGCAGAGCGCAGGCGCGGACATCGGTACCGGCACCTATACCATTCTGGCGCAGACCGCGGCTGAGGTATTACAGATCCCCTCAACGCAAATTCGCGTGGAGCTGGGGGATAGCGATCTGCCGCGCGCGGGCGTAGCGGGCGGTTCGCAGCTGGCGGGCAACCTGACGGCGGCGGTGCATAAAACGGCAGAGGCCATGCGCGACAAGCTTTTCACGCTGGCAACGGAATCGCCGGACTCGCCGCTGTTTCAGGTCGAGCGCGATGGGCTTATCCTGCGTGAAGGCGCGGTATGCGTGAAGCAGCAGCCTGACCGCGCCATCCGCTACGATAAACTGGTGGCGCTCAATGACTCGCTGACGCTGTCGGTGCTCTCCGGCACCTTCTCCGAGGAAGAGAGCGAAGAGGATCGCGACCAGGCGGTGCATTCCATGTCGAAGATGACGCGGCCAGAGGCGTTCTCCGCACACAGCTGGGGCGCACACTTTGTGGAAGTGCGCGTCGATGAAGATTTCGGCACTGTGCGGGTCAGGCGGATGGTCTCTGCTTTTGACAGCGGTCGTCTCTACAATCCTCAGCTGGCGCGCAGCCAGTGGATCGGCGGTATGGTGATGGGGCTGGGGCAGGCGCTGCTGGAAGGCGGCGTTATCGATCCGCGCAATGCCCGCGTCATTAATAACAATCTGGCGGATTACCTGATAGCCGTGAATGCGGACGTACCGGACATCATTGCCATTGACGTCGGGGAACCGGATTACCACGCCACGCTGATGGGCGGTAAAGCGGTCGGCGAGCTGGGCATTGTCGGCATGGCCGCGGCCATCAGTAATGCGGTCTATCACGCCACCGGCAAACGCGTGCGCGATTTACCCCTTTCTCTGGATAAGTTAATCGACTGACCCCATTCGGCGATGCTACCCGGCATCGCCGTTTCCGGGCCATCCTGTACTGACGGATAAAATGCACCGGGCGAGACTGACAGGGTATTACATTGACATCAATTTAATTTAGTTCAATATTATCAGCGCCGAAACGAATGCCCCCGGTCTGGCATTCGCATGCAGACAGAAAATGGCAATGATATGAACGATGACTTACCCGAAACCTGCGGGTCGATGCCGGAAGGCGATGCGCCCGTCACGGTGGATCAGTTTCTCTGCTTTGCGCTCTACTCAGCGTCGCTGGCGATGACCAAACTTTATCAGTCACGCCTGAAGCCGCTGGGGTTGACCTATCCCCAGTATCTGGTGCTGCTGGCGCTGTGGGAAACCGACAATGTGACCGTTTCTGAGCTGGGCGCTCGCGTCCATCTTGATTCCGGTACCTTAAGTCAGCTGCTGAAAAGACTCGAACAGTCGGGATGGATCAGCAGACGGCGGGATGTCGGTCAGGATGAGCGCAGGGTGATGATAACCCTGACGGAAGCCGGGCAGCAGCTAAAAGCGCAGGCGGCTGGCGTGCCGGCCGATATGATTTCGGTAATGGACACCCCGCTTGAAGAGTTAACTGATTTGACGCGCAGGGTCGCAACGTTGCGGCAAAAGCTGATTAAGGCGATTCCCTGAGCGCGCACCGCAGGGACACTGACGCCTTGCTGAAATTTTCCTGAAAAACTGAACAGGGCTGTTGGCAACAATGAGCAGAATAGACAAAGACGTGTTGAACACTGAAAAAGCGGAGAGTCTGGACGATATTCATGCCGTCATTGGGCAGATGGCCGCTGAACTGCTTAACGCGGGTCGGCCGCTGGAGCTGACCAGCCTCAGCGATTTGCTGAAACAGCATGCCGGGCAAAGCGCTGACATACTGCTTAAAAAAGAGTATGACGATGCGCTGAGCTTTCTTGCGACAAAGGTGCCCTCGTAGCGGGTTTCACTCAGTGAAGGCTGGCGGTGCCGTCCTGCTGACTGCTTTGCGCATCCGAGCCGTTTAGCACTTCAGCCAGCGCGCGTTCGCAGGCCTGTTTTCTGTTCAGGTCGCTTTCCGACGCGGCCATGCTCCTCAGTTTCTCGGCAACCTGTTCAGCAAAAACGGGCGTTCCCTGCTGCAACAGCGCCATCACCGCTTCGCCTATAACTATATTGGTCAGCTTCTCTTCGTCTTTTATGCTCATATTGTCATCTGTTCTTGAGTTACATTCTGAATGCCTGGTGAAAACCTTTTATTCAGGCGCTGCCTGTACCGGTTAACCTCTTCATGTTGACGGTAAAAGGGCCTGCTTCCTGCCGCACGCTAAAATCTTATCAACTTTATAACCTGTTTGCGCCAGGAATTTCCTGCCCCTGTCCCTTACATTCCTGCCGCATGACCTGCGGCTCATTGACTTTTTAACCCCCCTGACCGCTTTAGCGAGCACCTGAACCGGGTGATCTGAGCAGCGCTAAAAAGCGCTAAGGCTGGAGGGGGATGTTGTTAGCCTGTAAAAAGGGGATGCCGACAGCGGAGACGAGCCTGGCGGCCGGCGGTGGGGAAACCAGTGGGCCATATTCTCCCCTGGAAGATATTGCTCTTCGCTGCACAACGCCTTCATCCGCGCACTGCCGTCGCAGAAGGCGCGCCTGAGCGCGCCCTCGCTGCGGAAATCCGGTCGAAATGGCAGAGAGCAACAGCCGGGCCAGCCGGCGGTCAGACGGTTGCGCAGCAGAAAGGGCGACCGTTGATGCTGACGCAGCAGGGCGCTCAGGGATGGCCCAGCGCTTTGCTGCCCGCATCGGCAATCGCAATTTCAGCGGGATTCGCCGTTCCGCTTACGCCAACCGCGCCCGTGACCTGCTCGTTGACCTTTACCACCGCGCCGCCGCCCAGCGGCACCATACCGGGCAGCGTGGCTATAGCAGGCTCTGCCCCGTTGACACGCGCCATATATTTATCGGTTGAGGTACGATAAAGCGCCGCTGCTCGTCCTTTCTGAATGGATGAGTCAATACAGCCAGGCGGCGCATTATCCATACGGGTAAAAGCCAGCAGCTGACCGGACTGATCCAGTACGGCAATGCAGACCTGCGCTTTTAAAGCCTGCGCTTCCTTCCCGGCGCGCGCCAGAATTTGCTGCGCGTCGCTGGCGCTGAGAATGGTTTGCGTCTGCGTGGCGCTGGCCGTGGTGGCCCACAGCGAGGCTACTACACAGCACAGGCTACAGAGAGATCTCTTCATGTTGACTCCTTTTTTGAGAACGATAGCGCCATACCGCCAGGCACAGCAGAGCGAGTACGCATAACCCTAACCAGGGTGCGCCTTGCAGCCAGGGGTTATGCCGGGGATGGTGCAGCGTTTGCGACACCTGTTTTTCAGTAATATGCCGATCGCCATCACCGAACTGCGTTGCGACGTAATCCAGCAGGCGAGCCAGCTCGCTGCTGCTCATCTGGTTGGAAAACGCAGGCATAAAGGCGTGTCCAGCGGCAGTGGTCCGGTTTACGCCTTCCGCCACGGTCATAATCAGGTTGGCAGGATCGACGTTGGTCACCGCAGAGGAACCGGTCAGTCTGGGGAACGTTTGCGGCCGATCGTGGCTTCCTTCACCTTCTGCGCCGTGGCAGCTTGCACAGGCGGCGTTATAGAGCTGCGCGCCGCTCATCTGCTGGCCATCGATCGCGCGGCTGAGCGACGCTGCTGGACCGGTTTCGACGCGGGTCAGACTGCCTGAGTTCGGGAGGCGTGTTGTCAGGCGGTCGGCAGGCGCCTGACCCAGCGTCAGCAGATAGCGGGCAATGGCCTGTCTGTCGTTATCATTCAGGCGTGAAAAAGAGTTTTCCACCGCCGTCCCCATTTCTCCGGCCGCCACCGCTTTGCCTGGCAGCGAACCGGTTTTCAGATAGGTTGCCAGATCGGCTTCTGTCCAGTCGTAAAGGCGAGCCTGCGTCAGATCGGGCGCCTGCCAGCTGCCGACATGACCGCCGCGCAGAAAATGGTCGCTTTTTTCCGCCATCATCAGATTGCGCGGCGTGTGACAGCTGCCGCAGTGCCCCAGGGTTTTAACCAGATACTCGCCACGCGCGCTGCTGACAGCGTCAGCGCTGCCGCTGGCGAGGTGCTCTCGCGAAAGAAACAGCGCGTTCCATAGCGCCATCGTGGATCGAACAGAAAAAGGAAAAGGGAGCTGCGTGGCGGGTACGGCATGATCCTCGGCGGCGACGCCGAACATAAAGTAGTCATACAGCGCAGTAATATCGCTTTCCGTCAGCGAGGCGAAGGCGGTATAGGGCATGGCGGGATAGAGATAGCCGCCATCTCGCCGCCGTCCTTCACGCATCACGCGACGAAAATCGGCCAGCGTGTAGTTCCCGATGCCGTTAACCTTCGATGGGGTGATATTGGTGGCGATAATATCGCCCAGCGGGGACGAGATACGGTAGCCGCCGGAGAAAGGATGGCCGTTATCAGGGTTACGATGGCAGGCCGAGCAGTCGCCCGCGATGGCCAGATAGGCGCCGCGTTGCAGGCTGGCCTTGTCGGGTTGCGCCTGCGTCAGCGCAGGGATCAACAGAAGAAGCAGGATAGCCGTTCGCATGATCACAGCTCCTGAATCAGCGTATCAGCCAGGCGCAGCGCCAGCGCGATCCCTGTCAGGGTCGGATTGACGGTGGCAGAAGTAGGCATGACGCCGGTCGTGGCAAGAAACAGATTGGGATGATCCCAGCTGCGGCAGTGCGCATCCACCACCGAGTCATGCGGGTCATCGCCCATAAGGGTGGTTCCCATGATGTGATACTGGTTGCGCCAGCCGGTTGGCGCTTCGACCATCTCGCCGTTAAACGCCATCAGGAAATTGGCGAAATCCCGGTAGGCCTGAGGGCGCATACCGCGTACATAACTGTCCAGCTGATAATTGACCTGTAAGGTCGGCAAGCCTGCCGCATCGCGTCGGGTAGGATGAGGGATAACCCGGTTAGTGGGGCTGGGTAAAGTTTCACTCATGGTGCTGATGTTCATAATGCGCGAGGCCCGATCGCGTATGGCCGCATCCAGTTCGCGCCCCATCAGCCCCTGCCTGAGCAAGGGAGGCGTCACGTCAATATTCGGGACGAGGTTGCGCAGCGAGTAGCGAATAGCGGAGTGCCGCGCGCGGCTGGGTTCATCGCGGCGCGTAACGATGCTGCCGTGTTGAACCGAGCCGCGCCCCGTCCAGAGCGGTTCGTCAGCCAGAAAGGTCATACTCAGACCGGTGTGATCCATCAGGTTGCGGCCTACCTGATCGGAGCTGTTTGCCACCTCTGACATCAGCAGCAGCTTGGGTGTCTCCAGCCCGTGCGCGGCCACCACAAAAACTTTCGCGCTCAGCCGCACATCGCGGCCATCAGGCTTGCGGTAATGCACGGCGACAATCTGGTTTTTAGCCCCTTTCTCCAGTTTCCAGGCAACGGACTCGGTACGGAGTTCGACCCCCAGCGCCACGGCTTTCTCAACGTGCATATCGCCTGAATACATCGCCCCTATCGGGCAGACCGGCTCACAGTTATTGTTGCCGGCGCAGGCGGGACGACCGTCATAAGGGCGTGAGACGCGCGCATGCGGCTCATGGATCACCTGATAGCCCAGCGGCCCAAGCTTCGCCTGTACGCGCTGCACCATGTAAGGTTTCGCTTCCGGCGGCAGAGGATAGGGCGCGGAGCGCGGCGGAAAAGCATCGCGTCCCTGACCGCTTTGATCCTCATCGGCGGTGCCGACAACGCCAGTTTCGCGTTCCGCGCGAAGGTACCAGGGTTCCAGATCGTCATAGGCAATCGGCCAGTCGCGCCCGACGCCATACACGCTTTTGAGCTTGAAATCGTTCGGCAGCAGTCGCCAGCAGGCGGAAGCCCAGTGACGCGTACTGCCACCGGCCACTTTCAGAAAGCTGGTCACATAGTGAAAATCGTCGTCGCCCTGCGCGTCGATGTACCCTTCGCTATAGCTGTTGGGCGCCCAGGGAAGGTCAGGGTAGGGGGCGCACCAGTTCCGTTTGCTGGCGCTGTTGCGATAATTGTCTACCACTTTCCAGCGTGGAACAGAAGGACCTGCCTCCAGCATAATCACCGATTTGCCCGCCTTTGCCAGCTGGTATGCCGCGTTTGCGCCCAGTGCGCCCGATCCGATAATCACCACGTCGGCGTCATATTGCGTCATGAGATCCCCCCTCGCGCTCAATCAGACGCAGCGCGTCCGTCCAGGTGCTGGCACGGCCTTCAACCATCGCCAGCCAGGCGGGATGTGGTTCGGCAATCTGAGACGCCGCGCGCGGCGACGCCTTGCCCCAGGCATGAATGGTCGCGGGCATCGGTGGCGCGCTGACGCCTTCCGGCACAGCCTGCCAGTAATCACTGCCCCGCTGTGAATAAGACGGGCGCGGCGTGACATCTGCGGTCGGTTCATACATCAACGCAGAGAGAAAACTGACGAAATGCGCATCATCGGTGGCGCGCGTGGTCGCCGGATCGCCGGTATAGCCGAGATACCAGGGGGCAATAATGGCGAGCGCGGTGGCGACCTCTTCATCAGACAATGCCGCCAGCGTGGCGTCAGGCGAGAGATCGTGGCTGTGACGCAGCCGTTCCGTCAGCCGGGCGAGCTGCTGAGGAAACAGGGGATTTTGCCGGACTAACAGAGAATACAGCCGCTGGCTGATGGCCCTATCCAGCTGCTGCCGACCCGTTAAGATCTGACTAACGGCGTGGAACGTATTTTCGGGTTCAGCGGCCGCCGCCGCCAAGCCTGTAACGGGTACGCTAATAATCATGCCTGATGCAAGCATCATGCGCAGGAAAGTCCGCCTGTTCATTTTTACTCCGGGTAGAGGTCGATAAAATAGAATTATTTTTTTAAATTGCGACGCGCTTATTATTTTTAATGCGTGTGGTTAGCCAGTTATCAATACTCCAGTTGCCTGCGCCATGAATTAATAACAGTAAAAAACCTGCGCAGCATGACGTATTTTTCAGCCAGACCATCAGGTGAGCATGAGAATAGCCAGGGTAAAAAATAAAGGCGGAAAGAAGGCAAAAGACAGCCATAAACGCGCAGGTGAAACGCGTTAAAAATCCAGCGGTTATGGCTATGCTTCCTGCGACTTCCAGTAAAATAACCCAGGGGAGAAAATAGCCTGATACGCCCTGTTCGCGCATCATAATTAAACTTTGTTCATAACCTGATATTTTATCAAGTCCGGACGTAAAAAACAGGCCGACCGCAAACAGGCGCGACAGCACCCAAATGCTGTTTTTAACTTTTTGCATAATATTATTTATTCGGATCAGAGGTTGTTATTTTTTTAAAATAAGCGTCCCGATAAACTTTTTTTTTGACTTTTTGTGCGGTAAGCGTTTTTTACCGCACGGGAATCGCTCAGCGTGGGGGTTACCACTGCCAGCGTTTTTCAGCCAGATCCACCAGCAGCCGCGCGGCAGGCGTCAGTTCGCTCAGCGAGCGAAACTGCCAGCCGAATGTGCGCGGCATCATCACCAGCGGCAGTGGGATCTCAATCAGGGCATGCTGTGTCATATCTTCGTGTAGCAGCCGACGCGACAGAAAACTCAGCAGGTGCGTCTGGGCCAGAACCTGGCGCAGCGGCGACAGCGTATTGCTTTCCATCTGCACGCGCGGCGGGGCGTAGCCGCCGCTGCGTAGCCGCTGTTCCAGCCACTGGCGGGTGGCGACCTGCGACGACGGCAGCAGCCACTGGAACTGGTTCAACTGCTCCGGAGTAGGGTGCACGCCAGCCAGCGGATGCAGGCTGCTGGCCGCGACCACCACCGGGTCCTCCGTCAGCGGCCGGGTAACAAACTCATGATTTTCCTGAGGTAAGTATCCAAGAATCAGGTCCAGCTTGTTTTCGCGCAGCCGCGACTGCAGCAGATCGTTGAGGCCCACCTGTACCTCCAGCAGCACTGTCGGGGCGTGTTGCAACAGTTCACGCGTTAAATGGGGCAGCATAAATTCTGCCGCCGTCGCGGCCACGCCGAGCCGAATCACGCCGGCCGCGCCCGACCCCAGCGCGTTGAGATCCTGCCGGGTAACCTGCATCAGATGCAGAACTTTTTGAGCGCGTTCACAAAGTAGTAACCCCGCCTCCGTGAGTTTAATGCCGCGCCCGATCTTCAAAATCAGCCTGGTCGAGCACGATTTTTCCAGCCGCTGGATGCATTTTGACAGCGCGGGCTGGGTGATACCAAGGGCCTGCGCGGCTTTGCCAAGATGCCCTGTGTCTCGCACCACCAGCAGGTAATTCAGATCTTTCAGCTCCATCCATTCCTCTCAGGAATCAATTAATAAAATTTCGTGAATACTTTTTATCGTTTCATCCTGCCAGGCTAGATGAAAATTAACAAGGGAGTAACACATGAGCTGGACTATCCTGATGACCGCACCGGTTTTAGGTGCCGGAGGAGAACGCGCGCTGAGAGAGGCGGGATGTGAAGTGCACTATCTGCACGAAGGCCAGGAGGCGGCTGACGTCGAAAGCATAATGGCGCGTATCCCTTTTGACGCGGTGATCTCTCGCACCGTTACGCTCAGCCGGGCTGCGATCGCCGCCTGCCCGTCGCTGAAAGTGATCTGCAAACATGGCGTCGGCGTCACCAATATCGATGTCGAGGCGGCAACAGGTTTCGGTATCCCGGTGCTCACTACGCCCGGCACCAATGCCCAGGCGGTCGCGGAGCTGACGCTGGGACTGATGTTTAACGCCGCACGCCGCATCAGCTGGTTGCAGCAGGAAATTGCCGACGGCCGCTGGACGCGCAACGGCAGCAGCATTGAGCTGAACGGTAAAACGCTGGGCCTGGTGGGGATGGGAGAGATTGGTCAGCGTGTCGCCCGTGTCGCCCGTGCGCTGGGTATGCGGGTACGCTTTTACGATCCGGCTGTACGCAACCAGCAGGCAATTTTTCCCGATGAGCAGGTTGCGTCGCTCGACGCGCTGTTAGCGCAAAGCAACGTGCTTAGCCTGCATTGCCCGGTCAATGCCGCAACGCGTCAGATGCTGAACGGCCGCACGCTCGCCCTGCTTCCCGCCGGCGCGCTGGTAATTAACACCTCACGCGGCGAGCTGATCGATGAAGCGGCCCTGGATGCGGCGCTGCGCAGCGGTCAGCTGTTTGCCGCTGGCCTGGACACCGTGGCAACCGAACCGCTTCCTGCCGATCACCCTTTTCGCACCCTGGATAACCTGCTGATCACGCCGCATATTGGCGGCTCCACACCTGAGGCGCTGGATAACGTTGCCCTCTATGCGGCTCGTCAGTGCCTCAATTACCTCCGGGGAGTCGCCATTGATCCCCTGACCTGCGTTAATCGCGCCGTGCTTAAGGAACCCTCATGACAACTTCTGCTGACTGGCCTGCGGGCTACTTTATCGGGCAACGCGACGGCGTGCCAGATGCTGACACCATCGACGCTTTCCGCCGTTTACCGGTCCCGAATATTGGTGACTGTATGGGGCGTTCGTGCGGCGCGCTGGGCCTGACGGCCTGGCATAACGACCCCCACTCGGTCCTGTGTGGCCCGGCGTTGACGGTAAAAGTCCGTCCGGGAGATAACCTGATGATCCACAAGGCGATAGAAATGGCTCAGCCTGGCGATGTGCTGGTGATTGACGGCGGGGGCGATTTGACCCAGGCGTTGATCGGCGGGCTGATGCGAACCTCGGCCATCGCTAAAAAGATTGCTGGTTTTGTCATTGATGGCGCCATTCGTGACGTGAACGAATGGGCCGAAGGCGGAGTGGCGGTCTGGGCGCGCGGCAATACGCTGCGTGGGCCGAGCAAAGAAGGGCCTGGCCAAATCAACGTCACCATTCAGTGTGCCGGTCTGGTGGTCAGCCCCGGCGATCTGATTGTCGCTGATGCCGACGGCGTGATCGCTATTCCCCTGTCGCAGCTGGCGTCGCTCCTGCCTCGCGTGCGTGAGCATGAGCAGCGCGAAGCGCGTATACGTGAAACCAATCGTCGTGGAACAGCCGATCCGGAACGCTTCAACGCCGTTTTACGCGCTAAAGGCTGCCCGCTGTAATAAAAAAGGAAAGAAAAATGAAAAGCAGAATCAAACTGGCGTCGCTGCTGGCGGCGATGGTCACGACCTGCCAGGTTTATGCCCTCGATCGGTTGCCGGTTGAGTTGCCCACGCAGCAGGACAGCCGGTTACAGCAGGCAGAGACGTCCCCGCGCGTCTGGAATGGCGTCACCGTTAGCCCTGAAGGACGTATTTTCGCTTCGCTGACGCAATCGGAAGGCGAGGGACCGCAGCTGGTCGAAGTCAAAAACGGTCAAATCGAGTCCTGGCCGGACGAGGCGTGGAACCGGTGGGAGAGCCTGGACCCTGCCCATCACTTTCTCCACGTCAATGCGCTGCGCTTTGGTCCGGACGGCGACCTGTGGGTGATGGATGCAGGTAATAAAGGCATAGGCACCGGCGATAAGGCGGTAGAAAAGGGCGCTAAACTGGTGCGTATCAATATTCAGCAGCGCAAAGTGGTGGCGAGCTATCTGTTCAGCGCGCCGACGCTGAAGCCTGAAAGCTATCTTGACGACGTGCGCTTCAACGGAGATTTCGCCTATATCACCGATCCGGGCGCGGTGGGACTGGTGGTGCTGAATCTGAAAACCGGCCAGAGCTGGCGGGTGCTGGATAATCATCCCCTCTCCATTGACCATCAGCCCATCTATGCCGATGGCAAAAAGCTCTTCCTGCGCGATGGGCGGGAGAAGCGTGTCGGACTGGATCAGCTTGAAGTGTCGCCAGATGGTAAGTGGCTCTACTATCAGGCGATTCCGGGACCCATGGCGCGAATTGAGACGCGCTATCTTAACGATGCGTCTCTGTCTGAGCAGGAGGTGGCGCGCCATACGCAGAAATTCGTGGAGACCTGGAGTACGGGCGGCACCGCGATTGATGCAGAGGGCAACATTTATGCCTCCGATATTAATACCCGCTCAGTAAAGCGCATCACGCCGCAGGGTGACATCAGTACGGTGGTGCAGGACCCGCGACTGGTCTGGATTGATGCAATGTGGATTTCACAGGGGCAGCTGTGGATGCCTTCCGCGCAAATTAACCGTACGCCTGCGACGACCGCAGGAAAGCCGTCAACCGTGGCGTACCCGGTGAAACTTTATCGCCTGAATTTACCCATTCAGCCTTCGCCTCGCGATCATCAGTAATCATCCGGCCCGTTAGCCGGGCCGGTTAATTTTTATTAACCCGATAATAAAATGCGCCTGATTTTCAAATTTCACGCCTGTTTATTATCACCATCCGTAAATTTAATTTTTCTGAAAATATGAATTGGCGCACAGGGATGAATGTTTTAGTCGTTGTTTTACTCATTGTTTTTTAACAGAATAATTCCCAATAATAACATTAATGCCACTGTTTTAATTAACTATTCCGATATGTTTCCCGTTTGTCTCAGGCAAACGCGACCCTACCTGCAACAGGATAAAACTATGCTGCTGATTATCAGTTTGCTCATGATAGCCCTTTTTATTGGCTTATTAATGACCAAAAAACTTTCTGCACTGACAGCATTAATTGTGGTGCCGACCTTTTTTGCGCTTATTGCCGGTTTTGGTGTCGAGACAGGCGATATGGTCATAAAAGGCCTGCGCACGGTGGCGCCAACCGGTGTGATGCTGATCTTCGCCATGCTCTATTTTATGAGTGTGACCGATGCGGGTATGTTCGATCCCGTTATCAGGCGTATCGTGACCGCCGTGGACAGCGACCCGGTGAAGATCTTTACCGGTACCGTGCTGCTGGGGTTTATCGTGGCGCTGGATGGCGACGGGGCGACAGTCTATATGATCGTGCTGTCCGCTTTTTTGCCGATTTATAAGCGTGCCGGTCTGTCAACGCTGAAGGCGGCCTGCTTGCTGCTCCAGTGCACGGGATTAGGCAATATGCTGCCCTGGGGCGGGCCAACGGCCAGGGCGGCAACCGCCGTACACGCAGAAACCAGCACGCTGTTTGTTCCTCTGCTGCTGCCCTTGCTGGCCTGTGTTGTCTGGACATTTGTCATGGCGTGGATCCTGGGACGGCATGAGCGGTCACGCCTCGGATGGCGTCGCGACACGGCGGGCAGCCATGACATCACTCTGGAAGAAAAGCCCTGCGTGGTCTGGCGCTTCTGGACAAACTGGGCTGTCACTGTTGCCTTAATTGGTCTGCTGGTGCTGGATGTTATGCCAATGGCCTACCTGTTTATGCTGGCGACGGCGATCGTCTTTCTGGTTAATTTTCCCCATCTCAGTCAGCAGCAGGAGCAGCTGGCGCGTCATGCGCCAGCCATTCTGTCGGTCGCCAGCCTGATTTTCGCTGCGGCAGTCTTTACCGGCATTTTTTCCGAGACCGGCATGGCCAATGCGCTGGCGCAGGCGATTGTAGATATTATTCCAGAGGCGCTGGGACCTTATCTGGCGGTGATCACCGCGCTAATCAGCGTGCCCGTCACCTGGCTGGTGTCGAATGATGTTTTCTATTTTGGCATGTTGCCCGTGCTGGTGCAGGCCGCAGGGCATTATGGGATCGCGCCGGTAGAAATGGCGCGTGCCGCGCTGGTGGGACAGCCCGTGCATATCCTCAGCCCGCTGGTTGCCTCCACCTATTTACTGGTCGGGATGCTAAAACTGGATTACGCCCAGACACAGCGGTTTACGTTGCGCTGGTCATTTATTACCAGCATGGTGTTTCTGGGCAGCTGCCTTCTGCTGGGCGCTTTCCCTTTTTATCAGAGCGCGGCGCAGTAAGGACGGGTTATCAGGAACAGCTGCACACTGCTGTTCCTCTGTTTCTCAGGGGATTAACCTGCTGCTCCGCATCGCCTCCAGATGGTCTATTAGCACCTCATCAGAGCGCTTAATCATTGCGTCGAAGCCCTGCTGCCGCGCTTTGGTGACATCGAAAATCGCATCTTTCTGCACATGAAAAATAAAATCGCCAAAGCCGCCCAGCGCCAGCCGGTCAATATCACGCTCTTTCAGCTGCGCCTTATCCGCAATTGACGCCCAGAGCGGTTTAAGCGCGCTGAGCCGTTCGCTGAGCGAAATCGGCTGCGCTTCGCCGACAGGCACGCCAAACCACTCAGCCAGTTTTGGCCACACATGGCTCCAGCGGAAAACATCGCCATTGGTGATATTAAAGGCGCCATATTTTTCATTTTCTGCCGCCCAGATGGCGCTCTGGCCAAGGATGCGGCTGTCGGTAATATTCACCAGGGTATGGCGCCAGGCCTCATCCGGGCCGGGAAAGTGGAGGGCGGTGCCGGTTTCACGACAGATTGTGCCATATACGCCAATCAGATTGCCCAGATTCATTGGCGAACCAAATGAGTGGCCAATAACAATATCCGGACGCAGCGCGGTCCAGCCAATGCCTGTCTCATCACCGATTTTTCTGGCGTAGTCTTCATGGCGAAAATAGAGATTAGGTGGAAAATGACGGCTGTCCTCCTCGCGCGCCGGTGTGCGATACACGCCGAGATGCGCGCCGTAGACCTTGCCGCCCTGAATAAAAATGATGTGTTTCAGCGCCGTCGCGGAAGCGCGAACCGCCGTCACCAGGTTTTCAAACATCTGCGCGTTAATATCCGCTTCCACGCCGGGATCGGCATCCTGTTTCAAGGCGGCGTAAAAGATATGGCTAACAGACTCAAAGGCGGCATGGTGCTTACGAAGGTCATCCAGCGAGGTCAGATCGGCGCTGAGATGAGCGGACGCGTGAGGACTCTGTGGCGAACGGCCAAGCGTGGTAATTTGCCAGCCCGCCTGCTGGAAAGCATCGTGCGCAGCAAAGCCGACAACGCCGCTGGCACCTGCTAAAAGGACATGCCTGTTATTCATCTCTCTCTCCATCCGGTGTTAAAAAGAAGTCTGCGTCATTTTTTGACGCATTAATTCTAGAAGCCAGCAGCCAACCTGACGGAAAAACGTCTCTTTCTTTCTGCCTGGCCGCGGTTTGCGGAGCGCTTACCCAGCGTCTCTTTGCGATAAAAGCGCGCCGCTCAGGGGAAAAGGTAAAGCGCTGCCAAAGGGGATGGATGCACAAAAAAGAGAGCGATCTTCTCGCTGCGACAGGGCGGGCCGCTATTTGTCAGAAAGGAAGCGCTAATGAAAATGTCGCCGATACGGTGATAAGCGACAGGCGGCATGTCCTGAATGCAGGCAGGTTAAATTAGAGGTTAACATAACAGCGCCCGCGGTAACCGGGCGCTGTGATACAGACATCGACAGCGGTTCAGACAGCGGGCGACAAGCGGGAAATAGCCTGCAAAAAACAGGGTGCCAGGGGTGCTCGCATGGCGCTGACGCTTTTATGCGTTAATCACTTACTTTTTCTTATAGACGTCAGCCGTACCATGGATTTTATTACTGGTATTGCCCGACGAGAGGACATAAATGTCCCCGCCTTTAGCATCAGCCAGCTTTGATAATTCTGACTTCGCATCAGCGGCGCTGGTTTCACCAGAAGTCGATATATTGCCTACTTTTTCGTACTGATCCTTTACCTTCTCAAAATCATTCTTTGTCATCATTTCTGCGGCAAATGAACTGAATGCGAAGGTACAGGCGATAGTGCCGATAATCACCTTTTTCATTTGTGTTTCCTTTATGAACATGATGTCACGGATGAGTTTTGTTGCCACAATAATATATAGACGATAGCGTGTTAACCTTCTATTTGCTTCTGCCTGTTAGTCTGGTTTTTGTGAGAGTGGCCGTATTTTTTATTCTGTTTTGCCGGGGAGGGTTTTCCCGTTTTTATCTGGACCTGTCAGCCTTCCTGATACGGACGGATTTCTGCATCGATCAGAGAGGCTTAGCTAAACGAAAATGGCGCTGGTTAGCGTGTTTTATGTATAAGCGACAGGGGTTGTTATAAGGTTTTTTTATTTGATGTTGACATTTTTAATGCGGCGCTCCTCTTCTTTAATGTGTTTTTGTGATGTTGATGGATTTTTTATCCAGGGGAAGAAAGTTGAGCGTGCCAATAAAAATTACTTTATAATCGAGAAGGGTTATATGGCTATGATGTAATTCATTTCATCCTGGAGGTAAAATGATTATCTCAAAGAAAGCGTGTATACAACTTAGCGCAATGATGCTCTGCCTGACGCTTGCAGGCTGTTCGTCTAAGGTGGCTGAGAATAGCGATTATTCGGGTTTTTTAGGTGACTATTCGAATCTGAAGCCGGTCAAAACCTCGTCTGGTCAGGAGGTGCTGCGCTGGGTTGCTCCAGATTTCAATATAAATAAATACAAAGACATTTATTTTGCTCCGGTCGTCTATTATCCGCCCCCCAGACCTGACAGTCGCGTCAGTGCCGCTACCCTTGAGCAAATTCGCCTGTATACAGAGCAGCGTCTTAAAAGCGGTGTAAGTTCACACAAACCGTTAAGCAGTCAGCCGCATCAGGGGGGCTTAATGCTTAAGACGGCTATTACCGCGGTCTCAGCTGAAAATAAAGATATACAGTTTTATGAGTTTCTACCCGTTACGGCTGTCGTCGCGGGGACAATGACGGTGACAGGCAAACGCTCGCAAAATACCTTCCTGTTTATTGAGGCCGTGTTAACGGATGTCTCTACCAATAAACCCGTGGTGAAAGTGGTAAGGAAAGCCTATGGCAGCAGAGTGTCAAACAGTCAGGCGCCGATTACTGCGGAAGATATTAAAGGCGCGATTGATGTGATGGTAGCCGATGTTGTGGATTTCCAGGGTCAATAAGCGCAGAGATTAGTTGTTGCAGGAAGCGGTGTTAATGGAGCGAGGCAGTACAGCTATACATCTCCCTCCTGGTCATGTTGAGAACCCCGATAAGGTTCTGCTATCAACATTATCAGGAGGGATTTTTATTTGCAGTCAGAGCGTCTTACCACCCGCCCGCACAGGGCATCAGTGATCAAGATACAGATAATGCACCCAGCTGGTCATGCGCAGCAGAACTTTGCGCATCACAGACACATGCGTGAAGTGATCAGAATAAATAGCGACCTGAGCAAAGATACCGTCCGGTAAGGCATCAACGTCTTTGTTCGGGGCCAGCTCGATCACCGCCAGCACCCCATCGGATGGCGAAGCCGTGCTGAGCGACTGAAGCGTGCCCTGTGCCTGGTAGGTTCCCCCCGGCACTACAGGAAGGACGCTGCTCAGTTTTCCTGAAAATACCTGTCCCGGCAGCGCATTGAAAACCACTTCAGCCTCGTCGCCCTGCTTCAGGCGCAGCAGCGAATTTTGTCTGAACTGCGCCACGATCTGCCGTTTTTGTTCAGGGATAAATATCATGACCGGGCGCAGCGGCAGCGCCGCGGCGTAAGTGCCGGGGCGAATTAAGACCTGAGTGACGTAACCGTTATCTGGCGCGCGCACCACGGTCTGAGCAAGATTATATTCGGCTTCCGCCAGTTGCGCTCTCAGACTGACAATCTGAGACTGTTCGCCGCCGACCAGGCTATTTAACTGGCTTTTAATCTGTTCCTGTTGCGCCAGCGAGCCTTTTACCAGCGCATCCTGCGCCAGAAAATCCTGGCGCGCATTATCAATATCGCGTTCTGAGAACGGATTTACCTTTGCCTTGCTGCCTTGTAAATAACGCTGATAGTCCTGAAATAACCGGTCCCGCTCCGCTGAAACATGACTTGTGTTAGCAATAGCCTCGCTCAGCTGTCCTTTCAGAGACTGAATATTATGAACCGCCGTCGTCAGATCAGCCTGTAGCCGATCAACGCGCGCCTGAAAACGCGTCTGGTCTAAGCGAAATAGCATTTCTCCCTTTTTAATTCGCTGGTTCTGTTTCGCCGTGACTTCCACGACAACGCCGGTTACCTGCGGCGTAATCGGCACAGAGACCACTGCTTTCTGCGCCAGAGACGTATAGGGATGGTTATAATTCATCAGCAGGATAAGCGCGCTAACTATAAAAACGCCGCCCAGCGCCGCCGTGGGAACGGTCCACTTATTGACGGGTATTTTGAAGACTTTAAAAATAGTCCAGGCTATCGCGACGTAGGTCAGAATAATTAATAAATCCATGCTATTACTCCGACGAAGGTGTGTTGAGTCCGGCCTGTTTTCGCTCAAGCTCCGCGACGCGCTGTTGCAGTTGTTCCAGATTATTATTCTGAGTCTGCATTCCCCAGCCCCGTTCAGGTCGATAGAGCGTGGCCCATATCCATAAAAACGGCCATATTACGTGGAGCGTAAACAGGCTTACCCAGCCTGCGACATGAATAGCATCTGCATGAGGATGATTGCGTGATTTCGCAATCAAATAAGGAATGTCATGGAGTATAATGATTCCATAAAAAATAACGATAAAAACGAAGACCAGCACACCCAACGCAAAGTAGTTAAGAAACATACTCGCCTCTTATAAACTGGAATGTACGATGTTAATATAGCACCCGTAGCCGAGGGGATACGAGGACTTAATCATTCGTGGGGGACTTTCTCCCGCTTAATGGGAACAATCTTAAAGGCGTATCAGCTTTCTTTTTGTGATAGTGGCTACAGTTTTACCTGGCCCCGGTTTATTTGGTCAGACGTCTTTATTAGGCTCATTTTATAGTAGGGTACGATAAATTAAGCGAGGCGTTAATTAGTGAGGGTGATTATAATTACTCTGATAATTAACGCGATATTTTTTGTCGCATGGCTTTGTTTTACTTTTACGGTTCGTTTTGTCAGGTCCTGTCTGCATGGCAGGGGTTTTTCCGGCTCGCTGGAAAGGTAGCTGAATTTTATTTGGTTTTATAACGGGCCGTTTCGTTGTCAGGGGATCACTTATTTTATCGTGGTCCTGTTAGTGTTTTAACATGACTAATCAGGCAGGTCGGCATCATGGCGATTTCTCTCTTTCAGTTATAATACGACGATGACAATGAATATCGCGGCGCAACGAGCAGCTTTTTTCAATTATGTAGTGGCGTCAATTAATCTGCTGATATAAGGGGTCAGGCATTGTCTGATAACAAGCCAGGTGAGACGCAGATAGAAAAAATCAAAAGCTGGTCGCCGGTGTGGATTATTCCGCTCGTCACGCTGGCTATTGGCGGATGGATATTGTTTTATCATTACAGCCATCAGGGACCACAGGTAATACTGGTTACTGAAAATGCCGAGGGTATTGAGGCGGGAAAAACAGTTATAAAAAACCGGAGTATTGAGGTCGGCCTGGTGGAGAGCGCAGAACTGACGGACGACCTTCGTCACGTGGTGATTAAGGCCCGCCTGCATACGGGGATGGAAAAATTGCTGCACGCTGACTCTGTTTTTTGGGTCGTTAAGCCTCAGATCGGCCGCGAAGGCGTGACCGGGCTTGGAACCTTGTTGTCGGGCGCGTATATCGAATTAAAGCCAGGCGCTCAGGGCGTACGGCCCGCAGAGTATGCGCTGCTGGATGCTCCGCCGCTGGCGCCCGCTGATGCAAAAGGTATCCGGATCATTCTCGACAGTAACCAGGCCGGTCAGCTGACGCCCGGCAGTCCAGTGCTGTTCCGGGGCTTTCGCGTAGGAACGGTGGAGACCAGTCAGTTTGATGCGGCAAAAAGGACGATGCGTTATCAGCTGTTTATCACGTCGCCTTACGATCGGCTGGTCACCACCAATGCGCGCTTCTGGAAGGATAGCGGTATCGCTGTCGATATGTCAGCCGCAGGCATGCGGGTAGAGGTTGGCTCGCTGACGACTCTGTTCAGCGGAGGCGTAAGCTTTGACGTTCCGGAAGGGTGGGAGCTGGGCCAGCTTGCCAGCAATAAAGCAACCTACCACCTGTATGACGATCGGCGCAGCATTCAAAATTCACGCTATACCCAGCATGTTGATTATCTGATGTTCTTTGACGACTCGGTGCGGGGCCTTCAGGCGGGCGCGCCGGTTGAATTTCGCGGCATACGGCTGGGCACAGTAGCGCAGGTGCCTTTTTTCCTGCCCGGCGTGACGCAGGATTTTCATACTCACTATCATGTGCCGGTGCTTATTCGCATTGAGCCTGAGCGGTTTATCAGCGGCATGGGCAAAGATTTTAACCTGGACCAGCGGCTTGAGCGGGGCAAAAAGCACGGATTAAGGGCCACGCTGAAAACGGGCAATCTGCTCTCTGGTTCGCTCTATGTCGATGTGGATTTTTACGACAACATGGGTCCTTACAATGGCCCTGACAAGGTCGCGGGCTATAAGGTTATCCCGACAACCCGTAGCGGTCTTAACCAGATTCAACAAAAGCTGGTGGCCACGCTGGATAAAATCAATACGCTGCCGCTTACTCCTTTGCTTACCGAAGCAACGGGCACGCTGAGAGAGGGGCAACGTACCTTGCGCGACCTGCAAAAAGGGCTTAAGCAGGTTAATCAGATTGTCGCCAGTCCGGCAATGAAAGTGCTGCCCGAAGAGACGCAAAGAACCCTGCTGGAGCTAAACCGCAGCATGAAGGGCTTACAGCCAGGCTCGCCCGCCTATAACAAAATGGTCGGCGATATGCAGCGCCTCGATCGGGTGCTTCAGGAGCTTCAGCCGCTGCTGAACACCCTCAACGGCAAAAGTAATGCGCTGATCATTGACGCTAAACGGGCAGACGATCCTGTGCCGGTAAGGGCGAAGCAGGAAAGCCGATAGCGCGGTTAATTGTGTAGCGAGATGTTTTTGTAACCACGTCAGGAGAAAATGACGCTGGTTTGACGCTGAGGCAGCGTCAAACCAGACAGGATAACGCAGCGCCCAAAAACGGGCTGGCGGTGAAAAATCAGTGGCGTTTACATTCTGCGCTTAATGAATGACAGGCTGTTTGACTTATTGCCAGGGAAGCGACAGGCACAGAATCATGACTTATGGCGGGGCAGGATCATGCTGGAATTAATTAAAGCGATCGGGTTAGGGCTGGTAGTGCTGCTTCCGCTGGCAAACCCTCTGACGACGGTAGTGCTGTTTTTAGGGCTGGGAAGTGGAATGAACCAGCCTGAGCGCAATCAGGTGGCCAGAACGACATCGATCTGCGTGTTTATCATCTTGATGGTGGCCTGGTATGCCGGTCAGCTGGTGATGAATACCTTTGGTATCTCAATACCGGGTCTACGTATCGCCGGTGGGCTGATTGTTGTGTTCATTGGTTTCAGAATGCTTTTTCCCTCCTCCGCAGACCAAAACCCGCCTGAAGTGCAAAGTAAATCCGAAGAGCTGGCTCGCAGACCTGACACCAGTATCGCTTTTGTCCCGCTGGCAATGCCATCGACGGCTGGACCTGGCACCATCGCAATGGTGATTAGCTCGGCGGCGACCCTGAAGCAGGGCATTGATTTTCCCGCATGGGTGGTGATGATTGCTCCGCCTTTGATCTTCCTCGTGGTCAGTTTCATCACCTGGCTCTGCCTTCGCAGCGCCGGGGCCATCATCCGTATGATAGGGAAAAGCGGGATCGATGCGATTTCTCGCCTGATGGGCTTTCTGTTGGTGTGTATGGGGGTGCAGTTTATGATTAACGGTATCCGTGAAATCATTTCCCTCTACTGACGGCAAAGAAGAAACCTTTACCGGCTATGCTCGTCGCTTGCGCGTTAATTCCCGCATAGCCTGTTGAAAAAGCGCTAAAGCCTCCCGTTAAAATTTCTGGTGACAACCCGGCACGCTCTGTGCAGGATGGTTTTTTTTTATTTTCAGGGAATCACCATGAGCGCAAAGGCGGCAACGTTAGAGAGTCGGATTCGACAGCACTGGGATCGGCTCTCCAGCCATGAACAGCGACTGGCTGACGTGCTGCTGGCTGCGCCAGGTCAACTGGCGATGAACACCGCGACTGAGCTGGCGCGCAGCGCCGGTGTCTCTAAAGCCACCACGACGCGTTTCTTTCGCCACCTGGGCTATGAAAGCTATGAAGCCGCGCGACGTCAGGCCCGTGACATGCAAAGCAGCGGTTCGCCGCTTTATCTGCAAGCCGCGCCGACAGCGTCGCCGCTCGCCAGCATTATGCAGCAGCATCTGGAGAAAGAGATCGCTAACCTGGTCAACAGCTACCGCTCGCTGGACAGCGAGCAGTTACAGCAGGCGGTGAACGCGATAGCCCAGGCTCGACGAGTTATCGTCATGGGCTGGCGCCACAGCCAGACGATTGCTCAGCTCATTTATCGCGACCTGGTGCATATTCATCCTGATGTCCGCCTGTTGCCGCGCCCCGGAGATTCTCTGGCGGAGCATCTGGCCGCGTCCAGTCGACAGGATGTGGTGATTTGCGTTGGCCTGCGCCGCCGCATGCCTGCGCTGGAGGCGGCGATGAGCGCGCTGGCGGAGCGTGAAGTGCCCATGCTCTATATAGCGGATGTGCTCTCTGGCAAACCGGCGCGTCACGCACGCTGGGTGGTACGCTGCCATACCGACAGCAGTTTACTCTTCGACAGCACCGCCGCGCTCTCTGGCGTGTGCAATCTGCTCTGTTCGCTGGTGGCCCGACAAATGGGCAAAACCAGCAGTGATTACCTTGCACAGGTTGAAGCCCTGCACCAGACTCTCAACGAACTTGAATAGTGCCCCATTCTGGCGCGCGCCGCGCCGGAAAACGCCCTGAAACAGCGCAGTTCACCTGTCGCCTTCCCGAAGCGCTGCGCCGCGAATGAAATCTAAGAAATAAAAAAATAAATAAAAGAAACGTTTGTTTCTTTATGATTCTACACATAAAAGTCCCTGATTCCCCGCGCGCGCTAACGAGTGAATGAAAAAACTGGCACAAAATATGCTCAGTAGAAAAAGTCATTTCACCAACACCAGGGAAACACCACAATGAAAAAAACAGCACTGCTGATCGCCGCACTTCTCTCCTTTGCCACCATGGCGCAGGCGCAGGCCGACACCCTGGCCGACATCAGGAGCAGCGGCAAAATGACCGTTGGCATCGATCCAACCTTTCCTCCTTATGAATACACCGACGACAAGGGGGAGATCACCGGCTACAGCGTTGCCATTATGCAGTCCTTCGCCAGAGACCTCGGCGTGAAACTGGCGTTTCAGAAAACCGCCTTCAGCGGTATTTTGCCGGGCCTGATCTCCGGCTCGTTCGACGCCGAAGGCTCCTCTCTCAACATCACCGCTGAGCGCGCTAAAAAAGTGCTGTTCACGGTACCTTACAGCAAAACCGTCAACGGGGTGCTGGTGCGTAAAGAGACCGCTGAAAACTTCAGCGGTAAAACGCTGAGTCCGGACAGCCTGTCTGGCCTGCGCGGCACGGTGAAAACCGCCAGCGTGCCGGAGCAGCTGCTGAAAGGCTTTAATGAGCAGCTGAACAAAGAGGGCAAAAAACCCATCGAGATCATCAGCGTGGATTCTCTGGATCAGACCGTCAGCACGCTGATGAACAGACGCGCTGACTTCGTTTTTGACGACATCGCCGTGCTGGCTCCGGTGGCGAAAAAATATGCGGACAAAGTGACGCAGGTGGGCGAAGTCGGTCCGTCTCAGTGGATGGGATGGGCAACGCGCAAAGCAGACGGCAGCCTGAACAAAGCCATCAGCGATCATATTCTGGCGATGCAAAAAACCGGCGAGCTGAAAAAACTGCAACAGCAGTATCTCGGCACCACCTTTACCGTTCCCGCCAGCAACTTCATTCCTCAGGAGTAATTATGTGCCAGTGCAACCTGACGGTGCCTGCGGGCCATGGCAAAACCTTCCGCGTGCGAAAGGGCCAGTTTATTACCGTGATTGACAGTGAAGGGCAGCAGGCGGCCGATTTCGTCGCGGTTAACGCCGATGATCTGAACGAAAAACTGTCGCCGGTGCATACCCGCCAGCATCTGCGTTCGTTGTTCTTCAAGCCAGGCGATGCGCTCTGGTCGAGTCAAAACCGTCCCATGCTGCGTATCCTGGCCGACAGTATTGGTATTCACGACGCCAACGTGCCCGCCTGCGACCGCACGCGTTTCAGCGTCGATTTTGGCGTGGAGGGGCACCGTAACTGCGTAGACAACCTGCTGGAGGGGATGAAGGAATTTGGCGTCACCTACTACTCGCTGCCCGAACCTTTCAATCTGTTCCAGAACGGCCCGGTAACGGCCGATGGCCGTATGGAAGTGACCGATCCTCACAGCCAGGCAGGTGACAGCATCACGTTTGAGGCGCTGTGCGATCTGATTTGTTCGGTCTCGTCCTGCCCGCAGGACATTATTCCCGGTAACGGTTTACAGGTTACGCCTGTCGCGATCGTGGTAAGCGACGTTTTTCACGCTGAGGAGATCCATCATGCTGTTAATGCGTGAAGGCTATGAAGAAAATGCGCCGCGTACGCTGGCTGACGCCGTCACGGTTGAGCCTGGCTGCGCAGGCTCTGTCAGGGTGCTGCGCGGCCAGCTGCTGCGTATTACCGCGCTGGGCGAGGGGGCGGTCGCGTCGCTGTTTGGCTTTAGCCTGGCTGACCCGCGGGTATGGCTGTCAGTGCATCACACGCGCGTGTTCAGCAACAGCTATCTGCTGGGGTCCGGCATGCGGCTGGTGAACAACCGCCGTCGTCCCGTGATGGTGCTGGGCAAAGACAGCGTGAAGCGCCATGACCTGCTGCTGCCTGCCTCAACCACGGCTTTTCTGGCGGAAAAAGGGTACCAGGGAGAAGGCTGTCTGGAGGCGGTGAGCGGCGAGCTGGCGCGACTGGGAATGGCGGTGCCAAAGCTCCCGGATCCGATTAATTTATTTATGCACGTCAGACTGACCCGAGCGGGCGACATCCTGCCTGAGCCGAACCTGACCAGAGCGGGCGACAGCATCACCTGCCGCGTGGTGATGGACACGCAGTTCATTGTCTCTGCCTGCAACACCGGGATTGAAGGCAACGATCGGCCTGCGCCGCTGCGCCTGTCTGTGGCGGAGAATCTGCACGACTTTAACGCGGAGTGACGCATGGGGCTGGATCAACAGGTAGTGGCCGCGCTGCCGGAACTCGGACACGGCCTGCTGATGACCCTGGTACTGACCGTACTGGCGTCGCTGGTCAGCGTGGTCATGGGGCAGCTGGGCTGTTTTCTGCAACTGCGCCGGGCCTGGGTCTGGCGCGCGGCCGGTAGACTCTACGTCAGCCTGATGCGCGGCACGCCTGCTATCGTGCAGCTGTTTGTGGTGTTTTTCACCCTGCCGCGCCTGGGGTTAGGCGGTCAGCCGATGCTGGCCGCTGTGCTCGCGATCGGGCTTAACAGCGGCGCCTATGTGGCGGAGATTTTGCGCGTTAACCGCTCGCTGGTGACGCGGGGGCAGCTCGAAGCCGCGCGCACCCTGGGTCTGAGCCGCCTGATGACGTGGTGGTATGTGATCAATCCCCAGGTGATGCGCGCCAGTCTGCCCGTGCTGGTCAACGAGTTCACCATTCTGCTGAAGACCACGCCGCTGGCGTCGGTCGTCGCGCTGACCGAACTGACCTATGCCGGACAGATTGTCATTGCGCGCACCTATGAAGCGACACAGGTGCTGCTGCTGGTGGCGGCGGGCTATTTGCTTATCGCGCTGCCCCTGATTGCCGCCGCACGGCGGCTTGAAGCGAAAAGGAGGGGAGCGTAATGGACTGGCGGGCAATTCTCACTTCCTTACCCTCACTGGGCGATGGCCTGCTGGCGACGCTGCAACTCTGTCTCGTTGCGGCTCTCTGCTCGCTGGCGTGGGGCGCGCTGATGGCGCTGCTGCTGATGCGCGCGACGCCATTCTGGCTGCGCTTGCTCAATCTCTACAGCGCCCTGACGCTGGCTTTGCCGCTGCTGGTGGTGATCTATCTGCTCTATTTTGTGCTGCCGGAATATAACGTCACGCTGTCGTCGCCCGTGGTGGGCGTACTGGCGCTGACGCTCTACTACGCGCCCTACATCGCCCAGGTCATTCGCGCCGCCATTGACGCCCTGCCGAAAGGGCAGTGGGAGGCGTGCCGGGTGCTGGGACTGAGCCGCAGTGAGCAGCTGCGCGATGTGGTGCTGCCGCAAACGCTGCCGCAGATGCTGTCGCCGCTGGTTGGGCTGATGATCGGCCTGATCAAAGACTCTGCGCTGCTGTCGATTGTTTCCGTTCAGGAGTTTATGTACGCCGCGAAACAGGCGATTTCAGAAACATACGCACCGCTCGAAATCTACCTCGCTGTGGCGCTCTGTTACTGGCTGCTCAACAGTTTTATCGACTGGCTGGCACGCAGCCTTGAATCCCGCATGACGCGCTATCGTCGCGGCGTGCAGCATTAATCAGGAGAATAGTATGTCAGCTGATTTTCAGCATCGTGAAGTAATAACCCTGCCTGCGCGCTACGGCAAAGCGGTGCGTTTAAACAGAGGCGAAGCGGTTCAGGTGATTAACCTGTACGGCACGCAGGTTGTGGATTGCTGGGCCTATAACGCGCAAGACATCAGCGAGTATATGAGCATGGAGGCCACACGGGTGTGGAATCAGCGCCTGAATCCGAAGGTTGGGGACAGCTTTATTACCAGCCAGCGCCATCCGATTCTGACTCTGGTCGCGGATACGTCGCCGGGCGTGCACGACACTTTTATGGCGGCGTGCGATGCGCGTCGCTATGAGCTGCTGGGCTGCAAGACATTTCATCGCAACTGCCACGATAACCTGTTCGAAGGGATGCGTGAGCTGGGGGTTGAGCTGCCGCACGGTAATCTGGCGTCGTTTAATATTTTCATGAACATTCAGGTACAGCCCGACGGCATCACGCTGAAAACCCTGCCGGTGGTGACCCGGCCTGGCGATTACATCGTGCTACGCGCTGAGATGGATTGCTTTGTCGTCTTTTCAGCCTGCCCACAGGACATCGTCAGTATTCAGGGGCAGGGAGATAATACGCCGCGCGATGCTGAGTTGCGTATTCTGACCGCTGGTTTCCCGGCGGTGCCGCTGAAAGGCGCCTGGGTTCCTGACTGATTATCACAGGCCGCTTCTCCAGGCGTCAGCGTCAGGTTTGTCGTTGACGCCTTATCCGGGCAGGCTCTCAGCTTCTGCCAACAGACACGCGGCGCAGGCGCCTGGCATTGTGTTTATTCCGGCGGCGTCAGGCAATACGCGGCTTAACGAAAAGCGTCGCTTCTGGGGGGAGGCGGAAAAAGCACTCTGGTCTCCAGGGTTTAAAATAGCCGCGTATTTTCAGTATATACTTTCAGCGAATAGAAATGCTGACAAAAAACACTGTTTCTGGTGTGTTTTTTTCATTAAAAACAATGGCATATAACATTTATATCAGAGGGCTGACGGCCTGTTCAATGAGTTCTTATGATGTTTGTCAAAGAAATAAAATAAAGATAATGACATCGTCAGCAAAAAAAGGAGGATGAGGATGAAATGGATGTCATGTTTTATTGCTACTTCTTTATTCATATTTTCATCTGCGTTTCAATCACAAAAATACACTGCTGATAATTTAGCGTCGGTCTCTGTGTTTTCTGTTGGTCTGAATGGATTTGTGGCAAAAAAATTACCCGAGCAGTTGATATATGAAGAGATAAAAAAAGATAGCGATGCGATAACGATCTTTGAAAACATACTGACATCCCCTCACTCTACACCCGCAAGCAAAGCCTACGCGGCTTGTGGACTATGGGAAAAAGGGGCAACGAACAAAATACATCTCGATGACGCTTACGCAAAGCAGGCTGTTAGTGTTCTCAGGGGTGACGTGCTCAGTAAATACAGGCTGAAAGATATTTTTTTCGGGATAACATTGCATGGATGCAAATGAAAAAATGCGGCATAAAAGTTTTAGGTGAAAGAAAGAGGGGAGAGTTTGTTGTGTTGTGGCGATAAGAGATAATCTTGCGGCATCTTCGGATTTTTGTCTGATAATCAACAGGTTACTAATGTGGCGACGAGCAACGTAACAGCATTGTTCACCCCGATTTTTCTTTATGGCATTTACAGCGCGAAAGTCGAATAACCGCCAACATTCTCAGTGTAAAGAGGGTAACGTCGTTCCTGAGGTAAGGTTAGTTTTCAGGAAAATCCCCCGATCATAGTCCAGCTCCCCACCTCCGGCGTCACGCCCTGGCTGCTGCCCGTCACCAGCATCATCGGTATTTAGCATAAACTCCCTCTGGAACAAGCCGGGACGCTGCGCCTCGCTGACAGAAGAGATTCAGGCGCAGCGGCGAACGCTGCCATAAACAAATGCGAAACCACAGGATCTGCATGCTGAACGATTTGATAATATCAAGCGCCAGCCGGTCACAGCGCGGTCAGCTGGCAACGCCGGCCACCGGCTCGCGATTTTCCATACTCAGGCTGGGGATGATATCCTCCGTGGTTTTCATCCGCTTATGCAATATCGCTGAGGGCGCTGGAGAAATGGCATCGGGCGTTATTGTCACAGCAGCGATAGCCACGATCACTCTTACTCAATCGGTCAGACTCTGCCGCCCCCGGAGCCTGTAAAAACAGGCGCTCCAGACAGGAATACAGCTGAAGGAAAACTTAATGGAAAGAACGATCCCCCTGCTTGAGGCGCAAGACGTGGCGTTTTCATATCAGGACAGCCTGTTACTGCAACCGGTGTCTCTGCATGTGTATCCAGGGGATTACATTTTACTGACGGGTCCATCCGGCAGTGGTAAAAGCACCCTGCTAAAAATTCTTGCTTCGCTGCTAACGCCAACGGCCGGACAGATTCGCTTTGAAAACCGCGACATCAATACGCTAAAACCAGAAGACTATCGTCGACAGGTCTCTTACTGCTTTCAGACTCCTCAGCTCTTTGGCGACACGGTATATGACAACCTGGCGCTGCCCTGGCAACTGCGCCAGCAGAAACCGCCGCGCGATAAGCTGGCCGCCGATCTGACAAGCGTCAACCTGACCCCGGACATGCTGGATAAGTCCATTGAACAACTTTCTGGCGGGGAAAAGCAGCGGATTGGACTGCTGCGTAATCTGCAATTTGTCCCTAAGGTCCTGCTGCTCGATGAGGTCACCAGCGCGCTGGATAAAGAGAACAAGCTGGCTGTGCTCTCTCTGATCAACAGATTTGTCGCGCAGGAGAAAGTGGCCGTCGTCTCTGTCAGCCATGATGTCAATGACATTCAGCAGGCGGCAAATGTCCTCTGTCTTGAGGCGCCGAAAAAGAGGAAGGGAAGTGAATCAGCATAATATTACTGACAGCTCGCTACTGATGTCGCTGAGCCTGGTGGCCATTGCGCTGTTTATCAGCCAGAAAGAAAAGCTCGGTATGGGGAAAGATATTCTCTGGAGCGTAAGCCGCGCGATTATCCAGCTGATTATTGTCGGGTATGTTTTAAAGTCAATATTTGAAGTCAACAACCGCTGGTTGACGGTGTTGATGGTGCTGTTTATCTGCGTCAATGCGGCCCTTAACGCACGTAAACGCAGCGGCAATATTGATAATGCTTTTTTGATATCCTTTGTCGCTATCGCCAGTGGTACTGCGGTGACCCTTATCATTTTGATACTCAGCGGGGCGATTGAATTTCTTCCCATGCAGGTTATTCCTGTTTCCGGCATGATCGCCGGTAACGCCATGGTAGCGGTGGGGCTGTGTTACAGTAACCTGAATCAGCGCTTCAACGACAACCGACAGAGGATTCTGGAGGCGCTAAGCCTCGGCGCGTCGGAAAAGCTGGCTTCAGGCCGTATCATTCGCGACAGCATCCGCTCGGCGATGATTCCCACGGTGGATGCCGCGAAAACAGTGGGTCTGGTAAGTTTGCCTGGAATGATGTCTGGATTGATCTTTGCCGGTATCGATCCCCTCAAGGCAATTAAGTACCAGATTATGGTGACATTTATGCTTATCGGCACCGCCAGCCTTTCGACTATTATCGCCGTCTATTTATCCTACCGCCGCTTTTATAATTCACGGGTGCAACTGAAAATCTGAAGCGTATTGAATATTTATCAAGGGACCAGAAAGAGGTCCCTTTATTTTTTTATCAGGATGGCTGGGTGTCCCCACTGCTATTTTCTCAACAGATGCCTGGTGCTATTTCACCCTCTCTCTTAACCTTAATATTGTCTCGCTTTTGATGCTGACATTGAACAAAATTTTCGTTTTGACTTGACAGGCTGTCAGAGGGGGGATCTACTTTTAGATGATTCTTAAGGTCAGTAAGGAGGCTGCCAGAATATCATTTTTCCTGAAGCTGGTTTCTGGTTTAGTTTCTGTCATGTGAATATTGGCGCTCTGCGTGAGGGGATTAACGCCGCGCTAATTTAAGACGCTGGCGTCGCTTTTTTTCAAAATAATGGCTCATTATTCACAAGGTGTGTCTGCGCATCTTCTACCACGGTTTCGCCCTCTTTTTTGATAAATGTTATTTTATTCATAGGGTTGCTTTGGTGAGGAATGGCGCTGCGCTATTGTCAATGCAGGCTCAATCAACAGGGCGAGAATGCGTCTTTCAGAATGTCAGGATAAGCGGGGCAGGGATCTTTTATTAAGGCTGCATTAGTTTTATGTAAATTCATAATGTTGCCCTGTTTTGTGGCGCGATAGCCGTAGATGGGAATGCAACATGGCCTGGTAAAGCAAATATACTTTATTACATTTGCATTGAAGTATCCGCTTTCCTCTTTAATGTTTCGTTAATCTTCGAGGGTTAACTTCCATCGTTAAGTCAGGCCAGTCACGGCAAGATGTTTTTTTTCATCTGGTATGAAAGTGTTTATTAACATGCTTTTTGATTCAATCTTTTATATGTGAAACCCTGATTTTAAAGCGCCAGTTTATTTATCGCAGTAGCTCTATTTTCCATGAGACAACCATTAACGGGATTTAACTATGGTCTTTATTCCCTTCTCCCGTCCTTCGCTGGGCGAGGCAGAGCTGGCGGCAGTTAAAGCAGTGTTCGAATCAGGCTGGATAACCACGGGTCCGCAAAATGCAGCCCTTGAACAGGCCTTTTGTGAATTAACCGGTAACCGGCATGCGATTGCCGTCAGTTCTGCCACTGCGGGTATGCACGTTACTCTGCTGGCGCTGAATATCCAGCCCGGCGATGAGGTTATCACGCCGTCTCTGACCTGGGTTTCCACCATTAATATCATCACCTTACTGGGTGCGACGCCGGTGATGATTGATGTCGATCGCGATACGCTGATGGTTACGCCAGAACAGATCGACGCGGCGATCACGCCACGTACCCGCGCCATCATTCCCGTGCATTATGCCGGTGCGCCTGCGGACATCACGGCGATTCGCGCGATCGGCGAGCGCCACGCGATTCCCGTGATTGAGGATGCGGCACACGCAGCGGGTTGTTACTACCAGGGGCAGCATGTCGGCCAGCGCGGCACCGCCATTTTCTCCTTCCACGCCATCAAAAACATGACCTGCGCCGAAGGGGGAGTGATCGTCACCGACGACGCAGACCTTGCCGATCGCATGCGCAGCCTGAAATTCCACGGTCTGGGCGTCGACGCCTATGATCGTCATACCCACGGCCGCAAGCCGCAGGCCGAAGTGATCGCGCCGGGTTTCAAGTACAACCTGCCGGATATTAGCGCCGCGATTGCGCGGGTGCAGCTTGAGAAGCTGCCTGCCTTTAACGCGCGCCGGGCTGAGATTGCGCAACGCTATCTGAGCGAGCTGGCCGATACGCCCTACCTGCCGCTGGCTCAGCCTGCATGGCCGCACCAGCATGCATGGCACCTGTTTATTATCCGCGTCGATGAGGCGGCCTGCGGCATCAGCCGCGACGCGCTGATGGAAGCCCTGAAAGCGCAGGATATTGGCACCGGCTTACATTTCCGCGCCGCCCACACCCACAAATATTACCGCGAGCGTTATCCGCAGCTTTCCCTGCCGAATACGGAATGGAACAGCGATCGCATTTGCTCAATACCGCTATTTCCCGATATGCGCGATGAAGACGTGACCCGCGTGATTCGCGCGTTGCGTCATATCGCTGGAGAGTAAGATGCAGACAGAAAAGGCTATTCGGAAAGTCTCCGTGGTTATCCCGGTATTTAACGAGGAGGAGAGTTTGCCTGAGCTGGTGCGGCGCACCGACGCGGCCTGCGCTCTGCTGGGCCTGAAGTATGAAATTCTGCTGGTCGATGACGGCAGCTCGGATCGCTCCGGCCAGATGATCGCCGACGCCGCTGATATGCCCGGCAGCCATGTGGTGGGCGTACTGCTTAATCGCAACTACGGCCAGCATTCGGCGATCATGGCGGGTTTTAGCCACGTCACCGGCGATCTGATTATCACCCTGGATGCGGACCTGCAAAATCCGCCAGAAGAGATCCCGGCGCTGGTAAAGGCTGCACAGCAGGGCTACGACGTGGTCGGCACCGTGCGCCAGAATCGGCAGGACAGCTGGTTCCGCCGTCGCGCCTCGCGCGCCATCAACCAGCTTATCCAGCGCGTGACCGGCAAGGTCATGGGCGACTATGGCTGTATGCTGCGCGCCTATCGCCGCCATATTGTGGACGCCATGCTCCACTGCCACGAGCGCAGCACCTTTATCCCCATCCTCGCTAACACTTTTGCGCGGCGCACCATTGAGTTGCCTGTCGCGCACGCCGAACGTGAGTTCGGCGATTCGAAGTACAGCTTTATGAAGCTGATTAACCTGATGTATGACCTGGTGACCTGCCTGACCACCACGCCCTTACGTCTGCTGAGCATTGTCGGCAGCCTGATTGCGCTGGCCGGCTTTGCCTTCTCGCTGGTGCTGATGATGCTGCGTCTGTTCCTGGGCGCCAGCTGGGCGGGCGACGGCGTTTTCATGCTGTTCGCTGTGCTGTTTATCTTCGTCGGGGCGCAGTTTATCGGCATGGGACTGCTCGGCGAATACATCGGCCGTATCTATAACGACGTCCGCGCCCGACCCCGCTACTTCATTCAGCGCGTGATCCACCCGCAGAAAGATGACTCCTTAGTACAGGAAATTAAACAATGAAAACGATCGTCTTCGCCTATGCCGAAATGGGCTGCGCCGGCATTAACGCGCTGCTGAACGCCGGTTTTGAAATCAGCGCGATTTTTACTCACGCCGACACCGCGCCAGAGAGCCACTTCTTTGACTCCGTTGCGCGTCTGGCGGCAGAGCAGGGCATTCCCGTCTACGCGCCTGAAGAGGTCAATCACCCGCTGTGGGTGGAGCGCATTAAAGCGATGGCGCCTGATTATATTTTCTCGTTCTATTATCGGGCGCTGCTGAACGACAGCATCCTCCACAGCGCCCGGCTGGGTGCCTTTAACCTGCACGGTTCGCTTCTGCCAAAATACCGGGGGCGCGCGCCGCTTAACTGGGTGCTGGTGAAAGGGGAAACCGAAACCGGCGTGACGCTGCACCGTATGGTAAAACGCGCCGATGCCGGCGATATTGTGGCGCAGCAGCGGGTAGCGATTGAAAACCAGGATGACGCGCTGACGCTGCACCGCAAGCTGGTCGCCTGTGCGACGCAGTTACTTCAGGATACCTTGCCCCCCATGAAAGAGGGCCGGGTCGCGGCGACGCCTCAGGATCATGCTAAGGCGACGGTTGTCGGTCGTCGAACGGCTGAAGACGGGCGTATTCAGTGGGAGCATCCTGCGCAGCAGATCAATAATCTGGTGCGTGCGGTGACTCATCCGTGGCCGGGCGCATTCGCCTTTGCCGGTACGGTGAAATTTACCGTGTGGAAAGGACGTGTGCACGCCGATGCGCCCGCCGCCGTACCGGGCACGGTACTCTCGGTCGAGCCTTTCCTGATCGCCTGCGGCAAAGGCGCGCTGGAAGTGATCACCGGCCAGAGCGATAACGGCGTCTACATGAACGGCAGTCAGCTGGCGCAGAGCCTGGGCATGGTGCCGGGCGCGCTGCTCTATTCTCAGCCCGTTGCGGCGGTGAAGCGACGCACCCGCGTGTTAATCCTCGGCGTGAACGGCTTTATTGGCAACCATCTTACCGAGCGTCTGCTTCAGGACGATAACTTCGAGGTTTATGGCCTGGACATCGGCTCTGATGCCATTAGCCGTTTCCTCGACCAGCCGCGATTCCACTTTGTAGAGGGCGACATCAGCATCCACTCGGAGTGGATCGAGTATCACATCAAGAAATGCGATGTGGTATTGCCGCTGGTGGCGATCGCCACGCCTATCGAATATACCCGCAATCCGCTGCGCGTGTTTGAGCTCGACTTCGAAGAGAACCTGAAGATCATCCGCGACTGCGTGAAGTACAAAAAGCGCATTATTTTTCCGTCAACCTCAGAAGTGTACGGCATGTGCGCCGATAAGCAGTTCGATGAAGACCACTCTAATCTGGTGGTGGGACCGATCAACAAGCAGCGCTGGATCTACTCGGTCTCCAAACAGCTGCTGGACCGCGTGATCTGGGCCTACGGCGAGAAAGAGCAGCTGCGCTTCACGCTGTTCCGTCCGTTTAACTGGATGGGGCCACGTCTGGATAACCTTAACGCCGCGCGCATTGGTAGCTCGCGCGCTATTACCCAGCTGATCCTCAACCTGGTGGAAGGGTCTCCTGTCAAGCTGATCGACGGCGGGGCGCAAAAACGCTGCTTTACGGATATCCGTGATGGCATCGAAGCGCTGTTTCGCATTATCGAGAACAAAAACCAGAACTGCGACGGACAGATCATCAATATCGGCAACCCGGAGAACGAAGCCAGTATCAAAGAGCTGGCGGAGCGGCTGCTGGCGAGTTTTGAGCGCCATCCGCTACGCGACAGGTTCCCGCCTTTTGCCGGTTTCCGCGAGGTAGAGAGCAGTAGCTATTACGGCAAAGGGTATCAGGACGTAGAGCACCGTAAGCCGTCGATCAAAAACGCGCGTCGCCTGCTGGGCTGGACGCCCGGTGTCGATATGGATGTCACCATTGATAATACGCTGGATTTCTTCTTGCGTACCGTAGAGCAACAGGAAACGTCATGAAGAAAATTGGTTTACGCGTGGATGTCGATACCTGGCGTGGAACCAAACTTGGCGTGCCGGCATTGCTGGAGCTGTTCAGTCTGCATCAGTTACAGGCCAGCTTCTTCTTCAGCGTCGGACCGGACAATATGGGACGCCATTTATGGCGTCTGCTGAAGCCGCGCTTTCTGTGGAAAATGCTGCGCTCGCGCGCGGCATCGCTCTATGGCTGGGATATTCTGCTGGCGGGCACCGCATGGCCGGGGCGCGACATCGGGCGAGGCCTGGAAGAGGTGATCAGCGCCACGGCCGATCACCATGAAGTTGGCCTGCACGCCTGGGATCATTTTGCCTGGCAAACCTGGGCGGGCGTATGGCCAGAAGAGACGCTGCTTGCACAGATCGCGCGCGGTAAACAGCGGCTGGAAGCCATTACCGGCGAAAAGGTGGTCTGTTCCGCCGTAGCAGGCTGGCGGGCCGATGGCCGCGTGTTAGATGCCAAACAGCGGTTTGCTTTTCGCTACAACAGCGACTGCCGCGGCACCGGGCCGTTTCTGCCGAAGCTGAGTGACGGTAGCCTGGGCACGGTGCAAATTCCCGTCACGCTGCCGACCTGGGATGAAGTGGTGGGTCAGACGGTAAGCGCTGAAGAGTTCAATGACTTTATCCTGGAGCAGATGCTGGCTGCCGCCGGCTCGCCGGTTTATACCATCCACGCTGAGGTGGAAGGCATTGTGGGCTTGCCCGCGTTTGCCGATTTGCTGAAGCGCGCGGCGCAGATGAACATTCGCTTCTGCCCTTTAAGTGAGCTACTACCCGACGATCTGACCGCGCTGCCCACAGGCAGCGTGGCGCGGGGCCATATTCCCGGACGCGAAGGCTGGCTGGGCTGTCAGAAATAAAGGTTACCGCACTTTTTCACAGGACTTACGGATGCGTACAGGAACTAAAATCGCACTGCTGGTTGCGCTTTTCGCGCTCTACTATCTGATACCGATAGCGTTTCGCCCATTATGGCAACCCGATGAAACCCGCTATGCCGAGATCAGCCGTGAAATGCTGGCCAGCGGCAACTGGGTCGTCCCGCACTTCTTCGGTTTACGCTATTTCGAGAAGCCGGTTGCTGGCTATTGGGTGAATAATATTGGTCAGCTGCTGTTTGGTCACAGCAACTTTGGCGTACGCGCCGGAGCTATGTTGTGCACTATGCTGAGCGCCGTGCTGATTTACTGGCTCGGCAGACAGATGTTCTTCAGCAGTAAAACGGCGCTGACGGCCAGCATCATTTTTCTGACGACGCTGCTGGTCTATGGCATTGGCACCTATGCGGTGCTCGACCCGATGCTGCTGCTGTGGATGGTGGCGGCAATGTGCAGCTACTGGCTGGCCGTGGAGGCCGCTGGCACGCCGAGGCGCTTGTGCGGCTATCTGCTGCTTGGCGTCGCCTGCGGTATGGGCTTTATGACCAAAGGCTTTCTTGCGCTGGCGGTGCCGGTACTGGCGATTACGCCCTGGGCGATATGGCATCGCCGCCTGGGCGAACTGCTGCGCTGGGGACCTGTTACCCTCGCTGTCGCCGTGCTGGTCAGCGCCCCCTGGGCGCTGGCGATCAATCAGCAGGAGGGGGATTTCTGGCACTACTTCTTCTGGGTTCAGCATATTCAGCGTTTTGCTGAGGCCGATGCGCAGCACAAAGCCCCTTTCTGGTACTACCTTCCGGTACTGATTGCGGGCAGCTTACCCTGGCTGGCGCTTCTGCCCGGTTCGCTACTGAGCGCGTGGCGTCAGCGTAGCCAGCACGCCGGCGCGGTGTATTTACTCAGCTGGGTACTTCTGCCGCTGCTGTTTTTCAGCATCGCCAGAGGCAAGTTATTAACCTATATCCTGCCCTGCTTTGCGCCGTTAGCCCTGCTGATGGCTCACTATGCCTGTAGCGGAACGGATCAGGTGCGTAAAGCGTTCAAAATCAACGGCTGGATTAATCTCCTGTCTGGCTCAGCCGCCGCCCTGATCCTGTTAGCGGTTATCGCGCCCTGGGGGCTGGCGCACCGTCCGGTGTATGCCGGTAATGAAACGCTTCGCGTGCTATGCGGCGCGCTGGCGTTTACCGGATGGGGCATGATGGGCTGGATCAGCCTGAAGCCGGGCAACAACCGCTGGCAGCTGGCGGCGCTCTGTCCGCTGTTGTTAGCGCTGCTGGTTGGCTTTGCCATCCCACAAAAAGTGCGCGATTCAAAGCAGCCGCAACCTTTTGTCAGTGTGGTGCACGACAAACTCACTGAGAGTCGCTATTTGCTGGCGGATAATCCCGGTGTTGCCGCTGCGGTGGCATGGGAAACAAAGCGTAGCGACATCACGTTCTACGACGCCAAAGGCGAGGTGCAGTATGGGCTGAGTTATCCCGACGCCGCCACGCGCTATGTTGATGCCTTACATATTATCGACTGGCTGAGTGAACATCGCCGTCAGGGCAAAGTTTCCCTGGTGTTACTGCTTAACTCAGGTGAAAACGCGCCTGACCCGCGCCTGCCGCCGCCGGATGAGGCTTATCGCCAGGGGCGTCTGGTCTGGTATGGTTATAATGCGACGCCATGAGTCTGATACTGATCCTGCTGGTTAGCCTGCTAAGCTGCGCCGCCCAGCTGTGCCAGAAGCAGGCGGCATTTCTGGGCGCCAGGCACGGCAGGAAGCGGCTGATGATGTGGATTGCGCTCAGCCTGCTGCTGCTCGGCGTCGCAATGCTGCTGTGGCTTGCGGTATTGCGCACGGTTCCCGTCAGCGTGGCCTACCCGATGCTCAGTCTGAACTTCGTGCTGGTCGCTGTTGCTGCGCGGCTGATCTGGCAGGAAACCTACACGCTACGCCAGTGGACTGGCATCCTGGCGATTATGGCGGGTGTAGCGCTGATGGGGGCGCATCTGTGAAAGGATCTATTCTCGCGCTGTGCAGCGTGCTGCTGGTGTCGCTGGCGCAGCTGATGCTGCGCCTGGCGATGCGGGAATTGCCGCCCGTCGCGGAATTGCTTCAGCATCTTCAGCCTTTGCTGCTGTTGGGGGCCGGACTCTGCGCCTATGCGTTATCCATGCTGTGCTGGATGCTGGCGCTACGTTATCTGCCGCTTAACCGGCTTTATCCGCTGCTGAGTTTGAGTTATGTGCTGGTGTGGCTGGCCGCCGTCTCGCTGCCCGTATTTGGCGAGCCATTCCGCTGGAGCAGCTTTGTCGGGGTGGTGCTGATTGTTACAGGGTTAGCGTGCGTATCGCTGCCGCAAAAGAAAGAAAAGGGCTAGCGCATCTGGGCAGGCGACCGGGCTGAGCAAGGTACCGGGATAAGGTGGTTATGCGCCTTCCTTATCTGGCACATCCGGCATAGTTTTTAACTGACTAAATCACATCTGAACGATCCCCACGCGTTGTGGGGTGCGAGATAACGAGAAACTCCACCGCAGACTCAGTATCGTTCCTGGCCTGATGCTTTAAGCCTGGGGGGATTTCAATGCCTTGCTGTACGCCGATCTGATGCGCTTTTCCGTCCAGCTCCATGGTCAGAGCGCCATTGAGAACGAAAAAAAACTGCCTCGACACGGAATGGTAGTGCCGCTTTTCACAGGTGCCGGGCGGCATCTTTTCGTGAATAATCAGCATGTCCTGTCGATTCACCAGGTACCAGCCATCACACTTATCTCCCCACAGGTAATGCTCTGCGTTAGCCTTCGAAATCATTGATACGTACCTGTTTCTTTCCGCGAATTTAAGACATGAGTTGTTATACTTCAGGATGTTATTAATTCGCAACGACTCCGGCAAATGCGCATGTCGGTTATGCAGCAGGGTGGCGTTATTGCAGGCGTAAGAGATAACAGGCCGCGCGCGTCTGTTGACCTGTTATCTCCGCCATCACCTTTCTACGCCTGGCGATTATTTAAGCTTTGCGACAGGGCAGGGATCTCACTCAGCCCAGCGCCTTTGATTTTCATATCCAGCTGTACATTGCGATGTAAAACAATACTCACCGCAGCGAACAACGCAGGCAGCGCAAGAACAAAGAAGATAGCTGACTGCCCCGGAAAGGCGCCCATTAACACGCCGCCGAGCGATGAACTCAGGATCGCGCCGGTGCGGCCGATACCGTGCATCCAGCTCACGCCAGTGGCGCGAATTTCGGTCGGGTAGTAGGCGGGAGAATAGACCTGTAGGCCATTTTGCGCGCCGTTAATGCACATGCCCGTAATAAAGATAATGACGCCAAGCGCAACGCCGCTCAGGCCAGCCAGTCCCTGCGTAACAAGGCAGGCGCAACCGATAAAATAGACCACGCCGATCACCCACTTCGCCCGTAGTTTGTCCATCAGTGCGCCGACAATAATGCCGCCCACCGGACCGCCAAGCTGGAATAACCCGGCGATAATGGCGGCCTGTTCCAGTGAGATGCCCCCTGAACGCATAATGGTGGGCAGCCAGCCGTTCAGCAGATAGATAACGAACAGGCCCATAAAATAGGTCAGCCACAGAATAATGGTGCCGCGCGCAAAGCCATGACGAAACAGTTCCGCAATGGTGCTTTTACGCTTTACGCCCGGAGAGTTAAGGATAAACGCATGTTCGGAGGTGAAATTCCCGCCCATGCGATTCAGCAGGGCGGCGATCTGCGCGCGGGGCGCTTTGCGCACCACCAGATTAAGCGCCGATTCCGGCAGCAGCCAGCCTATAAGCGGCAGCATAAGCAGCGGCAGCGCTCCCCCGAATATCAGCACCGCGGGCCAGTGATAATGTGACAGCAATCCGGCAGCGATAAAGCCGCCCAGCCCGGAACCAATATTAAAGCCGCTGAACATCAGCGTGATCATCACCCCTTTGCGCCGCTCAGGCATATATTCAGAGAGCAGCGTCACGCAGTTCGGCATCACCGCACCCAGCCCTAATCCGGCAATAAAGCGCATAAGCGCCATCTGCGTGGGGGAGCCTGCCCAGGCGCAGGTGAGACTGAAAGCGGAGAAGATAAGCACGGAGAGTAAAATTACGCGCTTGCGTCCATACCGGTCCGACAATGGCCCGGCGATTAGCGCGCCTAACGCGACGCCAAACATGGCTGCGCCCAGAATCGGCCCCATGGCAGAACGGCTGATGCCCCAGTGATCAATCAACGCCGGTGCGATAAAGCCCATTACGGCTGCGTCATAACCGTCGAACATAATAATAATCAGGCACAGCACCAGCACGCGCCACTGGAAGGATGAAACGGGCCGCGCATCAATCCACGCTTTCACATTGATCAGGTTGTTTGCTGTCATTGGGTACGCTCTCTTCTGTGCTGCATACGGCAGCTATCGTTGTGGTGAGAGGAAGGTCAGAATCAGCTAACACGTTATGCGCGGCGTTCGCGCCTGTCTGTTTAAAACGACTTTTAGCGGTATGAGTTACGTTTATATTGTGATGGGTTTAACACAGGCAACAGCGGTAAAAACAAGCGTCAGATGCCAGCATCCGCCGGTTCTGACGCCTGGTAACGCAGGGTATTGTATGAATTTCGTTTAGGCCTTTTTCGCCATGATCTCATCAATGCATTTCAGCAGCGCGTTGGTGGCGGGTGAGTGCAGCGCGCCCTGACGGAACGTTAATCCAATTTCCCGGCGCGTATTCGGCAAATTGAGCATGAGCGGTCTCAGGATGCTGGCTTTCAGTTCATATTCAAGCTGATGGGATGAGACTGCCGCCACCATATCAGAATGGAGCAGCACGCCCCGTACGATAGCCAGATCGCCGCTTTCAACCACCGGCTGCGGCGCAGGCATGCCCAGCGCGCTAAAGGCGCGATCCAGCAAATAGCGGGCCGGGCTGTTTTCACGCGGCAGGATCCACTGGGTCTGCGCCAGATCGTCGGGCGTCAGCGGACGACCTGCCAGCGGATGCTGCGGTCGCGCCAGTAAAATTAACTCTTCATCAAACAGCACCTGATTTTGAATATCCGGAACGGCGTCGTTGTGACGCAGCGCGCCGAGAATAAAATCGATGTCGCCGGCTCGCAGTTCGGAAACCAACGCGCTGAAAACGCTTTCGTTGGTGACCACCTTGACGCCTGGGTAGCGCGTAACCAGCTGCGTAATCGCCTGCGGCAGCAGGCTGCTGCGGCACAGCGGCAGGGCGCCGACGTGCACGGTGCCGGTCAGTATGCCTTGCTGCGCGGCAAGATCTTCCGGGATATGGCGGATTTCATTCAGCGCCCGGCTAATAAATGGCGCGATCTCTCGTCCGGCTGGCGTTGGCATCATGCCTTTCGGCGTGCGCTGAAAAAGCGCCAGGCCCGCTCCCTTTTCCAGCACTTTTAATGCCGCGCTGACAGCGGGCTGACTGATACCCAGCGAAACCGCCACGCTCTGCGTGTGGTGAAAACGACCCAGCGCGAGAAATATTTGCAACCGTCTCAGGTTAAACAGCCAGACAGGTTCCGCTTCTTCGCGCAGGCTGTCACGCTGCTTCAGCTTGTTAAGCAACACAGGGATATGATGCAGCTCCTGAATAGCCCGCTGCGCGCGCGGCAAGACACATTTCCCCATCTCCGTCAGCAGCATGCCGGTTGAGTGCCGTTCAAACAGCGGCGTCGCTAAAGTGAGCTCGAGATCACGGATTGAGCGCGTGATGGCTGACTGCGTGCGAAACAATTTGTCTGCGGCATCGGAGACGGTGCCACGTTCCGCAATCATGCAAAACGCACGTATTTGCATGATTTTAATAAGATAGTCTTGTGGTTTTTTTTTCATTGCCGCAGTGAAAATTCTGGAGGGTGAATCACAACATAAATAAAAATCATAGCTCGCGCAATGAAAGGCATTATCCGTGCTCTGCATGCCATGTCAGGATGAAAAAAACAGCAAACGCAGGGTATAACGATGGAAAAAATGGCGAAAAAAACCGGTTTAGTGGTCAGTGCGCATTCTGCTGATTTTGTCTGGCGCGCGGGCGGCGCGATTGCGCTGCATGCTTCACAGGGCTATGACGTCCACGTGGTTTGCCTTTCGTATGGCGAACGCGGCGAATCTGCAAAGCTGTGGCGTAAGGGCAACATGACAGAAAGCCTGGTGAAGCAGAAGCGACAAGAAGAAGCCGAAGCCGCAGCGGAAATTCTTGGCGCCAGTATTGAGTTTTTTGACCTGGGCGATTATCCGCTGCGGGCGGATAAGGAGACGCTGTTCCGCCTGGCGGATGTGTTCCGCGCGATTCAACCCCACTTCGTCCTGACCCATTCGGTCATGGATCCTTATAACTACGATCACCCTCTGGCCGCTAACCTGACCCAGGAGGCGCGCATTATTGCGCAGGCTGAAGGCTATCGTCCGGGCGAACCCATTATCGGCGCGCCGCCGGTCTACTGTTTTGAGCCGCATCAGCCTGAACAGTGCAACTGGAAACCTGACGTGCTGCTGGATATTACCTCGGTCTGGGACAAAAAATACGCCGCGATACAGTGCATGGCGGGACAGGAACACCTGTGGGAGTACTACACTCGCGTGGCCTTACAGCGCGGCGTGCAGGCAAAACGCAACGTCGGTATCGCCTCGCCGAAAGTTATCAGCCACGGCGAAGGCTATCAGAGCCTGTTCCCGCGCGTCACGGAGGATCTGTCATGAGTTTCGTTAATAAAAAAGGCATTGTCGTTACCAACATTCAGCGCGCTGCGCCCGCTCTGGTGGCGGATTTTGCACGGTATGGCGTCGCGACCACGCATGAGGCGCAGGGACGAAGCGGCCTGCTGGATGTGCGGGTGCGTCCGATTCAGCAAAACCGGGCCATTGCCGGTAGCGCAATCACTGTCCTGGTCTCGCCTGGCGACAACTGGATGTTTCATGTGGCGGTCGAGCAGTGCCAGCCAGGCGACGTATTGCTGGTTGCGCCGACGTCTGACTGCCATGACGGTTTTTTTGGCGACCTGCTGGCGACGTCGTTAAAAGCGCGTGGAGTCGTCGCGCTGGTCGGGGACATTGGTATTCGCGACAGCCAGACGCTGCGCGAGATGGATTTCCCGGTCTGGTCACGCGCGATTTGGGCGCAGGGCACGGTCAAAGAGACGCTGGGTTCAGTAAACGTGCCCGTGATTTGCGCCGGGCAGCTGGTTAATCCGGGAGATGTCGTGGTTGCAGACGATGACGGCGTGGTGATCGTCCCGCGCGAGCAGGCTGCAACGGTGCATGACGCCGCGCAAAAGCGAGTCGATGCGGAAGAGGGCAAGCGCCAGCGCCTCGCCGCCGGCGAACTGGGACTGGATATTTACCAGATGCGGCCGACGTTAGCGGAAAAAGGGCTGCGCTATGTGAAGAGCCTTGACGAACTGAAGAACGTCCAGTCATGAAACAGACCCTTATTCCTTGTGTAATGATGCGCGGCGGCACGTCAAAGGCCGCCTGTTTTCTGGCGGCTGACCTTCCTGCCGATGAATCTCTCCGCGACCGCGTTTTGCTTGCGGTGATGGGGTCGCCCGACGCCCGACAGATTGACGGCATCGGCGGCGCCGATCCGCTCACCAGTAAGGTCGCCATTATTTCTGCGTCAACGCGCCCGGATGCGGATGTCGATTATCTGTTTGCTCAGGTGAATGTCGATAAAGCCGTGGTGGATTATGGACAAAACTGCGGCAACGTGCTGGCTGCGGTCGGGCCGTTCGCGATTGAAAAAGGGCTGGTGGCGGTTCAGGGCGCGATCACGCGGGTGCGCATTTTTATGGTGAACACCGGACAGATCGCTGAATCCGATGTCGCCACGCCTGACGGCGCGGTGGAGTATGAAGGTGATACGCAGATTGACGGGGTTCCCGGCTTTGCGGCTGAACAGGTGCTCAGTTTTCAGGATATTGCAGGATCAAGCTGCGGCGCATTGCTGCCGACCGGCAATGCCTGCGATCGTTTTGACGGCATTGACGTGACCTGCATCGACAACGGTATGCCCGTGGTGCTGATCAGGGCGGCTGATCTGCAACGCAGCGGGCTGGAAACGCGCGAGCAGCTGGATAAGGACGAGGAGCTGAAATCGCGTCTGGAATCCATCCGACTGCAAGCGGGACCGCGGATGAACCTCGGCGATGTTACCCATCGCACCGTACCGAAAATGACCCTGATTGCCGCGCCTGTTCAGGGCGGCGCGTTGACCACCCGCACCTTTATTCCTCACCGCTGCCATGCCTCGATTGGCGTGTTAGGCGCGGTCAGCGTGGCGACCGCCTGTCTCATTCCCGGCACCGTCACCGAAGGCGTGGCCAGCGTCAGCGATGCCCGCGCACAGCGGCTGGCAGTGGAGCATCCGACGGGACAGTTCAGCGTGATGCTGACGCGTGACGACACAGGCAACATAACTAACAGCGGCCTGATTCGCACCGCGCGCCTGCTGTTTGACGGCCGGGTTGCCGTGCCGGGATCGTTATGGTCAGGAGATTAAGGAGAAGAATAATGCGCATTGCGATTATAGGGTTTGGCGAGGCGGGACAGATTTTCGCACAGGACCTGAGAAAGGCCGCAGAGGTCAGTGTCTGGGACAAAAAGTTTACTGGCCCGCAGTCGAAACAGCTGGCTGGCGTGGCGGCCCAGTTCGACGTGCGGCCCGCCCGCTCGCTGGCTGACGCGCTGGACGGCGCGCATTTGGTGCTGTCTCTGGTCACCGCAGGTAATGCGCTTGATGTCGCGGCGCAGGCTGCGCCGCTGCTGCGCGCGGAACAGCGCTTTCTCGACTTTAACTCCGTTGCTCCTGATACCAAGCGCGCCGCTGCGCAGGCAGTTGCCGCAGGCGCAGGAGAGTATCTGGACGTGGCGGTTATGGCGCCGGTGCCGCCGGGACGTCTGGCCACGCCGTTGCTGACTGGCGGACATCATGCCAGTGATGTGGCGGATACGCTGAACGCACTCGGATGTAACGCCCGCGCAGCCAGCAAGCGCGTCGGTGATGTATCAGCCATTAAAATGTGCCGCAGCGTGATGATTAAAGGATTAGAGGCGCTAACTACGGAATGTCTCAGTGCCGCGCGGCGCTACGGGGTAGAAGAGGCGGTGCTGCGTTCGTTACATGCCAGCTTTCCGTCACTGGGATGGGATAAGCAGCTGCCGCATTATCTGATCAGCCGCGTTGCGGAGCATGGCGTCAGGCGTGCCGAAGAGATGGGGGAAGTGGTCAAAACGCTACGGGACGTGGACGTGCCCGCGACCATGAGTCACGCGACGCAGCAGGTGCAGGCGGCGCTGCCGGCGCAGATGGCGAGGCTCGACGTGTGCTACAGCGAGCTGCTCCCTTTTGTCTGGCAGGATGCGCTGGACAGGTTGCAGTCCCAGGAAGAGCGCTAACGCCGTCTCGCCGCTGGGACAAAGGAGCTGACTCTCTTTAGCGGCGCTGGTTTTTCAGCTAAAGGTGAGCGGAACCTTACAAAAAAACGCTGTTGCGCGTAATGCCCTGACGGGCAAGAGCGGCGCTCGCCCGCTTATTTCTCTCCGGAATGCTGATTTTCCTCCAGACCGTCGTCTGCGTTTTCCTCCTACCCGCGCAACGCCGCAAAAATTGCTTCCAGGTTACCGACGGGCGACGCGGGCAAGAACGGCCGCAGCGCGCCAGACATCTACAGCGTGCGGCCAGGGCGAGCCGAATGTAGCGCGGATTGCTGAGCTTACTTACCCATGACCTTTCGCCGGAAAACTTTCTGACAGCGCCATATTCATGATTGCAGCCTGTTATCGCGGTCACAATATAAATGAAACTCATACCTTTTGTGGTAAAAGCTACTGATCGTCGGCATGAAAGCCAGATACCTTATTCCTTAATAACGAAGAGACATCTGTATCCTTACCCACGCTGGAGATTTTAATGGCAAATCAAAATACTGAGCCATGCTACGATATTGCACACCTGGCCCACGTTGAAATGTTTACCGACAAATTTGAAGAAAGTCTCCACTTCTTTGTCAACGTATATGGTCTGACTGTCTCCGCTCAGGATGAAAATCATGCATGGTTGCGAGCCTGGGATGATTATGAATTTCATACCCTGAAACTGACGCGTCATCATACAACAGGCGTAGGACACATCGCCTATCGCGCCAGCTCTGAAGCGGCGCTGATGCGACGCGTGGCGGTTATTGAGTCCAGCCAGTATGAGGTGATCGGCTGGCAGGACAACGATCAGGGCCACGGCCGCGCGTTTCGCTTTATGGACCCGTTCGGGCATGTCTTCGAGATTTACTACGACACCGTGCGCTATCAGGCGGAGGCGGCCGAGCGCCCGTCGTTGAAAAATCTGGCGCAGCGCTACCATGGACGCGGCGCCTCGCCACGCCGCCTCGATCACCTCAACCTGCTGGCGGCGGACGTGAGTGAATTTAAGCTGTTTATGGAAACCTGCCTCGGCTCGCGGGTGACGGAGATGATCCAGCTGGACAACGGCCGTATCGGCGGTTGCTGGTTCACTATCAATAATAAAACCTACGATCTGGCCTGTACCGAAGAGCACGGCGGCGGCAATGGACGTCTGCACCATGTCACCTATGCCACCGACACCCGTGAAGACATTCTGCGCGCGGCGGATATTTTTCTCGAAAACGGCGTTCACATCGAAACCGGGCCGCACAAGCATGCCATTCAGGGCACCTTCTTTCTTTACGTCTGGGAACCGGCGGGCAACCGCGTCGAACTGGCTAACTCCGGCGCTCGCCTGATTCTGGCGCCGGACTGGCAGACGATCGTCTGGACCGAGGCGGAGCGTAAAAAAGGGCAGGCGTGGGGACTGAAAACCATCGAGACCTTCCATACCCACGGTACGCCCCCGGTGCCCAAAGCGCCGAAAGAGTAACGGCTCCGCGTACGATACGAGCACCATACGTCCCCCTGGCTGCGCAGGGCTATGACGCTTCATCGGCAACTCAGCGAATTTTTCTCTCCCCAGGCGGCAGGTTAACAATGAAAGCAGGATGGTATAGTGAACTGAATCATAACGAGAAAAAAACATGGTGGGCCTGTCTGGGAGGATTTACCCTCGATTCCATGGACAGCACTATCTATTCGCTGGTCATGCCTATATTGCTGAGCCTGGCCATATTAACAAAAGCGGAGGCGGGGATTTTAGGCTCTGCGTCGCTTATCGGCAGCGCCCTGGGCGGCTGGAGCGCAGGCTTTCTCGCCGACCGCTGGGGGCGCATACGCGTGATGCAGCTTACGGTGCTGTGGGTCGCCTGTTTTACCGCTCTTACTGCGCTGTGTGGAGAGTTCTGGCAATTTCTTATCGTCCGCTTCCTGCAAGGACTTGGCTATGGCGGGGAGGTGGTTGTCGGCGGCGTGTTGATCAGCGAAGTCATCCGCGCCAGCTATCGCGGCCGGGTTGGGGCCTCAATCCAGAGCGGCTATGCGCTGGGTTACGCCATCTCGTTAACCGTCCTGCCCGTACTGCTTAATTTTTTCCCGGAGGAGCTGGCGTGGAAACTCTTCTTCCTGATCGGCATCGTGCCGGCGATTCTTGTCTGGTTTATTCGCCGTCTGGTGCCAGAGTCACCCGTATTTTCTCAGAGTACGACGCGCCAGCAGAAGCGTAAGATAACCGAAATTTTTCAGCAAAAGCATCGCCGTATCACCGTAACGGCGACCCTGCTTGCCAGCGGTATTTTTGGCGGCGCCTATATTATGATTACCTGGCTGCCGACTTATTTGCGCATGGAACTGGGTCTTCCTGTGGTATCCATGTCCGGATACTTAGCGATTAATATTCTTGGCTCGCTAGTCGGCCCCTTTCTTTATGGCCGAATGAGCGATAAATTTGGACGCTGGAGAACCATTATTCTCTTTTTGCTGTGCCAGATTATCGTAGTGAGTTTCTATATGTTTTCAGACATCAGCCTTAATATTACCCTGGCGCTGGGTTTCTTTCTGGGAGCGATGCAGGGAGGACTGGCGTCAGGTTTAACTCCCGCCTTCTCTGAGCTTTACCCAACGCAAATCCGTGGCAGCGGCGCTGGATTTTGCGCCAGCTTCGGACGGGGATTTGGTTCTTTAATGCCCGCGCTGGTAGGCATCGCCTCAAGTCATATCGCGCTGGGTTACGCTATGGGAGCGCTGGCGATTATCTCTTACTGCGTCGCTATCCTGGCCGCGCTATGTTTGCCTAACGCAACAGGTGTAGATCTGGCAGAGGTTGAATGAGATATGTATGACAATTTCTGCTACGGCAGAAACAGAACAACGTTCTTATTTTTGTTGATAGCAGGGTCGAACCGATTTGAGGAAATTGATTGAAAGGTTACTGTTATGTTTGAGGTGACATGCCTCTAAAATTAAGCGAGTTATTTAACTCTGGCTGAGTAAAAAAAGGCCACCTTTCTGGTGGCCGGAAAAATTAATTACGCATAATAACGATGTGGCAGGCTCTCTTTCCTTAAGGACCGTGCACTGTATATTTTACGCATTCAGTTTTTTTATTCTGTGCTCTCTTGTTAAAGATAACGTAAAATTCTGTTTTCCTTTACAGGCAAATGAAGGCTACCAGGTTTTGCCAATATTAAACTGGAATTGCTCAGCTTTATCGCCGCTGTATTTTTTTACGGGCAATGCGTAAGAGAACACCAGCGGCCCAAGCGGCGATTGCCACTGTAATGCCAGGCCGCTCGATACGCGAATCTGACTGGGATCGCTGTAATCGGGAATGCCCGCTGCGCGCGTCTCAGCCGTGTTTTCCCAACCGGTGTCCCATACGGTTCCGGCGTCAACGAACAGCGAAGTGCGCAGCGCATCGGCGTAACGATCGCTGACGAAAGGCGTCGGCACGATAAGCTCTGCGCTCGCGACCGCCATTGCGTTGCCGCCGACCGCGTCGCTCGACGATTTAACGGGGCAAGTGCTATAGCTGCTTTCCGAACCGTTGCAGCGATAATAGGCTGCTTTCGGCCCGATGGTATTGGATGAAAAGCCGCGTACTGAACTGGATCCGCCCGCATAAAAGTTATCGTAGAACGGAACCTCTTTTCCACCCAAGCCGTCGGCATAGCCCGCTTTGGCGCGTCCCATTAAGACCCAGCGATGGTCGCTGCTGAGCGGGAAATACGCGCTGGCATTGAGGGTGCTTTTGTAATAGCTGTTGGTAGAACCCGGAATCGTCACTTTAGTATTAAAGCCAGCGCTCAGGCCCGATGTTGGAAAGAAACCGCGGTCGAGTGAGTTATAGTTCCAGCCGATGTTCCAGAAAAAATCATTGGCGGTGAACCTTTCATCGCTGGAGCCGTCATCGTCAACCGTGCGCGTGACGACGGATGGCGAAACGCCTTGCGAGCCGAGATAGCGCCACATCGCCACCTGCGGCGCCATATTGCTGACGCGATTATAGACGTAATCCAGCCCGCTACTGACATTGCTGTTTTCGCTGATGGGAAAGCTCAGCGTGCTGCCAGCGCCAAAACTTTTGAGTGTATATTCGGACAGATCGTTATCTTCCGCGCTGTAGTCGTTATAAAACAGCTTGCCGCCCAGGCTGATGCCGTCCACGGTAAAGTAAGGGTCAGTAACGCCGATTTCGACGTAAGTCTGATAGCTGTTTTTTGTGCCGCTAAAGCTGACGGTGTTGCCGGTCCCCAACCAGTTATCCTGGCTGACGCCCAGCTGATAGCTGATGCCGCTGTCGGTGCCGAATCCCAGCCCAACGTTGAACGTGCCGGTATTACGTTCTTTGACCTTGTACACCACATCAACCTGATCCGCGCTGCCGGGCACAGGTTGCGTATCGACATCCACGCTTTCAAAAAAGCCGGTACGGTTAAGGCGCGTCTTGCCTTGCTCAACCTGATCGCTCGCAAGCCATGCGCCTTCCATTTGTCGCATCTCGCGACGCAGTACCGCATCTTTCGACGTATCGTTGCCGGCGAAGCGCACCTGGCGCACATAGAAGCGATGCCCTGCGTCCACGTTAATGTGCAGCTTCACTGTTTTATCGCTATCGTTAATCTCCGGCTGCGTACTGACCTGAGGGAAGGCGTAACCGTAGCGGCCCAGCAGCGTCTTAATCGCGGCTTCGGCTTCCGTGATTTTTGCGCCATTATACAGACTGCCCGCCGGCAACGAGGCAATGCGTTCTATTTCCTGGGCGTGTCCGGCCATATCGCCGCTAAAAATGACGTCTGACATATGGTAAACCGCGCCTTCGCGGATATTAATGGTCAGATAGATGCCTTTTCTGTCCGGCGTTAAGCTTACCTGGGTGGAATCAATATTAAATTTTGCATAGCCGCGATCCAGGTAGTAGCTGCGCAGCGTTTCCAGATCGCCGGAGAGCTTCTGTTTCTGATATTTTTGATCGGCGGTGAGGTTCCACCAGGGGACATCGTCACGCAGCTGAAAGTGCGAAATCAGTTCCTCAGAGGTAAACGCCTGATTGCCGATAATATTGATCTGCCTGATTTTTGCTGAAACGCCTTCGGTGAAGACAAAGCGCAAATCGACGCGGTTGCGCGGCAGGGGCGTAACGACCGCTTTGACGCTGGCGGTATATTTACCCTGGCCGTAGTAGAAATCCGCCAGCCCTTTTTCAATGTCTGACAGGGTTGTGCGATCCAGCGCGTTGCCCACGCGTATACCCGAAGCATCAAGATTCTGCTGAAGCTGTTCCTCTTTGATCGCTTTGTTGCCAGAAAAGGAAATACTGGCGATTGCCGGGCGCTCTTTAACTTTAATCAATAGCGCATCGCCGTCGCGCAATACCTCAACATCATCAAAATTGCCGGTTGCGAATAATGACCGGATGGTGTGACGAACATCCTCGTCGCTGACGCGGTCGCCGGGACGCACGGGCATATTAAGCAAAACGGCTCCCGGTGCTACCCGCTGTAAACCCTCAAAACGAATATCCCTGAGCGTAAAATCCTCTGCACCTGAGGCAGTCATGGATACGATAAAAAGTAACCCGGTTAACATCTTTTTCATCTGCTATACGCCTGCCGTTTTCCTTTGACTGTTTCAGTGACTTTCCCGCGCCTCAGAACAGAGTGTTCAGGGCGCTATGTTGGGGAAGAAGACCGCTAACGTAGAGGGAAATTCAGCGCTTTTAAGGCATTTTCATTTATTTTACAGAAGGATGAAAAATTGCTGTGGGAATAACAGCGGCAGCATTACCTTATTTTATTGCTGGCTGAGAGAGACTTTTGCTCTCTGTCAGGAGGCGAAACAGCGGCATATTTATTATCAGATTTAATCGGATGTTTTTTGCACTTTACCTTTTCGCTAACAGAAGACCGCTATTCACGCCGGTTATTGAAATGCGCTTCATCGGTCCTGTGCCAGAGATGACGTCGAAGCGCGCTGATGAGATGACGCAGGGTCTGGCCTGAGAGATGTTCACTTCCTGAACCTGCCGCCGAAGCGGCAGGCGCGTTTTAGAAGGAGATCATCTTGCCTGGGGCAATTTTAGTGGTAATCCCTAACAAGGTTTTGGCGAGCGGGATCGCCACTGGCGCCAGCGCGCGGCCAATCCTGAGCGGCGTATGCTTGATGGCGGTAAGCATGGCGAAATCTTTATTGGCATTAACGATGTCATCTTTAATCGCTTTGCCGATCCTGACGGTTTGCGCAATGCCATGACCACTCCAGCCATGCACCGAATAAATATTGCCGTTTCTGCGGCAATCCGTCGCGCCATTTAAGGTTAAGTCGGTTGTGCCGCTCCATGCGAAGTCGAGCTGGATATCCTCTCTGTCGGGAAAAACGGCGCGGATACGCGAGGTTAAATATTCGACGGTTTTACTGTCATCCCAGCGCAGGCCGGTTCCCTGGCCGCCAAACAGTATCCGTTCGTTACGCACTGGGCGGTAATAATCTATTTGCAGCTGCGTATCGTAAACCGGTTTGCCCGTAGGCAATAAGGTTCTCGAACCGCCTTCCACCGGCGAGGTGACGCCGACATAGGTATAAAACGGTATCGTCGTTTCTTTATTTTCGTCGAGCAGCTTATGCGTGGCGTCATGTACGGCAATCACTACCCCTTTTTTCGCGTTTATTACGCCTTCAGAGGTAATTACGCGGGTGCCGCTGCTGGTTTGCTCAATCTTAATGACCTCGCTATGTTCATAGACGCATCCGCCATTTTTCACAAAGCCATAAACCAGCCCGCGATTCAGGGCTAAGGAGTGCACCTGCCCGCCCAGGTTATCCAGAACGCCGCCATAATAGAGATCGGAATTGATATGCGCCTGTAGCTCATAGCTGCCAAGCACGTCGACATTATCCTCTCCGAGGAATTTTCTGGCATCAACGGCCTGTACCAGAGCATTCATATGGCCAGGATGAACGGCGGCGGTAATATGCCCATGATGACGATCGAAATTTAAGTCGTAACGGCAGGCTATTTCGTCAATCAGCGTCATCGCTTCGGTCGAGGTAAAGTGCCATAACCGTTTCGCCTCCTCGAAGCTGAGATTCTCGATCATCGACTCCGCTTCCCAGCGCGCCAGACCGGGCGTGAGTTGTCCGCCATTGCGTCCTGAGGCGCCAGAACCGATGGTGTTCTTTTCCAACAGAACGGTATCAATGCCTGCCTCAGAAAGATGCAGCGCGGTCGATGCGCCAAGCAGTCCGCCACCTATCACTACGAGTTCACACTCTTGCTCTTTTGTTAAAGAGGGAAAGTCGATCCAGGGGGCAAGTGTCGACTCGTAGTAATTTGCTGGGTTTCCAGGGTCGCTGATTTGCGTATCATCTTTATTTCTGACCCAGTTCCAGTCTCCGTCTGGATCTGCCTGACTGATCATGGATGTTCTGGCGTCAGATATTAATTCGGGTTTAATTAATGTTTTATTTTCACTCATATATTGTCTCGGTTAGTCGAATTTACCACAGGCAAGGTCACTGTGAATGCAAAACGGTTTTATTCAGAAAGCGCGATCTCTTTTTTGGTGACGTTACAGTAAACAATCCAGCCCAGGCCCAGCGTTGCCCAGGTGATGCCTAATATAAAGGCGTCAAAACTTAAATTAACCCACATAACGGCTACGCAGCCCAGCCCTGCGAGTGGCAGAATAATATTGCAAAAGATGCGCCTGATTCCGCCGTTATCCCTTTCTTTAAATGAGAAATGAATAATCACAGATAAGTTGACGGCGCTAAAAGCTACCAGCGCGCCAAAGCTGATGAGCGAAACGGCCGTATCAAGCTGGATAAAAATCGAGGTTAACGATACCAGGCCGATTAATAAAATACAGTAGACCGGGTTATTGTTTTCCGGATGGAGATAGCCAAAAAAGCGGTGGGTTAACTGGTTATTTTTACCCATAATATGCAACAGCCTGGCGGCGCTGGCGTGTGAAGCGAGAGCCGAGGCAAAAGTATTTAGCAAAATGGCAATAAGGAAGAGCGTTTGAAACAGTTTCCCGCCGACATTGAGTACGATTTCCGGCAGCGCCTCCATGGGATTTTTAAAATGAGAGTTGTCAGGGAAGTAAAGCTGGATAAACCATGCGGCGATAAAGAAGATGCAACCGCCGCTCAAAGCGGTGTAAAAAACCGCTTTGGGTATCGTGCTGACCGGGCTTTTGGTTTCATCCGTCAGCGTGGTGACGGCATCGAAACCCAGAAATGAAAAGCACAACACCGCCGCGCCGCTTATCAAGGGGATAATGCTGGTGTGCCCGTTGAATAAGGGCTGAGTGGTATAAAGATGGCTGTCGCCATAATCTCTGAGAATATTGTGGATCACGAAATAGATAAACACGCCCATCAGAATCACCGGAATGCCGACAAAAATGAAGTTGGCGTTCGCCAGCGTTTTTATGTTGCAACAGTTAACAAAGGTCACCAGCGAGGTAAATACTAAAATAGAGATCCATACGGGAACCTCCGGCAATAAGGTCTGTAAATAGATCCCGGCCAGCAGCGAGTTAATCATGGGGAGAAAAACATAATCCAGCAAGGAAGACCAGCCGACGATAAATCCGGATTTATTGCCGCACACCTTTTTCGTATAGGTGTAGGCCGATCCCGACGAGGGGTGCAGGCGAACCATTCTGCCATAGCTTATTGCTGTCAATAATACCGCTGCAAGCGCCAACAGATAGGCAAGCGGCACTCGTCCTTCTGTTATATTTGAAACGATTCCAAAAGTATCAAATACCGTCATTGGCGTCATATAGGCGATGCCGATAATCACAACCTGCCATAATGACAGGCCGCCGTTATTGATCTCTTTTAATCTCATGGCAATATCTCACTCGGAAGTTCAGTTAGATGACTTTTAACCTCTGCTGCATGAAAAAATTAAACTGATACGTTACCTTCGTCGGGCTGCCGCTCAGCCTGTTCCGTCAGGCTTTTTATCATTTCTGCTCTAACGCGCCGATCGCGACTTAACCGCCCGGGTTATTAAACAAATCAAAATGGTCGTAGCGCGAACATCCATGCGATTTTTATATCGATATTTATCCTGGTCATAGCATTTTCATATGGCGCCTTTTCTGTCTGGATCCGCCTCTCCTCGCCGCGTTATCTTGAAAATAATCCTCATGGCTGACCTCTCTGCTGACAGGGTGGTAAAAAGGCTAAATCCTGTGCGCTAATATATAAAACATAATATTATATATGTATATGGTTTGTGTCACAAAAATGTTAAATTAAATTTACCTCCGCATTCTCCAGGCTTTTTATATCCCGGCGACGTTAAGATTTTATTGCTAATTAATTTACTTAATTCAATATGTTATGTGGATTTCATGGGCGGGCGGCTAATCCAGCCACTGCGCTAAAGCGGCTGGAAAGGCGTGATAGTGAGAAGTGAGAAGTGAGAAGTGAGATTATATCGCCTCGTTGATCAGCGCGACGAGTCGATGAAAGCTGGTTTTGATTTCGCTTTCTTCCATGCTGGCAAACCCAAGCAGCAAGCCAGAAAGGCGAGTATTGCTGGCATAGTAACTCGACAGGGCGCGAACCAGGATGCCCTGGCTATTGGCCCGCTGCGCCAGGCTGACATCATCGACGCCCGGTGGTAATTGCATAATCAAATGGAGTCCGGCATTACTGTTATACTGGCCTAAAAAACTGCTTCCCAGTTCCTCATTGATTAAATTCACTAAAATTTGCCGACGCCTGCTGTATAACTGGCGCATTTTACGTATGTGAGCCGCATAATATCCTTCTTTGATAAAGTCTGCCAAAGCGGCCTGCGTCAGCTGATGGCCGCCGCGATAGAGTTCGCTATGTATTCTTTTTAGCGCCGTTTTCAGCTGCGCAGGCAAAACCATATAGCCGAGTCGCAGCGCCGGATAAAGGGTTTTGCTGAAGGTGCCGACATAGATCACCGGGCTATCGGTCTCTAACCCTTGTAACGCGGGAATAGGCTGGCCAGCAAAGCGAAACTCGCTGTCGTAGTCATCCTCGACGATCCAGCTTGCGGTTTTTCGTGCCTGAGCCAGCAGTAACTGCCTGCGGCTCAGGCTCATCACCGAACCCAACGGATACTGGTGAGAAGGGGTAACAAAAATCAGCCTGGGAGGATCACTATGCTCTCCGTCGGGAACCAGGCCCTGTTCGTCCACCGGCATGGTGACGATCTCTACGCCGTTCATACGAAGAATATTTTTAATACCCCAGTATCCGGGTTCTTCCGTCCAGGCCTTGTCTCCGGGGTTGCAAAGCGAACGCGTCACCAGGTCGAGCGCCTGATGAATGCCTTCGGTAATCAAAATCTGATCCGGCGTACACTGCACGCCGCGCGCGGTGCGCAGATAGTCGGTCAGCGCGGCTTTGAGCATCTCCGAGCCGCCCGTGGTGTCATAGGTCAACAGCTCAGGTGACCGCTGGCGAGCCTGTCGATCGGTGAATTTTTTCAGCACGCGATGTGGAAAATTCGCGACGTCGGGTACGCCCGGTAAGAACGCGCCCCACTGTCTGGGGCTTGCGCTTGCGTGCTCAAGCAGCTGTAAGCCGCGCGCCGAGAGAGAGGAATGGTCCTCCGCAACCGCCTTATGATCTCTGATGGCAGGCCTGCACTCTAAATTATCCAGCACGCTGTGCGTCACGAAGGTGCCGCTACCCGTACGCGATGAGATATAGCCCTCTGCCTGCAACTGTTCATAAACCCGCAATACCGTATTGCGCGACAGCGCCAGCTCGTCTGCCAGATCGCGGGTCGGTGGCATACGCGACGAAGGCGTCAGGTTGCCCGACAAGATGGCGTCACAGATGGCGAGATAGAGCCGCTTATGCAGCTTTCCTTCGGAGCAGCTAAAAAATGCTTGTCTGATCACATCTCCGGCAAGTGAGCGCATTTGGATCCTGTAAATAAAACGATTTGGTTCTCGAATAAGGTACCAAACGCTGACAGATTGTCTTTCGAACTTCAAATAAATTTGGATGGAAGGGCCTTACAATGGGTAATAACAATCTTCAGCAGCGTCGTCTGAATGCCACTCCGCGCGGAGTGGGCGTCATGTGCAACTTCTACGCCAGTTCAGCGGAAAACAGCACCCTGACGGATGTCGAGGGCAATCAATATATCGATTTTGCAGCGGGCATTGCGGTGCTGAATACCGGCCATCGCCATCCTCGCCTGGTGGCGGCGATGGAGCAGCAGCTCAAGGCCTTTACCCATACCGCCTATCAGATCGTCCCTTATGAGAGCTACATTTCTCTGGCGGAAAAAATCAATGCCGTCGCGCCGGTTAAAGGCGAGCTGAAAACCGCGTTTTTCTCTACGGGCGCGGAAGCCGTGGAAAACGCCGTGAAAATTGCGCGCGCCTACACCGGACGACCCGGCATCATCGCGTTCGGCGGCGGCTTCCACGGGCGCACCTATATGACGATGGCGCTGACCGGTAAAGTCGCGCCCTATAAAAAAGGGTTTGGTCCGTTTCCAGGCTCGGTTTTTCATGTGCCATACCCTTCAGAACTTCATAACGTTACCACCGCCGACACCCTGCTCGCCATTGAGCGCCTGTTTAAGGCCGATATCGACGCCAGTCAGGTCGCCGCGATTATTTTTGAACCTGTACAGGGCGAGGGCGGGTTCAATGTCGCTCCGCCGGAATTGATCGCCGCTATCCGTCGCCTCTGCGATGAGCACGGCATCGTGATGATCGCGGACGAGGTGCAGAGCGGCTTCGCTCGTACAGGCAAGCTGTTTGCCATGGATCACTATCAACATCAGGCCGATCTGATGACCATGGCGAAAAGCCTGGCGGGCGGAATGCCGCTCTCTGGCGTGGTGGGCAAAGCTGAGATCATGGACGCGCCTGCGCCGGGCGGTCTGGGAGGCACCTACGCGGGCAATCCCATGGCGGTGGCGTCAGCGCATGCGGTGCTGGATATCATCAAAGACGAACAGCTCTGTCAGCGTGCCGATGCGCTGGGCGAACGCCTGCGCGCGGCGCTGCGGGATTGTCAGGAATGGTGCGCCGAACTGGCTGATATCCGCGGGCTGGGGTCGATGATCGCGGCTGAATTCTGCGATGCGCAGACCGGGGAGCCTTCCGCCGCCGCCGCGCAGAAAATTCAGCAGCGGGCGCTTGAGCAGGGGCTGCTGCTGCTGACCTGCGGCCAGTATGGCAACGTGATCCGCTTTCTCTATCCCTTAACCATTCCCGACGCTCAGTTTGACCAGGCGCTGAGAATCATCGCATCCGCGACAAAAAATACAGGAGAGAGTCGATGAAACTTAACAATCCAGCGCTTCTTATCGAGAGAAATCTGGTTGAGGGGCAGTGGCTCGGCGCTGATTCGGGCGCCACATTTAGCGTAAGAAATCCCGCGACGGGCGAAGCGATCGCCAGCGTGCCGCTGCTGGGACGGGCGGAAACGCAGCGTGCCATTGTGTATGCGGAAAAAGCACAGCGCGAATGGAAGCGACGCACCGCGACTGAGCGCGCGAAAATCCTGCATCGCTGGGTGGCGCTGATTGAGGAAAATCGCGAGGATCTGGCCTGCCTGATCACCGCAGAGGGCGGAAAACCGCTGGCGGAAGCCCGAGGAGAGATCGCTTACGCCGCCTCTTTTATTACGTGGTTCGCTGAAGAGGCCCGGCGTATTGACGGTGCGCTGTTGCAGCCGGTAAACGCGTCGCAGCGTTATGTGGTGACGAAACAGCCTGTCGGCGTCTGCGCGGCCATCACGCCGTGGAATTTCCCCGCGGCGATGATCACGCGCAAAGTGGCGCCAGCCCTGGCGTCAGGCTGCGTCATGATTGTCAAGCCTGCGGAACAGACGCCACTGACCGCGCTGGCGCTGGCCAGGCTGGGCGAAGAGGCTGGACTGCCAGCCGGCGTGCTACAGGTGGTGACTGGCGATCCGCGGGAAATAGGCGGGGAGCTTTGTCAGCATCCAACGGTGCGCAAACTGAGCTTTACCGGATCCACGGAGACCGGCCGCCTCCTGATGGCGCAGTGCGCGCCTGGCATCAAAAAGCTGTCTCTTGAACTGGGCGGCAACGCGCCGGTTATTGTCTTTGACGACGCCGATCTTGAGCAGGCGGTCGCCGGCATTATGGCCTCGAAATTCCGCAACAGCGGCCAGACCTGCGTATGCGCTAACCGCATCTATGTGCAGCGCGGAATTTACGCCGCGCTGTCAGACGCGCTGGTCAATGCGGTAAACGCGCTGAAGGTTGGTAACGGTCTGGATGAAAACAATAATCAGGGTCCGCTGATTGATGACCGGGCGCTCACTAAAGTGGAGGCCCATATCAGTGATGCGCTGGAGAAAGGGGCGACCCTGCTGACGGGAGGAAAACGTCACCCGCTGGGCGGCCATTTCTTTATGCCGACGGTGATCGGGGACGTCAACCAGACGATGCGTTTCGCTCGTGAGGAAACATTTGGCCCGGTGGCGCCGCTGTTTCAGTTCAGCACGGATGATGAAGTGGTTCAGTATGCCAACGATACGGAATTCGGTCTTGCCGCTTATATCTTTACCCGCGACGCCCGTCGTCAGTGGCTGATACCTGAGGCGCTGGAATATGGCATGGTCGGCGTCAATACCGGTCTGATATCCAATGAAGTCGCGCCTTTCGGCGGGATTAAACAGTCCGGACTAGGCCGCGAAGGCTCCCGCTTCGGCATGGATGAGTATCTCGAAATTAAATATGTTTGCGTCGCGTTGTAATTAATCTGCCGTAGTACTTTGCTCGCATGAGTTCCGACGATATTGATTATCGTCGTTTTTTTTGCCTTTAAACCGCCGTGAAGCTTATTCAGGAGGCTAAATGAACACCCTGTCATTTCTCAGTAATCATAAAGATTCCGCATGGACCATTTTTGTCGCTCAGGTTGAACGCGTTCTTCCGCACCTGGGCGACCTGACATTCTGGGCATCAACTCTGACGCGTCCCAAGCGCGCCCTGATCGTTGATATTCCGCTGGAAATGGATGACGGAAGCGTCAGGCATTTTGAGGGCTATCGCGTACAGCACAACCTCTCTCGCGGGCCGGGAAAAGGCGGCGTGAGGTTTCACCCGGCCGTCACGCTTGAAGAGGTGATGGCGCTGTCCGCCTGGATGACAATAAAATGCGCCGCGCTTAACTTACCTTTCGGCGGCGCCAAGGGCGGCATTCGCGTCGATCCGGCCTCGCTGAGCAAAAAAGAACTGGAGCGGCTTACCCGACGTTATACCAGCGAAATCGGTTTGATTATCGGGCCTCAGCAGGATATTCCCGCGCCTGACGTCGGCACCAATGCGCAGGTAATGGCATGGATGATGGATACCTGGTCCATGAACGTGGGCGCCACGACGACCGGCGTCGTGACCGGCAAGCCGGTGCACCTGGGAGGCTCGCTGGGACGCGTTAAGGCCACTGGTCGCGGTGTATTTGTGACCGGGCGAAAGGCGGCCGAACGTTTGCATATCGACGTCAGCCAGGCACGTATCGGCGTTCAGGGTTTCGGCAATGTCGGCAGCGTGGCGGCTCAGCTGTTTGCGCAGGACGGCGCCAGCATCATTGCCGTTCAGGATCATTCCGCCACTCTCGTTAATGAAAAGGGCATCGATACCGAAGCGTTGATCGCCTGGCAGCAGGAGCACGGTCAAATCCGCGGTTTTGCAGGCGCTGTCGAAGTTGACCACGACGCGTTCTGGACCCTTCATTACGACATCCTGATACCGGCAGCCCTTGAAGGCCAGATCACCGCGTCGCGCGCTGAACGCCTTGATTGCCGGCTGGTGCTGGAAGGGGCGAATGGGCCGACCGTTCCGCAGGCGGATGACATTCTGCGCGAGCGCGGCATTACGGTGTTGCCCGATGTGATCTGCAACGCAGGCGGGGTCACCGTCAGCTACTTCGAATGGGTACAGGACTTCTCCAGCTTCTACTGGTCGGAAAACGAAATTTATCAAAAGCTGGATGCTATTATCCTTCGCGCGTTTGACGATGTCTGGAACAAGTCTCTGGAGCTGGACGTGTCGTTGCGCACCGCCGCCTATGCCATTGCCTGTGAGCGTATTCTCATCGCGCGTGAAGAGCGCGGCATTTATCCCTGATCTCCGGCCCCGCCGCGCGGGGCTGCTCTCTCTGTCGCTGTTCAGCCGCCAGCAAATCTTTAAAAAAACTGTGACATGCGCAATATACATATAACTTATTATGTTTTATAAATTACCCTCTATCGCCTGCGATTATGCCATTAAAGAGAGCGACATATGGAACAGACACCTGAAAAAAATCTCTATATTAATCAGCCTGAAAGCAAAGAGCAGTTCAAGAGATCTATTGGGCTTATTTCGAACTTCGCGCTTGGATTTACCTACCTTTCACCCTTAACGGCCGTCTATTCGCTGTTTGCGCTGGCCGTGACGCTGGCCGGTCCTCCCGCGGTGTGGTGGATCCTGATCGTCGCGTGCGGACAGCTGCTTGTTGCGCTGGTGTTTGGCGAAGTCGCTTCCCAGTATCCAATTACCGGCGGGTTATATCCCTGGGCAAGACGTTTGTGGGGTAAAAAATTCGCCTGGATCGCCGCGTGGATCTATCTGTGGGCGCTGGTGGTCACCATTACCTCTATTGCTGAATACACCTCAACCTTTGTCGCCTCCCTGTTTCACTTTGCGCAGACGCCGCTCAACCTGTTGATGACCTCAGTGGTGCTGCTGCTGCTGATGATGGGCGTAAATATGTCAGGCACCAAAAACCTGGCGCGCGTGGCGAAGATCGGGTTTTGGTGTGAAATCGTGAGTGTGATTGCGCTGGGGATTTATCTGTTGATCTTCCACCGTTCTCAGCCGTTTTCCGTCATCTTCGACTCGATGGGCGTTATGGCGAAAGACGGTAGCTACACCACGGCGTTTATGTCTGCCGCGCTGATGGGCCTGTTTATGTTCTTTGGTTTCGAAGCCTGCGGCAACGTGGCGGAAGAGGTCAAAAATCCAGGCAAAAAGATCCCGCTGGCGATGATTCTGAGCATTGTTTTTGGCGCCATTTCCGCGGTTATCTCGGTCCTGGGTTATCTCCTCTCCTCGCCGGATCTGATCGATATTGTTAGCGGTAAAATCGCCGATCCCATTCCGGCTATTCTTAACGAAGCGCTGGGCAGCACAGGCGCCACGGTATTTATCGTCGTCGCGATCGTCGCTATGCTCTCCTGTATCCTGTCATTGCAGGCTGCGCTAAGCCGCCTTATTTTCTCGTTCTCGCGCGACAGAATGCTGCCGGGCAGTGAATGGATGGCAAAAATTTCCAAAAACAGCGTGCCGGATAACGCCATGCTCGTCAGCTGCATCTTGCCCGTCATCATCTGCGTCTGGGTCTACTTTCAGCCGGATAATCTTTCTCGTATCACCGCGTTCGCTGTGATTGGCATTTATATCTCTTTCCAGCTGGTAGTGTTAGCGGCTTTGCGCCAGCGCCTCAAGGGCTGGAAGCCAGCAGGCGAGTGGACGCTTGGCTCGTGGGGATTAATCGTTAACCTGTTCGCGCTGCTCTATGGTCTGTGTGGAATTTGGCTGCTCGCTCAGCCAGCCGACGGCGACAGCTTCCTGGATCGCTGGACGGTGCTGGTGGGTCTGGCGGTGGTGCTGATTGCCGGCCTGCTTTATATGGCTATCGCCAAACCCTTCGGGCGCTCCAGCGCGCCAGAAAATGACGCCATTGAGTACGCCAGCAAGCTCAGGGCGGAAGAGGGCGTTTAGTGGTTTAGCTGTCTCCTGTGTCGCCGCTTAAGCCGTAGCCATTAGCGCTACGGCTTTTTTTTATCAGGACAGCACGGTTACTGCTGGTAGAGGAGGGTATAGCTGTTTTGGTCAATGACCTTCTGGCCTTCCGCATGGAACAGTTCGCCAATGCGGAGGCGAGGATTGGTCGAGAAAATGATTCGGCCGTCAGGGTTGGTCAGGATGATCTTCTCCCCGGCGCAGAGCGGTAAAAGCTCTTCCTCAACGCGGCTGACGAGGATATCGAGCGCCGCGACGCCCAGCACTTTATCCTCGATCACCACGGGCACGGCGGCGGTCAGCGTCAGCGAGGTGTTGCAGATATAGTCGACGTAAGGGCCGTGGATATAGGCCCTGCCTTCGGCAACCGGGGTTTTAAACCATTCAAAGGTGCGAAAATCCAGCCTCTGCTGCGTGGCCTGATCAAGATCGAGACTGACCTGCTTTAAGCCTTTATCTTTTTTGTACCACCACTCAAGCAGCCAGTACTCCCGCACCGCGCCTGCGCTTTCAATATGACTCGCAAAACCCGCTCCGGAGCAGTAAAGGTTGTGATTAAGGGTGTGTTTGATATGAGACTGAATAGCGCTTTTAACGCCGGGCTCCAGTAAAATTTCCGGGCGGCTCTCCTTCAGAGATTGCCTGATTTTCTCTGCTAATAAACCAGTACTCTCGACAGTGGAGTTAATGATGTCGTTAATTTTACGGGTTAGCGCGCTAAGGTGCTCTGCGTGATTCATTTTCTACACTGCCTATACGGTTATTATTCAGAGTGGTAATTCATTTTCTTTTCTAATAAATATTCGGTAAAGGTATCAATAAGCTGTGACGCTGCCTGAACGGCTGCCTGCTCTGAATGGGAAGCCAGCGCCTCTGTCAGCACAGCATAGAGCGCGATCACCTCGCGATGAATATCGCGGGAACGGTACAGCGCGGCGACTAAAGAGGCCCACTCCGCCTGCAGTTGCAGTTCCTGATTGGCGAGCCTGGCGGATTGGGAGCATGCCGCGATGGCCAGCAGGCAGCGCATATCCGCCTGAGTTCTCTGCTCCGGCGTTTCCGCCTTTGCCAGCACCTCAGTAAATTCCAGCAGCCGATTCAAATCCGCTTGAGTCATCCTGCGCGATGCGAGCCTCGCGCTGTGACTGATTATCGCGCTGTGCATTTCCCCCAAATCGGCGAGGTAATCCGTGCTGATACTTCGAAAGGGGTGAAGATTCTTGCCCGATTCGGGAACGGTTTCGCAGACAAAGCTGCCGCCGTTGCGGCCACGCACCGTATGAATCAGTTCGTTCGCGCGTAAAGTATTCAACGCTTCGCGGATGGTAATATGCGAAACGCCCATCATCTTTGCCAGATCCGACTCGTTTGGCAGCTGTTCATGCGGTTCAAGCAGGCCGGTGACAATAGCATTAGTAAGACGCTGAACGATTTGATCAGAACGACTAGCCTGTCCAATAGGGGCGAATATAACCGCGTGAGTAATCATAATCTTCTCTGAAAGTCCCTTCTACAGGGCGCCATACTTAACATAAACATACCTGTCACGAAAGAGGTAAATACCGTCGAGTAATGGGTTAAAAGATTCACAAAACCGCGCCCACTCTTTCCTCTCTTCTTTGCCGATGCCGTCCAGTGCGCAGTTGCGTTATCGACCCGATACGTGCGGCTACCCGTTGGTTACGGAAAGAATTGTAATCGATTTGTTAGAAATGCGATGCGCTTCATGTTGTCGGGACGCGATGATTGAAATAGCGGCTGATAATATATTACATAATATCTTTTATGTATTCGGGCGAACGGAGAAGGCGATGCAAACCCTAAAGCACTTCATCAATGGGCAGTATGTAGCAAATCAGGGAAATGATTTTTTCGATCTGGTCAGTCCGGTGGATGGCGAAATCTATGCGCAGTCGCCCAACGGCGGCAAGGCAGAGGTCGATCTTGCCTACGCTGCCGCTGAACAGGCGTTTTCAGTCTGGAAGACGTCGACGCCGGCAGAGAGACAAAAAGCGCTGCTTAAATTAGCCGATGAAATCGAAAGAAACGTCACCCGCCTGGTGGAATGGCAGAGTAAAGAGACCGGGCAGCTCAAACATTTTATCGAGAAAGAGGAGATTGCGGCGTCCTGCGACGCTATCCGTTTCTTTGCGGGAGCCGCGCGTTGTCTGGAAGGCAAGGCGGCGGGCGAGTACGCTGCCGGGTTTACCTCTGTTATTCGGCGGGAACCGCTTGGCATTGTCGGTCAGGTCGCGCCCTGGAACTATCCCTTTATGATGGCGGTGTGGAAAATCGCGCCCGCGCTGGCAGCCGGCAATACGGTGGTTCTGAAGCCGAGCGACACCACGCCCGTCAGCACGCTTCTCCTTGCCGAGCTGGCCGCGCCGTTTTTCCCCGCTGGCGCGTTTAACGTCGTGCTGGGTAAAGCTGAAACCGGCTCGCTTGTCGTGTCAAATCCTGTCGCGTCGCTGGTTTCTATTACCGGATCGGTGCGGGCGGGGCTACAGGTTGCGGCCTCAGCCGCCGCCAATCTGACCAAAGCACATCTTGAGCTAGGCGGTAAAGCGCCGGTGATCGTCTTTGCGGATGCCGATATGGATAAGGCCGTAGAGACGATTACCACCGCCGGTTTTTTTAATGCTGGCCAGGATTGCACCGCTGCAACGCGCATTCTTGTAGAAGATTCGGCTTATGAGGCGTTTCTTGAAAAACTCGTCGCCAGAACGCGGGAAATCAGGTTCGGCGCGCCTGACGATCGCGACGCCCTTTACGGCGCGCTAAACAGCCGTAATCAGCTTGAACAGGTCAGCGGTTTTATCGCGCGACTGCCCGCGCACGCCAAAATTGAAACCGGCGGTTATGCCGGAAAAGGGCCGGGCTACTACTTTGAACCCACCATCATCTCCGGGCTTGAACAGCATGACGAGGCGATACAGCATGAGGTGTTTGGTCCGGTGATGACCATCCAGCGTTTCTCTGACGAAGCGGACGCCCTGTACAAAGCCAATGACGTGGAGTATGGCCTGGCGGCAAGCGTCTGGACCCGTAATCATGGCCGCGCGCAGCGTTTTAGTATCGAACTCGATTTTGGCACGGTGTGGATCAACAACCATATCCCGCTCTGTGCGGAAATGCCGCACGGCGGATTCAAAAAATCGGGCTATGGCAAGGATCTCTCTTCTTACTCACTGGATGAGTACACCCGTGTAAAACACATCATGTGCGACATCAACCATTAAGGAAGCAAGATGAAATCGATCCAACTCGCTGTGTTCTCACTGGCGCTGATCTCTTCCGGCGTCATGGCAGAAGCGTCGCCTCAGTCCGTAGTAAGCAGCTATATGGCCGCATGGAATGCCCATAGCGCCTCGCAGGCCGCGCGTTATCTGGCGAACGATGTCGTTTATTACGATGCGGCCACCGGTTCACCGGTTAAAGGCAAAGAGAAGGCGGAAAAAGAGGTCATTGGCGCGTTTATCCGCGCGGTGCCCGATTTGCAGTGGAAGATGACCAGTCAGCCCGTTTATAACCAGGATACTATCGCGTTCCAGTGGCAGTTTTCAGGGAAAAATTCAGGCGAATGGGCAGGCGCGCCTGCCACCAACAACGACATCAAGTTTGAAGGCGTCAGCTTTATCAAAGTTGTTGACGGGAAAATCGCCTGGCAGGGCGACTATTATGATTCTAAAAAGCTAGAGGCTGAACTGCAAAAAGCTAAACCTTAATCGCGCGGGGCCATTCTTCTCCACGCGCGGGCGTGGAGAAGCGTTATCGGTCGCTGAGGTCAATACGGCCGATATGCGATGCCTTACACAATCGAATCGACTTCACACCGTAGTAGATTATGGGGCGGCTCTGGCCGCCCTATCTCCACTGAGATTCTACGCACAGCTTGATTTTCGTTGTGCTGAGACAGCGATTATTCGCTATTTTCCTCGCTCACAATAAAGCACGCCGCCACGTGATTTTTCGCTGGCTTTGGTCTCGACGATCGACACCACCACGCGATCGCGCTCTACGCCGAAACTCTCTACTACAGCTTCAGTGATCTTAACCATCAGGGTTTTCTTCTGCTCGGCAGAACGGCCTTCTACCGCATAAACCACAATTTCAGGCATTCTCTTCTCCTCTTGTGAATTCATGCCAAATGGCTTCAGCATGAAATAGAGTCTGGCGGTCTCTTCGAGCTCTTCGGCGTTGAATACCGCTTCACGAATATCTTTGCCTGAAATAATTGGGCCGTGATTAGCCAGCAGTTTCGAATTATGTTCAGCAGCGAGTTTTTCTACCTCTTCGGCTATTACCGGCGATCCGGGAGGAAGGTAACGCACCACCGGCAGTTTGCCGACGCGCATCACCTGGTAAGGCGTAATCGGCGGCAGCGCATTCTCATTATCCAGTCCAGGCAGGCAGGAGAGGGCTGTCAGCCACGGCGAATGCAGATGCACGATGCCGCCGCACTGTGGACGCTGACGGTAGATCGCCAGATGCATCAGGATCTCCTTCGACGCCTTCTCTCCCGCCAGTAGCTCGCCTGTCATCGTCACTTTGCTCAGCGTGTCGGGATCCAGATCGCCGAAGCTGGAGTTGGTCGGCGTCGCCAGTACATTGCCGTCTGGCAGCTTCAGGCTGATATTACCCGCGCCGCCGCTGCTGTAGCCGCGTTGATACATTGATCGGGCGTAGCGCACCAGATCCTGGCGCAGTTGAGATTCACTCATGGAAAGACTCCTGTGCCTTCAGGAAAAAGTCACTGTTGCCAAAGTTGCCGGATTTGAGGATCACCCATTTCCGTTCATCAAGAACCTGCGTCCAGGGCACGCCGGGTGCGACGGCGTCGCCTATAACCATGCCGCGAATATGCAGTCCCTGCGTGACGGCGCCGGAGGTTTATAGAACGACATCGCTACGCGCGTGACTGGATTTCATAGCTGCGGCAGGTAATCGCGCTCCGTTTAAGATCATCGTCCACCTCGCGATGGGCATTCATAATGTCACCCATGGCGTCGAGGACACTAATAAAGCTGTGTAGATCACTGTAATATTTCATCAGGCTCTGCTTACGCCGGAGTTGACATAGTATTCTGCCCGGTCCAGCGATGGGTGTAGTTATTATTCGGGCCAGACTGATCGAGAATGCGGGACGCTGTATGGTTGACGATATCGTCTGTAGTTGAAGAATAGTTATAGAAGGCAGGCATCGGCGGTAGCATCATCGCGACAGCGCGGGTTAAGGTCAGCATGTTTTCCAGATGAATAGCGTTAAGCGGCGTTTCACGCGGGACCATCACCAGCTTGCGCTGCTCTTTCAGGGTGACCGCGGCGGCGCGGGCAATCAGGCTTTCGCCGTAGCCGCAGCGGATCGCGGCCAGAGTCTTCATATATGAGCGAATAGCAAAACAGCGAAATTTTTCTTACCAGTACCACCTTACCCACAAAAAGCGGCGTGCTGTGCAAGATAAGCCGCTGCCAAACGGTTTTTACGCGGGGCAGCAGCTGTTCTTTTTATATTAGCGCTTAACTATCGGCAACTGTGTGGCAACGTTTTACGTTCTGCGTAAGACTTAGCGTTGTTATAGCCGCGGGCCAGCTTGGGCAATACGCGCACCGGCCTCGTTGCCAGTGTACTGTTTGAAGTTTTTGATAAACAGCTGCGCCAGTCTCTCGGCTGCCTCCTGCCACTGTTCCGGGGATGCCCAGCCGTTACGCGGATCCAGTGTATTCTCATCCACTCCGGCAATCTGTTGCGGAATGGCGAGGCCAAATATTGGCAACCTTTCCTCACGCAATGCGCCGGTCTCTCCTTCGAGGATGGCGTTAACGATTTGACGCGTATCTTTCAGTGACAAACGCTGACCAGCACCGTTCCAGCCAGTATTCACAAGCCACACTTCAGCACCGCTCTGCGCGACCTTCTCCTGCAGCACGTCGGCATACTGTGTTGGGTGCAGCAGCAGGAAAGCCGCGCCATAGCAGGCGGAAAACGTCGGCGTCGGGGCCGTAATGCCACGTTCAGTGCCAGCCAGCTTGGAGGTAAAACCGGACAGGAAGTGATACTGCATCTGTTCCGGCGTCAGGCGTGAAACAGGCGGAAGCACCCCGAAGGCATCTGCCGCGAGGAATATGATGCGTGAAGGATGACCGGCGCGGGAAACTGGCTGTACGATATTCTCAATATGCGACAGGGGATAGGAGACACGGGTGTTCTCGGTTTTGCTACCATCAGCGTAATCCACGCTGCCATCTTCCCTGACTACTACGTTTTCAAGCAGCGCGTTACGGCGAATGGCACCATAAATTTCCGGTTCGGACTCAGCTTTCAGATTAATGGTCTTGGCATAGCAGCCGCCTTCAAAATTGAATACGCCGTCTGCATCCCAACCGTGCTCATCATCGCCAATCAATTGTCGACGCGGATCGGTCGACAGTGTGGTTTTCCCGGTACCGGAGAGGCCGAAGAACAGCGCCACGTCCCCTTTTTCACCACGGTTTGCTGAACAGTGCATTGAAGCGATACCCTTTAGTGGGAGCAGGTAGTTCATTACCGAGAACATCCCTTTTTTCATCTCACCGCCATACCAGGTACCGCCAATCAACTGAATATTTTCGGTCAGGTTGAAAGCAACAAAATTCTCCGAGTTTAATCCTTGCTCCTGCCACTGCGGATTCACGCAGCCTGCGGCGTTGATCACCGTGAAGTCTGGAGTAAAGTTTGCCAGCTCATCGGCGGTTGGCGCAATAAACATGTTTTTAACGAAATGCGCCTGCCACGCTACTTCAGTGACAAAACGCACTGCCAGGCGAGTATCGGCGCTAGCGCCGCACCAGGCATCAATGACATACAACGTTTTAGCCGACAGATGTTCAGTGACCAGGGTTTTCAGGTGCGCCCACACGTCAGCAGACATTGGTTTATTATCGTTACGCCCTTGGCCAGCATCCGCCCACCAAAGAGTATTTCGGGTCAGCTCGTCGCGAACGATGTACTTATCGCGTGGAGAACGACCAGTGAACTCGCCCGTATCAACCGTCACAGCGCCAGACGTGGTCAGTTTACCGCGAGCCAGACCTTTGCGTTCGGGTGAGATTTCATGCTCGAAGAGTAGTTCATAATCCGGGTTATAGACGATCTCACTGACATCGTTGATGCCAAGGTTTGAGAGATGTTGCGTGACATGTTTATTTGCGCTCATAGGATACCCTGACTCATTAGATGAAAGGTAAGGCGGCAATAACCGGCTCTGTTAAGCTGTGGATAGTAGCACTGGCCATTTGATGCAGAAATTGCATATATGCCATCTGTCATGTAGAAAATGCATAGGATTAGGGGCTGAAATCGGAGCAGAGAAGTGCTAAGTAATCTCGAGGTAAAGTGGTTCTATGACGTGATTGCACTGGAAGAGTGCCGCAGCTTTACCCTCGCGGCACAGAAACGGAATATTTCGCAATCCTCGTTTAGCAGGAGGATCCAGGCACTGGAAACTACCTTGGGTTTCAGCGTCTTCAACCGTAATGTCAATCCCCCTCAGTTGACCCCACAGGGCAGGATATTTGTCGGCTATGCCAGAAATATGCTCGACGATATGGACTTCCAGATTAGCCGAATCAAGGGGGAGGATAAGTTGAGGCAGAGCATCCGTATTGATGCGGCACCTTCGCTTTCCGTACTGCTACTGCCCGATATATTAGCTGATTACCGTGACAGTCCAGATAAAGTGTTCTTCGTTGAATCGATCAATGTCAACGATGCGGTCTTTAATCTGAAGGAAGGGAAAAGTGATTTTATCCTCTCTTTTTATAACGAAGAACTGATGAATTACCCGTTTATCAATCATAAAATCTTCGATTCCGCCCTACATCTCGTCACACCCTGCGATCAGAACGGCAATCCGTTATTCTCATTAAATAGCGAGACGCTGCCGCTGGTTAAATATGCCAATGACAGCTATATGGGACGTCAGGTCAATCAGGTGATTGATCGCATACCGAACACCACCTTTATCCTGACATTTGTCTCCTCCATGAGTGAATTGCTGAAAAGAATGATACTGAAAGGCGATGCGGTTGGCTGGCTACCGGATTACTCTATTCAATATGAGCTGAGAGAAAGGAAGCTCGCGATTATAGACCACAGCCTGACGCTGAAAATTTCTGCCTATGTTTATCGCTCTGGGGCACGTTTAAATCTTACGGCGGAACGCTTCTGGCGCTATATTAAGGAGCGAAACGTTGAGAGTTGATGGGGAGTATTTGCAAATATTATGTCCCTGCTGTTCAGAGCGATCCTTTTCAGGCGCAAAAATATCGCTCCCGGTGCTGATCTTTCTTTTACAACGCAGACCTCAAATGGCAGCTGATTATATACACTGATCTTTCGGATGATGAAGCTCAACGTCAAGCAGAGCATAGCCTTCCTGCATCGCTAAATCGAACCTGTAATTACGCTGCAGCTAACCCTGCAGCGCATCTTCAACTATTGCTGGACAGTTAATTTGCCGTCTGAAACCTTATAGTTTTTCTGGTTATTCGGGCCGAGCATGTTGCTGACAGGTTTGTTCAGAATAAGTGTTTTGTAATCCTCTGACTTCACCGCATGGTAGCTGGCGGCATTACTGGCGTCCCCTTTACCGTTATACTCAGCAATAAAGGGATAGGGGAAGACGGGGCGGCTATAAAGCACTTTAGATACTGGTTCAGCCACAGGTATGCTGGGCTTCTGCATGCCATGAAATTGCACTGAAGCGTCTTCACCTTTCGGTTTTGCTCTTTCCGGGCCAGGCGGCATGGCGGGCATGGTGGCATCATGTTCAGTTTTGCCCGCAACAAGTTTATCCGGTGCAACGCCATGCTCGGTCCAGTTCATCAGAGCCGTCAGTAAATCAACCTGATCGGGGCCTTCTCCATTACCGCAATGTGCGACGCCCGGCAGCAGAAAAAGTCTCATAAAACTGTCTACCTTTTCCGCACCCATAAATTTTTGCACACCGTTAAAATAGGCGATGGTGCCTGCCGGGGAGATGGAATCATCTGCAAGGCCATGCCAGACAATAAGCTTACCGCCCGCCGCCCTGAAAGGCTTCAGATTAGTATTAGTCGCGTTATAAAGTGGGGCAAGCTCGGCAATCCTGGAGAAATTTTGGCTGTTAAATTCAAAATCACCTACCTTAGACAGCTTCTGTTTACTGCCAGGCAGTAAAACATATTGCAGCGCAGGAAGGGCCATCATTTCAGACATAGAGCTGCCGGTTGGCGACGCAGGTACCGGCCAGCGCAGCTCTGAACCAATCGGCAGGCCAGTCGGGACATATTGCTCGCCGTTTTGCCCGCGGGCACCACGATAGAGTTTTTCCACCACATCCAGCTCTTCAGCTGTCAGACAGTCGCTTTTATCAGCCTGTTCAGGCTCACATTGTTTGATCCAGCTGCGAGAGAAAGTACATGCGTAAGGGTTTTGCAGAATGCCGTCTTTCTGGCCTGAAAACGTTGGACAATGTGTGACAGCCGCCTGATGAATCAGTGCAAGTCTGTTCTGAAGCAGGACTGGCGTACCGTCAGCACGAAGATTCGCGGTCACGTTCCAGCCGTGATAAAAGGAGTTTTGTGTAGAGAACCAAGCCGCGGGCGCGCCTGCGCTAATGCCATTGAAATCGTGCGGATAGCGTTGCGCTTCCATAAGCGCTTCTCGCCCGCCATCTGAACACCCCATAAAGTAAGCATATTTTTGCGGTTGTCCGTAATAAGCTTTGATCAGCGCTTTGGTAAACTGTGCGGTAATGTGATTCGCCCGATAAGCAAAGTCGATTCGCTTCTGTGGATCCTCTGCCCATGAAGCATCCATCATGGTTCCGGCATGCCCCATATTAGTTGCGGTGACGACGAATTCCCCGTTCATCGCTGGCACGCATCCACTGGCATTAGAGAGGCTGAGGTTAATATTGCCGCAAAGGCCGCCGCAGCCCACTTGCAGCATCCGCTGCGTCCAGTGAGCCTGCGGCAATGCCACCTCAACGCCAGTCTCAGGAGAGAGTGTGGCGCTAATTTTACAGAATGTGCCCTGTGCCGTTTTCAGCTCTGTTGCATCATTGATTTTAACTTCAGCATCAATTCCTTTGCTAAAACTGAGTGCACCGAGCTGGGCACATGAATAAACGGGTTTTACTACAGGCAGAGATTGCGCGGCTGATGCCGCAGAAAGAAGAGTAAAAAACAGGCTTAAGGTACAAAACGCCAGGATAAATTTAATACACTGGGTATAAGTATGCATGCGTAGATTCCTGTAAAAGTGCGTCATCAATTTTACCCTGTTTATGCGCTTCTCAGGTCAGGCTGACGTTAAGAAAGCGTGAATATCGTGGAAATAAATACAAAATATCTTATTCAGTAAGTATGCTGTGGCTTCAGAAGCTGAAATAACCAGTAAACACGAAAGTCTCTCACGCCATTAATCCATCGAAGTCGGTTAATGTTTTTGCCTGCCACATCCCTGTATCGGGATATAGAGCCTGTTTTTTCTGATACTCCTTGCATGAGTCATTGCCAGGGCACATCGGTCATCACTTTAGCGAGTCATACAGCCATCTTCCAGGTCTCTATTCGCGTCTTAATTTTATGATTTTACGATAAGTCCAAACGTTCCGGATTATTCAATCATGACACTTCGCTGAATCATCTTTAGAATATCCCCGCATATGTTCGATTCCGTGCCTAAAGTATAGCGCCATGTTAATTCGCTTAACCTGTGTTTTGTTTGTCCGCTATGGGCGAAAAGCGGATGTGGCATTGAGGCCAATTACCTATTGTCAATCTGACCCTCAGAGCTTTAACTTTGCTTTTTCTGGGAAACATCCCTGCGGTTGGCGCAGATGTCCTCAAATACAACGAGCGTCTTGATGACAAAGTAGTGAGCTGGCCGACAGGAACGTATTTGTATGCAAAGCTGGAGAATGCCACGCTGGATGATGTAGTTTGTCTTTCCTTATTGATAATGTCACCGTGATTTCCCGGTTTTAAATGTCACCTTCTACTGCTTTCTGATGAAGAGAAAAGGGCAGCGAGCTCATTTTTTCAGGCTGGATTTAGAGAATGACAGATAAGGTCAATGTTCAGCTCGTGTAGCGCGCGTCCGAACTGCCTTATGCCGGTACGTCGTGTTTCGGCCTGAATGACACGGAATACCGCATGTTTATCACTGTAAAACGCCACCGGCTTGCCGTGTTTATCGATGTAGTCGCGTGGGGCCGCCATGTAATCCAGGGCTGACTCACTCTGACAAAAGCGCAGGTGCATCAGACGACCGGTCGCGTCGTCAACATAAACCAGAAGGCAGCATTTTGGTGCGCGGCCCTCGAACCAGTCATGGTGTGAGTCATCGATCTGGATAAGCTCGCCAGGGCAATCCCGCCGCAGGCGCGGCTGATAAATCCGGGGCTGACGGCGAGCGTGTGGGATCCAGAGTCCGTCCCCAGTCATCCAGCATCGCAGCGTCTCAACGGAAATCGTAATCCCGTCACGCTCCTGAAGTTTTTCTGCGGCAAGTGTGGGGCCGAAACCCACGTAATTTTCACGTAGCAGCGTCAGTATGCGGTGCCGCAGAGCCTCATCGATGCGATGCGTGCCAGGCTTTCCACGCCGTGCGTCGGTA
>NZ_RMVG01000060.1 GCF_003813865.1 Candidatus Pantoea deserta
GCGATAACTTCAGCAACAACGCCCGCGCCAACGGTACGGCCGCCTTCGCGGATTGCGAAGCGCAGACCCTGGTCCATCGCGATCGGGTGGATCAGAGTTACGGTCATTTTGATGTTGTCGCCCGGCATTACCATCTCTACGCCTTCCGGCAGTTCGATGTTGCCAGTCACGTCAGTGGTACGGAAGTAGAACTGCGGACGGTAGCCTTTGAAGAACGGAGTGTGACGACCGCCTTCTTCTTTAGACAGAACGTACACTTCTGATACGAACTTGGTGTGCGGCTTGATTGAGCCCGGCTTAGCCAGTACCTGGCCACGCTCGATCTCTTCACGCTTGATACCACGCAGCAGAACGCCCACGTTCTCACCAGCCTGACCCTGATCCAGCAGTTTGCGGAACATTTCAACGCCGGTACAGGTTGATTTCGCGGTGTCTTTGATGCCCACGATTTCAACTTCGTCGCCCACTTTCACGATGCCGCGCTCAACACGACCGGTAACAACGGTACCACGGCCAGAGATTGAGAATACGTCTTCGATCGGCAGCAGGAACGGCAGGTCGATAGCACGAACCGGATCCGGGATGTAGGTATCCAGGTGGCCAGCCAGCTCAACGATCTTCGCTTCCCACTCTGCGTCGCCTTCCAGCGCTTTCAGCGCAGAACCGCGAACGATCGGGGTGTCGTCGCCCGGGAAGTCGTACTGAGACAGCAGGTCACGCACTTCCATCTCAACCAGTTCCAGCAGCTCTTCGTCATCAACCATGTCGCACTTGTTCAGGAACACGATGATGTAAGGAACGCCAACCTGACGACCCAGCAGGATGTGCTCACGGGTCTGCGGCATCGGGCCGTCAGTCGCAGCAACAACCAGGATAGCGCCGTCCATCTGAGCAGCACCGGTGATCATGTTTTTCACGTAGTCGGCGTGGCCCGGGCAGTCAACGTGCGCGTAGTGGCGAGCCGGCGTTTCGTACTCAACGTGAGAGGTGTTGATGGTGATACCACGAGCCTTCTCTTCCGGCGCGTTGTCGATCTGGTCGAACGCACGAGCCTGGCCGCCGTAGGTTTTAGCCAGAACGGTGGTGATTGCTGCAGTCAGGGTGGTTTTACCGTGGTCAACGTGACCGATGGTGCCCACGTTTACGTGCAGTTTGTTACGTTGAAATTGCTCTTT
>NZ_RMVG01000061.1 GCF_003813865.1 Candidatus Pantoea deserta
GTCGCCACGGCTCCAATCATGCCGGTTGAAACCGCCACAGGATACCAGAACGTCTCACGGTTCAGCTTGCCCGCCTCTGCGTTCAGCTTATGCGTTTCCGCCATCAGTTTGGCGATCTCCGCATTGATTCGGTTACTGTTCAGCTCGTTCATATCGGTTGCCGACATCCGTCAGTTCTCCCTTTCGGGCAGGGCCGCAGCCTTTCTGCGCCCTGCTGTCAGTATATCCCGCTGGCCTGTCACACACCACGCCAGCGAACAAAAAGCAGTCAAAGCAGCTAATCGCCCCGCAGCTCTCAGCTCTGCTGCCAGCGGTTAGTGATCATGCCTGGAATTACTCTGTAGCCTACGTCGAACCCCAGCACGGCTACCGGCCAGTTGTCGCGCAGATAAATCCGCAGCCCTTCCGGCTCGTCGGTCGGCTCATGGATGACATTACACATGCCCAGCTCTTCCCAGGGTACGGCGCTGAATCCGGCAAACGTTCCGGCCTCACAGATGTATGCGTACAAATCCATAAACTGCGCCGCCGTCAGAGTGTCAGAGTCCGGCGCAGATGTTGCCAGCGCAGAGAGGTTTACAGCCAGGTTCGCGTGTGCGAGGATGCGGGTATCAGACATAAAGTTAACTCCTTCGTGTTTTGATGCTGGCCGAAACGTGTTGCTGCACGTCCGGCCGTTAAGAGAGCAGGCCTCGGCCTGCTTTTTTAATGCGCGTTTTTCCCTGCCATTGCCAGTACGGCGCTCAGCACCAGCTCCGCGTGTCGCTTTGAGGCGTAGTCCCGGCACTCAAAATAGCGGCCACGAATTTTTGCAAAAATGTGCGTCACCTTGCCCGAATACATCTCACTGCATTTAAACGTCTCGCCTGCGGGAGTTGATTTCCAGCCCAGCGGCGGCAGCACGGTCAGCTGATCGTTCCAGCGCCCCTCGGTAATTTCCTCCCACGGCCTGAAAAGACGCGTACAGAACAGGGCATCGGCCTCGGATTCGGTCATCAGCGCCATGTCACCGTACTGCAATTGCAGTTCTTCCAGCGTCTCAAAGTTGAACAACGCCACAACGCTCCCGTCTTTAAGCGTGATCGCCTGGCTGAATATTTTGCCCGTATCGACGCGCACGAATACCAGGTTGTCAGCCGGTTTGCCCTGGCCTTTAACCCATGTTTTGGA
>NZ_RMVG01000062.1 GCF_003813865.1 Candidatus Pantoea deserta
TGCCGGGAAGAATACGGTAGAGAACAACTCGCTGGGGAAAGATGAAGATGAGTTGCAGCGGGAACATGGCAATCGCCCGGTAAAAGTCATCCTGATAAACCCGATGAAACCGAATGTACTTGATGGAGAGGGGGATCCACTTAAGGCCGGAGGTGGTTGGTTAGGCAAAATATCCATTAACAAAGTACAACAAAATAAGCATGTTCTCGGCACAAACGAATATAAGATCGCATCTGAAGCAGGGTTGAATAAAAGTATAATTACTGTCCCTGCGCAGTCATTGCTTCCAAAGTTAGGAACAGGCCAGCAAGTTGGCAATCTCCCTGTCGGGAGTCCAGGTTCGAAGGAAAGAATTAATTATGGGCAGAATATTGGTAATTATATCGATCCACAGACAGGTGTGTCGGCTTTGACGACTAATGGAATAGTCCATTACGGAAAGAATAGTGTTCATATTGTTCCAGCAAGACCATCAGAAGAGTGATGAGGGGGTCTTATGAAAAGTAATGATTATTTTAAGCTATCGGCTCAGCGGGCTTTACTTGGAAATATAACTAAGAATATTAGAGCAATATCAGCATTATTGGACGGTGATAGCATTACTCTAAAATTTTTTTATGATGGAATTATTAGTGAAGATGATGAAGAAAATGCTTCTATAGTGGAAACCGAAATTATTGCTGATCTTGATGATAGTTCAGTTGTTCATACAGTTGTCACAAGGCTGGATTATCCTGAGCCAATAAAATCCAATGGCTTTTTACTTTATCTTAGAAAAGAATAAACACGTAATCCCGGCCTTAGTGCCGGGATTTTACTTTATAAGCCAGCCAGTTATCCTTCTGTCGCCAGCCGGATGATCAGCTGTCCCGGCCCGGTGATCACCTCGATCTTCTGCCCGGTCGTAAATCCCAGCGCTTCCAGCCAGCGACCTTTAAAACCCCGACGGCACGGAAAGCACCAACCTGGCGGCTAACACGATGGCGCACGCGGTAGCGGGCGCGGTGCTGGCACAGATTGCTGGCGGCAG
>NZ_RMVG01000063.1 GCF_003813865.1 Candidatus Pantoea deserta
GGTCGAGCTGATTAATTTCTTCTTCCGTCAGGCCCGTCATTTTCATCACGGTTAGCACGTCCATGCCATTATCAAGCAGGTTACGGGCGATCTTCAGGCTGGCTTCGCGAAAGCCTTCCAGCAAGCCTTCCTGCAGTCCCTCCTGCAATCCTTTTTCTCTGCCAATCTGTTCAAGCTGTTGTGCGATTGTCATCAGTTCATCCTTATGTTGTGGCGTATGCTGCGCCAGCTTAACGATAAAGGTCGCTGCATCCGCCGTTTCACCTGTCTGAGCGAGATAGTTTACCAGGGCATGTCGCTGTTGTCCGGTTAAAAATTCATCGTCCAGGAGCAGGGCTATCTGATGCAGCTTTTCATCCAGATTACGCAGGCGGATATGTTTTTGCACAAACGTCAGCGCCGCCATGTGGCGGTGCCGCATAATCTCTTCATCGGGGATGAGGGTGACATCGACCAGCGGAAACGGACTGCTGTAAACCGCGGCGGCGGTTTCCGGCTCGTTGAACAGGCCCGGCCAGGACATGCTGTAGGGCCAGGGGCTGCGTCTGCCATGATAAAACAGTATCGGAATGACCAGCGGCAGGTCTTTATGACCCGCATCGAGGTGGCGCTGCATCACGGCAATGGCGTAGCGCATCAGGCGAAAGGCCATCAGCCTGTCCGGAGAACTCTGATGTTCAATCAACACGTAGAGGTAGCCGTCGCCGCGCTGAGCTTTCAGCGAATAGCACACATCGCTGAAGTAAGGTCGCAGGCTCTCTTCGACAAAGCTGCCGGATTCCTGCCTGAGCGTGGTCAGGTCGCAGGAATCCAGCAGCGCAGGCGGCAGATGAAGGGTGATAAAATCGCGGGCGGTTTCCAGCCGGGCGAGAAAGGTTTTAAAGATGGCGTCATGCGGCGTATGTGTGGTCTTCATCCTGAAGTCTCCGTGCGGATCGGCAGCCGGACCTTAACAGGAGGAGGAGGCG
>NZ_RMVG01000064.1 GCF_003813865.1 Candidatus Pantoea deserta
GCAAACGGCAGTGTCGCCAGCAGGTTGCGCAGCTGCATAAAGTCGGCGCGCACGAAGCGCAGGCCCTGCGCGGCGAAGGCGTTGCGCGTCTTTTCGGTATAGCGGGACGTCAGGTCGTCGTCGTCCGGGCAGAACAGCGTAATACCGTAGAAGTAGCTCGTGAGCGACGTCTGATTTGACAGCAGCCGCGCGCGGGCGTCTTTCCACTCGGCGTGCTGACGCGTGGTGGACGGAATGTACTTGGCGTAACTGGTGTTCACGCGCGAGTCCAGCGCCAGGAAGCGGCTGTTGGCCTCACCCTGACTCTTCATCTGCTCTTCGGTCATCAGCACCATCGTGCAGATAAACGGGCAGGGAATACCGTTAGTCGGGGACATCAGGTCCTGAAAGATATTGCCGTTCTGCCACAGGTAATGCTCCTGCGGGTTATTGTCGAGGTTCAGGTTCACCATGCGCGCGGCAAACGGCTTACTGTCCCTGTCGCTGCCCTCGATGCGGATATGCGAGGGCTTCACCCGCCAGGACGTGGTGCGGTCTACGAACTGCGTGCTCAGATCGGCCGCCGGATCGTACTCGCTGTCGTAGCGCTCAAGGCGCGCCGGGTCATGGTTGAAGAACTCGCGCAGCACGCTGCTGAACTCCGTCACGCCGATGGCCTCAGACCAGATGTCGGCGGCATTAAGGGCGTTCAGCAGGTTGCGGCGTACGTCGCGCACGCGCACCAGGTTGGTTTCAGAGAGGTTTTTGACCGGCATGCCCCAGACAAAGAACAGTCTGTAGTCGCGCAGGGTCAGCGGATGGTCAAGCCCGTTGCTGTAGGTATAGCGCGCTCCGTTCAGGTAAAAGCGGGCGGTGACGTCGTTACACTCGTCCGCCCGGTGCCCCTTCCAGGCGAAGTTTTTCAGGCCCTGCTCAACCTGCTCTTTCACCGCCCGGGA
>NZ_RMVG01000065.1 GCF_003813865.1 Candidatus Pantoea deserta
ATCTTTTTGTGGCCAGTGAACGCGCCGGCGCCAGCCGGCTGCAGGGATTGACCTGGCCGTTCGCCATCAGACCCTGGCCGTCAGGCCCGAACCCCGAAGGGATTCGGCGGAGCTTACCGGCTCTGCCGGTTAGCGGAGTGGGGTTCGACGACCCGGCAATGCCGGGGAGCCGAAGGGGGCCATCAGGCTGTTAATGCCGTTGACCTTCAGGGACAGGAAACCGGAGAAGCAGCCGCAGCACACTAGAACAGAGAGCAGCAGGAAGCAGAGAGAAGACCGTGAGACAGCGTCCCGGAGAGAGAAAGCGCAGGTGAAGGGAGATGGCCGGTGCAGTAGCATCGGCTGTTCCCGGCCCGCAGGGCCGCCCGCTTTTCAGGCGGTGCCGAATACCGGCACAATTATCCTTCCTGATTGCGGGCATAAAAAAGCCCCTGCCGGGGCTTTCATTGCTGTCAGGCGCGCCAGCGGCATACATCATTTTCTTAACAGCCTAATGATGTTCATGATCAGAATCAGGATGCCTGTAGTGACACACGCAACAGCAAAAATCTCTTCAGGAAAAGGCTCACTGACCAGGGCAAAATCATTGTCTGAGGGCGTAATGTCTACCGACGCGGAGTATGCCCAAACACCTGCAACAATCATTGCTGTACCAATTAATGGCAGCAGCGCACGAAAAACTATGCTGTCTCCTTCCGGGCTTTCCTTTCTGGAAGCAAACACCTTAGCCGCAATGACGCACAGCGCCAGGCCAAAATAATAATTTGCCCCGCTCAGCTCAGGGAAAAAGTT
>NZ_RMVG01000066.1 GCF_003813865.1 Candidatus Pantoea deserta
CAGGTCGCATTACCGTCTTTCAGGGGGCAACCAGGATCACCGCCGTCAAAGGCAGTCCCCACCTCGGTACCCGTCAGTGAGCGGCGTATGCCAGCCATACGCTTCACCGTATCAAGTCCGGTGGTGGTGTTGACGCCGTTGCGGAACCAGATGCCGTTTTCAGCCAGAATGCGCTGCGTAAGTTTTCCGCCACTGAATAATAAGCTCACGGACCGGATAAGCCCGTTCCAGCCGGAATTTAAAAACCGCCCTTGTTATTTATTCTCCATCCGATTTGATAAAAACACGACCGCCGTCATCTCGCTGCAAAAGGCTCCAGGTCGCAGGAAGCTTTATTTCAGGTGCGTACATATCACGCCGATATTTCGTGGCCTCTGGCATCAACGTACCTGCCTGAACTTCAATAAACTGCTGGTGTCCACCAGCCAGTGTGGACCATTGTCCAGAATAAGGGCATTGTTCGCCAGTCCGGCAGGTAATACGTTTACCCGGTTCATCATCCAGGAAATAGTCCGATTCATCAGGAATGATACCATCGCAATAGCGGGTGTCCTCCCAGACAAGACGCCATTCAACGTCCCGGTAACGAATAGGATCATCGGTTATAACCATTTCTGTATCACTTTCAATCAACACATCGTAATAAATCTGCCGGGGAGCAGTCATACCGCGTATAAAATAGTTG
>NZ_RMVG01000067.1 GCF_003813865.1 Candidatus Pantoea deserta
GGATCAACAAGGCTTGCCACCACACGTCGTTTTTCCTCTTTTGATGAGAAACGGCGTACTACGCAATAAAATCCATTCGGATAAAGCCACTTTTCGGTTTCGTCGTTGCGCATGATCGCATTTGGCTTCTTCAACCCCGGTACAGGCCAGACCGTGCCAGTCGTGCTCAAATGGCCTGGATAAATCAGGGGAACGGAGCCCTCCTCGGGCAGGCTGCGCAGATGCGCCTTTAAACGGAAATCGACGACTGGCCCGGTCGATACCTTAACGCCAATGTCGGCCAGCGAATAGCGCACAGCTGGCATAAGTTCGAGGGCGCTTTTTTCAGTAGTGGTCGGCACATGGATGAATCGCTCCGGGTCATCCGGAAACACAATCCGGTCAAATGGATGTTCGTGAGAATTGAGATCGGAAAAACTGTCATCAGTAGAGGTGGAAATTGTGACCATTCCCTGCTGTCCTCCACGCTCCAGGCGGATGATGATGTTTTCCTGCAGGACCTCGTCATCTTTAAATGCCTTTTTGCGCGATTCAAACAGGTGTATATGCCGTATCGCTGCCCGCGCAAGGATGAAATCGCGAAACGGCCGGTAATACGGTCCGTTACAGAAGCTGCGCGGGATAATCGCCACTATTTGTCCGTT
>NZ_RMVG01000068.1 GCF_003813865.1 Candidatus Pantoea deserta
GGACATGCAGAAAAAGGCCGAGGACGAGGCGATGCGCCCGCCGCCGGTGGCGGGACTCACTACGGCGCGCGAGACGCACAGCCGCCTGTTTGATCCGTCGTTCACGGTGCAGCGAGACATTGCCGACCAGAACGGCGTGGTGTTTGCGCATAAAGGCCAGGTGGTGAACCCGTTTGACGTCATCCCGGTGTTTGACGAGACGCTTTACTTCATCGACGCCGACGACGACCGGCAGATTGCCTGGATGAAGCAGCAGGTGCCGCATACCACGAACTCCCGCGTCATTCTGGTTAACGGCAACGTGCGCGACAGCGCAGAGGCCCTCGGCAGCCGGGTCTACTTCGACCAGACCGGCAACATCACGAAAAAGTTCGGCATCACGCAGTTGCCTGCACAGGTGAAGCAGGCGCCCGGAAAAAAACTCTTCCTTATTACTGAATTCGGTCTTCCCGACCGCTAACGGAGCAGACATGAAAAAGCACATCCTCGCCGCCGCCCTGACGCTGAGCCTGACCGGGCACGCGATTGCCGCTGACGACGCCTTTAGCGATGCGCA
>NZ_RMVG01000007.1 GCF_003813865.1 Candidatus Pantoea deserta
GAGCAGGGGGCTTTTTTACGTCTGCTTATCGCGCAGCCCTGGCCCGACGGCCGGGGCTTTTTGCGTTCTGCGGGCGGCAAAACTAAACCTGCCTAATCTCCCGCATTTGTTGACCGCTTTTCCAGCCACTGCGCGATAAAGACGGCAATCTCTTCAGGCTGGTTTAAATCCAGCAAAGGAACGGCGACATCGAGATGACTGTCGCTGGCAACAGCAATAACGTGGCCGTCCATTAGAGGCAAAACCTCATCTTTAACGCCCGCGCGCCACAGAACAATCTTTGGCACCGGCTCATCTTTGAACCCTTCGACTAACACCACATCCAGCAAGGCCGGATCCATACGGCTGACCAGATAATGCAGATCCACGTCAGCGCGTTGCGGCGTCTCGCACATCAGCGCCCAGCGTTGCGAACTGGCGACAATAACCTGATCGGCACCGGCTTTTCGCAGCAGATAGCTGTCTTTTCCCGGCGTATCGATCTCCATCTGATGATGGGTATGCTTTATTAATCCGGGACGAAGACCTCTCTTTTTCAGCAGCGGAATAACCTGCTGTAGCAGGGTTGTTTTCCCGGTTCCGCTCCATGCGGCGATAGCCAGTAACGGCAGCGTCATCTACCCTTCCTCTCTGAGATCTTCTGGCGTATTCAGATTGCGGAAAGCCGCTTCATCCTGCTTCATCAGAACCGCATGTCCGCCCTGCTCACGCAAAAACTGCATCAAACGCCGCTCTCCTCGCTGCAAATAGCCAGCAAGCGGCTGCGCCAGACTGCGGTGTAGTAAAGCCAGCACGGGATGATCGCGTTCGGCTGAACGCGCCCAGACAGCTGTCGCCTTCTCTTTATTGCGCCACAGCTGTTCAACATAATCCGTTGGCACAAAGGGCGTATCGCAGGAGCAGAACACGACCCATTCCGTCTCTGCCGCGAGTAAACCGCTCAGCATTCCTGCCAGTGGGCCGGGAAAGTCCGGCAGGGTATCAGGGATCACCCTAAAGCCGCCTGACTGATAACGATCATGGTTACGGTTAGCGCTTATCATGACAATGTCCACTTGCGGCCTGAGCCGTTGAAGAACATGCTGATAAAGCGGAATGCCGTCAAACAGCACCATGCCTTTATCCTGGCCGCCCATGCGACGCCCTTGTCCGCCGGCCAGAATAATGCCGGTTAATGCTGCCATGCCAGTACTCCTGTCTGAAGGCTGATAACAACCACGTTATAAGGAATCGCCGATGAAATACCATCGTCTGAATGAACTGATTGAACTGTTGCAGCCTGCCTGGCAACAGGAACCCGATCTTAACCTGATGCAATTTTTACAAAAACTGGCGCAGGAATCTGGTTTCCGTGGCCCATTAAGTGAATTAACCGACGACGTGTTGATTTATCATTTGAAAATGCGCGGCGCCGACAAGCACGCGGAGATCCCTGGCCATCAAAAAGATTATGAAACGGATTTCAAAACCGCGCTGCTGCGCGCGCGCGGTGTGATTAAAGACGATAACTAATGCTATGCTTGCCGGCTTCTTGTAAAGACAGTCACGGGTGATTCCATGGATGCCGCTTTTAATTTCCAGACGCTCAATCCTGATGCCATTCTTGATGCGCTATGGGAAACAGGACTTCGGGTTGAGTCTGGACTCACCGCGCTTAACAGCTATGAAAACCGCGTCTATCAGTTTAGTGATGAAGATCGGCAGCGTTATGTCGTGAAGTTCTACCGGCCGCAGCGCTGGAGCGCGGTGCAAATTGAGGAGGAACATCAGTTCACCCATGATTTGCTGACCGATGAAGTGCCGGTTGCGGCGCCGCTGGCGTTGCAGGGAAAAACCCTGCATACGCATGGCGGCTTCTTTTTCACCGTTTTCCCCAGCCTGGGCGGCCGTCAGTACGAAACAGACAACGATGAGCAGCTGGAGTGGGTAGGCCGCTTCCTTGGGCGGATCCATCAGACCGGCCGCAAGCAGCGTTTCCAGCATCGCCCTACCATGGATCTGGATGAATATCTGCATCAGCCGCGCGCGGAGCTGGCGAGTAACGAACTGGTGCCTGCATCTCTGAGAACGGCGCTTACAGAGGCGCTGGATAATCTGGGGCGCGCCTTGCAGCAGCGCTGGCATCGCGAATGGCAGCCGCTGCGTCTGCATGGCGACTGTCATCCGGGCAACATCTTGTGGCGCGACGGGCCGCTGTTTGTCGATCTCGATGATGCGCGCAATGGACCAGCGGTGCAGGATCTCTGGATGCTGGTTAACGGCGATCGTCAGGAACAGCGTATTCAGTGGGATATTTTATTAGAGGCTTATACTGAGTTCAGTGATTTTGATATTAATGAATTGTCACTGATTGAGCCTTTACGCGCTATGCGCATGGTTTATTATCTGGCCTGGGTGGCGCGCCGCTGGCAGGATCCGGCGTTTCCTCGCGCGTTTCCCTGGATGACGGATGAGGATTTCTGGCGCAGGCAGATTTCGCAATTTACCGAGCAGGAGAAGCTGTTGCAGGAACCGCCGCTACAGTTGACCCCGCAATTTTAAATAGAGAAGTCAGGAGAATTTTTCACAATGAAAAAGATTTGGTTTGCACTGGTTGGTTTAGTGCTGGCGTTTAGCGCCTCTGCTGCCCAGTTTACCGATGGTCAGCAATACGTCAGCCTTCAGAAGCCGGTTGCTGGCGAACCGCAGGTGCTGGAGTTCTTCTCCTTCTTTTGTCCGCACTGCTATCAGTTCGAGCGTGTGTACCACGTTGGCGATGCCGTGAAAAAGAATTTACCTGCTGATACCAAAGTGACGAAATACCATGTCGATTTTCTGGGCGGCGATTTCGGCCCGGTGGTCACGCACGCATGGGCTGTGGCGATGGCGCTGGGCGTGGAAGATAAAGTTACCGCTCCTCTCTTTGATGGTATCCAGAAAACCCAGACTATTACCGATCCAGACAGCCTGAAATCAGCCTTTATCAATGCTGCGGGTATCTCTGCTCAGGAATATGACGCTGCCTGGAATAGCTTTGCTGTAAAAGCGCTGGTCGCGCAGCAGCAAAAAGCGGCGGCAGATGTTGATTTGCGCGGCGTTCCGGCCATGTTCGTTAACGGCAAATACATGATTAACAACGGCGGTCTTGATACCAGCTCTATGGATAACTTCGTCGCGGAATATGCGAACGTTGTGAAGTTCCTGGTCAGCCAAAAGTAATCCGCCCCCTGATGCCGAAAACGCCGACGCCATCGGCGTTTTTTTATGGGCGAAATAAATTAGCTAAATAGTCCATTTGCATCTTTTCTGATTTAATATCCACATAAGCTACTGCCTGTGAAGAAAGGAATATTGGGTCACGGTAATAATTTAACTATCTGAAAAATATAAGCTTAATAAATTTTAGCTTTATCGGCTTGCTTAATCCGCCCCGCGTTATGATTTTTGCGCACAAAGTTATCCACAGAAAGATCCTTGCGATCCGCGCCCTGAATCCATGAAAAAGTCACGCCTCTGACGCCCTGCGTTCAACATTCTGCTCAAGCTGTGGCATCCTTATAGTCCAATCCATGGCAACGAAGATTACACAGACTTATGGCGCAAATTGCAGAAAACCCCCTGATTCTGGTTGATGGCTCATCCTACCTTTACCGCGCTTATCATGCGTTTCCGCCGCTCACCAATAGCGCAGGCGAGCCAACTGGCGCAATGTATGGTGTGCTCAACATGTTGAAAAGTCTGTTGACGCAATACAATCCCAGCCATGTTGCCGTGGTATTTGACGCTAAAGGCAAAACCTTCAGGGATGAGCTGTTTGAGAACTACAAATCCCATCGCCCGCCGATGCCCGACGATCTGCGCGCCCAGACGGCGCCGTTGCATGAGATGGTTAAGGCGATGGGACTGCCGCTGCTGGCGGTAAGCGGCGTTGAGGCGGACGATGTGATCGGCACGCTGGCGCTACAGGCAGAGAAAGAGGGCCGCGCCGTCCTGATCAGCACCGGTGATAAAGATATGGCGCAGCTGGTGACGCCGAACATTACCTTGATCAACACCATGACCAACACCATTCTGGGTCCGGAAGAGGTAGAGCAGAAGTACGGCGTGCCGCCAGGGCTGATCATCGACTTTCTGGCAATGATGGGCGACAGCTCAGATAACATTCCGGGCGTACCGGGCGTGGGTGAAAAAACGGCGCAGGCGCTGTTGCAGGGCTTAGGCGGTATGCGGTCAATCTACGATAACCTGGACAAGGTGGCCGATCTCTCTTTCCGCGGCGCAAAAACCATGGCGGCGAAGCTGGAGCAAAACCGCGACGTAGCCTTTCTCTCGTACCAGCTGGCCACGATTAAAACCGACGTCGAGCTTGAGCTGACCTGTAACGAGCTGACGGTCGCCGAGCCGGATGTCGCCGCGCTGCAAGCGCTCTTTGGCCGCTATGAATTTAAACGCTGGCTGGCCGATCTTCAGGACGGCAAATGGCTACAGGGCAAAAAGAGCAATGTTAAAGCCCAGCAGGCGCTGCCCGATGAACCCCAGCCTAAGCCAGAGGCAACCAGCATACTCAACGCCGACGGTTACGTGACTATCCTCGATCAGGCCACCTTTGACGTCTGGCTCGAAAAGCTGAAGCAGAGCGAACTGTTCGCCTTTGATCTTGAAACCGACTCGCTTGATACGCTCAGCGCCAACATTGTCGGCATTGCGCTGGCGGTTGCGCCGGGCGAAGCCGCCTATCTGCCGGTCGGCCATGATTACCTTGATGCGCCCGATCAGCTGGATCGCCGTGAGGTGCTGGCCCAGCTCAAGCCGATTCTGGAAGACAGCAAGGCGTTTAAAGTGGGCCAGAATTTGAAATACGATCGCGGCGTGCTGAAAAACTACGATATTGAGCTGGGCGGCATCAGATTCGATACCATGCTGGAGTCCTATCTTCTCAACAGCGTGGCGGGCAAGCACGATATGGATAGCCTGTCGGCTCGCTGGCTGAATCATAAGACCGTAACCTTTGAAGAGATTGCCGGTAAGGGCAAAAACCAGCTGACCTTTAATCAGATCGCGCTGGAACAGGCGGCGCATTACGCGGCGGAAGACGCGGACGTCACGCTTCAGCTGCACCTGAAAATGTGGGCAGAGCTGGAAAAAGAGAGCGGTCCGAAGAAGGTCTTTGAAGAGATTGAGATGCCGCTGCTGACGGTTATCTCGCGCGTTGAGCGTAATGGCGTGCTAATCGACCAGAACATCCTGGCGCAGCACTCGCAGGAGCTGACTTTGAGGCTGGCGGAGCTGGAGCAGAAGGCGCATGAGCTGGCAGGCGAGCCTTTTAACCTCTCTTCAACCAAACAGCTGCAAACTATCCTGTTTGAAAAGCAGGGCATCAAGCCGACGAAGAAAACCCCAGGCGGCGCGCCGTCGACCAGCGAAGAGGTGCTGGCGGAGCTGGCGCTCGACTATCCGCTGCCGAAAGTGATCCTTGAGCATCGCGGTTTATCGAAGCTTAAATCTACCTACACCGACAAACTGCCGCAGATGATCAATCCGCTGACCGGTCGCGTGCATACCTCCTATCATCAGGCGGTAACCGCAACGGGTCGCCTGTCGTCCACCGATCCTAACCTGCAAAATATTCCGATCCGCAATGACGAGGGCCGCCGTATACGTCAGGCTTTTATCGCCGGCAAAGGTAACCGCATCGTGGCGGCTGACTACTCGCAGATTGAGCTGCGCATTATGGCGCATCTGTCGCAGGACAAAGGCCTGCTGGACGCCTTCGCTCACGGCGAAGACATTCACCGCGCCACGGCGGCTGAAGTATTTGGCGTGGCGCTGGATAAGGTCAGCGGCGAGCAGCGCCGTAGCGCCAAAGCGATCAACTTTGGCCTGATCTACGGCATGAGCGCGTTCGGCCTGTCGCGCCAGCTGAATATCGGCGCGGGCGAGGCGAAGAAATATATGGATCTCTATTTCGAACGCTATCCTGGCGTGCTGCGCTATATGGAAAATACTCGCCAGCTGGCGGCCAGCAAAGGCTATGTTGAAACCCTGGACGGTCGTCGCCTGTGGCTGCCGGACATCAAATCCAGCAACGCTATGCGCCGTAAAGCGGCTGAGCGCGCGGCGATCAATGCGCCTATGCAGGGAACGGCCGCCGACATTATCAAGCGCGCTATGATTGCGGTAGACGACTGGCTGCAACAGCGAAACACGGATGATGTCCGGATGATTATGCAGGTGCACGATGAGCTGGTGTTTGAAGTGCGCGGCGACGTCGTCGAGTCCGCCAGCAAGCAGATCCAGGACTTAATGGAGAACAGCGTGAAGCTGGATGTCCCGCTTCTGGTCGAGGTAGGTGTCGGAGATAACTGGGATCAGGCGCACTGATTGAGGTGACGCAGGCCGGTGACAGAAGCGCATCATCGGTCGGCTTTCAGCATAAGAAAAAAGTAGGTTTAACCGATTCAGCCAGCAGGCCGATTCGCCTGATTTCTAACTACTTATCGGTTAAGCATTTTTTTGGTAATTAAACTACAGTCAGAGGTTATTTTTGTGATGAACGCATGAAAAATCATGCTGTTTGGTGAAAATTAACTACAAAAAACCCTTTGTGCGTCAGAAAAAATCAGGTAAAGTTCGAGGCGTAGGGTACAGAGGTAAGATGTTCTATCTTTCAGACCTTTTACTTCACGTAATCGGATTTGGCTGAATATTAGCCGCCCCAGTCATTATATGACTGGGGCGTTTTTTATTGGGCTTTCGCAGCGAAACGCCTGTGCCGCTGTTACTCGTCGACGGCAGTCTCTTCTGCTGGCGCTAACTCATTAAACCAGCTGTCCAGCTTATGGCGCAGTTTGTCGACGCCCATCTTCTTCAGCGACGAAAACATCTCAACCTGCACATCGCCCATAAAGGCCAGCGAGGCTTCACGCACCATATTGAGCTGCGCTTTGCGCGCGCCAGAGGCAAGCTTATCGGCTTTGGTCAACAGCACCAGCACCGGAATCTGGCTCTCGACCGCCCACTGAATCATCTGCTGATCGAGATCTTTCAGCGGGTGGCGAATATCCATCAAGACCACCAGGCCCTTCAGCGCTTCGCGTTTTTGCAGATATTCGCCCAGCGCGCGCTGCCATTTGCGTTTCATCTCTTCCGGCACTTCGGCGTAGCCGTAGCCAGGCAAATCCACCAGGCGTTTGCCGTCAGCGACTTCAAACAGGTTGATAAGCTGTGTGCGTCCTGGCGTTTTACTGGTGCGCGCCAGGCTTTTTTGATTGGTCAGCGTATTGAGCGCGCTGGATTTTCCGGCGTTTGAACGTCCGGCGAAGGCGACCTCAATGCCGGTATCGGCAGGCAGATGGCGGATATCCGGGGCGCTAAGGATAAAGTGGGTGACGTGGTAATTCAGTGCAGACAAAGTTTTACTCCAGGAACCAGTTCGGGCGTTGCCGCTGATTATACGCATTATGGCGCAAAAGTACCCGATGACGTCAACGGGTGCGGTTTTGTGAGATATTTGCCATCGAAACTGGCAGCTAAAGCGGTTTTTAATAAAAAATTGAAAAATTAAAATTATTTATAATCAATAAATTAAAATTATTCAGCCGTTTAAATAAGCAAATGATGCCGCTGTTGGGTTGTGGCTTTCGCAGGTTGGTCTACATTATTGGGCAGTGCACGGCAGCACCCATCAGGATGATGTGCTCAGGAGTGTCGGGATGACCGGGAGCAGTGGAATGGAAAGGGTCAGGGATGTGAGACCAGACAAGGACAGGGATTCGCTCAGGAGTTGAGCAGGCGCGGGATCGACCGGGACGTTGCGAGCCAATAAGGACTGAATTTAGAGTTCCTTCTGCGGAAGGTGCGAAATAAGGCGACAGCATTACGCTGTCGCCTTTTTTCTTTGTCTGCTTTCTGCTAGATTTCGCCGCAATTCTGTACCCTCCGTTATCCCGAGAGCCTGAGAAGAAGATACGTACTTTCTGGTGCGCCTCGCCGACAAAAAAGCAGCGTTAAGAGAGACGGGTATATACTGATTAAAAAACACTGAGACCGAACATCATGAAGCAACCTGTACGCGGCGCGCACGGTAAACCAGCCAACAAAGCAAAACGCAAAACGCGTGAAGAACTCAATCAGGCCGCACGCGATCGCAAGCGTGACAAAAAACATCGTGGCAACGCATCAGGCAGCCGTGCCAACCCTGACGTCAGCGTGAGCAAAGCAGGTCAGGGTAATAAATCCAAAGACCCACGCATCGGCAGTAAAAAACCGGTTCCGCTGGTGGCCGATGGCGCAACCGTCAGCGCCCCGGTGAAAAAAGTCGTTAAGCCCGTGGCGGCAAAAGTGCGTCTCAGCCCGGAAGAGGAGCTGGCGCAGCTGGAAAACAGCGAGCGTCTGGATGCGCTGTTGGATCGCATGGAAAACGGCGACACGCTGTCGGCGGAAGAGCAGGCGTGGCTGGATGAAACCCTGGATCGCATTGACGAACTGATGGAGCAGCTCGGCATCAATATGGATGACGAAGCGGAAGACGAGCAGGCCGAAGAAGATATGTATCGCCTGCTGAAAGGCAACTGAGTTTTTGATCGGCATGCGCTTCGGTGCATGCCGCGCCAGACAGGTAAATCATTATGTTTTGGCCTGGATCAATTTTAGCGCTGCTGCTGACATGTTATCTCATCCTGTTATTGGCTAAACTACGACGCCTGTCGCGTCTGAAGTCACGTTTACGTCGGGTTCAGTCCCGCCCACCTTTCCTCTCTTCTGCATCGCGACCTTCTCTCAGACGTCACCGGAAGGAGTAAGCATGTCTTTGCAACCCGTCTCCTGGGATCAGCGGCTCATCGAAAAATACAATTATGCGGGTCCGCGTTACACCTCTTACCCTACCGCGCTCGAATTTAGCGAGAGCTACAGTGAGACAGACTTTCAGCGCGCCGTCGCCCGTTACCCTGAACGCCCGCTCTCGCTCTACGTTCATATTCCGTTCTGCCATAAACTCTGCTACTTCTGCGGCTGCAATAAGGTCGTTACGCGTCAGCTGCATAAAGCTGACCGCTATCTGGATGCGCTGGCTCTGGAGATTCGCCAGCGCGCGCCGCTGTTCCGCGATCGCCGCGTGACGCAGCTGCACTGGGGCGGGGGAACGCCAACCTTTCTTAACCCTGCGCAGCTTTCCCGGCTGGTGGCGTTGCTGAAAGAAAACTTTAGTCTGGCGGACGATCTGGAGATGTCGATCGAGATCGATCCGCGTGAAATCGATCCAGATACGGTCTCGCATCTGCGCCAGCTTGGCTTTAACCGGCTGAGCATGGGCGTGCAGGACTTCAACAAGGCGGTGCAGGAGCGCGTGAACCGGGTGCAGGATGAAGAGGCTATCTTTGCGCTCATGGCGCGGGCGCGCGAACAGGGCTTCCGTTCCACCAGTATCGACCTGATCTATGGTTTACCGCTGCAAACGGCAGAGAGCTTTGCTTATACGCTACAGCGCGTCATCGCCCTCAATCCGGATCGCCTGAGCGTGTTTAACTACGCCCATCTGCCTGCGCTCTTTGCGGCGCAGCGCAAAATCAAAGAGCAGGAGCTGCCGTCGGCGCAGCAGAAGCTGGAAATCCTTCAGCAGACCATCGCGACGCTGACGCAGCAGGGCTATGATTTTATCGGTATGGACCACTTTGCGAAGCCGCAGGATGAGCTGGCTCAGGCGCAGCGCGCTGGTCTGCTGCACCGCAATTTTCAGGGCTATACCACACAGGGCGACAGCGATCTTCTTGGGCTGGGCGTTTCCGCCATCAGCATGATCGGCGACAGCTACGCGCAGAATGAGAAAGAGCTAAACCGCTGGTATGAGGCGGTGGCGACGCGCGGCGAGGCGCTATGGCGCGGCGTGACGCTGACGGAAGACGACTGCCTGCGTCGCGATGTCATCAAGACGCTTATCTGCAATTTCTCGCTTGATTTTGGCGCTATCGAAGCGCAATACCCGATTCGCTTCAACGATTACTTTGCGGAAGATTTGGCGCTGTTACAGCCGTTAATCAATGACGGGCTGGCGGTGCTGCGCGCCGATGAGTTGCAGGTTACCGGCATCGGGCGTTTGCTGATCCGTAATATCTGTATGTGCTTTGATGTCTATTTACGCCACAAAGCGCGTCAGCAGCAGTTTTCCCGCGTGATATAAGACAAAAACGGGAGCAAAAGCTCCCGTTTTGTTAGTGAAACAAATTAACCATGATGGCGCACAGCACGGCAGCGAAAGCCGTCTGCGGCGAGTGGCCAGCCAGGCTGCTGATAGCGGCAATACTGTGCGACATCATGTGAAAGAAGGATTCGATCATAGCTTCATCTCCCGATAGCCGCCCGTATGATACTGAACGGCTTCGGCGTGTAAAGCGGGTCAGCGTGGCAAATTGCACAAAAAAACGCCTTTTTGACCCCTGTCATGATCACTCCATTCCCAGCTCTTTCAGCTTCCGCGTTAGCGTATTGCGTCCCCAGCCCAGTAGCCTGGCCGCTTCCTGCTTATGTCCCTGCGTATGACGCAGCGCCGTAGTCAGCAAGGTGCGTTCCATCTCCGGCTGCGCTTCAGAGAGCAGATTTTGATGACCGGAACGCAGCGCGCGGTCGGCCCACTGCGCCAGCAGCGTCGCCCAGCTGTCCGGCAGCGACTGAACCGGATTTTCCGGGGTGCTGGATTCGAACAGTTCAGGAGGCAGATCCTGGATCAACACTTCCTGACCGGCCGCCATCACTGTCAGCCAGCGACAGGTATTTTCCAGCTGGCGCACGTTGCCGGACCAGTGCAGACGCGTCAGCGCGGTCTCGGTTTCCGGATGAAGGATTTTTGCCTCGACCCCCAGCTCGCGCGCGGCGACCTGTAAGAAGTAGCGCGCCAGACGCGGAATGTCTTCACGGCGCTCGCGCAGCGGCGGCAGATGCACGCGGATTACGTTCAGGCGATGGAACAGATCCTCGCGGAACTTGCCTTCCTGCACCCGCAGCTCCAGATTCTGATGGGTGGCCGCAATAATACGCACGTCGACTTTTACCGGCGCATAGCCGCCGACGCGGTAAAACTGACCGTCCGCCAGCACGCGCAGTAAACGTGTCTGCACGTCAAGCGGCATATCGCCGATCTCGTCCAGAAACAGCGTACCGCCATCAGCCTGCTCAAAACGGCCCTGACGGATCTGATTCGCGCCGGTAAACGCGCCTTTTTCATGGCCAAACAGTTCGGACTCAATCAGGTCTTTAGGGATCGCCGCCATATTGAGCGCGATAAACGGCGCTTTAGCGCGCGGGCTGTGGCGATGCAGCGCGTGAGCCACCAGCTCTTTCCCGGTGCCCGACTCGCCGTTGATCAGCACGCTGATCGATGAGCGCGACAAACGGCCAATAATACGAAACACATCCTGCATCGCTGGCGCTTCGCCAATGATGTCGGTCGTAGGACCGCTGACCGGCTGGTTTCGCGGCTGCTGCTGCTCCTGATAGTGGCTAATCGCGCGATCGACCAGCGCCACCGCCTCATCAATATCAAAGGGCTTCGGCAGGTAATCGAAAGCCCCTTGCTGGTAAGCGCTGACCGCTGCGTCCAGGTCGGAGTGCGCCGTCATAATGATGACCGGCAGCATAGGATGGCGCTGTTTAATCTGTTTCAGCAGAGCCAGTCCATCCATGCCCGGCATGCGAATATCTGACAGTAAAACGTCTGGGGTTTTCGTCGAGAGCGCGTCCAGCACCTCATTGCCGCTGTCGAAAGTGGCACAGCTTAAACCGGCTCCAGTGAGCGCGCGTTCAAGCACCCAGCGGATGGAGCTATCGTCATCGACGATCCAGACTATCCCTCGTTGCATAGAAACCTCACTGGCGAATAGGCAGATAAACCGAGAACTCGGTGTGTCCAGGCCAACTGTTAAATTCAATTTTTCCTGAATGTTGATCGATCAGGCTACGGGCGATAGAGAGACCCAGGCCGGTGCCGCCTTCGCGTCCGCTTACCATTGGGTAGAACAGCGTATCCTGTAACTGCGCCGGAATGCCCGGCCCGTTATCTTCGACGTCGATGCGCGCAACCAGACGGTAGCGGGTGCCGTGCAGCGTCAGCTGAAAAGCGGTGCGGGTGCGCAGGATAATGGTGCCGCCTTCGTCGCCTAACGCCTGGAGCGCGTTGCGCACCACGTTAAGCAGCACCTGTTCAATCTGATCGGGGTCGTGCGGCAGCTCCGGCAGGCTGGGATCGTAATCGCGCACCAGCGCAACGTTTTCCGGCAGCTCCATGGACACCAGATTAACCACGCGCTCCGCCACCTGATGGATGCTCTGGGTAATATGCATACCCGGCTGCTGTGGACCCAACAGGCGATCGACCAGATTACGCAGACGGTCCGCCTGCTCAATAATGACTTTGGTATATTCGTTCAGCGAGGGATCGGGCAGCGCGCGCGACAGCAGTTGCGCCGCGCCGCGTAGTCCGCCCAGCGGATTTTTAATCTCATGAGCGAGCCCGCGCACCAAATCGCGCGCCGCCACCTGCTGCGCATGCTGAAGCTGCTCCTGGCTCAGGCGTCGCTGATTATCCATCGGAGCCATCTCCAGCAAAATAAAACGGTCGGGCAGACGCTGCGCCGTCAGCGCCATCACATGCGCGCGGCCATCCACCACCAGCGTCACCTCGCTGTCGGTAAAACCCTGGCCAGCCTCAAGACTCTCGCGCATCACCTCAATATTCAGCGAGAAGTAGCCGGTTAAATCAGGAAGCGGCGTGCCGAACAGTTTGCGTGAGCTTTGCGCCAGTAACTGCTGTGCCGCCGGATTGGCATAGTGAATAACCAGCTCGTCATCCACCAGCAGGATACTGTTTATCAGGGAGTTGAGAATTTGCCCTGCATCGGGCAAAGAGCCAGTTGCCATACAGCGTTCCTCTGCACTGTTTTAGTGCATTATACCTTTCCGCGCCGGTTTTCAGGCGGCTGAACGATGATTTCGCGGCGAAAAAAGCCCATCCGGAGATGGGCTAAAGTTTCCACGGCAACAAAAAATCTTCTGCGTCTTGCGCGTCGCCGCTGCGTCAGCAGCCTCGGAACTGTCCGGTTGCCGCCTGCTGCGGCAACGCGCCCTGTGCAGAATAAAGATTAAACGCTGTAGTACAGTTCGAACTCAACCGGGTGCGGCGTCATGCGAACGCGGTCGTTCTCAGCTTTACGCAGTTCGATGTAGGCATCGATGGCATCGTCGGTGAACACGCCGCCGCGGGTCAGGAACTCGCGATCGTCATTCAGTGCGTTCAGCGCTTCTTCCAGCGAACCTGCAACTTTTGGAATCTCCGCTTCTTCTTCCGGCGGCAGATCGTACAGGTTTTTGTCCATCGCATCGCCAGGGTGGATCTTGTTGATCACGCCGTCCAGGCCCGCCATCAGCAGCGCGGTGAAGGCCAGGTACGGGTTGGCAGCCGGATCCGGGAAGCGCGCTTCGATACGGCGTGCTTTCGGGCTGGCGACAACCGGGATACGGATTGAAGCAGAGCGGTTACGTGCAGAGTAGGCCAGCATGACCGGCGCTTCGTAGCCAGGAACCAGACGCTTGTAGGAGTTAGTGGTCGGGTTCGCCAGGGCATTGATCGCTTTCGCGTGCTTGATGATGCCGCCGATGTAGAACAGGGCAGTTTCAGACAGGCCGCCGTACTTGTCGCCTGCGAACAGGTTTACGCCGCCTTTAGAGAGCGACATGTGGCAGTGCATACCTGAACCGTTATCGCCAAACATCGGCTTCGGCATAAAGGTCGCGGTTTTGCCGTAGGCGTGCGCAACGTTGTGCACGACATATTTATAGATCTGAATTTCGTCAGCTTTTTTGGTCATGGTATTGAAGCGGGTAGCCACTTCGTTCTGACCTGCTGTCGCCACTTCGTGGTGATGGGCTTCAACGACCAGACCCATCTGCTCCATGGTCAGACACATAGCAGAACGGATGTCCTGCGAAGAGTCGACCGGCGGTACCGGGAAGTAGCCGCCTTTCAGGCCCGGACGGTGGCCTTTGTTGCCGCCTTCGTACTCTTTGCCGGTGTTCCATGCGGCTTCGATGTCATCGATAGCAACGTGCGAACCCGACGTGGAAGAACCAAAACGGATGTCGTCAAACAGGAAAAACTCCGGCTCCGGTCCAAACAGCACGGTGTCGGCGATGCCGGAAGAGCGCAGATACTCTTCAGCGCGCTTGGCGATAGAACGCGGGTCGCGATCGTAGCCCTGCATGGTGCCTGGCTCAAGGATGTCACAACGGATAATCAGCGTCGGGTCTTCGAAGAACGGATCCAGTACCGCCGTGGTAGCGTCCGGCATCAGCACCATGTCTGATTCGTTAATGCCTTTCCAGCCGCCGATAGAGGAGCCATCAAACATTTTGCCTTCTTCGAAGAAGTCAGCGTTAACCTGGTGAGCAGGGATAGTAACGTGCTGTTCTTTACCTTTGGTATCGGTAAAACGCAGGTCAACAAACTTAACTTCGTGCTCGTTCATCATCGAGAGAACGTGTTCAGCGGACATACTCAACTCTCCTGGAATGGGTCATTATCATCGTGGTGAGAGGCTGCGTCGTCTGGAATGTAATGTGTCTGACCGCCATCCCCACCCAACCGATCTCGGCAAGCTCTGCAACCGTTGTGCAACTGCTGTTTTCGCTTAAACAGAACAAAGCGAATTTTGTGCCAACTTTATTCAGCCAGGCTAAATCACGCCTGTACGCACCTTTTTGACGCCAGCAGGCTGCACCAGTCTGGATAAGCTGCACCAAAAGCGTGCTTTTCGATCACTTTTACGCACCTTTATGGTGCGTTACCTCAACGTAGTGCATTACTTGCACCGTATCCAGCGCAAATTTCCGCCAGTGCAATAAACTTCTATTGAAAAGTGTGATCGTGTTCAGTATCCCGCTTAATCCGTGTACAATAGCGCGCTATTTCTAATGCCTGAGGCAAAGTTGTGATCGAAAATTTGCGTAACATCGCCATCATCGCGCACGTCGACCATGGTAAGACCACCCTGGTTGATAAGCTGCTGCAACAGTCCGGTACCTTTGACGCGCGTACCGAAGCGACTGAGCGTGTGATGGACTCCAATGATTTGGAGAAAGAGCGTGGGATTACCATCCTCGCGAAAAACACCGCCATCAAATGGAATGACTATCGTATCAACATCGTTGATACCCCGGGACACGCCGACTTCGGCGGTGAAGTAGAGCGCGTCATGTCCATGGTGGATTCGGTGCTGCTGGTTGTCGATGCGATGGATGGCCCTATGCCGCAAACCCGCTTCGTGACCAAGAAAGCTTTTGCTCACGGTTTGAAGCCGATCGTCGTTATCAACAAAATCGACCGTCCGGGCGCACGTCCTGACTGGGTTGTTGACCAGGTCTTCGACCTGTTCGTTAATCTGGACGCGACTGACGAGCAGCTCGACTTCCCGATTATTTACGCCTCTGCGCTACAGGGCATCGCCGGTCTGGATCACACCGACATGGCTGAAGATATGACCCCGCTGTATCAGGCGATCGTGGATCACGTTTCCCCGCCGCAGGTTGAAGTCGACGCGCCGTTGCAGATGCAGATCTCACAGCTGGACTACAACAACTATCTGGGCGTCATCGGCATTGGCCGCATTAAGCGCGGTAAAATCAAGCCGAACCAGCAGGTTACTGTCATCGACAGCGAAGGCAAAACCCGCAACGGCAAAGTCGGTAAAGTGCTGGGCCACCTGGGTCTGGAGCGTATCGACACCGATCTGGCGGAAGCGGGCGACATCGTCGCTGTCACCGGTCTGGGCGAGCTGAACATCTCCGATACCATCTGCGATCCGCAAAACGTCCAGGCGCTGCCTGCGCTGAGCGTTGATGAGCCGACGGTTACCATGTTCTTCAACGTCAACACCTCGCCGTTCTGCGGTCAGGAAGGCAAGTATGTGACCTCGCGTCAGATCCTTGAGCGCCTGAACAAAGAACTGGTGCACAACGTTGCGCTGCGCGTTGAAGAAACGGAAGATGCTGATGCATTCCGCGTCTCTGGCCGTGGTGAACTGCACCTGTCGGTACTGATCGAAAACATGCGTCGTGAAGGCTTCGAGCTGGCCGTATCACGTCCGAAAGTTATCTTCCGTGAAATCGATGGCCGCAAACAAGAGCCGTTCGAGAACGTCACGCTGGATATCGAAGAGAACAATCAGGGCGCTGTAATGCAAGCCATGGGCGAGCGTAAGGGCGATCTGAAAAACATGGATCCAGATGGCAAAGGCCGCGTGCGTCTTGACTACGTTATCCCAAGCCGTGGTCTGATCGGCTTCCGTAACGAATTCATGACCATGACGTCAGGCACTGGTCTGCTGTACTCCACCTTTAGCCACTACGACGACATTCGTCCGGGCGAAGTGGGTCAGCGTCAGAATGGCGTACTGATCTCTAACGGTCAGGGTAAAGCCGTTGCCTTCGCCCTGTTCGGCCTCCAGGATCGCGGCAAACTGTTCTTGGGTCACGGCGCAGAAGTCTATGAAGGCCAGATCATCGGTATTCACAGCCGTTCTAACGACCTGACCGTAAACTGCCTGACCGGCAAGAAGCTGACCAACATGCGTGCTTCCGGTACAGACGAAGCGACGACGCTGGTGCCGCCGGTGAAAATGACCCTTGAGCAGGCCATCGAATTTATCGACGACGACGAGCTGGTAGAAGTTACGCCGCAGTCGGTCCGTATCCGTAAACGTCACCTGACCGAGAACGACCGCAAACGCGCGTCACGCGGTCCGAAAGAGTAAGACGTTTCGTCCTTGAAAAAGCCCCGTTTATCGGGGCTTTTTTTTGTCGCTCTCTTTCTGCTGCTGTTTTTCCTGCCGTGATAGCCCAACCCGCACGCTGCGCGCGCCAGGCCGCCATGCGCCACCTTCCATAACGCATTTTTCTCCTGCCTGTTACCTGTTCAGCCCCTGTTTTTGCCGCTAGAGTGAAGGATCCAGGGAATCAGAGGAGTAACGACATGTTGTATATATTCGATTTAGGCAATGTGATTGTTGATATTGATTTCAACCGCGTGCTGGGGGTCTGGAGCGATCTCGGCCGCGTACCTTTGGCGCTGCTGCAAAGCCGTTTCCAGATGGGCGAGGCGTTTGAGCAGCACGAGCGTGGGGAGATCAGCGATGAGCACTTTGCGGCAGAGCTGTGTGAACAGCTGGACATCGCGCTGAGCTACGAGCAGTTTGTCGCGGGCTGGCAGGCGCTTTTTATGGACGCGCGCGCCGATACGCTGGCGCTGATGAACCAGCTGCGCGCCAACGGGCATCGTGTGGTGATCCTGTCTAACACCAACAAGCTGCATACCGAGTTCTGGCCGACCCAGTATCCTGAGGTCCGGGCAGCGGCGGATAAGGTCTATCTGTCGCAGGAGCTGGGGATGCGCAAGCCCGAAGCCCGCATCTATGAACACGTGTTGCAGCAGGAAGGTTATCGCGCAGACCAGGCGATTTTCTTCGATGACAACGCCGATAATATCGCGGCGGCTCAGGCGCTGGGCATCAAAAGCATACAGGTTATGGATAACAAAACGGTGCCGGACTGGCTGGCAAGCCATCGCTGAATGATGACGTTGCATCCTTTTAAATCGACCTGCCACGCCTTCTGGCTGTGGCTGAAACTGCTGTGGAAACGCATCGACGACGACAATATGACAACGCAGGCCGGCAATCTGGCTTTTGTGTCATTACTGGCGCTGGTGCCGCTGATTGCCGTGGTTTTCGCGCTGTTCTCGGCGTTTCCGGTATTTGCTGAAGTCAGCGTACAGCTGAAAAACTTTATCTTTACTAATTTCGTTCCGGCAACGGGCAATGTGGTGCAGCGCTATCTCGACCAGTTCGTGGCCAACGTGCATCGCATGACCGCGCTGGGCGCGATTGGGCTGATCATTACCGCGCTGCTGCTGATGCATTCGGTCGATACGTCGCTTAACACCATCTGGCGCAGCCATAAAAAGCGGCCGCTGGTTTACTCCTTTGCCGTTTACTGGATGATTCTGACGCTGGGACCGCTGCTGGCGGGCGCCAGCCTGGCGATCAGCTCTTATCTGTTGTCGCTGCGCTGGATCAGCGACAGCAGCGTCTATGGCGTGATCGATCAGGTACTGCGCGTTTTCCCGCTGCTGCTCTCCTGGTTCGCTTTCTGGCTGCTTTACAGTATTGTGCCGACGCGCCGCGTACCGCCGCGCGATGCGCTGATTGGCGCGCTGGTGGCGGGCGCGCTGTTTGAGCTGGGGAAAAAGGGCTTTGCCCTCTATGTCACGATGTTTCCTTCCTACCAGCTGATTTACGGCGTGCTGGCGGTGATTCCTATTCTGTTTCTCTGGGTCTACTGGACCTGGTGTATTGTGTTGTTAGGCGCGGAAATTACCGCCACGCTGGATGATTATCGACAGCTAAAACAACGGGAAAGTGAAAGAGAACGAGAGGTTGCATGATTGCGTTGATTCAACGAGTGCTTAATGCCAGCGTCAGCGTGGATCGCGCGGTGGTCGGTGAAATAGGCCCCGGCCTGCTGGTATTACTGGGGGTAGAAAAAGGCGACGATGAGAAACGCGCCGAGCGCCTGGCGGAAAAGGTGCTGGGCTACCGGATTTTCAGCGACGAGCAGGGGAAAATGAACCTTAATGTCCAGCAGTCGGGCGGAAGCCTGCTGGTGGTGTCGCAGTTTACGCTGGCGGCCGATACGCAAAAAGGAATGCGTCCGTCATTTTCCGGCGGAGCCGCGCCCGACGAGGCGAACCGGCTGTATGAATACTTCAGCGACTGCTGTCGCCGTCAGGGCGTGGCCACCGCCAACGGCCGTTTCGCCGCCGATATGCAGGTTGCGCTGGTCAACGATGGTCCTGTCACCTTCTGGTTGCAGGTTTGAGGCCGGCAGCCGAGCGGCACGGGATCGGCCACGCAGGCTCTGAACGAGAGAACCATTTTATGTATCATCTTCGGGTACCACAGACGGCGGAAGAGCTGGATATGTACTACCAGTTCCGCTGGGAAATGTTACGTAAGCCGCTGCGCCAGCCTCAGGGATCGGAGCGGGACGGCTGGGACGCGCTGGCGCACCATCAGATGGTGGTCGATGAGCATGGACAGCCGGTGGCGGCCGGACGCCTCTATATTAACGCTGACAACGAAGCCTCGATTCGCTTCCTTGCCGTGCATCCGTCGGTGCAGGGCAAAGGGTTAGGCACGCTGGTGGCGATGACGCTGGAATCGGTGGCGCGTCAGGAGGGCGTTAAGCGCGTCACCTGCGCCGCGCGCGAAGATGCGGTGGAGTTTTTTGCCAAGCTGGGCTACGTCAATCAGGGCGAGATCACCGCGCCGCAAACCACGCCGGTGCGCCATTTTCTGATGATCAAGCCGGTAGTGACGCTGGACGATATCCTGCACCGCGCCGACTGGTGCGGTCAGCTACAGCAGGCCTGGTATGACAATATCCCGCTCAGCGAAAAGATGGGCGTGCGCATCTTGCAGTTCACCGGGCAGAAATTTATCACCACCATGCCGGAAACCGGCAACCAGAACCCGCACCATACGCTGTTCGCAGGCAGCCTTTTTTCGCTGGCGACGCTGACCGGCTGGGGGCTGATCTGGCTACTGCTGCGCGAGCGCCATCTTGGCGGCACCATTATTCTTGCGGATGCGCATATTCGCTACAGCAAAGCGATCACCGGGCGTCCGGGGGCGATTGCCGATATTGGCTCGATGAGCGGCGATCTTGATCGTCTGGCGCGCGGGCGCAAAGCGCGCGTGCGTCTTGAGGTGGAGCTGTTTGGCAATGAAGAGCTGGGCGCGGTGTTTGAAGGGGTCTATATCGTGCTGCCCGCCGATCCCGACGAGCCGCTGGAAGAGGGCGGATCCGGGGCGCGTATCAATTAAATCATCCGGGCCGCGTCCGCGGCCCGTTATCTGTTTATCTAACCTCACCCGCCTGCATCTGCTGCTGGATCTGCTGCTCATCGGTGCGCAGCGAGAGCGAGCCATTCACTGAAGGTTTTAATGGCGCGCCAGCCTTCAGGGATGCGTTGAGCTGGAGCTGAAAATTGCTGGCGCCGCTCGCCGGCAGAGCGGGCCAGCCCCAGTTTTGCATCACGTTGGCGGGCACCGCCTGACCTTTCAGCGTCAGCGCCACCGGCCGATCCGCCTGCTGCCCGACGCTGGCCGACCCTTCCAGCAAGCCGTTGCCGCTAAAGGCGCTCAGCTCGGTTACCTGGATCTGCCGGTCGTCCGCATTAAGCGACAGCGAGGGATGACGCAGATCGGTGCGGTTAAAGGTGGCTTCCGAGGCGTTAAGGCTCAGTTTGCCTGACCAGATCCCCCACTGATGCTGCCGCGCCAGTAGCAGGTTTTCGCCGCTGCCGTCCAGCGAGGTCATCTGGAACGGAAAGGCCGGGTTAATATCGATAATCAGGTTGCGATTAGAGGTAAAGCGTTTGATTTCCACGGTGTCGAGCCACGCGGGCAGCGCCGCCTGCCAGCGATCGCGCCAGCTTTCCGGCAGGGTATATTCCAGTCCGGCGACGGCGAGATTGTTAAGCGTCAGGCGATTGTCGCTGCGGCTCCAGCTGCCGTCAGCGCGGATCACGCCGTTCGCCCAGCGCGAGCTGAACTGGGTAAGCGCGACGCCCTGCGGCGATAAACCGACATTGACGATGGGATCGTTCAGCTCAAAGCGGCCGTTAATAAAATTGCTGGCATTCAGCGACAGCGAACCGTCATCGCTGCGCCAGCTGTTGCCTTGCAGGGTCAGATTTTTCAGCGTTAAATCGAGGTCGGTGACCGCCCAGTCGGGGCCCTGAAGCCGCGCATCGGTCATATCCAGGCGATTGACGGTGACGGACGGGAGTTGCTGAATCGGACGCAGGAAGTCCGCAAGGCTCTGGCTGGTTTGCAGACGAATATCATTGAGGCGCAGCTGGCGTATCAGCCAGTTGCCCTGCGCATCACGCTCGGCGCTGCCGGTCATTGAACCGCGCGCCAGATCGGCACCGACGTTGCTGAACAGCATGCGCCCCTGCGTCACGCTGCCCTGAATCAGCACGTTTGCGCCAGGCACCTTGTTCACCTTCATCTCCGCCGCGCTCATCTGAAACTGCGCATCGCTGCCCAGCATGCTTTGCGCGCTGGGCTTCCACGGCATGATGCCGCCGTTGACCTGACGAGCCTCAAGCGGCAGCGGCGTGTTCGGGCTGTCGACGCGCATACTGGTTAACTGAAGGCGACCGGCCTGAACCGGCAAAACATGGTCAGCGGTGAGATTGGCCAGATTGACGACGCCATCACGCAGCTCGATGCTGGCAAAATGCAGCGGATCGCTGAACTGCAACAGGGCGAGGCCGAGATCGACGCGTTTTGCCACCACCACGGCGGGCTGCCCGTCGTGGCCAAAGCTAAAGTTATCCAGCACAAAATGCGACGGCGACGAAAAATTATGTTCGATTTTGCGCAGCGAGAGGTGCCAGGCGGTTTTATCGCTTACGGTGCGGCTGACCCAGCCTGCGCCCCATTGCGTCTGCAATAAAACGTAGATAACTACCAGGCCAAGCAGCAGTAGCAACAGTATCGTCAGGAAAAATTTTCCAATAAATTTCATCGCATCCATCCCGCCATCTTTCCGGTCAGTGGTTGTTATGCCTGAATTACCGTTGTAGCTCAACAGCCTGGATGAAAATCTGAATAAATAGCAGAGGCGGGCCGCAGCCCGCCGAAGAGGTTACTTTTCCTGCGGGAAAATCAGGTTCAGTACGATAGCGGTAATGCCGCCTGCGGCGATGCCGGAAGAGAGCAGCGTCTTGAGCCAGTCCGGCGCGAATTGCAGAATGAGCGGCTGCTGCGACACGCCCAGTCCAACCGCCAGCGACAGGGCGATAATCATAATCGCGCGGCGGTTAAGCGGTTCACGCGACACGATGCGCACGCCGGAGGCGGCAATGGTGCCGAACATCACGATGGTCGCTCCGCCCAGCACCGGCTCCGGAATATGCTGCACAAAACCGCTTACTGCCGGGAACAGACCCAGCACAATCAGCATCAGCGCAACCACAAAGCCCACATAGCGGCTGGCGACGCCGGTCAGCTGGATCACGCCGTTGTTCTGCCCAAAGCAGGAGTTAGGGAAGGTGTTAAACAGGGCGGAAACGCAGGAGTTCAGCCCATTCGCCAGTACGCCGCCTTTCAGGCGTTTCATATAGAGCGGGCCGCTGACCGGCTGTTCCGAAACGTCTGACGTCGCAGTAATGTCTCCAATGGTTTCCAGCGAGGTCACCATAAACACCAGCATCAGCGGGATCAGCAAATTCCAGTCAAACCCCAGGCCGTAATAAAGCGGCGTCGGGACGGCGATCAGCGGCTGGCTGACCGGCGCCGCGCTTTGCGGCAGCATATCCATTAGCCAGGCGGCGACGTAGCCGACAGCCATTGCGATCACCAGCGACGCGACGCGCAAATAGGGATTGCGCTGGCGATTCAGCACAATGATTACCGCCAGCACCACGCCCGCCAGCAGCAGGTTTTTCGGCGCGCCGAAGCTGTGATCGTTCATCGCGGCGAAGCCGCCGCCAATCGAGGTCAGCCCGACCTGAATCAGCGACAGGCCGATAATCATTACGACCACACCGGAAACCAGCGGCGTAATAATGCGGCGAGCCAGATGCAGCACGCGCGACAGCACCATCTCTGTACAGGACGCCACCATCAGGGTGCCGAACAGCGCCGCCATCATGGTCGGCACGTCCGCGCCGCCGTTTTTCAGCGCCATGCCGCCCATGATCAGCGGCGTCACAAAGTTAAAGCTGGTGCCCTGAATCGACAGCAGACCCGAACCCACCGGTCCCCAGGTTTTGATTTGTAAAACCGATGCCACGCCGGAGGCGAACAGCGACATGCTGATAATGTGCTGCGTGTCCTGCGCAGGCAGGCCCAGCGCCTGACAGATCAGCAGTGCGGGGGTAATCACCGCCACGAACATCGCCAGCAGATGCTGACCCGCGGCAAACAGGGTTTGCGGCAGCGGCGGACGGTCTTCAAGGCGGTAAATCAGTTCACTCTGGCGCGGCGCGGCTGCCGTAGTGAGTGAGGCGTCTGGTTGATTAACGGACATAACAAGGCTTCCCGGTCTGTGAAGGAGGGGATTTTAAACCGCTTATCGCTGAAAGCAATCGTTTGCCACGCTTTATCTTAATGCGGCGACGCCTGCTGGCGCGGCAAAAGAGAAGAGGAAGAGATTAGACGTTGGTGTAGCGAGCGGTTTCCGGCAGCCAGCGTTCGATCAGCGCCTTCGCCTGCTCAGGATAGTGCTGGTGGATATGTCGCGCGACGCGCTGCACTTCCGGCACCATCGCCTGATCGCGTAGCAGATCGGCAACCTTAAATTCGGCGTTGCCGGTCTGGCGGGTGCCCAGCAGCTCGCCGGGTCCGCGGATCTCCAGATCGTGCTGGGCAATCACAAAGCCGTCGTTGCTGTCGCGCAATACCTGTAAACGACGCTGGGCGGTTTTGCTCAGCGGCGCTTTATAGAGGAGTACGCAGTGGGACGCCACCGCGCCGCGTCCGACGCGTCCGCGCAGCTGATGCAGCTGCGCCAGACCCAGACGCTCCGGGTTTTCAATAATCATCAGACTGGCGTTGGGCACGTCAACCCCGACTTCAATAACCGTCGTCGCAACCAGCAGCTGAAGCTCATTGGCTTTGAAAGCCGCCATCACCGCCTGTTTTTCCGCAGGCTTCATGCGGCCATGCACCAGGCCGATATTCAGATCGGGCAGCGCGGCTTTTAGCGCTTCCCAGCTTGCTTCCGCCGCCTGCGCCTCCAGCAGATCGGACTCTTCGATCAGCGTGCACACCCAGTATGCCTGACGACCCTCCTGGCAGGCGTGCCGCACGCGCGCGATAATCTCGTCGCGGCGGCTGTCTGGAATCGCCACGGTGGTAACGGGGGTACGGCCCGGCGGCAGCTCGTCAATGGTCGAGGTATCGAGATCGGCGTAGGCGGTCATCGCCAGCGTTCGCGGAATCGGCGTCGCGGTCATAATCAGCTGGTGCGGATGGAAGCCCTGCTCTTCCCCTTTCTCCCACAGCGCCAGCCGCTGATGCACGCCGAAGCGGTGCTGTTCGTCGATAATCACCAGCGCCAGCCCGTTGAACTGTACCTGTTCCTGAAAGAGCGCGTGGGTGCCCACCACCATCGCGACCTGGCCGCTGGCGATCGCCTCCTGCTGCGCCTGACGCGCTTTGCCTTTCTGCTTGCCAGCCAGCCAGCCGACTTCAATTCCCAGCGGGGCAAACCAGCTGCGGAAGTTATTAGCGTGCTGCTCTGCCAGCAGCTCCGTCGGCGCCATCAGCGCCACCTGTTTGCCGTGCGCAATGACGTCAAGCGCGGCCAGCGCGGCCACCAGGGTTTTACCGGAGCCGACGTCGCCCTGTACCAGACGCATCATCGGGAAATCATTGGCCAGATCCTGCTCAATCTCCTGCACTACGCGCTTTTGCGCATTGGTAGGCGAGAAGGGCAGCGCCGCCAGAAGCTTCTGGCTCAGCGTGTGGCGAGGCGCCATCGGTAGCGCGTAGTAGCGCTGGGCGCCCGCACGCACCGCCAGCATACTGAGATTGTGCGCCAGCAGCTCTTCCAGTATCAGACGACGCTGTGCCGGATGGCGTCCGCTTTCCAGCTCGCTCAGACGCAGGTCCGGCGGCGGACGATGCAGCGTATGTAGCGCTTCCGGCAGGCTAATCAGGCCCTGAGCCAGCTCCTGCGGCAGCAGTTCGGCAATCGGCACGCTCTCCAGCAGCGTCAGCGCCTGATCGGTCAGACTGCGCAGCGTGGCCTGGCGAATGCCTTCGGTGGTGGGATAGACCGGCGTCAGGGTCTCTTCCAGCGTGACCGGACTCTGTTCGCCCTGAACGCGATACTCAGGATGAATAATTTCCGCGCCGCGCTGACCGCGTTTAATCTCACCATAGGCGGTGACGCGGCGGCCTGGCGAGAGGCTGTTTTTCATCCCGGCATTAAAGTTGAAGAAGCGCAGAGTCAGCACGCCGCTGCCGTCGCTGATCTGACACACCAGCATGCGACGTCGGCCAAAGGTAACGTCAGACTGCAACACTTCGCCCTCTACCGTGGCCCAGATGCCGGGCAGCAGATCGTTGATGGCATAAAGCTGGGTGCGGTCTTCGTAGCGTAAAGGGAGATGGAGCAGCAGATCCTGAATCGTGTGCAGGCCAAGCTTAGCCAGTTTTGCCGCCTGGCTGGCACCGACGCCGGTCAGGGTACTGAGCGGAATGGCATCCAGCAGGCGGCCTTTCATTTCTTTTTCCCTGAGGCCTGCATCGTGGCCCACCAGTCAGCGTCGGCTTCCACTTCGCCCTGGGCGTTAATGTGGGGGTAGGGCAGACCTTTCTGCCTGGCCACGCGCGCCAGTACCGGATAGCCGCCTTCAAACAGCAGACGCTGCTGCTCGTCCTCATCCAGCAGGCTGTGCTGGCGCTGGTAGAGTCCGGCGTTCTGCCGCTGGCGCTGCGCTTCATACAGGATCAGCGCGGAGGCGACAGAAACGTTGAGCGACTGCACCATACCGACCATAGGAATAATAATATCGCGATCGGCCAGAGCCAGGGCTTCGGCGGTAATGCCGGTCTTCTCCTGTCCCATCAGAATGCAGGTGGGGCGGGTATAGTCGATGTCGCGAAAGTCGACCGCTTTCGCCGACAGGTTCGTTGCCAGCACCTGCATGCCGCGATCTTTCAGATGCGTCACCGCCTCGGCGATATTGCGGTGGGTTTTTACCTTTACCCAGCTGTTGCTGCCAGCGGACGCCGAGACCATGGTGCGCATACGCTCGCTGGGCCAGACGGCATGGACTTCATGAATGCCTACCGCGTCTGCGGTGCGGATCACCGCCGACACGTTGTGCGGCTTGTGCACCTGTTCCATGCAGACGGTGAGATCGTGCTGGCGGAGCGCCAGCATCTCCTGAATACGAGCAAAGCGTTGGGCGTTCATGGCTAATTACGATTACGGTGGACTTTGATTACGTCCGGCATTACGCGGATTTTACGCATAATATTCGCCAGATGGACGCGATCGTGCGCGGTCAGGCGGATAAAGGCGCTGTAAACACGGCCATCGCGCTCTTCGGTATTCAGACTCTGGATGTTGGAGCCTGCGGTATTGATTGCCGCCGTCAGGTTAGCGAGCGCGCCCTGGTGGTTGAACATATCCACCTTAATCTCCGCCACGAACTCCTGATCGGTGACCTTATCCCACTCTACCGGCATGAATTTTTCCGGCTCTTTCTGGTAGCCGCGAATATTACGACAGGATTCATGATGCACCACCAGCCCTTTGCCGGGGCTAACGTGCGCCACAATCGGATCGCCGGGAATGGGTCGGCAGCATTTCGCGAAGGTAATCAGCACGCCATCCGCGCCTTTGATAGGCAGCTTGCCGCGCTTGCTGGTGCTCGGCGGCGTCGCGTTGCTGGACTGCAACAGGTTCTTCGCCACCACCACGCTCATGGCGTTGCCCAGGCCAATTTCGGCCAGCAAATCGTCCAGCGAGGTGAGCTTCATGCGGTCCAGCTCCTGCCGGATATTCTCTGGCGTGATCTCGGCCAGCTTGCGGCTGCCGCCGAGCGCATGGCTCAGCAGGCGACGCCCCAGGTTAACCGAGTCTTCGCGCTTGAGATTTTTCAGCAGCTGACGAATTTTGGCGCGCGCTTTGGAGCTGACGACAAAGTTGAGCCAGGCCGCGTTGGGTCGCGCGCCTGGCGCAGTAATAATTTCTACGGTCTGACCGCTGGTGAGCGGCTGCGACAGCGGATAGGGCTGACGGTCTACGCGCGCGCCCACGCAGGCGTGGCCAATATCGGTATGCACCGCATAGGCGAAATCCACCGGCGTCGCGCCAGCGGGAAGTTCAACGATGCGGCCTTCCGGCGTAAAGACATAGATCTCATCCGGGAAGAGATCGGATTTTACGCTTTCGATAAATTCAAAGGAGCTGCCCGCGCTCTGCTGTAGCTCCAGCAGGCTTTGCAGCCAGCGCTGAGCGCGAATCTGCGCGGTGGTGCCGCTTTCGCCCGCCTGTTTATAGGCCCAGTGCGCGGCGACCCCCATTTCCGCCATTTGATCCATATCTTCGGTACGGATCTGCACCTCAACCGGCACGCCGTGCGGGCCAATCATCGAGGTATGCAGCGACTGATAGCCGTTGGCTTTGGGGATAGCGATATAATCTTTCATACGGCCTGGACGCGGTTTGTACAGGCTGTGCATCTGACCCAGTACGCGATAGCAGGTATCCACATCCTTCACGATGACGCGGAAAGCGTAAATATCCATGATGGAGTGAAAGCGCTGCTCTTTCAGCGTCATTTTGCGGTAGATAGAGTAGAGATGTTTTTCCCGCCCGCTGACGCGACAGGGAATGCCCGCTTCCTGTAGACGCCCGTCGATTTCTGACAGGATCTTCTGAATCATCTCTTTGCGGTTGCCGCGCGCCGCTTTCACCACCTCTTTAATCACGCGATAGCGATTAGGGTAGAGCGCCTCAAAACCCAGCTCTTCCAGCTCGGTTTTCAGGTGATGGATACCCAGGCGATGCGCCAGCGGACTGTAGATCTCCAGGGTTTCCAGCGCGATGCGACGACGCTTGTCCGGGCGCAGCGCGCCCAGCGTGCGCATATTGTGCGTGCGGTCGGCCAGCTTGATCAGAATGACGCGGATGTCTTGCACCATCGCCATAATCATCTTGCGGAAGTTCTCTGCCTGCGCCTCTTTTTTGTCGCGGAAGGTCAGCTTATCCAGCTTTGAAACCCCTTCCACCAGCTCGGCGACACTCTTGCCGAACAGCTGCTCCATATCCTGATAGGTGGCGGGCGTGTCTTCGATCACGTCGTGCAGCAGCGCGGCCATCAGCGTTTCATGGTCGAGCTTCATCTCCGCCAGAATACAGGCGACGGCAACGGGATGTGTGATATAGGGTTCGCCGCTGGAGCGTGTCTGTCCCTCGTGAGCATCACGTGCGACAAGGTACGCTTGCTGGAGGCGCTTGATTTGCTCCTCCGGCAGGTATTTTTCAATCAGCTGATTGAGGCTTTCAAACAGATACAAGGGTGGCCTGTAGGTTGCTGTTAACGACGACCTTCAGCAATAGCGGTAACGGCTTGTAATTCAGCGGCTTCCTGCTCTTGCTGTTCCTGACGATCGCGCACGTCCAGAATCTGGTTAGTGATCAGGCCTTCTTCGATTTCGCGCAGGGCGATAACGGTGGCTTTATCGTTCTCTTCCGGAACCAGCGGATCTTTGCCGCCTACCTGCATCTGACGTGCACGACGTGCAGCGACCAACACCAGGTCAAAACGGTTACCAATTTTTTCTACTGCGTCCTGAACGGTTACGCGTGCCATAGGTGTGCTACTCCACAGATGAAGAAATGACTGGGCATAATACTGAAACTGACTTCAGACTGCCAATAGTTTGCTGATTAAAGCATCATGGCGCGCCTTCTGACGCCCCATGCGCAGGCGTTCAGCGCGGATAATGGTTTTCAGATCGGACAAGGCCAGATCGAAATCATCATTAATAATTAAATAGTCGTATTCGGCATAGTGGCTCATCTCGGAGACCGCCTGCGCCATACGACGGGCAATCACCTCTTCGCTATCCTGACCGCGGCCGCGCAGACGGCGATCAAGCTCATCCTGCGAAGGCGGCAGTACAAAGATACTGCGCGCGGCGGGCATTCTGGCGCGGATCTGCTGGGCGCCCTGCCAGTCGATGTCCAGAAACACATCGACGCCGGTAGAGAGCACCTGCTCGATAGCTTTACGCGACGTGCCGTAATAGTTGTCGAAGACTTTTGCGTGCTCAAGGAAAGCGTCTGCCGCGATCATCGCTTCAAACTCATCCTTCGACACGAAGTAGTAGTGTTCGCCATGGACTTCGCCGGGACGCATACCGCGTGTGGTGTGAGAAATGGACACCTGCGTATCGTACAGCGGTTGTGTCTTCAGTAACGCCTGAATCAGGCTGGATTTACCCGCGCCGCTGGGGGCGGAAACAATAAAAAGCGTGCCTTGAGCCATGGTCTTCTTGAATTGAGTAAAGAGCGGAGTCGATTTCCTGCACAGTATACACGGCTTAGCGCCGTCACGCAGCGTTTGCGCGTCGCGTCGCGCTAAATCTTTTGCGGCATGATGCGCAGACTCTTGCGCGCCAGCCTGCAATTCACCTCTTTTGCTGCATAGCCTGTTCCGTTTTGGGCCTTTAGCAGTCGCTTTGCCTTTTACAGGTCGTTTCAATAGGCAAAACGTCAAGGAGGCCCGCCATGAAAGAGAAATTACGCCTGCTTCTGGGGCTGCTGCTGCTGATTATCGGTCCGGCGCATGGGCTTTGTCCGGTATGGACGCCTGCCCGCGCCGCCAGCGAAATCACGCGTCTACAGCAGCAGCTGCAACGCTGGGATGACGCCTATTATCGCGCAGGAGAAAATCAGGTCAGCGATGCGGATTACGATAGCCTGTTGCAGCGTCTCACTATCTGGCGGCGCTGCTTCAGCGCCGCGCAGCCGGCTTATGCGCCGCAGCTGCCCGCGAACGGCAAGGTGGACCATCCGGTCGCCCATACCGGCGTTAAAAAGCTGCGCGATAAGCTGGAGCTGGCGTACTGGATGCAAGACCGACAGGATTTATGGGTTCAGCCGAAAATCGACGGCGTTGCCGTTACGCTGGTTTACGAGGCGGGGCGGCTGACGTCGCTGATTAGCCGGGGCGACGGCCTGCGCGGTGAGTCCTGGCTGGCGAAGGCGGCCTGGATCCCGGCGATTCCGTTAAAAATCAGCAGCCATGCACCCCGTGTCGTCCTCCAGGGCGAGCTATTCCTGAAGATGACCGATCACCAGCAGTCACGCGACGGCGGAAAGAATGCGCGGCCGCAGGTTGCCGGGGCGTTAATGAGCCAGACGCCGGGTCCGCTGCTGGCTCAAATCGGCCTGTTTATCTGGGGCTGGCCGGATGGTCCTGCCGCCATGGAGGCGCGTCTGCAACAGCTTGCCGTCTGGGGATTCGGACTGGCGCAGCAGTGGAGTCAGCCTGTCAGCGATGAAGAGGCGGTCGCGGCCTGGCGAGATCGCTGGTTCAACGCGGCGCTGCCTTTTGTGACCGATGGCGTCGTGGTACATCAGGCAGCGCGCCCGCCAGGTAAGGCGTGGCGACCTGGCGAAGGCGACTGGGCGGTGGCGTGGAAATTTAGTCCGCCGGATGTTACCAGCGAAGTGCGTTCGGTTGAGTTTAACGTAGGCCGTACCGGCAACATTGCTGTGGTACTGAATCTCCAGCCGGTGCAGCTTGACGATAAGACCGTCCGGCGGGTCAGTCTGGGATCGCTGCGGCGATGGCGAAGCTGGGATGTTATTGCTGGAGATCAGGTTGCCATTAGCCTGGCTGGACAGGGGATTCCACGGCTGGAGAGAGTGCTGTGGCGCGTGGGAGAACGTCACTACCCGCTGCCGCCCGATCCCGAGCGTTTTACGCCGCTCAGCTGTCTGAGTTTCACGCCGCAGTGTCGGCAGCAGCTGCTGGCGCGTCTGAGCTGGCTAAGCCAGAAATCGGTACTGGATATTGCCGGCGTGCAGCGCAGCACCTGGCTGCGCCTGCTGGATACGGGCAGGCTGGATCACCTTTTTTCCTGGCTGACGCTAACGCCTGAGCAGATCGCGCTGGCCTCCGGCATTAGCCCGACGCGCGCGCAGCAGCTGTGGCACAGGTTTAACCTGACGCGGCGGCAGCCGCTGCGTCGCTGGATATATGCGCTCGGCATCCCGCTGCCGCGCGGCGCGCTAAACGCCTTACCGGATGCGACATGGCAGGAGATCCAGCAGCGCGAGCCGCAGTACTGGCAGGCACTGCCCGGCGTGGGCGCGGTGCTGGCCCGGCGTATTCACGCGATGTTGCAGGATGCCAGTATTCAAAAGCTGATGCTCTTTCTACGACAGCAGGGCATTCCAGAGAGCCTCAGTGCTCAGGATGGGGATAGTTAAATACCGGCAAGCCGAGACGAAAGCGCAGCGCCAGCAGGCGTGCCAGAAAGCCGAACAGCAGGGTAATAATGACGACGGCTTCGTGCGCCAGCGAGGTTTTTAGCAGCAGGATATAGATCCAGCCAGACGCAAAGGCGATACCGGCATACAACTCTTTCTGGAATACCAGAGGGATACGGTTGCAGAACATATCTCGCAGCACCCCGCCAAATACGCCAGTAATAACGGCGGCGATCGCGGCGATAATCATCGCATGACCACTGTCCAGGGCGACCTGCGCGCCAATAATTGAAAAAACCACCAGACCCAGCGCATCGAGCACCAGAAAGACTTTACGCAGGTGCGTCATCAGCGGGGCAAGCCAGGTCGTCAGCACCGCCGCTGCGGCAACGATCATGATGTATTCAGGGTGTTTGACCCAGCCCAGAGGGTAATGTCCCAGCAGAATATCGCGCACCGAGCCGCCGCCTATCGCCGTCACTGAGGCAATGATAATGACGCCGAACAGATCCATTTTGCGTCGCCCGGCGGCGAGCGCGCCTGTCATGGCTTCTGCCGTGATGCCAATGATATAGAGGACGGTTAATAACATAGCAGGCTCCAGAGGGTGGGCGGCAAGGCTACGAGGTTCAGAACGTATCAGCTACTGAGAATTTCTCAGGTGAGCGCTTCGCATCAGTTTAACTTATGCTGAAGCGGGCAAACAGGCCAGCAAGGCGCGAAAAGAACAATGGCGACAGGGCGGGTGAGATAAGAAAAACGAATTGCACGATATTCGTCTGGGCGGGGAGCGTTTTGCCCGGCGTCAAAACAGAAAGGCTAATGGATAAGCGGACCGGAGAACGTCTGGCCTGCTGTGAAGGAAATAATAATCAGTAATAAGAAAAAAGCGTGCTGTCGCCAGCACGCGAATGCATCTCTTCAGATGCCCAGAGCCCACCATACAGACTTGTTTTTATTATTGAGTTCTTGCGCGAATACGGCTGTATTCTTTCAGGTTAAAACGATATTCCGGCTGAAAGCCTGAACGGCCGTAATAGCAATAAATCAACATGCGCACCGACACCATCGCAAGGTATCCCCAGATGGCGCACAGCACCGACGGCGTCAGCCAGACGGTAAACAGCGTCACGCCCAGGCCAAAAAGCACGGATACGGTTTCAGTGAAGGCAATGCGCGTATATTGCTTCTCACGCTGTAAAATAGCGCGGTAGTGCTGTCCCTGAGGGATAATAATAAAAATAACAGAGACCATTTCCACCATAATAGCCAGTTCGGGTTGCTGCACGAATTTACCGATGATGTCGCTGCCGATAAACATCATGGCGAAAATCAGCAGGCTCAGCAGCATATTACCCCAGTAGAGTATCGACTGGTCGCGCACTGATAAGTTACCGCTTCGGATCAGCGCATTGGAGTAGCCGCGATCGGCAAGGGTATCGATAATCAACAGCCCGACAACAGCAATAGCCAGTAAATTCAGCTCATTAGCTTGCAGTATCTGAGCCAGAAGAGAAAGCTGTAGTACGCCGATGCCGATAATTTTGATCGAAGAGAGAATCGACCATTTAGCGCTAATAACACTTCGTTCGCGTGTCGCCATGATATGCTCGTTAGGTACATGTACCGAATAAACTGTGACGAGTGAAATAGCGATCTATCTCACCCAGAGGATTAATGCCATCTGCCCGAAAGGCGTCCTGAACGTTGACGCCAGACTTCACCCGTTAATAGTGATTCAATGCGATGGATTTCCGATACAAAAATAATTTCCCCGGTATTTTTATTAACCCTAGAAAAGGCCGTCTTCTCTGTGTTGAGCAGAAAAGTGGCCAGATCCTGGGTAAATCCTTTTATTGTTTTATATTCTCCTGCCAGCATCCTTCCTGCGATCTCAACAAGTTCTTTTTCAGAAAGCAAAGTCATGGTTGAGGGGTCCCTTTTATATTTATCTGATGTTTTTATTTTTAGGTGTTGCTGTGTGTGTAAATGATTTATACCTCGTTTTTTTTAATTTAACACCATGAGAAAAGTCCGATAACGCTGCCGCAGAAATAAATGGATTCATTATTTGCATGAGATTTTTTTACGTTCGACCATAAAGGTTTATTAATCGTTGTGCAGTAAAGTGAGGAAGTCGGGCGGTGAAAAAACATCTGCGCATCCAGGAAGCAGGCCATGCAGGCGTTGAGGATAAACGCCAGAGCTGGCGATCCAGGATTTTTCCCGGCCGCCAGGCTTTAACGAAACTGTTGTAAAAGGTGAAGAAGGTTTAAAACGGAGAAGGAAAAGCTAATATTTTATTTCCGAACTTTTTTCACTTTTCTGAGCGACAAGGCCCAGCGCAAACTAAAGCCAACGGCCTTTTTGGCGATTTTTACTGCGTCAGCAGGCAGTTAAGGCGAGCAAGGTCGCTTCTGACCCATTCAATATCTTGAGAAAACTTATCATCGGACATCAGCGGCTGACGATAAACCACCATAATAATTTCGGCGCCCTGCTCATTGGCGATCACTCGCATGGGCATGTAAATCTCTTTGCCAAAGCCGCTGTCAATCCAGTGATCCATCACGCCAAACGGATTGTGAGGCGTAAAGCGGATTTTTACCGAGCCGTCAGGTCGGCGGGCGCGCCAGTAACTGCCTTCCTGCTCCAGCGTACCGCTGCTTAACCCGGAAGCCCATTTGGCAAAATATTCCGGTTTCCAGATGGTTTCGTATAAATCTAACCAGTTACGTGCAATGGTCTGGCTGACAACCTGTGACGACAACATGCTACCTCCGAAACGTGGTTAAAAAGGCATTAAAGCATGTTGCACGTAAGGGGAAAATGTTACGCGGCGATAAGTGTGGCGCAGATGCAATTTCAGCAGAGTGGCAGGCCGGATGGCCTGCCATAAAGTCGTCAGAGAAAGCAGCCGCGCGCGTCCACCGGCTGAACCTCTGCTCGTCCATCCGCATGACGCAATACATAGCTGTCTGACTGCGCCATGACTGCACAGCTGTGATTAGGGTAGATACGCAGCACGCTACCGACGCGAGGCGCGTTGTCTTGCCAGATCAAAAAACCATGCTCTTCGGACAGTTTGGCGATCTCATAACATACGCCGCTCTCATCTACAGCGATGCCGAAGCCGCTGGCATTGGTTCCGTGCGGGCCTTTATCCGAGCTGAGCATTTTGGAGCCGGCATCTATAATGGCGAAACGGTCATTCACCGCCACAACGCGCGCGATCACGCTAAGCGCCAGATCGTTAACGCGGCTCAGGCCGAGTCGGCAGGCGGTAAGATCGAGCAGAGCATAATTGCCAGGACGAATTTCATCGGTTCCCGCAGCCACAGGCGCGGCCAGCGCAGTCGGCGTGGCCCCCACGGAAAGCGGACAATCGGTAAAGCCCGCTTCCCTTAACTTACGCTGCACCCGCTGCATTAGCCGCGCCTCTTCCTGCGCGATCTCTGCTATTGCTTCAGGGTTTCCTGCGCCATAGGCATGACCGGCATGAGACACCAGACCGGCAAAACGCAGCTGCGTCGCCTGAAGAGCCTGCGCCAGCGCAACGGCGTCGTCGCGGTGCGGATCGACGCCAATACGGTGTAGCCCGACATCCACTTTAATCGCCACCGCCACGTCCGCGTCGGGCTGCTGACGAGAAGTCTCAGCGATAGCGGCTACGCCATGGGGCGCATCGACAATCAGCGTGACCTTTGCCTGATGTTGCGCCGCCAGTTTTAGCAGGGAGGCTACGCTCTCCGCGCGGACGACGGGATAGGCCAGTAAAATGTCGCGCTCGCCGCCGCGAATAAATACCTCACCTTCCGCTGGCTTAGAGACGGTTATGCCGCACGCGCCCAGCAGACGCTGGCGACGGGCAATATAAAGGCTTTTATGCGTTTTGATATGAGGACGGAGCTTAACGCCTGCGCGACTGGCTTTGTCCTGCATGGTCTGCAGGTTATCTTCCAGCCTCGCGGCGTCGATCTCAATATAGGGTGTCAGGCGATCGTCGAGCAAAGGACGTTGCCACTGTTGATTCATATCCATACGAGGTTCCTGCACAAACAGATGAAACCTCATCATTCAGCAATCCGCGGCTGGATGCCAGTCGCAAAAGGCTAAAACCGCATCACAACAGGGCATTGTGATACGGAGCAGATTAAACGTAGAGCGAAGCTTCGCCTGGCGGACGCGTTTTGAAGCGGCGATGCAGCCACAGATACTGCTCTGGCGCGCGCAAAATCTGGCTTTCAATCACTTTGTTCATATAGGCGGCGGCGGCGGCTTCATCGCTGTGTGGATAATTCTCCAGTTCCGGATCGATAATCAGCTGATAGCCGTAGTTATCAGGATTGCGGATCAGCGCGATAGTCAGCATTGCCGGATTAGCCAGCCGCGACAGCACAAAGGTTCCGTTGGTGGTCGCCGCTTTTTCAACGGCGAACAGCGGCGCGAATACGCTGCCTTTCGGACCATAATCCTGATCTGGCGCGAACCAGACCGATTCGCCTTTTTTCAACGCATGGACCATACCGCGCAGATCACGACGGTCAATCATCGCCTTATTTGAACGCATACGACCTTTTGTCTGCGCCCATTCCATTGCCCGGTTATTATGCGGGCGATACATCGCCATCATCGGCTGACACAGACCGCTAATGCGTCCGCCCAGTTCCAGCGACATAAAATGCACGCCGATGACCATGACGCCGCGCTTCTGCTTCATCGCGGATTGCAGATGGTGCATACCGGAAACTTCGAACAGTTTTTTTACTGCGCGATCGGACCAGAACCATGCAATGCCGGTTTCAGCCAGCGCCATGCCCAGCGAAGCAAAGTTACCTGCGATCATGCGTTCAATTTCGCTTTCAGCGATACCGGGAAAGCAGAGTTCGATATTGCGTCGCGTAATACGCTCGCGGCGCTTCAGAAAGTGACGAGAAAGCGTTCCGGCATTAGCGCCAAGACGCATCAGGACAGGATAGGGGAGCTGAACCAGCAGCCACAGAATACCCAGACCAAGCCAGGTAAACCAATAGCGCGGATGCAGCAATGAACGGCAAAAAGCTCCGGTTTTTTTCATAGCGCACCTTTATGTGATGAATGTATGTATCGCATAAAGAAGCACTTCCCTAAGTTCCCCAGGCGCTACAGCTAGTCCTCAATCGGACCGGCAGATTAGCAAAAAGTGCCGGCATGAAAAGTAAAACCCTGAAATCATTTGGATAGAGATGTTTCATTGAGCCAGTGATTATCCCGACGGGAAAAGCAAAAAGTGTTTTTTATCGCAGCAAAACAATAAGTTGAATTGTTAACTTTTTGGTTTGGTTGGGCCTTTTTCTGCCGCGTACTCATATCAAGACATGAATATTTATGCTTCTTTACGAAAGACTGACCTGCCTGGCTCGCGCAGATGTTCTAAAAGGTATCCTGGAGACGAGAGAGAAAAGACGCCTGCAGACACATTAACGGCCCGAAATTTTCAGGAGTATCTTTTTGAACCCTGGCTTTGCTCGCAAAGGCGTGTCTGAAAATGGCTGAATAGCATGGGCGAGTGTACTGACCTGGAGTGCTGAGCGTTGGGTTATTGTGGCTGCGTGTGCTGATCTTAGCGGCTGCCTGATAGCGGGTAAGCCTGACCCGATCGCCAGTGTTAGAGGGGACAGGGTGATCGCTGGCGGTGCGTGACAAAGGGAAATTACTCGCCTTAAATGTCCTGTTTTTTAGGCGCTATATGGCCGTTCACCACAGGCAAAATGCGTCTCCTTTTCGGCCTGAGTCTACGGAAAGATGCTTCTGGTGTAATCGTCCGTTGTACTGTTGATCGAGGAGAGTATGCGGTGAAGCGTCAGTGTGTCACCGGGATGCAGCCCTGGGCAGAAAGAAATCACAAGATGCTATGCAATCACAGGCGATGCAATAAAAAAGCCCGCAATTAGCGGGCCAGAGCAATTTTCTACGACTGAATGCGACAACGGGCGGCCTTATTCAATATTCTGAATCTGCTCACGCATCTGCTCAATCAGCACCTTCAGCTCAATCGCTGAAGCGGTCACGTCGGCATTAATCGATTTTGATCCCAGCGTATTCGACTCGCGATTAAATTCCTGCATCATAAAATCAAGGCGACGTCCCACGGCTTCTTTTTTGCCCAGGATATTGTAGGTCTCTTTTACATGCGCTTCGAGGCGATCCAGCTCTTCCGCCACGTCGATGCGCTGCGCCATCATTACCAGCTCCTGCTCCAGACGATTATTCTCCAGCTGAACTTCCGCTTCTTCCAGCTTTGTCACCAGCCGCTCGCGCTGCCACTTCAGGATGTCAGGCATCTGGGCACGCACTTTCGCCACTTCTTGCGTAACGCCTTCAAGACGCTGTTCAATCAGCGCCTTCAGCGCGGCGCCCTCGCTTTCGCGCGCCAGAATAAAGTCATCCAGCGCGCCGTCCAGCGCGCTCAGCAGCTGAGCGTTAATCGCATCCAGATCCTGCTCCTGCGCAGACATCACGCCCGGCCAGCGCAGAATCTCCATGGGATTGATGGCGCCCTCGTCGCTCTGCATCTTCACCCAGTTGGCCGCCTGCACCAGCTGACGGGCAAGGGTTTCATTTAGCATCAGTTCGCCCTGTGCGCTGGGATCGGCGTCAAAGCGCAGGTTGCATTCAATCTTGCCGCGCGTCAGGCGCTGACGAATACGCTCGCGGATTACCGGCTCCAGGCTACGGAACTGCTCCGGCAGGCGGATATAGGTTTCCAGGTAGCGCTGGTTGACGGAACGTAGCTCCCAGGCGGCGCTGCCCCAGGTGCCTTTGGCTTCACGGCGGGCGTAAGCGGTCATACTGCGGATCATAATCGGCTACTCTTTGTCAGAAATAATGCAGCAAGTATAGCGAGACCGACCGCACGCTAACAGGCATAAGCGTTAGCGCCTGTAATTAACGAAACATTTCCGCTTTGGCAGACAGGCACTTATGATGGCTGCTGACTGATTTTATAGGGGTATTGCCGATGTTCCGCTCTGTTGTCCTGACCGTGGCGCTGGCCGTTATGCTGGCTGGCTGCCAGGCGCCGCGCCCGCCAGCGCCGCCCACCAGACCTGTTCCTGTCTGTGCAGGCGGGGAGATGATGATGCAAACTACGCTGTGGTTCGGCCTCAGCAAGCCTCAGGGCGGAACGGTAAGCGCGTCAGACTGGCAGCAGTTTCTGGATCAAGAGGTAACGCCGCGCTTTAAAGCCGGACTGAGCGTATACGACGCTAACGGCCAGTGGCTGGAGAAGAGCGGCAGACTGGCGCGGGAGCAGAGCAAAGCGCTGCTGCTGATCCACGGCACGGAAAGAAGCGTGAATGATGATATAGAAGCGCTGCGCACGCTCTACAGACAGCGCTTTGGTCAGGAGTCGGTTATGCGCGTCGATGCGCCGGTCTGCGTCGGGTTTTGAGGGAAACGGCGGCTAACGCCGCCGTAGAAAGGTCAGATAAACAGGCCGGCAAAGGCCGCTGACAGCAGGCTCACCAGCGTTGAACCATAGACCAGCTTCCAGCCGAAGCGGGAAACGACATTGCCCTGTTGTTCGTTCAGCCCTTTAATCGCGCCAGCCACAATGCCGATAGAGGCGACATTGGCGAAGGACACCAGGAACACGGAAAGAATACCCAGTCCGCGCGGCGTCATGCCTGCCGCGACCTTTTGCAGCTCAATCATCGCGACAAACTCATTGGCCACCAGCTTGGTCGCCATAATGCTGGCCCCCTGTAACGCATCGGCGGCAGGAATGCCGATCAGCCAGGCAAAAGGGTAGAAGACGTAGCCGAGCACCTGCTGAAAGCTGTAGCCAAACAGCGCGCTGAATAGCGCATTGACCGCCGCAATCAGCGCAATGAAGCCGATCAGCATCGCCAGAATAATCATCGCCACCTTAAAGCCCGCCAGAATGTACTCGCCGAGCATCTCAAAGAAGCTTTGCTCTTCGTGCAGCTTGTCGAGTTGAATCGCCTGTTCATCCTGTGCTTTGCCGGGATTAATAATGGAGAGAATAATAAAAGTACTGAACATATTGAGCATCAGCGCCGCGACCACGTACTTCGGCTCAATCATCGTCATATAGGCGCCGACGATCGACAGCGACACGGTAGACATTGCCGTTGCGGCCATGGTGTAAAGGCGTTTAGGCGGAATATCGGCCAGAATACCTTTATAGGCGATAAAGTTTTCTGACTGACCCAGGATTAGCGTACTGACGGCATTGAACGACTCCAGCTTGCCCATGCCGTTTACGCGCGAAAGCAAGGTGCCGACCAGGCGGATCAGCAGCGGCAGAATGCGGCAGTGTTGCAGAATACCGATCAGGGCTGAAATAAACACAATAGGGCAGAGCACGCCGAGGAAGATAAAGGCCAGGCCCTGCTTGCTCATATTACCGAAAACAAAATCGGTACCCTGAGCAGCGAAGGTCAGCAGCTTTTCGAAAAAGCCGCTAAAGGCGCCAATTGCCGCCTGGCCGCTGGCCGAGTGGAGAAAAAACCAGCCCAGCGCGGCTTCCACCACGATGAGCTGAAGGAGATAACGCAGACGTATCTGTTTGCGGTCATGACTGACCAGCAGCGCAAGGGCGAAAATCACCACCAGCGCCAGCAGGAAATGAAGAATTGAAGTCATCTTTTTATTTTCAGTGAGTGAGGAAGGCGCATTTAGCCACAGGCATCGCAGAAATTCATCTGCCGTGGCGAAATCCCGTCAGCAAGACAGGCGGCGAGGAAGTCCGTATAATGCGCAGCCAATTCATTTCAGCCGGAGATTACCATGCGTCCAGCAGGCCGAAGCGCACAGCAGGTGCGTCCTGTCACCCTGACCCGAAACTACACTAAACACGCCGAAGGCTCGGTGCTGGTAGAGTTCGGCGAAACTAAAGTGCTCTGCACCGCGACCGTGGAAGAGAGCGTTCCGCGTTTCCTGAAAGGTCAGGGACAAGGCTGGGTTACCGCCGAATATGGCATGCTGCCGCGCTCTACCCATAGCCGTATGGCGCGTGAGGCCGCAAAAGGCAAACAGGGCGGACGTACGCTGGAAATCCAGCGTCTGATTGCCCGCTCGCTGCGCGCGGCCGTCGATCTCAAAGCGCTGGGCGAATTTACCATCACGCTGGACTGTGACGTGATTCAGGCGGATGGCGGCACGCGCACCGCGTCTATTACCGGGGCGTGCGTCGCGCTGGCCGACGCGCTGAATAAGCTGGTGGCTGACGGCAAGCTGAAGGCCAACCCAATGAAAGGCATGGTGGCGGCCATCTCCGTGGGTATCGTAGAGGGCGAAGCGCGCTGCGATCTGGAGTATGTCGAGGATTCCGCGGCGGAAACCGACATGAACGTCGTAATGCTGGAAGATGGCCGTATGATCGAGGTGCAGGGTACCGCAGAAGGCGAACCCTTCAGCCATGAAGAACTGCTTTCGCTGCTTGCGCTGGCGCGCGGCGGCATTGAAGAACTGATTCAGGCGCAGAAAGCGGCGCTGAACAACTGATTTAACAGGCGACCAGAGAGTCGCCTTTTTTTTGTGAAGAGGAGTGAGAGATGAAAGCCTGGCAGCGTCAGTTTATTGAATTTGCCCTGAACAAACAGGTGCTGAAGTTCGGCGAGTTTACCCTGAAATCAGGGCGGAAAAGCCCCTATTTCTTCAATGCCGGTCTGTTCAACAGCGGCCGCGATCTGGCGCTGCTGGGCCGTTTTTACGCGCAAGCGTTAGTTGACGGCGGCGTAGACTTCGATCTGCTGTTCGGCCCGGCCTATAAAGGCATTCCCATTGCGACAACCACCGCCGTGGCGCTGGCCGATCATCACGACCGCGACGTGCCTTACTGCTTCAATCGCAAAGAGGCGAAAGATCACGGTGAAGGCGGGCTGCTGGTGGGGAGCCCGCTGGCGGGCCGCGTGATGCTGGTTGATGATGTGATTACCGCCGGAACGGCAATCCGCGAGTCTATGGACATCATTAATGCGCATAAAGCCACGCTGGCAGGCGTGTTGATTTCTCTCGATCGCCAGGAGCGCGGCCGGGGCGACATCTCGGCCATTCAGGAAGTGGAGCGCGATTATAAATGTCAGGTCACCGCCATCATCACGCTAAAAGACCTGATCAGCTATCTTGAAGAGAAGCCGGAAATGGCCGATCACCTGGCTAAGGTGCGCGCCTACCAGAAAGAGTACGGTATTTAATCGCAGTACCTTCCCTTTCCCGCCGCCGGGAAAGGGGATCCCGTCTGGCGCGCGAGCAGGCGGCGAATCAGACCAGCTGAGCGGCCAGCAGCGGCCAGCGGGTTTCAAATTCCGCGGTGGGGCGGAAGCGAAACTCTGAACGCACGTAGCGCGACAGCACGCCTTCGCAAAAAGCCAGCAGCTGGCTCGCCAGCAAGGCTTCATCCGTCCCAAAGCCTTCGCCTTCGCGCATTTTACGTTCGCGCATCACCTGACGCAGCTGCGCTTCAATACGCTCAAACAGCTGATTAATGCGCCCCTGCAAACGATCCTGCTCAAACATCAGCGCGTGACCGGTAAGAATACGCGTCAGCCCCGGATTACGCTCACCAAAACCCAGAATCAACTGCACGATAAGACGCAGGCGCGCCATCGTCTCTTTTTCATCTTTCAGGATCAGATTGATGCGAGTAATCAGACTGTCTTCAATAAATTCAATCAGGCTGTCGAACATCCGCGTTTTGCTTGGGAAGTGGCGATAGAGCGCCGCTTCAGAAACGCCGACGTTGGCCGCCAGCTTAGCGGTGGTGATGCGCTGGCTGCCGTCACTGGATTCCAGCATTTGCGCCAACGCCTGCAAAATTTCTTCGCGACGGTTCCGTTTGGCGATTTTTTTCTCTGCCATGACCTAAAAACCCCTGAAATTCACCTTAAACAGGCACACCTTCTTATCAGCCATAAGCGCAGGACTTAAGGCTGGTAAGAAATAAACAGATGGTTAAGTAAAAACGGGCGTTACTGGCGGCCTGAGTGACCGAAACCGCCTTCCCCACGGGCGCTGGCGTCAAAATCTTCCACCAGGTTGAACTCAGCCTGAACGACCGGGACGAAAACCAGCTGTGCAAGACGATCGCCTGGTTGCAGCGTAAAGCTCTGCTGGCCGCGGTTCCACACGGAGACCATGAGCTGGCCCTGGTAATCGGAATCAATCAGGCCGACCAGATTGCCCAGCACGATGCCGTGCTTGTGGCCCAGGCCGGAGCGCGGCAGGATAACGGCGGCAAGGCCGGGATCGCCGATATGAATGGCCAGGCCGGTTGGCACCAGCGTCGTCATGCCGGGGGTGATTTCCAGAGCGCTATCCAGGCAGGCGCGTAAATCCAGCCCAGCGGAGCCGGTGGTGGCATAGGTGGGCAGCGGAAATTCCGCGCCTACGCGCGCATCAAGAATCTTTACGTCGATTTTTTTCATCATAAAGGCGGACTATCTCGTCTAATAAATGTTGGCCAAGGAGCCACTTATCGCTGAGCGGTAAGCGTTTTTCTCCCTCCTGCCAAAAAAGGTGAAGCGCATTGGTGTCGCTGTTAAATCCCTGACCGGCTTTTGCCACGTCGTTGGCGCAAATCAGATCCAGGTTTTTACGTACTCGTTTTTGTCGGGCGTATTCTTCCACATTCTGGGTTTCAGCGGCAAATCCAACCACATAAGGACGGTCCTGTTTCATTGCGGCGACGCCTGCCACAATATCCGGGTTTTTCACCAGCTGTAGCGTGACGGCATCGTCTGTACCGCCCTGTTTTTTCATTTTTTCCGCCGCGATGGTGGCTGCGCGATAGTCCGCGACGGCGGCGCTGGCGATAAAAATCTGCTGTTGCGCTGCGTCAGCCATGACGGCCGCTTCCATTTCCAGCGCAGAGGTAACGTCAATCCGCGTTACGCCGGGCGGAGTCGGCAGAGCGACCGGGCCTGACACCAGCGTCACTCTCGCTCCCCGCTTCGCGGCGGCGGCGGCGATGGCGAAACCCATTTTGCCGGAGCTGTGATTGCTGATGTAGCGTACCGGGTCGAGCGCCTCACGCGTAGGACCGGCGGTGATCATAATGTTGATATGTTGCAGATCGTTGACGGGGGATGCCCACTGCGCCGCATGGTCAACAATCGCCAGCGGATCGAGCATGCGGCCCGGACCGACATCGCCGCACGCCTGACTGCCGCTGTCGGGTCCCCAAATCAACAGCCCGCGAGCCTGGAGCTGTTGCAGGTTGTGCTGGGTTACGGCGGCGCGATACATCTGCTGATTCATCGCGGGCACCACGGCAATGGGCGCGGCGGTGGCGAGGCATGCGGTCGTCACCAGATCGTTAGCCATGCCGGCGTTGAGGCGGGCAATCAAATCAGCCGACGCCGGCGCCAGCAACACCAGGTCTGCCCATTTCGCCAGTTCGATATGACCCATCGCCGCTTCCGCGGCCGGATCGAGCAGGTCTTCAAAAACGGGATAGCCGGAAACGGCCTGAAGGCTGAGCGGCGTAATAAAGGCTTTCGCGGCGGGCGTCATCATCACGCGCACCTCGGCGCCCCGTTCGCGCAGGCGGCGCACCAGCTCCGGTGACTTATAGGCTGCAATGCCTCCGCTTACGCCGAGCAGAATTTTTTTTCCGGCTAATCCCATCATGTTATTCGCCTCATATTGCTGGATGCCGCGTCAGGCGCGGCCGGGTGGCAGGACTGTATCATAAAACTGACCCGACACCTTTTCACCCTTTGCTTTGCGAGCCGCCTCGTAAACTGGTCATGAAATACTGGTTAAGTATACAGCATTAAACCATGATGTCGTCAACGGCAGGAGGCATTTATGGACAGTATCACACCAAGGGAAAAGCTTCGGTCAACGGGCGCGGAAATGCTGAGCGATGCCGAGCTACTGGCAATCTTTTTGCGCACGGGTACCGTCGGCATGAATGTGATGACGCTGGCGCAGCAGCTGCTTCAGCGGTTCGGTTCGCTTTATCACATCATGAGCGCCGCTCCGGAAGCTTTTAAAGAAATAAAGGGTATCGGCGAGGCCAAGCTGGCGCAGCTGCACGCCATTGCCGAACTGGCGCGGCGCTTTTTCGCCAGCCAGATGGCGCAGGAGGATGTTATGGCCAATCCTCAGATCACGCGACACTATCTGCAAAGCGTACTGGCGCATCAGGAGCGTGAAATTTTTATGGCGCTGTTTCTTGATAACCAGCACCGCGTGTTACAGGCGCAAAAAATATTTATGGGGTCTATTAACAGCGTCGAGGTTCATCCGCGCGAAATTGTGCGCGAGGCGTTAAAAGTCAACGCGGCGGCGGTTATTCTGGCCCATAATCACCCCTCCGGCATGGCGGAACCCAGTCGCGCCGACCGCCACATTACGCATAAGGTGAGCGCGGCCTGTACCTTACTGAACATCCGCTTGCTCGATCATCTGGTGATCGGTCGCGGTGAATATGTCTCTTTCGCAGAACGGGGCTGGCTGTAAAAGGCGCCTCCGCCAGGTGCGGGTGGCGGGTTTTTGCGCGATCTTCAGGGATCTTTATCTGTTCGGGACTTGAGCACTTGCGCTGAGCGGCGTATACTACGCCACCTTTGAGAATCTCGGGTTTGGCGTTTGGGCCAGCTTAGCGGGTTCACATGGAACTCGCCTGGCGGGCTATGAGCCTGACGAGGCGGCCAAGACCTAGTTTTTAAAGCTCGAGCTGATTTGATTTTTGGAGAATAGACATGTCACGAGTCTGCCAGGTAACTGGAAAGCGTCCGGTGACCGGTAACAACCGTTCCCACGCAATGAACGCGACGAAACGCCGTTTCCTTCCGAACCTGCACTCACACCGTTTCTGGGTTGAGAGCGAGAAGCGCTTCGTTACTCTGCGTGTATCTGCTAAAGGTATGCGTGTTATTGATAAAAAGGGCATCGATACGGTTCTGGCCGAAATCCGCGCCCGTGGTGAGAAGTACTAAGGAACTGAATCATGGCTAAAGGTATTCGTGAGAAGATCAAGCTGGTTTCCTCTGCTGGTACAGGTCACTTCTATACCACCACGAAGAACAAACGTACTAAACCTGAGAAGCTGGAACTGAAAAAGTTCGATCCGGTTGTACGTCAGCACGTGATCTACAAAGAAGCCAAAATTAAATAATTTTGGTGTTCTGCGAAAAACCCGGCTCCGGCCGGGTTTTTTGTTTTTGCTGCTCCTGAGGAGAGAACATGCCGGAGTTACCTGAAGTCGAAACCAGCCGACGCGGCATTGAACCGCATCTGGTCGGCGAAAAAATTTTACATGCGGTGGTGCGCAATTCCCGTCTGCGCTGGCCGGTGTCGCAGGAGATCCATGCGCTCAGCGACCAGCCGGTGTTGAGCGTGCAGCGCCGCGCCAAATATCTGCTGCTGGAGCTGCCGCACGGCTGGATTATTATCCATCTCGGCATGTCCGGCAGTCTGCGCGTGCTGCCTGAAGAGCAGCACGCCGCGAAGCATGACCACGTCGATCTGGTAATGAGCAACGGCAAGGTGCTGCGCTACACCGATCCACGCCGCTTCGGCGCCTGGCTGTGGAGCACTGACCCTGAAGGCAGCAACGTGCTGGCGCATCTGGGACCGGAACCGCTCAGCGATGCCTTCAGCGGCGACTATCTGTATGAGAAGTCGCGCGGCAAGCGTACCGTCGTAAAACAGTGGCTGATGGACAACAAAGTGGTGGTCGGCGTCGGCAACATTTACGCCAGCGAATCCCTGTTCACTGCCGGGATCCTGCCCGATCGGCCAGCGATGAGTCTGAGCAATGAAGAGGCACAGCTGCTGGCTGCCACCATTAAAGCCGTTCTGCTGCGCTCGATAGAGCAGGGCGGCACCACGCTGCGCGACTTCTTACAGAGCGACGGCAAACCCGGCTATTTTGCTCAGGAGTTGCAGGTGTATGGCCGCGCGGGCGAACCCTGTCGCGCCTGCGGCACGCCGATTGTCAGCGGTAAGCACGGACAGCGCAGCACCTTCTGGTGCCCCAACTGCCAGCACTGATCAGCCCAGCTTTTGTAATAAAGCCTGATGCACGTTCGCGGGGAGAAACGCGCTCACGTCGCCGCCGTGGCGCGCGACCTCTTTCACCAGCGAAGAGGATACAAAGGAGAAGCCCTCCGACGGCATCAGAAACACGCTCTCCAGCGTCGGCAGCAGATGGCGGTTCATATGAGCGAGTTGCAGTTCATACTCAAAGTCCGATACCGCGCGCAGACCGCGCACCAGCACGTTAGCCTGCTGCGCGCGCGCGAAGTTGGCCATCAAATCGCTGAATCCCACCACCTCGACGTTTGGCAGATGGGCCACCACCTGACGTGACAGGTCGACGCGCTCTTCCAGGCTAAACATGGGCTTCTTGCTCGGACTGGCGGCGATGGCCAGCACCAGCTGGTCAAACATCTGCGCGGCGCGGGTGACGATGTCGAGATGGCCGAGCGTAATGGGATCGAAGGTGCCGGGATAAATCGCTTTCGTGCTCATAAACGGCCTTTGTCTGCGGCATGATTCAGCGCCCAGAGCGCGGAATATTTGTTGAAGGTGTACTGCGCGTTAACTACGGCCAGCAGGCAGCCCTGTTTGCCGTCGAGAAAACCGGCGCGCAGCAGGAACGTTTTCAGAAAAGCGCCCAGCGAGTGGGTAAAAACTGAGAAGAGACCGCAGCGCTTGCCGCGCTGATGGCGCTCTTGCGCCCAGGCGGCCGCGTAGGCCAGCTGCTTCTGCTGGAAGGCAATAAGATCGCGGCAGGTCAGATGTTGCAGATCGCCCTCCAGCCTGACCACAGGTGCGCCCTGGGTATCCAGCGACTCGTGCACCAGATTATCGTTGTAGTTCAGCGCGCGCGGATAGAGGCGCATCACGCGGTCCGGATACCAGCCGCTGTGGCGCATGAAACGACCGAGAAACAGGTTGCTGCGGCTAAGGCTGTACACCGTGCCGGAAGGCGGCTGCGCCAGCACTGCCTCAATGCTGGCGCGCAGCGGCGGCGTCACGCGCTCATCGGCATCGATCATCAAAATCATATCGCCGCTGGCATAGCGCTGCGCGCGCTGGCGCTGCTTGCCAAAACCCGCCCACGCCTCGGCGTGGAATACTTGCGCGCCAGCCTGACGAGCAATATCGACGGTATCGTCGCTGCTGCCCGAATCCAGCACAATAATTTCGTCCGCCCAGCTAACCGAATCGAGGCAGGCTGGCAGCAGTGCCGCTTCGTTTTTGGCGATCATCACCACAGAAAGACGTTGGCGAGCGGTCATTAATGGGCCCGTGGCGGTAGATGAGGTTCGAGTAACTGTAGCAGACGCTGTAAGGCGCCCTGATTCTGGTGCAGCACCTCGACCGCATGGCGGCCATAGTAGAGGCGGTAATCTTCATCCTGTAGCAGGTTGGTGACCTCTTTCTCCAGCGAGATAACGTCGGTCACGGTAATCAGCCCCTGCGCTTCCTGCAACTTGCCGCAAATATCTTTAAAGTTCCAGATATGCGGACCCATCAGCACGGGAATAGCATGCGCGGCCGGTTCCAGCGGGTTGTGCCCGCCGCGCTCCACCAGGCTGCCGCCAACAAAGGCGAGATCGGCGATACCGTAGAGCAGCATCAGTTCACCCATGGTGTCGCCAATCACGACCTGAGTCGAACCAGAAGGGATCTCCCCGCTGCTGCGCAAGATAAAGCTGAAGTTGCGTTTCTGCGTCAGGTCGCGCGCGTCGCTGAAGCGCTCCGGATGACGCGGCACCAGAATCAACAGCAGATCGGGAAAGGTCTGGAGTAAACGGCGATGCGCGTCCAGCACGATGGCCTCTTCGCCTTCATGGGTGCTGGTGGCGATCCAGACCGGACGGCGCGGCGCCCACTGACGGCGCAGCGTTACCGCTCTGGCGGCCAGTTCAGGCGTCACGGAAATATCAAATTTCAGGCTGCCGGTGACGGCCAGCTGCGAGCGTTTCAGGCCCAGCGCCAGAAAACGGTCGCCGTCTTCTGCATTTTGCGCGGCAATCAGGGTGATGCTTTGCAGCAGATTGCGCATAAAGCCGCCCAGTTTGCGATAGCCTTTCGCGGAACGCTCAGAGAGGCGCGCGTTGGCGATCACCAGCGGAATCTGACGCTGATGCAGAATGCGGATGATGTTAGGCCACAGCTCGGTTTCCATGATAATCACCAGGCGCGGGTTTACCGTGTCAAGGAAACGGTTGATGGCGCCCGGCAGATCGTAGGGCAGATAAACATGATGGACATCTTTGCCGAACGCCGACTGCGCGCGCTCAGATCCGGTCGGCGTCATGGTCGTCACCGTAATCGGCAGGGTAGGATAGCGATGACGCAGCGCGCGAACGAGCGGGATCGCCGCCAGCGTCTCGCCGACCGAAACCGAATGCAGCACGATGCCGTCCGGCTCTACTTTGCCCGTACAGTAGCCGTAACGTTCTGCCCAGCGTTTACGGTACGCCGGCGCTTTGCGTCCACGCAGCCAGAGGCGCAGCCAGATAAGCGGCTGAATAAGGTAGAGCAGAACGGTATAGAGGGTTGTCATAGTTATCGTTTCGACAGCCTGGCAGAAAAAATTTCACATAAATCAATCTATGTTACCAGAAAGCCCAGACGCGCTCATCACTTTGTCAGCGTCGCGCCAGCACCTGCTGGTAAAGCGATGTCAGAGAGTGCGCCAGCCGCTGCGGTCCATAAGGTTCGATTCTGCGCCTTGCGGCTTCGCCTAAACGTGAATCCGTTGAAAGCGAGGGGATCGCCATAATAGCCTGGTTTAGCGCGTTGATATCTAACGCATCGCAAACGAAGCCTTCCTGACCCGCGCTGATAAATTCCGCGCCGCCGCAGCCGGTGCTGGTGATTACCGGCAGGCCGCAGGCCATCGCCTCCAGAACGACATTCGGAAAGGGATCGTAAAGCGTCGGCAGCAGTAGCCCGTCGGCGGCGTGGTAAAAGGGCTGCACATCCTGCTGGACGCCGACAAACCGCAGGCGATCCAGACAGTTCAGCTGATTCGCCAGCTGTTGATAGCGTGACAGCTGTTTGTCCTGGCCCACGACGATCAGGTAGCGGTCGCTGCGCGCCAGCGCCTCAATCGCCGCTTTCAGGCCTTTACGCTCAAAGCCGGAGCCGACATAGATCAGCACCGTGGCCGCGTCCGGCAGCTGTAGCTGCTGACGCGTCGCCTGGCGGCTCGCCTCGCTGGCGGGTTGAAAACGCTGCGCATCGATGGCGTTATGAATAACGTGAATTTTGTCCGCGCTGAGCGAAAAACAGCGCAAAATATCGCGCTTCACCATCTCGGAATTGCAGATTACGGCTTTCAGCGAGGAGGCGTTGAACATCTCCGCTTCCGCCCGCAGCACATAGCGGTGGTAGGGGCTGATCGCGGCGCTCAGGCGCTGCCACGGCGAAACGATGCGCGCGCGCTGTTCCAGCCAGACGCGATGCACGCCGTCACCGGCGCGAAAAATGTCGCAGCCGGCAATGCGCTCATGGCTCTGAACAATGTCGAAGCGCTCTTTTTCCCAGCAGGCGCGCGCCGCGCGGGCGAAGCCGCGTTCGCGCGAGATTCGGCCCAGTTTAGGCGGATTACAGATATGCAGACGCCAGTCGGGATTCGGCGTGCCCTGCCAGCTGCGCGTAATGATATTGAGATCCAGCTGCTCGCTGCCGAGCGCTTCCAGCGCGCGCGAGATAAAACGCTCCGCGCCGCCGTCGGGACGGTATTTTTGCCGGACAATCGCCAGGCGTAATTTAGTCATGTAAGAAATTCCTTGCGGCCTTGACCACATCGTCGATCGGAATGGCGCTCAAATAACGCTGGCGGGTATTGGTATCAATGGCGTCAGGATCGGGCAACGGACCGTAGTCGCCTGCCCAAATCACCTGGTTATGGTCGCCCCAGGGGCGCCAGAACTGAAGCTTGGTGGGACCGAACAGCGCGACACAGGGGGTATCAAGCGCGGCGGCCATATGCATCGGCGCAGAGTCGACACCGATAAACAGCCGGGCGCGGGCGATCAGCGCGGCCAGCTGCGGCAGCGTGAGCTGGCCCGCCAGCGATACCCGATGCGGCGTCGTACACAGCGCTTCGATACGTGCAATCATCTCCATCTCGTGCTTGTCGGGCGCGGCGGTAAGCACTACTTTGCGGCCCGCCTGCGCCAGCCGATCGATAGTCGCGGCGACTTTCTCCTCTTCCCAGCACTTGAAGTTCCAGCGCGACGTGGGCTGAACCACGATGAAATCGGCGTCAACGCCCCGTTCCGCCAGCAGTGCATCGACTTTCTGCGCGTCACTGGCGCTGAAGTGCATAGAGGCGCGCGCGCCCTGCGCCGGGATGCCGAGCGGCGTAAGAGCGGTCATATTCTGCTCAACCGTATGCAGCTGCTGGTGATTCGTGGTCGGCACCAGGCTGGTGTGGCACAGCCGCCAGAAAAAGTTGTCGCGCTTATTGAAAGCGAAGCCGATGCGCAGCGGCGCGCCGCTCAACAGGGTAATCAGCGCGCTGCGCCACTGGTCGGCAAGATTGATAACAATATCGTAGCGGCTGGCGCGAACGGCGGCGATCAGGTCGCGTTCATGCAGGAATTTGCGCCAGCTGCCTTCCTGCTTCCATTTGCGGTCGATAATGTGCAGCTGGCGGATAGCCGGATGCGCCTCCAGCATCGGCCGCGTCTCTTTGTAGAGCAGCACATCAATGTTGGCCTGCGGATAGCGCTGGCGCAGCGCGTTAATCACCGGCGTCGTCAGCAGCATATCGCCATGATGGCGAAGCTTGATTAGCAAAATATTGTGTGGGGTAACGTCTGCGTGAGTCGGGTTTGCCATACACAAATGCCTGTAATTTTCAGTGAGGCGATTGTAGGGCAAACCCTTCAGGGGTGAAACCTGCGGCGGCGGTTATTTGTCGCGCCAGCGCCAGAGCCGGCTCAGCCACAGCAGCAGCTGATACCACTGTTTGATGCCGCGCGCGTTGCGCAGCATACGCAGATGCGTTTTGCTGGCGAAGATGTCATGGATAATCGCCTGCTTCGCGGCGGGATCGGGTTCGCGGCGCACGCAGTGGCAGACGCTGAGCGCTTCATGGGTAATCTGCGCGTGAAAGGTCGGATAAATTTTTACGCTCTGTTTATAGCGTGCGTTTATCTCTTCCAGCATCCGGGCGATTTTTAAGTAGTGGCGCTGATACTCGACGTTGCGCTGTCCGGTGCGTTTGCGGTTGCTGATGGAGGCATCGTGCAGGTAGTAGCGGTAAAAGATCTGTTCGGTATAGCGGACGCGCTGCGCGTTGAGCATAAATTCCGTGGTCCAGGGAATATCCTGATGATGCAGCCCCGGTTCGAACCACAGCTGCTTCTGCTCGATCAGCGAGCGGCGATAGATGCCCAGCCAGACCACGTGCAGATAGCGTCGCGTTTTCAGCGCGGTATGAAGCCATTCGGCCCCGTTCAGCACCGGGGTGCTGCGCAGCCGATCCAGCGGGATCAGGGGCCGGGTGCGCTGATCGCGTTGAAAAAACCATTCGGCGTTGCACTGCGCGGCGTCCAGATTATCCTGCTCCGCCATCTCGACCAGCGTTTTATACATGTCTGGCTGCATGGTGTCGTCAGCGTCAGGAAAGGTAACGTATTTACCGCGAGCGACACGCAGTCCGGCATTGCGCGCGCGCGACACCCCGCCATTTTCCTGATGAATCACCTGGATATGAGGATATTGCGCCGCCCAGGCGTCGGCGCGGGAGCCAGAACCGTCGGTGGAGCCGTCGTCGACGATAATGATTTCCAGCGAGGTCAGCGTCTGCGCCAGCAGCGACCGCATAAACACGTCAAACATCTCGCCCGCGTTGTACATGGGAGAGATGATGCTGAGCAGCGGTGAAGTTGAAGATAAATGCATAAGCTCTGTTTTTTTCGTTAGTGCTTTAGAGAGTCTGACGACATTTTTTATCGTCAGCCATAGTCAGAACAAGGAGGTGTGCAACGTCCGGCTGATTATGGCGACTGATACGCTTTTTTAGATGCATTTCATGCGGTTAATAAAAAAAGGCAATCTTTTCTTCATCGCGGGCCAGTCGGGCGCTGGCCGATGCGCTCTTACCGGCCTTTCTGCGTGAAGCTGGCATGATATTCCGTAAGCGTGCGTCCCTTGAAACGCGGGCCGACCCAGCTGAAGAGGACCTCAAGATCCTCATAGAGACGTTCAATATCCTGCTCATTTTTAAACGTCGGGCTGCCGTCCGGCATAAATTCTGACGAGTGCAGCATAAACTCGACATAATCCTGTCCCTCCGCCAGCGACTGTTCGATAACGCGCTTCATGTTTGCCACATTGCCGCCGGATGGACGCAACCAGTAAACCGCCGGGCTGCGCTGTTTGCCGCGTAGCTTATAGATGCCCTGCTTGAAGGCGCTCATTAGCGGAGAATATTTATACTGAATGCTCATCGGCACTTCCAGCAGCGGCGAATCGCCCGCGCGAGAAATATCGCCGGGATCGATAAAATAGGCGTGGCGGGGAAAATGAGTGTAGTCCGTGCCGCCGTTGCCCTGCGGAGCGCCACGGTTAAAGCGCCAGTTAACGCGCGGGGTGACGGAGCAGTCGACCAGATAACCCAGTTCCGTCAGCACCGCCGCGTAGCGTTCGTCAAAAGCCCAGCGGCCCGCGCGATGGCTGCGCATTTTAGTCTGGAAGGTCTCTTCCAGCAGCTGCGTCATAAAGATGACTTTAGCGCGCAGCACGTCGTCAGGGTACTCAATCAGATAGGGTTGCCAGCGCCAGTCGTCATCGGTCAAGGGCGCTTCCGGCGGGCTGTTCCAGGCGTGCAAATGCATACCGACTTCGCCCTGGTTGCGCGCAATGACATCGCGGGCAAATTCAACGTAAGCCGGATCGATCGCCATTTCGTAGTTAGTGAGCCAGGTCGGCTTCAGGCCAAAGCGTTCACACAGCGACTGAAAGCGCGGCAGAAAAGCCGTATTGCGCGTCGTAATGGCGCGATGATTGCGCCAGAGGTTATCGCCTTCAGTATCGATAGTAATAAGGAATGATGGCTGTGTCATAGTGTCTTCCTGAACGCCCAGCAAAGGCGCAATAGTACGCCTGGCCGACAGCTGGCGCAAAGCAAAGTGTTACGTTGCTGTTGCGCTGGCGTCACATGATTTACTGCGGGTCAGCGCTTTCGTACTATAGCCGGGCTTAAGGCGTCCAGATGGCGGACTTTTCTCAGTCAATAAGGAAATATTTTGTCGAAACGCATCCTGATGGTGATCGATGGTCTGCCCGGCGGCGGCGCGGAAAAAGTGGTGATAACGCTGGTAGCGGGGCTGCTGGCGGCCGGACACCGCGTTTCGCTTTTTTCGCTGCGCAAGGTGTGTGAGTACGCGCTGCCTGCGAGCGTGGATTATCAGGTTATCGAGGATCGCTGCCGTCATCCCTTGCGTAAGCTCACCGAGCTGCAGCGACGGGCGCGTCAGCTGGATAAGGCAGTCCTGGCGGCCGTAGGCAGCGGCGGCGAGTTTGATCTGGTCGTCTCCCATCTGCACAAGACCGATCGTATTGTCAGACGCTGCGCCACGCTGAAGGCGGATAACACCTGGTTCTGTCTGCACGGCGTCTTTTCCGCCTCCTACCTGGGACACCGCAGCGGCTTGTCGCGCTGGCTTAAGGCGCGCAAGATCCAGCGAGTCTATCAGCAGCGCAACGTTATCGGCGTCTCCGCCTATGTGCTGGCGGATTTAAAAAAGGCGTTTGCCGTCAGCCCGCGTCGGGAAGCGGTAATCGCTAACCCGTTCGACATTGCGGCCATTAAGTCGCTGGCGCAGGCGCCGCTTACGCCGCCGGCCGGCGACTATATACTGCACGTGGGCCGCTTTCATGAAACCAAACGCCATGACCGGCTGCTTCAGGCCTATGCGCTTACCGGTCTGGCTATACCGCTGGTGCTGCTGGGTAAGGGAAGCGCGGAAAAAACCGCAGCGCTGCGTGCGCAGGCGCAGGCGCTGGGTATTGAGCAGCGCGTAATTTTTCAGGGCTTTTCTGACAATCCCTATGCCTGGATGGCGCGCGCCAGCCTGCTGGTAGTCAGTTCCGACAGTGAAGGCTTTGGCAATGTGCTGATCGAGTCGATGCTGTGCGGCACGCCAGTGGTCAGCACGCGCTGTCCAGGCGGCCCGGTCTCCCTGCTTCAGGGCGAGCTGGCGCGCGGGCTGGCCGATCTGAATCCCGTTTCCCTGGCGAATGCGATGCTGGAGATCTACCGGCAGCCGCCTGACCTGACGCAAATCGACTTCTCGGCGTTTGATACCCAGGCGGTGTGCGAGCAGTATCTGGCGCTGACAGCGACAGATTTTGCAGACGGCAGCGCAGTCTGAGAAGCGGACGGCAGGGGCAGGCGAAGCCATCTCTGCCGTGGCGCTGATAGCCCGCGCAGCCGTTTATTGCCGTCGTTATGCCGGCTTTTCGTCCCAGCTCAGCACCACTTTCCCTGAAAGTCCGGAACGCATCTGGTCGAAGCCCTGCTGAAAATCGTCGATATGATAGCGGTGCGTAATAATCGGTGTGAGATCGAGTCCTGACTGAATAAGCGCGGCCATCTTGTACCAGGTTTCAAACATTTCGCGTCCATAGATGCCTTTGATAAACAGGCCTTTGAAAATCACCTGATTCCAGTCAATCGCCATTTCGCCCGGCGGAATACCCAGCAGCGCAATTCGACCGCCGTGATTCATCACCTCCAGCAGCGTGCGGAACGCCGGCGGCGCGCCGGACATCTCCAGCCCCACATCGAAACCCTCTGTCATGCCCAGCTCGTTCATGACGCCGCGCAGATCTTGCTGCGACACGTTTACCGCACGGGTCACACCCATCGAACGCGCCAGTTCAAGGCGATAATCGTTGATGTCGGTGATGACGACGTTGCGCGCGCCGGCGTGCTTACAGACCGCGGCGGCCATAATGCCGATCGGGCCTGCGCCGGAAATCAGCACATCTTCGCCCACCAGGTCGAACGACAGCGCGGTGTGCACCGCGTTGCCGAAGGGATCAAAAATGGCGGCAAGCTCGTCGGAAATATTATCGGGAATGCGGAAGGCGTTAAACGCCGGGATCACCAGATATTCGGCAAAGCAGCCCTGGCGATTAACGCCGACGCCAAGGGCGTTGCGGCATAAATGAGTGCGTCCGGCGCGGCAGTTACGGCAGTGGCCGCAGGTGATATGCCCCTCGCCAGAGACGCGATCGCCGATAGTAAAGCCGCGCACCTCCTGACCGATCGCCACCACTTCGCCTACGTATTCATGTCCGGTAATCATCGGCACCGGAATCGTCTTGCGCGACCAGTCATCCCAGTTGTAGATATGGATATCGGTGCCGCAGATAGCGGTTTTGCGGATTTTAATCAGTAAATCATTGTGGCCTGGCTCCGGGATCGGCGCGTCGGTCACCATCCAGATGCCTTCCCTGGCGTGAAGTTTGGCTAAGGCTTTCATTCGGGACTCCTCAGGTAATGACGCCAAGCTGTTGGCCGATGCGGGTAAAGGCGGCGACCGCGCGTTCCAGCTGCTGTAGGGTATGCGCCGCCGAAATCTGCGTGCGGATGCGCGCCTGACCGCGCGGTACGACGGGGTAGAAAAAGCCGGTAACGTAAATGCCTTCTTGCTGAAGCCGACGCGCAAATTCCTGCGCCACGCTGGCTTCGCCCAGCATCACGGGAATGATGGCGTGATCGGCGCCGGCCAGGGTAAATCCGGCTGCCGTCATCTTCTCGCGGAAAAAGCGTGCGTTATCCCACAGGCGCTGGCGCAGTCCATCGCCTTCGCTCAGCAGATCGAGCACGCGAAGAGAGGCGGCAACGATGGCGGGCGCCAGCGAATTGGAAAAGAGATAGGGACGGGAGCGCTGGCGTAACCACTCAATGACCTCCGCGCGCGCGGCGGTGTAACCGCCGGATGCGCCGCCCAGCGCTTTGCCCAGCGTACCGGTGATAATGTCGACACGGCCCATCACCTCGCAATATTCGTGGGTGCCGCGTCCGGAGTTGCCGACAAAACCTACCGCATGTGAGTCGTCCACCATTACCAGCGCGTCAAATTCATCGGCGAGATCGCAGATGGCGCGCAGATTAGCGATCACGCCGTCCATGGAAAAGACGCCATCGGTGGCGATAAGAAGATGGCGCGCGCCTTTTTCCCGCGCCTCCACCAGACAGGCGCGCAGCGCCTGCATATCGTTGTTGGCATAGCGATAGCGCTGAGCCTTGCACAACCGCACGCCGTCAATAATCGAGGCGTGGTTCAGCGCGTCGGAAATAACGGCGTCTTCCGCCTCCAGCAGCGTTTCAAACAGGCCGCCGTTAGCGTCAAAACATGAGGAGTAGAGGATGGCGTCTTCCATACCGAGAAAGGCCGCCAGCTTTTTCTCCAGCTGCTTATGCGTATCCTGCGTGCCGCAGATAAAGCGCACCGAGGCCATACCGAAGCCGTGCGAATCCATACCCTCTTTGGCGGCCTGAATCAAAGCCGGATGGTTAGCCAGACCTAAGTAGTTGTTAGCGCAGAAATTAATAAGGTGTTCGCCCTGACCGACGTCAATGTCGGCGCGCTGAGCGGAGGTAATGATACGCTCTTCCTTGAACAGGCCTTTCTGATGCGCCGTATCCAGCTGCTGGCGGATCTGCTGATAAAATTGGGCTGGCATCATTGTTCTCCTCAGGTCGCGGAAATTTGGCACATCTTACTGAACAGCAAGCGCGCTAACGATAAATCGACCAGGAGAATGTTAATTTTGCAGCATAGTTCACGTCAGAAGAGGGGACGTTGCGCCGTGTCGGAGTCATCTGGCTGCCTGGACCGTGATGTAATGTTATGATGTGAGACATTAGCGCGTGAAACCATCCGTTTCACCCCCACAACTTTTAAGGTACAGCACATGATTATCGTCACCGGCGGCGCAGGAATGATTGGTAGTAATATCGTCAAGGCGCTTAACGATCGCGGCATTAGCGATATTCTGGTCGTGGACAACCTGAAAGACGGCACGAAGTTCGTCAATCTGGCCGATCTCAACATCAGCGACTACATGGATAAAGAGGAGTTTCTCACCTATATCGCAGCGGGCGAGGATTTTGGCCCAATTGAGGCGGTATTCCATGAAGGCGCCTGTTCCGCCACCACTGAGTGGGATGGCAAGTACATGATGGATAACAACTATCAGTACTCCAAAGATCTGCTGCACTACTGCCTGGAACGTGAGATCCCCTTTCTCTACGCCTCTTCTGCGGCGACCTACGGCGGCCGCAACGACAACTTTATCGAGAAACGCGAATATGAGCAGCCGCTGAACGTTTATGGCTACTCTAAGATGCTGTTCGACCACTATGTGCGTCAGATCCTGCCGGAAGCGGAGTCGCCGGTATGCGGTTTCCGCTACTTCAACGTGTATGGCCCGCGTGAAGGACATAAAGGCAGCATGGCAAGCGTCGCGTTCCATCTCAACACGCAAATCGCTGCGGGTGAAAACCCGAAACTGTTTGAGGGCAGCGACGGCTTTAAGCGCGACTTCATCCATGTCGATGACGTGGTCGCGGTGAATCTGTGGTGTTGGGAAAATAACATTTCCGGCATCTATAATTGCGGCACCGGCCGGGCGGAATCTTTCCAGGAAGTGGCCGATGCGGTACTGAAATTCCATCAGAAAGGGCAGATCGAATACATCCCCTTCCCGGACAAACTAAAAGGTCGCTACCAGGCTTATACCCAGGCCGATCTTACCAACCTGCGCGCGGCGGGTTATGACAAACCCTTTAAAACCGTGGCGCAGGGCGTGGCTGAATATATGGCCTGGCTGAACCGCAGCGCATAAGGAACGCGTACCAGCGATGAAAATTCTGGTCATTGGCCCGTCGTGGGTCGGCGATATGATGATGTCGCAAAGTCTCTATCGCACCCTCAAGGCGCAGCATCCCGATGCGGTAATCGACGTGATGGCGCCCGCGTGGTGTCGTCCGCTGCTGTCGCGCATGCCGGAAGTTAACCTGGCGCTGGCGATGCCGCTGGGGCACGGCGCGCTGGCGCTCGGCGAGCGCCGCCGCATCGGTCGCGCCTTGCGCGCCAGCGGCTACGATCGCGCCTATGTCCTGCCAAATTCGTTCAAATCTGCGCTGGTGCCTTTCTTCGCCGGCATTAAGCGTCGCGTCGGCTGGCGTGGCGAAATGCGCTACGGCTTGCTTAACGACGTGCGGGTGCTGGATAAAGCCGCGTTTCCGTTGATGGTGGAGCGTTATATCGCGCTGGCGTACGACGCGCCGGTCGCGTCGGCGCAACAGCTGCCTCAGCCGCTGCTCTGGCCGCAGCTTCAGGTTGAAGAGCAGGAGATGATCGAGACCGCCGCTCAGTTTCAGCTGGCGGCGGAACGGCCGCTGATCGGTTTTTGTCCCGGCGCGGAATTTGGTCCGGCGAAACGCTGGCCCCATTACCACTATGCCGCGCTGGCGCAGCAGCTGATCGCGGAAGGCAAACAGGTGGTGCTGTTCGGCTCGGCGAAGGATCGAGCCTGTGGCGACGAGATTATCGCGGCGCTCCCCGCTGAGGCGCGCCCATATTGCCGCAATCTGGCCGGCGAAACCCAGCTTGAGCAGGCCGTGATCCTGATTGCGCGCTGCGATGCCGTGGTCAGCAATGATTCCGGTCTGATGCATATCGCCGCCGCGCTGAATCGTCCGCTGGTGGCGCTGTACGGGCCGAGCAGTCCCGACTTTACGCCGCCGCTGTCAAAACAGGTGCGCATTATTCGGCTGATTACCGGCTATCATAAGGTCCGTAAAGGCGATGCCGAGCAGGGCTATCACCAGAGCCTGATCGACATCCAGCCGCAGCGCGTTCACCAGGCGCTGAGCGAACTGCTGGCGCATCCGCAGGAGACGTCATGCACGTCCTGATCGTCAAAACGTCCTCAATGGGCGATGTGCTTCACACGCTTCCCGCTTTAACAGACGCCATGCAGGCGATCCCCGGCATCCGCTTTGACTGGGTAGTGGAAGAGAATTTTGCCCAGATCCCTGGCTGGCATCCGGCGGTGGATAAGGTCTTGCCTGTCGCGATCCGCCGCTGGCGCAAACACTGGTTCGGCAGTCAGCAGCGCGAAGAGCGCGTGCGCTTCAAACGCGATCTCCAGTCGCGCCAGTATGATGTGGTCATTGACGCGCAGGGGTTGATCAAAAGCGCCGCGCTGGTGACCCGACTGGCAAGAGGGGTAAAGCACGGCCAGGATAGCCGCAGCGCCCGTGAGCCATTTGCCAGCTGGTGGTACGATCAACGCCATGAGATCGATAAAAAGCAGCATGCGGTAGAGCGCACGCGTGAGCTGTTCGCAAAGAGTCTCGGCTATGAAAAACCGCAAACCCAGGGCGACTACGCTATCGCCGCGCACTTTCTACAGGCTGTGTCGCAGGATACGCGTCCTTATTTGGTGTTTCTGCATGCCACCACGCGCGACAACAAGCACTGGCCGGAAAGTCACTGGCGCGAGCTGATCGGCCTGCTCCAGCCCTCGGGGCTGCGTATCAAGCTGCCCTGGGGCGCGGAACATGAACACCAGCGCGCGCAGCGGCTGGCGGAAGGGTTTGACTCTGTCGAGGTGCTGCCAAAGCTGACGCTGGAAGCGGTGGCTCGCGAGCTGGCGGGCGCCAGAGCGATCGTCTCGGTGGATACCGGTTTGAGCCATCTGACGGCGGCGCTGGATCGGCCAAATATCACCCTGTATGGGCCAACCGATCCGGGACTGATTGGCGGTTATGGCCAGAATCAGCAGGCGATAAAAGCGAGCAGCGGCAGTATGGATTCAATCAGCGCTGAAGATGTTCTGGTTAAGCTCAGGGAATTACTCTGAATGGGCTCGCTCTGGAAGCAGATTTACCGTTACACCCATCCACGCAGCTACCGACACAGCGAAAACCTTTGGCCGCACGTCAGGATAACCCGCGCGCCGGAAGGGCATATCCGTTCGCTGGTCTGGAAAGGTAAGCCGATCGCTATCGAAGATCTGTCAGCGCTACGCGGCACCCATCGCGAGCCTCTGGCTATTGTGGCTACCGGACCCTCGGTGAAAACGCTGGATAAGCAAAAGCTGTCGCAGTTTACCTCGCTTGGCGTTAACGGCGCTTACCATCTGCGCGATCGCATTAAATTCGACTACTACGTGATTGTGGATCGTGATTTCGTCGCGGACCGGCAGGAAATCGTGCGGCAGATCGTACAGGACCGCGATCTGTTGCTGTTTATTACCGTTCAGTGTCTGCATGATATTTTCTGCGCGCTGGGCAGCGACGCCGTGAAATGTCGTCTCGCTATTGTCGAAGATATAAGACACAAGGTTTTTCAGCCGCTGGTGAAGCCCGCTGACTACGCCAGGAAAAGCCAGCAGCTTTCCGGACTCGTAGTCGATGCTGAAAACAGCGAAATCGGTTATTGCCGGGATATTCGCCAGGGCGTGGTCGATGCGGGCACCGTCGCCTACTGGGCACTACAAATCGCGCATTATTTAGGCGCGCCGACTATCCTGATCGCCGGGGTAGATATGAACAACTTTTCTTCGCCGCGTTTTTATGAAAATGCGGCGGACGTCATGCCGAGTCTGCTGGAAACCTGTTTCTTGTCACTGATTAAACCGTCATTTTCACATGCCAGTCGAATAATGAAAGAGGAAAATATTGTGGTTTATAACTTGTCGCCGGACAGCGCGCTGGAAAGTCATATTTTTAAAAAGGTATCGCTGAATGATCTCTGAGTCCAGACGTATGCTGATGGTAAAAATCGCCTCCTTTTCCTTTATGGTCTTTCTATTCCTGATGCCCATGTTTCCCTCTCAGGGAAAAGTAAGCAACTTTTTTTATCTGTCATTAATTCTGATGGCGATCGTTTTTTTAGCTGACCGGCAGCGGTTTAAGGTATTTATACAGGATCTAAAGCTGCCGCTGCTCGCGGTCAGCCTGTTCCTGCTCTATTTTAGCCTGAGTACCTTATGGAGCGATGGCGAGGGGAAGCTCTCCTCTGCGCTGAAGCATGGCATCTATATTCTGTTTTTTTTACTGATGATTAACCACCTGATTAAAAATTATGGTGTGTTAACCTGCCACTCGCTGATATTTGCTTCCACTTTTACCTTACTTATATTGACGTTTATTTTTGTCGATAAAAGCACCTTGCTGACCGGGCGGCTTGAGCATGGCTTCTTTAGCGCGCCCAGCAACGTCATCGATCTGGGCGGTTATTTTGCCATCGGCCTTATCAGCGCCATGATCATCGCGCGCGAAAGCGGTAAACACTGGGCGTATCTGCCCGCTTCGCTGCTGTTTATTGGCCTGTTGCTGACGCAAAGTCGCGGCCCGCTGCTGGCGCTAATCGTCTCTTCTTTTCTGCTGTTTGCTCAATATAAGCATATTCATCTGCGGCATATTCTCTCTATCGCCGCCTGCGTCGTGGTTATCGGCCTGTTTTTCTACTGCACGGGCTATGGCGGCGAATACTCTCAGCGGTTAATCGACGCCTATCAGCAGAGCTATGTGCGCTTTGGCATCTGGCATTATGCTGTAGAGGTTGCGGAACAAAAAATCTGGTTTGGCTGGGGTTTTGATAAAACGCTCTCCTTTACCAACAGCCTGGGCGCGGTGGTGACAACCACGCACAGCGTCTATTTAGGTACGCTGCTTAAGGGCGGCATTGTGGGTCTGGTATTGCTGGCGGGCATTATCGTCGCGGGACTGCGCTGCGCCTGGCGGCGCTTCCACGAAGCGATGACGCTGGAGGCGATGCTGTATCTCTTTTCGCTAATGTTTTTTATTACCCAGGGCATGTTCGTTATTGGCTCGCCCAGCGAATCCTGGATGCTGTTCTGGTTGCCGCTGGGCATCGCGATGGCTGGTCGTCGCGTCAGCCAGCAGCGGCAAAGCGTCAGGGATGCAACAGCGGCTGGATCTGCGCGAAAACAGATTCAGCGCTAATCTTACGCAGCGGCACTTTTTTATCGTCCCCGACCTGCGGCTCAATGCGCAGGGTTTTGTGCAGATGCGGATCCTGATAAGGGCCGGTGTGACGCGGGTTAGCGCCGACGTACAGGCTAAGCGTCGGCGTTTGCGCCGTAATGGCGAGATGTAACGGGCCGGTGTCGCCTGTAACCAGCAGGCTAAAGGTGCCGAGCTGCTGGATTAGTTCCGTCAGGCTGGTTTTACCGATAAGCGAGGTTACGCGGCTATGCAGCGCTTCCGGCAAACGCCGGATAAAATCCTGTTCCAGCCCCGCATCCTGACGCGCGCCGGTTAAGACAATCTCTGCCTGAGGATCGTCGGCCAGAATTAACGTCGCCAGCTGCGCGAAATGCTCTACGGGCCAACAGCGATCGGGTTTGGACGCGCCCATCTGAAAGCCGATACGGCGTCTGTCGCTGGGTTTTGGCGGCATGGCAATGTCTATCGGGAAAGCCATGCTGATGTCCGTCGTGTCGCAGCCTACATACGCCAGCGTATTTAACTTTCGCTGAATAATATGGGTATCTTGCGGCAGCGAGTAGTAATCCAGCCAGCGATTAAAGGCAGTGGTTTCCTGCACATAATTATCGCGAACAATATAGGTTGAGCCGGAAAGCTTTGCGCACAGAACGTCATAATAGATGTTCGCATGCAGGATAAAGGTAATTTCAGGTTTAAACGCCCAGAGCTTTTTTAGCAGTCTGTGCATGTTTTTAATTTTATTATCCCAGACCTCAACCTGATCGAACCACGGGCTTCCCTTCACCAGCGCGCTGTTCTTTTGACTGGTCACAAATAAGATTTTTGCCTGTGGGTAGCGTTTTTTTATCGCTTTAATCGCCGGCGTATTAAATAGCAGATCGCCGAGCGCCGTCGTGGAATAAATGGCGATACGCGTAAACTCAAGATCGCGGCTCAGCGCGGCTTTGTTTCTGTGTCCGTTAAACAGCGAGTAGAGCGCGATAACGGCGTTGATAAAAAATATCTTCTTTTTTGTCTTCATCGGGATGAAATACGTTCGTTTTCACAAAAACAGTAAGAGAGAAACGTTGCGCATCTATCATAAGGGATGCGCAACGGATAACAAGCTATGCGAGATTTCAGGTCCGTTCTAAAACAGATCTCTGACGGTGTCGGCAAACACGCCGGAAGTCACGCTCTCCCACACCACCCCAAGCGCCTTCGTCGCCGGAACCGGCTGCGACTGCACCTTACACACGCCTGGCGGCGTAAAGCCTGGTCTGGATGGACGCGGCTGCGGTTTTACCGGCGCCGCGCCGCCGTGCAGCGCCTCATTCAGCAGCTGACCTGGACTCACCAGCGTAATATCTGCGGGCAGCGTTGGCAGCATCTGCTGTAGCACACGCACCGTATTCGGATGCGGGTGACCGATGGCGATAGCATAGCCATCGCGCTGCGCCAGCTTCACGGCGCGCGCGAACTGCTGACGCACGGCGTTGATGTCCTGACTGTCGTCCAGAAATACGCGACGTTTTAGCACCTTCACGCGCGTGCCCTGCGCGGCGGGCACCGACTGGCTGTTGCCAATGGTCATGCTGTCGAGAAAATAGAAATTATACTGATTAAGCGCCTGCATCACTTTCTGCATGCCGGGCAGGCTGGACGTCATTTTGCTGCCCATATGGTTATTGAGTCCCACGGCATAAGGCACATTGTTGACCGCGCTGCGCAGGATGCGCGCAATCTCCTCGCTGCTCATCTCTGGCGTCAGGGTATCCTTCTCCAGCGGCTGCTTGCTGAGCGGCGCCATCGGCAAATGGATCAGCACTTCATGCCCGGCCTGATGCGCTCTGGTCGCCATCTGGCGCGCAGCAGGGGCATTAGGCAATACCGCGACAGAGATCGCGGCAGGCATTTGCAACACTTTGTTCTCTTCGGAAGGGCGGTAGCCAAAATCATCAATAACAATGGCGAGCTTGCCCGCATGGGCGGCGCAGCTTAACAGTAGCCCGCCGATAACAGCGGTGAGATGGCGACGTTGCAACAAAACTTATCTTCCTAACCACGGGAGTGGATTGACGGCCTGTCCCTGACGTCGGATTTCAAAATAGAGCGATGGCGTTCCGCGTCCGCCGCTGGTGCCCACCAGGGCGACAGGCTGTCCCGCCTTCACCTGAGCACCTACGCTCACTAGCGCACTCTGGTTATAGCCGTAGAGGCTCATATCTCCTTTGCCGTGCTCCAGCACGACCACCAGCCCGTACCCCTGGAGCCAGTCCGCCATCAGCACGCGCCCGTCGGCGATGGCTTTCACTTCCGATCCTTCCGGCGCATCGATGACCAGTCCTTTCCAGCGCAGTTCGCCCTGCAACTGCTCGCCGAAGCGGTGTTCGATACGACCGCGTACCGGCCAGAATGCCTGGCCGCCTGGGCGACCGAGACCGCCGGTGCGCGCCACCAGCTCGCGTTCGCTCTGCGTAGGCTGATAGGTTGAGCCTTTGGCTTTCGCCTGCGCCTGACGCTGACGCACTTTTTCCGCTTCGCGCGCCTCGCGCGCCGCTCGCTCGCGCGCTTCGCGTTCAGCCCTGGCGATTTTGTCCTGTAAACGGCTTTCGTTCTGGCGCATCTCCACCAGATCGGCCTGATCTTTTTCCAGCGCATTCTCCAGCGCGTCCAGCGTTTTCTTACGCGCTGCGCTCGCCTGTTGCAGTTTTTCCTGCTGGCTTTGCTGCTGGGCTAACAGATTTTTTTGCTGCTGCTGTTTCTGCTCAAGCGAGGCTTTTTGCTCGCCCAGCGTCTGACGTGTTTTCTGTAGGGCGTCAATGCTCTGCTGACGGGCGTCGTTGAGATAACCGAAATAGGCGAGAATACGTTCGCTGCGCTGGCTCTCTTCGCCGCCGAGGAGAAGCTGCACGCCGTTATGCTTTCCCTGACGGAAGGCGGCATCCAGCTGCTGTGACAGCAACTGTTCCTGCTGCGCCTGCTGTTTCTCCAGGCGCGCGATCGAGGCGGTCAGCTGACTGATGTCATTATTGAGCGCGTTCAGGCCGTTGCGGGTTTCACGCAGCTGACGGCTGGCCTGGGCAATGACCTTTTCCTGGCTTTGCAGCTGGTCGAGCAGTTTACTGCGCTGAAGCTTCTGCGCTTTTACGCTTTTCTCTTTTTCGGCGATATTTTGCTGAATAGATTTCAACTGGGATTTGCTGTCGTCGGCGCTGTGCGCGGCGACCGGCAATAACAGAGCGCCCGCGCAGAGCAGGCTGAAAGAGAGCGTGGACAGGCGTTCAGGCAGCGGGCGTTGTTTTCCGCTGTAACAGGTCCTTGTGGCTAAAACAGTCGCTTTTCCCTTCATAGGCCAGTGATTATTCCACGATGAACAGCCGCTTACCAGCGCAACGCCGCGGGATTTCCTTTTCCAAAGATGTCGGTATTTACCTTAAACCCGAATAAGCGTTGCGCCATTTTTGCGATACGGCAATTTTTTTTGGAAAATGACGCACAAATCGTAACTCTGATTGCTTAGCGTCTGTACATGAGAAGTGGCGCAGGTATACTCAGAACCCTTATTTTTAGCTTAATTAGCCCGGTCTGGAGTCTTTACCCCTCATGCAAGAAATTATGCAGTTTGCAAGCAATCACACCATCCTCAGTCTGGCATGGGTCGTTTTATTGGTTCTGGTGATTGTAACCACCTTTAAAGGGATGTTTTCTAAGGTGAAAACGATCAGCCGCGGTGAAGCAACCCGCCTGATCAACAAAGAAGAGGCGGTAGTGGTGGACGTGCGGTCGCGTGACGATTACCGCAGAGGACATATTTCGGGCGCGCTGAACGTAGCGGCGGCGGACATTAAAAAAGGCAGCTTCGGCGAGCTGGAAAAGCATAAAGCTCAGCCCATAATTGTGGTGTGCGCGACCGGCCAGAGCGCGAGCGAACCGGCTGAAAAACTGAGCGCCGCCGGCTTTAGCCGTGTGACCGTACTGAAAGACGGCATCAGCGGCTGGAGCGGAGAAAACCTTCCGCTGGTACGCGGAAAATAACATTCACTGAGGTACGTAATATGGCCAATGTTGAGATTTACACCAAAGCGACCTGTCCTTTCTGCCACCGGGCGAAGGCGCTGTTGAGTCAAAAGGGTGTGACATTTCAGGAGATCCCTATCGACGGGAATGCCGCGAAACGTGAAGAGATGATCAAGCGCAGCGGCCGCACCACCGTGCCTCAAATTTTCATTGATGCGCAGCATATCGGCGGCTGCGACGACCTTTATGCGCTGGATGGCCGTGAAGGATTAGATCCGTTACTACAGGCGTAAACGGCGCAGGACTTTTCAACTCACAGGACTTAGTCAGATGTCAGAACATAACACCAACGAAATGCAATTCCAGATTCAACGCGTTTACACCAAAGACGTTTCTTTCGAAGCGCCGAACGCACCGCAGGTTTTCCAGAAAGAGTGGGAACCGGAAGTGAAGCTGGATCTGGATACGGCGTCATCACAGCTGGCTGACGAAGTTTATGAAGTGGTCCTGCGCGTGACCGTGACCGCCAGCGTTGGCGAAGAGACCGCTTTCCTGTGTGAAGTGCAGCAGGCGGGTATCTTCACCATCAGCGGCATTGAAGGCACGCAAATGGCGCACTGCCTCGGCGCTTACTGCCCGAACATCCTGTTCCCGTATGCGCGTGAATGCATCACCAGTCTGGTGTCTCGTGGCACCTTCCCGCAGCTTAACCTGGCTCCGGTAAACTTTGACGCGCTGTTCATGAACTATCTGCAACAGCAGCAAGGTGAAGGTGCCGAACCACATCAGGATGCCTGATGAGTACTCACGCTTCGATTAGCGTCATCGGTGCCGGCTCTTACGGCACCGCTCTGGCCATCACCTTAGCCCGCAACGGCAATCCTGTGCTGCTGTGGGGACATAATCCCGCGCATCTCGCGCAGTTACAAGCGGACCGCTGCAATAGCGCCTTTCTTCCGGACGTCCCTTTTCCCGACAATCTTGAGCTTGAGCCTGACTTAGCCAGCGCCATTGCGGCCAGCCGCGATCTGCTGGTGGTGGTGCCAAGCCACGTCTTTGGCGAGGTGCTGAGCCAGATTAAGCCTCACCTGCGTCCGGAGTCGCGCATCGTCTGGGCGACCAAAGGGCTGGAGAGAGAGACGGGACGGCTGTTGCAGGACGTCGCGCGCGAGATTCTGGGCGAGGATATTCCACTCGCAGTCATTTCCGGGCCAACCTTCGCCAAAGAGCTGGCGGCAGGCCTGCCGACGGCGATTGCGCTGGCGGCAACCGATGCAGTTTTCGCCGATGACCTGCAACAAAAGCTGCACTGCGGCAAAAGCTTTCGCGTCTACAACAATCCCGACTTTACAGGCGTGCAGCTTGGCGGCGCCGTCAAAAACGTTATCGCCATCGGCGCGGGCATTTCCGACGGCATCGGCTTCGGCGCCAATGCGCGCACGGCGCTGATTACGCGCGGCCTGGCCGAAATGAGCCGTCTTGGCGCAGCGCTGGGCGCCGATCCGACTACCTTTATGGGCATGGCAGGCTTAGGCGATTTAGTGCTGACCTGTACCGATAACCAGTCGCGCAACCGTCGCTTTGGCCTGATGCTGGGCCAGGGCGAAGAGGTGGATAATGCGCAGCGCATTATCGGACAAGTTGTAGAAGGCTACAGAAACACTAAAGAAGTCAAAGCGTTGGCTGAGCGCGTCGGCGTAGAAATGCCGATTACCGAGCAAATCTATCAGGTGCTCTATTGCGGAAAACCGGCGCGAGAGGCAGCATTGAGCCTGTTAGGCCGTACAAGGAAGGACGAAAACAGCACAAGCTGATGCGGGATGCACAGCGTCATCACCTGTAGCGCCATTCAGGCGCTTTTTTTATCGGGAGAAAACAGCAATGTCGTCTGATGAGTTGGAACTGGTCTGGAACAATATTAAAGCGGAAGCGCGCGCGCTGGCTGACTGTGAGCCGATGCTGGCCAGTTTTTATCATGCGACCTTGTTGAAGCACGAAAATCTCGGCAGCGCGCTGAGCTACATGCTGGCGAACAAACTCTCCAACCCCATTATGCCCGCTATCGCGATTCGCGAAATCGTGGAGGAAGCCTATCGCCAGGATCCGTCGATGATAGCCTCAGCCGCACATGACATTCAGGCCGTGCGTCAGCGCGACCCGGCGGTAGACAAGTATTCGACGCCGCTGCTCTACCTGAAAGGCTTCCATGCGCTACAGGCCTATCGCATCGGCCACTGGCTGTGGAACGAGGGGCGTCGCGCGCTGGCGGTTTATCTGCAGAATGAAATCTCCGTGTCGTTCGCCGTCGACATCCATCCAGCGGCGCGCATTGGACACGGTATTATGCTTGACCACGCAACCGGTATCGTTATCGGCGAAACGGCGGTAGTGGAAAATGACGTGTCGATTCTGCAATCGGTTACGCTGGGCGGTACCGGCAAAACCAGCGGCGACCGTCATCCAAAAATCCGCGAAGGCGTGATGATTGGCGCGGGCGCGAAGATCCTCGGCAATATCGAAGTGGGACGCGGCGCGAAAATCGGCGCAGGCTCGGTGGTATTGCAGCCAGTGCCGCCGCACACCACCGCCGCAGGCGTACCGGCGCGCATTGTAGGTAAACCGGCCAGCGACAAACCCTCAATGGATATGGATCAGCACTTCAACGGGACCATACCGGGCTTTGAGTTCGGCGACGGTATTTAGCTGAGGCGCGCGCCCGCATAATCCAGCTGTCGCCAGGCTTCATACACCACCACTGACACCGCATTCGACAGATTCATGCTGCGGCTTTCCGCCCGCATCGGAATGCGGATCTTTTGCTCTGCGGGCAGGGCATTCAGAATTTCGGCCGGCAGTCCGCGGCTTTCCGGTCCAAACAGCAGGTAGTCGCCTTCCTGATAACTCACCGCGCTGTGCGCTGGCGTGCCTTTCGTGGTCAGCGCAAACAGCCGCTGCGGCTGCTCAGCGTGCAGAAACGCCGCGTAGCTGGCATGCTTCTGAATCGCCGTAAACTCGTGGTAGTCGAGACCGGCGCGACGTAAACGCTTGTCGTCCCAGGCAAAGCCGAGCGGTTCGATCAAATGCAGACGAAAGCCGGTGTTAGCGCAGAGGCGAATAATGTTGCCGGTATTAGGTGGGATTTCTGGTTCAAATAAGACGATGTTAAGCATAAGGCCCCCGATAACAGGGGCCGGAGCATAACAAATTATTGTCGACTGGAGGAGTAGAGCGGCAGCCAGAGCGTCAGCCGCAGACCGCCAAGCGGGCTGTCGTCGGCTTTTACCCAGCCGCGATGCTGCTGGATAGCGGTTTCCACAATTGCCAGACCTAGTCCGGTGCCGCCAGACTCCCGGTCGCGCGCTTCATCGGTCCGATAGAACGGACGGAAAATCTGCTCGCGATCTTCCGGGCTTACGCCAGGGCCATCATCGTCAACGTGCACGGTCAGCCCGCTGATATCGACCGAGAAACTCACGGTGATATGCGAATGCGAGTAGCGCAGCGCGTTACGCACAATATTTTCCAGCGCGCTCTCCAGAGCATGCGGATTGCCGTAAAGCGGCCACGGTCCGGGCGGATAGGGTACGTCGAGCTGCTTACCCATCTGTTCGGCTTCGAACTTCGCATCCTCCAGCACGCCGCTCCAGAGCTGATTCGCTTTCATCGCCTCGCTAACCAGCGCATTCTTGTGCTGGGTGCGCGACAGCACCAGCAGATCGTTGATCATGCCGTCCAGACGCTGTGCTTCCACTTCAATACGCTCCAGCTCTTTGCCTTCGCCATGGCGGCGGCGCAGCAGCGCCGTGGCCAGCTGCAACCGCGTTAGCGGCGTGCGTAGCTCATGGCTGATGTCCGACAGCAGACGCTGCTGCGAGGTCATCATTCTTTCGAGAGCGCTCACCATCTGGTTGAAGCTGGAGCCTGCCGCCAGGAACTCCTGCGGACCCGATTCCAGTTCCGGATGCTGACGCAAATTCCCGCTGGCGACTTCATCGGCCGCATGTTTAAGTTTGCGTGCCGGACGCGCCAGGCTCCAGGCCAGCCAGAGCAGCAGCGGCGAACTGATCAGCATAGTGACAATCAGCAGCAGCAGGGGGCGGTCAAACAGCAGGTTCACGAAGTCGAGCTGCGAGCTGGTCGCAGGGCGAATCAGGTAGAGCTGATAATTGTCTTCGCCGTCGCGTACGGCAAAGGGACCGACCATTTCAATGCGGCCATACTTCTTTTTCTGCGGATGGTCTGCATTATCGGACTGCCCGATAAAATTGCGGATCACCTGCATTTCGTTATGCTGCGCGCCGATTACCCGGCCTTCGCTGGTGACCAGCAGCAGGCGCTGGCCTGGGGGCGCCCATTTTTCGATAGCGCGGAACAGGCGTCGCCACCACATCAGATCGTTAGGGGGATCCTGCGACAGTTCGGCTTCAACATGCTGTTCGATCATGGTGCCCTGGCGCTGCTCACTGTCCAGCAGCGCGGTCATCTGGCGAGAATCCAGCTTGGGCACCATTAAGACCAGCATCAACACCAGCGCCAGGGTTAACCAGAAGATAGCGAAGATGCGGGTAGTCAGACTGCCAATCATGACGCCGAGACCATCAGATAGCCGCGTCCGCGTAGCGTTTTAAACCACGGATGGCCATCACGACGCTCAGGCAGTTTGCGGCGCAGGTTAGAGATATGCATATCAATGGCGCGGTCGAACGGCGTCAGCCGCTTGCCAAGCACTTCCTGGCTCAGATGCTCGCGCGAGACGACCTGACCGAGATGCTGCGCCAGCAGATAGAGCAGGGTAAACTCCGTGCCGGTCAGATCCAGCGTCTGGTTGTCAAAGCTGGCTTCCTGGCGGCCTGGATTAAGACGCAGGCAGTCTACTTCCAGCGTCGGCGAACTATTGTCATGCTGTTGCTGCTGTTCGCTCCAGTTAGAACGGCGCAGAATCGCGCGTATACGCGCCACCAGCTCGCGATCGTTAAAAGGCTTAGGCAAATAGTCATCTGCGCCCAGTTCGAGGCCCAGCACGCGATCCAGCTCGCTTCCGCGCGCTGTTAACATAATAACGGGCGTCTGATGCTGCTGTCGTAGCTCTTTTAGCGTGTCGATACCGTTCTTTTTCGGCATCATCACGTCGAGTAAAAGCAAATCGATAGAGGTATCCAGCAGGCCTAACGCCTGTTCGCCGTCGCTGGCTACCACCACTTCAAATCCTTCCATTTCTAACAGTTCTTTAAGCAGCGAAGTTAATTCGCGGTCATCGTCAACCAACAGGATTTTATTCATTTTTTATTGCCCTCCGCAGGCAAAATACCGTGTTCCTGACTTGTCAATCCAACGCTTTACGTAGTTTTACACCCCCTGACGGATGTTTGCAGCTGTCGCCGTACACTGGCTCTCGTTGAATCGTAAAACGGAACGAACTGGAGTAAACGATGCGTACAGTAACCGCCGTCGTCCTTGCCTCAGCGATGGTTCTCAATCATGCCAGCGCAGAAGAAGCAGACACGACGACGATTGACAACATGCATCACGGTGGATTGACGACAGGCAGTATGACGCAAAATCCACAAAGCCACATGTTCGATGGCATTGAATTGACGGAAGAACAGCGTCAACAGATGCGGGATCTGATGCAGCAGGCGCGATATGAACGTCCTCCCGTCAGCATCGGCGACATCGAAAGCATGCATGACCTGATTACGGCAGACAAATTTAACGAAGCGGCTATCCGCGCGCAGGCAGAAAAAATAGCGCAGGCGCAGGTAGAACAGCATGTCGAGATGGCGCGCATTCGTAACCAGATGTACCACTTGCTAACGCCGGCCCAGCAGGCCACGTTGCAAAAGAATTATGAGCGGCGTCTCAGCGAGTTACGCAAGCTCTCAAATTTGCAGCCAGCGTCATCGCTGCATGCAGTGAGTAGTACCAGCAGTAACCAGTAACATAGTATCCCTGTTTTCCTTGCCATAGACACCATCCCTGTCTTCCCCGCCATGACGGCGGGGTTTTTTTTGCCTTTTTGCGCGCTTCCGGCGGCAATGTCAACGCCTGGCGAAAACGGCGGCGCAGGGATTAACACTTCATTTAAGAAGGGTACTAACACCCTAAAATAAAAAGATAATTAACAAAATAACCGCTTATAGCGCCTCGGTTATTTACGCGAAGGCATAAGTTATGTCTGGTTAATATATCGTTAAGCGAGGCGCTTATAATATTTTAAGCGAGGCGATTAATTATTTAAATATATGATCATAAGAAAGTAAATTTTGCGGCTTGGTGTAAAATTCATTTATAATCAAAGTTTTATTATTATTTTTCTTTTTCTTGAATTATCGCTGACCGCTTCTACAATTAATCCTGTCGCAGCAAGGAAGGCGCACATCCCGGGAATATAAATGGAGTGCATTAACCACATTACGTAAATCAATCTGAATATATTAACGGAGTAAGTTATGGCAGAACATCGTGGTGGTTCAGGCAATTTCGCAGAAAACCCGCAAAAAGCCTCTGAAGCTGGTAAAAAAGGCGGACAACACAGCGGCGGTAACTTCAAGAATGACCGTGAAAAAGCCTCTGAAGCAGGCAAAAAAGGCGGTCAGAGCAGCCACGGCGGCGGCCGCAGCTCTTCCTGATTGTTGTAGAGCGAAGCTGTAATCGTGTGTTTCCCGGCCGGGAAACAGCGCCCCGTCCTCTTTGAGGGCGGGGTTTGTTTTTATTATGCGGCATCCTTCACTTCCCCCTCCCGGTTATCTCATGTTTAGGCGTAACGACGCAGCAGATGATAAACTTTCACCATTCCTTTGTGTCGGGGGCATGCCAGTCATGGCAAGGGAGTAAATTATGCAGCCCACCTATGCTCGTCTGGTCAAGCGCGCTGCGCTTACCGCGACGGTTCTGGCAACCAGCCTGTTGATCGTGAAAATTTTTGCCTGGTGGTATACCGGCTCGGTTAGCCTGCTGGCTGGACTGGTTGATTCGCTGGTCGATATTGCCGCCTCGCTGACGAATCTCCTCGTTGTTCGCTATGCGTTGCAGCCTGCGGACGCCAACCACACTTTTGGTCACGGCAAAGCAGAGTCGCTGGCCGCGCTGGCGCAAAGCATGTTTATTTCCGGATCCGCGCTGTTCCTGTTTTTAACGGGCATCCAGCATCTGGCCTCTCCCAATCACCTGCGTGCGCCGCTGGTCGGGGTGGTAGTCACGCTGATCGCGCTCTGTTCAACGTTGCTACTGGTGGCCTTTCAGCGCTGGGTTGTGCGCCATACGCAGAGTCAGGCAATTCGTGCCGATATGCTGCACTACCAGTCTGATGTGATTATGAACGGCGCTATCCTGATTGCGCTGGGACTGAGCAGCTACGGCTTTGCTCGCGCGGATGCGCTGTTCGCGCTGGGTATCGGCGCATTTATTCTGTATAGCGCCCTGCGTATGGGCTATGACGCGGTGCAGTCGCTGCTGGACCGCGCGCTGCCTGAAGAAGAGCACAATATTATTCTGACGCTTGCCCTGAACTGGCCCGGCGTGGAAGGGGTTCACGACGTGCGTACGCGCCAGTCGGGACCGACGAAATTTATACAGCTGCACCTTGAACTGGATGACAATTTACCGCTGGTGCAGGCGCATCGCGTTGCCGATCAGGTTGAGAAAGCGCTGCTTAAGCGCTTTCCCGGCTCGGATGTGATTATTCACCAGGATCCCTGCTCGGTCGTGCCGATTGAGCAGCAAAATTCTGCTGGCTTTTAACCGAATTGAATCAGTTACATCTAATTAAAATGACGAAGCGCTAACATAACTGCAAAAAATTTAGTGAAAACTTGTCTGACCTGAATCAATTCAGCAGCAAGCCTTTGATATACTATCTGCCATCACGGGTCGCGCATAATGAGTTGCCGCTTGGCGGCGCACGACAGGCAGGATTAACTTTTCGTTTTAACAATCCAGAGGTTGTCATGATCAAAAAAATTGGTGTATTGACCAGCGGCGGCGACGCCCCAGGCATGAACGCAGCCATTCGCGGTGTTGTGCGCTCAGCGCTGAGCGAAGGACTGGAAGTTTTTGGTATCTATGACGGCTATCTGGGCCTGTACGAAGACCGCATGATTAATCTCGACCGCTACAGCGTATCGGACATGATTAACCGCGGCGGAACCTTTCTTGGCTCGGCGCGCTTTCCGGAGTTCCGTAACGATGAAGTGCGTCAGGTCGCGATTGAGAATATGAAAAAGCGCGGCATCGATGCGCTGGTGGTCATCGGCGGAGACGGCTCCTATATGGGCGCAAAACGTCTGACCGAAATGGGCTTCCCTTGCATCGGTCTGCCCGGCACCATCGATAACGACGTCGCCGGCACGGACTATACCATCGGCTACTTCACTGCCCTGGAAACGGTGGTTGAAGCGATCGACCGCCTGCGCGATACCTCTTCTTCACATCAGCGCATCTCTATCGTAGAAGTGATGGGCCGCTACTGCGGCGATTTGACGCTGGCGGCGGCCATCGCGGGCGGCTGCGAATTTATCGTGCTGCCAGAGATCCCCTACACCCGCGAAGAGCTGGTGATGGAGATTAAAGCCGGTATCGCCAAAGGGAAAAAGCACGCTATCGTGGCGATTACCGAGCACATCTGCGACATCGACGATCTGGCAAAATACATTGAAGCGGAAACGAAACGCGAAACGCGCGCGACCGTGCTGGGCCATATTCAACGCGGCGGCGCGCCTTGCGCTTATGACCGTATCCTCGCCTCGCGCATGGGCGCTTACGCTATCGAGCTGCTGCTCCAGGGCTACGGCGGTCGCTGCGTCGGTATCCAGAACGAGAAGATGGTGCATCACGACATTATCGACGCCATCGAAAATATGAAGCGTCCGTTTAAACGCGACTGGCTGGAAACAGCGAAAAAACTTTACTGAGTTCCGCTCTGCCCGGCGCGCACGACCTGCGCGCCCTTGTTCTGCTCATCATATTCCTGCCGGTTATAAAACCTTATTTTTAATTCTTTTAGCTCTAAAATAGTTTATGTCACGCTACGGGCCTGATGACATCGGGAGAGTGCATAATGAACAAGTGGAGTATCGGTCTTACCCTTTTGCTGGCCTCTGCCAGCGTTCTGGCAAAGGATTACCAGCTGCTGAACGTCTCTTACGATCCTACGCGCGAGCTGTATGAACAGTACAACAAGGCTTTCGCGGCGCACTACAAGCAGGAGACCGGCGATAATGTGGTTATCCGCCAGTCGCACGGCGGCTCAGGTAAGCAGGCCACTTCCGTTATTAACGGCATTCGTGCCGATGTCGTTACGCTGGCGCTTCAGTCTGACGTTGATGCTATTGCCGAGCGCGGCCGCATTGATAAAAACTGGCTGAAACGCCTGCCGGACAATTCCGCGCCCTATACGTCCACCATTGTATTTCTGGTGCGCAAAGGCAATCCAAAAGGTATTCATGACTGGCCTGATTTAATCAAGCCAGGCGTTTCTGTGATCACGCCAAACCCGAAAACCTCAGGCGGCGCGCGCTGGAACTACCTGGCGGCATGGGGCTGGGCGCTGGATCAAAACAATGGCGATCAGGCGAAAGCTCAGGCTTACGTCAGAGCGCTGTTTAAAAACGTTGAGGTTCAGGACTCCGGCGCGCGCGGCGCAACCAACACCTTCGTTGAGCGCGGCATTGGCGATGTGCTGATCGCCTGGGAAAACGAAGCCTACCTGGCGGTTGAAAAGCTGGGTAAAGACAAATTCGACATCGTTACGCCGAGCGAGTCCATTCTGGCTGAGCCGACGGTTTCCGTTGTGGATAAAGTGGTCGACGAGCAGGGCACGCGTAAAGTGGCGGATGCCTATCTGAAGTATCTCTATTCACCAGAAGGCCAGACCATTGCGGCGCAAAACTTCTACCGCCCGCGTGACGCGGAAGTGGCGAAGAAATTTGCCAGCGCCTTCGCGCCGGTGAAACTCTTTACTATCGACAACAAGTTCGGCGGCTGGACGCAGGCGCAGAAAACGCACTTCGCCGATGGCGGTACCTACGATCAGGTCATGAAGCCCTAATCGTCCTGTGCAGTAAAGACGGTCAGCCAGCGTGCTGGCCGTTTTTATTTGTCCGTGACAATAAGGCGCAGGCAGGCGAGGATACAGGCACATGACTGGAGAGGAGCGTGGCTATGCAGGGGCGTCGTCTGATTGCCGTGCTGTTATTTATCCTTATCAGCGGCCTGGTCATTGCCGCCATTCACCTGCAAAAAAACAGCGATGCGCTGTGGCAAATCGTCAGTGAAAAATGCGAGCCGCACCAGCGCGCCGCGGGAATGCCAGCGCCCTGCCAGCGCGTCGAACCTGAAGAAGGCTATGCGCTGCTAAAAGATCTTAACGGGCCGCTACAGTATTTACTGATCCCGCTGGCAAAAATCACCGGTATGGAAAGTCCCGCGCTGTTGCAGCCCGCCACACCCAACTTCTTTGCCTTCGCCTGGCAGGCGCGCACGCAGCTGGCGGCGCGGCGCGGCGCGCCCATCGCGGACAGCGCGCTGTCGCTGGCGATTAACGCTGAATACGGCCGCACGCAGAATCAGCTGCATATTCATATCTCCTGTCTGCGCCCCGACGTGCGGCACAGGCTGGATCAACTGACGCCTGCGCTCTCCAGCCGCTGGCAGCCTGAAACCTTGTCTCAGCACAACTATCTGATACGCACGCTTACGCTGCCGGAGCTGGCGCAGCAGAGCGTGTTTATTCGCATGGCGAATGAGGTCCCCGATGCGCGCGGCGAACTGGGCAAATATGGCGTCGCGCTGGCGGCGCTACCGGATGGGCGACTGGCGCTGATGGCGCTGGAGCGTAACTGGTTGCTGCTGAATCGCGGGTCGGCGGAAGAGTTGCAGGATCACAGCTGCCGGATTTTGCAGCCGTAAAAAAAGGCGGCTCTGGAGCCGCCTCTGTGGTTCATTCGCGGCATTACGCCTTTTTAGCTTCTGCCGCAGCTTTGACGATAACGGCAAACGCATCGGCTTTCAGCGACGCGCCGCCAACCAGTGCGCCGTCGATGTCTGGCTGAGTGAAAAGCTCTGCGGCGTTCTTGTCGTTAACGGAACCGCCGTACTGAATAATGACCTGCTCAGCGACCGCCGCATCTTTCTTCGCGATGTGCTGGCGAATAAATTTATGCACCGCCTGCGCCTGCGCTGGCGTCGCGGATTTGCCGGTGCCGATCGCCCAGACGGGTTCGTAGGCGATAACCACGCCGTTAAAGGCTTCTGCGCCCTGGGTTTCCAGCACGGCGTCAATCTGGCGCGCGCACACTTCTTCCGTCTGGCCCGCTTCGTTTTCCGCTTCGGTTTCACCGATGCACAGCACCGGCACCAGGCCCGCCGCTTTCAGCACGGCGAATTTCTTCGCGATAAACTCGTCGCTCTCTTTATGATAAGTACGGCGCTCAGAGTGGCCGATAATGATGTATTTCGCGCCGATGTCTTTCAGCATGTCGGCGGAGGTTTCGCCTGTGAACGCGCCGGACAGGTTCACGTCAACATTCTGCGCGCCCAGCGCGATATGGCTGCCGGAGATAGCATGCTTTGCCTGGTCGAGATAGATAGCGGGCGGTGCGATCGCTACGCCGCAGCCATCAACGCCGGAGAGCGCTTTGCGCAGGCCGTCAATCAGCTCGCTCGTCATCTGCTTGCTGCCGTTCAGTTTCCAGTTACCCATAACCAATGGATGTCGCATTCTATCCTCCGCGTTACGCGATTCATTAAATTAAACTGCCGACAGGCAGCCTGGACTGCCAGACAGTATAGAGATCTCTCAGGTTAATGGCTTTGCTTTTCGTCATTTTTGCCGCTCTGATCGGCAGGGGGCAGCGTCAGTTTTATCGGCTCGATGGCGAAGGTGAGCCCCTTGTCGCCGTTGTCGGCCACCACGAAACGCAGCGCGCCTTCAGTGCGGGAAAAGTAGCGCATCCCTTTGCCTTCGCTGAGTAACGCCGTGAGCTTTTGTCGCGCCTCGTCCGGGGATAATCCCGTGACGAAAAAACGCAGCAGCGCCGCCATATAGGCCATCGCCTTTTCCTGAGAGACCTTTTGATCCGGTCCCGGCACGGGCAGCCAGGTCAGCTGGAGGGTTTTTACCTTGCCGGTTCCCTGTTCCAGCGCGGTGGAGGCATAAAGCGTTTCGCTGATTTTGCTTGCCGCCCGCGTCAGATGGCTGCTGTCGTTTCGGCTGTCGATGGCGCGATACTCCATCAGCGGCAGATCGGCATTGGCCGCGTTATATTTTTCGCGGAACTGACCAATGGTCATATCAAAGGTTGGCGCGCCCGCCAGCAGATAGGGTGCGGCAGGCACGGATCCGCTGCGTTCGCGCAGCGGTAGATTGTCGGCAAATGCCGGGGCCGTTAGCGCAACACTCAGCAGCAGCGCGCCGGGCAAATTCTTCATTTCGTTGGCTCTGACCAGTAAACTTTGCTGCAAATTAGAACGGGTTTTACCGGTAAAAGTCAAAAGCGCTGCGGTCATAATTTCACGAAAAATGAGATTAACCGCACAGCAACAGGGCCTTACCAGTAATGCTCGCTGGTGATGTGTCCGGGTTTGCGCTTCAGGTGTTTACGCATATCGCGCGTCTCTTTCAGCAACTGCTGGGTGTCGCGCACCATTTGCGGATTGCCGCACAGCATAATATGCGACTCCGCGTCCACAGGCAGACCCACTGCGCGCTCCAGCTCGCCGCTGTTAATCAGCGCCGGCACGCGGCCAGTCAGCGAGCCGGGCGCGGTTTCACGGCTGACCACGGTCTGAATACGCAGCTTGTCGTTGTAGATCTGCTGGAGTGACTGCATGAGCGGCAGATAGCTCAGGTCGGCAGCGTAGCGCACCGCGTGCACCAGAACGATATGCTCAAAGCGATCCAGCCCCTCGCCCTGTTGCAGAATAGATAAATAAGGACCGATGGCCGTGCCGGTCGCCAGCATCCACAGGGTGTTGCACGGCGGGATCTCATCCAGCACGAAAAAGCCGGCGGCCTCTTTGGTCACCATCAGGTTATCTCCCGGCCTGAGCGCCTGAAGGCGCGGACTCAGTTTGCCTTCCGGTACCGTCACCAGGTAGAACTCCAGCAGGGGATCGCTGGGCGCATTAACGTATGAGTAGGCGCGCTGTACGCGTTCCCCGTCTATCTCCAGCGCCAGCTTGGCAAACTGCCCGGCGGTGAAGGCATCGATCGGCGCATGCACCCGCAGGCTGAACAGTGCGTCCGTCCAGTTTTTCACTTCCTTTACTTGCGCATTGACCCACTCAGCCATCTCTACTCTCCCGGTCGTTGATTTTTCAGGCACATAACTATCATCGCGGCTGCACGGCGGATTTTCCACTGGCGCGCCCGTTTTTAGGCTCTAATCGACAAATGCGCCGCACGCCGGAACACAATGTTGCTGTCCGTTGACAGGGTGGTACGAAAACTTGACGAATTCTCGCGGACAGCTTTGCGCCTGCCTCTCGATTTGTCACGTAATCCTGATATTTTGCCCGCCATTATCTCGCTACAGCGCGTTTTGCTGCTGTATTAACCTTGTTTCCCGGACTGAGATGTCGATGAAGAAGATGGAAAATCGGTCGCTGCTGCTGATGTTGATTCTTATGCTGGCGGTTGGGCAGATGGCGCAGACGATCTATGTCCCGGCGATGGCCAGCATGGCTGAGGCGCTTAACGTGCATGACGGCACGCTACAGCGCGTTATGGCGGCCTATCTGATGACCTATGGCGGATCGCAGCTGATCTACGGCCCGCTCTCTGACAGCGTGGGTCGCCGTCCGGTGATCCTGGCCGGCATGACGATCTTTATGACCGGCGCCGTCACCTCTATGCTGGCGCCGTCGCTGAATGTGCTGGTGCTGGGCAGCGCGGTTCAGGGGCTGGGCACCGGCGTGGCGGGCGTGATGGCGCGCACCATGCCGCGAGACCTCTATGCTGGCGTTGCGCTGCGTCAGGCCAACAGCCTGCTGAATATGGGGCTGCTGGTCAGCCCACTGCTGGCGCCGGTAATAGGCGCGCTGCTGACGAAGCTGTTTGGCTGGCACGCCTGTTTCGCCTTCCTGCTGCTGCTCTGCGTGACGGTAACGGGCGCGATGATGCGCTGGCTGCCGGAGACGCGTCCGCACGGCGGCGAGGTCACGCCGTTTTTCCGGCGCTATCAGCGTCTGCTTAGCGATGCCAGCTTTGTGCGTTTTATTGTGCTGCTGATCGGCGCGCTGGCGGGTATCGCCGTATTCGAAGCGAGCTGCGGCGTGCTGTTGGGCGGCGTGCTGGGGCTGGATGCGTTCACCGTCAGTATTCTGTTTATCCTGCCGATCCCCGCTGCCTTTTTCGGCGCGTGGTTTGCCGGCCGCGAAGCGCGTTCCTGGCATAGCCTGATGTGGACCGGGGTAAACAGCTGCCTGCTGGCGGGCGCGCTGATGTGGATCCCGGCGTGGTTTGGCGTGATGAATATCTGGACGCTGCTGGTGCCAGCCGCGCTGTTCTTCTTTGGCGCCGGCATGCTGTTTCCGTTGGCGACGTCCGGCGCGATGGAGCCCTATGCGTGGCTGGCGGGCAGCGCGGGCGCGCTGATCGGCGGCTTGCAGAACCTGGGATCGGGCGTGGTCGCCTGGGCGTCTGCGCTGCTGCCGCAACGCGACCAGTTCAGCCTGGGCATGCTGATGTTCGCTACAGCGCTGGTGATGCTGCTCTGCTGGCTGCCGCTGTCGCGACAGCCTGAAAGCGAGCGCGGTACGGTTACAGGATAAACGGATGCAGCGCCGCGTCTTTGCGATCTAAATAGTGGATCGACTGGATGCGGCGGATGGTGCGCGACTTACCGCGTATCAACAGGGTTTCGCTGGTGGCGATATTGCCCTGACGCGTAATGCCTTTCAGCAGGTCGCCGCTGGTAATGCCGGTGGCGGCGAAAATTACGTTATCGTTGCGCGCCATTCGCGCCAGCGGTAACACGTCGCCTGCTTTAATGCCCATCTCATCGCAGCGCGCCAGCTCTTGTTCGCCAATGCGACGATTCTCCTCGCTCTCGCCTTTAACCTCGTGACGCGGCAGCAGACGCCCCTGCATATCGCCATCCAGCGCGCGGATAACCGCTGCCGACACCACGCCTTCCGGCGCGCCGCCGATGCCGTACAGCACATCGACTTCGCTGTCGGGCATACAGGTCAGGATTGAGGCCGCTACGTCGCCGTCTGGAAAGGCGAATACGCGCACGCCAAGCTGTTGCAGCTGCGCGATAACGCCGTCGTGGCGCGGCTTGGCAAGGATGGAGACCGTTAGCTGGGACAGCGGCTTATTCAGCGCGGCCGCGATATTGCGCAGGTTGGTCTCCAGCGACAGGTTAAGATCGATATGACCGCGCGCCGCCGGGCCGACAATCAGCTTCTCCATATACATATCAGGCGCGTGCAGGAAGCTGCCTTTATCACCGACGGCCAGCACCGCCAGCGCATTGGCCTGACCCATGGCGGTCATGCGCGTGCCTTCGATAGGATCGACCGCAATATCTACCGCATCGCCGCGCCCGCTGCCGACCTTTTCGCCGATATAGAGCATGGGCGCTTCATCGATCTCCCCTTCGCCAATCACAATCTGGCCGTCAATCTCCAGGGTATTAAGGACGTGTCGCATGGCGTGGACGGCGGCGCCGTCAGCCGCGTTTTTGTCGCCGCGCCCCAGCCAGCGATAGCCTGCTAAAGCCGCAGCTTCAGTTACGCGGGAAAATTCTATGGCGAGTTCTCGTTTCATGGCCTGCACCTGATGAAAAAAGGGCAGTGTAGCACAGCGCGGAAGGGCAAAAAAAAGCCCGCGGCAGAGTCCGCGGGCGAGAGGTAAATCGACTACTCTTCGTGGTCTTCCCATGACTGCGCGCGCGCCACGGCTTTCTTCCAGCCTGCGTAGCGAACGTTGCGCTCCGTGGTTTCGATGCTGGGGCGGAACTCGCGTTCCACCACCGCTTTCGCGCGCACTTCTTCCAGATCGCTCCAGAAGCCGACGGCCAGGCCTGCCAGATAGGCTGCGCCCAGCGCGGTGACTTCACGCACTTCCGGACGCTCAACGCGCGTGCCGAGAATGTCAGACTGGAACTGCATCAGGAAGTTGTTGGCAACCGCGCCGCCATCTACGCGCAGCGATTGCAAACGGGTATCGGCATCATTCTGCATCGCTTCCAGCACGTCACGCGTCTGGTAGGCGATCGATTCCAGCGTCGCGCGAATAATGTGGTTGGCATTAGCGCCGCGCGTCAGGCCGAAAATAGCGCCGCGCGCATAGGGATCCCAGTAGGGCGCGCCGAGACCGGTAAAGGCCGGAACCATATAAACGCCGTTGGTATCCTTCACCTTCAGGGCAAAGTATTCCGAGTCGGTGGAGTCGCTAATCAGTTTCATCTCGTCACGCAGCCACTGAATAGACGCGCCGCCGATAAAGACCGCGCCTTCCAGCGCATAGTTCACCTCGCCGCGCGGGCCGCAGGCGATAGTGGTCAGCAGGCCGTGCGAAGAGGTCACCGCTTCGGTGCCGGTGTTCATCAGCATAAAGCAGCCGGTGCCGTAGGTGTTTTTCGCCATGCCCGGCTGCACGCAGAGCTGGCCGTAAAGCGCCGCCTGCTGGTCGCCTGCGATACCGGCGATCGGAATACGCGTACCGCCTTTACCACCGATGTTGGTCTGGCCATAAATTTCTGAAGAACCTTTCACTTCCGGCAGCATTTCGCGCGGAATGTCGAGGATCTCCAGCATGCGCTGATCCCACTCCAGTTTGTGGATGTTGTACATCATGGTACGAGAGGCGTTGGTGTGGTCGGTGATATGCACGCGGCCCTGCGTCATTTTCCATACCAGCCAGGTATCCACGGTGCCGAACAGTAGCTCGCCGCGCTTCGCGCGTTCGCGCGCGCCTTCCACATGGTCAAGGATCCACTTCACCTTGGTGCCGGAGAAGTAGGGGTTAATCACCAGGCCGGTGGTATGCTGGATATACTCTTCCAGCCCCTCTTTTTTCAGTTTGTTACAGTAGTCCGCGGTACGCGGATCCTGCCACACAATGGCGTTATAGATCGGTTTGCCGGTCTCTTTATCCCAGACGATAGCGGTTTCGCGCTGGTTGGTGATGCCGATTGCGGCGATTTCATCAGAACGAATATCCGCATGGGCCAGCACTTCGACCAGCGTCGAACTCTGCGATGCCCAGATGTCCATCGGGTCGTGCTCAACCCAGCCGGCTTTTGGATAGATCTGCGTAAACTCGCGCTGGGATACCGCAACGATGTTAGCGTCATGATCCAGCACAACGGCGCGTGAGCTGGTGGTGCCCTGGTCGAGCGCTACAATGTATTTTTTATCAGTGGTAGTCGTCATAATGCATTCCCGATGAAAAGTGAAACTTACGCTTTACGCTGCTCAGCGCGTGCGACCGGTTTTTCTGTTTTGCTGCTGGCCAACGCCGCACCCGGCAGATGGCGGCCAATCAGCGCGCGATAGCTAAAGGCACCCAGACAGGCTCCGACTAACGGGCCAAAAATCGGCACCAGGAAGTAAGGAATATCTTTGCCGCCCGTGAAGGCCACGTTACCCCAGCCAGCGAAGAAGGCGAACAGCTTAGGTCCGAAATCACGCGCCGGGTTAAGGGCAAAGCCCGTCAGCGGTCCCATAGAGCCGCCAATCACCGCGACCAGTAGGCCGATCAACAGCGGAGCCAGCGGGCCACGCGGCACGCCGTTGCCATCATCGGTCAGCGCCATGATCACGGCCATTAATACTGCGGTAATCACCAGCTCAACCAGAAACGCCTGTCCCACGCTGATATGCGGGTTAGGGTAGGTAGAGAAGATACCGGCCAGGTCCAGGCTCTGAACCGTACCGCGCACCATCTGATGACTTTGCTCGTAATCGAAAAACAGGCTGTAGTAGAGACCATAAACCAGCGCGGCCGCGCAAAACGCGCCTGCGATTTGCGCCAGAATGTAAGGCACCACTTTGCGCCCGTCAAAGCTGGCAAACAGGCAGAGCGCGACCGTGACGGCAGGGTTAAGATGCGCGCCCGATACGCCAGCGGTAAGATAAACGGCCATTGAGACGGCAAGACCCCAGATGATGCAGATTTCCCATTGACCGAAAGCGGCGCCAGCCAGTTTTAGCGCGGCTACGCAGCCTGCGCCAAAAAAGATAATCAGACCGGTTCCGATAAATTCGGCAATGCATTGACCTTTCAGCGTGTTCGTTGTCTGACTCATAGTGGTGTTCCTGAAGCGAGGTTAAATTTTATCAGTTTTTGTTCTCATTCCATGAGTTTCCCAGCTCTCTTGTAGGGCTGGTGTAAATTTATCGTTAACGAGCATAAACGAGAAATAGCGAAATCGAAATCTGTGTACCAGGTCAAAAAAATGCGCGTTTTCGCGCCTTTTGCCTTTCATGAAACATCATTTCATCACCTGCGCCGCCTCGCTTTGAATGCCCTTCAGGCCAGACGGCAAGCGGCCAGGCATAAGCCGAAAAGTGTTACAGACTGCGGCCGCAGGTCCCGCGTCGCTGGACTTGCGCTATCAGGCTACATACAATCGGAAACATTGTTGCTGGCCTGGCTGATACAGGGCGTCACGCGCTAAGGCTGGCATCATCAACGCCCTGCGAGAATTTAGGAGAGGTCAGAAAGATGTCATTTGAAGTATTTGAGAAACTTGAAGCGAAAGTTCAGCAGGCGATTGATACCATCACCCTGTTGCAGATGGAAATCGAAGAGCTGAAAGAGCAGAACAACACGCTGAAAAACGAAGCGCAGCAGGCGGCGGGCAATCATGACTCGCTGGTGCGCGAGAATCAGCAGCTGAAGGAAGAGCAGCATCTGTGGCAGGATCGCCTGCGTGCACTGCTGGGAAAAATGGAAGAGGTGTAAGCGCCTCAGTAGAATGAAAAACGGGAGCGGCGCGCTCCCGTTTTCGTTTCCGACGTTACTCGATGTCGAGCGGATCCTCGGAGAGGATCATGCCGGTATTGTCGGCGTACAGATGGTCGCCGGAGAAGAAAGTCACACCGCCGAAGTTAACGCGCACGTCGCTTTCGCCAATGCCTTCGCCCGCTGCGCCCGCCGGAATGGCCGCAATCGCCTGAATGCCAATTTCCAGCTCTTCCAGATCGTCCACCTGGCGCACAGAACCGTAAACCACTAGGCCTTCCCATTCGTTTTCTACCGCCAGGCGAGCCAGCTGCGCGTCAACCAGCGCACGACGTACCGATCCGCCGCCGTCGATAACCAGCACGCGACCCCGACCGTTCTCTTCCAGCAGATCGTAGAGCAGGCCGTTGTCTTCAAAACATTTCACTGTGGTTATCTGACCACCAAATGAGGTGCGGCCACCGAAGTTTGAAAAAAGCGGCTCCACAACGTTCACGTCTTCATGGTAGATGTCGCAGAGTTCAGAGGTATCGTATTTCATGGTGGTTCCATCTGTTTGCCACAGGAGCGGTAAGTATACCGTCAGTTGCGGATTGTTGGCAAAATCATCAGTGGAAAAAAAGGCGCTGCATCAGCAGCATGCAGATAAAAAAAGCCCGGCCAACTGGCCGGACTTTGTGCAAGCGCAGAGAAAAGTCGATTACAGGATAAAGCGGCTGAGATCTTCGTCCGCCACCAGCTCATCCAGATGCTTGCTGACATACTCGGCATCAATGGTCACAGAGTCGCCGTGACGATCGCTGGCGTCATAGGAAATATCTTCCATCAGACGCTCCAGTACGGTGTGAAGACGACGCGCGCCGATGTTTTCAGTGGTTTCGTTTACCTGCCATGCCGCTTCCGCGATACGGCGAATACCATCTTCGGTAAACTCGACGTTAACGCCTTCGGTCCCCATCAACGCTTTGTACTGTACGGTCACAGACGCGTTCGGCTCGGTCAGAATGCGCTCGAAATCGTTTACGGTCAGTGCTTGCAGCTCGACGCGAATCGGCAGACGACCTTGCAGTTCCGGGATCAGATCGGACGGGCTGGCGACCTGGAACGCGCCTGAGGCGATAAACAGGATATGGTCGGTTTTCACCATGCCGTGCTTGGTCGACACAGTACAGCCTTCTACCAGCGGCAGCAGGTCGCGCTGTACGCCTTCACGCGACACATCCGGGCCAGACGACTGGCCGCGCTTACAGATTTTGTCGATCTCATCGATAAACACGATACCGTGCTGCTCTACCGCTTCGATCGCATCCTGTTTCAGCTCTTCGGGATTCACCAGCTTGGCCGCTTCTTCTTCGATCAGCAGCTTCATCGCGTCTTTGATTTTCAGCTTGCGCGGCTTCTGCTTCTGGCCGCCCAGATTCTGGAACATCGACTGAAGCTGATTGGTCATCTCTTCCATACCTGGAGGCGCCATAATCTCGACGCCTGCTGGCGCGACAGCCAGATCGATCTCAATCTCTTTATCGTCCAGCTGGCCTTCGCGCAGTTTCTTACGGAACGACTGGCGCGCCGCAGAAGGTTCGCTGCTGTGCTCCGGCTGGCCCCAGTTGTTTTTGGCGGGCGGGATCAGTACGTCAAGAATGCGCTCTTCCGCCATCTCTTCGGCGCGGTATTTGTTCTTTTCGATCGCCTGGCTGCGCACCATTTTCACCGCAGCGTCGGTCAGGTCACGAATAATCGAGTCCACTTCTTTACCGACGTAACCCACTTCGGTGAACTTGGTGGCTTCCACTTTAATAAACGGCGCGTTGGCCAGTTTCGCCAGGCGACGGGCGATTTCGGTTTTACCGACGCCAGTCGGGCCGATCATCAGAATATTTTTTGGCGTCACTTCGTGGCGCAGCTCTTCGTCAAGCTGCATACGACGCCAGCGGTTACGCAGCGCGATAGCGACTGCACGTTTTGCGCCGTCCTGGCCGATGATAAAGCGATTCAGTTCGCTGACGATTTCGCGAGGAGTCATCTCAGACATGTTTAATCCTTACGCCCTGGACGGCAGTTCTTCGAAGTTAACATTGTGGTTGGTGTAGATGCAGATGTCGCCCGCAATATCTAACGATTTCGCGACAATGTCATGCGCGCCCAGCTCGGTGTTTTCCAGCAGCGCGCGCGCTGCGGCCTGGGCGAAAGGACCGCCGGAACCAATGGCGATCAGATCGTTTTCGGGCTGGATAACGTCGCCGTTGCCGCTGATGATCAGCGAGGCGTTCTCATCCGCCACCGCCAGCAGCGCTTCAAGACGGCGCAGCATGCGATCGGTACGCCAGTCTTTCGCCAGTTCGACAGCCGCTTTCACCAGGTGACCCTGATGCATTTCCAGTTTTCGTTCGAAGAGTTCAAACAGCGTGAAGGCATCTGCTGTGCCGCCAGCGAAACCGGCAATCACTTTATCGTTGTAAAGACGACGCACTTTTTTTACGTTGCCTTTCATCACGGTATTGCCGAGCGTTGCCTGGCCATCACCGCCGATAACGACTCGTCCGTTGCGTCGTACGCTTACTATTGTTGTCACGGGCAGACCCCTTGTTGCAGTAGAAAAAAAGCGCCGCGCGGCAGGGCGCGGCGCATCATGCAACCAGATATGGGGCGGGTTTGGCGGGATTCAACCCCCGACGGAAAGCGGAATGCAGTTTGAATGACCGTTGCCGCGCAGCCGCTTCAGCGTGCTGTCGGCGCTACTGCGATCTTTAAAGGGCCCTATCACCACGCGGTTCCAGCCGCCACCGGTCGTAATACGGCTTTCGAAACCCTCAAACGCCAGACCGGCGCGCACGGATTCCGCCTGGTCGGTGCCTTTGAACGAGCCGCACTGCACCATCCAGCGCTGCGAAGAGGCCGGTTTTTCCGCCGGTTTCTTTGCGGTCTCCTGGGCAGGCTCACGCGTAACAGGCGCAGGCTGCTGGGTTTGCGTCTGGCGCGGCGGCGGCGCCTGACGCGTGCTCTGCGACGGCGTCTGAGACGGATGGGCGCTCTGCTGCGGCATCGTCTGCGTCTGGCGCGGCGGAGCGCTTTGCGGCGTCTGCTGCTGGCGCGACTGCATCTGCAACTGCTGCTGACGCTGCAATGTCTGCTGACGCTGCGCCGGGGTCTGTTCATTCCACGGCACTTCATTCAGCTGCGTCGGTGACTGACGCATGTCCGCCTGCATCTGCTCCAGCAGCTGTCGTTGTTCATCAGTGAGCTGCGTATGCGACTGGATTTCGCCGCCCGCCGACGGTTCCGTTGGGGTAGGCACCGTGACCTGACGGTTTTCCAGCTCTTTGATATATTTCCAGCGCTCTTCAGGCTTCGGCGGCAGACCGTTGCCGTTGGCTTTATGATCCGGGATCACCGGCACATCTTCTTTTTTATGATGCGCAAGGAACCATAAACCACCGGCAAAGGTCACCAGCACCGCAACGGCCAGTACCACCATAATTTTGGAAACACCTGAGCCGCCTTTACTTTTCTTTCCACGGCTGGTGCTGCTTTTTTTGCGACGCGTCCCTGTTGAACGCCCGCGGCTTACGTAATCTCTCTGTGCCACTCTCGTTCTGATACCCTTCAAAAAAATCGTGCCAACTGGGCGAAAACGCTTTGAAAGACCGCCCGGCAAGGAGTCCGCCATGTTACTCAAGGGTCGGAACTTTGACCAGCAGTGTTCGCCTTAAGAATCTACTGAAAATACCGGAAAACAGCGGTTATTTCTCGCGCTTAATTTCCGGGGCCGTGCTGCCGCGCACGGTAAGTTCGGCATCCAGCAGACGCGAACCGTTATTTACCCGTTTGCCCTGGAGTTCATCCAGCAGCAGCAGCATCGCTTCGCGGCCAATCTGATAGCGCGGCTGCGCGACCGTGGTAAGCGGCGGTTCGCAGTAGCGCGACAGTTCAATATCGTCAAAGCCAACGATCGACAGGTCCTGCGGCACGCGCAGGCCGAGGCGTTTGGCCTGGTTCATTGCGCCGATCGCCAGCATATCGCTGTGACAAAACAGCGCGCGCGGCGGCTGCGGCAGCGCCATTAACTGCTTCAGCGCCTGCGCGCCTGCTTCGAAGCTGAAATCGCCGCGCACAATATAGCCAGGGTCAATGGTCAGGTTGCTGCGGCGCAGCGCCTGAATATAGCCCTGCGTGCGGTACTGGCACAGCGGCATCTCTTCCGGACCGGCGATGCAGGCGATCTGACGGTGGCCCAGCTGCAACAGATGATTTACCGCTTCGAAAGCGGCCGTCAGATTATCAATATGTACGGTGGGCAGCGACATTTCCGGCGCGAACTCATTCGCCATCACCATCGGCGGCAAGTTGCGCTGCTCCTCATTCAGCGGATCGAAAGGGATCTGCGAGCCGAGCAGCACCATGCCATCGATCTGGCGCGTCAGCAGCAGATCGAGAAAGTTTTTTTCCTGCTGGTTCTGGTGCGCGCAGTCGCCAATCAGAACCAGATAGCCTTCCTGCGCCGCCGTGACTTCTACGCCGCGAATAATTTCGCTAAAGAAGGGATCGCAGATGTCAGGCACAATCACCAGAATCGTCTGCGTCTCGCCGCGACGGGCGTTGCGCGCCACACCGTGCGGCGCATAGCCGACGGCAGCCACCGCCTGCTCGACTTTTTGTCGCGTCGCCGCCGACACCTTTTCCGGATTCATCAGCGCGCGCGAGACGGTCGCGGTTGAAACGCCCGCTTTCTCGGCCACGTCTTTCATCGTGGCGGTGGGCGTTTGGGGATTGTGTTCCAACACTGTACTCCTGACGCGTTCGAGGGATAGCTGTGGCAATAAAATGCCACACCGCGCACATTGTTAACGATTGCGCGGCCGGGTTGTTACTTAATTTGCATAAAAATTGTGACTTGTGCGACTTTTTTCGATCTGGCTCGCAGGCTCAGCTCTCGGTGGGGTCAATATCCAGCGTCCATTTGACTTTGCGCGCGGCGGGCAGGGTGGCAATCAACGGCAGCGAGCTACTGAGCAGCTGCTGCAGGCGTTTACGCGACGCGTGCTGCACCAGCAGCTGCCAGCGCCAGCGTCCTCCGCGCTTCGGCTGCAACGCCGGAACCGGACCCATCAGCCACATGGCGCTATCCTTGAGCGGGCTGGCGTCGAGTAAATTGCGCAGCTGCTGCAAAAATTCGGCAGCCTGCTGATTATCGTGATCTTCAGCGCGAAACAGCGCGTGGCTGGTCCAGGGGGGCAGCCGCACCGACTGACGCTCCAGCAGCGTCTGTTGGGCAAACGCGAAATACCCCTGATGCAGCAGCGTCTGTAGCAGCGGGTGTTCCGGATGGTGGGTTTGCAGCAGCACTTCGCCCTGTTTCCCGGCGCGGCCCGCGCGGCCCGCGACCTGGGTATAAAGCTGCGCGAAGCGTTCGGCGGCGCGAAAATCGGCGGAGAAGAGCGCGCCGTCCACGTCCAGCAGCGACACCAGCGTCACGTCGGGAAAGTGGTGGCCTTTAGCCAGCATTTGCGTGCCGACCAGAATGCGCGCGCCGCCGCGATGCACGTCGGCCAGATGCTGCTCCAGCGCGCCTTTACGGCTGGTGGTGTCGCGATCGATGCGCGAGACCGGCACGCCGGGGAACAGCGTGCCGAGCTGCTGCTCCAGCTGTTCCGTGCCGACGCCAACCGGCAGCAGGTGCGTAGAGCCGCACTGCGGACACTGATTAGGCAGCGGACGCTGGCTGTCGCAGTGGTGGCAGCGTAGCTGGCGCTGCTGCTGATGCAGGGTGTAGTAACGTTCGCAGCGCTGACACTCCGCAATCCAGCCGCAGTCGTGACAGAGCAGCGCGGGCGAGTAGCCGCGACGGTTCAGGAACAGCAGAACCTGATTATCCGCCTGCAAATGCTGACGCATTTTGCCGATCAGCGCCGGCGCCAGCCCGCCGATAAGCTGCTGGCCTTTAAGATCGACCAGCTGTTGCAGCGCCGGCCGCGCATTGCCGGCGCGCTTCGTCAGATCAAGCTGGCGGTATTTGCCGCTGCGCACGTTGTGCAGCGTCTCCAGCGCGGGGGTCGCGGAACCCATGACGATCGGGATATTTTCTTCACGCGCGCGAAACACCGCCAGGTCACGGGCCTGATAGCGCCAGCCCTCCTGCTGTTTATACGAGCTGTCATGCTCTTCATCAATAATGATGACGCCAGGGCGCGCCAGCGGCGTGAACAGCGCAGAGCGCGTGCCGATAATAATGGCGTTTTCGCCCTGGCGCGCGCGCAGCCAGACGGCAAGGCGTTCGCTGTCGTTGAGCGCGGAGTGCAGCACGTCGACGGGCGCGTCAAAGCGCTCGCGGAAGCGGGCGATCGTCTGCGGCGTCAGGCCGATTTCGGGCACCAGCACCAGCGCCTGTTTGCCGCGCGCCAGCACATTCTCCAGCACGCTCAGATAGACTTCGGTTTTGCCAGAACCGGTAATGCCCGCCAGCAGCCAGGCGGCATACTGCTCATCTTCACTGCGGATCGCGCCGACGGCCATCGCCTGATCGGTGTTGAGCCGCAAACGCTCGCCTTTTATCGCAAAGGTTGCGCGCCAGTCCTGCCGCTGCGGCTGGTGTTCGCGCAGATCGCATAATCCTTTGGCGCGCAGCGCCTGCAATGCCGTCTCGGTAAGATCCTGGTCGGCGACCTGATGGCGGTAGAGCGGCTGCTGACGCAGCGCGGCCAGCGCCTGCTGCTGCTTTGGCGCGCGCTTCAGGCTTTCCGGCGCGGTGGCCTGGCCCTGTTCGGTAATGGCCCACTGCCACAGCGGCGCCTCCTGCGCCGGTTTCCCCTGACGCAGCAGAACCGGCAGCGCATGGCTCAGCACTTCGCCAGCGGGAGAGTGATAATAGCCTGCCGCCCAGTTAAGCAGACGCCACAGGGAAGACGGAAAGAGCGATTCGCTGTCCAGCACGTCGGCGACGCGCTTGAGCTGTGATTCCGGCAGGTCGCTCTGCGCGCGAAAACCCACCACGATACCGATCATTTTACGATTGCCAAAGGGTACGCTGACGCGCCCGCCTGTGACCGGCTGCGCGCCGTGCGGCGGCAGATAGTCAAACAGACGAGGTAGCGGAACGGGCAGGGCAACCTGAACGACGGGCATGGCGATCTCTTTCCGGTCAATGGGTCATAGCGGGACGCCTAGTGTACACGCTGGCGCGACCAGCGGGTATCTTGCAGAGGATTTGCGTAAAGCGGTTATTTTCTGTATAGTATGCCGCCTTTGGTGAGAAAGCTCTCGCCAGAGCCTAAACATTAATGTTCAACCGCGTGTGGTGCTGTGCAGGTTTTAGCCTGGCACGGAGAGCGACACGGCCTTTTATGAGGTTCTCCCATGAAACAAGGTATTCACCCGAAATACGAAGCTGTGACCATCACTTGCACCTGCGGTAACGTGATCCACACTCGCTCTACTATGGCACACGACATGAACCTGGACGTTTGTGGTAAATGCCACCCGTTCTATACCGGCAAGCAGCGTGAAGTTGCAACCGGTGGCCGTGTTGACCGCTTCAACAAGCGTTTCAGCGTGCCGGGCGTTAAAAAATAAGTTTTCAAAACGGAATGGCTCGTCAGGGCCATTCCGCTCTCTCTCTTCCCCATTCTGCTTCAATCTCTTCCTGCTTTCTTTCTTGAAATTCCCTGAACGCTCTCTTCCTGCTTACTGCCTTTTATAAAATAAAATGCCGACGCGGTGAGCGCCGGCAACAGAGATCGTTAGATGCTGGATTTGTTCAGCTCAAGAATCGGCGCAACCACGTTGCCGCCAATATTGTTAATGCTGGTAATCGCAGGCGCGTTGATTTGCAGCGTTGACTCGGCAGAGAGCGTACCTGGCTGGCAAACTATCCACAGCTTACAGAATTGAGTATTTAACTTGCCATTAGTGTTCAACGTTAAATTTTCGCCTTTCAATACTCCAGTATTAGTGATGCTGTCAATACCGGTGACGGTCAGCTGGCCGGTGGCGGTTATCTTCCCTGAGTTAACGAAATCATTCGAGTACAGCGTCAGGTTTTCAGCGTCAACGGTCATGCGATTATTAATCTCGCTGGCGGTCAGATAGGACTCTCCCTGTGACAAAAGATTGCCTGAATTGAGATTAATAGATTTCACCGCCTTCATGGTTACGCCGTTCGTCGCCATAATCACGCCTTTACCATTATTGCTGATGCTGGTATCGGCATAAGGGGCATAACCATTGCTGGTAACGGGCGCAAAACCACTCATAAGATAAACCGTACCCTCTGAGCTAATGGTGCCGCTATTCGAAATATCTCCCGCATAAGAGATCAGCTGATTTAAAGACGAACCCTTTATTGTCCCTTCATTGGTAATCTGGCCCGCACTGGCGGCGTAAAGGGCTGAGCTGGCCTTTATTGTGCCTGTGTTGTGTAGCTCATGCGCCGAAACCAGTTGAATCGTGTTTCCTTCCAGCGACCCGCTGTTGCTGAATTTGTTCGCGGTGGAGACGAGCAACGTTTTGCCTGCCAGGGTGCCTTTATTATTCAGTACCCCATTCGATGAAATTTGAATAGCATCGGCTGACAGGATGCCGTTGTTATTGACGCCCAACCCTGCTTTAGTGGTCTGTAGCTGGATCACCCCAGCGGTTACGCCTCCCAGCGCGCTGATATCAATACCGACTTTATTAGAGGATGAGCCATCAGCGACGGCCGTGCCGGTAGTGGTGTCATAACTATATTTACCTGCGATCGCCTTTAACGAGCCGGTCTGGAGCTGGCCGTTAATCTTGATGCTTTCGGCTAAAATATCGGTGTAGCTCTGCGCGTTGGTTAACCCATTCAGGGTGATTGTTCCTTTCTGCACGTTGAAGCTGGTTAATGCGCCATCGGTAAAGACCGGCTTGCCAGTAGTCAAGGTCGCGCGGCTGGCATTAATGAAGCTACAGCCTTTACAGGTAATGCCATTTGGGTTGGCAACAATCACATCGGCAGTCTGACCGGCGACCTCAATCGCACCATTAAGCTGGCTGGCTTTATTGGAGATGACCTCGTTCAGGATCACCTTTGCCGCAGCTGTCAGGTTGCCATTCTTAGCAATGTCGCCGTTTTCCCGCACCAGATCGTTGAGGCTGTTATTCAGCACCATGCCCTTGTTATTAACGTTGAAGTCCGTCCACATGTTATGTGAAAGGCCGTTAGCATCGGCGTTGTTAATGTTAACAACCGTAGAACCGTTGGCATGAGTATAGGTAGAAGGGGTAGCAAATACGGCATGCGATAGCATGACTGACGTCGCCAGGAATAGTGCGTTAAATTTATAGCGTCTCATTGTTTTTCCTTTAATGTTTTAGATGTTATTCCATGAAAACAGATAGTTGAAATGTGCTCTGATAATCTCCTCTGTTAATATTTCCATTGCAGCGAAAACCCTAGCGTCAGAGGATCAGTTATAAATCCTTCAGGTTTGTACAATGGCAATCCGGCAAAAAAATCATAACCGGTTTTAAAAATTTCCCCACGTACGCCGAGAACGCTACCGATTAATGTATTTCCAGAATAATACTGCTGGTTGTAGTGGCCCCATGTCTGACCTATATCTATGCCTGTATAAGGCTGATAGTCTTTTCCGTCCGGAATCCAGTTGATATCATTACGCAGGAACCATCCCTGGTTGTCCTGTAAACTATATTCACCATCAAAGCCACGTACGCTCCAACGATTGCCTGACGCCATTCGATCCAGCGAAGAAAGCGTGTCAGGCGACAGCTGTAATTTTAAATAAGGAGAGTAGTTAAAATTTTGGCCGTAGAGCGTAAAATTAACAGCTGCTTTAATATCCAGATTGATTATCCGCCCTTCGCTGCTGATTAATCCGTTTTTTTGCTCAACAGTGTTGCCACTGTTAAACCACGGCATGCGTTTTTGATAGCTTAACGTGCCAGAAACAATAGCATTGTTAAAATAGCGCTGATGTTCAACGATCAGTTTCCAGCCTGCACTCTTTTTCTGCATGCTGGCAAGTTCGTAATCGTTATAATAATAGTGCGTTTTCGCATTAAATAGTTGTAATCCGCCAGTGGTTTGCTGATGAACGGTGTGAGACAGAAGGCGATTTATCTGAGCACTGTAGTAACTGTTTTTATTGTTAAGCATCCAGTCTGACAGCGTGCCCTGAATATGTTGCTGATAACTGCTCTGACTCGCATAAAGGTCCAGCCACCAGAAGCCAACGGGCACAGAGTAGCCAATCGCACGGTTATCGCTACCTTCTGGCTTATTGCGCGGGGCTAAAGCGCGACCAGCAGAGAAGAGCAGGGTGTCATTAAGCGACGTCATATTATAAAGATAAAGCGCTGCTCCGCCCTGATAGCGGCCGGTCGTTTTGCTGCCTGCATCGTTAGCCCAGGCGCTAACCTGCCAGCGTTTGTCCTGATGGCGGTCGATTACGATATTGCTCTGACCCTGTTCTTCGCCTGGAACAACATCGATTTTCACCTCGCTTCCTGGCGTTCGCCGTAAATTAAAGCTCCCCTGCTCAAGTTCGCTAATATTTAATACGTCGCCTTCGCGCAGGGGCAGCGTCGTTTTCAGGTTGATATAATCCGGGCTGCTCTCTGTCAGCTGAATTTTCCCTACTTTGCCAGCAACGATATCAAACCTTAACCTCTGGCTTTTTAAATCCTGCTGAGGCAAATTAACTCGTGTAGTAATATAGCCAAGTCGAATAATTTCATTTTGCAAAGTGTTGGCAAGTAATCTTATGCCGTTTACGCCCAGACATTTCCCCTGTGCCTGATGAGTAAAATAGCTCAGGCTTTTTAAATGTAATGAAGCACTATCTTGTGTCCAGGTGACCTCCTCTATCGGATAACAAGGCGATTCGCTGGGAAAAAAGATACGGCTTTTATTTGCTTCTTGCTGAGTTGAACGATTGTTGGTATTTTGACTCTGCAAGGCTTTTTGACGAATTTTATCCTGCTCAACCTGACGGATTGATTGATCATTTAGCACGGAACTTTTATTGTCAGATGAGTTTTTTTCCGCGCCGGATGCTGAATTTATCAGGAAAAAGCTAAGGGCAAAAACAAAGCTAACACTCCTTGTGTTTAAATATTTTTCCATGTGTTGCGCCAGTAGAATAATTTAGCGCTGGAGTTTACTTATTTTGCATTGCGCGAACAATAGAGGCGTATTTTGTTTTGTTTTTAATTTTGGTCTATATGTTAAATTTAAGTCGGCACTGGAAAATAGATTTATTTTCGCTGGATAGAATTATTATTATTAGCAGATCTTATATTGGCGGCAGGTTCTCAAATGATAATCTGCCGCCAGGACGGAAAAATTAATACTCCCAGGTATCGGGATTGACGCCCTTTTCACGCATGATCTTTTTCGCTTCTTCCGGGATTTCATCGCTACGCTCTTTGCGCAGATCGACGTCGTCAGGCAGAGGCTGTCCGGTAAAGGCGTGTAAAAAGGCTTCGCACAGCAGTTCGCTATTTGTCGCGTGACGCAGGTTGTTGACCTGACGACGAGTACGCTCATCCGTTAAAATCTTCAGCACGCTCAATGGGATAGAAACTGTGATCTTTTTGACCTGCTCACTCTTCTTACCGTGTTCAGCGTAAGGGCTGATATATTCGCCGTTCCATTCAGCCATGGGTTACCTTAATCAATAAAAGTTAAAAGTGGGGAAATCCGTGGATTATGCCCGATTTTACCGTGCCTGACCTGTTGAACTGCTGGGTTTCTTCATTCTGAGCATGAAAAGGGCACAGAACGCAGGCAATCAGGGGATAATTTTAGCGGGTAAAGCCTTTCTGCTCAATCTATACGCAAAGACATTTAGATGTCCAGATGTATTGACGTCTAATCGTGGGGTGTTATTCTGTTGCCTCTTTGTTAATCTTTTCAGGAATGGAATGCACCATGACGCGTAAACAGGCAACCATCGCAGTTCGCAGCGGTTTGAATGATGACGAGCAATATGGCTGTGTTGTCCCACCGATTCATCTCTCCAGCACCTATAACTTCCTGGATTTCAACGAGCCGCGCGCGCACGATTATTCACGCCGCGGCAACCCGACGCGCGATGTGGTACAGCGCGCGCTGGCGGAACTGGAAGGGGGCGCCGGCGCGGTGTTAACGAATACCGGCATGTCGGCCATTCATCTGGTGACGACAGTGTTCCTGAAGCCTGGCGATCTGCTTGTTGCGCCGCATGACTGCTACGGCGGCAGCTATCGCCTGTTTGACAGCCTTGCGAAGCGCGGCGCCTACCGCGTGAAATTCGTCGACCAGGGCGACCGTGCCGCGCTGGAGGCGGCGCTGGCGGAAAAACCGAAGCTGGTGCTGGTGGAAAGCCCAAGCAATCCCTTGCTGCGCGTGGTAGACATCGCCGCTATTTGCGAGGCGGCGCGCAGCGCGGGCGCGGTCAGCGTAGTCGACAATACCTTCCTGAGTCCGGCGCTGCAAAATCCGCTGGCGCTGGGCGCGGACCTGGTGATTCATTCCTGTACCAAATACCTTAACGGCCATTCCGACGTGGTCGCGGGAGCGGTGATCGCCAAAGACCCGGCGCTGGCGACCGAGCTTGCCTGGTGGGCCAATAATATCGGCGTTACCGGCGCGGCTTTCGACAGTTATCTGCTGCTGCGCGGTCTGCGGACGCTGGCCCCGCGTATGGCTGCGGCGCAGCGCAACGCGCTGGCAATTGTGGAATATCTGCAACAGCAACCGCTGGTGAAAAAGCTGTATCATCCCTCCTTGCCGGAAAATGCCGGGCATGAATATGCCGTGCGTCAGCAGCGGGGCTTTGGCGCGATGCTGAGTTTTGAGCTGGACGGCGACGAAGCGCTGCTGCGTCGTTTTCTAAAAGCGCTACAGCTGTTTACGCTGGCGGAGTCGCTCGGTGGCGTCGAAAGCCTGATTTCCCACACCGCGACCATGACACATGCAGGCATGTCCGCAGAGGCGCGCGCAGCGGCGGGTATTTCCGAAACTCTGCTGCGTGTTTCTGTGGGTATTGAGGATCACGAAGATTTAATAGCCGATCTGGACAATGCATTCCGGACGGCATCTGAGGGTTAAAGATGACGATTTCAGCAGGCGCGGCAACGCCAGACAGTAAACAGTTGCATAAATTTGGCGGCAGCAGCCTGGCGGATGCGCGCTGCTATCAGCGCGTCGCCACCATTATGGCGGACTACAGTCGGCCCGGTGATTTAATGGTGGTGTCAGCGGCTGGCTCGACGACCAACCAGCTGATTAGCTGGCTAAAGCTCAGCCAGAGCGATCGCCTGGCGGCGCATCAGGTGCAACAGTCTTTACGGCGCTATCACAGCGAGCTGATCGCTGCGCTGCTGCCTGCTGAATATGCTGAACCCCTCACCGCCTCTTTTATTCGCGATCTGGAAAAACTGGCGGCGCTGCTGGACGGCGCTATCAACGATGCGATCTACGCCGAAGTGGTCGGTCACGGCGAAGTGTGGTCGGCGCGGCTGATGGCGGCGGTGCTGAGCCAGCGCGATATTGATGCCTGCTGGCTTGACGCGCGCGACTTTCTGCGCGCCGAACGCGCCGCTCAGCCGCAGGTCGATGAGGGGAAATCCTGGCCGCTGCTGCAAACCCTGCTGGCGCAGCATCCGCACCAGCGCATCGTGGTCACCGGCTTTATCAGCCGCAACGACGCGGGCGAAACGGTTTTGCTGGGTCGCAATGGTTCGGACTACTCTGCGACGCAGATTGGCGCGCTGGCTGGCGTCAGCCGCGTCACCATCTGGAGCGACGTCGCCGGGGTATACAGCGCCGATCCGCGCAAAGTGTCCGACGCCTGTCTGCTGCCGCTGCTGCGTCTCGACGAAGCCAGCGAGCTGGCGCGTCTTGCGGCGCCCGTGCTGCATACCCGTACCTTGCAGCCGGTTTCCGGCAGCGACATCGATCTCCAGCTGCGCTGTAGCTATCAGCCGGAGCAGGGGTCGACGCGCATCGAACGCGTACTGGCCTCCGGCACCGGCGCGCGTATCGTCACCAGCCATGATGACGTCTGCCTGATTGAAGTACAGGTACCGGAGCAGCATGATTTCGTCGCGCTGCATAAAGAGGTCGAGCAGCATCTTACGCGCGCGCAGCTGCGGCCGCTGGCGACCGGCGTACACCCTGATCGTCAGCTACTGCAACTCTGCTATACCTCGGAAGTGGTCAACAGCGTGTTCCAGCTGCTCCAGGATGCAGGCCTGCCGGCGCATCTGCAACTGCGCGAAGGTCTGGCGATGGTGGCGCTGGTGGGCGCGGGCGTGACGCGCAATCCGCTGCACAGCCATCGCTTCTGGCAGGAGATTCAGGATCAGCCGGTCGAGTTCGTCTGGCAGTCGGAAGATCATATCAGTCTGGTGGCGGTGCTGCGCGTCGGTCCGACGCAGTCGCTGATTCAGGGGCTGCATCAGTCCCTGTTCCGGGCGGAAAAGCGCATCGGCCTGATGCTGTTCGGTAAAGGTAATATCGGTTCGCGCTGGCTGGAGCTGTTTGCGCGCGAGCAGGAAGCGCTCTCGGCGCGTACCGGTTTTGAATATGTGCTCGCGGGCGTGGCGGACAGCCAGCGTAGCCTGCTGAGCTATGAGGGCCTTGATGCCAGCCGCGCGCTGGCCTTCTTTGACGACGAAGCGGAAGCGCGCGACGAAGAGTCGCTGTTCCTGTGGATGCGCGCTCACCCGTTCGACGATCTGGTAGTGCTTGACGTGACCGCCAGCACGCCGCTGGCGCAGCAGTATCTTGATTTTGCCAGCCACGGTTTCCACGTGATTAGCGCCAATAAAGTCGCGGGCGCCTCTGACAGCCAGACCTGGCGTCAAATCCGCGATGCGTTTGCGAAAACCGGCCGTCACTGGCTGTATAACGCGACGGTGGGCGCAGGTTTACCCATCAACTACACGGTGCGCGATCTGCGTGACAGCGGCGATACGATTTTAGCCATCAGCGGGATCTTCTCCGGCACGCTCTCCTGGCTGTTTTTGCAGTTCGACGGCACGGTGCCTTTTACCGAGCTGGTAGACCAGGCGTGGCAGCAGGGATTAACCGAACCGGATCCGCGTGTTGATCTGTCGGGCCAGGACGTGAAGCGCAAGCTGGTGATTCTGGCGCGTGAGGCGGGCTATAACATCGAGCCGGAACAGGTCCGCGTTGAATCGCTGGTGCCGGCGGGCTGCGAAGAAGGCTCGATCGACGATTTCTTCGAGCATGGCGACGCGCTCAATGATCAGATGCTGCAACGGCTGGAAGCGGCGCAGGAGATGGGGCTGGTGCTGCGCTACGTCGCGCGTTTTGACGCCAGCGGTAAAGCGCGCGTAGGGGTTGAAGCGGTGCGCCCGGAGCATCCGCTGGCGGCGCTGTTGCCGTGCGATAACGTCTTCGCGATCGAGAGCCGCTGGTATCGCGACAATCCGCTGGTTATCCGTGGACCAGGCGCAGGGCGCGACGTGACGGCGGGCGCCATTCAGTCGGATATTCATCGACTTGCCCAGCTGCTGTAATTTTTCTGGCGCCTGTCCTCGTGACAGGCGCTCAGCCTGCCTTTTTGCTTCGTATGAATTTCCCTCATCTTGTTTGAATTTTTGTCACGCCTCTTTATCACTTTTCAGTTGACGCCCTCATAAGATTGGTTCATTTTGTGCATCTGGACGTCTAAACGTATGGATGTTCGCAGGCAGCTTTTTAACCGACGTTTTAACGAGGTACGCAGGATGAGTTTCTTTCATGCCAACCAGCGCGAAGCGCTGAATCAGAGCCTGGCAGAGCTGAACGGGCAAATTAATGTGTCATTTGAATTTTTTCCGCCCCGCACCAGTGAAATGGAAGAGACCCTGTGGCACTCCATCGATCGCCTCAGCAGCCTGAAGCCAAAGTTTGTCTCCGTGACCTATGGCGCAAACTCTGGCGAGCGTGACCGGACCCATAGCATTATTAAAGGCATTAAAGAGCGTACCGGTCTGGAAGCCGCGCCGCACCTGACCTGTATCGACGCCTCGCGCGCAGAGCTGCGCGCCATTGCTCAGGATTACTGGAACAGCGGCATTCGTCATATCGTGGCGCTGCGCGGCGATCTGCCTGCGAGCAGCGGCAAACCCGATATGTATGCCTGCGATCTGGTTTCCCTGCTAAAAGAGGTGGGGGATTTTGATATTTCTGTGGCCGCCTATCCGGAGGTGCATCCGGAAGCAAAGAGCGCGCAGGCCGATCTGATTAACCTGAAGCGCAAAATCGATGCGGGTGCCAGCCGCGCCATTACCCAGTTTTTCTTTGATGTGGAAAGCTACCTGCGTTTTCGCGATCGCTGCGTGGCGACAGGTATCGACGTGGAGATCGTGCCGGGCATCCTGCCGGTATCCAACTTCAAACAGCTCACGCGCTTCGCCACCATGACGAATGTACGCGTGCCGGGCTGGATGAATGCGATGTTCGAGGGGCTGGATGACGATGCGGAGACGCGCAAAATGGTCGGTGCCAATATTGCGATGGACATGGTCAAAATCCTGTCGCGCGAAGGGGTGAAAGATTTCCACTTCTATACGCTGAACCGCGCGGAGATGAGCTACGCCATTTGCCATACGCTGGGCGTGCGTCCGGTTATCGCCGCCGCCTGATGTTGTTGCCGGGCCGCCTCGCGGCTGCCCGCCGCCCTCTTAAAACACCACCGCCTGACCATCTTTTCTGCTCTCCGTCGCGGCGATATAAAAGCCTTGCGGGTCGCGCACGATCGCCTGCGCTCCGCCAAAGTTGTAGCCCTGAAGCGGATCTTCCAGCGTGACCTGATGGCCCAGCCGACGCAGCGCCGCCAGCGTATTGCGCTCCAGCGATGCCTCAAACACCACATGGCGTCCCTGAACCACACGCCAGCGCGGCGCGTCGATCGCCGCCTGCGGATTCTGCTTATGCAGCATAATACGCAGCGCCAGCTGTAGATGGCCCTGCGCCTGCATCGGGCCGCCCATGACGCCAAAGGACATCAGCGGCGCGCCCTGCGCGTCGAGCGCAAAGGCCGGGATAATGGTATGGAAAGGGCGCTTGCCGCCTGCCACCACATTAGGATGCGCGGGATCGAGCGAGAAGCCCGCGCCGCGGTTTTGCAAACTAATGCCGGTCTCAGGCACGACCACGCCTGAGCCGAAACCCATAAAGTTTGACTGAATAAACGAGACCATCATGCCGCTGGCGTCAGCGGTGCTGAGGTAGACGGTGCCGCTCTGCTGCGGCTCGCCAAAGGTAAAATCGCCTGCGCGTTCAGGATCGATTAGCGCCGCGCGCTGGCGTAAATAGCTCTCGCTCAGCAGCTGTTCCGCCGGAAACTCCAGATGATCTTCATCGCTGATATAACGCTCCAGATCGACCAGCGCCAGCTTCATCGCCTCAATAGAAAGGTGTAGCCAGGGCAGGGAGTCGGGCTGATAGCGGCCAATGTCGAGTTGCTCAAGAATGCCCAGCGCAATCAGCGTGGCGATGCCCTGGCCATTAGGCGGCAGCTCCTGCACCGAACCGCCCGCAAACGGCTGCGACAGCACCTTAACCCAGTCGGGGCGGTGATTATGCAAATCTTCCCGCGTCAGCGCGGCGTTGTGCTGGCGGGCGAAGGCGACAATTTTTTCCGCCAGTTCGCCGCGATAAAAGCTTTCGCCTCGGCTTGCGGCGATTTTTTGCAGCGTTGCCGCCTGCGCCGGATTGCGGAACAGTTCACCCGCGCGCGGCGGGCGGCCGTCCGGCGCAAAGCACTCGCGAAAACCCGGCTGATGCTGGAGCTTGTCGTAGCCGCGCTGCCAGAGTTCGGCGATCAGCGGCGAAACCGGAAAGCCGTTGCGCGCATAGTCGATAGCCGGCTGCGCCAGGGTGGTCAGCGGCAGGGTGCCAAAACGCTCGGCCAGCGCGACCCATGCGGAGACTGCGCCCGGCACGATCACGGCTTCCCAGCCGATTTCCGGCATACGGCTGCGGCCGACAAAACGATCGGGATGCCAGGCTGCGGGCGCGCGGCCAGAGGCGTTCAGGCCATGCAGCTCTTTTCCATCCCAGATAATGGCGAAAGCGTCGCTGCCGATGCCGTTGCCGGTCGGCTCCAGTACGGTAAGCGCCATCGCCGTCGCGATGGCCGCGTCAGCGGCGTTTCCCCCTTGCTGCAACATGCGCAGACCGGCCTGAGCGGCCAGCGGCTGAGAGGTCGCGACAGCGTTATGGCCCATCATCGGCACCCGATGCGACGGGTAGCTGGCGTGAAAATCATACTCTGAATGCATTTCCGTATCCTTAGCAAAGAGCAGCTGCGCCAGGAAGGTGCGCCGCGGCGGTGCAGTTGTCATCCTGCTGCAATCTGACCGTGAGATGAAACAGGAAAAAAGCATAGGTTTTGCAGATTGGCGCGAATTTTGCCTGTTTTTTAGGCGGGCAGCGCTACTGTAGCAGTGTAAACGATGCGCATTTTTTGCAATTTTTGCGCTTTTTTTAAGCGAGGCGCGGCAGGTTAGCCGTTAGCGATCAATGGGTTGTTTTGCTTATAGCGGAAAGGTGATTTTTCGCCAAAAAAATAATCAACATTCACGCGGCAAATAGTCAGGTCTCTATCCATACTTAGAATCCCGACGATATGTTGCATTAGATAAACAACTTAATCAGACGGTGCAAATCAGGCTGTGTCCCTTAAGGGTTTTACTAACAAAAACCATAAACCCTTGCGGGATGCAGCCTGCCATAACCGGTGTGTGAACCAATTGGTTTTACCTCTACTTTCACGTGATTCATAGTGAGTTTTAAGGAGTTCTCTATGGAAGTAAAAGATCCTGTTTTTGAATTGCTCAGCAGCCTTGAGCAGATTGTTTTAACACGTGATGCAACACCTGCCACAACTGAAATTCAGCTTCAGCCCGCCATGCCAGAGCCGCAGCGCCTGCGTGAACTAACCGGTATGAAAGTCGATGAATTCGCCAAAGTAATGGGCGTCAGCGTCTCCTCAGTGAAGAGCTGGGAAGCGCGCCGGACACGTCCTTCTGCAACGGCGCAAAAACTGATGAAATTGCTGCATGCCAACCCCTACCTCGGACGGCAGTTACTGGACTAAAAAAAGAAAAAAAGAGAACCCGCCAATGGCGGGTTTTTTTTTAACTCAGGCCGCTATATTTCGCCGCCTGTCTGACGAACCAGCTTTCCGGCACGCTGTAGGGCGGTTCGCTCAACTGGATAATGCCCTGTTCGATAATGGTGCTCGCCTGCTGCCACAGCTGCGCATCTCCCTGCTTCAGCAGACCAATCTGAATACGCTTCTCGACCAGATAAACACGCGCGAAATGGGGATCGAAACGCACGATAGCGCGCGTATTATCGATAATGTCAGCCAGTTTAATGGTTTGCGCTTCGGGCGAGGCGCTGGCAGTATGGCGAAAATGCGCCAGCTTACGCGCCGCGCGGTTTTTGGCCTGCGGCTGGGCGCAGTCGGTGAGCATTTCAACCAGCTGCGCCACGCGGGGACCAAAATGGACCTCGATATCGTTCAGCGTGGTGTCTGTATCTTCCACCGTATCGTGCAGCCAGGCTGTCGCCAGCAGCGCATCGTCCGCGCTAACGCTGCGTACCAGTTCCGCAACGGCCGCCGGATGAACGATATAGGGTTCGTCAGTATATTTTCGCCGTTGACCGGCTTCAGCATGAGCGCGTGTCGCATAGCGTCGTGCCTGCTCTTCCAGAGATTCCAGCATGCAAAAACCCTCGTGTGAAAAGTTGCTTGCAATTATCTAGCGCGCTATTTATATTCACTTCCATGAACAGTAATCAAAATGACAAAAAAGTGAAGACGACGCCACTATTGGTCGATCAACAGCTTTGTTTCGCGCTCTATTCTGCTAACCTGGCGATGAACAAAGTGTATCGGCAGCTGCTGTCGCAGCTCGATATCACCTATCCACAATATCTGGTGATGCTGGTGCTCTGGGCAAAAGACGATCTCACCGTGTCTGAAATCGGCGAGCAGCTGTTTCTCGATTCCGCCACGCTGACGCCGCTGCTGAAGCGACTGGAGAGCGCAGGGCTTATTCATCGCCAGCGCTCGCGTCAGGACGAGCGTCAGGTTGTGGTTACGCTGACAGAGCAGGGCCGTGCGCTGCAAAGCCGGGCAAGCGCTATTCCAGAAGCGATCCAGTGCGCAACCGCCTGTGACGACGACACGCTGCTGGCGCTTAAGAACGAGCTTGATTTACTGCGCGATAATTTAAACCGATCGCGTTAATGATTTACCGGGCGTTCGCGCCCGCTGTAACACCTGCTACACTTTTATTAATCGTGTACGATTAAATCGCATAATACAGAGAGGAAGTTATGTCTTTAGAAAAAGTTGTGTATACCGCAAAAGCCAAAGCAACCGGCGGTCGTGATGGCCGTGCGACCTCTTCTGACGGCGTGCTGGATGTGAAGCTGGGCGTGCCGAAAGAGATGGGCGGCGCAGGCGGCGAAGTCACTAACCCGGAGCAGCTTTTTGCTGCCGGTTACTCTGCCTGTTTCCTCGGCGCGATGAAATTCGTAGCCGGTCGCGACAAAATCGCGATGCCGAAAGACGCGTGGATTGAAGGCGAAGTTGGCATCGGTCCGATTCCGGACGGTTTCGGCATCGAGGCGAAGCTGAATATTCATCTGCCGGAGATGGACGCAGCGGAAGCCCAGAAGCTGGTTGATGCCGCGCATATCGTTTGCCCGTACTCTAACGCGACGCGCAACAATATCGACGTGACGCTGAATATTATTCGTTAAGTTTTGCGGACCCCTGCGCGGGTCCGTTATTTTTTGCCCGTCGTGCTCCTCGCCTCTCTCTTTACTGGTCAGTCTGGTTAATTTATGTTCTACTGTGCCGCTTCGTGAAAGAGCCATCCACCCCCGCTCAGATTGTTCCTGTTGATCAAGTAATCGCTGCGTTTTTGCGCTGAAAAAGCGAACTCTTCTACGTTGCGATAGTCACAATAGCGTTCAATATTCTGCTCCAGCCCCGGGAAACACCTTTAAGATGAATTATATAAAGACGATAACGCAGCAAAAACTGTCGTTGCTGCTGGCGTTATACATCGGCATTTTGCTGAATTTGCCGATCTTTTACCGTCGCTTTGACGGCTTTTTAACCAAATCCACCCTGACTAACTGGCTGACGGCCGTCACTGAAGTTATGGCAATCGTCGTGCTGACCTTTTTCCTGATGCGTCTGCTGTCACTGGGCGGCAAGCGTTTTTATCGTATTCTGGCCACGCTGCTGGTGCTGATTTCTGTCGCGGCGGCCTATTACATGGCGTTTTTCAACGTGGTAATCGGCTACGGCATTGTGGCGTCGGTGATGACCACGGACGTCGATCTGTCAAAAGAGGTGGTCGGCCTGCACTTTGTGCTGTGGATGGTTGCGGTCAGCGCGCTGCCGCTGTTGATGATCTGGCGTAACAACCTCAGCCAGACGCTTATCGAGCAGCTGCGCACGCCGGGACAGCGTCTGAAGCCGATATTGCTGCTGTTGCTGTGCGTGGCGCTGGTGTGGCTGCCGATTCGCTATTTCGACAAGCTGCAAAAGGCCAATGAAGAGATTACTAATATCGACCTGCCAAGCTATGGCGGCGTAGTGGCGCACTCTTATCTGCCGTCGAACTGGCTGGCGGCGGTAGGGCTGTTTGCCTGGACGCGTATCGATGAGACGCTGGACAGTCAGGAGCTGCTCGATCCGGCAAAGAAATTTACCTATGTGGCACCGCCCGGCATTGATGATACCTATGTGGTGTTTGTAATTGGCGAGACCACGCGCTGGGACCATATGGGGATGCTGGGTTACGACCGTGATACCACGCCGAAGCTTTCCAAAGAGAAGAATCTGGTGGCGTTCCGCGGTGAGTCTTGCGATACCGCGACCAAGCTGTCGCTGCGCTGCATGTTTGTGCGTGAAGGCGGCACGGAGGAGACCCCAGGCCGCACGCTGAAAGAGAAGAATATTTTTGCCGTTATGAAAGAGCTGGGCTTCTCCTCTGAGCTATTCGCGATGCAGAGCGAAGTGTGGTTTTACGATAATGCCGAGGTGAACAACTTCGCCTTCCGCGAGCAGATTGGCTCAGAGCCGCGCAACGCAGGCAAGTCGGTCGATGATATGCTGTTAGTGCCTGAGTTGAAGGCGTCGCTGGATCGCTACCCGCACGGCAAGCATCTGGTGGTGCTGCATACCAAGGGGTCGCATTATCTTTATTCGCAGCGTTATCCGCGCAGCTTTGCGCGCTATCAGCCGGAGTGTATGGGCGTCGATGAGACCTGTAGCAAGGCGCAGTTGATCAACGCTTATGATAACTCGGTTCTGTACGTGGATACTATGCTCGACAGCGTGCTGGATCAGCTGCGCGACAAGAAAGCCATTGTGTTCTATGCCGCCGATCACGGCGAGTCAATCAGCGAGAATACCCACCTGCACGGTACGCCGCGCGAGCTGGCGCCGCCGGAGCAGTTCCGTGTGCCGATGATGGTATGGGCGTCGGATAAGTATCTGGCTGATAACACTAATCGCGCCAGGTTCGAACGTTTGCAGGCGCAGCAGCGCGTCGGCAAGACGCATCGTCACGTTGAGTTGTTCGATTCGATTCTGGGCTGTCTGGGTTATACGTCGCCGAACGGCGGCATTAAGGCGGCGAATAACTGGTGTCAGGCGCCGGCTTCATCCCATGCCGGCACGCTGTAACCGGTGCTGGAACTGGCTGAGCGGCGAGAGAATTTTGTCGTTAGATTGCTTTCCAGGCGATCGCGGTTGAATGGTAAAAAAGCGGTTGACGCTTAGAAATCGGCGCAGTAACATGCGCCCCCATCGGTGAGTGGCGCAGCCTGGTAGCGCACTTCGTTCGGGACGAAGGGGTCGGAGGTTCGAATCCTCTCTCACCGACCAGATTCAGAAAACCTGCTTGTTAAAGCAGGTTTTTTTTCGCCTGTAGAAAAAGAGGATGAGAACCTCCGAAGGAGGTTTGAGTCGAGCGCCAGCGAGACAACGTTGCGCAGCAACGGCCCGCAGGGCGCTTGTCGCCGACAAGCGTCATCCTCTCTCACTGACCAGATTCAGAAAACCTGCTTGTTAAAGCAGGTTTTTTTTCGCCTGTAGAAAAAGAGGATGAGAACCTCCGAAGGAGGTTTGAGTCGAGCGCCAGCGAGACAAGGTTGCGCAGCAACGGCCCGCAGGGCGCTTGTCGCCGACAAGCGTCATCCTCTCTCACCGACCAGTTTAGAAAACCTGCTTGTTAAAGCAGGTTTTTTTTCGCCTGCTGAAAAGTGCTGCTGTAAGTTGAACGCTCACGCGCGCAGCATAGACGGTTCGCAACGTCGCTCAGACATCCATGCTCGCCGGCCCGCACAGATGCGCCTCGTCTATAAGGCGCGCCCGTAAACGAGCCAGCGCGCTGCATTGTTCGAAAACGCTCCCGACGTTTTTGTCTCTGACGCGCGAGGCTTTGCGCTTCCGTCTGTTTATCCGCGTAATAAATTTAAGCGCCGTAATAAAAAGAAAAAACGTTATTCGCATAAGTTTTTTTGTAAGGCGCAAAAGATCTGCTGGAAAAGAAAACCGCACCCGTTTGCGGGTAAAATGGCAGCCATTTTCAGACGTCCAGGTTAATCTCTATTTCTACGAAACTTCCTGAAATCCAGCTTTGCTTTTGTCTGACTCCTGGCCGTCCGATTATTCCCTTTTTTCCGTTAATAAGGCCTGCTGTATCAGGCTCAGACGCTTATTTCGCAACGCATTTTTCTTATGACGTTTTTTATCTTCATGTCGATTTCTTATGCCTGTTATCCAGCATTTTTCACTGCCTGGACGCGATAACGCACGCTAAATCGTTCAGATATTCATCATTTATCGGGTAACCACACATGTTTTTTAGCGGTGAAAATCACTGTTATTTATCGCCATGCTCAGAGAGATATAGGGGGTGGAAGATAAAAGCCTTGTGCAATATCTGGGAAACGACGTAAAAAGCTTTTTTTTACTGTTGCTTGCTTCTCCTCACACTCTGTGTAAATAACTGGCGGCTGTATTGACGTTCATTGCAACTGTTGACAAATTGATGCGTCAATAGAGTTGCAGAAGCGGCGTGATCCGGCAGATTCCACGGCGTCGGAAAAACACAACAAGACCGCTCCGCACTTTCGACCACGTCAGTGGTCTGCCTGAACCGCATAAAAAAAACAGAGGTCGGGCAATACACACAACAACACATCACAATGGAGCAAAAGCATGATCAACTCCCTGGCCAAATCCAGGATGCTGAAGGTCGGTCTGAGCCTGATTGCTATGACCGTCGCCGCCGGTGTTCAGGCAAAAACCCTCGTTTACTGTTCAGAAGGCTCACCGGAAGGCTTTAACCCGCAGCTGTTTACCTCAGGCACGACTTATGATGCCAGCTCTGTGCCGATCTATAACCGTCTGGTTGAGTTCAAAACGGGCACCACCGAATTGCAGCCGGGTCTGGCGGAAAAATGGGACGTTAGCGAAGACGGCAAAACCTATACCTTCCACCTGCGCAAAGGTGTGAAGTGGCAGACCACCAAAGATTTCAAGCCGACGCGTGAATTTAACGCCGACGACGTCGTGTTCTCGTTCGAGCGTCAGCTGGACAAAAACAACAGCTTCCACAACGTGTCTGGCGGCAGCTACGAATACTTCGAAGGCATGGATATGCCGAAGCTGATCAGTAAAATCGAGAAGGTCGATGACTATACCGTGCGCTTCACTCTGACGCGCCCGGAAGCGCCGTTCCTTGCTGACCTGGGCATGGACTTCGCGTCCATTCTGTCAAAAGAGTATGCCGACAACATGCAGAAAGCCGGCACGCCAGAGAAGCTGGACCTGAATCCGGTCGGCACCGGCCCGTTTGTGCTGCAACAGTACCAGAAAGACTCCCGCATCCTGTACAAAGCTAACCCGGATTTCTGGGGCACTAAGCCGAAGATCGACCGCCTGGTGTTCTCCATCACGCCAGATGCCTCCGTGCGTTACGCCAAGTTGCAGAAGGGCGAGTGCCAGGTCATGCCGTATCCGAACCCGGCCGACATCGCCAGCATGAAGAAAGACACCAAAATCAACCTGATGGAGCAACCAGGCCTAAACGTTGGCTACCTCTCGTTTAACACCGAGAAAAAGCCGATGGATAACGTGAAGGTGCGTCAGGCGCTGACCATGGCGGTCAATAAACAGGCTATCATCGATGCCGTTTATCAGGGCGCAGGCCAGGCCGCGAAGAACCTGATCCCGCCAACCATGTGGGGCTACAACGACGCCATTAAGGATTACGCCTACGATCCGGAGAAAGCGAAAGCGCTGTTGAAAGAAGCAGGCCTGCCGGATGGCTTCTCTATCGATCTGTGGGCCATGCCGGTTCAGCGTCCGTACAACCCGAACGCACGCCGTATGGCGGAGATGGTTCAGGCTGACTGGGCGAAAATCGGCGTGAAAGCCAAAATCGTTACCTACGAATGGGGCGAGTACCTGAAGCGCGCGAAAGCGGGCGAGCACCAGTCAGTCATGATGGGCTGGACCGGCGACAACGGGGATCCGGATAACTTCTTCGCGACGCTGTTCAGCTGCGCGGCGGCAAAAGATGGCTCCAACTATTCACGCTGGTGCTATAAGCCGTTTGAAGATCTGATCCAGCCTGCGCGTGCGGAAGCAGACCACAACAAACGTATCGAGCTTTACAAGCAGGCTCAGGTCGTCATGCACGACCAGGCACCGGCGCTGATTATTGCGCACTCCACGGTGTATGAGCCGGTAAGCAAAAAAGTCTCTGGCTACGTGGTCGATCCGTTAGGTAAACATCACTTCGAAAACGTCGATATCCAGGAATAATTCCTGCGGTCGGGGCCGATCTGTTCGGCCCCCTGAGCGGGCGCAGGCCCGCTCGGACACCCGCTTTTTCGGCTAACTTCTTCGAATTACACCCAACATCTTTGCGTTGCAGGAAGGCGACGAGCCGACCAGTCTCTGGCATTTAGCGCAGAGGCGGTAAGCGCTACCGCGCCTGCGCAGTAAAGGATGACGGTTAAACGCACTTTGCGTCGCGTCCGAAGCTCTGCCCGGACGCGAGTTGTGAGCAATAAATCCCGCGCCGATAACGGCGGGAAAAGACTGAGAATCCGGCTTATGCTGCAATTCATACTCCGACGTCTGGGACTTGTCATCCCGACTTTTATCGGTATTACCCTGTTGACCTTCGCGTTCGTCCATTTGATCCCCGGCGATCCGGTGCTGATCATGGCGGGCGAGCGTGGGATCTCTCCGGAACGTCACGCTCAGCTGATGGCGGCCTTTGGTCTCGATCAGCCGCTGTGGAAACAGTACGTCAATTACATTTACGGCGTGCTGCATGGCGATCTGGGCATGTCGCTCAAAAGCCGCATCCCGGTATGGGATGAGTTCGTACCGCGCTTCAAGGCCACGCTGGAACTGGGCATTTGCGCCATGATCTTCGCCGTTGCCGTCGGCATTCCGGTCGGCGTCATCGCGGCGGTAAAACGCGGCTCCATCTTCGACCACACGGCGGTCGGCATCTCCCTGACCGGCTATTCAATGCCGATTTTCTGGTGGGGCATCATGTTGATCATGCTGGTGTCGGTGCAGCTTAACCTGACGCCGGTCTCCGGGCGCGTCAGCGATACCGTGTTTCTGGATGACAGCAATCCGCTGACCGGCTTTATGCTGATCGACACGCTGTTCTGGGGCGAGCCGGGCGACTTTAAAGATGCCGTCATGCACATGATCCTGCCTGCTATCGTACTCGGCACCATTCCGCTGGCGGTCATCGTGCGTATGACGCGTTCGGCGATGCTGGAAGTGCTGGGCGAGGATTACATCCGCACCGCGCGCGCCAAAGGGCTGACGCGCGGGCGCGTTATCGTCATTCATGCGCTGCGCAACGCCATGCTGCCGGTGGTCACGGTGATTGGTCTCCAGGTCGGCACGCTGCTGGCGGGCGCGATCCTGACGGAAACCATCTTCTCCTGGCCGGGTCTTGGTCGCTGGCTGATTGAAGCGCTGCAACGCCGTGATTATCCGGTGGTGCAGGGCGGCGTGCTGCTGGTGGCGATCCTGATTATCCTGGTCAACCTGCTGGTTGATCTGCTCTATGGCGTGGTCAATCCGCGCATACGACACAAGAAATAAGGGGCGATCATGTCTGTTGTTGATCCCGCAAGCGTACCCGCTGCACCTAAGCCGATGACCCCTGTTCAGGAGTTCTGGCACTACTTTAAACGCAACAAAGGCGCGGTCGTCGGCCTGGTCTATGTAGTGCTGATGCTGCTGATCGCCATTTTCGCCGGCGTGCTGGCCCCGCATGCGCCGGCGGAGCAGTTCCGCGATGCGCTGCTGCATCCGCCGGTCTGGCAGGAAGGCGGCAGCTGGAGCTATATCCTGGGTACCGATGACGTTGGCCGCGACGTGCTGTCGCGCCTGATGTACGGCGCGCGTCTGTCGCTGCTGGTAGGCTGTCTGGTGGTGGTGCTGTCGCTGATCCTCGGCGTTATTTTCGGTTTGATGGCGGGCTATCTGGGCGGCGCCATTGACGCCACTATTATGCGTCTGGTGGACATTATGCTGGCGCTGCCGAGCCTGCTGCTGGCGCTGGTGCTGGTCGCCATTTTCGGCCCGTCGATTGTCAATGCCTCTATTGCGCTGACCTTCGTCGCGCTGCCGCACTATATCCGCCTGACCCGCGCGGCGGTGCTGGTGGAGGTAAACCGCGACTATGTGACCGCGTCCAGCGTAGCGGGCGCGGGTACGCTGCGTCAGATGTTCGTCAATATTCTGCCTAATTGCCTGGCGCCGCTGATCGTGCAGGCATCGCTGGGCTTCTCCAACGCCATTCTGGATATGGCGGCGTTAGGTTTTCTCGGTATGGGTGCGCAACCGCCGACACCAGAGTGGGGCACGATGCTCTCCGACGTGTTGCAGTATGCGCAAAGCGCCTGGTGGGTCGTTACGTTCCCTGGACTGACTATCCTGCTCACCGTGCTGGCGTTCAACCTGATGGGCGACGGTTTACGCGACGCCCTCGACCCGAAACTCAAGCAGTAAGAGGCACCGAGATGGCGTTATTAAATGTAGATAAATTATCGGTGCATTTCGGCGACGATAAGACACCGTTCCGCGCGGTTGACCGCATCAGCTATCAGGTTGAGCAGGGTCAGGTCGTGGGGATCGTCGGTGAGTCCGGCTCCGGTAAATCGGTCAGCTCGCTGGCGATTATGGGCCTGATCGATTTCCCCGGTAAGGTGATGGCGGAGAAGCTGGAGTTTAACCAGCGCGACCTGACGCGCATCTCTGAAAAAGAGCGCCGCCAGCTGGTCGGCGCGGAAGTGGCGATGATTTTTCAGGACCCCATGACCAGCCTGAATCCGTGCTATACGGTCGGCTATCAGATAATGGAAGCGATTAAAGTGCATCAGGGCGGCAACCGTCGCACCCGTCGCCAGCGCGCCATCGATCTGCTGACCCAGGTCGGGATTCCGGATCCGGCATCGCGTCTGGACGTTTATCCGCACCAGCTATCAGGCGGTATGAGCCAGCGCGTGATGATCGCTATGGCTATTGCCTGTCGGCCTAAGCTGCTCATCGCCGATGAGCCGACTACGGCGCTGGACGTTACCATTCAGGCGCAAATTATCGAGCTGCTGCTCGACCTGCAAAAGCAGGAGAACATGGCGCTGATCCTGATTACGCACGATCTGGCGCTGGTGGCGGAAGCCGCGCAGCACATTATCGTGATGTATGCCGGTCAGGTGGTGGAGAGCGGCAAGGCGAGTGACATCTTTAAGGCGCCGCGCCATCCTTACACCCAGGCGCTGCTGCGCGCGCTGCCTGAATTTGCCGCTGATAAGGCGCGTCTGGCGTCGCTGCCGGGAGTGGTGCCGGGCAAATATGACCGCCCGCTCGGCTGTCTGCTTAATCCGCGCTGCCCCTACGCCACCGATCGCTGCCGTAAAGAAGAACCTGCCCTTCGCGACATTCCGGGGCGTCAGTCCAAATGTCACTATCCGCTGGATGATGCCGGGAGACCGACCTATGAGTCTTGAGAATACAAAGCAGGATTATCTGCTACAGGCAATAGACCTGAAAAAACACTATCCGGTGAAAAAGGGCCTGTTTGGTCAGCAGCGCATGGTGAAAGCGCTGGACGGCGTCTCCTTTAATCTGGAGCGCGGCAAAACGCTGGCGGTGGTCGGCGAGTCCGGCTGCGGCAAATCGACGCTGGGCCGCCTGCTGACCATGATTGAAACCCCGACCGAAGGCCAGCTTTACTGGCACGGCCAGGATTTGCTGAAGCACGATCCTCAGGCGCAGAAGCTGCGTCGCCAGAAAATCCAGATTGTTTTCCAGAACCCCTACGGTTCGCTCAATCCGCGTAAAAAAATCAGTCAGATTCTTGAAGAGCCGCTGCTGATCAACACCGCGCTGAGTAAAGCGGAACGCAAAGAGAAGACGCTGGAGATGATGGCGAAGGTCGGTCTGAAGACCGAGCATTACGATCGCTACCCGCATATGTTCTCAGGCGGTCAGCGTCAGCGTATTGCTATCGCACGGGGACTGATGCTGGAGCCTGACGTGCTGATCGCCGATGAACCGGTGTCGGCGCTGGACGTTTCGGTGCGCGCGCAGGTGCTTAACCTGATGATGGATTTGCAGCAGGAGATGGGACTCTCTTACGTCTTTATCTCGCACGATCTCTCGGTGGTAGAGCATATCGCCGATGAGGTGATGGTAATGTATCTGGGGCGCTGCGTTGAGAAAGGCAGCAAAGAGGCGATTTTTAACAATCCGCGCCACCCTTATACTCAGGCGCTGCTGTCGGCTACGCCGCGTCTTAATCCAGACGACCGGCGCGAACGTATCAAGCTAACGGGCGAACTGCCCAGCCCGCTTAATCCGCCGCCGGGCTGCGCCTTTAACGCGCGCTGCCGTCGTCGTTTCGGCACCTGCGTGCAGCTACAGCCGAAGCTGAAGCGCTACGGCGAGCAACAGATCGCCTGCTTCGCCGTTGATCAGGATGAGAACCAGCCGGTCGGCGTAGCAGAGGAAATACGCTAACAGAAAAGGCTCCGCAAGGAGCCTTTTTACTTAACCTTCATCGCAACTAACGCTTCTCTCTTCCCGGCTAACAGCCGCCCTGACAGTTTATCGCCGCTGACGTGAGCGGCTGTCATTTTGCCGCAGCGTGGAAAACGCCTCTGCCTGACGTTAAGGAAAAAGGTGCAAAGGTTCTGTTTAATAGTGACGAAACCTTTAAGGCTTAACAGAGAATAAGAGAGGCAGATACTCATTTTCCGCTTAAGTTTATTACTTAAATACAGCTAACCGTTTTATTCCTGATATGACTAAATAAGGCGAATATCTCTGTTTAACTAATCATAAAGATAAATATCTTTTATTGGATGTGGATTTTTTGTAATCAGATTTATCTCACCGCTTCTAAATGAATGTGATATATTCCCGGCAAAATTTCCCTCAATGCAGACTCTGGCCCGATGAAAGATTATGACGATTTGCAGCGTTTTAAGGAAAAAACGCACACGCTCGATATCGCCTTTAAAGATATGTCAGGCCAGCGACAGGAATCTGCCGGAAATAGTCAGTGGGCGCTGATTCGCCAGCTGGCGAATGAAGAGGCATCGACACCCTTTAGCGGCAGCCAGCGCATCGATATGCCGCAGCCACAGCCTTTACGCGGTGATGAATTCCAGACCCCCCTCGCTTCGCCGCTGCTGCGTCAGCCTGCCGCCACCGCGCGCCATACCCTTCTCAACAGCCTTGCCGGTAGCGCGCCAGCCGCAGCGGCGCCGGTCTCTGCGCTGTTCCCGCCGCCGGTCAGCGCGCCGCAGACCGAAGCCCAGCCTGCGTCCAGCGTGGCCCCGCCTGCGCCGTCGCCTGCCGCGCCAGCGCCGCGCCGCTTTGGCGGCCTGTTCCGGGCGCGCCACAGCGAACCGGTCAGTCTGTCAAAAGAGACTTTACTCAAACCGTTACTGGAGAAGATTGCGTTATGCCGTTAGTTTGTGTGTGCTCGCCGAAAGGGGGTGTCGGAAAAACCACGCTGGCGGCCAATCTGGCCTGGAGTCTGGCGCGGGCGGGCAGCAAGGTATTAGCGATAGACTTTGACGTGCAGAACGCGCTGCGTTTGCATTTCGGCGTGCCGCTGAACGATGGACGCGGCTTTGTCGCGCGCTCCGAAGAGCAGGCGGACTGGAGCCAGTCTATCCTCACCACCGGCGGCAACCTCTTTGTCCTGCCCTATGGCGACGTCACCGAGGCGCAGCGCGAACGCTTTGAAGAGAAGCTGGCGAAAGATCCCCATTTTTTACGGCGCGGGCTGGATACGGTGCTGAATTACCCAGGTCTGGTGATTGTCGCTGACTTTCCGCCGGGACCGGGAGCGGCGCTGAAAGCGATAAGCTCGCTGGCGGAAATGCATTTAGTGGTGATGCTGGCGGATACCGCCTCGGTCTCTTTATTACCTCAGGTTGAAAATAATCGCATGACTGGCCAGCCGCTGAATAATCAGTCCGGGCACTATTTTGTGCTGAACCAGAGCGATAACCGCCGCAATATCAGCCGCGATGTCACCGCGTTTATGCAACAGCGTCTGGGCGACAGCTTGCTGGGCGTGGTACACCGCGATGAAAGCGTGGCCGAAGCCAACGCCTCTCAGCAGTCCGTTTATGATTTCAGTCCTGCGTCCGCAGCGGCGTTCGATATTGAGCTAATTGCAAAACGCGTCGCCAGTATTTTGAAAATTTCCGTCGGCAATGGTGAAGTTCCGGCGCCCATTCGCAGCACGCATTATTAATTGCCTGGCGTCGCCAGGCTTTAAAAAAACACAGCTTTTCCCAGGGTAAATCATGAATAAAATCGGGTTTTACCTGCTGCTGCTGGTACTTGCGCCAGCGGCCGCGGTGATCGTCATTACGCCGATGGATAGCCAGAAACAATATATATTTGGCTTAATTAGCATTTTGATGATGTTTTTACTGGGCTTCAGCAAAAGTCGGAAAATAACGGTGGTCATGGTTATTCTCTCTGCGCTGATGTCCACCCGATATATCTGGTGGCGCACCACTGAAACCCTGCATTTTAATTCTGAAACAGAGGCGATTCTGGGCATCGGCTTATATCTTGCCGAACTCTATGTGTGGCTGATTTTAATTCTTGGTTTTTTGCAGACCGCCTGGCCATTAAAACGCACCATCGAACCGCTGCCGGATGACATTAGCCTGTGGCCGACGGTGGACGTCTACGTGCCGACCTATAACGAAAGCCTCGACGTGGTGCGTGATACGGTGCTGGCGGCCCAGTGCATCGACTACCCGCGCGACAAGCTGAAAATCTATCTGCTGGATGACGGCAAGCGGTCTGAGTTTGCCGTCTTCGCTGCCGACGTGGGGGTCGGCTATATTACCCGCGACGACAACAGCCACGCCAAAGCAGGCAACCTTAATCACGCCATGAAGATCACCAAAGGCGAGCTGATCTGCGTATTTGACTGCGACCATGTCGCCACGCGCGCTTTTTTACAGGCCACCGTCGGCCCGTTTCTGAAGGACCCCAGGCTGGCGCTGTTGCAGACGCCGCACTACTTTTATTCGCCCGATCCCTTTGAGCGCAACCTGCGCGCGGCGCGCAGCATTCCCAACGAGGGCGCGCTGTTCTACGGTCCGGTGCAGCAGGGCAACGACAACTGGAACGCGACCTTTTTCTGCGGCTCCTGTGCGGTCATTCGTCGGTCGGCGCTGGAAGAGATCGGCGGCTTCGCGGTGGAAACGGTGACGGAAGATGCGCATACTGCCCTGAAGATGCAGCGTCGCGGCTGGGGATCGGCGTTTCTGGCGATTCCGCTGGCGGCCGGTCTGGCCACCGAGCGTCTCGGCCTGCACGTTGTGCAGCGCACGCGCTGGGCGCGCGGCATGACGCAGATTTTCCGCGTCGATAACCCCCTGCTGGGACGCGGCCTGAAGTGGCAGCAGCGTCTCTGCTATCTCAACGCCATGCTGCATTTTCAGTTCGGCCTGCCGCGCGTGGTATTCCTCACCGCGCCGCTGGCCTATCTGCTGTTTAACCTCAATATTATTCACTCGTCAGCTTCGCTGATCTTCGCCTATGTACTGCCACACCTGGTGATGTCGCTCTACGTAAACTCGCGCATGAATGGCCGCTTTCGCTACACCTTTTGGGGTGAAATCTATGAAACCGTGATGTGTTTTCATCTGGTCATCCCAACGCTGTTAACCCTGTTATCGCCGAAGCACGGTAAGTTTAACGTGACCGATAAAGGCGGCCTGCTGGATCAGGGCTTCTTCGACTTCCATATTGTGCGCCCACACGTCATTGTGGCGGCGCTGCTGGGCATTGGCATCACTGCGGGGGTGGTGCGTGCCGTGATGCATGACTACTTCGGCGTCGATCCTTACGTGATTGCCCTGAACGTGGGCTGGGCCGTCTTTAGCCTGATCATTCTGATGGCGGCGATCGCCGTGGCGCGAGAAACCCGACAGGTGCGTAAAACGATCCGCATTGAGGTACAGATCCCGGCGATTATTCACTACGCCAGCGGTATCTCGTCACGCACCCGCACCAGCGATCTCTCTATGGGCGGCGCGCAGCTGGATGCGCCGGATAATCGTCATGAAACCGACGAGATTGAAGAGATCGATCTGCTGCTACAGTCCGGCGCGATCACCATTCCGGTAAGCAAAATTTCCGGCGACAACGAGTCTATCCGTCTGCGCTTCGCCGCGATGCCGCTGGCGCGGCGTCGCGAACTGGTGCGCGTGGTGCTGGCGCGGGCCGACGCCTGGCTTCAGCCGGAGTATAAACAAGACAATGCGCTGCTGTCGCTGGGCACCATAATCCGCACCGTATTTGAGCTGTTCTGGCTGAGCTGGAAAGATCGCCGCAACAAAGGCAAAGACGCGGCGTCAGCAGGCGTAAAAGAGGACAGCGCAGCATGAAAATCCGCAAACCTTCGCTGCTGGCGGCCTCGCTGGCAGCCGCGCTGTGGCTGACTTCAGGCTGGGCGGAAACCCTAACGGATGCGCCCGTCAACAGCCCTGCGCCCGCCGCGCCGGAACAGAGCGCGCCGGCGCCGCAGGCGGGCAGTACGCCTGGGACGCTGCCGCTGCCGGAGGATCAGGAACAGGCCGATCCGCAGCTCTCGTCGGCGGCCTCCGCCGCGCCTTTTGTGCCCGGTCAGCCCGTTGCCGCGCCTGCGCCTGCCGCTGCGCTTAACCAGCCGATCAGCAGCGCTATTTCCGTCGCGCAGATGGGCCAGCCGCAGGGCATTACCCTGACCGGAGGCCAGCTTCAGTCCGGCATCGTCTTCTCCCTGCCGGGAGACGAAGTGGTGACCAATGCGCGCCTCAATCTGTCACTGCGCGTCTCGCAGGCGCTGGCGGCGCGCAACACCTCGCTTCAGCTCATGCTCAACGGCCAGCCGCTTGGCACGCTGCCGCTGGGAAGCGGCGACAGCGACGTCAGCGACTACCAGCTGGAGATCCCCGCGGCGATGGTGGTCGCCAGCAACAATCTCAGCTTCAAAATCAACGATGCGGATAAGCTGCTGTGTGAGAAAGAGAGCGCGCGCAACTATCAGGTAACGGTTCTGCCGAACACCACGCTGAGTCTCGAAGGGCAGCAGCTGAATATCGGCACGCGCCTGAGCAACTTCCCGCGTCCCTTTATCGATCCGCTGCGCATGACGCCTGCGTCGGTAAGCATGGGGTTCGCCAGCACGATTACGTCAGACGCCGTTAGCGCCGCCGCGCTGGTGGCGTCATGGCTCGGTATTCAGAGCGACTATCGCACCATTCGCTTTCCTGTGACGCGCGATGCGCTGCCAGAGCAAAACGGCATCCTGTTCGGGCATCCGGGCGATCGCATCGGCACCCTGATCATGCCTCAGGCCAGCGGTCCCCGGCTGACGCTGGTGGATAATCCTGATAATCCGGTCTACAAGCTGCTGCTGGTTACCGGCGAGAATGATGCGCAACTGCGCCAGGCGGCGTTACGTCTCACCACGCAGCCGCTGAATACCGATGCCAGCAGTCTCGTCGTTCAGCCGCAACCGCTGGTCAGCCGTAAGCCCTACGATGCGCCGCGCTGGATCAACACCAGCCGTCCGGTAAGCCTGAGCGAGCTGCTGGACCCCAACCAGAGCCTGACCTCAACCGGTATCTGGCACGATGCGCTGCGCGTTAACTTCCGCGCCGCGCCGGATCTGTTTTTGTGGGACGGGGATACCGTGCCGGTTAACCTGAACTACCGTTTTCCGTCGGAAAGCTGGATAGACGAAGACAACTCGTTCCTGAACGTGATGCTCAACGGCACCTTCCTGCGCAATCTGACGGTGAACAAAGTGGGCCTGCTGGAGCAGGCCTGGCACCGCCTGGGCGGCGACGCGCGCCAGGAGCAGTATCAGCTGCATCTTGACCCCTGGCTGATCTACGGCGACAACCAGCTGTCGCTCTACTTCAATATCAGGCCAAAAGCGGATGCGCCCTGCGGCGTGCTGCTGAACAACAACATTAAAAGCCGTATCGAAGAGGGTTCCTGGATCGACTTGAGCCACACGCGGCACTTCACGCTGCTGCCGAACCTCTCCTACTTTGTCGGCGCGTCGTTCCCGTTTTCGCGGCTGGCGGACTTCAGCCAGACCACGCTGCTGCTGCCGGAAACACCGAGCAACGCTGAGATTGCCACGCTGCTCGATCTGGCCGCGCGCGCCGGTAATGCCACCGGCGTCGCGCTGGCGCAGAATCAGGTGATATTGGGTCTGCCGAGCGGCGGCGCCCATCTGGCGCGGCTGGCGCAGAGCGATGTACTGGCGATCGGCACCACCGGCGACAGCAGCTTTAACCAACAGCTGCTGGCGCGCTCGCCGTTTGAGACCAGCGGCAGCACCCTGGGCGTAAAGACGCCCGCGACCCTGGAGAAGCTGCGTAGCTGGCTGACGGGCGACTGGTATCGCCAGCCGCTCGACGCCGATCGCTACTTCTCTTCGAACGAGGCGTGGCGCGGCTTTATCAGCTATCGCTCGCCCTGGAATCCCGACCGCACCGTGGTGATGACGGTCGCCACCAGTGACGAACAGCTGCTGCGGCTGCATAGCGATCTGAACTCAGCGCGCATTAACGCGGCGATCCGCGGCGATACCGCGATTATCACCGATGAAAACGGCATCCGCAGTTTCCGCGTTGGTCCTCAGTACCCCAGCGGCGAGATGCCCTGGTACATGATGGTGGTGTGGTACGCCAGTCAGCATTCAGTGCTGATGGCGCTGGCCGCGCTGGCGCTGGCCGCGCTGGCGGGCATGGCGGTCTTCGCTATGTTGCAGCGTCATGCGCGGCGGCGGCTCAATCCGCAAGGAGCAGGCGATTCCGGTAAGACGTCAGGACAAAAATAATGAAAACACATCTGTTAAGTACCGGTATTCGTCGCGCGCTGCTGCTGGGCAGCGTGCTGACGTTCTCTCTGCCGCTGCTGGCGGCGGAAAGCGCCAACCCCGCGCTACAGGCGCTGTTCGACCAGGCGGCCTACTGGCATCAGAAGGCGCACGATGATCTCGCGAAATCCGCGCTGCAAAAAGTGCTGATGGTCGAGCCGAACAATGTTCAGGCGCTTTACCTGCTTGCCCTGTACTCGCAGCAGAGCGGCGACAGCGCCGGCGCGGCGCATTATCGCCAGCAGCTGAGCAGCGCCTCACCGCAGGATGCGCGCCTGGGCGAGCTGGACAAGGCGCGCCAGCTACAGACTATTCCGCAGGCGCAACTGGCGCTGGCGCGTCAGCAGGCGCAAAGCGGCAATATCGCCGCCTCGTTGCAGACGTGGCGCAATACCTTTCAGGGCGACCAACCGCCTGACAGCGTGGCGGCGGAATACTATCTGACCATGGCGGGGGATCGCACGCTGCTGCCGCAGGCGGTTGAGGCGCTGCGCCAGTTCTCAGCATCGCATCCGCAGGATACCGGCGCGAAGCTGGCGCTGGGCAAAGCGCTGACCTATCAGGACGCGACGCGTCGTGAAGGCATTGACCTGCTCGGCCCGCTGGCGGACGGCAGCCAGGAGGCCGATCGTTCGCTGCGTCAGGCGCTATTGTGGCTGGGTCCGCAGACGTCGGACGCCGCGCTGTATCAGACCTGGCAGCAGCGCCATCCGCAAGACGCGGAGGTGATGAACTATTACCGTAAAAACGCCGGCGGCGCGGAAAAGGGCGCAGGTTTTAGCGCGCTTAACAGTGGCGACGTCAGCGGCGCGCAGACGCGTTTTGAAACGGTGCTGAACGCCAATCCGCAGGACGCCGACGCGCTGGCCGGTATGGGCTACGTCGCGCAGCGCGCCGGCCGCTACAGCGAAGCGGCGGACTATCTGCAACGCGCGGCGCAGCTTGGCGGCGAGCGAGGAGCGGAACGGCAGCAGCAGGCCAGCGACGCGCGCTTTTATGCTCAGCTTGCCGCCGCGCAGCAGGCGCTAAAAGAGGGCGACAGCGCGCGGGCGCTGGCGCTCAGCGAGCCGCTGACGCAGGCGGACGGCGAGAAAGGCACGGCTGCAAAACTGTTCCGCGCCGACGTGCTGCGCCGCAGCAACCAGTTCAGCGAGGCGGAACAGGCGTACCGCGCTGTTTTGCAAGGCGATGCGGACAACCGCAGCGCGAAAGAGGGGCTGTTTTACGTGCTGCGCCAGCAGAATCGCAGCAGCGAAGCGAACACCCTTCTGGCGTCATTGCCCGATAGCGTGCGGCAAAGCGTTGCGCCGCGCGGCGGCGGTGACGGCGGCGGCGCGATCCGGCAGCAGGCGAAGCGCCAGCAGCAGGCGGGCAACATCGGCGCGGCGATCGCCACGCTGCAACAGGGCGTTCAGCGCTACCCCAACGATGGCTGGCTACGTCTGGACCTGGCGCGCCTTTATCGCGCCCAGGGCGATACGCTTCAGGCCGCCAGCGTGATGCAGCCCTCAATGCGCAACGGCGCGGGCAGCGGTGAGCTGTATGCCGCCGCCCTTAACGCCAGCGAAAGCGGCGGCTGGCAGCAGGCCAGTTCGCTGCTGGCGCGCATTCCCTCCGCCGCGCAGACGCGCGACATGCGCGATCTGGCCCAGCGCGTTACCTTCAACCTGCAAATGGCCACTGCCGACCAGTATCTGACGCAGGGCGCGAATACTGCTGCCGCCAATACGCTAAAGGCGCTGGCGCAGACTCCGCCGGTGAATCCGGTCGATGCCGGTAATCTGGCGCAAAAGCTGCTGCGGGCAGGCGACGTCACGACCGCCGTGGCGATTGTGCGCGGCAATATGCAGCGCGGCGTACAGGGCAACGCGGGAGATTACGCGGCGCAGGTCGCCGTGCTGAATCAGGCCGGACTAAGCAACGAAGCCCAGAATTTTCTCAGCAATCCGGCTTTACAGGCGCGCAGCACGCCAGCGCAGCTGGCGGGTATGCGTAACGGCTACGTCATTAATGAAGCGGATCGCCTGCGCGAGCAGAAGCAGTACGCCGCCGCTTACGACAAGCTGATCGGCGCATTGCAGCGCGATCCGCAGAACCGCGATCTGATGTTCGCGATGGCTCGTCTTTATCAGGACGGCAAAATGAACAAAGAAGCGGGCGTGGTTTACGACTATCTGATGACGCAGGACACCGCCACGCAGGACGCGCGCGTCGGCGCGATCAACGTGGCGCTGGCGCAGAACAATCTGCCACGCGCTAACGAGCTGTCGCGCGGCCTACAGATGCAGCACTCTCCGGAGCGTTTACTGCTACTGGCGCGCGTCGCCGATGCCAATGGCGAGCATACTCAGGCCATGAACTATTTGCGCAGCGCGCGCGGCCAGCTGATTGGCCTACAGGGCGCGCAAAGCGGCGAGACGCCAACCCTGGGCGGTCTGGCGCTGGCCGATAACCCCTTTATTAATCGCAGCGCCGCGCCGTCAGGGCGTTCGCCCTCCAGCTACGGCGTCGTGCTGCCGTGGCAGAACGCGTCGGCGGGCGTCACCAGCAGCGCCGTAGGGGTCACCCTGGCGAGCGGCGATAGTCTGCCGCTCCAGCAGGCGCGCACGCTGCGCCAGATCGACAGCATGATGGAAGGATTGCAGGAGAAAACCGGCACCTGGTCGCAGGGCCAGGTTCAGATACGCGCGCGCGACGGGGAGTCGGGTCTCAGCAAGCTGACTGAAGCCAAAGCGCCGCTGACCTTCTCTACCGCGCCTTATGGCGACGCGCGTTTCGATTTCACCATGACGCCGCTGTCGCTGACGGCGGGCAGCGCGGCGGGGGACGCCTGGCGCCGCTTTGGCAGCAATGCGCTGGAGCAGGCGAAAGTGGTGGCGGCGGGCAACGCGAAAGTCACCGATGTGCCGGACGCCTCAACCGATTCGCAGACGGCGTCTGGCGTTGAACTGAATCTGGCGCTGAAAGGCGACAGTTACAAAATCGACCTCGGCAGTACGCCGCTGGGCCAGGACATCAGCACGCTGGTGGGCGGCGTGCAGTGGTCGCCGAAGCTGACCGACTTCCTGACGCTGATCCTCACCGGCGAGCGTCGCGCCATGACCGACAGCCTGCTCTCCTACGTGGGCGTACAGGATAAGTCGAGCGGCAAGCGCTGGGGAGAGGTGACCAAAAACGGCGGCAACGCGCTGCTCAGCTATGACAACGGCGATGCCGGCTTTTATATTGGCGGCGGCGCATACAGCTATCTCGGCGAGAACGTGGCGAGCAACCACAGCCTGAACGCCACGGCGGGCGCTTACGTGCGGCCTTTCCACGCTGATGACCGCGAGCTGAAAGTCGGCATGAGCCTGTCATGGATGGATTTCGCAAAAAATCTCAGCTATTTCAGCTACGGGCAGGGCGGCTATTTTAGCCCGCAAAACTATGCGGCGGTGTCGCTCCCGCTGGATTTCACGCGCAGGTTCGACGATCTGAGCGTGAAGGTGGGCGGCTCGGTCGGCTATCAGTCCTACAGCCAGGATCGCAGCGCCTACTTTCCGAACGATCCCGCTATGCAGTCGCAGCTGGAATCCTGGGCGGCGAGCGGCGCGGTGAAGAGCGCTTACTACAGCGGCGAAAGCAAAAACGGCATCGGCTATAACCTGCACGCCGGGGCGGATTACAAAGTGAATAAAGAGGTGACCATCGGGGGGCAGCTTGGCTACGACACCTTTGGTGATTACAACGAAAGTACGGCACAGCTCTACTTCCGCTATCTGTTTGGAGACAACTAATGAGTGAGCATTCGGACGTCGTCAGCCATACGCATCAGCCCGGCTGGTTCGATCTGGTCAGCGTCATGATTGAAGGAATGATCGCCAATGCGGGTAAAGAGGAGGCGGAAGCCTTTCTCCATAGCATGGGCGATTCGCTGGCGGCACGCTATCCTTTGCCTGAAGCGCGCACCGTGCAGGATCTGGAGCGTGAGTTCAATCTGCAACTGGCCCGTTTCAACTGGGGCTTTGTGCAGCTGCAACCGCAGGACGCGGCTATTCTGCTGAAGCACTACGCGCTTCCCGCAGGTGATAACGCGCTGGAAGCAGCGAACTGGCAGTCAGCGCTGGCCGCCGTGCTGGCGGGTCTGTACAGCGGCTGGCTGCGCGCCCAGGGCGGCGGCGCGGCGGTCGCCGTGGTGCTGGAGCTTAACGACGGCCATACCCTGCACTATCGATATTAACGGAGCAACGTGATGATTAAGCCAGCCTGGCTGCGATGGACGATATTTTTTATGGTGATGATGGTGAGCGCGCAGGCGTCGGCAGACGGCTGGAGCACCTTCAAGAGCCGCTTTCTTACTGCCGAAGGTCGAATTGTCGATAACGCCAACAACAACGTCAGCCATACCGAAGGGCAGGGTTACGGCATGCTGCTGGCCGTGGCAAACGACGATCGCGCGACTTTCGATCGGCTGTGGAGCTGGACGCGCCAGCATCTGCTGAATACGCAGAACGACCTGTTTTACTGGCGTTATACGCCGGATGCGAGCGAGCCGGTGGCGGACAAGAACAACGCCTCTGACGGCGACGTGCTTATTGCCTGGGCATTGCAGCGCGCCGCGGATAAGTGGTCGTCGCAAAGCTATCAGCAGGCGTCGGATCGTATCCAGCGCGCCATCGTGAAGCACAACGTCGCTACTTTCGCAGGCCGTACGGTGATGCTGCCGGGGGCGCAGGGCTTCAACAAAACCAGCTATGTGGTGCTTAACCCCTCTTATTTTCTCTTTGAGGCGTGGAGCGCCTTCGCTGCCCACAGCCATCTTAAGGTCTGGAATGCCCTGATCAACGACGGGATGGATCTGCTGGGCGCGATGCATTTTGGCAAAACGGGCCTGCCGCTCGACTGGGTGGCGCTGAATGCGGACGGTTCGGTCGCGCCTGCGGTGGGTTACTCCAGTCGCTTCAGCTACGATGCGATTCGCGTGCCGCTGAATATCTGGTGGTACGATCCGCAGAGCCTGCGCCTGGTGCCGTTTCAGAACGTCTGGCAGCGCTACGGTCGGCTGACAACGCCCGCGTGGTTTGACGTGCTGGGCAACAGCAACGCCCCCTACAATCTCGACGGCGGATTGCTGGCAATCCGTGATTTGACGCTGAATGAGACCGGGTATATCAGCGATCGGCTGGCGCCGGATCAGAACTACTTCTCCGCCAGTTTGCAGCTGCTGGTGTGGCTGGCGCTTCAGGAGAAGCGCTAACGAGCGACGGCGGCATAAACCGCGCGGACAGGCGGGCGGAGATCGCCGTCGTCCCCCGGCGCAAGGTTTTGCCTGCCGCGCAGGGGATGCTGAACAGGCGTGGCGCGCCTGACCGCGGGCGTTTTATTTCGCCCGCAGCGGGCGCGGTTCGGCGCTGACCGACCCGCGCCTGTCCGGCAGGGCGTCGCCCGCGACGGCGTTCAGCCCGTTATTGCGGATAGGCGACCCAGTCGCCGCCATTCAGCCGGATCCAGGGCTTGCCCTGATACATCATCACCACCGCGTTGTCATTCTCCGACACTACCGGCGTCTGCGGCAGCTTATCCGCCAGCACCGACATATTCACATTCGGCGCATTGAACACCTGGCCATCCACCACGCGGGAAACCAGCTCGGAAATCGCCAGCAGGCTGGTCGGCGCATCAATGGTCAGCGGCTGGCCCTGATGCGGCGCTTTCATACCGACAAACTTAATCCCAACCGGCACATGCGTAATCCCAGGGCTGGGAATATCACGCAGGCCCGACATCTGCATCTTGTCGCCCTGCAATGCCGCGCCATGTTCCGGCACCACCAGCACCATCACGCGGCGGCCTGACTTCTCAAGGTTGGTCAGAAAAGCGTCCAGCTGATCGAACAGCAACTGCGCGCGCGGCTTCCAGGGCGCGGTTTTTGTGCTGCCCAGCTCGCGCGTGCCATCGTGCAGCGGGATCAGGTTGTAGAAGGTCGCGCTGCGCGCGTCGCTGCTCTTGCTGCGGTCGTCCAGCCAGCGCTGCATCAGCTGCGCATCGTTAAACACGGGCGAACCGTCAAAAGAGGTCAGCTCCGGCGCAATGCCTGCCTGCGACATCAGCGGCGCCTGAATATTGCCGTCTGCACGCAGCTCTTTGAGATAGTCACCGAACACGCCGGTATGGTCCATCATCAGCTGCTGTTTGAAGCCTAGCTTCGCCAGATTATCGAACAGATAGCAGCGAGCGTCGGCGGGTTTATACAGATCGCTGTGCGACGTCTGGCCGCAGCTGGCGCGCAGCAGGCGGATCCCCGCCGGACCGCTGTAGCCGGTCGCGGAGTTGTAGTTATTCAGCACAATATCGAAGTGCTGCCATAGCGGATGGCTGCGCAACTGCGATGCATCCATATCTGTCCAGGCCAGCGAGCAGATATTGATGACCAGAATATCGAACGGCTGCGAATCCGCAGGCAAACTGTCCGGGAAAACCGTTACGCGTTTGCGTTCGCTGTCGTAAAAGCGATTGAGCCAGGCGGTAAGGTTCGCGCTGGTCGGCGGCGCGGATTGATCAAGCCCGTCTGGCGCGCTGGCCGGTTGCGCCTGACCTGCGGCCGGCGTCTGATTGAGCACCACTTCCGGCGTGGCGGCTTTGGTCGGCAGCAGCGACATCGCGGGACCGGCAATGGTCAGCACGTTGAGCCAAATCAGCATCAGGGAGACCAGCACCGTAACGCGAATCCACTGAGATACAAACAGATAGAGCACCAGCAGCACGAAGGCCGCGCCGATCATCTGCCAGTTGATAAAGCGGTTTACCAGGTCGAGCAGATAGGCGCCGGAGAATCCAGCGACCTGATCGCCCTGACTGAGAATACTCTCCAGGCCCGGCAGCCAGGTGTCATGCCAGAACAGACCGAAGCCGATGGGGATCGATATCCAGTTGCGCAGGCGGTGCAGGCGCGGCGAAGGCAGCGGAAACAGCAGCCAGGCGAGGAAAATCAGATTGCTCAGCGCGTGGAAATTAAGGTAGCCGTACCACAGCAGGCCAAACTTGAGCAAAAAGTAATAGTTCCAGCCGCCCAGCCCGCGCCAGTAAGACCACAAACGGGAAGAGTGGGCGGAAGTCGGTTGATCGTTATTCATTAATGATTTGCATCCGTTTTCGAGGATTTACGCTGCCAGTGACCTTCAGATTTGAGCGCACGCGCGGGCAGCAGGCGATTCAACATGCCGTTCCAGCGGCGCGGCAGCCACTGGCGGTATAATGGCTTTAAAAACAGTAAAATAACTAACACGAGTAGCGCGATTTGCACCCAGTCCATCAGGTTCATAGCGTTTTACCCTCAGGTAACAAGGTGAAGGGCTGGGGAACCTGGCGTTCGCGGCTGTCGGCTGGCGCGACAGGCGACGGCGTCGGCTGAAGTTCCGGCGTCAGATCCTGTATAGCATTAGGCGTCAGGTTTTTTATGTTATTGATTTCCGCCAGTATCTGGTTGTCCTCAAACCACACCATTCGGTTGGCGAACAGCTCATCATGCGGCAGCGAGAAGATGAACTTCAACGCCGTATTCAGGTCGTTGTAGCGGCAGGAAGAGAGAAACAGAATGACGCGATCGTCCAGCACCGTTACCAGATCGCCAAAGCGACGCGGTTTGCACAGCGTCAGGATCTGCTGCGGCTTTAGCTGGGGAACCGGGCGCAGCGCCACCAGCAGACCTTTATCATTCTCAGGCAACAGCGTATTGCCGATCAGCTGTTTGACCGCCTGGCAAAAGGCGTCGAGGCGCAGGTAGCCCTTCTCCTGCAAGGGCTGAAGCGCGGCGGTCAGGGCATCAAAATTCGCCGGCACGCGGCGGTTGAACAGCTGCCCCTGAACGCTTTCCAGCAGAGTAAGAAAGCGCGACATAGGGGCGGCGGCCGGGACAATGGCGGTCACGCCGCACGCCAGCAAAAGTCGTTCGTCGCTGTAGCGCAGGCTCGTTCCCATTTCGCGCACCACTATTTTTAAACCGTTGCCGCGGGCGCGGCGCAGGCTGTGCGTCATCTTTGCCAGCTCGCTGATATAGTCGCTGCGGGAGAGACTAAAAATTACCGTGGCGGCGCTGGCCTGCTGCGCACGTAAATAAACCTGTTCATTATCGTCAAAGAGCTGCCATTGACGTGAAAGCGGCGGCGCGCCTTCCAGCACTATTTTATCCGCCAGATACTGTTGCTCATCGTTAAGGCTCAGCGGCTCCTGCTTTTCATTTTCATTCAGGCCATAAAAGCGCTCGTCTTTGCAGCCAAGACGAATCGCGCGGTCGGCAAGCAGGCGCTCCGCGGCATACCACCAGTTAATTCGATATTGCCAGCTATCTTGTTGAAAAGTTAAATGTGCCACCCCATCGAGCTGGCGAAAATAACGCTGAAGATTATTGCGCAGGTTTATTATTGTCGCGCCGGACGTCACTATTAACAGGGTTAGCTGTTTTTTATTTAGCAGTCGGCGCATGCGCTTTATCCAGGCGGTCAGCTCCGCCTCTTCCAGTTTGTCCCACTGCGCGGCGCTGCTGTTAAAAATCACCAGTCCGCTCTTATGGCTCAGCGTACGTGAAAAATCGCTTTCCAGACGCAGCAGGCTGCCTTTGTTTTTAGGAAGAGAAAACAACGGGATGCGGTCTGGCCCACCCGCAGGTTCGGGCGTCAACAGCTCGCGCGGCGGCGCGTCGGCGCTAATCAGCGTGACAGATTGCTGCTGCGCTATCGCCTGACGAATAAAAAGGCGGGCATCTTCCTGACGAGTACAGGTCACCCAATAACAGCCAGGCGTTTGCAATGCCGTTAATTCAGGCTGAACCTGCAACAGCCCCAGCGCAAAGGAATTTTTCATATTGGATTCGCGATTTGTTCAGTCCAGGCTAGCTTATTATAGACGGGACAGGATGCAACCTGAGAAATTTAAAAAATACGTTATGACAGGCGGGTTCACATTGATCTATCATCGCGCCGAGTCAATGGGAACATTGTTGTGCCTTCACGTAAATATAACCACCTTTTATCCGACGTTGTTTTATCGGTGGCGAAAAGTAATGACAAAAGAAAATGCTTACACTCTGGTCGCCTCTGATGGCGAGCGTCAGGATGATATTAGCGCACTGCGCGACGCCTTTTCTCTGAAGGCTTTTCGCTATGTCGATATTGCGCGTGAAGAACGCCTGGCGAATATTGTGGCGCGCTGGCCGCTGTTAGGCGAAACGGCGGCTGACCAGCCGGGACGTCTGCGCTAATGCCGCTGATCGCGCTTCAGGGCGTACGCGGCGGCACCGGCGCAACCTCGCTCAGCGCCGCGCTCGGCTGGGCGCTGGCGACGCTTGGCGAAAGCGTGCTGCTGGTTGACGGCTCTCCGGCCAGTCAGCTTGGCGCGCATTTTAATATGCCTGCGCGCCCGGAAAAGGGCTGGATGCAGGCGCTATGCAGCGGCGAAGCCTGGCAAGCCTCCGCGCTGCGCTATCCGCAAGGCCCTGATCTGCTGCCGCATGGCGCGCTGTCTCATCAGCAACGCTTGAGTTTACTGCATCAGGACGCCGCGATCGCCGCGCCGCTGCTCAACGCGCTGCCGGATCTGAAAAGCCGCTATCGGTGGGTGATAGTGGATCTGCCGGCGGACCCGCTGCCCTGGCATGCCGCGCTGCACGCTCAGCTTGACCATCTGCTCTGCGTATTGACGCCCGACGCCAACTGCCATTTGCGCCTGCATCATCAGCGTTTTCCCGCGCACACGCGCTTTCTTATCAACCAGTTCAATGCCAACAGCCGGTTGCAGCAGGATCTGCATCAGCTGTGGGTGGCCTCGCTGAATAACCTGATTCCGCTGCTTATTCATCGCGACGAAGCGCTGGCGGAAGCGCTGATGATGAAGCAGCCGATCGGAGAGTACCGTCCGTTTGCGCTGGCCAGCGAAGAGATCACCACGCTGGCTAACTGGATGCTGCTGCATTTAAACGGAGAACGCCCGTGAATCCGCTGCGTTGGCTGCTGACGGCGCCGGTCTGGCAGGCGCTACGCCTGCGCTATACCTTGGCGCGCGACAACGGCGCGTCTCGCTTCGCCAGCGGCCTGCATCTGCTCTGGTGCGCGCTCGGCTGGATGCTGCTGCGTTTTGAGACGCCGGGCTGGCAGCGCATTATTCATCAGCGTCGGCGACTCTATCCCCATATCTCGCCGGAGCGTCCGCGCCCGCTGGATATTCTTCGTTACCTGATTCAGACGCTGTGGCTGGTGGTTATCCTGCCGCTGGACGACAGCGGCCGCAGCGAGCGGCAGCGCTTCAAAGGTTTTCAGGCGCTGTTCCGCTGGCGTCAGCGGGGCTATCAGTGGCTGGATAGCTTCGCTTCGCGCGTTCAGGCCGGCAACCTTGACGCGCGCGTTGAACAACGGCTTCAGAGGCTGTCGCCGCTGGCGCGTCGGCTGGTGTTTGTCGGAGTAGCGCTGTTCGCCTCGCTGCTGGCGCTGCTCTGCGTCAGTCAGCCGTTTGGGCTGATGACGCAGTTTATCTTTGTGGTGCTGCTCTGGAGCCTGGCGATGCTGGTGCGACGCGTGCCGGGCCGCTTGCCCACCATGATGCTGATCGTACTGTCGCTGACCGTGTCGTGCCGTTATCTGTGGTGGCGCTACACCTCGACGCTGAACTGGGACGATCCCCTCAGCCTGGTGTTCGGTCTGCTGCTGATTGCGGCGGAAACCTACGCCTGGGTGGTGCTGGTGCTGGGCTATTTCCAGACGCTGTGGCCGCTTAATCGCCAGCCTGTCTCTATGCCTGACGCGCTGGAACAGTGGCCGAGCGTCGATCTGCTGGTGCCGACCTACAACGAGCCGCTCAGCGTAGTGAAGCCGACCATCTATGCGGCGATGGGCATCGACTGGCCGAAAGATCGGCTCAATATCTATCTGCTGGATGACGGCAGCCGCGAAGAGTTTCGCGAGTTCGCCGCCAGCGTCGGGGTCAACTATGTGGTGCGCCCGACGCATGAGCATGCGAAGGCGGGCAATATCAACCATGCGCTGAAAACGCGCTGCCGCAGCGATTTTGTCGCCATCTTCGACTGCGACCATGTGCCAACGCGCGCTTTTCTGCAAATGACCATCGGCTGGTTTATCAAAGATCCCAAACTGGCGATGCTGCAAACGCCGCACCACTTCTTTTCGCCCGACCCCTTTGAGCGCAATCTTGGCCGCTTCCGCCGCACGCCTAATGAAGGCTCGCTGTTTTACGGCCTGGTGCAGGACGGCAACGATACCTGGGACGCCACCTTCTTTTGCGGCTCCTGCGCCGTGCTGCGCCGCACCGCGCTGGATGAAATCGGCGGCATCGCGGTAGAAACCGTTACCGAAGATGCGCACACTTCGCTGCGTCTGCACCGACGCGGCTACGCTTCGGCCTATATCCGTATTCCACAGGCGGCGGGGCTGGCGACGGAAAGCCTGTCGGCGCATATCGGCCAGCGTATCCGCTGGGCGCGCGGCATGGTGCAGATTTTCCGCCTGGATAACCCCTTATTCGGCAAAGGGCTGAAGTGGGTGCAGCGCCTCTGCTACGCCAACGCCATGCTGCACTTTCTCTCCGGCATTCCGCGCCTGATCTTCCTGCTGGCGCCGCTGGCCTTTTTGCTCTGCCACGCCTACATCATCTACGCGCCCGCGCTGGCCATCGCGATCTACGTGCTGCCGCATATGCTGCATACCAGCCTGACCAACTCGCGTATTCAGGGGCGCTGGCGTCACTCTTTCTGGAGCGAAGTGTATGAAACCGTGCTGGCCTGGTATATCGCCCGGCCGACAACTGTCGCGCTGTTTAACCCGCATAAAGGCAAGTTCAACGTCACCGCCAAAGGGGGACTGGTGGAAGACCAGCATCTCGACTGGGTGATCACCAAGCCCTATATGTTCCTGGTGCTGCTAAATCTGGCCGGGGTAGGGATGGCGTTCTGGCGTATGAACTATGGCCCGGCCAACGAGGTGCTGACGGTCTGGGTCAGTCTGGTCTGGGTGATTTACAACATGGTGATCCTCGGCGGCGCGGTGGCCGTTTCCGTCGAGGCGCGTCAGATCCGCGAGGCGCACCGCGTCGAGATCGCGATGCCTGCCGCGCTGGCGCGCGAGGATGGCCATATGCTGCCCTGCACGCTACGCGACTATTCTGACGGCGGCGTCGGCGTGGAGCTGCGCGAGCCGAATGCCCTGAAAGAAGATGAGAAAGTGTGGTTGCTGCTGCGCCGCGGCCAGCAGGAGTTCAGCTTTCCCTGCCGCGTGCAGCGCGTCTTTGGGCTTCGCGCCGGTATTCGTCTGCATCAGCTGACGACGCAGCAGCATATTGAATTTATCCAGTGTACCTTCGCCCGCGCCGACACCTGGGCGCTGTGGCAGGACGGTTTCCCGGAAGATAAACCGGTGCAGAGCCTCGCCGATATTATGGTGCTGGGTTTTAAAGGTTATCTGCGCCTGGCGGAGTATGGTCCGCCGCAGTTACGTCGGCTGTTTAACCTGCTTACCGCTGGGGTGAGCTGGCTGGCCTCGCTGTTGCCGCAAGGCATCGGGCGGACGCCCGCTTCAAAAAACGCATTGAGTTGATGATATGACGATAACAAGAGTGAACGGTTGGTTTACTGCACTGCTGCTGGGCACCGCAACGCTGAGCTGTGCCGCCGCAGAGGATAGCGCGCCGGTAAATGCCGCAGAAACAGTGCCGGTTCAGGCTGCGCCGGCGATCCCCGGCGCGCCGCTGCGCGCCAGTCAGCTGGCGTTTACCCAGCTTGCGCCGCCGCCAGGCAGCATGACGCTGCGCGGCACGCAGCCAACCGGCCAGATTGAGTTCGGCGTGCGCAGCGATGAAGTGGTGACGCGCGCGCTGCTGAATCTCAGCTATCGTCCCTCGCCCGCTCTGCTGCCGACGCTGTCGCAGCTCAAGGTTTATCTCAACGATGAACTGGTTGGGCTGATTACCGTGACGCCAGAGCAGCTCGGTAAAGAGAATCAGACCCAGCTGTCCATCGATCCGCGCTTTATCAGCGACTTCAACCGCGTGCGTTTTGAGCTGGTGGGACATTACGCTAACCTGTGTGAAAACCCGGCCAACAGCGCCATCTGGCTCGATATTGGCAAAGAGAGCGGCATCGATCTGACGTTGCAAAAGCTGCCGTTAAAAAACGATCTGTCGCACTTTCCGGAGCCGTTCTTCGACGCGCGCGACACCCGCCCGCTGACGCTGCCTGTTGTCTTTGCCGCACAGCCGGACGTGACGCAGCAGCGCGCGGCCGCAATACTCGCCTCCTGGTTCGGCAGTAAAGCCGGCTGGCGCGGTCAGAATTTCCCGGTGCTCTATAACCAGCTGCCGACGCAACAGCACGCCATCGTGTTCGCCACCAATGACGCGCGCCCCGATTTTTTGCGGGATCTGCCGCCGGTGAGCAAGCCCACGGTGGAGATCGTCAGCCAGCCCGACAATCCTTACGAAAAAATGCTGCTGATTTTAGGGCGCAATGATGAGGATCTGCTGACGGCGGTGCAGGGCATTGCGCAGGGCGAGCTGCTGCTGCGCGGCGACATTTCCACTGTCGATAGCGTCAAACTGCTGGCGCCGCGTCGGGCCTATGACGCGCCGAACTGGGTGCGCACCGATCGCCGCACCACCTTTGCTGAGCTGAGGCAGTATGAGAATCAGCTTCAGTCTGACGGGTTGCAGCCTAACCCGGTGAGTGTGACGCTGAATCTGCCGCCCGACCTTTTTCTGGTGCGCGCGCGCGGTATCGATATGGATTTGAGCTATCGCTATACCGCGCCCTTTCAGCAGGATGGCTCGCGACTGGCGGTAAACCTCAATAATCAGTTTATTCAGGACTACCCGCTGCCGCCGAAAAATACCTCAGGCCAGCAGCTGTTGCACATTCCGCTGGTTCAGGGGCTACAGGATAACAGCCATCAGATAACTATTCCGGCGCTGCGCCTGGGCGTAGTGAATCAGCTGCGTTTCGATTTTGATTACGCTAATACCTATATCAGCGGGACGGCTGACGGACGTTGCGAAACCGTCACGCCGGTCAGTCACCATGTGGTGGTGGACGACAACTCCAGCATCGATTTTTCCGGCTACCGTCACTATATCGAAATGCCGTCGCTGCGCGCCTGGGCTAACGCGGGCTTCCCGTTCAGTCGCTATGCCGACCTGGCGCAAACGCTGGTGCTGGTGCAGTCGAAACCTGACGCGCAGCAGGTCGGTACGCTGCTCAACGCGCTGGGCAACATTGGCGCGCAAACCGGCTATCCGGCGCTGCGCGTGCAGTTCAGCGATGACTGGAGCAAAGCCAAAGCGCAGGATGCCGATCTGCTGATGATCGGCGACATCCCCAAAGATCTTCAGGACGACCGCCGGATCGGCGCGCTGGCCGACGCCGCCGCCAGCTGGATGAACAAACCGATGCGCCAGACCGCCTCCGACGTACCTGAGCTTAACGACAGCGATCGCGCGGTGGAAAGTACAACGGCGATTGCGTCGCGCGGCCCGCTGGCGGCGGTGATTGGTTTTCAGTCGCCCTTTAACGATCAGCGCAGCGTGGTGGCGCTGCTGTCCGACGGCAGCCCGCGTGCGTGGCAGCTGCTCAACGATGCGCTAACCGACAGCGGCAAGCGCGCGGCGATCTTCGGCTCCGCCGCGATTGTCCGCGAGTCCGGCGTTAACAGCCTGCGCGTCGGGGATACCTATTATGTCGGTCATCTGCCGTGGTGGGAGCGTCTGTGGGCGCAGCTGGCCACGCATCCGTTCTGGCTGGCGGTGTGCGCCGTGTTTGTCGTGGTGCTGTTTGCGCTGATGACCTGGCGTCTGCTGCGGATTATCACGCGCCGCCGTTTGCTTGATGATGAAGATGAATAAACCCTACGCGCTGCGGGCGAGCCTGCTACTGAGCGGAGTATTAAGCGCGCTGCCGGTGCTGGCCGCGCCCGCCGCCGGACCGGAAGTGTCGCCGGTGGAGTGGCTGCTGACGCAGATCCGCATGGGCGAATCGACCAACAAATATGAGCTGGTGCAGCAGTCGCTCTATCGACTGGAGAAGATCGATCCTGATAATCCGCAGGTGCTGGCGGCGCGCCTGCGCCTGGCGCTGCATCAGGGCGACGTCGCCAGTGCGCAGACGCTGCTGGAGCAGTTGAAAAAGGTCGCGCCCGATTCGGCCGCGACGCGCGAATCCGCCGTCGGTCTGGCGCTGATGTCTGAAGATGGACGACAGAAGCTGCAAGAGGCGCGCCTGCTTGCCACCTCCGGCCACCTGACGGAAGCCAAAAACGCCTACGACGCCCTGTTTAACGGCGTGTTTCCTGACGCCAGCACCGCGCTGGAATACTGGCGACTGCTGGCGCGCATACCGGGACAGGACGACATTGCTTATCAACAGCTCCAGGCGCTGGAACAGCGCTATCCGGGCAATATCGGCGTTGAGCTGCAAATTGCGCGTATGGCCTTCGATCGCCAGCAGCCGACTCTGGCTATCGCCCAGCTAAAACAGCTGGCGGCCAGCAGCGGCGGACGCGGCCCCGCGGCGGAACTCTGGCTGCAACAGATTAACGACCAGCCGGTCAGCGACAGCAGCGTGGCGCAGCTAAAGGCGTATTTAGGCGTCTTTACCGAAGGCGATGCGCAGAAACAGGGGCTGGACGCGCTGGCGAAGCAGCAGGCGCTGCTCGCCGATCCCGCCTATCGCGAGCGGATGCGCGGGCTGGCGCTGGTGGATGCGGGCGGTGGCGCTGAGGCCATCGCGACGCTGGACGCCGCGCTGAAAGCGAATCCCAACGATGCCGATCTGATGGGCGCGATGGGCCAGGCGCAGGCGCGCGCCGGTAATCGCGCGGCCGCAGTGCTCTGGCTGGAGCGTGCGATTCAGGCGGGCCAGCAGAGCACCCAAATCGGCAAATGGCAGTCGCTGTTGCAGACCAGCCGCTACTGGCAGGCGATTGACGACGGCGACAAAGCGCTGGCGCAGCGCGACCTCGACGGCGCCGAACGCCACTACCGCGCTGCCCAGGCGCTGGATAACAGCGACAGCTATGCCCTGATCGGTCTCGGCGACGTGGCGATGGCGCGTAACAACGCGCAGAGCGCCGAACAGCTCTGGCAGCGCGCGCTGCGGCTCGACAGCAGCAACACCACGGCGGTGCGCCGCCTGGCGGGACTCTATCAGGCGCAGTCACCGGCCCGCGCCATGCAGTTTATTAATAGCCTGCCCGCCGCGCAGCAGCGTGCGCTGGCTGATACGCTGCGATCGCTGCGCAGCGACAGCCTGCGCGCCGAGGCGGATGCGCTGGCGCAGCAGAACCGCTGGTCAGAGGCGGCGGAAAAATACCGTCAGGCGCTCGCGCTCTCCCCTGACGATGTCTGGCTTCACTACCGCCTGGCCGGCGCGCTGCGTAGCGGCGGCGCGGCACAGCAGGCCGATGCGGTGATTGACGCCTTGCTGCGACAACGCCCGCAGGATGCCACCGCGCTCTATGCTTCGGCGCTCTACCTTTCCGGCAAAGATGACGACGACGCGGCGCTGGCGGCGCTGCGCCGCCTGCCGGACGCGCAGTGGAGCAGCAACATGCGCGAACTGGCCGCGCGTCTGGAGCAGGATAAGCTGTTTGCGCGTGCGGAGGCGTTACGTGCAGCAGGGCAGGAGCGCGAGGCGATTGCGCTGCTGCATCAGCAGCCCGCTTCCAGCCGCCGCGATCTGACGCTGGCCGACTGGGCGCTGGCTCGTGGCGATGCGCAGCAGGCGCTTGAGGCTTATCAGCAGGTTCTTGAGCGGGAAAGCGCTAATGGCGACGCGGCGCTTGGTCGTATCGAGGCGCTGGTGGCGTTGAAGCGTAAAGGCGAAGCTCAGGCGGCGCTCAAGGCGCTGCCGCCAGCCGAGACCAGCCTGAACGCTGAGCGTCGCGTGGCGCTGGCGTGGCAGGCAGTGGGCGACACCACCCAGGCCGCCGCGCGGTTCGCCGGTCTCAAACAGCGCGCCGCGCCGCAGCCGCCGTCTCAGGACAAAGCGCTGGTATTTCGTGATGCGGCCCGGCTGGAGCGGATGCAGCAGCAGCCCGACGCGGCGCTGGCGGATTATCGCCAGGCCATGGCCGCCAGCGGTATCGGCGACAGCGACAACCTCAGTCGGTTAACGCGCAATAACACGCAGGATGACTGGCTGAAGCGCAGCATTCGCAGCGACGCCGCGGATCTGTATCGCCAGCAGGACACTACGCTGATGCTGGAGCAGGACTATTCACGCAACAAGGGCACCGGCGGCATCTCGGACTTTACCGCGCATACCACCATGCTTCAGGCGGAGACGCCGCTTGCCGACGGACGCAGCTTTGTGCGCCTCGATCGCGTAGAGGTGTCGGCGGGCACCTTCTCTACCAGCAACGGCAGCTTCAGCGAGCAGTTCGGTAGCTGTGACGACGCAAACTCAGGCGGATGCAGCCGCGACGCAACCCAGCGCGATGAGGGCACCGCGCTCGGCGTCGGCTGGCAAAATGACATCTGGTCGGCGGACATCGGCACTACGCCGCTCGGTTTTGAGGTAACGAACTGGGTTGGCGGCCTGAGCTGGAAAACCGACGTCAGGGACGTAGGCGTAACCCTGACCGCCTCGCGGCGGCCCATCTCCAGTTCGCTGCTCGCCTATGCTGGCGCGCGCGATCCGGCCGCCAACGGCGGCAAAAGCTGGGGCGGCGTGGTAGCGACCGGCGGCAGCGTCGGGTTAAGTCTCGACCGCGGCGGCGCGCACGGCGTCTGGGCCGACATCAGCGCGCATCAGATCACGGGTAAGAACGTCGCGGATAACAGCCGCGAGCGTCTGATGGCGGGTTACTACTACAAGCTGATCAATACCGATAATCGCCGCGCCACCGTCGGGTTGAACACGATGCTGTGGCACTACCAGAAAGACCTCAGCGATTACACCTTCGGGCAGGGCGGCTACTACAGCCCACAGCAGTATCTGTCATTTTCCGTGCCGGTGACCTGGCGGCAGCGCAGCGAAAACTGGTCGTTCGATCTGGGGGGGTCGGTCTCCTGGTCGCACTCGAAAACCGACGCGCAACAGCGCTATCCGGTAAACCCCGGCTTTACGCTGGCCAGCAATCCGACTTCGGCCAGCAGCAGCGGGGGCGGCGTGGGCTACACCTTGCAGGCGGTGGTTGAACGTCGCATTACGCCGCACTGGTTTATCGGCGCGGGTATGGATATTCAGCAGGCGAAGGATTATACCCCCAGCCACGGGCTGCTCTATGTACGCTACTCCGCCGCAGGCTGGGATGGCGATCTGGATATGCCGCCACAGCCGTTAATTCCCTACGCGGATTTTAAATAAGGCGGGGCGCGCAAAACTCAGACTTCAGCAGGCAGTAAAAAAAGCCAGTTTCAGGATATACTTGCTGCGCATTGCCCTGTCTGATAACTGTGCTTTTAAGCCTGGAGAAGATTTTGCGCGTCAGTCGTTCACTTACGATAAAGCAAATGGCGACGGTATCAGCGGTGGCGCTGGTTACCATCTCTGTCTTTATCGTTATTCAACTGTTTCATTTTGTGCAGCAGCGCAGGATAGACTACGCCCAGCAGATGGAGAATATCGCGCATACCGTGCGCCAGCCGCTCTCTGAGGCGGTACTCAAAGCCGATATCGCCCAGGCCGAACGTATTTTGCAAACCCTGAAGCCCGCAGGCGTGCTGTCGCGCGCCGATGTCGTCCTGCCTAACGCCTTTCAGGCGCTTCATGCCAGTTTTGAAAACGAAAAGCCCATTCCGCGCCTGATTGCCCGCGTGTTCGAGCTGCCGGTACAAATTACGCTGCCGCTCTATTCGGTGGAAAGCAGCGGATCGCCCAAGCCGCTCGCCTATCTGGTGTTGCAGGCCAACTCAACGCGCGTTTACCAGTTTATCCTTAGCACCGTGTCTACCATGGTGATCACCTATCTGCTGCTGGCGCTGATCCTGTCGGTGGCCATTAGCTGGTGCATCAACCGGCTAATGGTGCATCCGCTGCGCCGTATCTCGCGTGAGCTTCAGGAGCTGCCTCCGCAAGCCATTCTGACGCATAAGCTGACGCTGCCCGCCAGCCACCGCGATGATGAGATCGGTATGCTGATCCGCAGCTATAACCGCAATCAGCAGGTGCTGGAGTCGGTGCATGATGAGATGAGCCGCCTGACCACGCACTATGCCGTGACCGATCTGCCCAACCGCGCGCTGTTTCTGGCGCTGCTGGATCAGCACATCCGCAGCCACAGCAAAGGATTCGGCCTGATGGTGATCCGCATTGAGACGCTACAGGAAGCCAATGGAGTGCTGAGCGACGAGCAGCGCGACATCCTGATGCTGACGCTGGTGGAGAAAATTCGCGGTACTATCGACGACCACACGCTGCTGGCGCAGACCAGCGCGAGCGACTTTGCGCTGCTGATGAAGCGCGCCAGCACGCCATTCAGGGCGATGCGCCTGGCGCGCAGTCTGATGATCCGCCTTAACCAGCCGGTGACCCTGCATCAGCTACAGCTGCGTCCTAACGCCAGCATTGGTCTGGCGCTTTATGATGAAGAGCGTCTCTCGGCGAACGAACAGCTCGATCGGGCCACCTCGGCGATGATGTCGGCGCGTCATTTAGGCAAAAACCAGATCCTGTTTTTCGACGCGGCGCTGACCGAGCGCGCGCAAAAGCGTCTGACGCAGGAGCATGACATTTTGCAGGGGTTACAGGATGAGCAGTTCCGACTCTTCCTTCAGCCGCAGATCAATATGCAGACCGGCGAACTGGCCGGGGCGGAAGCGCTGCTGCGTATGCGGATGCCCGATGGCAGCTACGGTCTGACGGAAGAATTTATCGCCAGCGCGGAAGAGATCGGCGTAATTGGCGCTATCGGACGCTGGGTGTTTGAAGAGGCGTGCCGCATTCTTGCCGGCTGGCAGAAGCGCGGCATTACTCTTCCGCTCAGCGTCAATATCTCCGCAGTGCAGCTGCGCGATGCCAGCATGGTGAGCCATTTGCAGGGGCTGCTTGAACGTCACCATATTGCGCCCGGCAGTTTTGTGCTGGAAATTACGGAAACGGCGCAAATCGGCGATGCCGAAGTCGCGATGGCGCTGCTTCGTTCGCTTCAGTCGGCTGGCGTCGCGGTCGCGCTGGATGATTTCGGCATGGGCTACTCCAATCTCAACTATCTGCATCAGTTTAAATCGCTGCCGGTAAATAAGCTGAAAATGGACCGCAGCTTTGTCGCCGCTCTGCCGGATGACGACACCATGGTGCGCATCGTGGCGGCGATTGCCGAGATTATCCATCTCGACGTCATCGCCGAAGGGGTGGAAACGCCAGAGCAGCGCGACTGGCTGCTGGCGCGCGGTATTCATATCGGGCAGGGCTATCTTTACGCCGAGGCGCTGCCGCTGGAACGTTTTACCCAACTCTGGCTGCCCCGGCTCTCCGGGGATAATGAAAGCCGCTGATCCTTTGATTTCCTGCGTTTTTTAATTACAAAAGTCGTAGCTGAAGCGTTTCAGTTCATAGTTGCGTTTGTAGAAATCCCTCAGGCTTTGTAAGCCTGTATGAATCCAGTTAACAGGGTGTTATTTTTTGCCAACCCCCAGCGACAGGCTCGTCGCGCTGAGGGATATATTAAAACGACAACCTCACAACCCTGTTGTAGTGGACACCTGTTATGAAAACCTCACTATTCAAAAGCCTCTATTTCCAGGTGCTGTTAGCCATCGGCGTCGGCGTCCTGTTAGGCCATTTCTATCCAGAACTCGGCACACAAATGAAGCCGTTAGGGGATGGCTTCGTCAAACTGATCAAGATGATCATCGCGCCCGTGATTTTCTGTACGGTCGTGACCGGGATTGCCGGCATGGAGAGCATGAAAGCAGTGGGGCGCACCGGTGCGGTTGCGCTGCTCTATTTTGAAATCGTCAGCACCATCGCGCTGATTATCGGCCTGGTGGTGGTCAACGTGCTGCAACCGGGCGCAGGCATGAATGTCGATCCGGCAACGCTGGATGCGAAGGCGGTCGCCGTCTATGCCCAGCAGGCGGAACAGCAGGGCGTTATCGCCTTCCTGCTTGACGTCATTCCGGGCAGCGTGATCGGGGCGTTCGCCAGCGGCAATATTTTGCAGGTGCTGCTGTTCGCTATCCTGTTCGGCTTTGCGCTGCATCGTCTTGGCAATACCGGCACGCTGATTTTTAACGTGATCGAGAGCTTTTCGAAAGTCATCTTCGGCATTATCAATATGATTATGCGTCTTGCGCCTATTGGGGCCTTTGGCGCGATGGCTTTCACCATAGGTAAATATGGCGTCGGCTCGCTGGTGCAGCTCGGCCAGCTCATCGCCTGCTTCTACATTACCTGCGTGCTGTTTGTGGTGATAGTGCTGGGGATTATCGCGCGCATAGCCGGCTTCAATATCTTCCGTTTCGTCGCCTATATCAAAGAGGAGCTGCTGATCGTGCTCGGCACCTCATCTTCCGAATCCGCGCTGCCGCGTATGCTGGATAAGATGGAGAAGCTGGGCTGTAAGAAGTCGGTTGTCGGTCTGGTTATCCCCACCGGCTACTCCTTTAACCTCGACGGCACCTCTATCTATCTGACCATGGCGGCGGTATTTATCGCCCAGGCCACCAATGCGCATATGGATGTGTTCCATCAGATCACCCTGCTGGTGGTGCTGCTGCTCTCCTCGAAAGGGGCGGCGGGCGTAACCGGCAGCGGCTTTATCGTGCTGGCGGCGACGCTGTCGGCGGTGGGCCATCTGCCGGTTGCCGGTCTGGCGCTGATTCTGGGTATCGACCGCTTTATGTCCGAAGCGCGTGCGCTTACTAACCTGATCGGCAACGGCGTGGCGACAGTGGTAGTGGCGAAATGGGTCGGCCAGCTGGATGAACGTCAGCTGAAATCGACGCTTTCCGGCGACGCGAAGGCGAAAAAACTGCCGGAAACCTCTGCATAAGGGCAGCTTTACAGTTAAATCCCCACAAATGCCCGCTGTCGCTTGCCCTGACAGCGGGCATTTGCATAATAAACCCCACTTATTTTTTTCATGGTTTTTCACTTTGTTGCGCGACATCCTGGCCTTCCCGTGGTCAAAGACTCTGTTGTCGAAAAACGACGCGGCTAAAACGAAAAACGAACCGCGAATGACAACGGCGAAACGTGCCGGTGATTACGACTTTTTGATTAGAGGTTCACATGCAGGGCACCAGAATTCGGCTTTTGGTTGGGGGGGTAGTATGGATGGCCGCCAGTTTTGGCGTCTGTGCCGAAACGCTGCAACCCGATCCAGCCTGGCAGGAAGGGAAACTGGATAACGGATTAAGCTGGCAGCTGCTGACTACGCCGCAGCGCCCCAGCGATCGCATTGAACTGCGCATGGTGGTTAATACCGGTTCGCTGGTAGAGACCACTCAGCAGAGCGGATTTAGTCATCTTCTGCCGCGTCTGGCAATGGTGCACAACGCCGCTCTCGACACCAACCAGCAGCGCGCGCTATGGCAACAGGCCATGGATCCGCAACGTCCGCTGCCGCCCGCGATCGTCTCCTATGACTACACCCAGTATAACCTTAGCCTGCCTAACAACCGTCCAGAGCTGCTGAAAGAGGCGCTTAACTGGCTGGCCGCGACCGCGGGCAAGATGACTATCAATGAAGAGGTGGTGAGCACGGCGCTCTCCGCTTCCGATCCGACCGCCACCTGGCCCGCCAGTACGCAGGATGTCTGGTGGCGCTATCGCCTGAAAGGCTCAACTCTGCTGGCGCACGACCCGGCTGACCAGCCGCGCGCGCCGGTCGATCTCGCAGCGCTGAACGACTTTTATCAGCAGTGGTATACGCCAGACGCCATGACGCTTTATGTGGTGGGCAACGTAGAGAGCCGCAGCCTGGCGGAGCAGATTAATAAAGCCTTCTCCTCTCTGAAAGGCAAACGCAGCAGTCCTGCGCCGCTGCCGACGCTGTCGCCGCTGCCGCACCAGCCAATTAATCTGGTCAACGGCGCGATGAATCAGGATCGGCTGGCGCTGGTATGGGATTCGGCCTGGCAGCCGATACGGGATTCGCAGAACCTGCAACGTTACTGGCAGAGCGATCTGGCCCGCGAGGCGCTGTTCTGGCATCTGCAACGCACGCTGGGCGACAGCAAAGCGCAGAACTTACAGGTCGGCTTCGACTGCCGCGTGCTCTATCAGCGCGCCCAGTGCTCTATCAATCTGGATACGCGCAACGACGCGCTTGAGTCGGGCCTGAATATGGTGGCGCGCGAGCTGGCCGTGGTGCGGGATAAGGGTTTGCCGCAGGAAGAGTTTGACGCGCTGATGGCGCAAAAGCTGCTGGAGCTGAATAAGCTGTTCGCCACCTATGCGCGCACCGATACCGATGTGCTGATGAGTCAGCGCCTGCGTTCGCAGCAGAACGCGGTAGTGGACATCGCGCCTGAGCAGTATCAGAAGCTGCGTCAGGCGTTTCTTGGCGGCCTGACGCGCGAGCAACTGAATCAGGAGCTGCGTCAGCAGCTGTCGCAGGAGCTGACGATGGTGCTGATGCAGCCGGAAGGCGAAGCGGAAACCAACGTGAAAAACTTACAGGCTATCTGGGATAAGGTCATGGCTCCGCCAGCGAGCAGCGACGCGGCGCCACAGGAGAGCAGCGCCAGCGACAGCGCGCCGCCTTCCACCTAATCCTCAGGTTTTTGCCCTGAGCCACTCGGTCACCAGCATCGGCCAGCTGGCAAGGGGCAAATCCGCTACGCCACGGATGCCGAATCCGTGGCCGCCTTTCTGGTAGAAATGCAGCTCGGCGGGGACGTTGTGTTCGCGCAGCGCGCTGAAAAACGCCATGCTGTTATTCACCGATACCGTTTCATCATCCGCCGCGTGGATCAGCAGCGTGGGCGGCGTTTGCGCGTGCACGCGCGTTTCCAGCGAATACGCATCGATTGTTTTTTGGTCGGGCCAGGCGCCCAGCAGGCGCGTGCGCGAACTTTCATGCGTAATGCCGTCACGCATGCTGATTACCGGATAGACCAGCACCATGGCGTCCGGGCGCGGCGAAAAGGTATCCGCGCTATCCTGCACCGGATAGATTTTCTCTGCGTAGCGCGTTCCCAGGCTGGCTGCGACGTGTCCGCCTGCCGAGAAGCCGGTCATGACGATATATTTGCCGTTCAGGCCGCGCTGCGCTCGTTCGCGCAGTACGCGCACCGCACGCTGCGCATCGGCCAGCGGCGCGTCGGGACCTTCATGATGGCCGTCGTAGGGCAGGCGATAGGTCATCACCGCCAGCGTGTAGCCCATAGCGGTAAAAAATGTCGCCAGCGCGCTGCCTTCACGGTCGATCAGCACGCGCTGATAGCCGCCGCCCGGCGCGACCAGCAGCGTAATGCCGTTGGACTCTTCGGGATACCAGAGCGCGATTTCCGGGCAGCGCACGCCGGTCGCGGCACGGTCATAAGGCTCATACTCTTTTGCCAGATCGACAATTTGCGGCTGCGCGCGCGAATCGCTTGCGCCGGGCGCGTCGCCGTTTGGCCAGATAGTGATAATGTCTGTGTGCATAAAACTGTCCTGATGCGAAAAGTATTGTCGTTGTTTTATCGCGGCCGGATAAACAGCGTCCTGCTGTTATTGAGGAAAAGATGGTCTTTTTTAGCGCGGTCGTCCATCCGAAAACAGGTCGCGGAGAAGGATTCAGACTATGCCTGGAAGGCGGTAGTGAGGCGGGTTGCAGGCCTGAAATAAGGCGTGTTAGCAGAATTAAAATTAGCGCCGATGGTTAATTGGCTTTTAACAAAAATACGCCGAAAAATATCGTGCGTTAACGCAAATGAGATGCGCGTTAATTTTGTCTTTTGCGAAATGAAATGAACAAGCCTCGCATAAGCGAGGCTTGTTATTACTCTGGCATCGCCTCAGACGGAATAATCGCGCCGCGATGCTGAATCACCGTGCTGGCGGTCAAATGGCCGCGTTCGGCCGATGCCTCCGCCGACCCGCCGGTCAGACGCTGTGACAAATACCCCGCGCTGAACGAGTCGCCTGCGGCGGTGGTATCAATTACGCGCGCTGGATCGAGACGCACGGCGGGGACCTCAATCAGCGCATCGTCGCCGAGCGCGACCAGACAGGATTCTGCGCCGCGTTTGATAACGATTTCGCTGGCGCCGGCTTCGCGCGTGCGCTCAATAACGGCGCTTACCGGATATTCGCCCCACAGCAGATGTTCATCGTCCAGCGTCAGAAAGGCGATGTCGGTGCGCTGTAGCATCGCGCGGTAGGCCTGCCGGGCGCTGGCCTGGTCAGCCCACAGGCGCGGGCGGTAATTATTATCGAAAATGACCTGGCCGCCGTTGGCGCGGCAGCGATCCAGCAGCAGCATCAGCTTCTCACGACTCTCCGCAGGCAGGATGGCCAGCGAAATGCCGCTCAGGTAGAGATAGTCATAGTTCTCCAGCTCGCTGACGATGGCGGCAGACTGCGGGCCATCAAGCCAGTAGCGCGCGGCGGCATCGCTGCGCCAGTACCAGAAGGTGCGCTCGCCTTTATCATCGGTTTCAATGACGTACAGGCCGGGCATTTTGTTTTCCAGCCGTTGAATTAATCGGGTATTTACCTTTTCCTGCTGCCATGCAGCGATCATCTGGTCGCTAAAGGAGTCAATGCCCAGCGCCGTGACGTAATCAACGCTGAGCTGCGCCTCATCGACCTGGCGCGCCAGGTAAACCGCCGTATTCAGCGTATCGCCGCCAAAGCCGCGTTTGATGTTCTCACCCTTTTCGGACAGCTCAATCATGCACTCGCCGATAATGGCTATTTTTTTATGCGTCATGGTATTTGGCCTGTAGAGAAATAGTGCTTTAGTCTCGCGTCTGGTATGGCAGACGTCAATGGTTTTTAAAACGCCGTTTTAATTCCACTTAAGTAAAAAAAGGCCTTTCTTAGCGGCGATTTAGCGGCCAAACGCAGGCTTTTTTTCACGATTGCGTCCTGGCTTGATTGGTACACTCTGTAGTCTTATGTGACCAGCATGTGAATAAAGTTATCGCGGGGATAGCCGATACTTGCCGCTGAGCTGCCACATGGCACTCGCCAACAACCAGGAAAAAACCATGATGATGAAGAATATTAGTCATCGGCTACCTTCTTCAACGGACATCAACCCAAAACAGGAAGCGCGTCTCTTCTGGCAGCAATGCCAACGATTCTACACTTTCCAGCCGATATATCAGGTATCGGGCCGGTTGCTGGCAATTGAAATCCTGACCGCAGTGGCGCATCCGTCTGCGCCGAAGAAGCGATTATCGCCGGAGTCCTATTTTGAAGCGCTGGAGATTCATCAGCGTCTGCATGTTGTTCAGGAGCAGCTTGGACTCCTGAAAGAGTGGCAACACTTCTTTTGCACCAATAACGTGGTGGCATCGGTCAATATTGATGGGCCGACGCTGATGGCGATCCAGCAATATCCGCCGATTCGCCAGCTAATCACCGAGCTGCCCTGGGTGCGTTTCGAACTGACGGAGCATCATGCGCTGCCGCAGGAAGAGATGATTGCGCAGATGCCCGAGCTGGGACCGCTGTGGCTGGATGATTTCGGCTCCGGCATGGCGAACTTCTCGGCGCTGACCGAATTAAAGTATGACTACATCAAACTGTCGCGCGAACTCTTTATTCTGCTGCGTAAAACCGCAGAGGGCGAAGCGCTGTTCTCTATGCTGCTGGCGTTGATCAACCGCTATTGCAACGGCGTCATCGTGGAGGGCGTCGAGACGGAAGAGGAGTGGCGACAGGTATGCTGTTCTCCCGCAATGGCCGCCCAGGGATACTTTTTTTCGCGCCCGGTCCCTTTTTCACAACTTAATCATCTGCCGCTTCAGCTTGCCTGATGTTCTTCCACCACGTCTCGACTATCTTTAACTAAGACGGTGAAGAGGCAAGGAGGAAGCGAGATGTCGCGTACGGGAAAAATTGTTAGCTGGGTGGCAGGGATTTTTTTGTTGCTGGTTGTGGTGGTTGTCGTGGTTATTGCGACCTTTGACTGGAATCGCCTGAAGCCAACCATCAACCAGAAAGTCTCGACGGAACTGAATCGCCAGTTCGCCATTCGCGGCGATTTAGGCGTTGCCTGGGAGCGCAATCGGGATGAGCCGGGCTGGCGTAGCTGGATACCCTGGCCGCACGTTCACGCTCAGGACATTATGTTAGGCAATCCGCCGGAGATGGCGGAAGTGACAATGGTGCATCTGGAGCGCGTCGACGCAACCCTTGCGCCGCTGGCGCTGCTGCACAAAGAGGTCTACATTCCGTGGATCAAGCTCCAGCAGCCCGACGCGCGGCTGATTCAGACAGCCGATAAAAAGAACAACTGGACCTTCAACCTCGCCAACAGCGAAAACCCTAATCCTGATGCCCCTCCTTCTGCCTGGTCATTCCGCCTTGATAACATCCTGTTCGACCAGGGGCAGGTGCGCTACCGCGATGCGGTCAACAATGCCGACGTCACGGTAAAAATTAATCCGCTTGGCAAACCGGTGCCCTATGCGCAGATTGCAGGAGGAAATGACGCGCAGAAGGGAGCAGGCGACTTTGTTTTCGGCTGGCAGGCGCGCGGCACCTACAATAATGAACGTCTGGAAGGGGAAGGTAAGACTGGCGGTATGCTGTCGCTGCGCAGCAAAACGACGCCGTTCCCGGTGCAGGCCGACGTGCGTAACGGCACGACGCGCGTGCAGGTCACCGGCGGTATTCAGGATCCGATGAACCTGGGGGGGCTGGATGTGCGGCTGCGTTTCTCCGGAGATACGCTGGCGAATCTTTATGGCCTGACCGGCGTGCTGTTGCCTGATACCCCGCCGTATGAAACCGACGGCCACCTGATTGCCCGCTTCGCCGGGAAGAAAGGGCCGGAATACCGTTATGAAAACTTCAACGGCCATATCGGCGACAGCGATATTCACGGCTCGCTCACCTATACCCAGGGGAAACCGCGTCCGACGCTGGTCGGCGAGCTGAGTTCGAAACAGCTGCGTATGGCGGATCTGGGACCTTTAATCGGCGTCGACTCAGGTAAAGGCAGCGCCAAAACTGAACAGGCGAAGGCGAAGCGCGGCGAGAAATCAGCTCAGCCTGCCGATCGCGTGCTGCCCCATGACAAATTTGATACCAAAAGCTGGGACGTGATGGACGCTGATGTGACGTTCAGCGGGAAGCGTATTGAACACGGCAGTTCGCTGCCGTTAAGCGATCTTTATACCCATTTACAGCTAAAAAATGGCGATCTGCTGCTCGACCCCCTGCGCTTCGGCATCGCGGGCGGCTCGCTGAACAGCACTATTCGTCTCGAAGGCGACAGGTCGCCCATGCGCGGCCGCGCGGATATTCACGCGCGTCGACTGCATCTGCGTCAGCTATTCCCTGATGTCGAAGCGATGCAGCGCAGCCTGGGCCAGCTGAATGGCGATGCCAGCTTTACCGGCACCGGCAACTCGGTGGCGGATCTGCTCGCCACCAGCAACGGCCAGCTCAAGCTATTAATGAACAATGGCTTAATCAGCCGCAGCCTGATGGAAATCGCCGGGCTTAACGTCGGCAACTACGTGGTCGGCAAGCTGTTTGGCGACGACGAAGTGCGCATCAACTGCGCCGCCACCGATGTGAAGCTGCAAAACGGTCTGGCAACGCCAAACCTGTTTGTCTTCGATACCGAAAATGCCGTCATTAACGTGACAGGCAACGCTAATTTTGCCAGCGAGCGCCTCGATCTCTCGATCAATCCGGAAAGCAAAGGCGTGCGTATCGTCACGCTGCGCTCGCCGCTCTATGTGCGCGGCACCTTCAAAAATCCGGACGCAGGCGTGAAGGCCGGACCGCTCCTCGCGCGCGGCGCGGCGGCGGTAGCGCTCGGCGCGGTGGTGGCGCCCGCCGCCGCGCTGCTGGCGCTGATCAGCCCAAGCGATAATGATGATAATCAGTGCAGCAACGTGCTACAGCAAATGAAAGAGAAGAAGTAATCAGTTGCGGTAGAGCACTTTAATGATGTGGTAGCCAAACGCGGTTTTCACCGGCCCAAAGGGTTTGAGCAGCGGACAGGTGAAGACCGCTTTGTCAAAGGCCGGCACCATCTGGCCCTGACGAAACTCGCCTAAATCTCCGCCGTTGCGCCCTGAAGGGCAGGTCGAATGTTTCTTCGCCAGCTGCTGAAAGCTGGCTCCTTTTTCCAGCTTCGCCAGTAGTTCTTTAGCCTGCGCCTCTTCTTTCACCAGGATGTGTAAAGCCGCCGCGGTTTTCGCCATGATAGTCTTCCGATTGTGTATACTGGCGGCCCATTATTTCATCCCCTTCTCTTTTTACTGAGCGATTTTTTACTATGCGTTTAAACCCCAGCCAACAACGTGCCGTCGAGTTTGTCACGGGTCCCTGTCTGGTGCTGGCCGGGGCGGGATCGGGCAAAACCCGCGTCATCACCAATAAAATCGCCCACCTGATCCGCGAGTGCGGCTATCAGGCGCGCCATATCGCGGCGGTCACTTTTACCAATAAGGCGTCGCGCGAGATGAAAGAGCGCGTGGCGCAGACCCTCGGCAAAAAAGAGGCGCGCGGCCTGATGATTTCGACCTTCCATACGCTGGGGCTGGAGATCATCAAGCGCGAGTATGCCGCGCTGAACATGAAGTCGAATTTCTCGTTGTTCGACGATACCGACCAGCTGGCGCTGCTGAAGGATTTAACGCAGCCGTGGCTGGAAGAGGATAAGACGCTGTTGCAGCAGCTTATTGCCACTATTTCCAACTGGAAGAACGACCTGGTGGATCCGCCGCGCGCCGCCGCGCTGGCGCGCAGCGAACGCGATAATATCTTCGCCCACTGCTACAGCCTGTACGATCAGCACCTGAAGTCCTGCAACGTGCTCGACTTCGACGATCTGATCCTGCTGCCGACCCTGCTGCTACAGCGCAACGAAGAGGTGCGTGAACGCTGGCAGCAGCGTATCCGCTATCTGCTGGTGGATGAATATCAGGACACCAACACCAGCCAGTATGAGCTGGTAAAACTGCTGGTGGGCGCGCGCGCGCGTTTTACCGTGGTTGGCGACGACGATCAGTCTATCTACTCCTGGCGCGGCGCGCGGCCGCAAAATCTGGTGCTGCTGAAAGAGGATTTCCCGGCGCTGGAAGTGATCAAGCTGGAGCAGAACTACCGCTCGTCGCAGCGCATTCTGAAAGCGGCAAACATCCTGATTGCCAATAACCCGCACGTTTTTGAGAAGCGGCTATTCTCCGAGCTGGGTCTGGGCAGCGAGCTAAAAGTCGTTACCGCTAGTCATGAAGAGCATGAGGCGGAGCGGGTCGCAGGTGAGCTGATTGCTCATCACTTTATCAACAAAACCCAGTATAAAGACTACGCCATTCTCTATCGCGGCAATCATCAGTCGCGGGTGTTTGAAAAGCTGCTGATGCAGAATCGCATTCCCTATCGCATCTCCGGCGGCACGTCGTTTTTCTCGCGCCCGGAGATCAAGGATTTGCTGGCCTATTTGCGCGTGCTGACCAACCCGGACGACGACAGCGCATTTCTGCGTATCGTTAACACGCCGCGTCGCGAGATCGGTCCGGCCACGCTGCAAAAGCTGGGGGAATGGGCCAACCTGCGCAACAAAAGCCTGTTTAACGCCAGCTTCGACGTAGGGTTAGGGCAGACGCTAAACGGGCGTGGTCTGGAGCATCTTCAGCGATTTACCCACTGGCTGCATGAGATCGTGCAGATGGTCGATCGCGAGCCGGTCAATGCGGTGCGCGATTTGATTCGCGGCATCGACTACGAGAGCTGGCTGTTTGAGACGTCAGGCAGCCCGAAAGCCGCCGAAATGCGCATGAAAAACGTTAACACGCTGTTTCAGTGGATGACGGAGATGCTGGAGGGCAGCGATATTGACGAGCCAATGACGCTGACGCAGGTGGTGACGCGCTTTACGCTACGCGACATGATGGAACGCGGCGAGAGCGATGAGGACCTCGATCAGGTACAGCTGATGACGCTGCACGCTTCAAAAGGGCTGGAGTTTCCCTATGTTTTTCTGGTCGGCATGGAAGAGGGACTGCTGCCGCATCAGAGCAGCATCGACGAAAACAACATCGAAGAGGAGCGCCGGCTGGCCTATGTTGGCATCACGCGCGCGCAAAAAGAGCTGACGTTTACGCTGTGCCGGGAACGCCGTCAGTACGGCGAGCTGGTGCGGCCGGAGCCGAGCCGCTTTTTGCTGGAGCTGCCGCAGGACGATGTTGTCTGGGAAACGGAGCGCAAGGTAGTCAGCGCCGAAGAGCGGATGAAAACCGGTCAGAGCCGTGTGGCTGGCTTGCGGGCGATGCTCGATAAAGCGAAAAAGGGCTGACGGCCCTTTCTCTTTTACATAACAATCAGCGGCCAGTGCACATAGGACTGATAATGACTCTCCTGCTCAAGCAGTTCGGCGCGTAGCGGATGCGCGGCCAGCCAGCCAGAGGGCAGGGAGAGGCGCAGCTCATCGTCGCTGGCCTGTAGGCGCACCGCAGGCAGGGTGTCGTCGCGACGACGGCTGGAGAAAATAATCGCCAGCCGCAGCAGACGACACAGGCGTTCGGCCAGACGCGGCGGCAGCGCGTTCTGCTGCGTCAGCATGGCCAGGTCGATGTTGCCGCTCTGATTCTGCAACAGGCAGGCCAGCAGCTTCTTTTGCGCAGGCGTAAATCCGGGAAGATCGAGGTGGCGAACCAGGTAGGCAGCATGCTGCGGCGCATAGCGAAAATCGACGCTGAGACCAATTTCCTGTATTGCGCAGGCGCTAAGCAGTAGCTCCCGACAGTGCTGATCCAGCTTCCATGCGGCGCTGACCTGGCGAAAAAAGCCTTCAGCCAGCTGGCGAACGCGCGCGGCCTGCTCCACATCTATGGAAAAGCGGCGCTGTATATTTTGAAGCGTGCGGCTGCGAATATCGCGGTCGACCGGCAGATGCAGCATGCCGTAGACCAGGCCTTCGCGCAGCGCGCCGCCCGCCAGCGTCATGCTTTCAATGCCCAGCTCCTGAAACACGGCGATGAGGATCGACAGGCCGCTGGGAAAAACCAGCGCGCGCTCAAGCGTTAGCCCTTCAATTTCCAGCTCTTCCAGCTTGCCGCACTGAATGGCGCGCTGTTTAAGCTGTTGCAGCTTGCTCAGGGTGATGCGTTCATCCATCCCTTGCGCCACCATAATTTCCTGTAGCGCCTGGACGGTGCCGGATGCCCCTACGCAGGCTTCCCAGCCTTGCGCGCGCAGCGGCGCGACGATGGGACGAATCATGTCGCGGGCGGCCTGCTCAGCGGCGGCAAAGTTCTCTCTGGCCAGGTGGCGGTCGCTGAAAAAGCGCTCAAGCCAGGTGACGCAGCCCATCGACAGGCTGAATAGCACGGAAGCGTGCGAGCCGTCGCCGGTCGCCAGCTCAGTGCTGCCGCCGCCAATATCGACCACCAGCCGCTTATCCGAGCCGCCGGTGGTGTGCGCCACGCCCTGATAAATCAGGCGGGCCTCTTCTTCGCCGCTGATGACATTCACCGGACAGCCAAGAATCTGCTGCGCGGTAAGCAGGAAGTCAGCCGCATTGGCGGCAAGACGCAGCGTTGCCGTCGCAACGACGCGGATCTGTTCGGTGGGGATGTCCTGGAGCTGCTCGGAAAAGAGCTTAAGACAGTCCCAGCCGCGCGTCATCGCCTCGGCAGAGAGCTGGTTGTTTTTATCCAGTCCGGCCGCCAGACGCACCTTGCGCTTGATACGCGCAACGGTCTGAATGCTTCCGGAAACTTCGCGCACCACCAACATATGGAAGCTGTTGGAGCCTAGATCGATCGCGGCATAGAGTGACGATGCGCTTAGCATAGGTGGATTAACCTGAACGTTTGCGGTTGTTGTTGCGCGGCGCGCCACGGCGATTCGCGTTATTGCCGCCGCGACGCGGACCGTTGCCGGTGCGGCTGCGCGCCAGACGTTTCGGCGGCGGCAGATCGTTCATCAGCGCATCGCTGTTGTACTTGCTCACCGGGATGCTGTGACCGATATACTCTTCGATCGCCGGCAGATTCAGCGCGTACTCTTCGCACGCCAGGCTGATCGAATGTCCGCTTGCGCCCGCGCGGCCGGTACGGCCGATACGATGGACGTAATCTTCGCGATCGTCAGGCAGGTCGTAGTTGAAGACGTGCGTCACGGCGGGAATATGCAGCCCGCGCGCCGCCACGTCGGTCGCAACCAGGATATCGACGTCGCCTTTGGTGAAATCATCCAGAATGCGCAGGCGCTTTTTCTGCGCGACGTCGCCCGTCAGCAGGCCAACGCGATGGCCGTCGGCAGCCAGATGGCCCCAGATGTCTTCGCAGCGGTGCTTGGTATTGGCGAAAATGATCGCGCGGTCGGGCCACTCTTCTTCCAGCAGCGTCTGCAACAGGCGCATTTTTTCTTCGTTGGAAGGGTAGAACAGCTCTTCTTTGATGCGGTGGCCGGTTTTCTGCTCTGGTTCGACTTCAACGTACTCAGCATTGTTCATGTGTTCGAAAGCCAGCTCGCGCACGCGCCAGGAGAGCGTTGCGGAGAACAACATGCTCAGACGCTGCGTGGCAGGCGGCATGCGGCGGAACAACCAGCGAATATCCTTAATAAAGCCGAGGTCGAACATGCGATCGGCTTCGTCGAGCACCACGACCTGAATGGCGCCGAGGTTTACATGATTCTGTTTTGCGTAATCAATCAGGCGGCCTGTGGTGCCCACCAGAATGTCGACGCCGTCAGCCAGCACTTTCAGCTGCTTGTCGTAACCGTCGCCGCCGTAAGCCAGACCGAGTTTCAGACCGGTCGCCTGCGCCAGCGGTTCGGCATCAGCGTGGATCTGCACAGCCAGCTCTCGCGTCGGAGCCATGATCAACGCGCGCGGCTGGTTGATCTGACGGCCTTCCTGCGCCGGGTGAGAGAGAAGATGATGAAACGTTGACGTCAGAAACGCCATCGTTTTGCCGGTACCGGTTTGCGCCTGGCCTGCGACATCACGCCCTGAAAGCGTAAAAGGCAGAGCTAACGCCTGAATAGGCGTACAGTTATGAAAGCCTTTTTTATCAAGGGCTTCCACGACCAGAGGGTGCAGGGCGAAGTCGGAAAACTTCTTTTCTGTTAAGTGTGTTTTGCTCATAGTGTGGTAGAATATCAGCTTACTATCGCTTTACGAAAGCGTATCCGATGAAATAAAGTCAACCTTCGTTGGTAAACTTTACGCCAATTCGCCAGGCATAATCTTGTGGAGTAATACATGAGCAGCGATAAAATCGTTCACCTCACCGATGACAGTTTCGATGCAGACGTTCTGAAAGCAGAAGGTGTCACGCTGGTAGATTTCTGGGCTGAATGGTGTGGTCCTTGCAAAATGATCGCCCCTATTCTTGACGAAGTTGCCGAAGAGTACGACGGTAAGCTCACGATCGCCAAGCTGAACATCGATGACAATCCGGGCACCGCGCCGAAGTACGGCATTCGCGGTATTCCAACGCTGCTGCTGTTTAAAAACGGTGAAGTCGCCGCCACGAAAGTCGGCGCGCTGTCTAAAAGCCAGCTGAAAGAGTTCCTGAACGCCAACCTGGCGTAACCGGGACAGAACGTTCGGTAGTGGTGAATTTGCTTCCACTGCTGGACGTTCGCATTTTAGCGTGCTAAGTTACTTTCACTGCATTACGCACTTACCTTGTAGTTTGCATCTTAAGATTTCCTTTGTTAAACCCTGAAGCACGTTCCGTATACAGCGTTTAGCAATTCTGACGGTTAGCACCAACTTTGGCATTGCATTTCAACCGTCTCTCTCGCTTCCAGTCGCCATCCCTGACGATGATCGTCGAGAAGAGTTGAAAGCGCCATTAACAGGCATGGAATATTACGCCATACCATTCACGACCAACATTTCGAGAATTACCCCGAGTTTAAGAACCCATCACTATGAATCTTACCGAATTAAAGAATACGCCGGTTTCTGAGCTGATAACCCTCGGCGAAAATATGGGGCTGGAAAACCTGGCGCGTATGCGCAAACAGGATATTATTTTCGCCATCCTCAAACAGCACGCGAAAAGCGGCGAGGACATCTTCGGTGATGGTGTACTGGAGATATTGCAGGACGGATTTGGTTTCCTCCGCTCCGCAGACAGCTCCTACCTCGCCGGTCCCGACGACATCTACGTTTCTCCCAGCCAAATTCGCCGCTTTAACCTTCGCACTGGTGACACCATCTCCGGCAAAATTCGTCCGCCGAAAGAGGGTGAGCGTTACTTTGCGCTGCTGAAGGTTAACGAGGTTAACTACGATAAGCCGGAAAACGCGCGTAGTAAGATTCTGTTCGAAAACCTGACGCCGCTGCACGCGAACAGCCGTTTGCGCATGGAGCGCGGCAATGGTTCGACGGAAGACCTTACCGCTCGCGTACTGGATCTGGCATCGCCGATCGGCCGCGGTCAGCGTGGTCTGATTGTCGCGCCGCCGAAAGCCGGTAAGACAATGCTGTTGCAGAATATCGCGCAGAGCATTGCCTATAACCATCCAGACTGCGTACTGATGGTGCTGCTGATTGACGAACGTCCGGAAGAAGTGACCGAGATGCAGCGTCTGGTTAAAGGCGAAGTTATCGCCTCGACCTTCGATGAACCGGCTTCCCGCCACGTTCAGGTTGCCGAGATGGTGATCGAGAAGGCGAAGCGTCTGGTTGAGCACAAGAAAGACGTTATTATTCTGCTCGACTCCATTACCCGTCTGGCGCGCGCCTATAACACCGTCGTACCGGCTTCCGGCAAGGTACTGACCGGTGGTGTGGATGCGAACGCCTTACATCGTCCGAAACGCTTCTTCGGTGCGGCCCGTAACGTAGAAGAGGGCGGCAGCCTGACGATTATCGCGACCGCGCTGATCGATACCGGTTCGAAAATGGACGAAGTGATTTACGAAGAGTTTAAAGGCACCGGTAACATGGAGCTGCACCTCTCGCGTAAAATCGCAGAAAAACGCGTCTTCCCGGCGATTGACTACAATCGCTCCGGTACGCGTAAGGAAGAGCTGCTCACCTCTCAGGAAGAGCTGCAAAAGATGTGGATCCTGCGCAAAATCATTCACCCGATGGGCGAAATTGATGCAATGGAGTTCCTCATCAACAAGCTGGCAATGACCAAAACCAACGACGAATTCTTCGATATGATGAAGCGCTCGTAATCCCGTTCTGGCTGGCAGAGTCGGCTAAACCGACTTTTTTAGCCAAAATGACCAGGAAATTGCCCTAACGCCACGTCTTAGCGTGGCGTTTTTTATTTGTGCGCATTAGGATTACCGCTGGCAGGAGCATTTATAATGACTGTGGCGTCAGCGCGCAAAATATAACCCGTTGTGCGTTGGCGGAAGCAGAATTCGGACTCGGGATGAAAGGCAAAAACACGCAGTTTGTTTATCCTGTCCCTGATTTTAGCTGAGAGCGTTTAACGTGAATTTACTCACTATGAGTACTGAGCTGGGCCTTACTTTTCTATTTTCTTTAGTTTTCCTTTTTTTCGCACGCAAGGCGGCTAAAAAAATAGGTCTGGTCGACACGCCTAATTCCCGTAAACGTCATCACGGCGCCATTCCGCTGGTCGGTGGCATTTCGGTCTATGCCGGCATCTGCTTTATGTTTCTGATCACCCACTTTTATCTGCCGCACGCCATGCTTTACCTGATCTGTTCCGGGCTGCTGGTGCTGGTAGGCGCGCTTGACGATCGTTTTGACATTAGCGTAAAAATCCGCGCCGTGGTGCAGGCTGCCGTTGCCGTGGCGATGATGATGGGCGCGAAACTCTATCTGCTCAGTCTCGGTTTTATTATCGGTCCGGTGGAGCTGGTTGTCGGACCCTTCGGCTACGTGCTGACGCTGTTTGCCGTCTGGGCGGCGATTAACGCCTTTAATATGGTCGACGGCATCGACGGCCTGCTGGGCGGTCTCTCTTCCGTTACCTTTGCCGCGATGGGCATTATTCTCTGCTTCGACGGTCAGTTCAGCCTCGCCATGTGGTGTTTCGCCATGATTGCCGCCACCATCCCTTATATCCTGTTGAATCTGGGCTTTCTCGGTCGCCGCTATAAGGTGTTTATGGGCGACGCGGGCAGCACCATGATTGGTTTCACCATTATCTGGATTCTGCTGGAAACCACGCAGGGCTTAAGCCACCCGATCACGCCCGTTACCGCGCTGTGGCTGATTGCTATTCCGCTGATGGACATGGTGGCGATTATGTATCGCCGCCTGCGCAAAGGCATGAGTCCCTTCTCCGCCGATCGTCAGCATATTCATCATCTCATTATGCGTGCCGGTTTCACCTCGCGTCAGGCCTTCGTCTTGATCACCGTCGCCGCCGCGATTCTGGCGGGCATCGGCGTACTGGGCGAATACCTCGCCTTTATCCCGGAATGGGTGATGCTGGTGCTGTTCCTGATGGCTTTTATGCTGTACGGCTACTGTCTGAAGCATGCCTGGCGCGTGGCGCGCCTGATTCGACGTATAAAACGTCGCCTGAATACCCGCGGCGACGTAAAGAAAAAATTACCCTGATAAGGATTGCCCTGTTATGACCTCTGAGGTTGTGGAGAACGAACTGGATATTCGCGGCCTGTGCTGCACCCTGTGGCGCGGTAAACGCTGGATCATCGGCCTTGCGCTGCTCTTCGCGCTGGGCGCCTGGCTCGCTTCGCTGCTGATGAAACAGGCCTGGAGCACCACGGCGATCACCGATCGCCCCACGGTGAACATGCTGGGCGCTTACTATGCGCAGGAGCAATTCCTCAACAATCTTGATATGCGTAGCAATACGCTCAGTCTGGCGACGCCTTCGCCGACCATCATGGACGACGTTTATCAGGAATTTATTATGCAGCTGGGCGCATGGGATACGCGCCGCGACTTCTGGCAGCAGACGGACTATTACAAAAGCCGCCGCTCCGGCAACGCTCATAACGATGCCGCGCTGCTGGACGATATGGTCGCCAATATCCAGTTTTTGCCTGCGGATACGGCGCGCAACACGCGCGACAGCGTAAAGCTGATTGCGGAAACGGCCAGCGATGCCAATAACCTGCTGCGCCAGTATATTGCCTTCGCCAGCGAGCGCGCCGCCCGTCATCTTAACGGTGAGCTGAAAGGCGCCTGGCAGGCGCGCAGCGAGCAGCTTCAGGCGCAGGTGAAACGCCAGGAGGATGTCGCCAGCGCGGTTTTCCAGCGTCAGCAACACCGTCTGCAACAGGCGCTGAAGGTCGCCAGCCAGCAGGGAATCCATGAAAATCAGTCGCGCGACGCGCGTGAACCTATCGCCGACAGCGATCTTTTCCTGCTGGGCGAGGCGCAGCTACGGGCGCAGCTGGAAACCCTTCAGGCGACCGGACCGACCTTTGATATCAGCTATGATCAGAACAGGGCGATGCTGACATCGCTCAATGCCGGGCCAACGCTGAACCGTACCTTCCAGACCTACCGTTATTTGCGTACGCCCGAGGAGCCGGTATCGCGCGATAGCCCGCGTCGTCTGTTTATGATGATTATGTGGGGCGCGTTAGGCGCATTAACGGGCGCTGGCGTCGCGCTGGCGCGGCGCTCCAGCAGCAGATCAGCGAGAGACATCGCGTGAAAGTGCTTACTGTATTCGGGACTCGCCCGGAGGCGATAAAAATGGCGCCGCTGGTGCAGGCGCTGGCGCAGGATCCTGCATTCGACGCACGCCTGTGCGTCACGGCGCAGCACCGCGAAATGCTCGATCAGGTGCTGCGTCTGTTTGCGCTGCAACCAGACTATGACCTGAACGTGATGCGTCCGGAACAAGGGCTGACGGAGATTACCTGCCGTATTTTGCAGGGTATGAAAACCGTGCTGCTCGACTTCAAACCCGACGTGGTGCTGGTGCATGGCGACACCACCACGACGCTGGCCGCCAGTCTGGCCGCCTTTTACCAGCAGATCCCGGTCGGCCACGTCGAGGCGGGACTGCGCACCGGCGACCTCACATCGCCCTGGCCGGAAGAGGGCAACCGCAGGCTAACCGGCCATCTCGCTCAGCTGCACTTTACGCCGACAGAGCGCTCGCGTCAGAACCTGCTGGCGGAGAACCTGCCCGATACGCGCATTTTCGTCACCGGCAACACGGTAATTGATGCGCTGCTGTGGGTGCGCGACCGGGTTATTGCCGATCCCGGCCTGAATGCGCAGCTCGCCGGATACTATCCGTTTCTCGACAGCGAGAAGAAGCTGGTGCTGGTTACGGGGCATCGACGCGAAAGCTTCGGCGAGGGATTCGAGCGCATCTGTAGCGCGCTGGCGCGCATCGCCCGTCGGCATCCTGACGCGCAGATTGTCTATCCGGTGCACCTCAATCCGAACGTCAGCGAGCCGGTCAACCGCATTCTCAGCGGTATTGAAAATATCGTGCTGATCGAGCCGCAGGAGTATCTGCCTTTTGTCTGGCTAATGAATCGGGCCTGGCTCATCCTGACCGACTCCGGCGGCATTCAGGAAGAGGCCCCTTCGCTGGGCAAACCGGTGCTGGTGATGCGTGATACCACTGAACGGCCTGAAGCGGTCGATGCGGGCACCGTGAAGCTGGTCGGCACCGATATAGAAAAAATTGTGGCTGAGGTCAGCCTGCTGCTGACCAGCGAGGCCGCCTGGCAAACCATGAGCCGCGCGCATAATCCTTACGGCGACGGCAACGCCTGCCAGCGTATTTTGCAGGCTTTAAAAGACAGAGTTGATCTATGAGTTTTGACACCATTTCCGTTATTGGTCTGGGCTACATTGGTCTGCCTACCGCAGCCGTTTTTGCCTCGCAGAAGAAAAAAGTCGTGGGTGTGGATATTAACGCCCACGCGGTAGAGACCATTAATCGCGGCGCGATCCACATCGTCGAGCCTGCGCTGGATAAAGTGGTGCACGACGCCGTAGCGCAGGGATTTTTGCGCGCGACGACACAGCCCGAAGCGGCCGATGCTTTTCTGATTGCGGTGCCCACGCCCTTTATGGCCGACCACCAGCCCGATCTGCGCTTTGTTAAAGCGGCCGCAGAGTCTATCGCGCCGGTGTTGAAAAAGGGCGATCTGGTCATCCTGGAATCGACGTCGCCGGTTGGCGCGACGGAGCAGATGGCGGAATGGCTGGCCGTCACGCGGCCGGATCTGCGTTTCCCGCAGCATGGCGGAACGCCGGATGTCTTTATCGCCTACTGCCCGGAACGCGTGCTGCCGGGTAAGATCATGCAGGAACTGATTCATAACGATCGCGTTATCGGCGGCATGACGCCCGCCTGTTCAGCGCAGGCCAGCGCGCTCTACCGTCTCTTCCTTCAGGGCGAATGCGTGGAGACCAACGCGCGCACGGCGGAGCTGTGCAAGCTGACAGAGAACAGTTTTCGCGACGTGAATATCGCCTTCGCCAATGAGCTTTCGCTGATTTGCGCCGATCAGGGGATTAACGTCTGGGAACTGATCGCGCTGGCGAACCGTCATCCGCGCGTCAATATTTTACAGCCGGGACCCGGCGTCGGCGGACACTGTATTGCGGTCGATCCCTGGTTTATCGTGGCGCAGAATCCGTCGCTGGCGCGCCTGATCCGCACCGCGCGTGAAGTAAACGACAGCAAGCCGCACTGGGTGCTCAATCAGGTTAAAACGGCGCTGGCCGACTGCCTGACCCAGAGCGGCAAGCGCGCCGATGAGATCGTTATCGCCTGTTTCGGCCTCGCCTTTAAACCTGACATCGACGATCTGCGTGAAAGCCCGGCCATGCAGGTGGCGCAGATGATCGCCGAGTGGCATCGCGGCCAGAGCTGGGTGGTAGAGCCGCATATCGCTGCGCTGCCCGCCGCGCTCGGCGATAACGCTGAGCTGGTCACGCGCGAGCAGGCGCTGGCGCAGGCAGATGTGTTAGTGATGCTGGTGGACCACAGCCAGTTTCGCGCGGTCGATCCCGCGCAGGTAACGCAACGCTGGATTGTGGATACGCGAGGAGTATGGCGGTGAAACAGTTTTTGATCACCGGCGGAGCGGGATTTATCGGCTCAGCGCTGGTGCGGTTTCTGATTGAAGCCAGTACCTTTGTGCAGACCGTAGAGAAGCGTCAGGGCTTTAAAGTCGCCTGTCTGGAAGAGATTGCCTGGCGCAACGGCTGGCTCAGCGACGAACAATTGCGCGCCGCAGGCGAGGCGTTAATCAAAACCGGCTACGGCCAGTATTTGCTGGACTTACTCCATGCCCGTCCACGTCAGTATTAATCCCCTTGCCTGGGAAAGCGCGTTCTTCGGGCTGAACACGACGCGTCTTGAGCTGGATGGCGACAGGCCGCTGGACGACGCGCTGCGACAGCCGGCCGATCTGTGGCAAATCAAAGTCCCCGCCGATCGGCTGGAGGCGATCGATGCGCTCTGCCAGCAGGGCTTTCAGCTGGCAGAAGGCGAAGCCGACCTTGCGATTAATATTAAACGCACCGAACGTCAGTCCGGCATTCGCATCGCGCGCGAGTCGCAGATCGACGCGCTGCGCGCGGCGGCGGCGCACATCTTTGTTCAAAGCCGTTTTCGCGCCCCCTGGTTCGCGGCGGACGCCAGCGCGCGCTTTTACGCCCAGTGGATTGAAAACGCGGTGCGCGGCACCTTTGATCATCAGTGCCTGATCGCCAGCGACGCGTCCGGCGCGCTACAGGGTTTTATCTCGCTACGCGAAACGCAAGGCGAGGCGCGCGTCGGGCTGCTGGGCGTGCTGCCGCATGCGCAGGGCAACGGCATCGGCCAGCGCCTGCTGCTGGCGGGAGCGGACTGGGGACGGGCGCGTCAGCTCAACTGCCTGCGCGTTGCAACGCAGCTCAGCAATTTAGCGGCAATGCGACTCTATTTACGCAGCGGTGCGCGGCTGGAAAGCACTGCTTACTGGTTCTACAGGAAAGATCATGATTCCATTTAATGCGCCGCCGGTTGTCGGCAGCGAACTTGACTATATGCAGTCGGCGATGGCCAGCGGCAAACTGTGCGGCGACGGGGGCTTTACCCGCCGCTGTCAGCAGTGGATGGAGCAGCGTTTCGGCAGTAAGAAAGTGCTGCTGACGCCGTCCTGTACCGCCTCGCTGGAGATGGCCGCGCTGCTGATCAATATTCAGCCCGGCGATGAAGTAATTATGCCGAGCTATACCTTTGTCTCCACCGCCAATGCCTTCGTGCTGCGCGGCGCGACCATTGTTTTCGTCGATGTGCGCCCGGATACGCTCAACATTGATGAAAGCAAAATCGAAGCCGCGATTACGGCTAAAACCCGCGCCATCGTGCCGGTGCACTATGCGGGCGTGGCCTGTGAAATGGATACGATCATGGCGCTGGCGGCAAAGCATCGACTCTATGTCATTGAGGATGCGGCGCAGGGCGTAATGTCGCGCTATAAAGGGCGCGCGCTGGGCACTATAGGTCATATCGGCTGCTTTAGCTTTCATGAAACCAAGAACTACACCGCCGGCGGGGAAGGCGGCGCGACGCTGATCAATGATGCCGCGCTGGTGGAGCGTGCCGAAATCATTCGTGAGAAAGGCACCAATCGCAGCCAGTTTTTCCGCGGGCAGGTAGATAAATATACCTGGCGCGACATCGGCTCCAGCTATCTGATGGCGGATTTACAGGCGGCCTATCTGTGGGCGCAGCTGGAGGCGGCCGAACGCGTCAATGAGCAGCGTTTGCGCCTGTGGCAGCGCTATTACACCGCGTTGCAGCCGCTGGCGGCCACCGGGCGTATCACGCTGCCGTCTCTGCCCGCTGAGTGCGAGCACAACGCGCATATGTTCTATATCAAACTACGCGACAGCGACGATCGCCAGGCGTTGATTAACTGGATGAAAGAGGCGGAGATCCTGACGGTTTTCCACTATATCCCGCTGCACAGCTCGCCAGCGGGCGAACAGTTTGGCCGCTTCCACGGCGAGGATATTTTCACCACCGTCGAAAGCGAGCGGCTGCTGCGCCTGCCGCTGTTTTATAACCTGACGGACAATAACCAGAATACGGTTATCAGTTCCTTACTGAGCTTTTTTGCCTGATGTCGCTGGCAAAAGCGTCGGTGTGGACGGCCTCGTCTACGCTGGTGAAGATTGCTGCCGGGCTGCTGGTCGTCAAGCTGCTGGCGGTGAGCTTCGGCCCGGAAGGGGTGGGGCAGGCGGGTAACTTCCGCCAGCTGATTACCGTGCTTGGCGTGCTGGCGGGCGCAGGCATCTTTAATGGCGTCACCACTTATGTGGCGCAGTATCAGCATCAGCCGGAGCCGCTACGCGCCATGCTGGGCACGGCCTCTGCCATGGTGCTGGGTTTCTCCACGCTGCTGGCGCTGGTGTTTTTGCTGGCGGCGGCGCCCGTTAGCCAGGCGCTGTTTGGCCATACGCGCTTTCAGAATGTCATCCGCATCGTCGCCTTTCTCCAGTTCGGCATCGCCTGGGCTAACCTGGCGCTGGCGCTGCTGAAAGGCTATCGCGACGCGCGTGGTAATGCGCTGTCGTTGATTATCGGCAGCCTCATCGGCGTAGCGGCCTATGTGCTCTGCTGGTGGGTGGGCGGTTATGCGGGCGCGCTGGTGGGGTTTGCGCTGGTGCTCGCGCTGGTGGTGGTTCCGGCGCTTATCATGCTGCGGCGGCGCGTGCCGCTGTCGCTCGCCTGGCTAAAGCCGCAGTGGCATTCAGAGTTTGCGCGCAGCCTGGCGAAATTTACCCTGATGGCGCTGATTACCTCGGTCACGCTGCCGGTTGCCTGGGTGCTGATGCGTAACCTGCTGGCGCAGCGCGAAGGCTGGGCGCAGGTAGGATTATGGCAAGGCGTCACCAGCATTTCTGACGCCTGGCTACAGTTTATTACCGCTACTTTTAGCGTCTGGCTGCTGCCGACGCTGGCGCGGCTGGAGCAGAAGCGCGATATAGCCCGCGAGATCGGGCGGGCGCTGCGCTTTGTGCTGCCCGCCGTGGCGGCAACAGGCTTTTGCGTCTGGCTGCTGCGCGACGTAGCTATCTGGCTGCTCTTTTCCCCGGCGTTTCACGCCATGCGCGATCTCTTTGTCTGGCAGCTGTGCGGCGATGTGTTTAAGGTCGGCGCCTACGTTTTCGGCTATCTGGTCATTGCTAAAGCGTCGCTGCGTTTTTATATTCTCGCCGAGCTTAGCCAGTTTGCCTTGCTGATCGCTTTTTCGCACTGGCTCATTCCGCTGTCAGGCGTTACCGGCGCGGCTCAGGCCTATATGGCAACCTATATCTGTTATTTCGCGCTCTGCTGCGGCGCATTTATTATCTATTACCGGAAAACATGACGTTAATTCACGTTCTGGGATCGGACATCCCTCATCACAATCAGACGGTGCTGCGCTTTTTCAACGACGTAATGAGCGTTGAGCTGCCCACGGCGCAGCCGCGTCATTTTATGGTGGTTACGCAGCAGCAGCCGGCGGCGTTTTCCGCCTTCAGCCAGCTGAATATTGAAACCTTCGCGACAAAAAAAGCGCTGGCCCAGGCGCTGATCGCGCGAGCAAAGCATCCTGAGCAGCGTTTTTTCTGCCACGGGCAGTTTAATCCGGCTATCTGGCTGGCGCTGCTGAGCGGTAAAATTCGCGCCAGTCAGCTTTACTGGCACGTCTGGGGCGCCGATCTCTATGAAGCGTCGCGCAGCCTGAAGTTTCGGCTGTTTTATCTGCTGCGCCGTATCGCACAGGGACGCGTCGCGCGGATCTTCGCTACCCAGGGCGATCTGCACTACTACCAGCAGCGTCATCCGCGCGTTCCAGGTCAGCTGCTCTATTTTCCGACGAAGATGCCTGCCGCCGCGCCAGAGAGCACGCCTGATGAACGCTTTACCATCCTGCTGGGAAATTCCGGCGACGCCAGCAATCGCCATATTGAAGGATTGAAGGCGATTCGCGAACAGTTTGGCGAAGAGGTGCGCATTGTCGTTCCGCTGGGTTACCCGCCGAATAATGAGGCCTATATTGATGAGGTCGCGACGGCCGCAAAGACGCTGTTTCCACACGGTCAGGTTGAACTGCTGCGCAGCAACCTGGCGTTTGATGACTATTTAGCCCTGCTGGGTCGCTGTCATTTAGGTTATTTTATGTTCGAGCGGCAGCAGGGGATTGGGACGCTGTGCCTGCTGATTCAGGCCAACGTGCCTTTTGTGCTGAACCGGCGCAATCCGTTCTGGCGCGATATTAGCGAACAGGGGCTGCCGGTTTTGTTTAGCAGCGATACGCTTAACAGAGAGTGCGTCGCGGAGGCGCGCCGTCAGCTGGCAGGCTGCGATCGGCAAGCCATCGCCTTTTTTGCCCCCGGCTATATCGCGGGCTGGCGCGAGGCTTTGCGCCAGTGTGAAAGGGAGACATTATGAACCTCATGCAGTTCAGCGGTCTGCTGGTGGTTTATCTGCTGTCGCTGGGTTTTATCTTAACCTTGACCTGGCGCGAGTTCAGACGAGAGCGCTTTAACTTTCATCTGTTTTTTACCCTGCTGTTTTTGCTGACCTTCTATTTCGGATTCCCGCTGACGTGCATGCTGGTGTTCCGCTTTAACGTGGAAGTGGTGCCGCCGGAATACCTGTTGCAGGCATTGCTGTCAGCGACGGCATTCTATGCCGTGTATTACGTCAGCTATAAAGTGCGGTTGCGCCCTGCGGGCGTGCCGCGCGCCAGACCCTGGTTGCAGATGAATCGCGTTGAGACGCACCTCACCTGTGTGCTGCTGGCGCTGGTCGCTATCGGCACCGTGACGGTATTTTTTCTGCACAACGGTTTTCTGCTGTTCCGGCTGACGGCCTATAACCAGATTTTTTCCAGCGAAGTTTCCGGCGTGGCGCTAAAGCGCTTCTTCTATTTCTTTATCCCGGCGATGTTGATCCTCTACTTTTTGCGTCCTACGCAGCGCAACTGGCTGCTGTTTCTGGCGGTGACGACGGCCTTTGGTCTGCTGACCTATGCGCTGGTCGGCGGCACGCGCGCGAATATCATTATCGCTTTTGCGCTGTTTCTGTTTATTGGTATTACTCGCGGCTGGATCACGCTGTGGATGCTGGCCGCTGCGGGCGTGCTGGCGATCGGCGGTATGTTCTGGCTGGCGCTGCGCCGCTATAACCTGAACGTTCTGGGCGATGAGGCGTTTTATACCTTTCTTTATCTGACGCGCGATACTTTTTCCCCGTGGGAAAACCTGGCATTGCTGCTGGAGAATTACGCCAGAATCGATTTTCAGGGACTGGCGCCCATCTGGCGTGACTTCTACGTCTATATTCCGGGCTGGCTGTGGCCGGGCAAGCCGTCAATGGTGCTCAACAGCGCCAACTACTTTACCTGGGAAGTGCTGAATAACCATTCTGGACTGGCAATCTCGCCGACGCTGCTTGGCTCGCTATTGGTGATGGGCGGCGTGTGGTTTATTCTGCCAGGCGCGATAGCGGTCGGATTAATCATTAAGGGCTTCGACACCCTCTATCGACACGGACGCGATGCTGAGAACCGCTATAGCGGCGCCGTTATGCAGAGTTTTTGCTTCGGCGCGGTGTTTAATATGATTGTGCTGGCACGCGAAGGGCTGGATGCATTTGGCTCACGCGTCGTCTTTTTTGCATTAATTTTTCTGGTCTGCCTGGGCGTAGCGAAGCTGCTTTGCTGGCTGCTGGATCGCGCCGGGTTAATTCGACGTCGCGGCGGCCAGGTTTTACATAGCCCATCTTAACGTCTCTGGGCACAACAGGAAAACAGAACTCTACCATGACAAGGTTACCAGAAGCGCCGCAGTATGAGATTCGCGGCGTGTCGCTGTATGGTTTCGACAGTATGTCCGCGTTTGTGGATTTTCTGCTGCCGGAAGAAAAGGTACGCAGCGGGACGCTTGTCGCGATTAATGCCGAAAAGATTCTGACGGCAGAGCAGGATGACAGCCTGCGAGCGCTGTTACTGGAAGCGGAGTACAAGTATCCGGACGGTATCAGTATCGTGCGCTCGGTGCGTAAGAAATACCGCCATGCGGCGATACAGCGCATTGCCGGCGCGGATTTGTGGGAAGCGCTGATGGAACGCGCGGGACGGCAGGGAACGCCGGTGTTTTTGATCGGCGGCCGTCCGGCGGTGCTGGATGAAACGTGCGATAAGCTACGTCGCCAGTGGAATGTAAATATTGTCGGCGCGCAGCACGGCTATTTCGCGCCTGCCGACCGCGATGCCCTGTTTACCCGCATCGCCGCCAGCGGCGCGCGTATCGTAACCGTAGCGCTGGGGTCGCCGCGTCAGGAACTGCTGATGCGCGACTGCCGCGCCCACTGGCCGCACGCGCTCTATATGGGTGTTGGCGGAACTTACGATGTGTTTACCGGGCAGGTGAAGCGCGCGCCGAAGATTTGGCAGCATTTAGGGCTGGAATGGCTCTATCGACTGATTCGACAACCCAGCCGACTGCGTCGTCAGTTAAAACTGCTCAAATATTTAGGCTATCACTGGCGCGGCGATCTTTGATCTCGCTGATTACTGCGGTGTTTTTTCGATGAGGAAATAGTCAAAACGCTCTATTCCTCGACGAAATGCACAAAGCGTAATCAAACGCGTTTTTTTATTAAAAAAGCACTGGACAGGATCACCCCAAGTCCGTAGTATGCCCATCCGCAACGGCGCTACGCGCCCGTAGCTCAGCTGGATAGAGCGCTGCCCTCCGGAGGCAGAGGTCTCAGGTTCGAATCCTGTCGGGCGCGCCATTTAGTTTGTGCGCAGGAGCTGCGGTGGTTACATTACCGCGTTAGTAAAGAGTTACATGCTGTAGGTCAGTGACTTGCAACATACCAAATTGTGGTGGCTATAGCTCAGTTGGTAGAGCCCTGGATTGTGATTCCAGTTGTCGTGGGTTCGAGTCCCATTAGCCACCCCAGATTTTGCTGGGATACGCGAAGGTGGCGGAATTGGTAGACGCGCTAGCTTCAGGTGTTAGTGTCTTAACGGACGTGAGGGTTCAAGTCCCTCTCTTCGCACCAGGCAAAAGAGAACAATAAAAATTATCGGCGAGTAGCGCAGCTTGGTAGCGCAACTGGTTTGGGACCAGTGGGTCGGAGGTTCGAATCCTCTCTCGCCGACCATTTTATAAACCTGCTTGAAAAAGCAGGTTTTTTTTCGTCTGTAGAAAAAGAGGATGAGAGCCTCCGAAGGAGGTTTGAGTCGAGCGCAAGCGAGACAAGGTTGCGCAGCAACGGCCCGGAGGGCGCTTGTCGCAGACAAGCGTCATCCTCTCTCGCCGACCATTTTATAAACCTGCCTGAAAAAGCAGGTTTTTTTTCGTCTGTAGAAAAACGCCGCTGTGGGTTAAATACCGGCGTGGCTCGCAAAGTCGCTCAGGCATCCATGCTTACACGGTCTGCGCGGGTACACGCCTCATGCGCCGCTAAACAGGCCAGCCTGCGTCTGTTAGCCGTAGCGGGTATTTTGCCTGATGAACGCCTTGCTGTGGAGAGCGAAGCTATTTCCTTTCAGATTTTGATGAGCCTTGTTGAAAAGAGAAGGGCGCAGGAATTGTCTCTTTTTTGAGACGAATAAGCATTTGATTAATAATGTTTTTATTAAAATCTGTTTTCATCGTCTCAAAACAGAGACAGCGAGACGGCGATTTGTCGTCTTTTACCAACAGGCTAGATTCTTCTGTAAGCGATCGCTGCCTTTATAGTATTGATTATAATGATTTTTATTATATATCCGGCAACCTGGCACGCTCTGTGCAATACTTAGCGCGTAGATGCTCATTCCACCTCTTATGTCTGCTGATGCTGCATAAACCTGGGAATGATGCAGAGCCACTATCTGGTGCCCGTTGTCTGCCTGCCTGTATCGCTTACGCCTTACAGGGTCAACAGACACCCCGTTGAGTCGGGTGCCTTAAGGTTGTCTTACCGACCTGATCTTATACCTGCCTCTGGCAGGTATTTTTTTGCCCTGAAAACAGGCAAAAAAAAGCCGGGCAAGCCCGGCTCAAACAAGTAATAACAATTAGGGGTCAGGATTGTTTTTTAGCGTCAGCAATAAGCCTTCGCGGCGCATTTTCGCGGCTTCTTCCGGGCGATGCAGGCGATCCCAGGCATCCGCCAGCCACGCATAGTCAAAAGCGTCTGGACGCTGCGCCAGCGCCTGTTGAAATGCCTCTGCGGCCTGCTGCCATTCGCCGTGGCGCATCAGCATCTGTCCCAGCGTGCTGTGCAGCAGCGGCGTTGCGCCATGCTGTTTGATCTGCTGGCGCAGCGCTTTCTCCAGCGCTTCAGGATTGTTGCTTTTAATGCGCGGCATCAGCAGCACCAGGCGATCGTCGTAGTGGCGCTTCAGGCCGTCCAGCACGATGTCCTGCGCCGTCTGGTGATCGTCACACTCAATCAAGTGGTCAGCCATGGCTACCTGTAGCGCCGTTTGCTGCCGCGTTTTGCGGCTCAGGTTCGACCACCAGCGCTTCAGCCCCTCGCTGCCTTGATCGGCCATCGCCTGACTCATCAGGCCCAGCCACGCCTGCTGTTGCAAATCGGCGCGATGCTGTTCATCACCTACCTGGGATTTTTCCATTGCCGGCAGGATATCAATCAGTGAACCCCAGGCGCCGGTGCGCACATAAGCCTGCTCTGCCAGACGCAACACTTCCGGGTGACGCGGCGCGACTTCCAGTAAACGGTCGATACCGTGACGCGCGGCATGATCTTCATTGCGCGCCAGCAAAATACGCGCGCGGGTAATCTCAACCGGAATAACATCGTTGTCCGACAGCTCGGCAGCGCGTTCAAGGTGCTGATTAGCACGAATTTCATCGCCGCGCTGCTGCGCCGCTTCTGCCGCCAGCAGATAGTTGGCGACCGGCACTTCAGCGTGATCGGCATCTTTTGACAGCAGTTTTTCAACCTGACGATGATCGCCTTCCGCCAGTTTCATTAATGCGGTCTGAGTATGACGCTGCGCGCGACGACGTTTGCGTCCAGTAAACCAGCCGCGAGTACGCGCGCCGGTATGGAACAGACGGCGCAGCAGCCACTCCAGTCCGAGAATAATCAGCAGGCTGATGATCAGGATAATCACCAGGCCAGTCACGCTGGTTTCTACGTTCCAGTTGTCGGTCTGAATCAGCACGTAGCCCTGATGGCCGGCAATCATCGGACCTACCACGACACCGGCGATCAGCAGCACAAACAGGATAAATACCTTAAGCATAGGTTTAGCCTCCTTGCTGATCGGCGGCGACGGAAGGCTGCGCGATCAGGTTGCGTACGCGCGTCTGCATCAGCTTATCGAGCAGCGGCTGACTTTCCAGGCTGTCCGGCAGGTTCATATTAATGTTTTGCTGACTCAGTTCGTCCAGCTGGGCCAGGAAAGCTTTGGTGGCGGCGTCGTTGGTGTCGTACCAGGCGCGAACCCAGCTTGAAACCGTATCGATAGACTGTTTATAGATTTCGTCCTGATGACGCGGTACGGCCTGCGCGGCAATCAGCAGACGCGAGCGAATGTTCTCACGCAGGTAAACGTCCTGATTGGGAGCCAGCAGCGGCTGCGCCGTGTTATCGCGGCGGCGGATGGTGATGAAGTCATCCATAAAGTTATGCCAGCTTTTTACCAGGTTTTGACGCCATTCGCGCACCGAGGAGGTGAGTTCGCCGCTATCGCTGTCCATCGGCGCGTCGTCGTTGTCATTGTCCGCCAGACGCAGGTTATCCACGCCGTTAGACAGCTGGTTTAGCTTCAGAATAATGCCGTCGTAGTCGATCTGATCAATGGCGGAGAGGGTGCTGATGTCCTGCGTCAGCGCGCGGCGCACGTTGGTGACGCTTGGATCGTTCATATCAGCCAGGCTGGCGTCGGCGCTTTTCAGCAGCGCCGCGGCGGTGGTGACATCCTGATCGCTCCACAGCTTGCGGCCAGCCAGTTTCACCAGATAGTCGGCCTGTGATACCAGCCAGGTGCGCACGTCATTACCGGAAAGCGAAGCGACTTTTTCACGCAGGCTCTCCAGCTCTTTTGCCGTGGCGGCCTGCTGGGTACGCGCATCATCCAGCGCGCTTTGCGCGCTGCTGAGCTGTTGCGCCAGCTGCTGCTTATCGTTGCCCGCTTGCTGCTGCAAAGCGGCCAGCTTGTCGCTCAGGCTCTGATTTGCCTGCGCCTGAAGTTCAGCCTGATGTTTCCCGTTAAGGTATAAGCCTGCGCCGGTCGCCAGGGCAATAACAATCGCCACTGCGCCTAATACCAGCCCACCACTTTTTTTGTCGCGCGGTGGTTTCTGGGGAGAAGCGGGCGAATGGTCTACCGCTGGCGTGGTCTCTTCAACCGTGGCGGAGGTCGCTTTTTGTTCCGTCATCTGTGGCACATCCCATGATTAAGTTCAGCGTAACGCGCGCAGCAGCGCATCGTTATCGGCACCATCGGCTACCTGAATAGTCTGCCAGCCCAGTTCACTGGCCAGGGTAGCCAAACGTTCACTGACGACAATCAGTCGACAGCGCAATAACCATTCCTCGCGATCGACTGCGGGGAACAGAGAAAACAGCTGTTGTAACATTTCACCGCTGGTCACCACCAGCGTTGTGACGCCCCTGTTGCGCCATCGTCTACCTTCAATGGCTCCGTCATAGTGCTTCTGGCAACGCTGGTAACACTGACTGAAAGCGACGTCCACGCCGCGATCGCGCAGCGTTTCAGCCAGCAGTTCGCGCCCAGGGGGGCCACGCAAAATCAGCGCCTTCTTACCCGATACCCGCTGGAGCTTCGCCAGATTGATCAACGCCTCGCTGGTTTCCTGCGCGTGCGGATAGTCGACGTGGCGGCCGCTGACGGTGTGAAATGCCAGCGCGGTGCTGCGACCAATTGCATAATAGTCTACGTCTGCGGGCCACGCTGCGTTATGACGCGCCAGCGCAGGCGGCGCATAGGCGATCACCTGTTGGGAAAGCAGGAAAACCAGGTCGCCGTCGCGCAGCGCCGCAAGCTGCTGCGGCAGGCGCTCAAGGTCGTCGCCCGGCGCAAACTCAATCAGCGGCAGGCTCCACGCCTGGCGGCCAAGCGCGCGCAGGCGAGTGACCAGCGCGCTGGCGGCTGGCTCAGGGCGAGTGACCAGGATGGTCATACGGGCGGCTGTCCCTGGTAAACGTCGCGCAGGATCTCACGCGCGCCGTTGCTGAGCAGCTCTTCCGCGAGCGAAATGCCCATTGCTTCCGCGTCGGCGCGCGGGCCGCGTCGTTCGCCACGCACCATCAGGCTGCCGTCGGGCGCGCCGACCAGACCGCGCAGCCAGATGTCGTCGCCTTCCAGCACGGCGAAGCTGCCGATAGGCACCTGACAGCCGCCTTCCAGGCGCGTGTTCATGGCGCGTTCAGCTTTGACGCACACGGCGGTATCGTCATGATTGAGCGCCTGCAACAGGCCAATCAGCTCGCTGTCGTTAAGCCGGCATTCAATGCCGACGGCGCCCTGACCCACGGCGGGCAGCGAGATGTCTGCCGGCAGCGGCTGACGAATGCGCGCTTCAAGATCCAGACGCTTCAGGCCCGCAGTGGCCAGAATAATGGCGTCGTATTCGCCCGCGTCGAGCTTCGACAGGCGGGTGCCGACGTTACCGCGCAGCGAGCGGATCACCAGATCGGGACGGCGTTCGCTAATCTGGCTCTGACGACGCAGGCTGGAGGTGCCGACGATCGCGCCCTGCGGCAGTTCATCGAGGGAGTGATAGTGATTTGAGACAAAGGCGTCGCGCGGATCTTCGCGCTCGCAAATTGTGACCAGTCCCAGTCCTTCCGGAAACGCGACCGGCACATCTTTCATCGAATGGACCGCCAGATCGGCGCGATTTTCCAGCATCGCCAGCTCAAGCTCTTTGACGAACAAGCCCTTGCCGCCTACTTTCGCCAGCGGCGTATCAAGGATAATATCGCCCTTTGTGACCATCGGGACCAGCTCTACGCGCAGTCCTGGATGGGCGGCCATCAGGCGCTGCTGGACATAATGTGCCTGCCAGAGCGCAAGAGGGCTTTGTCTTGTAGCAATTCTGAAAATTTTGTCTAACATGCTGTTAACCATTTTGATCGTTCACCGAATATCCTATCATTGTCGGCTGAAGGCTGACAGTTTCAACGGATGATTTGACCGGACAGGCAGAAAGATTTGCAGGTCATAAGAGGATAAAGCGGACGCCGGTGTCCGAAAGCGCAGGAAGCGAACAGGAACGTGCTAAACTGTTAAGTAGCGCAACTTTCTTTACGGTCAATCTGCCAGGTGTTAGATTGATCACGTTTCCAGCAATAATTTGCCCAACTTCTTTTATTATTAAGCGGCAGATTAGGGAAACAGGTTGCTTAAACACTGGGACAATCAGGCGAAACGTCTTGTACCTCTACATTGAGACATTGAAACAGAGACTGGATGCCATTAATCAGCTGCGCGTCGATCGCGCGCTGGCTGCGATGGGCACTGCTTTCCAGCACGTATACAGTCTGCTGCCAACCTTACTACATTATCATCACCCGCTGATGCCAGGTTACTTCGACGGTAACGTTCCTCGTGGCATCAGCTTCTTCACGCCTGAAGAAAATCAACTGGCGCTGATGCGCGAGCTTGCGGGCAGCCATGAGCTGACGCTGGACGTGTCGCGCACCGGCGAGATGCCGATTACGGGCATTTATTCCATGGGCAGCACCTCTTCGGTTGGACAGAACAGCGTCTCCGATCTGGATATCTGGGTCTGCCATCAGTCGTGGCTGGACAATGAAGAACGCCTCAATTTGCAGCGCAAGTGCACCCTGTTGCAGAAGTGGTGCCTGTCGATGGGCGTCGAAGTCAGCTTTTTCCTGATTGATGAGAACCGCTTCCGTCACAACGAAAGCGGCAGCCTCGGCGCGGAAGACTGCGGCTCAACACAGCATATTCTGCTGCTGGATGAGTTTTACCGCACCGCCGTGCGCATGGCCGGTAAACGTATTCTGTGGAATATGGTGCCGTGCGAGGAAGAGCATCACTATGACGACTATGTGATGTCGCTTTACGCGCAGGGCGTGCTGACGCCGAATGAGTGGCTCGATCTCGGCGGCCTGGGCACCTTGTCGGCCGAAGAGTACTTCGGCGCAAGCCTGTGGCAGCTCTATAAAAGTATTGATTCGCCCTATAAAGCGGTGCTGAAAACCCTGCTTCTGGAAGCGTACAGCTGGGAATACCCCAATACGCAGCTGCTGGCGATGGATATCAAACAGCGCCTGCACGATGGCGAAATCGTCAGCTTCGGCCTCGATCCCTATTGCATGATGCTGGAACGCGTAACGCATTACCTGACCAGCGTGGACGATCAGGCGCGTCTCGATCTGGTGCGTCGCTGTTTCTATCTGAAGGTGTGCGAGAAGCTGAGCGCCGACGACAACGGCAGCCGTTCGGGCTGGCGGCGCGAGATCCTGTCGCAGCTGGTCAGAGAGTGGGGCTGGGATGCTGAAAAACTGGCTATCCTCGATAACCGCAGCAACTGGAAAATCGAGCGCGTGCGCGAAGCGCACAACGAGCTGCTGGATGCGATGATGCAGAGTTATCGCAACCTGATCCGCTTTGCCCGCCGCAACAATTTAAGCGTCAGCGCGAGTCCGCAGGACATCGGCGTGCTGACGCGTAAACTGTACGCCGCTTTTGAAGCGCTGCCGGGCAAAGTAACCCTGGTCAATCCGCAGATCTCGCCCGATCTCTCTGAAGAGAACCTGACTTTTATTCACGTCCCGGCGGGACGCGCCAATCGCGCGGGCTGGTATCTTTACAACCAGTCGCCTGACATGAGCTCCATTATCAGTCATCAGCCGCTGGAGTATAACCGCTACCTGAACAAGCTGGTGGCCTGGGCATGGTTCAACGGCCTGCTGACCAGCAAAACGCGCCTGCATATCAAAGGTAATGAGATTTGCGATCTGGCGCGGTTGCAGGAGCTGGTCAATGACGTTTCATCGCATTTTCCGCTGCGTCTGCCGGCGCCTACGCCAAAGGCGCTCTATAGCCCGTGCGAAATCCGCCATCTGGCGATCATCGTCAATCTTGAGCACGATCCTACCTCAGCGTTCCGCAATCAGGTGGTGCATTTCGATTTCCGCAAGCTCGACGTCTTTAGCTTCGGTCAGCAGCAGCAGTGCCTGATTGGCAGCATCGATCTGCTCTACCGCAACTCGTGGAATGAGGTGCGTACGCTGCACTTCAACGGCGAGCAGGCGATGATTGAAGCGCTGAAAACGATTCTGGGCAAAATGCATCAGGACGCCGCGCCGCCGGATACGGTCGAAGTGTTCTGCTATAGCCATCATCTGCGCGGGCTGATTCGCACCCGCGTACAGCAGCTGGTTTCCGAGTGCATTGAGCTGCGTCTCTCCAGCACGCGTCAGGAGCCGGGTCGCTTTAAGGCGCTGCGCATGGCGGGGCAGACGTGGGGCCTGTTCTTTGAACGCATGAGCGTATCGGTGCAGAAGCTGGAAAACGCCGTTGAGTTTTACGGCGCGATTTCCAACAACAAACTGCACGGCCTGTCGATTAAAGTCGAGTCGAACCAGACGCCGCTGCCGCCGGTGGTAAACGGCTACGCCAGCGAAGGGATTATTCAGTTCTTCTTTGAAGACACTACCGATGAGCAGGGTTTCAATATCTATATTCTGGATGAAACCAATCGCGTCGAGGTCTATCACCACTGCGAAGGCAGCAAAGAGGAGCTGGTGCGCGACGTCAGCCGTTTTTACTCCTCTTCGCACGATCGTTTTACCTACGGCTCTAGCTTTATCAACTTCAATCTGCCGCAGTTTTACCAGATCGTGAATACGGGCGATCGCTTCCAGGTGATTCCGTTCCGCAGCCAGACGCTGACCCAGCTCTGCGCGACCCAGTCCGACAATGACCACGGCAACTATCAGCCGCGCTATCAGGTTCACTGACGCCGCGCTTGCCGCGCGGCCCTTTACTCAGAACGTCACCGCGCGCACGTGAATTGCGGGGATTTCCTGTTGCTTTTCCAACTTCACCTGCGATGATAAGCAACCAGGTTAAGGACAGAAGAGCAGAACAGATGAAGAGAGTAATAAGCCTGTTGGCAATGGCGCTGGCGCTGACAAGCCTGGCAGGCTGTGGACTGAAAGGACCGCTTTACTTCCCGCCCGTCGACCAGCCAAAAACACAAAATCCTCAGCAAGCGGAGCAGCAGAAACAGCAGCAGCAACAGCGTGCCGCGCAGGCAGACACGAGTGGACTGGTGAGCGGCGGCAACGCCAGCATGTCAGCAGACTAATTGTAATGGCGCACCCGGCGGAGCAAAAAATGCAGTTCTCCAAAATGCACGGCCTCGGCAACGATTTCATGGTTGTGGACGCCGTAACGCAAAACGTCTTTTTCTCGCCGGAGCTGATTCGCCGGCTGGCGGATCGCCATCTGGGGATCGGTTTCGATCAGCTGTTGATCGTTGAGCCGCCTTACGATCCCGATCTCGACTTTCACTACCGCATCTTCAATGCCGACGGCAGTGAGGTCGCCCAGTGCGGCAACGGCGCGCGCTGTTTCGCCCGCTTTGTCCGGCTGAAAGGCCTGACGAACAAGAGCGAAATTCGCGTTAGTACGCAAACAGGCCGCATGGTGCTGAGCGTGACGCCGGACGAGCTGGTGCGCGTCAATATGGGCGAACCTGATTTCGAACCGCAGCAGGTGCCGTTCCGCGCGAACAAAGCGGAAAATCTCTATTTGCTGCGCGTTGCTGAGCAAACGGTCATGTTCGGCGCGGTATCCATGGGCAACCCGCACTGCGTGATCCAGGTCGATAGCGTTCAAACCGCGGCGGTCGAGACTCTGGGTCCGGTGCTGGAAAGTCACGAGCGTTTTCCTGAGCGCGTTAACGTGGGCTTCATGGAAGTGGTGTCGCCAGAGCATATCCGCCTGCGCGTCTACGAGCGCGGCGCGGGAGAAACCCAGGCGTGCGGCAGCGGAGCCTGCGCGGCGGTTGCCTGCGGCGTTCAGCAGGGCATTTTGTCGCCGAAAGTGCGCGTCGATCTGCCGGGCGGAACCTTGCATATCGCCTGGAAAGGCGCGGGACAGCCGCTGTTTATGACCGGTCCCGCGACACATGTCTACGATGGGTTTATTCATCTATGAAAAATATCGAAGAGCAGGCTGACAATACGCTCCTGCTGGACGATCAGGCTGTTACCGATTATCTGCGACAAAATCCTGACTTTTTTATTCGTAACGCCCGTCAGGTTGAGCAGATGAGCGTGCCCCACCCGGTACGCGGCAGCGTATCGCTGGTCGAGTGGCATATGGCGCGCCAGCGCAATCATATTCAGCGGCTTGAAGAAGAGATTACGCTGCTGATGGAGCAGGCCAGCGCCAACCATGAGCTGTTCGATCGCCTGCTGGCGCTTCAGGGACACCTGGCGGCGGCCGGTTCGCTTCAGGATATGCTTAATCGTCTGCACCGCTGGGCGCGCGATCTGGGACTAGCGGGCGCGAACCTGCGCCTGTTCGCCGATCAATGGCGACTGGGCGCGCCGTCGGAGTTTGTCCAGCTTGGGCTGTCGCGTCAGGCGTTCGAGCCGCTACGCATTCAGCGTTTTGGTCAGCAACACCATTTTCTTGGCAGTCTGAACGGTCCGGAGCTGCTGCTGCTGCTGCCGCAGGCGAAGGCGATTGGCTCGGTGGCGATGTCGCTGATGGGCGAGCGCGGCGAACTGGGCGTGCTCATCTTCAGCAGCCGCGACAGTCAACACTATCAGGCGGGCATGGGCACACTGCTGTTGCAGCACCTGGCGCAGATGATGCCTCAGCTGCTGTCACGCTGGGTAGAACGTGCATGAGCGCGCTTCAGGACGCCGTCGATGCCTTCCTGCGCTACCTCAAGGTCGAGCGCCAGCTCAGTCCGCTGACGCAGGAGAACTATGCGCGCCAGCTTGCCGCGCTGACCAGCATGGCGGAAGAGATGAAGCTAAACAGCTGGGCGACGCTGGAGCCTGCGCAGGTGCGCAGCATGGCGTCGCGCAGCCGCCGCGCCGGATTAGGCGCCAGCAGTCTCGCGCTGCGGCTTTCGGCGCTGCGTAGTTTTCTCGACTGGCAGGTCAGCCAGGGGAAATTGTCCGCCAACCCTGCAAAAGGGATCACCACGCCGCGCAACGCGCGTCATCTGCCGAAAAACATCGACGTCGATGAAGTCAATCAGCTGCTGGAGATCGACCTGAACGATCCGCTGGCGGTGCGTGACCGCGCCATGCTGGAGGTGATGTACGGCGGCGGGCTGCGCCTGTCAGAGCTGGTTAATATGGACTGTCGCCATGTCGATCTTGAGGCGGGCGAAGTCTGGGTGGTGGGGAAAGGCAGCAAAGAGCGCCGCGTGCCGATTGGCCGTACCGCCGTCACCTGGCTGGAACAGTGGCTGCCGCTGCGCGCCGGGTTTGGCGGCGAGGATGACGCGCTGTTTCTCTCCAGCCGCGGACGCCGCATTTCGGCGCGCAACGTGCAAAAGCGCTTTGCCGAATGGGGCGTAAAACAGGGCGTCGCCAGCCATATTCATCCGCACAAGCTGCGTCACTCCTTTGCTACGCATCTGCTGGAGTCGAGCGGCGATCTGCGCGCGGTGCAGGAGCTGCTGGGGCACGCCAACCTCTCTACCACGCAAATCTATACCCATCTCGATTTCCAGCACCTGGCGACGGTGTATGATGCTGCGCATCCCCGCGCCAAACGAGGAAAGAACGAATGAAGTTTTACCGTCCGTTACGCGCCATCAAGGCGATGACCTTCGACCTCGACGATACGCTCTACGACAACTATCCGGTGATCCGCAAAACCACCGCCGAGTCGCATGCGGCCTTGCAGGCCTATCATCCGTCGCTGCGCGAGTTTACGCCGCTCGACTATCAGGCGTTGCGCGACGAGCTGCTGGCGCGCGAGCCGGATATTTATCACGACGTGTCGGAGTGGCGTCGCCGCTCCGTAGAGCTGGCGTTGCTTAACGCCGGGCTGTCGATCGAAGAGGCCAGCGCAGGCGCAGAGCAGATCATGAATGTGTTTCATCACTGGCGCAGCCAGGTGGAGATGCCGGAAGAGACGCATCAGACGCTGAAGGCGCTGGGAGAAAAGATTCCGCTGGTGGCGATCACTAACGGCAATGCGCGGCCGGAGCAGCTCGGCATCGCCGACTATTTTCAGTTCGCGCTGCGTGCCGGGCCGGACGGCCGCGCCAAGCCTTATCAGGATATGTATCATCTCGCCGCCGAGCGGCTCGGTATTGCGCCTGAGCATATCCTGCACGTTGGCGATGATCTGACCACCGACGTGGCCGGGGCGCTGCGCTGCGGCATGCAGGCCTGCTGGATCAACCTGCGCCACGGTAACCTGATGCAGATAGCCGATGCGCGTCTGCTGCCCCACGTTGAAATTTCGCGATTGGCATCCCTGACCTCACTGTTATAATGGCTGTGGATTTATCCAGTCGTGCCCTGAATCATGCGCCTCACTGCAAGCCGAATGATTCAGGGTTCGCTTTTTGTTTTTCTTTAGTGAACGGTGCTTATGGACGTTTCTGATCTGCTCGACGGTTTGAATGACAAACAGCGCGAGGCCGTAGCGGCTCCGCGCAGCAACCTGCTGGTGCTGGCAGGCGCGGGCAGCGGAAAAACACGCGTGCTGGTGCACCGTATCGCCTGGCTGCTGTCGGTAGAGAACTGCTCGCCCTATTCGATTATGGCGGTGACCTTTACCAACAAAGCGGCGGCGGAGATGCGCCATCGTATAGAGCAGCTGATCGGCACCAGCCAGGGCGGCATGTGGATCGGCACCTTCCACGGCCTCGCGCATCGTCTGCTGCGTGCGCACCACCTGGATGCGGGCCTGCCGCAGGATTTCCAGATCCTCGACAGCGAAGATCAGCTGCGCCTGCTGAAGCGTCTGATCAAGGCGATGAATCTTGATGAGAAGCAGTGGCCGGCGCGTCAGGGCATGTGGTACATCAACGGCAAAAAAGATGAAGGGCTGCGCCCGAAACATATCGAAAGCTACGGCAATCCCGTCGAACAGACCTGGCTGCGCATCTATCAGGCCTATCAGGAGGCCTGCGATCGCGCGGGACTGGTGGATTTCGCCGAGCTGCTGCTGCGCGCCCATGAGCTGTGGCTGCATAAGCCGCATATTCTCAATCACTATCGCGAGCGCTTCAGCAATATCCTGGTGGATGAGTTCCAGGATACCAACAATATTCAGTACGCCTGGATCCGCATGCTGGCGGGAGACAGCGGGCGCGTCATTATCGTCGGCGATGACGATCAGTCGATCTACGGCTGGCGCGGCGCGCAGGTCGAGAATATTCAGCGCTTTTTACAGGATTTCCCGGCGGCGGAAACCATTCGCCTTGAGCAGAACTATCGCTCTACCAATAACATTTTGAAGTCGGCCAACGCCCTGATCGCCAATAACAATGGCCGTCTCGGTAAAGAGCTGTGGACCGACGGCACCGACGGCGATCCTATCTCGATCTACTGCGCGTTTAACGAACTGGATGAAGCGCGCTTCGTCGTGAACCGTATTAAAAGCTGGCATGAGAACGGCAACGCCTTGCAGGACTGCGCCATTCTTTACCGCAGCAACGCCCAGTCGCGCGTGCTGGAAGAGGCGCTGCTGCAAAGCAGCATGCCGTACCGCATTTATGGCGGTATGCGCTTCTTCGAGCGTCAGGAAATTAAAGACGCGCTTGCCTATTTACGTCTGATTGCCAACCGCAACGACGATGCCGCCTTTGAGCGCGTGGTGAATACGCCGACGCGCGGCGTGGGTGACCGCACGCTGGACGTGGTGCGCCAGACCGCGCGCGAACGTCAGATGACGCTGTGGCAGGCGACGCGCGAGCTGCTGCAAACCAAAGCGCTGGCGGGGCGCGCGGCGTCGGCGCTTCAGCGCTTCTGCGAGCTGGTCGATTCCCTGGCGAGCGAAACCGCCGAGATGCCGCTGCATGTGCAGACTGACCGCGTGATTAAAGACTCGGGTCTGTGGGTCATGTATGAGCAAGAGAAGGGCGAAAAAGGCCAGGCGCGTATCGAAAACCTTGAGGAGCTGGTAACGGCCACGCGCCAGTTCAGCTATCAGGATGAAGATGAAGACCTGATGCCGCTTCAGGCGTTTTTGTCGCACGCCGCGCTGGAAGCGGGCGAAGGTCAGGCCGATAAATGGCAGGATGCGGTGCAGCTGATGACGCTACACTCCGCCAAAGGCCTTGAGTTCAGCCAGGTCTTTATCGTCGGCATGGAAGAGGGCATGTTCCCAAGCCAGATGTCGATCGATGAAGGCGGGCGTCTGGAAGAGGAGCGTCGTCTGGCCTATGTCGGCGTGACGCGCGCCATGCTGAAGCTGACGCTGACCTATGCGGAATCACGTCGGCTCTACGGCAAAGAAGTCTATCACCGGCCGTCGCGCTTTATCGGCGAGCTGCCGGAAGAGTGCATTGAAGAGGTGCGTCTGCGCGCCAGCGTCACTCGTCCTGTCAGCCATCAGCGTATGGGCACGCCGGTCACGAAAAGCGACAGCGGCTTTACCCTCGGCCAGCGCGTGAAGCACGCCAAATTCGGCGAAGGCACCATCATTAACCTGGAAGGCAGCGGTGAACACAGCCGCGTTCAGGTGGCGTTTCAGGGGCAGGGCATCAAGTGGCTGGTGGCCGCTTATGCGAAGCTGGAAACTGCTTAGTCACCGGTTGACGACTTTTTCGTCTCAGCGTAACATGCGCGCACTATTATCAAGAGAGGACAATGCCTTGGATACGCCCAGTCGATGCTGGCTCAGTCACCTGGTTACCAGGAATAACATCTAAGGCTACCTCTTTAAGCTGGTAGCCTTAGCGGTTATCAGCGACCTCCCTTTTTATCCCGTCGCATGAGTCAGCACTGATTCACCTTCTGAACGAGCGTTTCCGTATTCAGGCGTTTGCCGTGCCCGATCGGCATCTGTTCGATCGGCCAACGGCCTTGTCCCATTTAGTCTGCAATGGGGAGTATTGCTATGCTGAGCGCATTTAAACTGGATCGCAGCCGCCTGACGCGTCTGGAACTGGAAGAGCAAACCGACAAACTGACCACGTCCGTCTGGGTCGATCTGATCGAGCCGGAAGAGGACGAGCGCGAGCGCGTGCAGAGCGAGCTGGGGCAGAGCCTTGCCACCCGGCCTGAACTGGAAGACATCGAAGCCTCGGCGCGTTTTTTTGAAGATGAAGACGGCCTGCACATTCACTCCTTCTTCTTTTATGAAGATGCCGAGGACCACGCGGGCAACTCCACCGTCGCCTTTACCATTCGCGAAGGCCGCCTCTATACGCTGCGCGAGCGCGAGCTGCCGGCGTTTCGCCTTTACCGTATGCGCGCCCGCAATCAGACGCTGACCGACGGCAATGCCTTTGAGCTGCTGCTGGATCTGTTTGAGACCAAAATCGAGCAGCTGGCGGATGAAATTGAGAACATCTACAGCGCGCTGGAGAAGCTCAGCCGCGTGATTATGGAAGGCCAGCAGGGTGAAGAGTATGACCAGGCGCTGTCGCGTCTCGCCGAGCTGGAGGATATTGGCTGGAAGGTGCGGCTGTGTCTGATGGATACCCAGCGCGCGCTCAACTTCCTGGTGCGCAAGGCGCGTCTGCCGAACAATCAGCTGGAGCAGGCGCGTGAAATCCTGCGCGACATTGAATCGCTGCTACCGCATAACGAATCCCTGTTTCAGAAGGTGAACTTTTTGATGCAGGCAGCGATGGGTTTTATCAACATCGAGCAGAACCGTATTATCAAGATCTTCTCGGTGGTGTCGGTGGTGTTTCTGCCGCCCACGCTGGTGGCGTCCAGCTACGGTATGAACTTTGAGTTTATGCCAGAGCTGAAATGGAGCTTTGGCTATCCGGCGGCGATTGGCCTGATGATCCTCGCGGGCCTGGCGCCTTACCTCTACTTTAAGCGCAAGAACTGGCTGTAACGTCTCAAACCGCGCGGCCTGAACTTACAGGCCGCAGAAACATTAACCAGCAAGTGGTCTGGTCCGAAGGGAAGCGGTCCGCGGCAAGGCCAAAAATGCCTGGAGCATGTTTCAACAACGTAAAGCGCTGGCCCGGACGCACCTCAGAGATGAGGTGCGTTTTCGCGCGGGCCGAGCGAGCAGGGAAGCGTAAAGCAACTTTGCGAGTGGGACAGGCTCTTCGCTCAGACGTCTGACTGACAGACGCTTTGTCACCCTAAACAGTCCGGCTTGCCATTCGGCGACTGCGTATCGTCGCCACCACCGCATCAAAAATAAACACCGCCAGCGCCAGCCAGATAAAGGCAAAGGTCACCATTTTGTCAGGGGTGATGGTCTCGCCGTAAAACAGCACCGCCAGCAGGAACATCAGCGTCGGGCCGAGGTACTGGAAAAAGCCGACGGTGGAGAGGCGCAGCCGCGTGCAGGCCGCGGCAAACAGCATCAGCGGAATAGTGGTCACGATGCCCGCCGCCACCAGTTTGAGGTTGAGGCTCAGTGGGTTAGCGCTCAGATGACTGGTTGCCGAATCGGCGACGCCAAACAGATAGATCGCCGCCAGCGGAAACAGCCACAGGGTCTCAATCAACATGCCGCTCTGCGCATCGACCTGAATCTTCTTACGCATCAGCCCATAAAAGGCAAAGCTCAGCGCCAGCCCCAGCGCAATAACCGGAATGGACCCAAACTGCCACAGCTGCACCAGCACGCCAAGCGTCGCCAGCAGCACCGCCAGCCACTGTAGCCGTCGGAAGCGCTCGCGCAAAAACAGCATGCCAAACACGACGTTAATCAGCGGGTTAATAAAGTAACCGAGACTGGCTTCCAGCATATGCTGATTATTTACCGCCCAGATAAACAGCAGCCAGTTGCCGCCGATGGTGACAGCGGTAAGGGCCAGCAGCAGCACCTTTTTCGGCTGCGCCAGCACGCTGCGCACCTGTTTCCAGCTGCGGCTCAGGCTGATCAGCACCAGCATAAACAGCGCCGACCAGATAACGCGGTGCGTCATGATCTCTGTTGGCGGAACGGTTTTAACCAGCTTGAAGTAGGCCGGGGCAATGCCCCAGATAAAGTAAGCGCCGAGCGCGAAGCCAATGCCCTGGCGAGTTTGTTGCGTGTCCATATAGAGAGCGTCCGGTAAAAAGGCGATTTTCGCACGTCGCTGACAATTAACCAATCAAATAGGTCGCGGTCGCCGTAGCGATATAGTCGCCCTGCTGGTTATGCAGCTCCACGCGCGCCACCGCCACCTTATTCCCGGCGCGCAGTAAACTGCTGGTTGCGGTAAAACGTTCGCCGCGACCGGGGCGCAGGTAATCGACGCGCATATCAATAGTGCCCATGCGCGACAGACGCTGGCGCAGCTCCTCCTCGCTAATGCTTTCGGCGCGCGTCAGAGCATTACTGACGCAAACCATTCCGGCGGCGACGTCCAGCACCGAGGCGATAACGCCGCCATGCAGGATCTGCTGCGCCGCGTTGCCGACCAGCATGGTTTTGTTGGCGAAGCTAATTTCGGCGTAGTCGCTCTCCAGCCGATCCAGCTCCAGACCGAGCGCCTGATTAAAAGGCATATGGTAAACAAAAATGTCGCCCACCATGCGGCGAGCTTCCTGCTGAGACAGCAGCACTGAAGACATAGTGGCAATCCTGCATAAACGCCATTCAGGGCGTCAAATGTTAAAGAATTGTGTATTCTAAGCCGTGCGCGAGAGGCTTTCCAGTTTCGCAAATCATCGCTCATCTTCCCCGCCTTTTGCGTGTAGAATGGCCTCCTTTTTAAGACTCCCCTTACAACCAACACGCAGCCTTCATCGGAGAAAGTTATGCGCAAGTATCGCGCCTTGTTAGCAGCCGCATTGTTACTTCCTGCACTGGCGCAGGCAGAGGAAGCCACTGTTAAAGATGTTCACGATACGCCTCAGGTGCGCGGCAGCATTATCGCCAACCTGCTGGAGAAGCACGACAACCCGTTCGTACTCTATCCGTATGAAAGTAACTATCTGCTCTATACCTATACCAGCGATATTAATAAAGAGGCGATCGCGTCCTATAACTGGGCAGATAACGCACGCAAAGATGAAGTGAAATTTCAGCTCAGTCTGGCATTTCCGCTGTGGCGCGGTATTCTGGGGGATAACTCGGTGCTGGCAGCCTCCTATACCCAGCGTTCATGGTGGCAGCTGTCGAACCGCGGCGAGTCTTCACCTTTCCGTGAGACCAACTATGAGCCGCAGATTTTCCTCGGCTGGGCCACGGATTATGACTTTGCGGGCTGGACGCTGCGCGATGTGGAGGTCGGCTTTAACCACGATTCCAACGGCCGCAGCGATCCGACCTCGCGCAGCTGGAACCGCGTCTATGCGCGGCTGATGGCGCAAAACGGCAACTTCCTCGCTGAAGTCAAACCCTGGTACCGCATTCCGGATAGTGAAGACGATAACCCGGACATCACCAAATATATGGGCTACTACCGCCTGAAGCTGGGCTATGTGGCGGGCGACAATATTTTCAGCGTGGAAGGCAACTACAACTGGAACACCGGCTTCGGCGGCGCGACGCTGGGCTGGAGCTATCCCATCAGCGAACACGTTCGCTTCTATACCCAGGTGTTTAGCGGTTATGGCGAGTCGCTTATCGACTATAACCACCGTCAGACGCGTGTCGGCGTCGGCGTCATGCTAAACGATCTGTTCTGACTCTCCAGAAAACAACAGGAATACAGTGGCAATCTCGGCAGTACATAATCAGGAATCGCTGGCGCAGCAGGTATTGCAGGATACCTTTGGCTATCAGCATTTTCGTCCCGGCCAGCAAACCATTATTGATGCGGCGCTGAGCGGACGGGATTGTCTGGTGGTGATGCCCACCGGCGGCGGCAAATCGCTCTGCTATCAGATCCCGGCGCTGGTGCAAGAGGGACTGACGCTGGTGGTCTCGCCGCTGATTTCCCTGATGAAAGATCAGGTCGATCAGCTGCTGGCCAACGGCGTGGCGGCGGCGTGCCTCAACTCCACGATGACGCGTGAGCAGCAGCAGCAGGTGATGGCGGACTGCCGAACCGGGCGGGTGAAGCTGCTCTACATCGCGCCTGAGCGTCTGATGATGGATAACTTCCTCGAGAGCCTGGCGCACTGGCAGCCGGCAATGCTGGCGGTTGACGAGGCGCACTGTATTTCGCAGTGGGGACACGACTTCCGTCCTGAATATGGCGCGCTGGGCCAGCTGCGTCAGCGTTTCCCGCAGCTGCCGGTGATGGCGTTGACTGCGACCGCCGATGAAACCACGCGCAACGACATTGTCCACCTGCTGCATATGCAGGACCCGCTGATCCAGATCAGCAGCTTCGATCGCCCCAATATTCGCTACACGCTGGTAGAAAAATTTAAGCCGACCGATCAGCTGCTGCGCTATGTTCAGGATCAGCGTGGCAAAAGCGGCATCATTTACTGCAACAGCCGCGCTAAAGTCGAAGACACCGCCGCGCGCCTGCAAAGCCGCGGGCTAAGCGTGGGCGCCTATCACGCCGGTATCGACAGCGCGCAGCGCGCCCGCGTGCAGGAAGCCTTCCAGCGCGACGATTTGCAAATCGTGGTGGCGACGGTGGCGTTTGGCATGGGAATTAACAAGCCCAACGTACGCTTCGTGGTGCACTTCGATATTCCGCGCAATATCGAATCCTACTATCAGGAAACCGGTCGCGCCGGACGCGACGGGCTGCCAGCCGAAGCCATGATGCTTTACGATCCGGCGGATATGGCGTGGCTGCGCAAATGCCTGGAAGAGAAGGCGCCAGGCCCGTTACAGGACATTGAGCGACATAAACTCAACGCCATGGGCGCGTTTGCCGAAGCGCAAACCTGCCGTCGTCTGGTGCTGCTTAACTATTTTGGCGAAGGTCGCCAGCAGCCGTGCGACAACTGCGATATCTGTCTGGACCCGCCAAAGCGCTACGACGGTCTGGTCGAGGCGCAAAAGGCGCTTTCCTGCATCTATCGCGTTGGACAGCGTTTCGGCATGGGCTATGTGGTTGAAGTGCTGCGCGGGGCCAATAATCAGCGCATCCGCGATCAGGGTCATGACAAGCTGCCGGTTTACGGCATTGGCCGCGATCAGAGCCATGAACACTGGGTCAGCGTGCTGCGCCAGCTAATCCACCTGGGGCTGGTGACGCAAAACATCGCCATGCACTCCGCATTGCAGCTGACGGAAGCGGCGCGCCCGGTACTGCGCGGCGAATTGCCGCTGATGCTGGCGGTGCCGCGCCTGAACGCGGCGAAGCCCAAAAGCAGCGGCTCGCCGAAAATTTACGGCGGCAACTACGATCGCAAGCTGTTCGCCAAACTGCGCAAGCTGCGTAAAGCCATTGCTGATGAAGAGAATATTCCGCCCTATGTGGTGTTTAACGACGCCACGCTGATTGAGATGGCGGAGCAGATGCCGATGACGGCGTCGGAGATGCTGAGCGTCAACGGCGTGGGTCACCGCAAACTAGAGCGCTTTGGCAAACCCTTCCTGGTGATGATCAAAGAGCATCTTGATGATGAAGAGTAAAGGATACTACCCATGCTGATGTTATTCGCTACGGTCGCGCTGGTGCATCTGGTCGCGCTGATGAGTCCCGGACCGGACTTCTTTTTTGTTTCGCAAACGGCCGCCAGCCGCTCGCGCAAAGAGGCGATGATGGGCGTGCTGGGCATTACGCTCGGCATTGTGATCTGGGCCGGCGTGGCGCTGATGGGGCTGCATCTGATTCTGGAGAAGATGGCCTGGCTGCATGAGATCATTATGGTTGGCGGCGGCGTCTATCTGTTGTGGATGGGCTGGCAGCTGCTCTGTTCCGCGCGTCAGCGTCATAAGCAGCCGATACAGGATGCGCCCGTCGTAGCGCTGCCGAAAAAAGGCATGAGCTTCCTGAAAGGCTTCCTCACTAATCTGTCCAATCCGAAAGCCATCATCTACTTCGGCAGCGTCTTTTCGCTGTTTGTCGGCAACGATGTCGGCGCGCTGGCGCGCTGGGGTCTGTTCCTGCTAATTATTGGCGAAACCTTTGTGTGGTTTACGCTGGTGGCTGCGATTTTTGCCCTGCCATGGATGCGTGATAAGTATCAGCGCGCGGCCAAATGGGTGGATGGCGTGGCGGGGGTGTTGTTTGCCGGTTTCGGCATTCACCTGATCATTTCGCGCTAGAGCCTGGCTTACTTGCCAGCTTGCGGTTGGGCAGTGCTCGTCGTCCTCACGTACGCTAAGTACGCTGCGGCGACTGCGCGCTGTCCGCCCGCTATCTGACTGCGCCGCCGACGGCTCTGACCCTTAGCGGCTGGCTTACTTGCCAGCTTGCGGTTGGGCAGTGCTCGTCGTCCTCACGTACGCTAAGTACGCTGCGGCGACTGCGCGCTGTCCGCCCGCCATCTGACTGCGCCGCCGACGGCGCTGTCCATTAGCGCTATCTTCAGGCAATCCTCCTGGCGCTTGCCAGCAGCGCGCCGACCGCCATAAACAACCCGCCAAAAATACGGTTCAGCAGTTTCATCTGCTTCGGTCCCTTAATCCACGCCGCGATACGCGTCGCTAATGTGGCGTAGCCAATCATCACGATAATATCGACGACAATGGTGGTCGCGCCAAGCACCAGGTACTGAATGGCCTGCGGCTGATGCGGCAGGATAAACTGCGGAAACAGAGCGGCGAGAAATACAATGCTTTTGGGGTTGGTGAGGTTCACCAGCAGCGCGCGCTGAAACAGGCGACGACGCGGCATCGCTTTGGAAACCGCATTCAGATCGATCGCGCCCGCCGAGCGCCACTGCTGAATGCCGAGCCACACCAGATAGGCCGCGCCCGCCCACTTAAGGATCTCGAACGCCAGCAGCGACTGCGAAAACAGCGCGCCCAGTCCAATACCCACCAGCACGATATGGATGCCAAGACCCAGTTGTAACCCGCTAATTGACGCCGCCGCGCCGCGATAGCCGTGGCTGATGCCAGTACTCATGGTATTGATAGCGCCGGAGCCAGGCGAAAGGCTAAGGATAGTGGTGGTAAGAAGGTAGGTCAGCCACCATTCAGTGGTCATGGGTTGCGCTCCCTGTCTGGGCGGAAATATGACACAATACGCCAGAAACAAGCGCGACGCTACGGGCCAGACAGGCGGCCTGACACTCGTCTGTAGGAGGAAAGATGGAACGACATAAAGCGAGCTGGCTTAATCGGGAAAAAGCGTTCGCTGCCTTCGCGCACGGCCCGCTGCTCGACTTCTGGCATAGCCGCGAAGAGCGGGAGTTTGTCGGCGTAGAAAACGTCACCCTGCGCTATGTGCGTTTCACCGCGCCGCAACATAAGCGCGTTATCCTTGTCGTACCGGGCCGCATTGAAAGCTACGTCAAATACCCTGAGCTGGCCTATGACCTGTTCCACTGCGGCTTTGACGTTGTCATCCTCGACCATCGCGGTCAGGGGCGTTCCGATCGCCTGTTGCAGGATTCGCATCGCGGGCATGTTGTGGAGTTCACTCACTATGTGGACGATCTGGAAACGCTCTATCTGAAAGAGATTGTCAGCGGCCATTATCAGCAGCGCTATGCGCTGGCGCACTCTATGGGCGGCGCGATCCTGACGCTGTTTCTGGCGCGGCAGCCGCAGGCATTTCATGCCGTAACGCTGGTGGCCCCGATGTTTGGCATTGCGCTGCCGATGCCTGGTTTTCTGGCGAACCGCATTCTTGACTGGGCGGAAAAGCGTCCGGCGATGCGCGAGGGCTATGCGCTGGGCACCGGACGCTGGCGAGCCAATCCGTTTGGTATTAATCGCCTGACGCACAGCACCGAGCGCTATCGCCGCAGCCTGCGTTTTTACGCTGACGATCCGGCGATCCGCGTCGGCGGCCCGACCTATCACTGGGTGCGCGAAGGCATCCACGCCGGACGTAATATTTTGAGCCTGGCGAGCACCATCACCACGCCGATCCTGTTATTGCAGGCCGGCGACGATCGGGTGGTGGATAACCGCTCGCAGGATCTCTTTTGCACCATGATGACCGAGGCGGGGCATCCCTGCGAAGCGCAGGTCATTCAGGGCGCGCGCCACGAGATCCTGTTTGAAAAGGACGCCATGCGCGCTCAGGCGCTGAATGCGCTGATTACTTTTTTTGAGGCGCACCCTTAATTCGACTTCTTACCTTACCGGCTACGGCCCAAAACACGACCTGAGGTTTTCATGTTTCAAATCGTCGCATCCGACCTGGATGGCACGCTGCTCTCTCCCGACCATCGCCTGACGCCCTACGCGCACGAGGTACTGCAACAGCTGGTAGCGCGCGATATTCACTTTGTCTTCGCCACGGGTCGCCACTATATCGACGTAGGGCAGATGCGCGACAAGCTGGGTATTCCCGCCTATATGATCACGTCGAACGGCGCGCGTGTGCACAATGCCGAAGGGGAACTGGTATTCAGCCATAACCTTGATGAAGATATTGCGCTGGAGTTGTTCGGCCTGCACTACACCAGTCCCGACATTCTTACTCACGTTTATCGTGACGATGAGTGGTTTATAAGCCAGGCGCGGCCAGCCGAGCAGGACTACTTTCGCGAGTCAGTCTTTAACTATCAGGTTTATGAGCCTGGCCTGCTGCCCGGCGATAATATCAGTAAGGTCTTTTTCACCAGCGACGATCCCGAGGCGCTGATCCCGCTTGAGATGGCGTTGCAGGCGCGCTGGGGCGACCGCGTTAACGTCAGCTTCTCGCTGCCGACCTGTCTGGAGGTGATGGCGGGCGGCGTATCAAAAGGCCATGCGCTGGAGGCGGTAGCAAAACAGCTTGGTCACTCGCTGAAAGCCTGTATCGCCTTTGGCGACGGCATGAATGATGTCGAGATGCTGAGCATGGCGGGCAAGGGCTGCATTATGCGCAACGCGCATCAGCGCCTCAAAGAGACGCTGCCGACGCTGGAAGTGATCGGCAGCAACGCGGACGACGCGGTGCCGCATACGCTGCGCACGCTGTTTCTGGCATAAGATGACAGGCCGGTGCGATACCGGCCTGACTATCACTGTGACGCGAGCTGCTGTTTATGCTTGCGTTCGTTGACCATGGTGAGCAGCAGCAGGATCACGGCCAGCACGCAGCCTGCCACCATCACCAGAAAACCGCCGTCCCAGCCGAAGAAGTCTACGGTATAGCCCACTATCGCGCTGGCGGCGACCGAGCCGCCCAGATAACCGAACAGGCCGGTGAAGCCCGCCGCCGTACCCGCCGCTTTTTTCGGCGCCAGCTCCAGCGCATGCAGGCCAATCAGCATCACCGGACCGTAAATCAAGAAGCCGATAACAATCATACAGAGCATATCGACGCCTGGATTACCCGGCGGGTTTAACCAGTAAACTACCGTGGCGATAGTCACCAGCGTCATAAAAAAGACGCCGGTTGCGCCGCGATTTCCCTTAAGTACTTTATCCGACATCCAGCCGCACAGCAGCGTGCCGGGAATGCCGGCGTATTCATAAAAGAAGTAAGCCCAGGATGACTTATCCAGCGTGAAGTGTTTTACCTCTTTCAGATAGGTTGGCGACCAGTCAAGAATGCCGTAGCGCAGCAGGTAGACAAAGACGTTTGCCAGCGCGATATACCACAGCAGCTTATTAGGCAGAACGTACTGAGTGAAAATTTGCCTGGCCGTCAGCTCCTCTTCGTGAGAGGCGTTGTAATCCGGCGGATAGTCGTTTCTCCAGGCTTCGATCGGCGGCAGCCCGCAGGATTGCGGCGTATCGCGCATTAACGCGAAGGCGATCAGCGCGACGGCGATAGCGGCGAAAGCAGGCATATAGAGCGCCGCTTTCCAGTCATTAAACCAGGCCATGCCGAGCAGAAACAGCAGGGGAGGAATACCGCCGCCCACATTGTGCGCGCAGTTCCACACCGAGACGATACCGCCACGCTCTTTTTGCGACCACCAGTGCACCATAGTGCGCCCGCACGGCGGCCAGCCCATCCCCTGAAACCAGCCGCAAATAAACAGCAGGGCAAACATGATCATAATGCTGGAGGTGGCCCAGGGAACAAAGCCCATAATCAACATTACCGCAGCTGCCAGAATCAGTCCGGCCGGTAAAAATACGCGCGGATTGGAGCGGTCAGAGACTGAACCCATAATAAATTTAGAGAAGCCGTAGGCAATCGAGATACCTGAAAGCGCAAAGCCGAGATCGCCGCGCGAAAAGCCCTGTTCGACCAGATAGGGCATCGTCAGAGCGAAATTTTTACGCACCAGATAGTAGGCGGCATAACCAAAAAAGATACCCAGAAAGATCTGCCAGCGCAGACGACGATAGAGGGGATCGACGCGATCCTCAGAGACCTGCTGTCGATGCGGCGCAGGTTTAAAAATACTCAGCATAAAGGCCCTCCAGGGCGCGTTGTCGTAAGTGGAATTATCGGTTTCGCTCAGCAATGAAGCGCCGTGTTCCTTTCCGCGTCTATGTTGGCGATTTACGCGCATGCGGGCTGTGATAGTTGACACATTTGTTACACTTTTATGACAATCACAGCAGAGAATTTTTCCGTGCAGGCATTACTGCTCAGAGACAATGACATCACGCTGTACTGATGGGTCTTTTTTTGAACAGTCGTAAACCAGAAACCGCCGCGCAATAACCGCGCATTGATTACACTATCGCCCTCTCTTTTTTTCAGGATCGAAGCTGTGCTGTTATTGATCGTAACGACCGTTCTCTGGGCTTTTTCTTTTAGCCTTATCGGAGAATATCTGGCGGGGCAGGTGGATACCTGGTTCTCGGTATTAATGCGGCTGGCGCTGGCCGCGCTGGTGTTTTTGCCTTTCTTGCGCTGGCGCGGTTATCGTCCCTCAACGCTGCTGCTTTACATGCTGGTAGGAATGCTACAGCTCGGCATCATGTACTTGATTAGCTTCGAAGCCTATCTTTACCTGAGCGTCTCTGAGTTTCTGCTGTTTACCGTGATGACGCCGCTCTATGTCACGCTGATTTATGACCTGATAAGCAAGCGGCCGCTGCGTATCGGTTACGCCTTTAGCGCGCTGCTGGCGGTAGCGGGCGCAGCCATTATCCGCTATGACCAGGTAAGCGACCACTTCTGGTTTGGCCTGCTGCTGGTGCAGCTGGCTAATATCTGCTTCGCCGTAGGCATGGTGGGCTATAAGCGTCTCCAGGAAACAAGGCCTATGCCGCAGCACACCGCGTTTTCGTGGTTTTACCTCGGTGCGGTATTAATTGCAGTTATTGCCTGGTGCCTGTGGGGCAATGCTGACAAATTGCCGACAACCTCATTGCAATGGGGAGTGCTGGTGTGGCTGGGGATTGCCGCGTCAGGGCTGGGGTATTTTATGTGGAACTATGGCGCGACGCAGGTGGACGCGGGCACGCTGGGCATTATGAATAATATGCACGTTCCGGCCGGGCTGCTGGTGAACCTGGCAATCTGGCAGCAGAAACCCCACTGGCCCAGCTTTATCATGGGCGCGTTGGTTATTTTCGCCTCGCTGTATGTGCATAAACGCTGGGTGGTGCGCCACAGCTGAGTTATGTCGATATACTCCGTCAGGGCAGACTCTCTGACGGATTTTTTTGCATAGCGATATTTGGTAAAGGCTCCAGCCCTGTTTCATTTGCTTACCGATAGCCGTGAATATTCAGAAAGCTTACTGGTTAATAAATTCGTTTTTAAAGTAGCGGCTGCTTTCAGTGTGTTTTTATGCAGGGATAAGTCACAGGAAATATTTTTTTCGGCGCGATAATATGACCGTATCTGTTATCTTTTTCTTATATAAGCCTCCGCGCTTTATTTTCAGCCATTCACAGAAGCAGCAGCATCTTATCAGTAGAATTTAGCGATATAGACGGCTGCTTCCGGTTACACTGAATAACTGGCTTATTTAGCCGTCGCCCCAACCATTAGGGGAACTTGAGGAATGTTCAGATGGAAAATAGTATTGAAGAAGTTAACGATATTATTAATGCCTTCAGCAAAATTATTGTATTTTTCAAGCAGCTCGGAGGTCTGGATCTGACCATTTTCGTCAAGCCAGGCGCCGCCACTGACGTGCATAATTTCTTCATTGCTTAACTGACGCATAGTTCTTTCCTTAGAGTAAACGTTAACAGGAATGCGGCATGCTTAAACCTGCCGCAGCGGAAATAATTAATACAGGCGCAGAAGAAAGTAAATAATAGTTTTTTCGATAAACGCGAGAACTTTGATATCCGACAAGTTAAACAATAACCTGCCGGAAAATAAATAATTATTTGCTTTTCACCGACGGCGTCGGGCGCAACGTCAGCGTCAAACCTTTCAGAAAATTACGCATGATCTGGTCGCCGCACTCGCGATAATTTTTGTGATCCGGTTTGCGAAAAATAGCGCCGATCTCAGCCTGTGAAACATTGAAGTTTGCTTTTGCCAGCACGTCGGGAATATCGCTGGTTTTAAGATCAAACGCGATACGCAGTTTTTTCATAAAAATATTGTTGTTCATGCGGCGCTCGATAGAGGGCGCAGGGGCATCCTCGCTTTTGCCACGGCGCAGGAAAATCAGGCCGTTGAGGAAGTAGCCCATCAGCACATCAGGCAGCGGTTTAAACGCCGGATCCTCTTCTTTTTTTAGCCATGTCTGTACATCGCTCAGCGGCACTTCGCTATCGGCCAGCGCGAAAATCTCCACCACTTTGGCATCGCTTAAATCCAGCATAAAGCGCACGCTGCGCAGAATATCATTATTAGTCATGGTGAGAAGGTCTCTTGGTCGATAAACAGGCTGCGCATTATAGGGGAATTTGCGTCTCAGCGTTGCAAAATCGCGCCAGGCTGAGCGGCATCACGAACAAACGGCAGATGTTCACAGGCGTGCTGGCGCGCAAAGCGGGTAAAGGCTTCCAGCACCGGCTGGCGCTGCTCGCCGTCGCGCACGGCGGCGTACAGGCGACTCCACAAGCCGTCGCCCAGCGTTCTGGTGACCACTAAGCCCTGTTTTTCAAAGGTTTCCACGACCCAGTGCGGCAAAGCGGCGATCCCCATGCGCGCCGACACCATCTGGATCAGCAACAGGGTGTTATCCACGCTCTTTAACGCCGGACTGACGCCTGCGGGTTGCAAAAAATAGCGCCAGATGTCCAGCCGCTGTCGCTGTACCGGATAGATCATCAGCACCTCTTCCGCCAGATCTTCAGGCGAAATGTGTTCAACCTGCACCAGCGGGTGATCCGGCGCCATCACCAGCCGCACCTCGAAGTCGAACATCGGCGTGTAGTGCAGGCCGCTGCGCGGCAGAATATCGGAGGTCAGCACCACATCCAGTTCGCCCTGCTGAAGAGCGGGTTGCGGATCGAAGGTTACGCCCGATTTGAAATCCATCACCACCTGCGGCCAGCTCTGGCGAAAGTTATCCAGCGCGGGCGTTAGCCACTGAATACAGCTGTGGCACTCAATGGCGATGCGTAGCGTAGCCTGATGCGGCTCGTGGCACGACTGCAACGCCTGCTGGATCTGCGGCAGCACCTGCTCGGCCAGCTGCAACAATATTTCGCCCTGCGGCGTGAATCGCAGCGGCTGACTTTTCCGGACGAACAGGCGGAATCCCAGCCGCTGTTCGAGATCGCTGAACTGATGGGACAACGCCGATTGCGTCTGATGCAGCTGTGCGGCGGCGGCGGCCAGCGAGCCGGTATTACGCAGAGCCTGAAGGGTCCGCAGGTGCTTGAGTTCGATCATGAGAGTCCTTCACGTCGAGATTGAACAATTTGCGCTTGAGGAACATACAGTACCCGCAGATTATAGCGGTGTAAACATCTGGACGGCTAAACATCCCAGTCTTCCAGACGAGGCCTGAGAAAAAATCTGGAGAACTGCTAATGACCATTTTAAATCATACCCTCGGCTTCCCCAGGGTCGGCCTGCGTCGTGAACTGAAAAAAGCGCAGGAGAACTACTGGGCGGGCAAAGCGACGCAGGAAGAACTACTGGCTACAGGTCGTGAACTGCGCGCGCGGCACTGGCAGCAGCAGAAGGCGGCGGGCGTGGATCTGCTGCCGGTCGGCGATTTCGCCTGGTACGATCATGTCCTGACCACCAGCCTGCTGCTGGGCAATGTTCCGGCGCGCCATCAGAACAAAGATGGCTCGGTCGATCTGGACACGCTGTTCCGCATAGCTCGCGGCCGCGCGCCGACCGGCGAACCGGCGGCGGCAGCCGAGATGACGAAATGGTTTAACACCAACTACCACTACATCGTGCCGGAATTTACCCGCGGTCAGCAGTTCAGGCTGACCTGGACGCAGCTGCTGGATGAGGTGGACGAAGCGCTGGCGCTGGGCCATAAGGTGAAGCCAGTGCTGCTCGGGCCGGTTACTTATCTGTGGCTGGGTAAGGTTAAGGGCGAGCCGTTTGACCGGCTGTCGCTGCTGGCTGACATTCTGCCGGTCTACCAGCAGGTGCTGGACGAGCTGAGCAAGCGCGATATTGAGTGGGTGCAGATTGACGAACCGGCGCTGGCGCTGGAGCTGCCGCAGGCATGGCGCGATGCCTTCAAACCGGCGTATCGCGCGCTACAGGACCGCGTAAAGCTGCTGCTGACCACCTACTTTGACAGCATTAGCCAGAATATCGACGCGATCCGCGAGCTGCCGGTTCAGGGTTTGCATGTCGATCTGGTGCACGGTCAGGATGATGTCGCCCGGCTAGATGCGCAGCTGCCGGCCGAGTGGCTGCTGTCGCTTGGCGTGATCAACGGGCGTAACGTCTGGCGCGCCGATCTGAGCCGCTGGTTTAGGCGGATTCAGCCGCTGGTAAGCCAGCGCAAGCTGTTGTGGGTCGGCTCCTCTTGCTCGCTGCTGCACAGCCCGATCGATCTGAGCGTGGAAACCCGGCTCGATGACGAGGTGAAAAGCTGGTTCGCCTTTGCGCTGCAAAAATGCGGCGAGCTAAAGCTGCTGAGCGAGGCACTGAATAACAATGACGCAGCCTCGCTGGAGGCCTGGAGCGCGCCGATTCGCAGCCGCGCGCACTCCAGCCGCGTACACAATGCCGCTGTCGGCAAGCGCCTGGCGGCGATTTCCGCCCAGGATACTCAGCGTGCCAGCGCCTATCCCGAGCGCGCCAGGGCGCAGCGCAGCCGCTTTAATCTGCCTGCCTGGCCGACCACTACCATTGGGTCATTCCCGCAGACCACTGAGATTCGCAGCCTGCGTCTCGACTTCAAAAAAGGCAACATTGACGGTGGGCACTATCGCACCGGCATCGCGGAACATATTAAGCAGGCGATCGTCGAGCAGGAGCGTCTCGGCCTCGACGTGCTGGTGCACGGCGAAGCTGAGCGTAACGATATGGTGGAGTACTTCGGTGAGAACCTTGATGGCTTCGTCTTCACCCAGAACGGCTGGGTACAGAGCTACGGCTCGCGCTGCGTCAAGCCGCCAGTCATTATCGGTGACGTTAGCCGTCCGCAGCCGATCACTGTCGAATGGGCGAAATACGCCCAGTCGCTGACGGACAAGCCGGTAAAAGGAATGCTGACCGGTCCTGTCACCATCCTCTGCTGGTCCTTCCCGCGCGAAGACGTCTCGCGTGAAACCATCGCGAAGCAGATCGCGCTGGCGCTGCGCGATGAGGTCGCCGATCTGGAAGCGGCGGGTATCGGCATTATTCAGATCGACGAACCGGCGCTGCGCGAAGGTCTGCCGCTGCACCAGTCCGACTGGGCTGCTTATCTCAACTGGGCCGTTGATGCCTTCCGCCTGAATGCCGCCGTGGCGAAAGATGATACCCAGATTCACACCCATATGTGTTACTGCGAGTTCAACGACATCATGCACGCGATTGCCGCGCTGGACGCGGACGTGATCACCATTGAAACTTCGCGCTCCGATATGGAGCTGCTGGAATCCTTTAAGGCGTTTGAATACCCAAATGAAATCGGCCCAGGCGTTTACGATATTCACTCGCCGAACGTTCCGAGCGTGGCGTGGATAGAGGATCTGCTGCGTAAAGCGGCGCAGAGCATTCCGCAAGAGCGTTTATGGGTTAACCCGGACTGTGGTCTGAAAACGCGCGGCTGGACGGAAACCCGCCAGGCGCTGGCGAATATGGTAGAGGCGGCAAGGAAGCTGCGCGGCGCTTATTAATGTGCTGAGGCACGAAGCGGCGGGTAAACGACGGGCGCACGGCGCCCGTCACCTGATGTGGGCCTGAAATGACAGCGCGTTACGCCACCCCAAATTGCTTAAACCACGCCAGCATACGCGCCCAGCCGTCCTGCGCGGATTCGGCGTGATAGCTCGGACGATAGTCGGCGTTGAAAGCGTGACCCGCATCGGGATAGACCACAATCTCTGCTTTAGCATTCGCGGCGTGCAGCGCCTGACGCATCTGCTCTACGCTTTCCAGCGGGATGCTCTCATCCTGGCCGCCGTACAGGCCCAGCACCGGCGCGCCTAAATCCACGGCGACATCGATCGGATGCTTCTGCTGCTTCATGGTTTTTTCGCCCATCAGACGGCCATACCAGGCGGCGGCGGCGCGCAGCTGCGGGTTGTGCGCCGCGTAGAGCCAGCTAATCCGGCCGCCCCAGCAGAAGCCGGTAATGCCCATACGACGAATATCACCGCCGTTGCGCGCGGCCCAGTTAGCGGCATGGTCAAGATCGGAGAGCACCTGGCTGTCCGGCACTTTGCTGACCAGCTCTTTAAACAGGGTAGGGATGTCGTGGTAATCGTTGGGATCGCCTTCGCGGAAATAGAGTTCCGGCGCGACGGCCAGATAGCCTTCCAGCGCCAGTCGGCGGCAGATGTCGCGGATATGTTCGTGTACGCCAAAGATCTCCTGCACCACCAGCACAACCGGCAGCGGGCCGCTGCTCTCTTTGGGCTTCGCATAGTAAGCAGGCATGTTCTCGCCCTGGCTGGGCACTGAGGTTTCGCCTGCCTGAAGAGAGGCGCTGTCAGTATGGATAGTGGTCGAGGCGGTCGGCTGCACGGCAGGTGCAAAGCCGCCCGTCGATGATTTTTGTGCCATATTGTCTTCGGTTTTCATTTTTCTCTCCGTGCTGGCAGTAGCGCAATCAGGTAACTATAGCCTGGCCAGATCGGGTCTGGACCAGAGATCGGGAACAGAGTAGGGGACGATCAAAAACACTCTTCTCTTTAACACTGCTGCAAAGGTTGACGCACACAGCTTGTAGCAATGACATTCTGAATGGGTTGTTTATGTGATCTGATTCTCATTACGTTTCTGATTAAATGTAACATTCATTTTCGTTAGTGATTGTTATCACATAAATTTATGCCGCGCTCGCGTAGAGTGACGCGCTTCACCTCTCTTTTCAGGAGTCTGCTATGTCTGACGTTTTTCACCTTGGCCTGACCAAAGCCGATCTACAGGGCGCCACTCTGGCTATCGTCCCCGGCGATCCAGAGCGCGTAAAGAAAATTGCCGGACTGATGGCTGATGCCCAGCCGCTGGCCTCGCATCGTGAATTTACGTCATGGCTGGCGAAGCTGGACGGCAAACCCGTGGTGGTCTGCTCGACCGGCATCGGCGGCCCTTCCACCTCTATCGCCGTGGAAGAGCTGGCGCAGCTGGGTGTACGCACTTTTCTGCGCGTCGGCACCACCGGCGCAATTCAGCCGCACATTAACGTCGGCGACGTGCTGGTCACCACTGGCGCGGTGCGTCTTGACGGCGCCAGCCAGCACTTCGCGCCGCTGGAGTTTCCCGCCGTCGCGGATTTCGCCTGTACCACCGCGCTGGTGGCGGCGGCAGAGGCGAGCGGCGCAACCACCCATATCGGTGTTACCGCCTCGTCAGATACCTTCTATCCCGGCCAGGAGCGCTACGATACCTTTTCCGGTCGCGTCGTCAGCCGTTTCCAGGGGTCGATGAAAGAGTGGCAGCAGATGGGCGTGCTGAACTATGAGATGGAATCCGCCACGCTGCTGACGATGTGCGCCAGCCAGGGACTGCGCGCGGGGATGGTGGCGGGCGTAATCGTTAACCGCACCCAGAAAGAGATCCCGGATGCGGCAACCATGAAGCAGACCGAGAGCGATGCGGTAAAAATTGTGGTCGAAGCGGCGCGCCGTTTGTTATAACGCTTTTCAGGCAGCGGACGCGCTGCCTCTGCTCTTCCAGCAAAAGCGAGGATCGCCTGATGCGCCAGACACCGAAACCTGCCTTATTCGCTAATCCCGCCGCCATGCAGGCGCGTCTCAACGACAGCGCCGCCCGTTTTCGCCAGCATATGGCGCAGCAGAATTACGCCGCCGCCGCAAAATGTTGCGAAGAGGTGCTGCGCGCGATGCCTAATCAGATGCAGGTGCTGAGCGACTACGCGCTCTGTCTGCTGCGGCTGGGGCAGTACCCCAGGTCCTATAAGGTCTATCAGAAAATTTATCAGGCGCCGCCTGCGCTGCGGGCCACGGCATCGGAAACCTGGCTAGATGGTCTGGCGGAGCTGTGCGGCTGGATGGGCAAGCAGGATGAACTGGCGAAATATGGTCTCGAATCGCTGAACGGCTCCGACGCGCGCTTCCGTCAGGGAGAGCGCTACGCCTTCCCGGCGGCGCAGCCGGACCCCATCGATCGCAGCAGGCCTGAGCAGAATATCATCGCGTTTAGCCTGTATGGCGGCCATCCGCGCTACTGCGAAACCCTGATTAAAAATGTTGAGGTTGCCCAGGCGCTCTATCCTGGCTGGACCTGCCGCATCTATCTTGACGAAAGCGTGCCGCAGCACGTCTGGCAACGGCTGAGGCAGCCGCACGTACAGCTGATCGACATGTCGCAGGAAAAAACGCTGTTTCCGACGCTGTGGCGCTTTCTGGTGATGGACGATCCCCAGGTTAAGCGCTTTATTATCCGCGATGCGGATTCGCTGCTGTCGGAGCGCGAAGCGGCTGCGGTTGAAGCCTGGCTGGCCTCGCCCTACTGGTTCCACCATATGCGCGACTACTTTACCCATACCGAACTGCTGCTGGCGGGGATGTGGGGCGGCTGTAACGGCGTATTCAGTAATATGGCGCAGGCGATGCGCGACTTTGTTGCCCACTACCGCGGCAATTCGCGCTTTACCGACCAGTATTTTCTCAAGGCGACGCTCTGGCCGACGGTGCGGGAAAGTCTGCTCAGCCACGATGAGATATTTCATTTTCATCAGGCGCAGCCCTGGCCGCCACATGCGCCGGTGCGCTGGAAAATGGATAACTTTCACGTCGGCAGCAACGCCGGCTTCGCCAGCATGGCAGGCAAAGCCACGGTGAGCGAAGGAGCGTCCCAGCCGGTCGAGCTGACGTATAACGGCCGCGCCTTTGTCTATGCGGCGCAGGTAAAAGGCGAGGAGTGGATCATGCCGATGCCGTTCTTTCTCACCGACGCCTGGAAAGCGGGCGAGCTGACGGTCAAAGCCCTGTAACAGCGCGTTCCGGGCGAAAATAGTCTGGACATTCATACAGGCCGACTTTACCTTTTCCCGAGCAACGCGCGTCGCGAGGGAATTATGGATCAGCAGATTATTATCAGCGCCTGTCTGGCGCTCGCCGGGCTGGGCATCGGCTGGATGCTGGCGCAGCTTCGCGCCAGCCATCAGGCAGCCAGCTTTACCACCGAGCGTCGTTTACAGCAGGAGGCGCAGCAGCGTCAGCAACAGCAACTCGACCAGCTCCAGCAGCGACTGCAACAGCGGGAAGAGGAGCTGCGCCAGCTGCATGGCGCGCTGAGCGGCGCGCAGGAGCGGCTGCAACAGCTTGACTACTGGCGCGGCGAGTGCGAGCAGCTCAACCGCGAACTGCGCAATCAGCTTGAAGTTAACAGCGCGCAGGAGGCGGAACTGCGCGAAGTAACCATCCGTCTTGAAGAGACGCGCTTCGCCGCCGAAGAGAAGCAGCGTCTGCTCACCAACAGCGAGCAGCGCCTCAGCGCGCAGTTTGAAAATCTCGCCAACCGCATCTTCGAAAACAGCGGCCGCCGCGTCGATGAGCAGAATCGTCAGAGCCTGAACAGCCTGATTGGCCCGCTGCGCGAGCAGCTGGACGGCTTTCGTCGCCAGGTGCACGACAGCTTTGGTCAGGAAGCGCGTGAACGGCACACGCTGGCGCATGAAATCCGCCAGCTACAGCAGCTGAATGCCCAGATGGCGCAGGAGGCGATCAACCTGACCAAAGCGCTGAAAGGCGACAATAAGATTCAGGGGAACTGGGGCGAAGTCGTGCTGAGCCGCGTGCTGGAAGCCTCTGGCCTGCGCGAAGGCTATGAGTATCAGACGCAGGTCAGCCTACAGTCAGAGCAGCAGGGCAGGATGCAGCCCGATGTGATCGTTCGTTTGCCGCAGGGTAAAGATGTCGTGGTCGACGCCAAGATGACGCTGGTGGCCTATGAGCGATACTTTAATGCGGAAGATGAGGTGACGCGCGAACAGGCTCTTCAGGAGCATGTCGCCGCGGTGCGCAGCCATATTCGCCTGCTGGGGCGTAAAGATTATCAACAGCTGGCAGGTTTGCGCTCGCTGGATTACGTATTGATGTTTATCCCGGTCGAACCCGCGTTCTTGCTGGCGATCGATCGCCAGCCAGAGCTGATCAGCGAGGCGCTACAGCAAAACATTATGCTGGTTAGCCCCACCACGCTGCTGGTGGCGCTGCGCACCATTAATAATCTCTGGCGTTACGAGCATCAGAGCCGCAACGCTCAGCATATTGCCGAGCGCGCGGCGCGTCTGTACGACAAGATGCGGCTGTTCGTCGATGATATGAGCGGCATCGGTCATAGTCTCGACAAAGCCCATAACAGCTATCGCGAGGCGATGAAGAAACTGGCGGAAGGGCGCGGCAATCTGATTGCGCAGAGCGAGGCATTTAAATCCCTGGGCGTCGAAGTTAAACGCTCAATTAATCCGCAGCTGGTCGAGCAGGCGATGCCGGAAAAGGCCTGGGACGAAGAGCCGCTGCCTGACGATCTCTCCGGGTCGCAGGACGCGCGCGTGAGACGGCTCCATGAATAAACGGGTCGTTGCGTGCCTGACTACCCTGACTCTGATACACTTCGGAAAGAATTGTTTGTGGAACAGGTAAAACCGATGGCAGATGAATCACAGCAGGAAACGACCCATTTTGGCTTTCAGACGGTCGCCAAAAGCGAAAAAGCTGACAAAGTTGCGGACGTGTTTCACTCCGTAGCGGCGAAATATGACCTGATGAACGATCTGATGTCATTTGGCATCCATCGCATCTGGAAGCGTTTTACCATCGACAGCAGCGGCGTGCGTCGCGGACAGCGCGTGCTGGATCTGGCGGGTGGCACGGGCGATCTGACGGCGAAATTTTCCCGTCTGGTGGGCGAGAACGGCCAGGTAGTACTGGCGGACATCAACAGTTCCATGCTGAAGATGGGCCGCGATAAGCTGCGTAATCTGGGCGTAGTCGGCAATGTCAGCTACGTGCAGGCCAACGCCGAAGCGCTGCCCTTCCCGGATAACTATTTCGACTGCATTACTATCTCTTTCGGCCTGCGTAACGTGACCGACAAAGAGAAGGCGCTGGCGTCGATGTTCCGCGTGCTCAAGCCAGGCGGACGTCTGCTGGTGCTGGAGTTCTCTAAGCCCGTGCTCGATCCGCTCAGCAAAGCTTATGACGCCTATTCGTTTCATATCCTGCCGCGCGTGGGACAGCTGGTGGCCCAGGATGCCGAAAGCTATCGCTACCTGGCGGAGTCGATCCGTATGCATCCCGATCAGGAGACGCTGAAGGCGATGATGAACGATGCCGGCTTCGAAAATACCACCTACTACAACATGACCGGCGGCATCGTCGCGCTGCATCGTGGATTTAAGTTTTAACCGGATATGGCAATGCGCTTAACGCCCCTGATTACTGCCGGTCTTGAGACCGCGCTAAACCGCGTGCTCTATCGCGATCGCAGCCTGAAAGCCGCGCGCCAGCGTCTGGCAGGGCAGGTTCTTACGCTGCGCCTCGATGAGCTTTCGCATCCGCTGGTGCTGGTGTTCAGCGAGCAGCAGCTGGATGTGCTGAGTGACTGGCAGGACAGCAGCGACTGTACGGTCATTACGCAGCTAAAAACCCTGCCGAAGCTGCGTGACCGCCAGCAGCTTACCGCCCTGATACGCAGCGGCGAGCTACAGGTAGAAGGCGATTTGCAGGTGGTGCAGCGCTTCTCGGCGCTGATCGACCTGGCCGAACTGGATCCGGCTGAATACCTTGCGCCCTGGATTGGCGACATCGCCGCGCAGGGCGTCAGCCAGGCGGCGCAGCGCGCGCTGCGGCTGTTTCGCAGCGAGGTAACGCGCCGGCAGGATTATCTGGGGCAGGCATTAACCGAAGAGTGGCGCGTCGCGCCTGGCGCGCTGGAACTTGCGTGGTTTTCTGAGGAGGTCGACGCGATGGAACGTTCGCTTAATGCGCTCGATGCGCGTTTAGCGCAGCTGGAGGCGAAATGACGTTTGGAGAGATTCGCCGTTTGTATTTCATCATCAAGGTGTTTTTAACCTACGGCCTTGATGAACTGATCCCCCGCATGCGCCTTACCCTTCCACTGCGCCTCTGGCGTCGCGGTATTTTCTGGATCCCTAACCGCCACAAAGACGAAGAAATCGGCGTACGTATGCGTCTGGCGATGGAGCAGCTAGGTCCGGTCTGGATTAAATTTGGCCAGATGCTCTCCACGCGCCGCGATCTGTTTCCCCCGCTGATTGCCGATCAGCTGGCGATCTTGCAGGATCGCGTCGCGCCTTTTGACGGGGTGAAAGCCAAAGCGCAGATCGAAAAGTCTATCGGCGGTCCGATCGAAAGCTGGTTTGAGGATTTCGATATTAAGCCGCTGGCGTCGGCGTCGATCGCGCAGGTGCACACCGCCACGCTGAAAGCCACCGGCAAAAAAGTGGTGATTAAGGTTATCCGACCGGACATCCTGCCGGTGATTAAAGCGGACATGAAGCTGATCTATCGCCTGGCGCGCTGGGTGCCGCGTCTGCTGCCGGACGGCCGCCGTCTGCGCCCGATGGAAGTGGTGCGCGACTATGAAAAAACGCTGATTGACGAGCTGAATCTGCTGCGCGAAGCGGCCAACGCCATCCAGCTGCGGCGCAATTTCGAAGACAGCCATATGCTCTACGTGCCGGAAGTCTATTCAGACTACTGTAGCGAGACCATGCTGGTGATGGAGCGCATCTACGGCATTCCGATCTCGGACGTGGCGACGCTGGAGCAGCATGGCGTCAACATGAAGCTGCTGGCCGAGCGCGGCGTGCAGGTGTTCTTTACTCAGGTATTCCGCGACAGCTTCTTCCACGCCGATATGCATCCAGGCAATATTTTTGTCAGCTATGACCATCCGGAAGATCCGCAGTACATCGGCATCGACTGCGGCATCGTCGGTTCGCTGAACAAAGAAGATAAGCGCTATCTGGCGGAAAACTTTATCGCCTTCTTTAACCGCGACTACCGCAAGGTTGCGGAGCTGCATGTGGATTCGGGCTGGGTGCCGCCGGATACCAACGTCGAAGATTTCGAGTTTGCTATCCGTACCGTCTGCGAACCTATCTTTGAAAAACCGCTGGCGGAGATCTCCTTCGGTCATGTGCTGCTTAACCTGTTCAGCACCGCGCGCCGGTTTAATATGGAAGTGCAACCGCAGCTGGTCTTGCTGCAAAAAACGCTACTCTATATTGAGGGGATTGGTCGGCAGCTCTATCCGCAGCTCGACCTGTGGAAAACCGCGAAGCCGTTCCTGGAAGAGTGGATCAAAGATCAGATTGGTCTGCCTGCGCTACTGCGCGCGGTAAAAGACAAAGCGCCGTTCTGGGCGGAAAAACTGCCGGAGCTGCCGGAGCTGTTTTATGAAAGCATGCGGCACCATAAACTTTTACAGCACAGTGTCGATAAGCTGACCACCGATATGCAGGCCCAGCGCACGCGGCATCATAAAGCGCGCTACCTGTTCGGCGTCGGCGCGACGCTGCTGCTAAGCGGGACGGCCGTCTTGCTGAGCCGACCGGACTGGGATTTCTTCCCGGCCGTGCTGATGGCGGCGGGTCTCGTCACCTGGCTAATCGGCTGGCGTAAGACAAACTAATTGTCAGCCACGCCTGAATCGCGGTAATGTCGCAGCCTTAAGCCCGGCGTTTCCAGGGCTTTTGGCTGACATTACTCTTCTCAATATCTCGCAACATCAGAGGCACTATCTCATGGGCGGTATCAGTATCTGGCAATTATTAATTATTGCCGTCATCGTTGTACTCCTGTTTGGCACCAATAAGTTAAAAAACCTGGGTTCCGATCTCGGTTCTTCTATCAAGGGCTTTAAAAAGGCCATGAGCGATGAAGACGAGAAAAAGGATCAACCAAACCAGCAGGACGCTGATTTCAATGCCAAAACGCTGGCGGACAAACAGCAAACTTCGGCTAACAAAGAAGACGTCAAAAACGACAAGCAGGTGTAAACCGTGTTCGACATTGGTTTTAGTGAACTGGTACTGGTGTTCGTTATCGGGCTGATCGTACTCGGCCCGCAACGACTACCGGTTGCGGTAAAAACCGTAGTGGGCTGGATTCGAGCGATGCGCTCGCTGGCCGCCAACGTACAGCATGAGCTGGCGCAGGAACTGAAACTGCAAGAGTTGCAGGACAGTCTGAAAAAAGTGGAAGAGGCGAGTCGCGGCACCATGTCGCCAGAGCTGAAAGAGTCAATGGAAGAGCTGCGTAAAACCGCCGACTCCATGAAGCGTTCGGTTCAGCAGAGCATTGACGTTGAAAAAGCCGAAGACGAAGCCAACACTATTCATGCGCCGCAGCCGCGGGCGCCAGAACCCGTGACGCCGGCGATGGCCGATACGCAGGCCAGCGCGCCTGCGCAGACGCCCGCAGCGGGTGTTGAAGGCGATAACGCTGAACGCGCTAAATCCGATGTGAACCCGCAAGCGCCGGTGGTGAAGTCTGAACCGGCCGCTTCGCGCAGTCCGGCAACATCCTCTTCTGCAAGTGATGAACGATAACCATGGCCGTTGAAGATACCCAACCGCTCATCAGCCATCTGATTGAGCTGCGTAAGCGCCTGCTCTACTGCATCGGCGCCGTGTTTGCGATTTTCATGGCGCTGATCTATTTTGCCAACGACATCTATCACATGGTCGCTTCGCCGCTGATCAGTCAGATGCCGGCTGGCGCGAGCATGATCGCCACCGACGTCGCCTCGCCGTTTTTTACCCCGATTAAGCTCACCATTATCGTCTCGGTTTTCCTTGCCGTGCCGGTGATTTTATATCAGGTGTGGGCCTTCGTTGCCCCGGCGCTCTACCGCCACGAACGTAAGCTGGTGATGCCGCTGCTGTTCTCCAGTACGCTGCTGTTTTACGTCGGCGTGGCCTTTGCCTATTTTGTGGTCTTCCCGCTGGCGTTCGGCTTTTTTGCCAAAACCGCGCCGCAGGGCGTCACCATCGCCACCGATATTACCAACTACCTCGACTTCGTTATGACGCTATTTATGGCGTTCGGCGTCGCCTTTGAGGTGCCGGTGGCGATTGTTCTGCTGTGCTGGACCGGCATCACCACGCCGGAAGATCTGAAAAAGAAACGTCCCTACATTCTGGTCGGCGCGTTCGTTGTTGGGATGCTGCTCACACCGCCTGACGTTTTCTCGCAAACTTTGCTCGCTATTCCGATGTACTGCCTGTTTGAAGTCGGCGTATTCTTTTCCCGTTACTACGTCGGGAAGGGGCGTCGGGCGCAGGATGAGGAACACCATACCGATTCCTGAACCGCGAACGCGACACTTCCCGCATCTGGCGGGTAGACACAGTCACCGAACCGCCCATCTGGGCGGTTTTTGTTTAATGAGCCATGGGAAAAACTATGTTTGATATCGGTGTAAACCTGACCAGCACACAATTCGCCGCCGACCGCGACAAGGTGGTAAAGCGTGCGCGCGAAGCGGGCGTCACCGGCCTATTAATCACCGGGACCAACGCGCTGGAAAGCCAGCAGGCGCAGCGGCTGGCAGAGCGCCAGCCCGATTTTTGCTGGTCTACCGCGGGCGTGCATCCGCATCATGCCAGCGAGTGGTCGAATGAAACGGCCAGCACGCTGCGTCGACTGGCGGAACGGCCGCAGGTGGTGGCGATTGGCGAGTGCGGACTCGATTTCAACCGCAACCTCTCTGCTCACGATCAACAGGAATATGCCTTTGACGCGCAGCTGGCGCTGGCCGCTGAACTGAATATGCCGGTGTTTCTTCACTGTCGCGAAGCGCACGATCGCTTTGCGGCCGTGCTGGCGCCCTGGCTGCCGAAGCTGCCGGGCGCCGTGATGCACTGCTTTACCGGCACCCGTGAGGAGCTGGAGTCCTGTCTGGCGATGGGACTGTCGATAGGCATTACCGGCTGGGTGTGCGACGAGCGCCGCGGCTTAGCGCTGCGCGAAATGCTGCCGCTGATCCCGGCGGAGCGTTTGCTGCTGGAGACTGACGCGCCCTGGCTGCTGCCGCGCGATATGCACCCGCGCCCGACGTCACGCCGTAATGAACCCTGCTTTTTGCCGCATATTGTGCAGCAGGTAGCGCTATGGCGTGGAGAGGATCGGGATACGCTGGCAGCACAGGTTGACCGCAACGCGCGCACGCTGTTCCGGCTGGCTTAAAGCTTACGGAACTGCTTGTTATCGACGCTGCGCATGACCTGCTTGTTTAGCAGGTTGAGCAGCAGCATAGATCGGGTTTCGCCGTCAGGCTCCGCGAAAATGGCGCGCAGACCTTCAAACGTCCCTTCGGTGATGATGACCTCATCGCCGATCTGCGGCGTTTCGGGGTCAATCAGCGTTTGCGGCGCGTCGGTTTGCAGCGCTTCGATGACCGCCGAAGGCACGGTCGCTGGCAGAGTGCCAAAGCGCACAAAGTGGCTGACGCCGCGGGTGCTGCTGATGGTAGTGGTGTGAATCGCTTCCGGATCAAATTCGATAAACAGGTAATTAGGAAACAGAGGCTCACTCACCGTGGTCCGTTTGCCGCGCACCACTTTTTCCAGAGCGATCATCGGGCTGAGGCAGTGTACCTCTTGCCGCTCAAGATGCTCTTTCGCGCGCAACAGCTGTCCACGTTTGCAATAGAGTAAGTACCAGGATTCCATAACCGCTCCCATCGAATGGACGCTAAGAATAGCAAACCTGCTGCCAGAGTTATAGCGCATCGCAGCGTGGAAAGATGCCGATGCAGGCAAACAGCTGCGGTTTAGCGGTCTCCTTCATGATGTCGAGCGGAATTGACGAGCAGTAAGACACTGGTACAGACTCGTTGCTCGTAACCTTTGCCAAAAGGATCTGCTGATGGAACTGTTTTTATTAAGTAACGGTAAGCTGGCCGACGACGCGCCTCTGCTGGGGTATGCGCAGCCGCAGCTGCATGCGATGATCGCCCAGCGCGGCATTCGGTCGGCGGTGCTGGTGCCTTATGCGATCATTCGCGGCGACCACCAGCAGCGCGCCGATGAACTGAGCACGTCGCTGGGTATAGAGGTTCGCTGCGTGCAGGATTTTGCCACGCCGGTGGCGGCCATTGAACAGGCCGAGCTGATTCTGGTCAGCGGCGGCAATACCTGGCTGCTTAATCAGATGCTGCATGAGAGCGGATTGATCGTGGCGATTCAGCGCGCGGTGCGTGAGCGCAATGTGCCCTATATCGGCTGGAGCGCAGGCTGCAACGTGGCAACGCCGTCAATTCGCACCACCAATGATATGCCGGTGCGCAGCAGCGTCGTATTGCCTGCGCTGGGCCTGTTTCCGGTCCAGATCAATCCTCACTATCTTGACGCGCACGCCAGCGGGCATATGGGCGAAACGCGCGATGAACGGCTGGCGGAGTTTTGCGCCGTTAACCCTGATGAGTCGGTTATTGCGCTGCGCGAAGGCAGCTTCCTGCATGTGCATGAAAATCAGCTCTGTTATTTCAGCGTGCGCGGCGAAGATTTTAAGCTCTTCCGCCACGGTCGGCCGATTCAGGCCTGTCGCGATACTGCGGCGTTGCAGCCGCTGGTTCCCTTTCGCTGCGATTAAGATTGCCGCATAAAACCCAACACGCCTTAACAATCGGCCCTATAATGGCCGATTCACTTTGGCTGGAAGCGAAAGCCGCATGAAATATCACGATTTACGAGACTTCCTCACGCTGCTGGAACAGCGCGGCGAGTTGAAGCGTATTAGCCAGTCTATCGATCCTGAGCTGGAAATGACCGAGATCGCCGACCGCACGCTGCGCGCTGGCGGACCGGCGCTGCTGTTTGAAAATCCGAAAGGCTATGACATGCCGGTGCTGTGCAACCTGTTCGGCACGCCGAAACGCGTGGCGATGGGCATGGGCCAGGAAGAGGTCAGCGCCCTGCGTGAAGTGGGCAAGCTGCTGGCGTTTTTAAAAGAGCCGGAGCCGCCGAAAGGCTTCCGCGATCTGTTCGACAAAATGCCGCAGTTCAGGCAGGTATTGAACATGCCGACGAAACGGCTGCGCCACGCGCCCTGTCAGGAAGTGGTGTTTAGCGGCGACGAGGTCGATCTGTCGCGCATTCCGGTGATGAAGTGCTGGCCAGACGATGCCGCGCCGCTGATCACATGGGGCCTTACCGTCACGCGCGGTCCGCACAAAGAGCGGCAGAATCTGGGCATCTACCGTCAGCAGGTGATCGGCAAGAACCGTCTGATCATGCGCTGGCTCTCCCATCGCGGCGGGGCGCTCGATTTTCAGGAGTGGTGCCAGACCCATCCCGGCGAGCGCTTCCCGGTTTCGGTGGCGCTCGGCGCCGATCCGGCCACTATTCTCGGCGCGGTCACGCCGGTGCCGGACACGCTGTCGGAGTATGCGTTTGCCGGTCTGCTGCGCGGCAATAAAACCGAAGTGGTGAAGTGCCTCTCCAACGATCTGGAAGTGCCCGCCAGCGCGGAAATTGTGCTGGAAGGCTATATTGAGCCGGGCGACATGGCGCCGGAAGGTCCCTATGGCGATCATACGGGCTACTACAATGAAATAGATAACTTCCCGGTTTTCACCGTGACGCACGTAACGCAGCGAAAGAACGCCATTTACCACTCCACCTATACCGGCCGGCCGCCGGATGAACCGGCGGTGCTGGGCGTGGCGCTGAATGAAGTGCTGGTGCCGATTTTGATTAAGCAGTTTCCGGAAATCGTGGACTTCTATCTGCCGCCGGAAGGCTGCTCATACCGGCTGGCGGTGGTGACGATGAAAAAACAGTACGCAGGCCATGCCAAACGCGTAATGTTTGGCGTCTGGTCATTTCTGCGGCAGTTCATGTACACCAAATTTGTTATTGTGTGTGACGACGATGTTAACGCGCGCGACTGGAACGATGTGATCTGGGCCATTACTACGCGTATGGACCCCGCGCGCGATACGGTACTGGTAGAGAACACGCCTATCGATTACCTGGACTTTGCATCGCCGGTGTCCGGACTGGGTTCCAAAATGGGACTGGACGCCACCAATAAATGGCCGGGCGAAACCCAGCGCGAATGGGGACGTCCGATCGTTAAGGATCCCGCCGTGACGGCGCGCATCGACGCGATTTGGGATGACTTAGGCATATTTACTCAGCCGCCGCAGCGCTGACGGCGCGCATAACCCTAATGACGACCCGACAGAGGGAACGCATGACAACCTTAAGCTGTAAAGTAACCTCGGTTGAAGCGATTACGGATACCGTATATCGCGTTCGCCTGATCCCCGAAGCGGATTTTACCTTTCGCGCCGGGCAGTATCTGATGGTAGTAATGGACGAGCGCGACAAGCGCCCGTTCTCGCTGGCGTCGACCCCGATGGAAAAAGAGATTATCGAGCTGCATATCGGCGCGTCCGACCTTAATCTCTACGCCATGGCGGTGATGGATCGCATCCGCGACGATCGCCAGATTACGGTGGATATGCCGCACGGCGACGCCTGGCTGCGCGAAGAGAGCACGCGCCCCATCGTGCTGATCGCGGGCGGCACGGGCTTCTCCTATGCGCGCTCAATTCTGCTGACCGCGCTGGCGCAGCAGCCGGATCGCGACATCGCCATTTACTGGGGCGGCCGTGAATTACAGCATCTCTACGATCTGGATGAGCTGAACGCGCTGGCGGTAAAGCATCCGAATCTGAAGGTGATCCCGGTCGTGGAGCAGCCGGAAGAGGGCTGGCAGGGACGTTCCGGCACGGTGCTCACCGCTGTGATGCAGGATTTCGCGACGCTGGCGGAGCATGACATCTATATCGCTGGACGCTTTGAGATGGCGAAAATCGCGCGCGATCGCTTCTGCGCCGAGCGCGGGGCGAAAGAGACGCAGATGTTTGGTGACGCGTTCGCCTTTATTTAAGGCGCAGCAGGCAGAAAAAACCCGCCCCTGACAGGCGGGAAAAAACTTCCAACGTGATCCAACGTATTACAGACGTTCGAATACGGTTGCGATGCCCTGGCCCAGGCCGATACACATGCTGGCAAGGCCAAAGCGGGCATCGCGTCGTTCCATAAGGTTCAGCAGCGTGGTGCTGATACGCGCGCCGGAGCAGCCGAGCGGATGTCCAAGCGCTATCGCGCCGCCGTTCAGGTTCACCTTGTCGTCCAGCCGATCCAGCAGGCCGAGATCTTTGATGCACGGCAGCGTCTGCGCGGCAAACGCCTCATTCAGCTCGACAACCTCAATATCCTCAATACTCAAGCCCGCGCGCTTCAGCGCCAGCCTGCTGGCCGGCACCGGACCGTAGCCCATGATTGACGGATCGCAGCCGATGACCGCCATGCTTCTGATTCGCGCGCGTGCGGTCAGGCCCAGTTCGCGCGCGCGGCTTTCGCTCATCACCAGCATTGCGGCTGCGCCATCAGAGAGCGCCGATGAACTGCCCGCCGTCACCGTGCCGCTTACCGGATCGAAAGCGGGCTTCAGCGCCGCCAGCCCTTCAAGACTGGTCTCTTCGCGAATTACTTCGTCATAGTCATAGCGTTTCAGGGTGCCATCGGCGTCGTGTCCGTAGGTCGGTACGATTTCCTGGCGGAAATCGCCGCGCTGCGTCGCGGCCCAGGCGCGCTGGTGCGAGCGCAGGGCAAAGGCGTCCTGCTGCTCGCGGCTGATATGGTGCATCCGGGCCAGCATCTCGGCGGTCAGGCCCATCATACCCGCCGCTTTGGCGACGGTACGGCTCAGGCCTGGATGAAAATCCACGCCGTGGTTCATCGGCACATGGCCCATATGTTCCACGCCGCCGACCAGACAGGCATGGGCATCGCCGACCATGATGGCGCGCGCCGCATCGTGCAGCGCCTGCATCGACGAGCCGCACAGACGATTCACGGTGGTGGCCGGTACGCGATGCGGTATCTCGGCCAGCAGGGCGGCGTTGCGCGCAATATTAAAACCCTGCTCCAGCGTCTGCTGCACGCAGCCCCAGACCACATCGTCCAGCTTCGCTGCGTCCAGCGCCGGATGGCGGCTTAACAGCTCGCGCATCAGATGCGCGGAGAGATCTTCCGCCCTTACATGGCGAAAGGCACCGCCTTTTGAACGACCCATTGGGGTACGGATCGCATCGACAATCACGACATTTTCCATTTTCTCTCCCTCAGGCGCTTTGCAGCGCAGCTTCGTCAATAGGTTGGGCCGCTGGATACCAGCTTTCATGCCGGTGCGCTTTGTGCAGCAGCAGAGCAGGGAGTTCGTACAGCGGGCCGAGAGGGGTGTAGCGTCGCGCCTGGTCGACGACGTTGCCGTTGCCCAGCGTGTCGAGGTAGCGCAGCGCGCCGCCGCGGAACGGCGGGAAGCCGAGACCGTAGACCAGCGCCATATCGGCTTCAGCGGGAGAGGCCACAATTTTTTCTTCGAGGCAGCGCACAACCTCATTCAGCATCGGGATCATCATACGATTGAGGATCTCTTCGTCGCTGAAGACGCGTTTTGTTTCGCAGACGTGATTCAGCAGCGTATCTACTTCAACGTCATTCACCTTCTTCGCTTTGCCTTTGCGATCCTGCTCCCAGAGGTAGAATCCCTTGCCGTTCTTCTGGCCGTAGCGTCCGGATTCAAACAGGACGTCGATAGCGTCGCGGTAATCTTTCTTCATTCGCGTCGGAAAGCCGTCCGCCATCACGCGCTGCGCATGGTGAGCGGTATCGATGCCTACCACGTCCAGCAGCCACGCCGGACCCATCGGCCAGCCAAACTGCTTTTCCATCACTTTATCGATCTGGCGGAAATCCGCGCCGTCGCGCAGCAGCAGGCTAAACGCGGCAAAGTAGGGGAAGAGCACGCGATTAACAAAGAACCCAGGGCAGTCATTCACCACGATCGGCGTTTTACCCATTTTGCTTGCCCAGGCCACGACTTTACCAATGGTGGCATCGCTGCTCTTCGCGCCGCGCACCACTTCTACCAGCGGCATACGCGGCACCGGATTAAAGAAGTGCATGCCGCAAAAATTCTCAGGGCGCTGTAGCGCCTGCGCCAGCTGGCTGATGGGAATAGTGGAGGTATTGGAGGCGAGCACGGCGTCCTCGCGTAAATGCTGCTCGGTTTCGGCCAGCACTTTCGCTTTAACCTGCGGATTTTCTACCACCGCCTCGACCACAATATCGGCCCGCTCAAAACCGGCATAGTCCAGCGTCGGCTGGATCATGGCAATGGTGCTGGCCAGTTTGCCGCCGTCGATTTTGCCGCGCTCCAGCTGTTTGTTCAGCAGCTTGCTCGCTTCGCTCATCCCCAACGCTAAGGCCTGCGGCTGAATATCTTTCATTTTCACCGGCACGCCTTTCCACGCGGACTGATAGCTGATGCCGCCGCCCATAATTCCTGCGCCCAGCACCGCCGCTTGCTCAGGCGTGCTGCTGGCGCTGGCGTGCTTTTTCGCCAGCCCTTTGACGTACTGATCGTTAAGGAAGATGCCGACCAGCGCGCGCGCCTCATCGCTCTGCGCCAGCGGAACGAATGCGGCGTTTTCCAGCTTCAGCGCATCGTCGCGCCCCAGCGAGGCCGCCGCCTCAATGGTGTTTACGGCGGTCAGCGGCGCAGGATAATGTTTGCCGGCGGTTTGCAGCACCACGCTTTTGGCGATAGTAAAGCTCATCGCCGCTTCAACAGGACTCAGGCGCAGCGGCGCGAGCTTCGGCGCGCGACGGGCCGGCCAGTCTCCCTGCTGAATAGCCGCTTTCAACATGGTCACGGCGGCCTGATGCAGTTTATCGCTGTCGACCACCGCATCGACCAGCCCAAGCTTCAGCGCGCTGAAGCCGTCGATATCTTTACCGGCAGCGATAATCTCCAGCGCGCTGTCGGCTCCCAGCAGGCGAGGCAGGCGCACGCTGCCGCCGAAGCCCGGCATAATGCCGAGGCGCGTTTCCGGCAGACCGATGCGTGCGCCAGGCGTGGCCACGCGCAGGTCGGTCGCCAGCACGCATTCGCAGCCGCCGCCCAGCGCATAGCCGTCGATGGCGGCGATAGTCGGCACGGGCAGATCTTCCAGTCGGTTAAAGATGCTGTTAGCGAAGGCCAGCCACTGGCTGAGCTTTTCCGTCGGCGCGTCGAACAGCGAAAGAAATTCGGTTATATCGGCGCCGACGATAAAGGCCGGTTTCGCCGAAGCCAGCAGCACGCCGCGCAGCGCTGTTTGTTGCTCCAGCACGCCAATGGCTTCGCCGAGGCTGGCGACGGTTTTGGTATCCAGTTTATTGACTGAGCCGGGCGCGTCGAACAGCAGCTCAGCGATGCCGTCTTCAAGCCAGCGCAGGGAAAGGGTCTCGCCTTGGTAGAGCATGTGCGTCTCCTGATCGCGAAAGTTGATCTGGTCATACCAGATGTTCAGGAGTGTGCGAGCCATGTTAATTTTTTGCAAACCAATGTTTGCTTATTTGCTAACAGGATCACAGCGTCGGCAACGCGGCGCTCAGGCCGCGGCTGTGCTACACTGCGGCGATTTTCGCGACTTGGGAGAGCGAGCAATGGATTCACTGAAAACGCTGTATCAGACGCATATCGCTACGCTGCAACAGCGGGCGCAGCAGGTGCTGGCGCGCAATAAGCTGGATGCGCTGTTGATTCATTCCGGCGAACTACTGACGGTTTTTCTCGACGATCATGACTATCCCTTTAAGGTGAATCCCCAGTTTAAAGCCTGGGTGCCGGTCACTCAGGTGCCGAACTGCTGGCTCTGGATCGACGGCGTGAATAAGCCGAAGCTGTGGTTCTACTCGCCGGTAGATTACTGGCATAACGTCGAGCCGCTGCCGAACAGTTTCTGGACCGAGGCTGTCGAGGTCATCGGCCTGAAAAACGCCGATGAAATTGGTCAGCTGCTGCCCGCCCAGCGCGAAAAAGTGGCCTATATCGGGCCGGTGACGTCGCGCGCCGCGCAGTTGGGCATCAGCGCCGATAATACCAATCCAAAAGCCGTTATCGACTTCCTTCACTATCATCGCAGCATCAAAACCGATTATGAGCTGGCCTGTATGCGCGAGGCGCAAAAGCTGGCCGTGGCCGGGCATCGCGCCGCGAAAGAGGCATTTTTCTCTGGTCTGAGCGAGTTCGATATTAATCTGGCCTATCTGACCGCGACCGGTCATCGGGATACGGATGTGCCTTACGGCAATATTATCGCGCTGAATGAGCACGCCGCCGTGCTGCACTATACGCGCCTCGATCACCAGCCGCCGCCGAAGCGCCACAGCTTCCTGATTGACGCCGGCGCGGAATATCTCGGCTATGCCGCCGATCTGACGCGCAGCTATGCGGCGCAAAAAAATTCGCTCTACGCCAGTATGGTGTCCGCGATGAACAGCGAAGAGCTGGCGCTGATTGCGACGCTCAAAGCGGGCGTGCGCTACACCGACTACCATCTGCAAATGCATCAGCGCATCGCGAAGCTGCTGTTGAAGTTCGATCTGGTAAAAGGGCTGAGCGAAGAGGCGCTGGTAGCGGAGAATATTACCGGACCCTTTATGCCGCACGGCCTCGGCCATCCGCTCGGTTTGCAGGTGCATGATGTCGCAGGCTTTATGCAGGATGACGCCGGAACGCATCTGGCGGCTCCGGCGCAGTATCCTTATCTGCGCTGCACGCGCGTGCTGGAACCCGGCATGGTGCTGACCATTGAGCCAGGCTTTTATATTATCGAATCGCTGCTGGCGCCGCTGCGCGACGGTCCGTTCAGTCAGTATCTGAACTGGCAGGCCATTGATGCGCTGAAGCCTTATGGCGGTATTCGTATCGAAGACAATGTGGTGATTCATGCCAACCGCATTGAGAATATGACGCGCGATCTGCAACTTGCCTGATGGACGCGTTCGATATACCCGCTGATGCCGTCAGCATCAGCGAGGAAACCATTAAGAAAAGCCGCTTTATCACGCTGCTGGCCCATACTGACGGCGTGGAGGCGGCGCGCGCCTTTGTGCAGCAGGTCAAAGAGCAGCATCCCGATGCGCGCCATCACTGCTGGGCCTGGGTGGCGGGCGCGCCGCAGGATTCACAGCAGCTGGGCTTTTCCGATGACGGCGAACCCTCCGGAACCGCCGGGAAACCGATGCTGGCGCAGCTAATGGGCGCCGGCATCGGCGAGATTACGGCGGTGGTGGTGCGCTATTACGGCGGCATTATGCTGGGGACCGGCGGGCTGGTGAAAGCCTACGGCGGGGGAGTGCAGCAGGCGCTGAAGCAGCTGGCGCGCACGCGGAAAGTGCCGATGAAACAGTTCGCGCTGAAGTGCGATTATGCTCAGCTCAGCGATATTGAGCGCCTGCTGGCCCGGTTCGACGGTCGCATTGAGAAGAGTGTTTATCTCGATCGCATCGCGCTGACGCTGGCGCTGCCCTACGCGCATATTGACGCGTTTAAACAGACGCTGTCTGATTTTAGCCGGGGCGCGCTGAGCCTCGACCCGTTAACCCTCTGACACTCTTTTCTAAGGAACGGCTGAATGCATTTTCGTGCCATTACTCGCATTGTCGGTCTGCTGGTCATCCTGTTCTCCGTCACGATGATCCTGCCTGGACTGGTGGCGCTGATCTATCGCGATGGCGCCGGACGCGCGTTTAGTCAGACCTTTTTAATGGCGCTGGCGATTGGCTCGCTGCTGTGGTGGCCCAATCGTAAACAGCGCTCCGAGCTGAAGCCGCGCGAAGGCTTTTTAATTGTGGTGCTGTTCTGGACCGTACTGGGCAGCGTGGGGGCAATGCCTTTCGTCTTTGCTGAACAGCCGCATCTCTCGGTGACCGACGCTTTCTTTGAGTCCTTTTCCGGTCTGACGACAACCGGCGCCACCACGCTGGTGGGGCTGGATACCATGCCAAAAGCTATTCTGTTTTATCGTCAGATGCTGCAATGGCTGGGCGGTATGGGGATCATTGTGCTGGCGGTGGCGATTCTGCCGATTCTGGGCGTAGGGGGAATGCAGCTCTACCGTGCGGAAATGCCCGGTCCGCTGAAGGACAACAAGATGCGGCCGCGTATTGCCGAAACGGCTAAAACCCTCTGGCTGATCTATGTATTGCTGACGGTCGCCTGCGCAGTCGCGCTGTGGCTGGCGGGTATGCCGCTGTTCGATGCGATAGGGCACAGCTTCTCGACCATCGCTATCGGCGGTTTCTCCACGCATGACGCCAGCATTGGCTATTTCAACAGCGGCACCATCAATACCATTATCGCTATCTTCCTGCTGATCTCTGGCTGTAACTACGGCCTGCACTTTTCGCTGCTCAGCAATCGCAACCTGCGCGTGTACTGGCGCGATCCGGAGTTTCGCACCTTTATCGGGGTGCAGCTGACGCTGGTGGTGATCTGTACGCTTGTGCTCTGGTTTCACAACGTCTATTCCAGCGGCTGGCAAACGCTTAATCAGGCGTTTTTTCAGGTGGTTTCGATGGCGACCACCGCCGGCTTTACCACCGACAGTATCGCGCGCTGGCCGCTATTCTTACCTGTGCTGCTGCTCTGCTCCGCCTTTATCGGCGGTATGGCCGGTTCTACCGGCGGGGGACTAAAGGTTATTCGTATTCTGCTGCTGTGTAAGCAGGGATCGCGTGAGCTAAAGCGCCTGGTGCATCCCAATGCGGTTTACACTATTAAGCTGGGCAATCGCGCATTGCCGGAACGTATTCTGGAGGCGGTGTGGGGCTTCTTTTCCGCCTATGCGCTGGTGTTTCTGGTCAGTATGCTGGCGATCATCGCCACTGGCGTTGATGACTTCTCTGCTTTCGCCGCGGTTGCCGCCACGCTGAATAACCTGGGGCCGGGGTTGGGCGTGGTAGCCGACAACTTCACTTCCATGAACGATGTGGCGAAATGGATATTGATCACCACCATGCTGTTTGGGCGGCTTGAAGTGTTTACCTTATTAGTTCTTTTTACGCCGACCTTCTGGCGTGAATAAGTAAAACAGGACGTAATGATGAAAGCGTTGATTCTCTTTTCCAGCCGCGACGGGCAAGCCCGTGACATCGCCTCTTACATTGCCCGTGAGATACAGGCGCAGCAGGCCTGTGACGTTATCGATATTCTGGAAGCCGGATCGGTTGACTGGGCGCAATACGATCGCGTGCTGATCGGCGCGTCTATCCGCTATGGCAATTTTCATCCTGCGGTGGCGAAGTTCGTGAAAACGCACCTGGTTGCGCTGCAACAGCGCGCCAGCGCTTTCTTTTGCGTGAACCTGACGGCGCGCAAACCGGAAAAGCGCTCCCCTCAGACCAATGCCTATACGCGCAAGTTCCTACAGCAGTCGCCGTGGCAGCCCGATTGCTGCGCTGTGTTTGCTGGCGCGTTGCGCTACCCGCGCTATCGCTGGTTCGATCGGATAATGATTCAACTGATTATGCGCATGACCGGGGGCGAAACCGATAGTTCGAAAGAGGTGGAGTACACAGACTGGCAGCAGGTAGCGCGATTCGCGCAGGAATTTGCTCAATTACCCGTCAAATCGGCGTGATTAACAGCGAATTGCTGAAATTTGAGGCGAACGATAATTTTTTTTAAATTAGCCCTTGTCACCTGAGAAGAACTCCCTATAATGCGCCTCCACTGACACGGCACAACGGCTTACGGAGCGCAGTGTTCAGGAGACTCAGGCAGCTGAGTCGCCGGAGAAAACTTCTGAAAAAAGAGGTTGACTCCGAAGGAGGAAAGCGTAATATACGCCACCTCGCAGCAGCAGGCTT
>NZ_RMVG01000008.1 GCF_003813865.1 Candidatus Pantoea deserta
TAAATTACTATCTTCAGAAAAAATCTGATAATCATAAAAACAATTCGTTTCATATTCACACCATCATTCATTAAACCAATTTTCTAAAGACATTCATGATAAAAAAGGCACATGTTTCAACGAAGCTTTGTCTGTAAAAACCGCCAAATATAAAACTAGCAATCCTTTTTACCAGACCTTTCTTTAAAGACTTAAACCTAACATAATTAACCTGATTCTCATTCGGCATACTCTCTTTAATACAATCCAGCGCCGTACAGTTCATTCTGCTCCAGATTTTGAATTCTCCAGAAAAAAGTCGATTAAATCTTCTAAATTTTGACAGCAACCCTATGTTACTCCCGACAAGATTATGTGCATGTTGTCTGTAAAGAATTAGAGGTTCTCGATCATAAATAACAACGCCATTCATAGCACTGCAGATAATGTAAAGAATCCAATCGTGGGAGACGATTTTTAAGTCGGCAGGAAACGTTTCAAAGAGTTGCTTCAATCCCCGACTGAACACCATAGTATTCCCACCAGCATAGCTTTGTAAAAGTGCATTATTGAAGCAAAATGCTTTCTTAAAACACGGTGAATAACCGATACAATTGCCATTTGAGTCGATCAATTTGGTACGCGAGCCATACAATTTGTATTTATTCTGCGGCACTGAGTTTAACTGCATGACAGCAGATTCAAGCTTGCCATCCAGCCAAATATCATCCTGATCACAAAATGCATAATAATCGGAATCTATATCGCTACGTTGCAGCATACTTAAAAAGTTCGCTGCGAACCCTTTCCCTGGTCCTTTATGTAGTACGACTTTATTAGGATACTTTAGCGCAAAATGCTCAATAATTTCACAGGTACTATCTGTTGAACCATCATCAGAAACAATAAGATTCCAATTAGTGTACGTTTGTGAAGCAATTGACTGGAGTTGCTCTGCTAAATATTTTTCACCGTTATAAGTACCCATCAGGATACTCACTGTACCTTTATTGCTCATCATCATTAGCTACATAAAAAGGATGCATAAATAACGCATCCTTAGTTTTAGGAATCAATCAAAGGTTACTGCTTGTGAAAATGCTATTCCGTCTTTATCTTTAGCGGAAAGAGCAGGACTATCACCTTCAGGGATCGGCCAATTGATATTCAAATCTGAATCATTCCATAGCAAAGAATGCTCATATTGTGGATTGTAGTAATCGGTGCATTTGTAAACAAATTCGGCACTTTCAGAAGTCACATAAAAACCATGAGCGAATCCTTCTGGCACCCATAGCTGCCGCTTATTTTCTGCCGAAAGGTATACGCCTACCCAGTTTCCAAATGTAGGCGATGACTTTCTCATATCAACTGCCACATCAAAAACTTCGCCTGCAACTACCCGGACAAGCTTGCCTTGTGTATTTACGGTCTGGTAGTGCAAACCACGCAAAATTCCTTTTGAAGATTTTGAATGATTATCTTGTACAAAAGTTCGTGGTGAAACTTGTTCTTCAAATTTCTTTTGCTGCCACGTTTCCATAAAGAAACCACGTTCGTCGCCAAACACTGACGGCTCTATTATCTTTACGTCAGGAATTTCTGTATCAATGATTTTCATTATAGTTTCCCGTTGTATAATGCCATCAAATATTTGCCATAATCATTTTTAAGTAGCGGTTTCGCGAGCTCTTTGAGCTTTTCAGCATTAATGAATCCCATACGATATGCAATCTCTTCCGGGCAAGCGACTTTTAGCCCTTGGCGGGTCTCAATAGTTTGAATGAAGTTATTTGCTTCAATCAGACTTTGATGCGTGCCAGTATCCAACCACGCGTGACCACGGCCCATAATAGAAACCGATAGTTCGCCTTTTTCCAAATACAGGTTGTTGATATCGGTAATTTCCAGCTCTCCACGTGGAGAGGGCTTTAGGTTCTTCGCCAATTCAACCACGCTGTTGTCATAGAAGTACAAACCAGTCACGGCATAGTTGCTTTTCGGCTCGGTGGGCTTTTCTACCAGTGATATGGCTTTGCCAGATTTATCGAACTCAACAACGCCGTAACGCTCTGGATCATGAACATGATAGGCGAAGACCGTCGCACCCTTCTCTTTATCAGAGGCATCTTCAAGCTGCTTATGCAAGTCATGACCATAGAAGATGTTATCGCCCAGTATCAATGCGCAATTATCTTCACCAATAAATTCTTCACCCAAAATAAATGCCTGTGCCAGACCATCCGGTCTTTCCTGAACGATGTATTTCAGATTAAGACCCCACTGTGAACCATCACCTAGCAGGCTTTCAAAACGAGGGGTATCTTGCGGAGTACTGATGATCAAAATGTCACGAATGCCCGCAAGCATAAGCGTGCTGAGCGGATAATAGATCATCGGTTTGTCATATATAGGCAGGAGCTGTTTACTTACCGCCATGGTGACCGGATAGAGGCGCGTACCTGAGCCGCCTGCGAGAATTATTCCTTTTTTACTTTTCACAACGTTACCCTTAGAATTTTACAGGACCTGAAATGACTCAGTCATATAGTTCATTCAACATGCGAATAACACCTTGTTGCCATTCCGGCAGTGTTAAACCAAATGCGGTCGTCAGTTTTTCAGTATTGAGTCTGGAGTTAGAGGGACGCTTAGCGGGTGTTGGAAACGCTGCGGTATCTACAGTATTAATTGCAGTGATCTTAAGCGGCAGCCCCCTATCCCGGACATATCCAATAACCAATTCTGCATACTCGTACCAAGTTGTAACACCTGAGGCAATCAAGTTGTAAATGCCTGCTTTTTCAGGCTGAGCCAAGGTTGCTTTGATTGCATGCACAGTACAGTCAGCAATCAACTCGGCACCAGTGGGTGCGCCATACTGATCGTTAATTACAGATAGCGTTTCTCGTTCCTGTGCCAGGCGGATCATGGTCTTGGCAAAATTGTTACCTTTTGCCGCGTATACCCAACTGGTGCGGAAGATGAGATAGTTAGGCACATGCGCAATTATTGCCTCTTCGCCCTGGCGCTTAGTTTTGCCATAAACATTCAGGGGAGAAGTGACATCGTCTTCCCTCCAAGGGCGCTCACCGCTGCCATCGAAAACATAGTCGGTAGAATAATGAACCAGCAAAGCGTTCACATCCTTCGCTGCACATGCCAGCGCCTCCACACTGACGGCATTAATTAACTCAGCATTATGGAAATCAGTTTCTGCCTTATCTACGGCGGTATAGGCTGCGGCATTCACAATTACGTCAGGTTTTATATCCCGCACGGTTTTTGCAATGCCTTCTGGATTTGTCAAATCACCACAGTGATCACTAGAATGACGGTCCAGCGCCACAACTTTACCCAACGGAGCCAGCGCACGCTGCAATTCCCACCCTACCTGACCATTTTTACCGAACAGAATAATATTCATCAGCTGCGTTTCTCATAGTTCTGTTCGATCCAGTTCTGATAGGCCCCACTCTTTACGTGCTCAACCCACTCTGAATTGTTGAGGTACCATTCGACCGTTTTTTTCAGGCCCGTTTCAAAAGTCTCTTCCGGTTTCCAGCCCAGATCTTTTTCAATTTTAGCGGCATCGATCGCGTAGCGACGATCGTGCCCCGGCCGATCCTGAACGTAAGTAATCTGGTCGCGGTAAGGCATTGCTTTTGGACGCAGTTCATCAAGCAGGTCGCAGACTTTCATCACAACATCGATATTTTTCTTTTCGTTGTGTCCACCAATATTATACGTGGTGCCAGTCTTTGCGTTTTTAACAACGGTATAGAGCGCACGCGCGTGATCTTCGACATAGAGCCAGTCACGAATCTGGTCGCCTTTACCATAGATAGGTAAAGGTTTGCCTTCCAGCGCATTGCTGATAATCAGCGGGATGAGTTTTTCCGGAAAGTGATAAGGACCATAGTTGTTTGAGCAGTTGGTCACAATAACCGGCAATTTATAGGTGCGTCCCCATGCGCGAACCAGATGATCGCTGGCCGCTTTAGTCGAGGAGTAAGGACTGCTGGGCGCATAAGGGGTTTCTTCCGTAAACAGCGGCAAATCGCCGTCCATTTCATCTGGATGCGGTAGATCGCCATACACTTCGTCAGTAGAAATATGGTGGAAACGAAATGCCGCTTTTCGTACTTCAGGCAATGCGCTCCAGTATTGACGGGCCGCTTCTAACAGTGTGTAGGTACCTACCACGTTCGTCTGAACAAATTCGGCCGGGCCGGTGATCGAACGGTCAACATGGCTTTCAGCGGCCAGATGCATGATGGCATCAGGCTGAAATTCATTTAATGCTTCGGTGATAGCCTGGCCGTTGCAGATATCGATCTGCTTAAAGGTGTAGCGTGGATTGCCGCTCACCTCTTTCAACGATTCAAGATTGCCTGCATAGGTTAGTTTATCAACGTTTATGACTTCATCATTCGTATTGTTAATAACATGACGAACAACTGCCGAACCGATAAAACCTGCACCACCAGTGATAAGTATCTTCATAACGTGTTTATTCCTGAAAAGCTATCTGAGGCATGAGCGCCCGAATAAAATGCATACAATTATATGCGCTTAGGGCACGCTACCGCCCTTGGGTTACAGCTCCCACAATGCTAATTATCTTTAGACGAATGAGTATGCTGGTAATGTGAACTTCAACATAATCAGCATTTCATTGATTGATATCACTTTATTAATGAAATTGTTTGACTGGGTTTATCATTCAACAATCTTAAATTCTATCACTCGGGTATAGCTATTACGAATAAAAAGCGATTATGACACAGGTGTTAGTTCAACTCTTGAGCGCTTCACTGGCGCAGGAGATGGTTGCTGATGCGTCAGGGCGATGCAATCAGAATAGTGGGAAAGAACTGATAAGATAATTCAAATCAAATATAAGAAAGGCGAACCGGAGTTCGCCCTTCTTTTCAACTAACGAAACCCGTTCGGGTTCTTGCTCTGCCAGTTCCACGTATCGCGCATCATCTCTTCGATCCCGCGCGTCACGCGCCAGTCCAGCTCTCTGTCAGCCAGGCTGGCATCCGCCCAGAAGGCGGCCAGATCGCCGTCGCGACGCGGTTTGATCTCATAAGGAATCTGCTTACCCGAAGCCGCTTCAAACGCCTTGATCATCTCCAGCACTGAGTAACCTTTACCCGCGCCCAGATTGTAGGCTTTGTAACCTTCAACTTTCGGTAAATGATCCAGCGCTTTCAGATGACCTTCCGCCAAATCGACGACGTGAATGTAGTCGCGCTGACAGGTGCCGTCCGGCGTCGGGTAGTCACCGCCGAATACGCCCAGCTGCGGCAGACGGCCAATCGCCACCTGAGCGATATAGGGCAGCAGATTGTTGGGAATGCCGGTAGGATCTTCGCCGATTTCGCCCGACTCGTGCGCGCCGACCGGATTGAAATAGCGCAGCGCAATAGCTTTAAATTGCGGTTCAGCAAAGGCGAAGTCGCGCATCACTAACTCAATCATCAGCTTGGAAGTGCCGTAAGGGCTGGTGGTGCCGCCAATCGGCGTGGTTTCCACATAGGGAACCGGCGCGTCAGCGCCGTAAACCGTGGCGGATGAGCTGAAGATAAAGTTGAATACGCCTGCGGCGCGCATCTCTTCCAGCAATACCACGGTGCCCGCTACGTTGTTCTCGTAATACTCCAGCGGCATACGGGTGGATTCCCCTACCGCTTTCAGCGCGGCAAAGTGGATCACCGCCGAGATGTCGTTGCTGGCGAACAGGTCGCGCAGACAGGCGCGATCGCGAATATCGCCTTCGACAAAGGTCGCTTTTTTACCCGCCAGCTTCTCAACGCGGTTAATCGCCTCGCGCGAGGCGTTGCACAGGTTATCCAGTACCACAACGTCGTCGCCGCGCTGCAATAACGCCAGCACCGTGTGCGAGCCGATATACCCCGCCCCGCCCGTTACCAAAATTGCCATGTCAGCTCCTGTCAAAGCTGCCGCGTCGGTGCGCGGCAAAACCTAAGAAAACTTATTTTGCCAGAATTTTTTCGATGGCGGCGCGGAATTCTTGTCCCATGCCGTTGCTGCGCAGACCGTACGAGACAAACGCCTGCATGTAGCCGAGCTTGCGACCACAGTCAAAGCTGCGCCCCGTCAGCAGCGCGGCATCGACCGGCTTCTTCTTGCCCAGGCTGGCGATGGCGTCGGTCAGCTGAATACGGCCCCACGCGCCCGGCTCAGTGCGCTCCAGTTCGCCCCAGATGTCAGCTGACAGCACATAGCGGCCAACCGCGGCCAGGTCGGAGTTCAGCGGCGCTGGCTCTTCCGGCTTCTCAACAAAGTCAGTGATGGCGCTAACGTCGCCTGGGTTATCCAGCGGCTGTTCAGTGGTGATCACCGAGTACTCTGAGAGGTCGGCAGTCGGCATATGCTGCGCCAGCACCTGGCTATGGCCCGTCTCTTCAAAGCGCGCCACCATGGCCGCCAGGTTGTAGCGCAAATGGTCAGCGGTAGAGTCATCCAGCAGCACGTCCGGCAGCACCACTACGAAAGGATTGTCGCCGATCATCGGGCGAGCGCACAGAATAGAGTGGCCCAGGCCCAGCGGCTGCGCCTGGCGCACGTTCATAATCGTCACGCCCGGCGGGCAAATGGACTGCACTTCGCTCAGCAGCTGACGCTTAACGCGCGCTTCGAGCAGGGCTTCCAGCTCGTAGGTGGTATCGAAGTGGTTTTCCACCGCATTTTTGGAAGCATGGGTGACCAGCACAATCTCTTTGATGCCCGCGGCAACGCATTCATCAATGATGTATTGAATCATCGGCTTATCAACGACAGGCAGCATCTCTTTAGGAATTGCTTTTGTCGCCGGAAGCATATGCATACCGAGACCCGCAACCGGGATTACTGCTTTAAGCTTGGTCATATTTTTTCCATTTCATGAAGTGAATACGTGCGGTCGATTATGCAGGATCGGCCAGAACTGCAAGTATAATCTTTATCCGAAAATCCGACACTAAATGCCTGTCATCCCTTAGAAATTCATCTTTTTCCCACTGTTCAGACGCGCCATAAAGTGAGTAAAGACAAACGCTAACCTGTGCGAAAAAAACCTCGCTATCCGCATTCGGCGCTGCAGGATAAGGCCAGGCTAAAAAAGAACCGGGCGGCACAGTGGCCGCCCGGAATAACATCGACAGATTACAGCCAGCGTTCAAACCATTCCGGCATGATAAACAGGTTAAAGTGGCTCACCAGCACAATCACCGCGACAAAGATTGCCGAGACCGACACCCACTGACGCGCATAGGGCATAAAGCGGATGCCGATTACCGGTTTGATAAAGAACGGATGCGCAAAGGCGGAGATCAGCACCTGTGAGATGGACAGCGTCAGCGCGACATAGAGCACATTCGGCCAGATAAAGGTGGTCGCCAGTACGGCAAGCACCACCAGGCTGGCGACGATATTCCAGTAGAACTCCACGTTGGTCCGCCCGTTCGCCTGGGAAATCGCGCCGGTCAGTCCGCCCATCGGGCGCAGCATACCGAACAGCAGCATCAGCGGGATCAGATGATAAACCTGCTCGTGCGACGCGCCGTAGAGCACCCGTACAATCACCGGCGAGAGGATGCCGATCGCGAGGTACATGGCGCTGCTGAACAGCATGATGACGAAGGTTCCCTTCAGGAACAGCTTTTTCAGCTGCTCCGGGTCCTGCTGTTTCTCGGCGAAGCGCGGCAGCGCCAGGCGGTTAATCACCGGCGATACCAGCTTCAGCGGTTGCAGGATGAGCTCTTTCGCCAGCGAGTAAATGCCGAGCATCTCCGCGCCCATCACCTTGCCGACAATCAACGCATCCGCCTGAGTGCGCAGCTGGTTAATGGTCTGCGAGCCAAGCTGATAGATGCCGTAGCGTACCGCGCTGATAAAGGTCGCTTTATCGAACTCCCAGGTGGGTCGCCAAGACTTCTCGCCGAAAGCGATCATACACAGGATGCGGGTAAAGGCGTTGATAAACAGGCCGAGGATAGCCGCCGCTACCGTCAGCGAAGTGAAATAGAGCATCGCCACGGTGCAGAGAAAAGCAAACAGCTTGGTGGCCATCTCGATTTTCGCGAGCAGCACCATGCGTTTGGTTTTAATGTAGTGCGCCTGATACTGCGACAGGTGGCCCAGCACGAGGAAGTTCAGGCTGGTGAGCATAATCAGCCCCACCAGCTCCGGCAGATGATAAAACCAGGCGATCGGATACGCGATGCCCAGCAGAATCAGGCCGGTCGCCAGACTCAGCGAGACGTTGACCCAGTAGATAGTGCTCTGCTCACGGCGCGTAATCTCCTGGCGATGCACGATATAGCTGCTCATCCCCATATCCTGAAGCACGGTTGCCACCGCCAGGATAGCATTAATGATCGCCAGCAGGCCCAGCTCGTGCGCCTCCAGCTTGCGCGCCAGTACGCTGAGTTGCAAAACCTGAAGAAGCGCGGCGAAACAGGTGCTGCCAAACAGCCATACCGCCTGTTTTTTTAAACCACTCACGCCAGTCGCTCCAGAAGCTGCGCCAGCTCACCGTAGGCAATATGCTGGTTGAATTCCGTTTCGACTTTACGACGCGCCGCTGCCACCACCGGCGCGACGTCCACATCGCCCTGCGACAGCTTCAGCAGCGTATCGGCCAGCGCCTCGGCGTCATCTTCCGGCACCAGCCAGCCTGAAACATTGTTTTCAATCAGCTCTGGAATGCCGCTGTGAAAGGTCGAGACAACCGGCAAGCCTACCGCCATCGCCTCCATCAGCGCCACCGGAATGCCTTCCATATCGCCATCCGCGGCGGTTTTCGACGGCAGCAGGAAAATATCCGCTTCGTTCAGCGCGGCGCGGATCTCTTCCTGCGGCTTAAAGCCCGGCATGGTGACGCAATCCTCCAGCCCGGCGCGAGCGATATGCTCCCGCATCATCTCATCCTGATCGCCGTTGCCGATGATAGTGAACTCAAACTGGCCGCCCCGCTGCTTCAGGATTTCACTGGCCTTCACCGCCACATCCAGCCCTTTCTTTTCGGTAAGGCGCGCCACGGAAACAATGCGCAGCGGCGAGTGAAACGCCTGGCGCGGCTGGAAGTTGAACTTCTCCGGCTCAATGCCCATGCGCGTGACGTGAATCTTCTCTGGCGGGCAGCCCATCTCAATCAGCTTGCGCTCCCAGAGATGGCTAATCGGCAGCAGCAGCTCGCTCTGCTCGAACAGGTTAACGTAGTCCTGCTTGTGCTCTTCCAGAATATGACGACGCGAAATATCGGCGCCGTGAAACACCGTCGCCTGCTTGCCAATCAGCACGCCCAGCTCACGCAGCTTGTTGGCCAGCGCGCCCGCGTAGCCAAAGTGCACCAGAAACACGTCAGCGGTATAGGGCTGGCTGGTATTGGCCACGATAGAGGGCAGCAGCAGCTTGCTGGACTGGGCGCCGTAGCGGCGCACGTTCAGCGAGCGGATCAGCGCCGGTTTCGCCACCTTCGGCAGCACCAGCTTCAGACGCTGGTTCAGCTTGTCGATGTTCGACACTTTCTCTTCAGGCAGCAGATAGTGCGTCCGCGCCGCCAGCTGATACTCATCAAAGGCGGCGTGGCGATTTACCATATCGCCGGGGAACACAGAGATAATCTCTACGTCATAACCGGCGTCGATAAAATGGGTCACCTGATTCAGCACGAAGGTCTCAGAGGCGACCGGGAAACGCATGGTGAAAAAAGTCAGTTTCATAGCATTACCCCAATACGTTGAGGATCTCTTCTGTGATCCGGTTTCCGACTTCGCGCTCGTGCGCCACCGCCGCATCGACCTGCTGTTTAATGGCGTCATGATTCGCCAGTACATCTTTGACTTTGTTAATCAGCGAACCGTCCATCAGGCTCTTCACATCCGTCGCCATCTGCGGCAGGCCAAGCTGATTCATGACGCCCATCGATTTGTGTTCATAGTTAATGGCAACGGCCGGAGTGCCGAAGTTCATCGAAATAATGGCGGAGTGCAGACGCGTGCCGATGGTGAGGTGGCAGTGGCCCAGCAGAATGCCTAGCTCCAGGTCGTTAAACTCATCCATGATGACGTGATAATGTTCGGGCTGTTCAACGCTGTCACGCAGCGTCAGCGCGACCATGCGGTCATCTTTGGCATAGCTGTCGATGCCGGTACAGGTTGAAAAAGCCACCACCTGATAGCCTTCGGCAATCATCGCATTGATGACGCGGCCAAACGCGGCCTCATACTCTTTCTGCGTCACGCCCAGTCGTTTATCGAAGGGAGCCAGCTCGCGCACGGTAATCGCAATGGTTTTGCGGCTGCTGATGATGTTTTGCCAGTGCAGCAGGTTATGGCTGGGCTGCTCTACGCTGCGCGCGCGCACCAGAAAGGCGGTATCCACCCCAGGCGCGACTTTGCGCGTGGTGACGCCATCTTTTTTCATCAGATCCAGGCTAACCGATTCACGCAGCACCAGACTGTCGACGCGATCAAAAACAAAATTAGCCAGCGCGTTAGTGCGCGGATTCTGGAAGGGACCGACCGAATGGCCGATCATATAGAGAGGTTTTTTTGCCATCAGGGCGCACAGCGCATGATCGAACTGGGTGACGCCATACAGATCGACGAAGAAAGAGCCGCCGACCTGAATAATGGCGTCGTACTGTTTCAGGCTGTCAGTGAAGGCTTCCAGATGCGCCGGCACGGCGAAGGATTTAAACAGGCCGCCTTTACCCAGATGCGCCATCATAATATTCGGCATCAGGCGATTGGCGACTTTACGCTTTACCGTCCCGACCAGGCCTTTCGCCCCTTTACTGTTGTGTAAAAACAGCGAGTCCTGCTTGATGTCTTGCTGGAGCAAATACCCAGAGCTAGTTGGATAACGGCTAATCACATCGATTTCAAGATCGCTGCGCGCAGCATTCATTGAATCGATCAGCCCACGAAGAATCGCGCCATCCCCGCGATTTCCACACGTATGGTTACCCACCAATAAAATTTTCATCAAAAAACTCCGAAAAAATTTCTTTTAATTTTTTACCCGACCGGTTGCTGCTGCGATGTGTCGGATAAACAAGCCGCCATGTCCTGAACTGGCAAAGTGAACTCTGTGTTTAAAAAAAACCAAAATACAAAAAAAAGCTCCAGAGAGTGCTGCTCGCGCCCTTCCCTGCGCGCGATAAAGAAGCGTTAACTTTTAATAGCGAAGTAAGGCACGGCGCAGGGTTCGCCATTAATGACCATCGAGATAAAGCCTTTGGGTTTGCTGGTATCCACCTGCTCTGCATTGAGCGCGCGCGAGGCCAGCAGCAGATCGCCCTGCTCATTGCCGCCGATGCCCGCTTTACCGTTATGCAGACTAAAACGCTGCGGCGCGGCCACGTTGCCAGAGGGCGGCGTCGCTTTCTCCATACGGGCGCTGACGCGTGCGCAGCGACCCGTGGCGAAACGGTCTTTGCTGGTGGTTTTCATCAGCACGACCGCCGACGGCGTCCAGCCCGCCAGCTTAACGAAGAGGCGCACTTCGCTGTCGTTCGCCGCCACGTAGCGCACCTCAGCTACCGGGCTGCTGCCTTCCGCCGACCAGCTCGCTTCCGCCTTGTTCTTTTTGCGCTGCACATGAATCACTGCGCGCCCGCCGGTTGAGCGGTCGGAAATCGGGTTCATCAGCGGCTGGCTGGTGCTGCCGTTGCTAAATTCCGACTGACCGAAAATTTCGATCTCCCAGGCGTCACCCACGGTGGGTGAATAGAGCGTGCCCAGCTCAAACCACGTCTGCTGATCGCTGTTGTTTTCCAGTCGCCAGCGCGACGTGATGTAGTTGTATTTCAGGCTGCCGTCGATCGCGACGCCATACGACTCCACGCGCGTGGAACCCATCTCCCAGACGTTCAGCCAGCGATCGCCCTGATCGGAGTTGTCAATCCAGCTCCCGGATTGCAGATTGGTCTGGCGCATATTCAGGCGCGAGTTGTGGGCGATCAGCGGATTTTTACAGTCTTCAAGGCTCAGCGCGTCGACGATCCACTGACCGTTAGAGATGTCGCCCGGATGGTCGCAGTGCTCGATCCAGCCGTTGTGAATAATCGACTGGCTACAGCGCGGCAGGTTCAGCACCATGCCGCCGCGGCAGTTTTGCGCATTGAAGTTAGAGAGTTCGATAGCGGTGCTGTGATCCCAGGCGCCCGCCTTGCGGCCTGACCAGCCCGCTTTAATCACATCGCCGGTGCAGCGCGAGGCGTACCACTGGTCGATTTTGCAGTCCAGCGTGTCGAGCAGGCTGAGCGCCGTGCCGCCCACCGCGTTGAAGCGCAGGCAGGCGCCGCGGAAGAACTGGCCGCCATCGCAGGTATTGCGAAACAGCCCCTGCTGGTTAGGACGTTTGTCCGTATTGCCGTTGAAGATCAGGTTGGAAATCTCGACCCAGCGCGCGTTGACGCTGAAGACAAAGTCTGACTTTCCGTCAGAAACAATGGTGGTCGCCGGGAAATAGCCAAAATTAACCATGGCGCCGGAAATACGGAAGAAACGGCGACCTTCCTGGCCAAAGTCACAGGCGGAAACAAAGAAGGTTCCGGCGGGAAACTGTACGCAAATCGGCTGCTGCGCCTGTTCCGACCACTGATACATCGCCTTAATCGCGGGCGCCGCGTCGGTTTTACCATCGGCGATGGCGCCGAAGTCAAACAGCGACAGACGGTTAAAATCGTCAACCACGCGACGCCAGGAAAAACCGTCGCCGGCGATGTTGACGCCGCCGTCATCTCTGACGTTCTGAAAGCTGCCGACGAACTCCCCGCCGCCCACTTCCAGCCCTTCATGCCAGCTTTTCAGCTTGATCTTCGCCCCTTCGAACAGCGGACGGGTTTTACGCAGCTCGTCCACCGAGGCGATTTCGCCGATCAGCTGATAGCCGCCCGGCTGCGCCAGCCGCTGGCTGAACGCCGCCTGCCCCGGTCGGCTGACGTCAGGGATAGCAAACAGGGTGGCGCCGTCGTTATCCTTCACCGTCATAGAGTGCGCCGGATCGGCGATCAGCGCGGCGTTGTCGTGAATAAAGCGGGCGAAGCTGCCTTTATTGAGGGCGATCGGCTGGGTAATCTGCGACAGCTTGCCGCTGTCGTCGCGCAGAAACACCGGAATCTGGTTTCCGGCCTGGCTGGCATCGCTGCCGGCTTTGCCGATCCATAGCTGGCCTTCGAAGCTCTGCCAGAACTGCGGCGGCATCGCGTAGAGGTTTTCCGGCGTCAGAATCGGCACGTCCCCTTTCGGCACTGCCGACGGATCGACCGTTTTCAGCGCGACGCCGCTGCTTTTCGCTGCGTGGCTGGAAAATGCGCTGACGGACAGCGCGGCGACAATGGAGGAGGCTGCGGTTTGCAAGACTTCTCTTCTTTTCATGCATCAAATCCCGTAGTCAGTGGGGCCACGCAATGGGCCGTAACAGTGTCCCCTGAGGCACGTTCCAATAGGCCTGCTCTTTGCCGCGGCTAAACCAGCGCCAGCCAGCTCTGCTTAATCTGCTTACCGTCGAATTTCAGCGCGGTAATTTGCGTGTTTTGACTCATGGCGTAGAACAGCGCGTCATCGCTGGCGAGCCGATCCATACGCGCCAGGAAGGTCGCTTTATCGTTCATCGGCACCAGGAAACCGTCTTCGCCCTCGTTGATAATCTCTTGCGGACCGGTCGGACAGTCGTATGCCACCACCGGCAGCGACCAGGATTTCGCTTCCAGCAGCACCAGCGGCAGCCCTTCGTAGCGCGACGTCATCAGCGCCATATCGCTGTCGCGATAGTAGTCGTTGATGTTGCTGACGCGGCCAACGAAGTTAACGCTGCCCGTAATGCCGAGCGCCGCCGCCTGATCCTCCAGCTGCTGACGCAGTTCGCCATCGCCTGCGATCACCAGCGTCCAGTCCGGATGGGTTTGCGCAAAGTCACGCCAGATGTCCAGCAGCAGATCGAACCCTTTTTGATGATCGAGACGGCCCACCGCCAGCGCCTGACGGCTGCGCGAACGACGCTCAAAGGCTTTGTACACCACCGGGTTGGGAATTTGCTTGCTTGGAATGCGCCAGCGAGAGAAGACCTGATGGTCTTTGTCGGTCAGGACGATAACCTGATCGTAGTAGCGCAGCAGCAGGTACTTGAGGAGTTTGATCGGCTTGCTGAAGGAGTTAATCGCAATGTGTTCGCAGGCGTAGGCCTTGAAGCGTTTTTTCTTGCCGGAGAGCAGGCTCCAGAAGGCGAACATTACGCTTAAACGCCCCATGCTGATCAAAAACACGCTGTCGACGTCTTCTTCGTGAATACGCTTTACGATGCTTTTGATCGGGTTACTGTGTCCTTCGAAGCTGACAATCGATTTCGCATGTTCAAAGGGGTAGAAAGGTTTACCGCTGCCTTCCAGCGAGTAGATAGTGACGTCGTGCGTTTCGCCCAGACACTCAGACATAAAGTTACAGATGTTCTCAGTGCCGGCGTATGAGTAGGCATCTTTGATCACCAGGACGATTTTTTTCATTTAACGCAACCCACCTCAAAAGAGTAAAAAGACAATCCTGTTATCGATGCTTCAGGGTAAACAGCACGCCGTTCACCATATACCAGCCGTAATAGTAATAGATTTTTAAAGGATTGTTTTTATAGATAATTCTTAATAATTCGAGATGCCATTTCGCCGCTTTATTCTTATTGCGCGAAAGGGAATCGCCTAACTCGTAATAATTGACCAGAATGCTCTGAATCACGCGCGCCTGTTTATAACGGGTGAACAGTTCATAAAGAAACAGGAAGTCTTCGTGCCCTTTGCGCTGGAAGAAAATGCCCTGCGGCGGACGACGGAAACAGACCGACGAGAAGCAGACGCGATACTGCTTCTTCACAAAGTTTTCCTGCTGAAGATAGGGTTTGCTGTAGGTAATGTCGTGATCGGCTTTTTTGGTTTTATAGTGATATTCCGTGATAACGAAATCGTCGCCCGCAGCGATAGCCGCAGCCTGCTGCGCCAGCTTATCGACGTGCCATTCGTCATCGCTGTCGAGAAAGGCGATGATCTCTTCTTTCGCCGCACGCAGCCCAACGTTGCGCGTCTCCGCCGCCCCAAGGTTGACCTCATTATCGAGAATGGTGATGCGCGGATCGCGACAGTGCTCGCGCACCAGCGCCAGCGAATCATCGGTCGATTTGTCGTTGATCAGGTAAAGGTGCCAGTCTGGCCACGTCTGGTTCATCACCGACTGCACGGCGCGCAAAACCGTCTGATGAGCGTTATACATCGGCATCACAATGCCTACGGTGCCAACATGATTCGTCATATTCATACCTGAATAAAAAGAGTCGTTCCGGGAAAACGCTCCCGCAGCGGGGAGCAAAGTTAAAATCAGGAAACCGCTTTTTCACCACCCAGCCGCGCTCTTAACTTGTCTTTCAGACGGTTAAGAAAATAGGCCCGGTTATCTTTGTTGGTGAGAAAGAAGTAGCGCGCAAAGCTGAGGCTCGCCATCAGCGACTTGCCGTCCATTTTGTAACGCAGCGGCAGCTTAAAGGCTTTATAGGTGTGAACGTCGCGCGCGGTGAGATGCGGCTTCATCGCATCCAGCCAGAAAAGCGAATATTTCACCGATTCGCCTTTATGCCTGGAGCCAAAACTTGTCACCAGGTGATAGGTCGCCAGCGGCCGCGCAATCATCACAAACTCATAGCCGAGACGATCGGCGCGAATGCAGAAGTCGTAATCCTGATGGCGGATGTAGCGGGTATCAAACTGAATGCGCGCCGCATCTTCGCGCTTTAGCACGATGGTGCTGGTCTGGATAAAGCCGTAGCAGCCGAACAGGTACTCCGCCACGGTTTCATTTTTACCCGGCGTCTGCATCGGCATAACCTTCAGGAAGCTGCCGTCCTGATAGATATTGACCTGGCTGTAGATCACGAATTTGCTTTTGCCCTGGGCTTCCAGCTCGTGAATTTTGCGGCTGGTCTCCAGCAGCTTGTCGGCGTGCCATTCGTCATCGGCGTCAAGAAAGCTGATGTAATCGCCGGTCGCCAGCTCAATACCCTTGTTACGCGCGCCTGCGCCGTTCAGTTTCACCTCAGACAGCACCAGATTGATGCCCAGATCCTGATAGCGCTCACTGTTGACTACCTCCGCCAGCGCCGCCGCATCGGCGGATTTGTCGTCAACGATAATCACTTCAAAATTGCGATAGCTCTGCGCCTTGACGCAATCCAGCGTCGCGACGATCGACTGCGACGCGTTATACGCGGGTATTACAATGGAGAAACGAATGTCCTTCATGCCAGTACCTCTTAAATACAGGGCCGAAATCTAAAAAATGGACTGCGTGCGGCGGCGACGGACGCAGTCCCGTTAATCAGTAGGGGTTACCGGAGCGATCCTGGCTGGCGGGCGAGACTTCAGCCGCCACCTTTTTCTTATTGCTGCTGCCGATAAAGGGTTTTTCGACACAGAGATAGGTCATCTTTGCCACGTAGAACGAGATGATGAAAAACAGCGTGGAGATCAGGGTGTAGACCACCATATTGTGCGGTATCCAGCCGAGCGGAACCTGCTTAATGAAGTAAAGCACCACGCCGTGGATCAGATAGAGGCTATAGCTCACCTCGCCGATCGACATCAGGGTTTTGTTCTCCAGCATCCCCAGCAGACTATTGCCGCTGCTCACCACAAAGAAGATGGCGGTCAGACAGCAAAGGAAGACCAGATACCAGAAGGCGTTGCTGGTGAAACCCAGCGCGAAAATCGCCAGCAGCATGCAGGCGACGCCCGCCGTACGCACATTTTTCAGGCGCGCCAGCTGGTCGCGCCAGGCGTAAGCGAAATAGCCCATCGCGAAGCCAAGCACCGGACGCGGATCGGTGTAGGTTTTCCCCCACAGGCGCAGACCGACGGCAATAATGAAAATCACGCCGATAGAGCCGAGGATCAGCAGCGTCTTGTATTTGCCCCGCGTCGCGCGGTTGATCACATAGATAAGCGGGATAGAGAGATAAAGCAGCCACTCAAGGCGCAGCGTCCACTCTACGCCGGCGTTTACATCGGCGGTTAAAAAATCGCCTATATGATAGCTGCCGATGAAAAACAGCCAGAGCACAGCGTCGGTCACACTCTGCGCGTTAAGCTGCAGTCCGCCCTGCACCAGGCCCACCAGAATGATCACCAGGCCGGAGAACCAGAACATCGGAACGATGCGGCGCACGCGCGACTTCAGCAGTTTCCAGGTAAGCTGGCTCGCTGGCATGGCGTCATTATCCAGCCAGCGATAGAACAGAAACGCCGAGATCATAAAAAACAACAGTACGCCGAACTTGCCGGCGTTAACGAAGAAGTTACCTTCGGAGAACCAGACGAAATAATCCTTATCGAAGATCCAGTTGCCGTCGAGCGAATAGAGATAGTGCACCAGATGAGAAAACGCGACGATGCTGGCCAGCAGCGCGCGCAGTCCGGAAATGCTTTTGATGCCGCTGCCGTTGTAGATCCCTTTGTGAAAAGAGGTCGCGCGCAGAAAGAGCAGCGCCAGGCAAAATGACACCACCATGATTAATACATACATGACAACTCCTGAAGCCACAGAGAAGGTTGGATTTAACTGCCAGGCTGCGACAGCTGTTTACCGAAGTTGGCACTGATCACATCAAAGGTTTGCTGCGCTTTCTGCTGGTAAAGCGTCTCGGAAGGATGGATACAGTCCGGCGACATGGCGCTTTGCCAGTTGCGCTGCGCTTTAATCGCGGTCCACTGCTTCACGATGGGCACGCCCTGCGCTTTGGCGACTTCATTAAGCTGGTAAACGTAAGGCCAGACATTCCAGCGCTCGACCTTGCCGCAAATCGGGTTTGGCTCCTGTAACACCACCAGCTTGTTATGGGCCTTTGCCTCTTTCACCAGCGCGGTCATGATGCGCCCATACTCTTCCGGGCTTTCCAGGTGCGCGTTTTTATCCTTGAAGTAAAAATGGCGCGCATCGTTAATGGCGTAGTTCAGCAGGATCAGCTTCGCATCGGAATTGGCCATGCGTTCCGTCCAGCCGCTGGGATCCTCTTTGCCCTTGTTATAGAGCAGCTCTGCCGCCTGCGCGCCCGGCACGCCGTGGTTTTTCACTTCAATTTCGCTGCCGTATTTGCTTTGCAGCAGCTTTTGCAGATACGCCATCTCGTTGCCCGGCGTAATGATATTTTTCCCGCCCGAAGACATCACGCCTGCGGTGGTGGAGTCGCCGTAGGCGGCAATAATAAAGGCGCCGCGATCGTCGGCCGCCTGCGCCAGGCAGGACGCCGACAGGATCGCAACGGCAATAAGCGATTTAGTCATGTTACCTCTCCGGTTAGTGGAACAGCCTGAATTCCTTCGCCACTTCATAGCCGACAACGGCCTGCTTAAGGGAAATCGTGTTGTAGTAGAGGTAGTAGACAAGAAAGAAAGCGAACATGGCGAACATAGCCGGCTTCAGTACCGGTCTGACCTGATACACCAGCGAGGCCAGAATAATCGGCTCGACCTGCAACAAATAGTTAGAGAGGCGCGCGCCCGATGAGTAGTTATAAAAGAAGATACGAATGCCGCCGCCGATAGCAAAGGTCAATACCAGCAGATAGTTAAGGCGATACTGCTGATAGTTATATTTTTTGATTTCGTCGCTCAGCAGGAAATAGACGAAGATAAACACCAGCATGATGTTCTTCAGGTTCGACACCGAGAAGATGCTGCCTTCGCCGGTGTTAGAGGTTTCGTTGCTGTAGCCTTCCGCCCTCTCCCCCAGCGATCCCAGATGCGACGAGATCAGCGCGATAAAGCTGGTGCCGCCGACTTTCGAAGCCGGAACGCTCAGCAGAATAATGGCCACCGGCCACCAGCGCGAATCGCGGATAAACAGGAAAGGAATAAGGGTGACAACCATCACCGCCGTGTTATGGCTGAAAAACGATAACAGGGTAAACGCCAGCGCCATCCAGTAGCGCTTCTGGTAGATATACCAGATCACGCCGAGAAACAGCGCAGAGCTCAGGCCAAAGCGAATCTGGTTCATATCTTTGTTGATAAAGATATGCGCCGAATAGAGCGCCAGCGCCAGAATCGGATAGGGCGACATCTTTTTAAAGAAAACCGCGTTTACCGCGACCGCCAGCAGGCAGAAGACAAACAGGAAGATGTCGGCGTTGTGAGAAAACAGGCTGACCAGATAGGCCAGGCCAAAAATCAGCGGCTCATAGCGAAAGAATGCGACGGTTTCAGCGAAGCCGTTGACCTGAATACGGTTGATAAAATCAGCAAAAAAGCTGCGGTACTGATAATCATCCATACCGGTGCCGAGACCGCGGATACCGCCAAACACCACCAGCGTTGCGGCGGCGATGCAGAGCAGATAAGTCAGGAGATGAGTTGTACGTTCGTCTTTTTTCAGCAGGATTTCCACGATGGAAATCAGCAGCAAAAAACCTGATATATACCAATATGGAGCCATGGTGTGATTCCTTAATTCCACACGTTGTCAGCTCAACAGACCGTCGCGCCGCACGCGGCGACAAAGCGGTCCTGTTGCTGACCCATTCTGTTATGGACGCCCGCCCGGTTATGCGTGTTATTCGTGGCGTCTGGCGCGAAACACAGAATCACCTGTGTACATCGTTGCGTGTTGTCTTTATGGGACGATAAAAAGGGGCGGTTACACCGCCCCGTCATCGTCAAACCTTAGCTTTTCGTCGGCTTGCCGTACTCGTAGTCGTAGTAGTCGTAGCCATAACCGTAGGCATTCGCGGCTTTACGCACCACGGCGTTCAGGATCACGCCTTTAATCTCAATGCCATTCTGCGCGAAGCGTTTGTAGCTGACGTCGATCTCTTTGGCCGTGTTGGCTTCGAAACGCGCCACCATCAGCGACGTACCCGCCAGTTTGCCGATAATCGACGCATCGGTTACTGCCAGAATCGGCGGCGTATCGATCAGCACCAGGTCATAGTTTTTGCTTGCCCAGTCCAGCAGCTCGCCCATGCGGCGATGCATCAGCAGCTCAGACGGGTTCGGCGGCACCTGACCACGCGGCAGGAAGTCGAAGCCGTAAACGCCGCGCTGAATCAGCGCCGGAGAAAACTCGGTTTTGCCTGACAGGATGTTAGACAGACCGGATTTGTTATCCGCGCCGATCAGCTCGTGGGTATAACCACGACGCATATCGCCGTCGATGAACAAGACGCGCTGACCGGCTTTCGCCACCAGCGTGGCCAGGTTGGCGCAGATAAAGGTTTTACCAATACCTGGGCTGGCGCCGGTGATCATCAGGACATTGTTCTTCGCCTCCATCATGGCGAAGTGCAGGCTGGTGCGCAGGCTACGAATCGCTTCGATGGAGAGATCGGTCGGGTTGCCCAGCGCCAGCAGCGTTTCGTGCGGGTCGAGCTTCGTTTTGTGACCGCGACGCGCCAGCGCTTCGGTGTCTTTCTTGCGCTGCCATTCAGAGAGCGGCACGCTGGCATAGACGTTCATACCCAGCTCTTCCAGCTGTTCCGGGTTCTCGATGCCGTGATGCAGCAGCGCTTTCAGCAGCACCAGACCCACAGAGACCACCAGGCCCAGCAGCAGGCTCGCGGCGATGATCAGCGTTTTCTTCGGCGCGACCGGCGAGTTAGCTGTTTCAGCGTTGTCGATAATGCGCACGTCGCCGACGGTGCTGGCTTTGCTAATGCCCAGCTCCTGCTGACGGTTCAGCAGCTGCATGTAAATCTCCTGCCCTGCCTGCACGTCGCGGGTCAGACGCAGAATCTCTTGCTGAGTCTGCGGCATCTGGGAGATTTTCTTGTTGAGCTGCGCCTGCTCGCCTTCCAGCGTTTTACGCTTTTCCAGCAGCGCGCGATAGGTCGGGTGATCTTTGGTGAACAGCTGAGACACTTCGGCCTCGCGGAAGGTCAGCTCGTTCAGCTGGCTCTGCACGCTGACGGAGGAGTCGAGCGCCGATTTCGCTTCCAGCGACATATCCACCGATTCGTTCTGACGACGGAACGTATTCAGCTTGTTCTCCGCGTCGTCCAGCTTAGCGCGTACCTGAGGCAGCTGGTTGCGCAGGAATTCCAGGCTCTTCTCAGCCTGTTCAGACTTGCGCTCAACGTTTTGCAGCAGATAGTTGTTAACGATCTGGTTCAGCACTTTGCTGATGTGCTCAGGATCTTCACCCAGATACTCCAGGCCCAGCACGCCGGTGTCTTTGCCCTTGTCCGCAACGGTCAGGTTCGCCAGCACCGAGTTAATCGCCTGCAACTCGTTCAGCTTGGTTACAGTAAAGCTGGTGCCTTCATCAGCCTGAATATCGCTGACCAGCATGGTGATGTCGCCGTGTTGCTCCAGACGTCCCACCTGACCTTTAAACAGCTCGTCGCCGTCTTTGCTGACGGTATAGGTAGTCGGGCTGTTAACTTCCAGCTCAACGTTGCGCTTGTCGATGGTGCGCGGGATTTCCAGACGCGAAATAGCGATCTGAGCGGGTTTATTACCCATCAGGCGCGACAGCCCTTTCCCGATAATCGGGAAGTAGTTCTGCTCAACAACGGTATCCAGACCGAGATCGCTCACGGTCTTGCCAATCACCATGCGCGATTCCAGGATCTGAATTTCAGTATCAGATTCCGGCGTCGCAGGCAGGATGCTTTGCAGGTCAGAGAGCACGGTACTGGTGTTTTTTTGCTCCACCTGCACCATGGCGTCGGCGCTGTAAATCGGGGTAGCGAACAGTGTGTAGAGCGTTCCCACCAGCATAAAGAAGGCGGTTACGGCGACAATGATCCAGCGATGATCGATCAGCTGACCCAAAAGATGCCCAAGATCGAACCCTGTCGACTCCTCTCTTGGCGCGGTCATAACCTTATTTTTAATATTCATGGATAATCCCAACTATCGGCTTAGTACGTTGACCCATTTCTGGGTAGCGTTTTCCAGTAACCCGTAAACCTCTTCAAAGGCCTCACGACTCTTTTTATACGGATCCGCGATTTCCTGTTGGTTGAGCCAGTGCCCAAGCAGCATGGTTTTTCCGCGCGCGGCTGGATCGATGCGATTGACCTGTTCGATGTGGCGTTTTTCCATCACCAGAATCAGATCGTAATCGCGGCACATACTGGCAGTTAACTGCTGCGCATGATGTCCCTCCAGCGAGAGACCATGACGCGCGGCCACCTCGCTGGCGGTTTGATCCGCCGGATACCCCTTCAGGGCGCCAAGCCCTGCCGAAGCGATTCGCTTTTCCGGCAATGCGCGCTTCAGTAAGCGCTCTCCGGTAGGAGAGCGACAGATGTTGCCGACGCAGACCACTAACACGGACGTAATCATGGCTAAACCTAGTTCGACCAGTTGCGGAAACGCAGCGCCGCCTCGCTCGCATCGTTGATACCGGCGATAGTCGGCAGCAGCTGCGAAATCACACGGTTCCAGCGCGTCAGCGGCGTAGAGGTGACGTAGACGATGTCGTAAGGTTCAAGTTGGAATTCGGTACCCATCACCATCGCCGCCGCATCTTTGGTATTCAGCTGATAAATGTTGGCGATTTTGGTGCGGTTAGAACCGCGAATCGGACGGATAACAAACACGCCGGTAGCGTCGGCCGCCGTCTGATCCATACCCTGCGCATTACCCAGCGCTTCCGCCAGCGTCATGCCGCTGCGGTCCATTTTCAGCGTGGACTGCTGGCGCACTTCGCCCATAACGAACACTTTGAGATCGTCGTTGCGCGGCACATACAGAATGTCGCCAGGGTAGAGCAGATGGTTCTGGCTCAGGTCGCCGTTCTGCATCAGCGCCTGTAACGAGATACGCTGTTCGGTGCCGTTGTGCGTCAGCACGACGTTGCGCCAGTCGGCATCGGCAGCCAGGCCGCCCGCGGCGTTGATGGCGTCCAGCACCGTCAGCGGCACGTTGGTGATCGGCTGCTGACCAGAGGTCGTTACCGCGCCGGTCACGTAGGTTTTCTGCGACTTAAAGGAGGCGATGCTGACATCGACCTGCGGGCTTTCGATAAACTGGGCAAGGCGGCGGGCGATCTCGCCGCGCACTTCGGTGACCGTGCGGCCAACGACGCGAACTTTGCCGATATAGGGATAGAAAATGGTGCCGTCAGAATGTACCCAGTTGCCGGTGTCGCTGGCGCTGCGGTACTGACCGGCCGGCGTGGTCAACTCCGGGTGATCCCAGACGGTAACGTTAATGACGTCGCCGATGCCGATGCGGTACTCATAGTTCTGAACTTCGTTCTGTAGCCCTGGGTTAGCCTGCGCCACCAGCGGCTTGGGACGCATCTGTTCCACCAGGCGCGGCGTTAACGGGAAAACGTTGACATATTTGTCGATGTCATAGTTGCTGTCCTGCTGCTCAACGACATCTTTTCCGCTAGTGGAAAGGTGCTGGCCTGGAACAACCGTACACCCTGAGAGAAATGTGGCGGATACCAGCATGGGTATCAATTTCGTTTTGATTGTAATCATCTAGATCTTCGCTATCAGTTATTGATTGATAGAGGCGAAAACGCCGCTGTGTAAGCGCTGAAAAAAAATAAACTCGCCAGCTTAAGCACTGAAAATATCTGTCATTATCACTTCTCCCTAACTCTTTTTTTGCTGCCGTTTAACAGGATGAAATAAGCAAACGCGTATTTTTACCTTCTGAATGAATTAACGGCTTCCTTCAGCCACGATAATGGCAGCTATCGCCAATGAGGTTGCCCGCTATGGCGCTCAGAATCAGGGACTGTTTGCATTTCGCTCCCCGTCCCGCCTGCTATCAATACGCCCCATCGCGCTTCAGTACCACACCCACCGTTTTGAACAAAATGGCGATGTCGTTCCACAGCGACCAGTTTTTTACGTACCACGAATCGAAGTAGACGCGCGTTTCGTAATCAACGTCGTTACGACCGCTGACCTGCCACAATCCCGTCATGCCTGGTTTCGCCATCAGATAGTAGTCAACATCCCCGGCATAACGGCAAAGCTCATCTTCAATAACCGGGCGCGGGCCGACAAGACTCATGTCGCCGCGCACCACGTTCCACAGCTGCGGCAGCTCATCCAGACTGGTCTTACGGATAAAGTGGCCGACTTTGGTAATGCGTGGATCGTTTTTCAGTTTGAAATCTTTGTCCCATTCGGCGCGAGCGACAGGATCGGTCCGCAGGACCTCTTCCAGCACCTCTTTCGAGTTGATCACCATCGAACGGAACTTCAGGCATTTGAACTTACGGCCGTTAAGGCCCACACGCTCATGTCCATAGATCGGCGGGCCGCCGTCGCGTCCAACCAAAAAGCCGAGCACCAGCAGCGCAGGCAGCAGCATGATGATAATCGACAGCGCGCCGACAATATCGAACGCCCGCTTGAGGAAGCGTGAGGTGCGCTTCGCCAGATTGTTATTCACGCGCAGGATCATCACTTCATGGCTGAAGATATACGCCATATCCGTGCCGTAGAGCGGCACGCCGCGCAGCGTAGGAATAACCGAAACTGAACGGCAGTTATGCATCGCCAGAGTCTTCAGCCACATGTCGCGATACTGGCTCTGCTCGAACTCCACCGCCACGATAAACTGGGTTTCGCTGTGGGTCAGGCTCCACAGTTCCGCCTCTTCACGCAGCACCGGCACGCCGGAGATGCTGCCCTGCGGACAGGTGCCGTCCACATCGTAAAAGGCGATGACGTCAAAGCCCATAACCTCTTCGCTCTGCAACGCCTGCCAGGCTTCCTGTGCGTTCTTGCTGCTGCCGATGATAATGGTCTGCTTCTTCCACAGGCCGTAGTGATTCAGCACATGCTTGACGATCGCGCGGCTCAGCGGAATTAAAATCAGCGCCAGTACCCAGGTCAGCAACCAGACGAAGCGCGACATTTGCCACTGTGAAAGCGCCGTGATCGACAGGTCGATAATAGAAAAAATAAGAATGGTACGAAAAACTTCCTTCAGTTCGAACCAAAAGGGTTTGCGATAGGTAAAATGACGCAGCCTGACCCAGAACCATCCAACGCAAATTACCGACAGGAAAACATGCGTCGCGATTTTCAGATGCAGATCTTTTTCGGATATATCTGCCAGTGGCGAATCAGACATCATATTAATTAATGCCAGCGCGATGAATAACGCCGCGTTAAAACAAATTAAATCCGAACCGGCTAACAACAATTTAGTGAAAAGACTTTTAAACGTAATTTCGGTATCGCGCATATTTAACTCTTTATTTTATTTCCTTTAACCCGTGACGCCCTGAGCTGTGTAATATTTGAACGGGTCTGTTTCTTGTCGACACTGGCGTAACTGAAGGGAGTTACAGGATGCGTTCACGCCAGTTCCCTGAGTAAGAAAACAAGAAAATTGTGATAAATACCAACAGATTACTCTGACTTCGCCACAGGTGGCACACTGCTTGTTTTTTCTACGCAAAAGGCGTTTCAGGCACGCTACCGCCCTTGGCTGTCGCTGCCAATACCACCTTTGATGTCCTGTTTTCCCGACCTTTCATTCCCGCCCAGGCGCGCCGACCCAGACTACGGCGCCCGATCACAATTCATAACATTGGGTGCTAAATCTGGGGGGCGAATATCAACTTAAGCGCAGACTTTTACCAGCACGTTGCTATACTAGTTATTACTGGCTTCTTTACAAGTAGGCCCCGCCGTCCCCTGACTATTTTAGGAAAAAGACTACCAGCCATTAGTATTGCGTCCCAATGACGGATAAAACTCAAAGTGCAATACCCTTGCTAAAAATCAGATTTATTCCATATCGCATCATCAATAAATCGGCATGTTTAACTTAATACCCGCCTGCGGTTCTCTCTTCTGCTCTTTACTATAAGCACACGCCTGTTTTCGAAAACCTGTCATATTCCTGATTAAAAAAGCTCACCACCCTAAGGCTATTTCGAAAGAGAGGTTTATGCAGCGCGTAGAAAGCGGGTTGTGCCCCGCCCTGCCCTCCACTATTCTCAGATTTTCCCAATTCAGACTGATTCAGGTGGCTTAGGCATGTTGGAGGTGTTGGCAGATCCCTCATTGTGGGCAGGATTAGTGACGCTAATTGTTCTTGAGCTGGTGCTGGGAATCGATAACCTGGTGTTTATCGCCATTCTGGTAGAAAAGCTGCCCGGTAAAGATCGCGATCGGGCGCGTATTATCGGTTTATTGCTGGCGTTGCTGTGCCGTTTGCTGCTGCTGGCCTCGCTCTCATGGCTGGTTACGCTGACCCGGCCGCTGTTTACCCTGTGGCATCACCCCTTTAGCGCGCGCGATCTGCTGCTGCTGTTGGGCGGATTGTTTCTGTTATTTAAGGCGACCACGGAGCTGAATACCCGGCTTGAAGGGCAGGATCACGCGGAGAATCAACAAAAACGCGGCGCTAAATTCTGGCCAGTGGTCGCGCAAATCGTGGTGCTGGACGCTATTTTTTCGCTGGACGCGGTGATCACCGCCGTCGGCATGGTTAACCAGCTGCCGGTTATGATGGCGGCGGTGACCATCGCCATTCTGCTGATGCTGCTGGCCAGTAAGCCCCTGACGCGCTTCGTTAACAGCCACCCCACCATCGTTATTCTCTGTCTGAGTTTCTTGCTGATGATCGGCTTTAGCCTGGTGGCGGAAGGTTTCGGCTTCGCTATTCCAAAAGGCTATCTCTATGCCGCTATCGGCTTCTCGGTGCTGATCGAAGCCTTTAACCAGCTGGCGCAGCATAATCGCCGCCGCGCGCTCTCCGCCGGACGTCCGCTCCGCCAGCGCACGGCGGAAACCGTGTTACGTCTGTTGCGCGGCGAAGCGGACCACGCCGAACTGGACGCCCACAGCGCCTCCCTGATCGCCGACAGCGACAGCCAGGCGCTGTTTAATCGCCAGGAGCGCGTGATGATTGCGCGCGTGCTCGGCTTCGCTCAGCGCCACGTCAATAGCGTGATGACATCTCGCCATGATGTTGAACACATTAATCTGGATGATGATCCGGCCGAGATAATGGCACGCCTGGACCGCAATCAGCACACGCGGCTGTTGATTACCGATCAACATAATGAGCTGCTTGGCGTCGTGCACGCCATCGATCTGCTGCATCAGTCGCTACATCAGCAGTCGCTGGATTTACGGGCGCTAATCCGTCAGCCGCTGGTGTTTCCTGAACGTCTGACCCTGCTTCAGGCGCTGGAGCAATTCCGTCAGGCGCGCACCCATTTTGCCTTTGTGGTGGATGAGTTTGGCTCGGTGGAGGGCGTGGTCACGCTAAGCGATTTAATGGAAACCATCGCGGGGAATCTGCCCCTTGAGGGCGAAGAAATCGATGCCCGCTACGATGTGCAGGCGCAGGGCGAAGGTCGGTGGATCGTAAACGGAAATATTCCGCTGGAGGATTTAGCGCTTTACGTCAGGCTGCCGCTGGATGAGCGACGCAGCTATCACACGCTGGCCGGGCTGCTGATGGATAGTCTGCAACACGTGCCCGAAGAGGGCGAAACGCTACAGGTCGGCAGCTACCTGCTGCGTACCTTGCAGGTTGAAAACCATCGCGTGCAGAAAGTCGAGATCCTGCAACAGCCTCAGGACCCCGACTATGAAGTGTAAATCAGGGGCGCAGCACCTTTTTAAGGTTGTCGCTGCCGCTGTTTTTTGGCTGGCGATCCAGCCACTGATTAAGACGGGACTTAGCTTCATCCTGCAATTGCTGACGCAGCACCTGATCGACCGGCAGCGAATACTGCACATTATGCCAGTCGCCGTACATCCGCAGCGGTATGGCCTGCTGCGACAGGACGCTGGACAGTCGCTCATCCCCTTTCCAGCCGCTGAGCGTCAGGCCAAAGGTGACGTCCAGCTGCTGCTTCGGCATATTAATGTCGCCACCGCCCTGTAAACGCAGGCGATCGCTTTCGCCGCTGAGATCGGCCAGCCGCAGCACGCCATTATCCAGCGCCATATTACCGCCAAGCTGACGAATACCCTGATCGCCGCCCTCATCGCTGCTGACGCGATCGCTGACGCGCTCAACCGCGCGACGCACCATCTGTTGCAGATCCAGCTGCGCCAGTTTAACGTTGCTGGCCTGAAACTGCGCCGTACCGCGCCACTGGCGCCTGGCCGCATCCAGCGTCAGCCCTTCCCCGCTGAGATCGCCCCGCAGGGAAAGCGTGCCCTGCACCGTTTGCGGTATCTCAAAGGCGGCCAGCAGCGGCTGAATAGCGACGTTGGTCAGCACTGGCTGTAGCGCGACGCGCGTTTCAGGCTGACGAATATCAACGGTGCCTGGCACAGAGAAGGTGCCCTCGCCCAGCTTGCCGTTCAGGGTATGCAGCGTCATCAGCCCCCGCTGGTTAGCGGCGGCCAGCTGGAAGTTCTGTAGCGTCAGACCGCGCCATACGGCGCTGTCTGCGTTAAGGTTCAGCAGCAGCTCCATATCGTTAAGCGGCGAATCCATATTGGTCTGCACGCGCGGCGCGGCAATAACCGGCGCGCGCGCCACCGTGGCAAGCTGCTCGCCGTCAGCGTCGGGCTGCGGCGCATTGGGCATCAGGTTATCAAGGTTAAGCTGACTGGCATGGAGCTGAAGCGTCAGCTGCTGCGGCAGGGTGCCGTTCGCATCGCCCGACAGCGCGCTGTCATTGGCGGTTAGCTGCAACTGCGTCACGGCGAACTGCCGGGTATCGGCGCGCCAGTTGCCCTGGGCGCTCAGCGTGCCCTTGATGCCCTGCGGCGGCATATTGGCTCCGCTCAAGGCATAATTTAATTCCTCGATTTTTCCGCTCAGGCGTTGCGGATACTGCGCCGCATCAAGCTGGCCTTTCAGCGAAACCGTTGCGTTACGCTGATTGCGCGTCAGGCTGGTGCTGAGTTCAATACTGGCCTGATGCTGAGCATTCTGCGTCAGATTAAGGGTAAAATCGCGGAAGTTAAATTCATCGCCGCCCGGCTCGCGCCAGATCAATAAACTGTCGGCGACGCGCAGCTGACTGATATCAAATGACCAGCCGCTGGCGGATGCGCCGGCCTCGCTGCGCGCGGGCGCAACCGGCGCGTTTTGCGGCTGCTGCGCCGCGCTTTCCGGCGTCGCGCGCACCACGGCGTTACGTAGCATCACCTGGCTGACGCTGAGCTGGTGCGACAGCAGCGGCCAGAGATTGACGTCGAGACGCATATTTTCCGCCGTCACCAGCGGCTGCGACGCGCCGGGCGCGGTCAGGCTCATGCGCCCGGCCAGAATGCTGAGTCTGGGCCAGACGTGCCAGCGAAGATCGCCGCTCACCTCCAGCCGATAACCACTGCGCTGCTCGACCTGCTTCACCATATAGGATCGAAAATCGTTTGGATTGACCAGCAGCACCAGCGCGGTCATTCCGGCAACGATGACCACCAGCAAAATGGCCAGCGTGGTTATCACTCTTCTCATCACATCCCCGTCTTCGCGATTTAATCTTTGTCGATACGACTGGCGACAGCGCCCTGCTGTCCGCGATATTTGGCGTCTTCACGACGGTTATAAGGCCGCGCCGCCGGGCCGGAAAGCGGCTCGAAACTCAGCGCGCCGATAAGCATGCCCGGACGCAGCGCCAGCGGCAGCTTACCGGAATTATAAAACTCCAGCACAATGCGCCCCTGCCAGCCCGGATCGATGCGGTGCGCGGTCACGTGCACCATCAGGCCCAGACGCGCCAGCGAAGAGCGGCCATCCAGCCAGCCCACCAGATCGTCTGGAATCGTCACCGATTCAAAGGTCACCGCCAGCGCCAGCTCGCCGGGATGCAGGAAAAACGCTTCGCCTTCCGGCAGCACGATTTCGTCGCTCATCACGCGATCGAGCGCGGCGCTGACTTCATCTTTCGGACCGCTTAAATCGATAAAAGCCGCCGTATGGCCGCGAAAGGTGCGGAACTGGTTGCCCAGACGCACATCAACCGTCGCGCCATTGATGCGTTCTACCGGCGGACGCGGATCGATAGCTAACCTGCCGTCATCCAGCCAGGCCTCAATATCGCGGTCGCATAATCTCATTAACCTGTCTCCATGATATAAGTGTAGCGAACAGCCTGAAACCTGCGTGTCAGGCGGTTCGCAGCGCGTCAGACCTGACGCGTTCTATTCGAAAAACTGATTTATTTTGGCCTTGAGAATATCAATTGCAATACGGTTTTTCCCGCCGCGCGGCACAATAATGTCGGCGTACTGCTTGGAAGGCTCAATAAATTGCAGGAACATCGGACGCACGGTTTTCTGGTACTGGCTCATCACTGAATCCATAGAGCGACCGCGCTCGTTGACGTCGCGCTTCATTCGACGCATCAGACAGATGTCCAGCGGCGTATCAACAAAGATAGAGAAGTTAAGCTCCTGGCGCAGACGCGCGTCGGTCAGCAGCAGAATGCCTTCCAGAATAATCACCTTTTTCGGCTTCAGGTGAATGCTGTCGCGCGTGCGGGTGTGCTCCACATAGCTATAGACCGGCAAATCAATATCCTGGCCCGCTTTCAGCGCCTGTAAATGCTGTAGCAGCAGGTCGTGATCCATCGCGCTGGGGTGGTCATAGTTGGTTTTCACCCTCTCTTCCATGGTGAGGTGGCTCTGGTCCTTATAATAGGCATCTTCCGGGATGACCCCAATATGCTCGTCACCGACCTGGTCACGGATTTCACGATAGAGCGTGCTGGCGATTAAACTTTTTCCGGATGCGGAGGCACCGGCAATGCCCACAATCACGCACTGATGAGACTTGTCAGTCATACTTTTTAAAGACCTGATACTGGAGCCTGCGCTGTACGTAGAGTAGACGTTTTTACGCAGGACGAAATGGAGAGGGTTTGGTAGGCGCTAAGTATAGGGATTTCATTCTTTTGACGCCAGAGAAAAGCCATTCCCGGCATTTCAGAATTTCCCCTTTTTAAACTGGATCGTTTCCCCGATAAACTGGTGTTGGGTTTTGTATTAACTTAAGCGGCTGGCGCATCAGACAGCAGAGGATGAGTCTGCGCCCGCGCCAGCGCGGGTTCTTTCCTGCCAGCCCGCACTAAAGGAAGCATATGCACTGGAGAACACTGACCTATTTTGGCGACAGCATGCTGTTAATCCCGACGGCGGTGATTATCGCGCTGATCCTGCCGTGGAAAAGCGATAATCGCCGCACGGTATGGTACTGGCTGTTGGCTTTTGGTCTGGCGGGGCTGCTGGTCAGCCTGTCAAAAATTCTGTTTCTCGGCTTTGGCATTGGGAGCGCTCGTTTCAATTTTACCGGTTTTAGCGGCCACAGCGCGATGTCGGCGACGCTCTGGCCGGTAATGCTCTGGCTGGTTTCCGGGCGCTGGTCAACGCCCTGGCGCGGGCTGGCTATCGGCGTGGGGTATATGATTCCGCTGATGGTGGGCTTTTCGCGTCTGGTTATTCACGCGCACTCCACCAGCGAAGTGGCCACCGGACTGCTGCTGGGCTTTACCCTCAGCTCGGCCTTTTTGCTTAGCCAGCGCCGCACCGCGCTCAAGGGATTTAGCTGGCAGCAGGTCGGCGTCGCCTTTTTAGTCCCGCTGCTGCTTATAGGCCACGGCCGCGTCGCCACAACACAACAGTTTCTTGAACGTTTCTCTGCCGACCTGGCCGGTCTTGAAAAACCGTTCACCCGTGCCGATCTGTTCCGTCAGTAACCCCTTCCCGCCCTTCTGCATGGCAAAAGGGCCAGTCAATTGGTTGAATATCGACTTGATTTGATTTATCGGACGCATTGAGACGGCAATGTGCTAGCATGCCCCTAAGAGTATGACTGGCGCATTTCTCGTCTTTTCGGCGCGATGCGCGTTGCCGGATTAGTGAATGAGCGTTGAACTATTATCCTCGCCGGATAGACCGCAAAACCGCCTGCTTAACGCGCTGATTTTAGGCGTGGTCGCCTTTCTGCTGACCCTTTTTTGTCTGGAATTGATTGTCGTCAGCGGCCGTATATCTCCCCTCTGGTTCGCCACTGCGCTGATGACCATCGTCGTGTTTCGCTCGCCGCCGCGCGACGCGCCGCTGCTTCTGCTGGGCTGCCTGGTGGGCACCGTGCTGGCTAACGCGCTGATCCTCGGCCCTCAACTGGCTAACCTGAAATTTTCGCTTATCAACCTGACGCAGGCGCTTATCGGCGGCGCGCTGCTGCGCATGCTGCTTAAACCTCAGGCTCCGCTGAATTCCCTGCTCGACTGGCTGCGCTTTGTGCTGTCGGTGGGGATCGTCACGCCGCTGCTCGGCAGCATGCTGGCGCTGTGGGCTTTTCATGTCGGCAGTGAATCGACGCTGTCGTTTTTCTACACCTGGGTTATCTCCGAGATTATCGGCATGCTGGCGCTGGGTCCGGTGCTGCTGCTGCTGCCCTGGCCGCTGCGTCCCCCCGCGCTCAGCCTGCGCCGCCTGGCGACGTTTCTGTTCTCGCTGCTGTTAACCTTCGGCGCCAGCTGGCTGGCGCTGCGCTTTATGCCCTGGCCATTCACCTTTATCGTGGTGCTTCTTTTCTGGTGCGCGGTGCGTCTGCCCAAGCGGGACGCTTTTTTACTGTTTCTGCTAAACGCCTGTTTTATTTCGCTGCTTCTGGCGCTGAGCCTGGTGACGCTTGAGCAGCGTGACTACTCGCCCGGCCAGATAGCCAGCTGGCTGCCCTTTCTGCTGGTGCTGATCCCCGGCCACGTGATGGCGCTGGTGATGGACGCACTTCAGCGCGAAAAACATCACATCAGCGAGAGCGAAACCCGCTTTCGCCATGCGATGGAGTATTCCGCTATCGGCATGGCGCTGGTCTCGCCTGAGGGCGCCTGGCTTCAGGTTAATGACTCGCTTTGTCAGACGCTGGGCTTCCCCGCCGCCGAGCTGAAAAAGCTCACCTTCCAGCAGATCACCCATCCCGACGACCTGGAGAGCGATCTGCAACATGCGGACAAACTACTGCGCGGCGAGAGCCAGGCCTACACCATAGAGAAGCGCTACTTTCGTAAAAGCGGGGAGATTGTCTGGGCGCGCCTGACCGTGTCGCTGGTACGGGACGGCGAGCGTCGACCGCTCTACTTCATCGCGCAAATTATCGACATCTCTGAGCTGAAGCAGAGCGAGCAGGTCAACCGTCATCTGATGGAGCGCATTACGCTGGCCAACGAAGCGGGTGAAATCGGCGTCTACGAATGGAATCTGATGAGCAATGAGATGATGTGGGATCGCCGCATGTACGCGCTGTTCGGTCTGAGCGCCCATGAGCAGCCCAGCCGGGAGCGGTGGCGCAGCCTGGTGCATCCGGCCGATCGCGATCGGCTCGATCAGGCGCTGCTGCGATCCACGGAAAAACCCGGCGCTGTAGATATGGAGTATCGCATCCTGCACCCTGACGGCGTGCGCACGCTGCGTACCCAGGCGCGTCGCTTTTTCAGCCCGGACGGCCGTATCGAACGGATGCTGGGCATTTGTCAGGACGTGACCCATCTGCGCAACCTGACCGACGCGCTGTTTCAGGAGAAAGAGCGAATGGCTATCACGCTGGACTCCATTGGCGAAGCGGTGATCAGCACCGACAGCGATATGCGCGTCATCTTCATGAATCCCGTGGCGGAGCAGATGAGCGGCTGGCAGCAGGAAGCGGCGGCAGGCAAACCGCTAAGCGAACTGTTGCATATTACCCAGGGTCGTCATGGCCCGCCGATTGAAAACCTGCTGCTTTGCCGCCTGCCCACCGAGAAGACCATCCCGGATCTGGATGATGAGCTGGTGCTGCACGCTGCCGACGGGCGCGAGGTAGAGATTCACTACAGTATTACGCCGCTGCGTACGCTGGAAGGCGATAAGATTGGCGCGGTCATGGTCATTCAGGACGTCAGCGAATCGCGCAAGATGATCAAGCGCCTCAGCTACAGCGCGCTGCATGATGCCCTGACGCGTCTGCCAAATCGCGCCAGCTTTGAGCGGCAGCTTCAGCGCTTACTGGATGATGAGGAGCAGCGCGACCGGCAGCATGTGCTGGTGTTTATCGACCTTGATAAGTTCAAAGCGGTCAACGATACCGCCGGACACGCCGCAGGCGATGCGCTGCTGCGAGAGCTGGCCGATCTGATGCAGCGCCATTTGCGCAGTAGCGATTTTCTCGCGCGGCTGGGCGGGGATGAATTTGCGCTGCTGATGCCGGGATGCGCCATGGCGCAGGCGAGCGACGTGGTGCAGCGCCTCGTTCAGGCGGTGAACAGCTACCCCTTTCGCTGGCAGGGCGGCACCTACCAGGTGGGCGCCAGCGCCGGGCTGACGCAGATTACAGCCGCTAATGCCGTAGCCTCAGACCTGCTGTCCCAGGCGGATATTGCCTGCTATCACGCCAAAAATTCCGGGCGCGGCAGGCTGGCCGTTTACCCGCCGCAAAGGAGCTGACCCGCTTGCCAGCCCTGAAAAGCTGCGCTAAAGTCGCCCCCTTTTTTTCGGGAGGGGCATCAGATGTTCATTGGATTCGATTACGGGACGGCGAACTGTTCTATTGCGGTGTGTGAAAACGGCACGCCGCGTCTGCTGACGCTGGAAAATGGACAGCGCCTTCTGCCGTCAATGATTGCCGCGCCCACGCGTGAAGCGGTAAGCGAATGGCTGTACCGTCACCATCAGGTGGAGACGCCGGATGCCGAAACCACGGCGCTGTTGCAGCGCGCGCTGCGCTATAACCGCGAAGAGGACATCGAGGTGTCGGCCGCCAGCGTACAGTTTGGCCTGACCGCGCTGCAACACTATATGGTCGACCCGGAAGAAACCTGGTTTGTTAAATCCCCTAAATCCTTTCTCGGCGCCAGCGGGCTGAAGCCGCAGCAAATCGCGCTGTTCGAAGATCTGGTGTGCGCCATGATGCGCCATATCCGCGCGCAGGGCGAAGCGCAGCTTGATGCCGCTATCGATCAGGCGGTTATTGGCCGTCCTGTCAACTTCCAGGGACTCGGCGGCGATGACGCCAACGCGCAGGCGCAGGCTATTCTGCTGCGCGCCGCGAAGCGCGCCGGTTTCCGCGACGTAGAATTTCAGTTTGAACCGGTCGCCGCTGGACTCGATTTCGAGGCGACGCTGACCAAAGAGACGCGCGTGCTGGTGGTGGATATTGGCGGGGGAACGACCGACTGCTCGATGCTGCTGATGGGACCGGAGTGGCGCAGGCAGTCCGATCGTCGCCAAAGCCTGCTTGGCCACAGCGGCTGCCGCGTGGGCGGTAACGACCTGGATATTATGCTGGCGTTCAAGACCCTGATGCCGCTGCTCGGTCTGGGCGGCAAAACCCAGAAAGGGACCGCCCTGCCCGCGCTGCCGTGGTGGAATGCGGTTGCCATCAACGACGTTCCGGCACAGAGCGATTTCTACTCCGCGGCCTGCGGCAAGCTGTTGCGCGATCTGGTGCGCGATGCCGAACAGGGCGAGCAGGTCGCGCATCTGCTGAAGGTCTGGCAGCAGAAGCTCGGCTATCGCGTGGTGCGCGCGGCGGAAGAGAGCAAAATTGCCCTTTCCGATCGCGCCACCTTTGACGCCAGCCTGGATTTTATCGCGCCGCAGCTGCACGCTGTTATCAGCGACGGCATGTTGCAGGAGGCGATCGCGCAGCCGCTGGAGCGTATTCTCGAACAGGTGCATCTGGCGCTCGCCGGCAGCGATACGAAACCGGAAGTGATCTATCTGACAGGCGGCAGCGCACGTTCGCCGGTATTGCGCGCCGCGCTTCAGCAGGCGCTGCCGGAGACGCCGATCGCCAGCGGCGATGATTTCGGTTCAGTAACCGCCGGTCTGGCGCGCTGGGCAGAGGTGATGTTCCGCTAACAGAGCGGCTCGAACGGGGTAAAGGCCCTGAGCAGGTCGCGCAGGGGCAAGGCATTGCGCGGCTGGCCGCCGCGCCGGGCGCGTTATCGCTCAGCGCGGCGCGCGGATTGAGGGAAGCGCAAGCGATCCTGAGTCACGCCGGTTTTGCCTGCCGCGATGCCCGCGGACGGCAGCGTTAAGCGGCCCGCAATGGGCCGCTCGCTGTTTGATCAGAAGTTGATATTCGCGCTGATGCCGCCGACAAAGGCGTCTTTCACTTCGCTTACCGCCCCTGGCGCCACGATATATTGCAGATTCGGACGCAGCTGCAACCATTTCGCCAGCTTCACATTGTAGTAAAGCTCGTAGTTATACTCGGAGCCATCCTGAATCGGCAGATAGGTGGGGCTGTCGAAGTCGGTTTCACCGTTAGCCGCGTTCTGCTGGCGCTGCGCTCGCGTATAGTCGCTGTTGACGTGAATACGTGCCGCCGCAATACCAATCTCATCCTCCGGACGCGCATCAAAAGGCCCCGCCCAGGTAAAGGCGATGGACTGATAGTTATCGGTCTTCGAGGTTTTGTGGTCGTTCATTACCGCCTGAACGGACACGCCGATACCACGGCTCACGTCGCCGCCCTGCGCGGTCAGCTGCTGCTGCAACAGCACATAGCCGCCGTAGGCGTGATCTTTCTCCTGATAGCCGCCGTTGCGCCAGCTGCCGTATACGTCGCCGTCGACCGACGAGTAGTAGCCGCCAATGCGGTAGTTGCCCGGCAGTTTGTCCGGACCGAACGTCGGTTTCCAGCCCAGCTCCACTGGCACCATATTGCCTTCGGAGTTGCTGGTGTCCAGACGGAAACCGTCGCCGCGATCGTAGTTTGCCGGGTTCTGGTTATAGAAGCCCACCTGGAAGAAGACCTCCGGCGTGAAATTCACCTTCACGCGGCCGCCCCACTGGGATACGGGCCAGTTAAACCAGCGATCGCCGCGCCAGTTGCCCGCCTGGCCGCTACCAAAGGCCAGGTTCTGGAATTTACTGTCGAAGTTATCGAAATCCTCGCCCACGGTGACGCGACCGGCCTTGATGTTAACCACATCGTCAAACAGCCCTTTGCTCAGCCAGAACTGCGTCAGACGCCAGGTTTGCCCGCGGCCATACACTTCCTGCACGGAAGAGAGCATACCGGTGCGAGGATCCGCGACCTGATCGGAAATGTTGCGTCCATTACGGTCGGTGATGGTCATCTGGAACTGCGCATCCTGCCAGTCGAGCAGTTTTTCCAGATCGAGATTAACGCCAAACGCCCACTGATCGCTGTAGCGCATGGACGTATTGGTGTCAGCGCCGCCGCCGAGGTTCGATGCGCTCTCCATGGTGTAGTTGACGTCAAATTTAACGCCCTCATTTTCCAGCTGCGTTCGCGAGCCGCCCCAGTCGCCGAACATATAGGGCGAGTCATAGCTGAACGCCTCTGCCGCCGCCGCAGAAGCGCTTAACATGGCAAATATCAGGGAGCCGGCCGCAACGCGGCGCAGCGGGAAGCCTTGCACTGCTTTTTTAGTGTTCATCACTGTTCTTCTTATCTGGTTTTAAAAAGTAAGCCGTGCAGAGGATAGTGCTGAGGAATCTTCAACTTTTGTAAAAATGTGCGCTGGAACAGGCGCTGAGACAGTTTCTTTGAACAATTGTGAGGGGGATCGCTGAACAGAAACGCGCTGGCGCAAACCGCATAATTTGACACGCAAAAAAATGATCGGGGCGCTAATAGCGCCCCGCTGAGCTTTTAGCGGCTGGCCTGCGCCAGCGTTTCAATTTCCCCGGCGGTGAGCCGCAGTTGGGTTGCGCCAGTCAGATCATCAAGCTGCGCCAGCGACGTGGCGCTGACGATCGGCGCGGTAATGCTCGGTCGGGCAATCTGCCATGCCAGCGCCACCTGCGTCGGCGTCACGCCATGCGCGCCGCTGATGTCATCGAGCGCGGCAAGGATAGCCAGACCGCGCGGGTTAAGGTACTTCTCGACGACGCCCTGCCCGCGCGCGCTTTTGCTGGCGTCAGCCGCGCGGCGATATTTACCGCTCAGGAAGCCGCTGGCCAGCGAATAGTAGTTAATGACGCCCAGGCCATGCTCCGTAGCGACCGCCTCCAGCGCCGACTCATAGCCTTCGCGATCGTAGAGGTTGTACTCAGGCTGCAGGGTCGCATAACGCGCCAGACCATTTTCTTCACTGACCTTTAGCGCTTCCTGCAAACGCGGCGCGCTGTAGTTTGAGGCGCCGATTGCCCGCACCTTCCCCTCTTTGATCAAGGTATCGAAGGCGGCGAGGGTTTCGGCCAGCGGCGTGTCCCGATCGTCGCGATGCGCCTGATAAAGATCGATATAGTCGGTTTGCAGGCGACGCAGCGAATCCTCAACGGCCTGACGGATATACTGCGGTTTTAGTCCGGTTTTCTCCGGCGACAGCTCCATACCCACCTTGGTCGCCAGCACAATACGATCGCGCTTGCCGCTCTTCTTCAGCCAGTTGCCGATAATGGTTTCCGACTCTCCGCCTTTATTACCGGGCGCCCAGCGTGAATAGACGTCGGCGGTGTCGATAAACCACAAACCTTTCTCAACCAGCGCATCCAGTAAAGAAAAAGAGTGCGCCTCATCCAGCGTCCAGCCAAACACGTTGCCGCCAAACGTCAGCAGCGGAACCTGAATACCGGTATCGCCGAGCTGACGGGTTTCAACCTGACTCATCGTTTTCTCCTTTTACAACTTATGATCTGTCAGAAAGCATAGCAAAAGCCTGCCTGCCGCTTTATGCGTAATTCATCGATAAGTTTGTTCTGGAAGGGATACTTACTTCGTCCTGACAGTTATCCTTAATTCCTTCAACTTTCACCCGCTTCGCGGGTCTACACTCTGCTATTTGCAGGCTGTCGCGTTTCAGCCTGCGTTTGGGGATTTCGCTACTGCTGGAGAGCAAACGATAAGATGAACCGATCTTCCTTGTTAAAAAAAAGCCTGATTGCGCTGGTGGTGATTGCCGCTGCCGCAGGCGGATACTACGGGTGGCGCCATTCAACGCAATCTGAAACCAGTCACCAGGCCGACGCGCGGCCACATCGCGGCAAAGGCGGCGAGAGCGGCCGGACGCTGGCCCCGGTTCAGGCCGCGACAGCCGTTAGTCAGAGCGTGCCGCATTTTCTCAGCGGGCTTGGCACCGTTACCGCCGCCAGCACCGTCACAATTCGCAGCCGCGTCGACGGCGAGCTGATGGCCATTCACTTTCAGGAAGGACAGCAGGTCAAGGCCGGGCAGCTGCTGGCGGAGATCGATCCTCGCCCTTATCAGGTGGCTCTGACCCAGGCACAGGGGCAGCTGGCGAAAGATCAGGCCACGCTGGCGAATGCCCGCCGCGATCTGGCGCGCTATGAAAAGCTGGCGAAAACCTCTCTGGTGTCGCAGCAGGAGCTGGATACCCAGCGCTCGCTGGTCAGTGAAACTCAGGGCACCATCAAGGCGGATGAAGGCAGCGTCGCCAGCGCGCAGCTGAATCTTACCTATAGCCGTATCACCTCTCCTGTCGACGGCCGCGCTGGCCTGAAGCAGGTCGATGTTGGCAACTACATCACCAGCGGCGATACCAGCGGGCTGGTGGTGATCACCCAGACGCACCCCATCGACGTAGTGTTTAGCCTCGCGGAAAACACGCTCCCGGAGATTATGCAGGCGCAAAAAAGCGGACAGCCGCTGCTGGTTGAAGCCTGGGATCGCAGCAATCAGACGCTGCTGACCCAGGGCGAGCTGCTCAGCCTCGACAACCAAATCGACGCCACGACCGGCACCATTAAAATGAAGGCGCGCTTTACAAACCAGGATGACAAACTCTTCCCCAACCAGTTTGTTAACGCGCGGCTTAAGGTCAACACCCTACAGGATGCGATTGTCATTCCCGCCGCCGCGCTGCAAATGGGCAATGAAGGCCACTTCGTCTGGGTGGTGAACAGCGACAATAAAGTCAGCAAAAAAAGCGTGACCGCGGGCCTTCAGGACAGTCAGCAGGTGGTGATTACCGCCGGGCTGAGCGCGGGCGAACGCGTCGTTACCGACGGACTGGATCGTCTGACGGAAGGCGCGCAGGTTGAGGTTGTTGCGCCGCAGAGCACCGAGCTGAAAAGCAGCCGCGCCGCGCAACCGGCGAAAGGAGCGCGCGAGTAATGCAGGTCATGCCTCCTGACGCCAGCGGCGGGCCGTCGCGTCTGTTTATTCTGCGCCCGGTCGCCACCACGCTGTTGATGATCGCGATTTTACTGGCGGGCATACTCGGCTACCGTTTTTTGCCGGTTTCCGCGCTGCCGGAAGTGGATTATCCCACCATACAGGTCGTTACGCTCTATCCGGGCGCCAGTCCGGACGTCACCACCTCCGCTATCACCGCCCCGCTGGAGCGCCAGTTTGGGCAGATGTCCGGCCTGAAGCAAATGGCGTCGCAAAGCGCGGGCGGCGCGTCGGTGATTACCCTACAGTTCCAGCTGACGCTGCCGCTTGACGTTGCCGAACAGGAAGTGCAGGCCGCCATCAACTCAGCCACCAACCTGCTGCCCAACGATTTGCCCAACCCGCCGGTGTATAGCAAGGTTAATCCCGCCGACCCGCCGATTATGACGCTGGCGGTCACCACCAGCAGCATGCCGCTCACCCAGGTGCAGGATATGGTGGAAACGCGCATTGCGCAGAAAATCTCTCAGGTTTCCGGCGTCGGGCTGGTCACCCTTTCCGGCGGGCAGCGCCCGGCGGTGCGCGTTAAGATGAATGCGCAGGCGCTGGCGGCGCTGGGTCTGACCAGCGAACAGGTAAGAACCGCCATCAGCAACGCCAACGTCAACTCGGCGAAGGGCAGTCTTGATGGTCCGGAACGCGCGATTACCCTCTCCGCCAATGACCAGATGAAATCTGCGGAAGATTATCGCCAGCTGATCATCAGCTACAACAACGGCGCGCCGGTCAGACTTGGCGACGTCGCCACTATCGAGCAGGGCGCGGAAAACCGCTGGCTGGGCGCGTGGGCCAACAGAGAGGCCGCTATCGTGCTTAACGTCCAGCGCCAGCCGGGGGCGAATATTATCGCCACCGCCGACAATATCCGCGCGCTGCTGCCGTCGCTGACCGCCACCCTGCCCAAATCGGTCAATGTACAGCTGCTCACCGACCGCACCACCAATATCCGCGCCTCGGTTACCGACACCCGCCACGAGCTGATGCTGGCGATTGGCCTGGTGGTGATGATTATCTATCTGTTTTTGCGCAACGTGCCTGCGACCATTATTCCCGCCGTCGCCGTGCCGCTGTCGCTGGTCGGCACCTTTGCCGCCATGTATTTTCTTGGCTTCTCCATCAACAACCTGACGCTGATGGCGCTGACCATCGCCACCGGCTTTGTGGTCGATGATGCTATCGTGGTGATCGAAAACATCACGCGCTATCTGGAAAAAGGCGAAAAGCCGCTCGCCGCCGCGCTGAAGGGCGCGGGCGAAATCGGCTTTACCATTGTCTCCCTCACCTTCTCGCTGATCGCGGTGCTGATCCCGCTGCTGTTTATGGGGGATGTCATTGGCCGTCTGTTCCGTGAGTTTGCCGTGACGCTGGCGGTCGCCATTCTGATCTCGGCCGTGGTCTCGCTGACCCTGACCCCGATGATGTGCGCGCGCATGTTGAGCGTTGAGTCGCTACGCAGGCAGAATCGCTTTTCCCGCGCCAGCGAGGCCTTTTTCGACCGCGTTATCGCTGGCTACGGCCGCTGGCTGCGCAAGGTGCTGGCGCATCCCTGGCTGACGCTGTCGGTGGCGCTGGGTACCCTGCTGCTCACCATTCTGCTGTGGATTGTCATTCCGAAAGGCTTTTTCCCGCAGCAGGACAACTCTATTATTCAGGGCACGCTTCAGGCGCCGCAGAGCACTTCCTATGCCAGCATGGCGGAACGCACGCGCGACGTCGCCTCGCTGATTATGAAAGACCCGGCGGTGCAGAGCATGACCTCTTTTGTGGGCGTTGACGGCACCAACGCGTCCCTCAACAGCGCCCGGCTGCAAATCACCCTCAAACCGCTGGACGAGCGCGAGGATCGCATTCCGCAGGTTCAGCAGCGTCTGCAACAGCGCGTGAGCCAGATCCCCGGCGTCTCGCTGTGGCTCCAGCCGGTACAGGATCTGACTATTGATACCCAGGCGAGCCGCACTCCCTACCAGTTCACGCTTCAGTCCGGTTCACTGGGCGCGCTCAGCAACTGGGTGCCGAAACTGCTGGAGGCGCTGCGCCAGTCGCCAGCGCTGCGCGATATTAGCAGCGACTGGCAGGATCAGGGGCTGGAGGCCTACATTAATGTCGACCGCGACAGCGCCAGCCGCCTCGGCATCAGCATGGCCGATATTGATAACGCGCTGTATAACGCGTTTGGTCAACGTCTGATTTCCACCATCTATACGCAGGCAAACCAGTATCGCGTCGTGCTGGAGCAGGATAACCGCGCCACGCCGGGACTCGCCGGTCTGGAAGGCATTCGCCTCAACAGCACCGACGGCGGCAGCGTGCCGCTCAGCGCCATCGCGAAGGTTGAGCAGCGCCACAGCGCGTTAAGCGTTAACCATCTCGATCAGTTCCCCTCAGCCACCTTCTCCTTCAATGTGGCCGACGGCTATTCGCTGGGCGATGCGGTGAAGGCGGTCAGCGCGGCAGAAGCGCGGCTTGGCATGCCGGCCGAGATGATGACGCAGTTTCAGGGCAGCACGCTGGCGTTTGAGGCGGCGCTCACCAGCACCGTCTGGCTGATCGTCGCGGCCATCGTCGCCATGTACATCGTGCTCGGCGTGCTGTACGAAAGCTTTATTCATCCCATCACCATTCTGTCGACGCTTCCTACCGCGGGCGTCGGCGCGCTGCTGGCGCTGATGCTCAGCGGCGGCGAGCTGGATATTGTCGCTATTATCGGCATTATCTTGCTGATCGGCATCGTGAAGAAGAATGCCATCATGATGATTGACTTCGCGCTGGCGGCCGAGCGTGAACAGGGGATGAAGCCTTACGACGCCATCTATCAGGCCTGCCTGCTGCGTTTCCGTCCGATCCTGATGACCACCCTGGCGGCGCTGCTCGGCGCGCTGCCGTTGATGCTCAGCACTGGCGCAGGCGCCGAGCTGCGCCATCCGCTGGGCATTGCGATGGCGGGCGGGCTGATCCTCAGCCAGGTCCTGACGCTGTTTACCACGCCGGTGATCTACCTGTTGTTTGACCGCCTTGGCCGCGCGACGCGTCGCCGCTTTAGCAGGCAGGAGGCAGAGCAGTGAGGTTTTTCGCCCTGTTTATTCATCGCCCCGTGGCCACCACGCTGCTGACGCTGGCTATCGCGCTGGCGGGTATAATGGGTTTTCGCCTGCTGCCGGTCGCCCCGCTGCCGCAGGTTGATTTCCCGGTGATTGTGATCTCGGCGTCGCTGCCAGGGGCCTCGCCGGAAACGATGGCGTCGTCGGTGGCGACGCCGCTGGAGCGCTCGCTGGGGCGCATTGCCGGCGTCAGCGAGATGACCTCCACCAGCTCGCTCGGCAGCACGCGTATTATTCTGGTGCTGGATTTCGATCGCGACATTAACGGCGCGGCGCGCGACGTGCAGGCGGCGATCAACGCCGCCCAGAGCCTGCTGCCGACCGGAATGCCCAGCCGTCCGACCTGGCGCAAGGTCAATCCCTCGGACGCGCCCATTATGATCCTGACGCTGACCTCGGACATTTATAATCCCGGCCAGCTCTACGACTACGCGTCAACGCAGCTGGCGCAGAAGCTGTCGCAAATTGAAGGCGTCGGCGACGTCACGGTCGGCGGCAGCTCGCTGCCTGCGGTGCGGGTGGCGCTGAATCCGCAGGCGCTGTTTAATCAGGGCGTCTCGCTGGACGCCGTGCGCGAGACCATCGCTAACGCCAACCAGCGTCGACCTCAGGGCGCGCTGGAGGATCGCCAGCAGCGCTGGCAGCTGCGCACCAATGATGAGTTAAAAACCGCCAGCGATTACGCGCCGCTGGTGGTGCACTACCACAATGGCGCGGCGGTTAAGCTCGCCGACGTCGCCAGCGTGCAGGACTCGGTGCAGGACGTGCGCAACGCCGGGATGGCGGACGGCAAGCCTGCCGTGCTGCTGCTGGTGCGCAAGACGCCGGAAGCAAACGTGATCGACACCGTGGATCGCATTCGCGCCGAAATGCCCGTGCTGCGCCAGACCATTCCCGCCGCGATCGATCTGCAAATCACCCAGGACCGCTCGCCGACCATCCGCGCCTCGCTGCATGAAGTCGAGCAGTCGCTGATAATTGCGGTGGTGCTGGTGATTATGGTGGTGTTCGTTTTCCTGCGTTCCGGCCGCGCCACGCTGATCCCTGCCGCCGCCGTGCCGGTGTCGCTGATTGGCACCTTTGCCGCCATGTACCTGTGCGGCTTTAGCCTGAATAACCTGTCGCTGATGTCGTTAACCATCGCCACCGGGTTTGTGGTAGATGATGCCATCGTGGTGCTGGAGAACATCGCGCGCCACGTCGAGGCGGGAATGAAGCCCTTGCAGGCGGCGCTGACCGGCGTGCGCGAGGTCGGCTTTACCGTGCTGTCGATGAGCCTGTCGCTAATCGCCGTGTTCCTGCCGCTGCTGATGACCGGCGGGCTGATTGGCCGCTTTTTCTCGGAATTTGCCATTACGCTGTCGGTCGCCATCGCCATTTCGATGGTGATTTCGCTTACCCTGACGCCGATGATGTGCGCATATCTGCTGAAGCCGCACAGGCCGCGCAGCCAGCCGCGCAGGCGCGGCGCTGGTCGCCTGCTGCTGGCCATCCAGCAGGGCTATGGCCGATCGCTGGGCTGGGTGCTGAACCATGCGCGCTGGGTGCTGCTGCTGCTGGCCGGCACGGTGGCGCTGACGATCTGGCTGTTTATTCAGGTGCCGAAAACCTTTATGCCGGAGCAGGACACTGGCCGTCTGTCCGGCTTTATCTCGGCTGACCAGAGCATCTCTTTTCAGGCGATACGTCAGAAGCTTCAGGATTTTATGGTGATCGTCAAAGCCGATCCGGCCGTTGAGAGCGTAGTGGGCTTCACCGGCGGCATGCGCACCAACAGCGGCTCGATGTTTATTTCGCTGAAGCCGCTGTCAGAGCGTAACGAGAGCGCCCAGGCGGTGATTGCCCGCCTGCGCACTAAGCTGGCAAAAGAGCCTGGCGCGAACCTTTACCTCAACGCGGTGCAGGATCTGCGCGCGGGCGGCCGTGAATCCAACGCCAGCTATCAGTATTCTTTGCTCTCTGACGATCTCGCCGCCCTGCGCGAATGGGAGCCGAAAATTCGCCAGGCCTTCGCCGCCCTGCCTCAGCTGGCGGACGTTAACTCGGACCAGCAGGATAAAGGCAGCGAGATGGCGTTGATTTACGACCGTGAAAGCATGGCCCGCCTCGGCATCGACGTTTCCGAGGCGAACGCGCTGTTGAATAACGCCTTCGGCCAGCGGCAGATATCGACGATTTATCAGCCGCTCAACCAGTATAAAGTCGTAATGGAAGTGGACCCGCGCTACACCCAAGACATCAGCGCGCTGGATCAGATGTTTGTGATTAACAGCGACGGTAAGGCGATACCGCTGTCGTGGTTTGCCCGCTGGCAGCCTGCCAACGCGCCGCTGTCGGTGAATCATGAAGGGCTGTCGGCCGCCTCGACCCTGTCGTTTAACCTGCCGGAAGGCGTCTCGCTGTCGCAGGCGTCTGCGGCGATCGATCGCACCATGACCGCCATCGGCGTGCCTTCCAGCGTGCGCGGCAGCTTCGCCGGGACCGCGCAGGTGTTTGAACAGTCGCAGAGCAGTCAGCTGTGGCTGATGCTGGCCGCCATCGCCGCCGTCTACATCGTGCTGGGAATACTGTATGAAAGCTATGTGCATCCGCTGACGATTCTTTCGACGCTGCCTTCCGCTGGCGTTGGCGCGCTGCTGGCATTAATGCTGTTCAACACGCCGTTCAGCCTTATCGCCCTAATCGGCATCCTGCTGCTTATCGGCATCGTCAAAAAGAACGCCATTATGATGGTGGATTTTGCGCTCGACGCGCAGCGCAGCGGCAATCTGAGCGCGCGCGACGCCATTTTCCAGGCCTGTCTGCTGCGTTTTCGCCCTATTCTGATGACTACGCTGGCCGCGCTGTTCGGCGCGCTGCCGCTGGTGATCACCAGCGGCGACGGCGCGGAGCTGCGCCAGCCGCTCGGCATTACTATCGCAGGCGGGCTGATCATGAGCCAGCTGCTGACGCTCTACACCACGCCGGTGGTCTATTTATATATGGACAAGCTGCGGCGCAAGCGCGGCGCTGTCGTCAGCCCAGTGGAGAGCTAAGGAGAGAGCAGAAAAATGAACGCCCAAAACGCTACGGTTCGCTGGCAGCTCTGGATTGTCGCTTTCGGTTTCTTTATGCAGACGCTGGACACCACGATCGTCAACACGGCGATCCCGTCAATGGCGCATGACCTGGGCGTCAGCCCGCTGCACATGCACGCGGTCATCGTCTCCTATGTGTTGACGGTGGCCGTTACCCTGCCCCTGAGCGGCTGGCTGGCGGACCGCTTCGGCGTACGCAATATCTTCTTCAGCGCCATCGTGCTGTTTAGCGTCGGTTCGCTGCTGTGCGCCCTCTCCTCAACCCTGGACCAGCTGGTGATGGCTCGCGTAGTGCAGGGCGTCGGCGGCGCGATGATGGTGCCGGTCGGAAGGCTGACGGTGATGAAAATCGTGCCGCGCGAGCAGTATATGTCCGCCATGACCTTTGTGACGCTGCCGGGCCAGATTGGCCCGCTGGTCGGCCCGGCGCTCGGCGGCGTGCTGGTGGAGTACGCCAGCTGGCACTGGATCTTCCTGATCAATATCCCCGTCGGGATCGTCGGCGCGATCGCTACCCTGATGCTGATGCCCAACTATTCGATGCAGACGCGGCGCTTCGATTTTATCGGCTTTCTGCTGCTGGCCGCCGGGATGGCTACGCTGACCATGGCGCTCGACGGCCAGCGTAGCAGCGGCGGCTCTCCCCTGCTGCTCGGCGCGATGATCCTGACAGGCGTCTTCTCGCTGCTGTTCTACCTGATGCATGCGCGCCACAACGACAACGCGCTGTTCAGTCTGAAGCTGTTCGACAACCGGCTCTACTCCATTGGCCTGCTCGGCAGCTTTTTAGGCCGTATCGGCAGCGGCATGTTGCCCTTTATGACGCCGATATTTTTGCAGGTCGGCATGGGGTTTACCCCGTTTCATGCCGGTCTGATGATGATCCCCATGGTGCTCGGCAATATGGGCATCAAACGCGTGGTGGTGCGCATTGTTAACCTGTTTGGCTACCGCAACGCGCTGGTCGGCACCACGCTGGCCCTCGCCGTCGTCGTGCTGCTCTTTCCGCTGGTAGCGCTGTTCGGCTGGATATGGCTGCTGCCGCTGGTGCTGTTGATGCAGGGCATGATAAATGCGCTGCGCTTCTCTTCTATGAACACCCTGACGCTGAAAGATCTGCCGGACGAGCTGGCCTCCAGCGGCAACAGCCTGCTGTCCATGATTATGCAGCTGTCGATGAGTATCGGCGTGACTATCGCCGGTCTGCTGCTGGGCGCGTTTGGTCAGGATGCGCTGGGCAGCAGCGACAATGTGCACAGCCTGTTTATCAGCGCCTGGGCCTGTATGGCGTTGATTATCGCTCTGCCCGCGCTGGTATTCTGGCGCGTGCCAAAGGAAACCAGTAAAAACGTCGATCTACGACGCCGGAGAAAACCATGACGTCCCCTCTGCGCCTGGGTATCAGCGCCAAACTCTTTTTAGCTATTTTTTCCACCTGCATGCTGGTGCTGATCACCATGCACTGGGGCGTTCGCCTTAGTTTTGAACACGGCTTTGTGGACTACATCAAGCGCGGCAACGAACAGCGGCTGGCCATGCTCGGCGACGCGCTGGCCGACCAGTACGAACAGCACGGCAACTGGGATTTCCTGCGCCATAACGATCGGCTGATCTTTACCATGCTGCGCTCGCTGGAACAGAATCCCGACAGCAGTAACCAGCTACCGCCGCACGGCTGGCGCACGCAGTTCTGGGTTATCGATCAGCAGTACAAGGTGCTGGTCGGCCCGCGCGCGCCGGTGCCGCCGGAGGGTTCGCGCCGTAATATCACCACCAGCAACGGCAAAATCGTCGGCTGGGTGGTGGGTTCGCCGCCGGAGCGTCTGACGCGCAGCACCGATATTAACTTCGATCATCAGCAAAAGCGCACCAGCTGGCTGATTGTGGGCCTGTCAACGCTGCTGGCGGCGCTGGTGACCTGGCTAATGTCGCGAGGTTTGCTGGCGCCGGTAAAACGGCTGGTCGCGGGGACGCATCATCTGGCCGCAGGCAATTTCGCGACGCGCGTTGAGGTCGGCAGCCATGATGAGCTGGGCCAGCTGGCGCAGGATTTTAACCGCCTCGCCAGCTCGCTGGAAAAAAACGAGAGTATGCGGCGCGCCTTTATGGCCGATATTTCTCATGAGCTGCGCACGCCGCTGGCCATCCTGCGCGGCGAGCTGGAGGCGATGCAGGACGGGGTGCGCAAGCTGACGCCGGAAGCCATTGGCTCATTGCAAAGCGAAGTCGGCGTGCTCAGCAAGCTGGTCGACGACCTGCATCAGCTGTCGCTGTCCGATGAGGGCGCGCTCGCCTATCGCAAGCAGGCCACCGATCTGGTGCAGCTGCTGGAGATCACCGCCGGTAGTTTTAACGAACGCTATCGCAGCCACGGCCTGACGCTGTCGCTACAGATGCCGGACGAAGCCCCCTTTTTCGGCGATCCCGATCGGCTGATGCAGCTGTTCACCAATCTGCTGGAGAACAGCCTGCGCTACACCGACGCGCCCGGTCAGGTTATGGTGCGGCTGTGGTATGACGCGCCCTACTGGCAGATGAGTTTTTGCGACAGCGCGCCGGGCGTCGATGCTGAACAGCAGGCGCAGATTTTCGAGCGTTTTTTCCGCACCGAAGGATCGCGCAACCGCGCCAGCGGCGGCTCTGGCTTAGGGCTGGCCATCTGTAAAAATATCGTCGACGCGCACGGCGGCCACATTGCTGCGGCGCACTCTGATTTAGGTGGACTGAAAATCACGCTACAATTGCGCTATGTTCCCCAGCCGTAACTGACGATGAACCCAGAAAAAAACGACCCGCTCATTCTGGTAGTGGAAGATGAGCCGAAGCTGGCGCAGCTGATGATCGACTATTTGCAGGCTTCCAACTACCGCACCCATCATATTGCCCACGGCAGCGAGGTGCTGCCTTTTGTTCAGCAGACGCCTCCCGACCTGATGCTGCTGGATCTTATGCTGCCCGGCAGCGACGGCCTGACGCTGTGTCGTGAAATCCGCCGCTTTTCAGAGCTGCCGATTATCATGGTCACAGCGCGCACCGAAGAGATCGATCGCCTGCTTGGGCTGGAGATTGGCGCAGATGACTATATCTGTAAGCCGTTCAGCCCTCGTGAGGTGGTCGCACGCGTAAAGACGATTCTGCGCCGCGTGAAGCGCGCGCCCGAAGAGGCGGATAGAGTCTCGCTGCTGAAAATCGACGAAGGCCGCTTTCAGGCCAGCTGGCGCGACCAGCCCCTGGAGCTGACGCCGGCTGAGTTTCGTCTGCTGAAAACCCTGGCGCTGGAGCCAGGCAAAGTGTTCTCGCGCGAGCAGCTGCTTAATCACCTTTATGACGATTATCGCGTCGTGACCGATCGCACCATCGACAGCCATATCAAAAATCTGCGTCGCAAGCTGGAAAACCATGACGCCGACCAGCCGTTTATCCGCGCCGTCTACGGCATGGGGTATCGCTGGGAAGCGGATCTGGGTCAGTTGATCTAGATCAATTGACTCAGGGCGCGCCCTGCCTACAATTCCGCACCTTTTGCAGGGCCGCGCCTTTTAGCGCGGCCCTGCACATGCCGCCTCAGACGGCATGCTGACCTGACATCAGTGAGAACATATGAAACCAGAACTGCTTTCTCCAGCGGGAACGCTGAAGAATATGCGCTACGCGTTTGCCTACGGCGCCGATGCGGTTTACGCCGGCCAGCCGCGCTATAGCCTGCGCGTGCGTAACAATGAATTTACCCACGATAACCTCGCCAGAGGCATTGCCGAAGCGCATGCGCTGGGCAAGAAATTTTATGTGGTGGTCAATATCGCCCCGCATAACGCCAAGCTGAAAACATTTATTCGCGACCTGACGCCGGTGATCGAGATGCAGCCGGACGCGCTGATTATGTCCGATCCCGGCCTGATTATGCTGGTGCGCGAGGCGTTTCCACAAATGCCAGTTCATCTTTCCGTACAGGCCAACGCGGTCAACTGGGCGACGGTGAAATTCTGGCAGCAGATGGGGCTGACGCGCGTGATCCTGTCGCGCGAGCTGTCGCTGGAGGAGATCGCCGAGATTCGTCAGCAGGTGCCGGAAATGGAGATAGAAGTTTTCGTCCACGGCGCGCTCTGCATGGCCTATTCCGGTCGCTGCCTGCTGTCAGGCTATATGAACAAGCGCGATCCCAATCAGGGAACCTGCACCAACGCCTGCCGCTGGGAGTATAAGGTTGAAGAAGGCCAGCAGGACGAGGTGGGGAATATCGTTGAGGTGCAGGAGGTTACGCCGACGCTGGGTCTCGGCCAGCCCACCGATAAGGTGTTTCTGCTGGAAGAGAAAATGAAGCCGGGCGAGGTCATGAGCGCCTTTGAGGATGAGCACGGCACCTACATTATGAATTCCAGAGATTTGCGCGCGGTGGCGCACGTCGAACGCCTGAGCGAGATGGGGGTTCATTCGTTAAAAATCGAAGGACGCACCAAATCTTTCTACTACTGCGCGCGCACGGCGCAGGTCTATCGTCGCGCCATTGATGACGCAGCCGAGGGAAAACCCTTCGATCCTCAGCTGCTCACCACGCTGGAAGGCCTGGCGCATCGCGGCTATACCGAAGGCTTTTTACGCCGCCATACCCACGACAGCTATCAGAACTACGCGCAGGGCTATTCCATTTCGGAGCGCCAGCAGTTTGTCGGCGAATTTACCGGCGAGCGGCGCGGCGACTGGGCGGAGGTCGCGGTTAAAAACAAGTTTCTGCTCGGCGACAGCCTGGAGATTATGACGCCGAACGGCAACCTTAACTGTACGCTGGAGGCGATGCAGGATGCGCGCGGCGCGCCTGTTGAGGTCGCCCCCGGCGACGGCCATCGCGTCTGGATGCCGGTGCCCGCCGATGTTGAGCTGGCGTTCGCGCTATTGCTGCGCAATTTTACCGACGGCAGCAGCACGCGCGATCCCCATAGCAAATTAGCCAGATTCTGCAAGTAAAAAGGCGAAGTTAGAACAGGATCACAGACCGCCGCTGCGCGCTCCTTTATAGTCGCGCCTGCTGCTAACGAGTAACAATTAATAGCTGTTGTACCAGGAACCACCTCATTCACCCGCCCGGCTCCCCCGTGCGGGTTTTCTTTTTTCCGCTTTTCTCCCGTAAATTTTCCGTCCTGACTATGCTATAAGCAGAAATCTTTGTGGATTCTCCAGGAACGGATAATGGAAAAACAACCGCTTACTCTGTTAATTCTTAATGGTAAAGGCGCAGGCAACGAAGAGCTACGCACTGCAATCACCACGCTGCGCGATGAGGGATTTGATGTCGCGGTACGCGTCACCTGGGAGAAAGGCGACGGTGAGCGTTACGTCAGGGAGGCTATCCGGCTGGGCGCGGAGACGGTGGTCGCCGGCGGCGGCGACGGCACCATCAATGAGATAGCTACCGCGCTGGCCGCTATTGAAACCTCTCAGCGCCCGGTTCTGGGTATTCTTCCTCTCGGCACCGCCAACGATTTCGCCACCAGCGTCGGTATTCCCACCGAAATGGAGCCTGCGCTGCGTCTCGCCGTTCAGGGCAAAGCCCACGTTATCGATCTGGCGCGTGTGAATCAGGATCGCTACTTTATCAATATGGCGACCGGCGGCTTCGGCACGCGTATCACCACAGAGACGCCGGAAAAACTGAAGTCCGCGCTGGGCGGCGTCTCCTATTTTATTCACGGTCTGATGCGCATGGATACGCTGAAGCCCGACAGCTGCGAGATCACCGGACCCAGTTTTCACTGGCAGGGCGACGCGCTGGCGATTGGCGTCGGCAATGGCCGCCAGGCCGGCGGAGGGCAGCGCCTCTGTCCGTCGGCGCTGATTAATGACGGCCTGCTGGACATCAGCATTGTGACCGCGCAGGAGCTGCTTCCCACGCTGCTGCACTCCCTGACCAGCAACGATGAGAATCCGAATATTGTCACTGCGAAACTTACCTCGCTGCATATTGTGTCGCCCAATGAGATGACCTTTAACCTGGACGGCGAACCGCTGTCCGGCCGCGAGTTTCAGATTGAGGTGATGCCGGAAGCCTTAAGCTGCCGCCTGCCGCCGCAGTGCGCGCTACTGGCCTGAGCGCCTCGCTCCGGCCAGTAGATTGTTCCCTGCCGCAATCGCGGGGGCAAAAACGCCTTTCTCGGCTGGCCGCTCTGCTGTCATGAGCGGCCGCAACCCGTCTCCCGCTCTCACCTGGCTTCGCGCGCCGTTATCCCCGCCGCGGCACATTTTGCGCTTCCGGATGCTGTTTCAGGCGCGTCCGCAGCGGTCATCCTGCCCTCGCGGTCATGCCCTCTGCTTTCCTGAACAGGCTCTGTGATTGTCTTCACAACTCTGCTAACTGAACTTGTATGGTAGTATAAATGCGCGTACTTTTTCAGCATCGACTGTTGAATGAAGGCTACCAGAGATGAAAATTGTAAACGCCGAAGTGTTTGTCACCTGCGCAGGCAGAAACTTCGTTACGCTGAAAATCACCACCGACGAAGGCCTTACCGGCATCGGCGACGCGACGCTAAACGGCCGCGAACTGCCGGTCGCCTCTTATCTGAAAGATCACATCTGCCCCCAGCTCATTGGCCGCGACGCACATCAGATCGAAGACATCTGGCAGTACTTTTATAAAGGCGCCTACTGGCGTCGCGGACCGGTCACGATGTCGGCCATTTCGGCTGTGGACATGGCGCTGTGGGACATCAAAGGCAAGGCGGCCAATATGCCGCTCTACCAGCTGCTGGGCGGCGCGTCGCGCACCGGCGTCATGGTCTATTGCCATACCACCGGCCACACCATTGACGAAGTGATGGATGACTACGCGAAGCACAAAGAGCTGGGCTTTAAGGCGATTCGCGCGCAGTGCGGCGTACCGGGCATGAAAACCACCTACGGCATGGCCAAAGGCAAAGGTCTGGCCTATGAACCGGCGACCAAAGGCAACTGGCCGGAAGAGCAGCTCTGGTCGACCGAAAAGTATCTCGACTTTACGCCGAAGCTGTTTGCCGCTATTCGCGATAAGTTCGGCTTTAACGAGCATCTGCTGCATGACATGCACCACCGCCTGACGCCGATCGAAGCGGCGCGCTTCGGCAAGAGCGTGGAGGATTATCGCCTGTTCTGGATGGAAGATCCGACCCCTGCCGAGAATCAGGAGTGCTTCCGTCTGATCCGCCAGCACACCGTCACGCCCATCGCGGTCGGCGAAGTGTTCAACAGCATCTGGGACTGCAAGCAGCTAATCGAAGAGCAGCTGATTGACTATATCCGCACCACCATCACCCACGCAGGCGGCATTACCGGCATGCGCCGCATCGCGGATTTCGCCTCGCTGTATCAGGTGCGCACCGGCTCGCACGGCCCGTCCGATCTCTCGCCGGTCTGCATGGCGGCGGCGCTGCACTTTGATCTCTGGGTGCCGAACTTTGGCGTGCAGGAGTATATGGGCTTCTCTGAGCAGATGATGGAACTGTTCAACGCGAACTGGACCTTTGAAGACGGCTATATGCATCCGGGCGACAAGCCGGGTCTGGGCATCGAATTTAACGAAAAGCTGGCGGCGAAATATCCCTATGAGCCAGCCTATTTGCCGGTTGCCCGTCTGGAAGACGGCACGCTGTGGAACTGGTAAGGAGCGCATCATGAAAAGTGTCGTGATAGAACAACCCGGCGAACTGGTGCTGGCCGAACGTGCAGTGCCGACGCCCGCGGCGGGCGAAGTCCGCGTCAGGGTGAAATATGCCAGCATCTGCGGTTCCGACGTGCATATCTGGCACGGTCATAACCCTTTCGCCAGATACCCGCGCGTTATCGGCCACGAGTTTTTTGGCGTGATTGACGCGGTGGGCGCAGGCGTCGACGCCAGCCGCATCGGCGAACGCGTCGCGGTCGATCCGGTCGTCAGCTGCGGCCACTGCTACCCCTGTTCGGTGGGCCGTCCTAACGTCTGCACCACGCTCAGCGTCATCGGCGTGCACCGCGACGGCGGCTTCAGCGACTATGCCGTCGCGCCAGCCAGTAATGCTTATGCGCTGCCCGCGACCATCCCGGACAAGCTTGCCAGTCTGGTCGAGCCGTTCACCATCGCCGCCAATATTACCGCCTTCCTTCAGCCGCAGCCGCAGGATGTGGCGCTGATTTACGGCGCGGGACCGATGGGCCTGACGGCGATTCAGGTGCTGAAAGGCGTTTATAACGTAGCGCAGGTGCTGGTGGTGGATCGCCTGCCGGAGCGTCTGGCGCTGGCGAAGGCTAACGGTGCGGATGGCGTCTTCAACAACGCTGAGGTGCCGCTGGCGGCGCAGCTGGAAGGCGTGCAGCCCACGCTGATTATCGATGCCGCATGCCATCCCGCTATTCTGGCGGAAGCGGCGGCGCTGGCCTCGCCCGCCGCGCGCATCGGTTTGCTGGGTTTCTCCGGCGAGCCGAGCAGCATCACGCAGCAAAGCCTGACCAGCAAAGAGCTGTCGCTGTTTACCTCTCGCCTTAACAGCCATCGCTTCCCGCAGGTGATTGCGTGGATGGAGCAGGGATTGATTCAGCCGGAAAAACTGGTTACCCACTACTTTCCGCTCGACGACATCGAACGCGCCATGACGCTGTTCGAAAAAGACCCCCGAACCTGCTGTAAGGTGATTTTACAGATGCAGTAACCTTGCCTCACCGGGGATTCAGCCGACAGCGCGCTGTCGGCGTTACATCACTATAAAAAAGCGTTGGAGCCACTATGTTTAAAAATCTGCGCTGGACAATCGTACTGCTGTTATTTCTTGTTTACATGATCAACTACCTCGATCGTGTTGCCCTGTCCCTTACCCTACCGCTGGTTGAAAAAGACCTGGCGATCAATGCTGAACAGTTCGGCATGATCTTTGGCAGCTTCTTTTTCGGCTATGCCCTGTTCAACTTCGTCGGCGGCGTCGCCACGGACCGCTTTGGCCCTAAAATCGTGCTCGGCCTGGCGGTGGGCATGTGGTCGCTGTTCTGCGGTATGACCGCGCTGGCAACCGGCTTCTGGTCGATGCTGATCCTGAGGGTGCTGTTCGGCATGGCGGAAGGTCCCATCTGCGCCTCGGCCAACAAAGCCATCAACGGCTGGTTCCCGAAAAAACAGGCGGCAACAGCAATGGGCTTGCTGAGCGCCGGTTCGCCCTTAGGCGGCGCGGTTGCCGGTCCCATTATCGGTTATCTCGCCCTCGCCTTTGGCTGGCGTCCGGCTTTCGTCATTATTTGTCTGATTGGGCTGGTGTGGATGGCGATCTGGCTGTTCGTCTCCGCAGACAACCCGGCTAAAAGCCGGCATGTTTCCGCAGAAGAGCGCGCGCTGGTTGAGAAGCTGAAAGCAGAACAGCCAGGCGAAGAGGCCGATCTGGCGCAGGCATCGCACGGTTTCGGCTACTATCTGCGTCAGCCGATTATTCTGGTCACCGCCTTTGCCTTCTTCTGCTACAACTACATTCTGTTCTTTTTCCTGAGCTGGTTCCCGGCCTATCTGGTGCAGGCGCACGGTCTCGACATTAAATCCATGTCGATAACCACCATGATCCCGTGGATTGTCGGTTTCGTCGGGCTGGCGCTGGGCGGCTGGATCTCCGATAAAATCTTCAATATTACCGGCAAGTTACTGTTGTCACGAAAAATTGTGCTGGTGGTCTCACTGTTCGCCGCTGCCGTTTGTGTGGCGCTGGCGGGTACGGTACAAGACGTCAATTCCGCGGTGATAATGATGTCGATCTCGATTTTCTTCCTCTACATCACCGGCGCTATTTACTGGGCGATTATTCAGGACGTGGTCCACAAGAGCCGCGTCGGCAGCATCAGCGGCTTTATTCATCTGGTTGGCAGTCTGTCGGGCATTATCGGACCCATTGTGACCGGCTTTATCGTCCAGCATACCGGCAAATTCGATAGCGCCTTCGTGCTGGCTGGCTGTGTGGCCGCCATTGGCGCCTTCCTGGTGCTGTTCGTGATCCGCAGTCCGAAAGCGAGCAACAAGCCGGTCTCAGTATAAGCAGGCCCTTTCACATAACTGATTCACGGGGCGCAGGACGCCCCGTTTGCTATAAGGACAGACTATGTTAGAGATTGATCGCCTTCCCGCTGACGTACAGCGCCCGCGCTACGATCGCAGCAAACTGAAAACCCGTATGGTGCATATTGGCTTCGGCGCGTTTCATCGCGCGCATCAGGCATTGTGTAGCGATAAACTGGCGGAACAGGGCGGCGACTGGGGCTATTGTGAAGTTAACCTCAACAGCGGCGAGCTGATTCAGGCGCTGCGTCAGCAGGATCACCTGTACACCCTCACAGAGATGGCCGACGATTCGCTCAGCACGCGCGTTATTGGCGTCGTGACCTCCTCGCTGCACGGCAAAGGCGACGGCATTGAGGCGGTCATCTCCGCCATGAGCCAGCCGGACGTCGCTATCGTTTCCATGACGGTAACGGAAAAGGGCTATTGTCATCATCCAGCCAGCGGCGATCTCAACCCGGATCATCCCGATATTGTGCACGATTTAGCGCATCCCGACGCGCCGCGCTCGCTGCCCGGCCTGATTCTGGCGGCCATTCGCCGCCGCCGCGACGCGGGACTGCCGCCGTTCAGCGTGATGTCGTGCGATAACATGCCGGAGAACGGCCACGTTACGCGCAATGTGATTGTCCAGCTGGCGCAGCGACAGGACGCGGCGCTGGCCGACTATATTCAGCAACACATCACCTTCCCTTCCACGATGGTGGACCGTATTGTTCCGGCGATGACCGACAGCGCGTTCGCTCAGCTGGCTGAACGTCTCGGCTGTAGCGATCCCGTCGCCGTCGAAGCCGAACCTTTTTTCCAGTGGGTGATCGAAGATAACTTCGTCAGCGGTCGCCCGGCCTGGGAACAGGCTGGCGCAGAGCTGGTGAAAGATGTGCTGCCGTTTGAAGAGATGAAGCTGCGTATGCTTAACGGCAGCCACTCTTTCCTGGCCTATCTCGGCTATTTATCCGGCTATGAATACATCAGCGACTGTATGGCCGATGCGAACCTGCGCGCCGCTGCGCGTCAGTTGATGCTTGAGCAGCAGGCGCCCACGCTGCGCACTCAGGGCGTCGATCTGACCGCCTACGCTGACTCGCTGATTGCGCGCTACGAAAACCGCGCCATCAAACATCGCACTTATCAGATTGCGACAGACGGCACGCAAAAACTGCCGCAGCGTATGCTGGACAGCGTGCGCTGGCATCTGCGTAACGGCAGCAACTGCGACCTGCTGCTGCTGGGCGTGGCGGGCTGGATGCGCTATGTCGGCGGAGTGGATGAGCAAGGCGCGCCGATTGAGATACGCGATCCTCTGAAAAGCGAGCTGGCTGAACGCGTGGCCAGCAGCGCGGAAGGCGAAGAGCGTGTGCGGGCGCTGCTGGGCATAAAAGCTGTCTTTGGCGACGATCTGGCGCAGAATGAGGCGGTAGTCGCAACCTTAACGCGTTTTTGGCTACAGCTGCGCGAACAGGGCGCGCGCGCTACCCTGGCGCAGGTTGTTAATGCGCGGTAATTTTTCTGTGCCAAAAGCGCTGGCGCAGTGGCAGCGCGCTGATTAGACTGACACTTTCCAACGGGCTGGCTGCGGCCAGCCGCAATACGGATATGCAGCATGTCAATCGCCTATACCATTACCACCAGCGAACCGGTTAACCAGCAAATCTATCGTTATCTGCGTAGGGATATTGTGACCTGCGCGATCCGACCGGGTTCGCTGCTGTCAGAGAAAGAAGTTTCCGCCCGATTTAACGTCTCGCGACAGCCGGTACGCGAAGCCTTTATCAAGCTGGCGGAAGCAGGTCTGGTGCAGGTGTTGCCGCAGCGCGGAACCTTTGTGCGGAAGATCTCCGCGCGTCGCGTTGCGGATGGCCGCTTTATTCGCGAGGCGGTCGAGGTGTCGGTGGTGCGGCGTGCCGCGCAGGAGATTGAACCCGCCGCGCTGATGGCGCTGGACCACAATATTCAGCTGCAAAAACTGGCAGCTGAGCGTCACGACAGCCAGGCCTTTCTCAGCCTTGACGATGAGTTTCACCGTCTGATTGCGGAAAGCATCAACTGCGCGCTGGCGTGGGAAACGGTGGAGAATATCAAAGCGGCAATGGACCGCGTGCGCTTTCTGACGCTCAGTGAAGTCTCGCCGCCGGAAAGTCTGATTGAGCAGCATGAAGAGATTCTGGCGGCGCTGAAGGCGCATGATGCCGACGCCGCCGAAGCCGCGATGCGTCGTCATTTGCAGGAGATGATTTTTTCCATCACGCCTGTCGCCGAGCGCAACAGCGAATGGTTTGAGTCGCCATAATGCCTGCTGAGCAGTAAATAAGGCCAGCGCATTGCTGGCCTTTTCGTTGCGCTAAACCGGCGGCGGTGAAGCCCGTTCCTGTCCGGCCAGCGCGCAGGTCTGGGAGCATACATAAGTCTCTGACCTCAATAAGCCTTGCGAATTAAACCGTCTGCGGCTAAGCCCGTTCCCGTACGACCAGCGCTCAGGGTCTGGAGCATATATCTGTATTCGGCCTCAATAATCCTCTGGGCATTAAACCGTCTGCGGCGAAGCCCGTTCCTGTACGGCCAGCGCAGGGTCTGGAGCATATATCTGTATTCGGCCTCAATAATCCTCTGGGCATTAAACCGTCGGCGGCGAAGCCCGTTCCCGTACGGCCAGCGCGCAGGGCCGGGAAGCATACATAAGTCTCTGACCTCAATAAGCCTTGCGAATTAAACCGTCGGCGGCGAAGCCTGTTCCCGTACGGCCAGCGCGCAAGGTCTGGAGCCTATATCTGTATTCGGCCTCAATAATCCTCTGGGCATTAAACCGTCGGCGGCGAAGCCCGTTCCCGTACGGCCAGCGCGCAGGGCCTGGGAGCATACATAAGTATGTGACCAGGCACGAGCACTGCCCGGACGGGAACGGGCAAGTAAGCCAGGTTTAATCAGGCGATAGTCACTTCCTTAGACAAATACACATCCTGCACCGCATTGATCAGCGCCACGCCATCCTTCAGCGACTTTTTAAATGCCTTGCGTCCCAGTATCAGCCCCATGCCGCCTGCACGTTTGTTGATGACTGCCGTGCGTACCGATTCAGCAATATCGGTTTCACCCGCAGACGCGCCGCCTGAGTTAATCAATCCTGCGCGACCCATATAGCAGTTCGCCAGCTGATAGCGCACCAGATCGATCGGGTTATCCGTAGTCAGCGTGCTGTAGACTCGCTCGTCGGTATGTCCAAATTTTACCGCCTTGTAGCCGCCATTATTCTCTGCCAGCTTCTGCTTAACGATGTCTGCGCCGATCGTGGCCGCCAGATGGTTGGCCTGTCCGGTCAGGTCGGCGCTGGCATGATAATCGACGCCGTCTTTTTTAAAGTCGTTATTTCGCAGGTAGGCCCAGAGCACCGTCACCATACCCAGCTCATGCGCGCGCTCAAACGCAGCGGAGATCTCTTCTATCTGACGACGCGACTGCTCGGAACCAAAATAGATCGTCGCTCCCACCGCCACCGCGCCCATGTTGAACGCCTGCTCGACGCTGGCATAAAGCGTCTGATCGTACTGCGTGGGATAGCTCAGGGTTTCGTTGTGATTAAGCTTCACCATAAAGGGAATACGGTGCGCATAGCGGCGCGCTACCGAAGCCAGCACGCCATAGGTTGAGGCGACGCAGTTACAGCCTGCCTCTATGGCCAGCTCGACAATATGTTTAGGATCGAAATAGTGCGGGTTAGCCGCGAAAGAGGCGCCTGCTGAATGCTCAACGCCCTGATCGACCGGCAGGACAGACAGATAACCGGTACCCGCAAGGCGTCCGGTGTTGTACAACGTCTGCATATTGCGCAGCACCGCAGGGGAGCGGTTATTGTCGATCATCACGCGATCGACATAATCCGGACCGGGTAAATAGAGGTTTTCCGCGGGCAGAGCCAGACAGCGATGCTGAAGAAGAGAATCCGCGTCCTGGCCCAGTAACTGTACGATGTCCGTCATGTTAACTCCTGTCAGAAATGGGGTGATGCGCCGACCCAGGCCGGCGCGCGCCATCACAGCCTGACCGCCGCACCAGGACGACGCAAATTGCTGACTCCATTTTTCAGACGGATCCGTAGCAAAATTATCCAGATCAGGGCATTTTTCCCTACCACCAGCGATGGAAATGGTGCACTGGCCCAATGCCCTTGCCGACCTCCAGCGTATCGGCCTGCATCAGCGCCTGTTGCAGCCAGGCTTTGGCTTCGCGCAGCGTCTCCGCCCAGTCAGCGTGACGCGGCCGCAGCGCCGCCAGCGCGGCAGAGAGCGAACAGCCGGTGCCGTGCGTATGTCGGGTATTGACGCGCGGCGCGGTGAATCGCTCGGCTCCGGCGCGCGTGATCAGCCAGTCCGGGCTTTCAGTGTTGCCCAGATGTCCCCCTTTCATCAGCACCGCCGGACAGCCGAACGCCAGCAGGGCTTCCCCCTGCGTCAGCATTTCGTCCTCATTTTGCGCTGGCGCACAGTCCAGCAGCGCCGCCGCTTCGGGCAGATTGGGGGTGATCAAGGATACCTGCGGCAGCAGCAGCTCACGTACGCTGGCAATGGCGTCCGGCGACAGCAGCGCATCGCCGCTTTTCGCCACCATCACCGTATCCAGCACCACACAGGGGATGTCGGCTCGTTTCAGCTTTTCCGCCACCACCTGCACGATGGCGGTTTCAGACAGCATACCGATTTTTGCCGTGTCAATGCGCACATCGTTTAAAACGGAATCGAGCTGGGCGCCGACAAACTCAGGTTCAATGCGGTAGACCGACTGCACGCCACAGGTGTTTTGCGCCACCAGCGCGGTAATCACGCTGGTGCCATAAGCCGCAAGCGCTGAAAAGGCCTTGAGATCGGCCTGCACCCCTGCCCCGCCGCTGGGATCGGTGCCGGCAATCGTCAGAGCGTTGATACGTTTCATACGCGCGCCTCCTGTGCCTGTCGCCACAGAGCGTCAATGAAATGCATGGCGAAATGACCCGGCGCATCAGCCTGCGCGGCGGCACGCTCCCCCGCCAGCGCCATCACGCGGCAGGCGCTGGCAACGTTGTTCAGCCGCTCGCCGGGCAGGCTGCAAAAAGCCGCGACCACGGCGGAAAGCGCGCAGCCTGTCCCCACGACGCGCGTCATCAGCGGGTTGCCGCCGGATATGGTCAGCGTCTGGCTGCCGTCGGTAACATAGTCAACCTCGCCGCTGATCGCGACCAGCGTGTGATGCGTTTTAGCCAGCTCACACGCGGCCTCCAGCGCCGCTTCCGCCTGATGCTGGGTATCTACCCCGCGTCCGCCGCGGCTTTGCTGTGCCAGCGCCAGAATTTCAGAGGCATTACCGCGTACAGCAGCGGGTTGCAGAGCCAGTAACTGCTGACAGAAGTCGGTGCGCAGCGTCAACGCGCCGACCGCGACAGGATCCAGTACCCAGGGCGTCTGGGCGTGATTTGCGGCCTGAACCGCAGCCAGCATGGCATCGCGACGCTCGCGGGTTAAGGTGCCCACGTTGATGAGTAAGGCATCGGCCGCAGCGGCAAACTGCCTGGCTTCATCAGGGTCGATCACCATAGCGGGCGAGGCGTGCAGCGCCAGCAAAACGTTTGCGGTGAAATTTTGTACGACATCATTTGTCATGCAGTGCACCAGCGGCGACTGTTGAACAAATCGGGAGAGAACGGGCGCGAACTGCGCATCAGAAAAGCGTTGAGGCTGGTGGATCATCATAGCTCCCAACCGGCGAACAAGAAGGCGAATGCGGTCAGGCATCTGACTTCCCTACGCTGGCATTATCCAGATCAGGTAATACGGGTTTTTCTCAGCCTTCACAAAGAAGGGCACCCCGAGTCATTTACTGCAAAATCAAAATATTGCGATTAATGCTTCTCATTAATCCCTGCTCAGGATAGTAATGCCAGCGGGAAGTCTTGTAAACGGCAAATGCGCTCCTCCTGGATCAGGTGTGACAGATTGAGTGGCACAACTAACCATTCATTCTTTAGCCATAAATCCTGACGAACAGTAGAATAGGGTAAGTTAAATCAGGAAGATTCGTTTTTATATCAGCTGTAAATATTTACAACAGCCCGACGCCGCTGTTCTTTGTTACCCAAATGGCGGTATCGGAAGCTTCTCCAGAATATCTTTATTGCCAGTCAGAAAGGTTTTAAACAACATCTTCAAAGGCTTGTGGATTGACTCAGCGCCAGCCAAATCTTCAGGCGGCACATCATCACACTCTGTCAATTGCTGAACAGCCATCGACCGGTATGGATGCACAGCGCGCTTTGGCAAGTTTTCAACGATTTCCATTACCTGCTTAATATCTTGTCTGGTAATCGTCGTTACGTCTGTAAATGCGCCCAGGACTATCTACAGGACCTCAATAAAGCGTTCATTGGCTTGTGAGATAGCCTTAGTCCAGCTTTTGGACTTTGCCTGTTTATACATATTCCATGCGCCAGCGAGTGTTAATACATGCTCTGGTTGTGCTTCAGTTTATTCTTCCTGCTCTTCTGGAGGAGCAACGACCTTGCGGTATTCCTGAACAGTCATCGGCTGAATATTGCTCTGGTCCTTATTGATGGAATGCTTTATCTCTTCCCCTATAACATAACCGCTTCTCCTTATTGAGTTTATCTCTTAAAACCTTTTCCAGCACTCAGTCAAATCTACCTGACTATTCTCTACCCCCTCACTTTGAGCAAGATCAAGAACAACCAGAACATAAACTTTAGGTTTTACCCTGCCATCTCAAAATCAACTGAAACCCGTTTAATTATTCGCAGCCGGTTATTACACACGTGACATAAAAAAGATGAGATTCGCAATGAAACCCCTACCTCTTAAGAGGTATTACCAGTTAGCGCGATTCAGCATGATCACGATCAACTATTGAGAGGCAGAAAAAAGGCCTAATGCTGCGGGTTCAGATTATAGCGACCAGTAGAAACAGCATTTTTTTATTAAAAAACGAGCCAATATTTACGCTGTCACTGAAGAGACAAGTCGTTTTTTTAACTGACTTTTTTGTCGCGCTAAAGCCTGTCTGTCTTATCTCATTATAACTATTACTATTCCGTCATCACGCTAAATAGCTTTATTCAATCGCAGTCGACATTTGGGAAGCAAAATGAGGTTTTTTTCGTTTATTCCGCATCGTCACCGCTGGCAGGACATCGTAATCTCCCGCGCCAATGCCATTGCCCCCAGCGGCAGAACCTACTATTCCACCCTGATTTCCGCACGCTGTCGAACCTGCAACCAGACGCTTTATCGCATCTACTATAGCGATATCAGCGATGCGCAGGCGCGTCGCTGGCTGGGCTAAAACCCTTTGTCGCCAGGTTACGCATTTAGCAACAACATGTTAGGCTGATGTTACCTATTGCCGATAACAGACGCGCTATGCCTGGCTTGCTTGATACGCTGACCCACCAGATTTATCTTTCCGCTCCGCTGTTTATCTTAATTTTTCTTGGCTATGCCCTGACGCGCTTCGGCAAATGGCCCATTAGCATCAGCGAAGGCATGAACCGATTTGTCTTCAATGTCGCCCTGCCCTGCATGCTGTTTCGCGTGATGAGCGACTTCTATAAAAGTCCGCCAGTGGATGTTCGTCTGCTGCTGGCTTTTTTCGGCAGCTGCCTGCTGATCTTCATTCTTGGCCGCGTGCTGGGCGCGCGCCTGTTTAAACTCGACGGCGTGGCGGGAACGGTGTTCGCGCTCGGCGGCATCTTCTCCAATAACGTTATGCTGGGCATTCCGGTGGCGACGGTGCTGCTCGGTCCGCAGGCGCTGCCCTCGGTGGCGCTGGTGCTGGTATTCAACAGCCTGATCCTGTGGACGCTGCTGACGCTCTCGGTGGAGTGGGCAAAACAGGGTAGCTTCTCACTAAAGGGGATCGGCCGCACGCTGCTCAGCGTGGCGAAGAACCCGCTGATCGTCGGCATTCTCAGCGGCACCGGGTGGAGTTTTTTAAAGCAGCCGTTACCCGCCATCGCCGCCGAACCGCTGCGGATGCTTGCGTCAATCGCCGCGCCGCTGTCGCTGGTCACGCTTGGCATGAGTCTGGCGCACTACCGCGTGCGCGACGGGCTGCGAGAAAGCTACGCCATCTGTTTGCTGAAGCTGATTTTACAGCCGATGACCGTCTGGGCCATCGCCTGGCTGGTGGATTTACCACCGCTGGAGAGCCGGGTGGTGGTGTTACTGGGATCGATGGCGGTGGGTATTAATGTCTATCTGATGTCGCAAAAGTTTAACGTTCTGACCGGACCGGCAGCGGCCAGTATGCTCTTCTCTACGGTGTTTGCGGCGGTGACGACGCCGGTATGGATGATGCTGATGACGCTGGCGGGCTATTAAAAAAAAGCCCCGGAACAAAGTTCCGGGGCCGTTGCATGGCTATCGCAAATTATTCAGCCGGTTTGGTGCGGATCAGATAGTCAAACGCGCTGAGCGAAGCTTTCGCGCCTTCACCGCTGGCGATAATAATCTGCTTGTACGGCACTGTAGTGCAGTCGCCCGCCGCGAACACGCCTTTCAGGCTGGTTTCGCATTTCGCGTCGATGAGGATTTCACCCATCTTGTTGCGCTCTACCGCGCCTTCCAGCCAGGTGGTATTCGGCAGCAAACCGATTTGCACGAAGATGCCGCTCAGCGCAATGTCGTGCGCCGTCTGGTTGGTGCGATCGATATAGGCCAGGCCGGTCACTTTACTGCCGTCGCCTTTAACCTCAGTGGTCTGAGCGTTCAGGATCACGTCAACGTTTTTCAGGCTGCGCAGTTTGTTCTGCAACACCTGGTCAGCGCGCATTTCGCCCGCAAACTCCAGCAGCGTCACGTGCTCAACGATACCAGCCAGGTCGATTGCCGCTTCCACGCCAGAGTTACCGCCGCCGATAACCGCGACGCGCTTGCCTTTAAACAGCGGGCCGTCACAGTGCGGACAGTAGGTCACGCCTTTGGTGCGATACTGCTCTTCGCCAGGCACGCCCATGTTGCGCCAGCGCGCGCCGGTGGCGATGATGATGCTGCGTGATTTCAGTACCGCGCCGGAGGCGGTTTCAACCGCGTGCAGGCCGCCCTGTTTTGCCGCCGGGATCAGTTTGATAGCGCTCTGGGTATCGATCACATCCACGTCATAGTCGTCTACGTGAGCGCGCAGCGAGCCAGCCAGCTTCGCGCCTTCGGTTTTCTGTACGGAGATGTAGTTTTCGATGTCCACGGTGTCGAGCACCTGGCCGCCAAAACGTTCGCCCATCAGACCGGTGCGAATACCTTTACGCGCAGAATAGATTGCCGCTGCCGCGCCCGCCGGGCCGCTGCCGACAATCAGCACTTCATAGGCGTCGCGCTTGTTCAGCTCTTCTGCTGCGCGTTTGTCGGCATTGGTGTCGACCTTGCCGACGATTTCAGCCAGGCTCATGCGGCCCTGACCGAACTCTTTGCCGTTCAGATATACCGCCGGAACGCCCATCACGTTGCGTTCGGTGATCTCATTCTGGAACATGCCGCCGTCAATCGCCGTGTGCGAGACGCGCGGGTTAATGATCGCCATCAGGTTCAGCGCCTGAACCACGTCAGGACAGTTGTGGCACGACAGCGAGTAATAGGTTTCGAAATGCAGGTCGCTGTCCAGCGACGCAACCTGATCCAGCAGGCTCTGCGTCTCTTTTGACGGATGGCCGCCAGTTTGCAGCAGCGCCAGCACCAGCGAGGTAAACTCATGCCCCATCGGCGAACCGGCAAAGCGCGGGCCGCTGTGTGAGCCTGGGTTAGTAATCAGGAATGAAGGTTTGCGCACCGGACGATCGTTCTCTTCGCGGAAGCTGACTTTTTCAGACAGGCTGGCGATCTCCGTCAGCAAATCGCGAATTTCCGCTGATTTGGCACCCTCGTCCAGGGTAGCGATCAACTCAACAGGCCTGGTTAATTTCTCAAGGTAAGCCTTGAGCTGGGTTTTTAAGTTAGTGTCGAGCATAGTGAGTTCCTGTCAGAAGAAATCGGGTGCCGCAGCACCCGATAGAGAAAGATCGAAAACCGGTAGGGAAATTAGATTTTGCCAACCAGGTCCAGAGACGGAGCCAGAGTCGCGTCGCCTTCTTTCCATTTAGCCGGGCAAACTTCGCCTGGGTGAGAAGCAACATACTGAGCCGCTTTCACTTTACGCAGCAGGTCAGACGCGTCGCGGCCGATACCTTCAGCAGTGATTTCGATTGCCTGGATGATGCCTTCCGGGTCAACGATGAAAGTACCGCGATCGGCCAGACCTTCAGCTTCACGCATGATTTCGAAGTTACGGGTCAGCGCGCCAGTCGGGTCGCCAATCATCGCGTACTGGATTTTCGCGATGGTTTCAGACGAACCGTGCCAGGCTTTGTGGGTAAAGTGGGTGTCGGTAGACACAGAGTAGATGTCTACGCCCAGTTTCTGAAATTCTTCGTAGTGATCGGCTACGTCGCCCAGTTCAGTCGGGCAAACAAAGGTGAAGTCAGCCGGATAAAAGAAGAAAACACTCCATTTACCTTCAACGTCTTTCTCAGTTACGTCGATGAACTCGCCGTTTTTAAACGCAGCGTTTTTGAACGGTTTGATTTTGGTATTAATGATAGACATCTGAAGTCCTCCGCTAAAAGATGTGATCCACGTTACATAATTTTCGGGCCAACTTCTAATATGCAGTCGTTATCAATCAGATAAACGAAAGCTATCAAACGCGGCAGGCTGTGCCGCTCGTGACGCCGCCCCGGCATTCTACACGCAAAGCGTATTGATTTAACGAGGTTTATCTTTTCTCGCCAGAACTGCTAATTTTGAAGAAAAGGCAATGCAGGAGTTTATCTGTGCTTATACGATCTTTTACTGAGGCCGATCGCCCTTTTCTGAGAACGCTGTTTCTGGCGGTGCGTCGTCATAACTGGCGCTGGCTTGATGACAGCGAATGGAAGCTGGAAGATTTCGATAGCGTTATCCTGGGAGAAACCGTGTGGGTCGCTGAACTTGACGGGCGCCGCGTCGGTTTTGCCGGCGTGCTGGAAAACGACAATTTTTTGCACAGCCTTTATGTCGACCCCGCTTATCAGGGACGCGGCGTCGGCGGCGCGCTGCTGGAAAAGGTGCAGGAGCGCTTTACCAGCACCGGCGCGCTGAAGTGCCTGTTAATGAACAACGCGGCGCAGGCGTTTTATCTGCGGCACGGCTGGAAAATCATCGCGCAGGGCGAGAGCGACCAGGGAAAATATGTGCTGATGCACTTTCCGCTGGCGTCCTGACTCGACGCCAGCGGTGCGTAACGCTACAGCGCGCGGAAGGCGATGTCGCCGGGAATGACCTCTCCCTGCCAGTAGAGCCGCGCCGCCACGCGGCCCGCCAGCTGACGATAGAGCGCGGTAAACTCACTGTCCGGACGGCGGATAACCGTTGGCTCGCCGTCGTCCAGATCTTCCCGCAGATTAATATGCAGGGGAAGCTGCGCCAGCAGCTGCGTCTGGTAATCCGCCACCAGCTTCTCTGCGCCGCCAGTGCCGAAAATCGGCTCGTGGAAGCCGCAGTGGCTACAGATATGCAGGCTCATGTTTTCCACCACGCCCAGCACAGGCACGTTCACCTTTTCAAACATCACCATACCCTTGCGCGCATCGATCAGCGCAATGTCCTGCGGCGTGGTCACCACGATGGCGCCCGTCACCGGCACGCTTTGCGCCAGCGTCAGCTGAATATCACCCGTCCCAGGCGGCATATCGAGCACCAGATAGTCGAGTTCGGGCCACAGCGTCTCGTTGAGCAGCTGCATCAGGGCTTTGCTCGCCATCGGTCCTCGCCACACCATGGCATTATCGTCCGTCACCAGATAGCCGATGGAATTCGTCGCCAGACCGTGCGCCATAATGGGCGCCATATGCGTGCCGTCGGGCGAGGTGGGACGCTCGTGCTCGGTGCCGAGCATATTCGGCACCGACGGGCCGTAAATATCCGCATCCAGGATGCCGACGCGCGCGCCTTCCGCCGCCAGCGCCAGCGCCATATTGACGGCGGTGCTCGATTTGCCGACGCCGCCTTTGCCTGAACTGACGGCAATGATGTTTTTCACGCCGTTAACGCCCGGCTGACCTTTTACGCGTTTGAGCGTGGCGATGTCGTGACGCAGCCGCCAGTCAATGGCCTGGGTGCCGGTCAGGCGCAGCAGTTCCGCGCTGGTCTGCGCTTTCAGCTCCTCAAACGCGCTCGCCCACGCAAACGGCATACAGAGTTCGATATGCAGTTTGCCGTCGAGCTGGGCCACATGATGCAGCGCCTTTAGCGTAGTGAGATTATGATCGAGGGTCGGATGCCGGAAGCCGCTCAACACGCCCATAACCACGGCGCGCAAGGCTTCAGGTGAATGTGATGTCCGGGATTGTGCTGTCATCCCCACTCCTTTTTGACTTTTCTTTCGCTGGGTTCAGCGGTAACACAACAATCATATCAGATGTGGAGGTGGGCGACGTGAGACCGCCCTTGTGTTTACGCCTGCCAGGGCATGAGTTACCATCTAAGCCCGTTTTTTCAATCAACAGAAAGCTACGCAAACTATGACTCAAGTCGCTAAAAAAATAATGGTAACGTGCGCCCTGCCGTACGCGAACGGATCGATCCATCTCGGCCACATGCTCGAGCATATCCAGGCAGATATTTGGGTGCGTTACCAGCGAATGCGTGGCAATCAGGTTTACTTCATCTGCGCCGACGACGCGCACGGCACGCCGATTATGCTGAAAGCGCAGCAGCTGGGCATTTCGCCGGAGCAGATGATTGCCGAAATGAGTCAGGAGCATCAGGTCGATTTTGCCGGATTCAACATCAGCTACGACAACTACCACTCGACGCACAGCGACGAGAACCGCGAGCTGTCCGAGCTGATCTACTCTCGCCTGAAAGAGAACGGTTTTATTAAAAACCGCACCATTTCTCAGCTCTACGATCCGGAAAAAGGCATGTTCCTGCCGGACCGTTTTGTTAAAGGCACCTGCCCGAAATGTAAGTCGCCGGATCAGTATGGCGATAACTGCGAAGTGTGCGGCGCGACCTATAGCCCGACCGAACTGATTGAGCCGAAATCGGTGGTCTCTGGCGCGACGCCGGAAATGCGCGACTCTGAGCACTTCTTCTTCGATCTGCCGTCGTTCAGCGCCATGCTTCAGGCCTGGACGCGCTCTGGCGCGCTGCAAGAGCAGGTCGCGAACAAAATGCAGGAGTGGTTCGAGTCCGGCCTGCAACAGTGGGATATCTCTCGCGACGCGCCCTACTTCGGCTTTGAAATCCCGGATGCGCCAGGCAAATATTTCTACGTCTGGCTGGATGCGCCTATTGGCTATATGGGCGCGTTTAAAAACCTGTGCGACAAGCGCGGCGACATCGACTTTGACGAGTTCTGGAAGAAAGAGTCCACCACCGAGCTGTATCACTTTATCGGCAAAGACATTGTCTACTTCCACAGCCTGTTCTGGCCAGCGATGCTGGAAGGCAGCCAGTTCCGTAAGCCGAACAACCTGTTTGTTCACGGCTACGTAACGGTGAATGGCGCCAAGATGTCAAAATCGCGCGGCACCTTTATTAAAGCGAGCACCTGGCTACAGCACCTGGATGCGGACAGCCTGCGTTATTACTATGCCGCCAAGCTTTCGTCACGCATCGACGACATCGACCTTAACCTGGAAGATTTTGTGCAGCGCGTGAATGCCGACATCGTTAATAAGGTGGTGAACCTCGCGTCGCGCAACGCGGGCTTCCTGACGAAGCGCTTTAACGGCCAGCTTTCGTCTGAGCTGGCGGATCCATCGCTGTACCAGACCTTTGTCGACGCGTCGGAGAAAATTGGCGAAGCCTGGGCGAGCCGCGAGTTTAGCCGTGCGATCCGCGAGATTATGGCGCTGGCCGATCTGGCTAACCGCTATGTGGATGAGCAAGCTCCCTGGGTGGTAGCGAAAGAAGAAGGCCGCGATGCTGACTTGCAGGCCATCTGCTCAATGGGCATTAACCTGTTCCGCGTGCTGATGACCTGGCTGAAGCCGGTGCTGCCAGCGCTGAGCGAGCGCGCCGAGGCGTTCCTTAACAGCGAACTGAGCTGGGATGCGATTGCCCAGCCGCTGCTTAATCACCAGGTTGCGCCGTTTAAGGCCCTGTATGGACGTATTGAAATGACTAAAGTGAACGCGCTGATCGAAGCGTCGAAAGAGGATGCGGCGGCCGCCAGTAAACCGGCTGCCGGCCCGCTGGCGGATGCGCCGATTGGCGATACCATTACCATTGATGACTTTGCGAAGGTCGATATGCGCGTAGCGCTCATCGAAAACGCGGAGCTGGTAGAGGGTTCTGACAAGCTGCTGCGCTTGCAGCTGGATCTGGGCGGCGAGAAACGCCAGATCTTCTCCGGCATTCGCGCCGCCTATCCGGATCCGTCGGTGCTGATCGGCAAAATGACGATTATTGTCGCCAACCTTGCGCCGCGTAAGATGCGCTTCGGCGTGTCGGAAGGCATGGTGTTGTCGGCCGGACCGGGCGGAAAAGATCTGTTTGTGCTCTCTGTCGACAGCGGCGCACAGCCAGGTATGCCGGTTAAGTAAAAAGTTACAGGCGATCGCCCTGATGGCCGCACGTCAGGCCGCGGAGCGCGTGGCCGGGACCGAAGCGCAAAGCGTCGCGCGACAAGGACAAACCACCGAGGCGTTTTAGACAACGCAGCGCGTTGGCCCGGCTAAACGCGCATTTCAGAGATGAGGTGCGTCATAGCGCGGGCCAGGCGCGCAGGGATGCCTTAAGCGACGTTGCGATCGACCTGGTCACCCGCAACGGGCGCGTAGTTAACGCCCCAGGGCGACAGCAATGTCGCCTTTTTTTATGCGATGTCGCGTATGATGTTGTGCTGTAAAACAGGAGCCTGCTATGCCCACCGTGCTGTCGCTGTGCTGGCGCTACGTGCGCGCCTTCGCCATCATTTATCTCTGCCTCTACGCAGGCAACGCTATCGCCGTGCTGCTGCCGATCACCATTCCCGGCAGTATTCTCGGCATGCTGACGCTGTTCACCCTGCTGGCGGCCCAGGTTCTGCCCGTGGACTGGGTGAAGCCGGGCTGCCATCTGCTCATCCGTTATATGGCGCTGCTGTTTGTGCCGATTAGCGTCGGCGTCATGAATTACACCGACGTGCTCAGCGCGCAGTTTGGCCCGATTGTGGTCTCTATTGTGGTCAGTACCTTTCTGGTGCTGGCCATTGTCGGCTGGAGCGCCCATAAAATTCATACGCGCCGCACGCAGGAGAAGCCCAGTGAGTGACATCTGGTGGTCGCTGCCGCTCAGCGTCGGTGTCTTTATGCTCGCGCGCCAGCTGGCCGCAAAAGTAAAAATCTCGATAATCAATCCGCTGCTGGTGGCGATGGCGATTATTATTCCGCTGCTGCTGGTGCTGAACATTCCCTACACGCGCTATTTCGCCGGCAGTCAGATCCTCAATCAGCTGCTGCAACCCGCCGTGGTGGCGCTGGCGCTGCCGCTCTATGAACAGATGCATCAGATTCGCGCGCGCTGGAAGTCGCTGATTGGCGTCTGCTTTATCGGCAGCCTGACCGCGATGACGTCCGGTACGGCAATCGCGCTGTGGATGGGCGCAACGCCGGAAATCGCCGCCACGATCCTGCCCAAATCGGTGACGACGCCGATTGCGATGGCCGTTTCCGCCTCGCTTCAGGGGATTCCTGCTATCAGCGCTATCTGCGTGCTGATCGCTGGCGTACTGGGCGCGGTATTCGGGCATATGGTGTTAAACCTGCTGGGCGTGAAAACCCGCGCGGCGCGCGGGCTGGCGATCGGCAACGCCTCTCATGCGCTCGGCACGGCGCGCGCGGCCGAAGTGGATTATCAGGAAGGGGCCTTCAGCTCTCTGGCGCTGGTGCTGTGCGGCATTATCACGTCGCTGCTGGCACCCTTTATTTTTCCGCTACTGCTGCGCGCGCTGGGTTAAAACTTGCGAGAGATCTCGCAAAGTTGAAACGATGCAAATCTGTTGCATTGTCAGAGCGATACAGATCACATATAAACCTCTGGCGGCAATCGGCCGCCTGAAATTAACGAGGCTATCATGCATCCACGTTTCATCTCCGCCTTCGGCGCGCTGCCTGCTGAACTGCAAAGCGCACTACGTCCGGTTTTTGACGACGCACAGTTTCAGGCGGTGCTGACGCCGGAGCAGGTCGCCGCGCTAATGCAGCAGACCCAGCTGGATGCCGATGCGCTGGCGCTGGCGCTCCTGCCGCTGGCGGCGGCCTGCGCCGTCGCTCCGGTTTCCCGCTTTAACGTGGGCGCGATTGCGCGCGGCGTCAGCGGCCACTGGTATTTCGGCGCTAATATGGAGTTCGCCGGCGTCGCGCTCCAGCAAACGGTGCACGCCGAGCAGAGCGCGATTACACACGCCTGGCTGCGCGGCGAGCGCAGCCTGGAAGCCATGACCGTCAACTACACGCCGTGCGGCCACTGTCGTCAGTTTATGAACGAGCTTAACAGCGGCACCGGGCTGCGTATCAGCCTGCCTGGGCGCAGCGTCAGTACCCTCGGCGACTATTTACCGGACGCTTTTGGTCCGCGCGACCTCAATATCACCACGCTGCTGTTAGACAAGGTGGACCACGGCTATCTGATGCAGGGCGACGCGCTGGCTCAGGCGGCGATTGCGGCGGCCAGTGAGAGTCACGCCCCTTACAGCGGATCGCACAGCGGCGTCGCGCTGCGCACCGCCAGCGGCGCGCTGGTCACCGGGCGCTACGCCGAAAACGCCGCCTTTAACCCCAGCCTGCCGCCGCTCCAGGCTGCGCTGATCCTGCTGAATATGCAGGGTGAAGCCTGTGAAAATATCGAGGCCGCGGCGCTGGCCGAGGTGGAGAACGCGACGCTGGATCAGTTTGCCGCCACTCAGGCCACGCTGGCCGCGCTGGGATGCACGCAGCTGACGCGCGTAACGCTGCGCAAAGCCTGAGTGAGCCACGGCACGCTTTTCAACACTTACAATATCTTTTATTTACAAAAGCTGTACATCAGCGAGAAATTTCATAGGATCGTGCGCCAGCTACACAAAAAAAGAACGACTGGCGTCTGCATTTTAGCCAGACAACATTGCAACCGGAGCATCAATTCATGGAACACGAGTACGAAAGTAAACGTCCACTGTACATCCCCTACGCTGGCCCGATCCTGCTGGAATTTCCCCTGCTGAACAAAGGCAGCGCCTTCACGCTGGAAGAGCGCAACGAATTTAACCTCAACGGCCTGCTACCTGAGGCGGTTGAGAGCATTGAAGAACAAGCAGAGCGCGCCTGGCGTCAGTTCCAGGACTTTAAAAACAATAACGATAAGCACGTCTATCTGCGCAACATTCAGGACACCAACGAAACGCTGTTCTATCGGCTGCTCGACAACCATCTCGAAGAGATGATGCCGATTATTTATACCCCAACCGTTGGCGCGGCCTGTGAACACTTCTCGGAAATCTACCGTCGCGCGCGCGGCGTGTTTATCTCCTACCCGAACCGCGCCCACATTGAAGATATGCTGCAAAACGCCACCAAGCAGAACGTGAAGGTGATTGTGGTCACTGACGGCGAGCGTATTCTCGGCCTCGGCGATTTAGGGATTGGCGGCATGGGCATTCCTATCGGCAAACTCTCCCTGTATACCGCCTGCGGCGGCATCTCTCCGGCCTACACCCTGCCGGTGGTGCTGGATGCGGGCACCAACAATCAACAGCTGCTGAACGATCCGCTTTACATGGGCTGGCGTCATCCGCGTATTACTGGTGAAGAGTACGACGCCTTTGTAAACGATTTTATCCAGGCGGTAAAACGTCGCTGGCCCAACGTGCTGTTGCAGTTTGAAGACTTCGCGCAGAAAAACGCCATGCCGCTGCTGCAACGCTACCGCGATGAAATCTGCTGCTTTAACGACGATATTCAGGGCACCGCCGCCGTCACCGTCGGCACGCTGATCGCCGCCAGCCGCGCCGCAGGCAGCCGTCTGTGCGAGCAAAAAGTGGTGTTCCTGGGCGCAGGCTCCGCCGGTTGCGGTATCGCCGAGCAGATTATTTCGCAGATGAAGTCGGAAGGCTTAAGCGATGAAGAAGCGCGCGCCCGCGTGCTGATGGTAGACCGTTTTGGCCTGCTGACGGATAAGCTGCCGAACCTGCTCGACTTCCAGAGCAAGCTGGTGCAGAAGAGCGAAAACCTGAAAGAGTGGGATACCGCCAGCGACTCGATTTCGCTGCTGGACGTGGTACGCAACGCGCGCCCCGATATTCTGATTGGCGTTTCCGGTCAGCCAGGACTGTTTACCGAAGAGATCATTCGCGAGATGCACAAGCACTGCGCGCGCCCTATCGTGATGCCGCTCTCTAACCCGACCTCGCGCGTTGAAGCCACGCCAGCGGATATTATCGCCTGGACTGACGGCGCAGCGCTGGTCGCCACCGGCAGCCCCTTCTCGCCGGTCAGCTGGAAAGGCAAGACCTATCCCATTGCGCAGTGCAATAACTCCTATATTTTCCCTGGCATTGGGCTGGGCGTCATTGCCGCTGGCGCGACGCGCGTCACCGATTCGATGCTGATGACCGCAAGCCGCGCGCTGGCTGACTGTTCGCCGCTGGTTAACGAAGGCGAAGGTCCGGTGCTGCCGGAGATTAAGGATATTCAGGGCGTATCGAAAATTATCGCCATGGAAGTCGGCAAAGCCGCGCAGCTGGCAGGCGTGGCGGTCGTCACGTCAGAAGACGTCCTGTCGCAGGCGGTCGCCAACAACTTCTGGCTGCCTCAGTATCGCCACTACCGCCGCACCTCTATCTGACCTCAGGCTGCCGGGTCGCCAGACCCGGCAGCTGCGCAAAAAGCCATCAGCCAACCGGCGGTAACTTGCTTCAGCGAAGGTCCTCAAGTAGCCTTGATGCACCGATTTTTCCCTATGTTGAGCGCCTGCGCGTATGTTAAAACGCGTTTTTATTGGTCTTCTGTTCATCATCTTACTGATGGTGGCGACTGCGCTCGGCCTGGATCGCTGGATCAGCTGGAAAACCGCCCCTTTTATTTATGAAGATGTCGCCTCATTACCGCATCGTCAGGTTGGCGTGGTATTGGGCACGGCGAAGTATTACCGTACCGGCGTTTATAATCAGTATTACCTTTATCGTATTCAGGGCGCGCTGAACGCTTATAACAGCGGCAAGGTCAATTACCTGCTTCTGAGCGGCGACAACGCCGCGAGCAACTATAACGAACCTATGACCATGCGCCGCGATCTGATCAAAGCTGGCGTCGACCCGCAGGACATTGTGCTGGACTATGCGGGTTTCCGTACGCTGGATTCCATTGTGCGCACGCGCAAAGTGTTCGACACCAACGACTTTATTATTATTACCCAGCGTTTCCACTGCGAGCGCGCGCTCTATATCGCCCTGCATATGGGTATTCAGGCGCAGTGCTATGCCGTGCCGTCGCCTAAAAATATGCTCAGCGTGCGATTCCGCGAGGTCGGCGCGCGTCTCGGCGCGCTGGCGGATCTCTACCTGATGAAGCGCGAGCCGCGCTTCCTCGGTCCGCTGGTGCCGATTCCTGCGGTGCACGAGGTGCCGGAAGATGCTCAGAGCTATCCGGCGGTGACGCCGGAACAGCTGCTGGAAAGCGAGCAGAAGGCGCGTAAATAAGTCAGCGGCTTAAACAGCTTAAACGGACAGGGGCTGTGGAGCATGGCGTCCCGCGCCAGGAACAAATACGCCGGGAGCGTTTTCAACAGCGCAGCGCGTGGCCCGTGTACGGATGCCTCTCAGGCATAAGTGTATGTCATCATGCGGGACGAGCGGGCAGAGATGCCTTAAGCGGTTGCGCAACTGCCTGCGTTAGCGCCCAGCCATCCCCCTTTTAACGTCTGATTTTCCCTTTACGCCGGACAAAAAAAAGCGACCCGAAGGTCGCTATTTTTTAACTCATCTTTACTCTTACTTCTTACGCGCGTATTTCAGCGAGTCCAGCGCGACGGCGAAAATAATGATGCCGCCCTTGATAATGTACTGCCAGTAGGGGTTAACGCCGATATAGGTCAGGCCGTAGTTGATAACGGTAAAGATAATCACGCCGGTCACGACGCCGGCCACCGTACCTACGCCGCCGGCAAAGGAGACGCCGCCCACCACGCACGCCGCGATGGCGTCCAGCTCATACATAAAGCCGAGGTTGTTGGTGGCGCTGCCGATACGACCGGCTTCCAGCATCCCGCCAAACGCATAAAACACGCCGGAAAGGGCATACACCAGGATCAGGTTGAAATTAACGTTAACGCCAGAAACTTTCGCCGCTTCCGGGTTGCCGCCGATAGCAAAAATGTTTTTGCCGAAGCGCGTCTTGTTCCAGAGCACCCAGACGAAAACAATGGCGACGATGGCGTAGAAGGTAATGTACGACAGTTTAAAATCGCCAAAGCGGAAAAAGCCCTGAGCAAATTTCGAGAAGCCGCTGTCGAAACCCGCGATTGGCGAGGCACCGACGAAGTCATAATAGAGCGAGTTGATGCCGTAGACGATAATCATGGTGCCAAGCGTGGTAATAAACGGCGTGACCTTGAGATAGGCGATAATGACGCCGTTCAGCAGGCCGATCAGGCCGCCAATCACGCACACCACCAGGATCACCAGCGGAATCGGCACGGTATCCAGCGTCGGGAACACCTTATTGGCGTTCTCCATTGACTGGAGCAGCGTTGCCGCGACCACGGCGGCCAGGCCGACCTGACGTCCCGCAGAGAGATCCGTACCCTGAGTAACGATCAACCCCGCCACGCCCAGCGCGATGATAATACGTACTGATGACTGGGTAAGAATATTACTCAGGTTCATCAAACTTAAAAACGTCGGATCCTGGAAAATAATAATAGCCAGTAATACCAGCAGAACGACATAAATGCCGCCCTCTTTCAGCCAGGTTAGCGCATTCTTTTTTGTAGTCGCTTTCATGTTAACAGCCCTTGCTTCATTAAAGGTGTAATGACGCTAAACGCAATATTTCGTTCTGCGTGGTTGTCTTGGTATCTACAATGCCCGCCACCTGGCCGTTGCTCATTACCAGGATACGATCGGTAATGCCCAACAGCTCCGGCATTTCGGACGAAATAATAATGATGCCCTTCTCTTTTTTCGCCAGCTCGGCAATCAGCTGGTAAATTTCGAATTTTGCCCCGACGTCAATACCGCGCGTCGGTTCATCAAGCATCAGGATTTCAGGCTGCGTTAATAACCAGCGGCCAATAATGACTTTTTGCTGGTTACCGCCCGAAAGCGATCCAATTTGCGTATGATGTCCCGGCGTTTTGACGCGCATGGCGTCAATCACCCACTGGGTATCGCTCTTCATACGTTTATTATCCAGCAGCCCGATACTGGTTTTATATTTTTTGATATTCGAGATTAACGAGTTAAACCCGATATCCAGGAAGGCGTAAATACCGGTTGAGCGGCGCTCTTCCGTCACCAGCGCAAAGCCGTGGTTAATGGCTTCGTTAGCGCTGTGGTTATTAATCGCCTTGCCGTGCAGCTTAATGGTGCCGCTGACCTTTTCACGAATGCCAAACAGGGTCTCGACGATATCGGTGCGTTTTGCGCCCACCAGCCCGGCAATCCCCAGAATCTCCCCTTTATGCAGATCGAACGAAACGTCGCGAATCGACGGCTGACGCAGCGAGGTTAAATTACGCACTTCCAGAATGGTTTCGCCCGGTACGTTGGTTTTATCCGGGAAGCGCTGGTTCAGGGAGCGACCGACCATCATGGCGATGATCTTGTCCATATCCAGCCCTTCCAGCGGCTGGGTGGCGATCCACTGACCGTCGCGCAGAATAGTGATCTCGTCGCATAGCTGGAAAATCTCTTCCATCTTGTGCGAGATGTAGACTATGCCGCAGCCGCGATCTTTCAGCTTACGAATAATGGTGAACAGGTGGTTCACCTCTTTCTCCGTCAGCGACGAGGTCGGTTCGTCCATGATGACGATTTTGGCGTCATAGGAGAACGCCTTGGCAATCTCAATCATCTGCATCTGGGAAACCGACAGATTCGCCACTTTGTCGCGCGGATCGATATCGATATCCAGCTCTTCGAATATCGCTTTGGTATCGCGATACATTTTATCCTGATCGACAAACGGCCCTTTGCGCGGATAGCGGCCCAGCCACATGTTGTCCATAACGGTGCGCTGTAATACCAGGTTCAGCTCCTGGTGCACCATAGAAACGCCATTTTCCAGCGCTTCTTTAGAACTTTTAAAATCGATTTCTTCACCCTGAAACAGGATGCTCCCCGTGTCTTTTTTATAAATGCCAAACAGGCATTTTAATAACGTTGATTTCCCTGCGCCGTTTTCACCCATCAGTGCATGAACGGAGTGAGGCCGCACTTTTAAATTCACATTATCTAAGGCTTTAACCCCTGGAAATGATTTTGACACATTCGTCATTTCCAGCAGATATTCACGCTGCGCGGTCGGATTATCACTGGCCATAATTTACCTGGCTAAAAAAAGCGTTGGTCACGTAAAAACAGGGCGCGACCTGGCCGCGCCCGGACAGGATTACTTCTGGAACTGAGACAGGTTCTCTTTATCCACCGCCACGTAAGGGACGCGGACAATCTTGTCGCTGATTTTAAAGCTGGTGCCCTCGGTGGCGGCTTTGCCGTCAGCCAGGTTTTTCGCCATATCCAGCGTCGCTTTCGCCTGGTTCTCCGCATCGTTCAGCACGGTGCCGGCCAGCGCGCCGGATTTCACCAGCGCCAGCGCTTCCGGCAGGGCATCGACGCCGAATACCGGAATAGAGGTTTTGTTGTGCGCCTTCAGCGCTTCAACCGCGCCCATCGCCATCGCATCGTTGTTGGCGATAACCACTTCGATCTTGTTAGCGTTCGGACCTGAGAGCCACGCGTCCATCTTGTCTTTAGCCTGAGCGGTGTCCCACATGGCGGTATCCATCGCCAGCTGCTGCGTTTTCAGGCCGTCCTGATTCAGGGTGTCGATGACGTATTTGGTACGCGCTTCCGCATCCGGGTGACCCGGTTCGCCTTTCAGCAGCACGAACTGAATCTGACCATCTTTGTTCAGATCCCAGTTCGGCGAGGCTTTCCAGTGCTTCTCAATCAGTTTGCCCTGAATAATGCCGGACTCTTTAGAGTCGGTGCCCACATAGTAGGCTTTGTCGTAGCTGGCCAGCACTTTTGCGTTAGGTTCTTTGTTGAAGAACACCACTGGCACATCGTTGCCGCGCGCTTTATCGATCACAACCGCCGCCGCTGCCGGGTCTACCAGGTTAATCGCCAGCGCCTTCACGCCTTTCGCCATCAGAACGTCAATCTGGTCATTCTGTTTTGACTGGTCATTCTGCGAGTCATTCATCAGCAGCTGCACGCCGCCGACGGCTTTCGCTTCTTTCTCAATATCCTTGCGCACCATCGACATGAAGTTGTCGTCATATTTATAGATGGTCACGCCGATACGCGTGTCCGCTGCGTGTGTTGTCGCGCCGAACATCATGCTGGCGACTAAAGCAGTAAGCGTGAAAACCTTCTTATTCATGGTATCTCCGGTTTTTTGCAGGGTAGTACTGGCTCAGCCGCGTCAGGCGCGAATGAGCTTTCGGTAAAAGATGATTCGGCGAATCAAAAAGAAGCGGGTGACATCACGCTACGCCGCTGAACCGCCGTCCAGAAACCTGACTTCCTTGTGCGACAACGCGTCCTGAAGATGTTTGAACCTTTTTTCACGGCTGACTGAAACCGCGCCATCCGGGAGTTAATACAGCGTTACATAATGTTTCAGTCCAGTAAGACGCTGCCATCATAGTAAGGGCCATGTTAATTAACTGTGAATACAATCACAGATTGAAAACGGTTACATGGCGCTATCGCCTGAATTAGTGACCGACTCCACATTTTGTCTTTGCGCCACAGAATGACGGCGTACCAGCGTAGGCATAAAGACATGCTGCGCGCTGGCATCCAGCTGCCCCGCCGCGCCGCTCAGCGCCAGTTCGGTCGCCAGTTTCGCCATGGAAACAATAGGATAACGGACCGTTGTCAGCTGCGGGTCGGTGTAGCGAGAGATGGGAATATCATCGAAGCCAATCACGGAAAAGTGTTGCGGCACCTGAATGCCATTGTCTTTTAACGCGGTGAGCGCGCCTGCCGCCATACTATCGTTGTAGGCGAAAATGGCGCTGAGATGCACATTGCGTCCCAGCAGTTCGACCATCGCCGCCTCGCCGCCTTGCATATCGGGTTCGGCGCTGGCTATCCAGCTTTCGTGCGGGCTAATCCCCTGCTCCGCCAGCGCCTGCTGCCAGCCATCGCGCCGCTGCTGCACATCTTCGATAGGATGGCTGGAACAGAGGTAGCCAATACGGCTATGCCCCTGCTGCATCAGCATGCGGGTGGCCATCAGCGCGCCCGCGACGTTATCCAGACTGACGCAGCGGTGGGCAAAGCCCGGTACAATGCGGTTGACCATCACCATACCCGGCACCTGCTGCATAAAACTCGCCAGCTCGTCATCTGAAAGCGTTTTCGCATGCACCACCAGCGCGTTACAGCGCTGACGGATCAGCACTTCGATGGCGTGGCGTTCTTTGTCTTCCTGATGCCAGGAGTTGCTGATCAGGACATGCTTTTGCAGGCGCTGCGCGACGGTATCCACCGCCTTGACCAGCGCGCCGAAGAAGGGATCGGAGACATCCATTACGACGACGCCGATGGTATCGCTGACCTGTGTCGCCAGCGCCTGCGCGTTGGCGTTGGGGCGGTAGCCCAGGGACTCCACGGCCTGTAGCACCGCTTCACGCGTGTCGGCAGTGACGGCGCTGCTATTATTCAGCACGCGTGAGACGGTCGCCACCGACACCCCGGCCAGACGGGCAACATCACGAATCGTTATCATGCAGCTGTTCCACAGAGGAAATAAAGGCATCACGCCAGGAAGTAATCCGGCGCTATTCTGTCAGGCGCAGCCAGGCAGCAGCGTGAATTGCGTCACACTGATGAAAACGGTTACATACAATTATGTAACCTTTGTGATGAATATCATTTTCTGAGCGAGGAGCGGGTCGACGGCTTGCCGGCCGCCAGCGTGGTCAGGCGACGCCACAGCCACTCAAGCGGTCCCTGCGGGAAAAACCGCAGCCAGAGGGTAGAGAAAAGGAGGTTAATCAGCCAGATAGCCGGAACAAACGCCAGCAGTTGCAGGCGGTCGAAACGCATAAAGAGGTCAAAGCGGTAAAACAGCGTGGTGCAAATCAGCGTCTGCAACAGGTAATTACTCAGCGCCATGCGGCCAACGCACTGGATAGCATGGCTAAAACGCCAGCGCGCCAGCTGCGGCCAGAATCCCAGTATCGCCGCCGCGTAGCCCAGACTGATAAAAGGGCTGGCGAGATCGCGCGGCACCTGCAAATAAAAGCCGCTCCAGCGAAACGACCAGTGCAGCATCCACTGCGACACCACGCCCGATAAGGCGATCGCATAGCCCACCGCCAGCAGCAGCGCGGCGCAGCGCCGGTAGTGCGCGAGCGGATAATCACCGGTTAGCCAGCCAGAGCGCAGCAGCGCCGCGCCCATCATCATCAGCCCCGCCAGCTGCCAGCCATACTGCGACGCCAGCGCCATCAGGCTGGAAGAGAGGTGATCGAGTCGGTTATCTACCGCTTCCCATCCTCCGGCCAGCTTCCAGAAGCGTTCATACTCCAGTTCGGCTGCGCCGGGCAGCCATGAGCCGCTGGGTTCAGGATCGGAGATAGCGCCGAAGATCAGCAGCACGCCGCAGCCCATCAGATAGAGCAGCGCGCCCGTATGAAACAGGCTGCGCGTCGAGGGCGCGTCGCGCAGCATGCGCCAGACAATCAGGCCCACGATGGCATAATCGAGCAGGATGTCCCCTTCCCACATCGCCACGGCGTGAAACAGGCCGATCAGCGCCAGCAGCGTCAGGCGCGCCGACAGCCAGCGGCTGCCGCGCGGTAGCTGCATCTGTAAGCCCGCGCCGAACAGCAGAGCAAAAAGGGTCAGAAATTTCAGCTGCGCCAGCGTATCCAGCACCGCCCAGGTCCATACCTCATCGCGGGCGGGATCGCCCTGCCAGGCAGGATTAAGATAGGCGGCGGAAGGTAAGGCGAAGCCAACGATATTAAGCAACAGAATGCCGAGAATGGCGCAGCCGCGAATAAAATCCAGCGCTGGATAACGTTGCATATCGATCCCTGTTGACGTGAGACGCCGCCGCCAGAAGCGGCAGGCGGCGGCTAAGGCTGACGGTAACCTTTAGATATGGCGCACCGCGCGCAGGAACTCCTGGCGGGTATTCTGGCTCGATTTAAACAGGCCGCCCAGAGACGTCGTCGTGGTTGCGCTGGTGGCGTCTTTCACGCCGCGCGCCTTGACGCAGTAGTGCACCGCATCGATAGAGACCGCGACGTTATTGGTGCCAAGCAGCGTTTGCAGCGCAACCAGCACCTGTTGAGTCAGGCGCTCCTGCACCTGCGGACGCTGGGCGAAGAACTGCACGATACGGTTAATCTTCGACAGGCCGATGACCTTCTCTTTCGGGATATAGGCCACCGTCGCTTTACCGTCGATAATAACAAAGTGGTGTTCACAGGTGCTGGTCAGCGTGATGTCGCGAACCGTCACCATCTCATCCACTTTCATCTTGTTTTCAATAACGGTAATTTTCGGGAAGTTGGCGTAATCCAGGCCAGAAAACACCTCATCCACATACATTTTGGCGATGCGATGCGGCGTCTCCATCAGGCTGTCATCCTCAAGATCCAGATTCAACAGCTGCATGACCTCAGTCATGTGGCCGGCAATCAGGCGCTTACGGGTTTCATCATCCATTTCACGCGTCGGCGCGCGTAACGGCGTTTCCAGGCCTCGCGCCAGCAGCGCTTCGTGAACCAGGATTGCTTCCTGACTAAGGGTGCTCATCGTACTCATCTCCGCAGGTGTAACGCCCGCCGGAGAGACCGGCGGGTTCAATTCCAGGCGCGTATTGTGAAGCTTTCCGTCAGGGTAATCCAGTAATCAATCCAATCGGCAATGAAAGCTTTTCATGACGATCGCCGCCAGACCAGCAGACCGCCAGCGGCCAGCCCCAGACCGGCAATCCACAGCGCAGGCTCCAGCCGATGCAGCAGCGCGGTTGAGAGCGATGACAGCACCGGTCCCACCAGCTGACCGACCGCATAGCCGGTAGTAAGCAGGCCGGCCATATAGCGCGTATGCAGAGGCGCCAGCTCGCGCGCGTACGCCAGTGAAAGCTGCACCACGCAAAGGAACCCGCCCCCGACCAGCAGCGCGCCGATCAGCAGACCGCTAAAGCCCGACAGCCAGGCCGCCGCCACGACCCCCAGCGCCTGCGCCCAGAGCACCAGCGCCAGCCGCCGGTTGTTGCTGGAAAAGCCGCGCGTCAGGATGCCCAGCGCGATGCCCACTATCGACGCGCCGCCAAAGATCGGCCAGACAAACTGGGCAAAAACGCCATCGGGAAAGCGTGCCGCCGCCATCTGCGACAGAAAAGTCGCGGGCAAGATGTAGCCAAAACCGGCCAGGCTGTAGCTCAGCACCAGCCGTCGCAGATCCGGGGTCAGCACCAGCGGCTGCGGGGCCTGCTCAGGGCGATGCAGATCGCCGAGGCGGCGCGGCAGATTACGCGCGATAGCGGCGATAAACAGCAGCGCCAGCGCGCCATAAGCCGCCCACGCCAGCGCGGCGGAAGCCTGAAAGGCATGCAGCTGCACCGCCAGCAGACCGCTGATAAAAATCCCCGCGCCAGGTCCGGCGAACACCGCCGCCGACAGGCCGGGACGACCATAGTGATACAGTTTTTCACTGCTCCAGGCGGCCACCAGCACCAGCGCGACGCCGCTGGCCCAGCCGATAAGAAAGCGCACCGCGCCGTGTAGCCAGGGGCCGCTGACGCAGGCGGAAAGCAGCGTCAGGATCACTGCGCCCCAGACGCCCAGCTGTAGGCGCAGCTCAACGTGGCGGCGCGCCCGCATCGCATCAAAAGAGCCGCACAGATAGCCGAGATAGTTGAGCGCCGCCACCAGGCTGGCGCTGGTCAGCGTCAGCTGACCGTCATGTATCATTAACGGCACCTGCGGCGTAAAGGCAAAACGTCCTATCCCCATCACCACAACCAGCGCCAGAAAGGCGCTAATCGCCACGCGAAAAGCCATGTCCCTACTCCTGCATTTTTATTATCGCTTGCTTATACCATGCCAGCTGATTAAACTCACGAAAACTGAATAATTCACATCAAGTTGTTTACGAGAAGAGAACATATGGATCTTGTCCAGCTACGTATGTTCTGTTCTGTGGCAGAGACCGGTTCGCTGGCCCGTGCCGCGGAGCAGCTGCATCGTGTCCCCTCTAACCTTACTACGCGGCTGCGCCAGCTCGAAGAAGAGGCAGGCGTTGACCTGTTTATTCGCGAGAAGCAGCGCATTCGATTGTCGCCGATGGGCCACAACTTTCTCAACTATGCGCAGCGCATCCTGGCGCTGAGCGAGGAGGCGCTGAACATGGCGCGCGCAGGCGAACCGGCCGGAAATTTCGCCCTCGGCTCAATGGAGAGCACGGCCGCAACGCGCCTGCCGGGTCTGCTGGCGGCCTATCATCAGCGTTATCCGCAGGTGGCGCTGTCGCTGATCACCAGCACCTCCGGCGAAATCATCGACAAGGTGCGCGAAGGCACGCTGGCCGCCGCGCTGGTGGACGGCCCGGCGCCCTATGACGATCTCAACGGCTGCATCGCCTTCCGTGAAACCCTGACGCTAATCACCAGCCTGGATCACGCGCCCGTTCAAAGCGCGCGCGACGCGCAGAACGACACGCTGTTCGCCTTTCGCAACAGCTGCTCCTACCGCGTAAAGCTGGAAAGCTGGTATCGCGACAGCGGGGTCGCGCCCGGCGGCGTCATGGAAATTCAATCCTATCACGCCATGATGGCCTGCGTGGCGGGCGGCGCAGGCGTGGCTATGATCCCGGAATCGGTGCTGAAGCAGATGCCTGAACGCGCCCGCGTGCAGGCGCATGAGCTGCCGGCGCAGTATCGCGATACGGCAACCTGGCTGATGTGGCGGCGCGATGCCTTTACGCCCAACGTCGAAGCCCTGAAATATTTAATTATCGATATGTTTGACGACCGTCCGCAGGACGATCAGCTGCTGCATCCGCTACCGATCGCAGACTGATTACGCTTTTACGCGCTACTTTTAATGATATTACGACCCACGGACGCGACCGCTCCGGCGCGTTCCCATCTGACTGCAAGAGGGATTGCATGAACATGATTAAAACCCGCGCCGCCGTTGCCTGGGCTGCTGGCGAACCGCTGAAAATCGAAGAAGTGGATTTGATGCCGCCGCAGAAAGGCGAAGTGCTGGTACGCATTGTCGCCACCGGCGTCTGCCATACCGATGCCTACACCCTGTCAGGTAAAGATCCGGAAGGCGTATTCCCGGCGATCCTGGGGCATGAAGGCGGCGGCATTGTGGAAGCCGTCGGCGAAGGCGTTACCAGCGTTGAAGTTGGCGACCATGTTATCCCGCTTTACACCCCGGAGTGCGGCAAGTGTAAATTCTGCCTGTCAGGCAAGACTAACCTGTGCCAGGCCATTCGCGCCACGCAGGGCAAAGGACTAATGCCGGACGGCACCACCCGCTTCTTCAAAGACGGCAAGCCGATTTTTCACTATATGGGCACCTCGACCTTCTCGGAATACACCGTCGTACCCGAAATTTCGCTGGCGAAAATCAGCAAAGAAGCGCCGCTGGAAGAAGTCTGCCTGCTGGGCTGCGGCGTGACCACCGGCATGGGCGCGGTGATGAATACCGCTAAAGTGAAAGAAGGCGATACCGTGGCGATTTTCGGCCTGGGCGGCATCGGCCTGTCAGCGATTATCGGCGCGAAAATGGCCAAAGCCGGGCGTATCATCGGCATCGATATTAACACCAGCAAGTTCGACCTGGCGCGCAAGCTGGGCGCAACCGATCTGGTGAACCCGAAAGATTACGAGAAGCCTATTCAGGACGTTATCGTCGAGATGACCGACGGCGGCGTGGACTTCTCTTTTGAGTGTATCGGCAACGTCAACGTGATGCGTTCGGCGCTGGAGTGCTGCCATAAAGGCTGGGGCGAGTCGGTGATTATCGGCGTGGCGGGCGCAGGCGAAGAGATTTCCCCCCGCCCCTTCCAGCTGGTCACCGGACGCGTCTGGCGCGGCTCCGCCTTTGGCGGCGTGAAAGGCCGCTCTCAGCTGCCGGGCATCGTGAAGGATTACCTCGACGGTAAATTCGCCCTGAACGATTTTATTACCCACACCATGCCGCTGGAAGAGATCAACGAGGCGTTTGATCTGATGCATGAAGGGAAATCGATCCGTTCGGTGGTGCACTTTAACAAGTAATCGGAGGCGATATGGCATCCACGCTGGAACTGCTGGAAGAACACCGGATGTTTGGCGGCTGGCAGCAACGCTGGCGTCATCAGTCAGCCGTGCTGAACTGCCCGATGACCTTCAGCATCTTTTTACCCAATCCCAAAGGCGACATGCCGCCGCCTGCGGTGTGGTTTTTAGCCGGACTGACCTGTACGGACGAGAACTTCAGCACCAAAGCCGGGGCGCAGCGCGTCGCGGCGGAGCTGGGCCTGGTACTGATTATGCCGGACACCAGCCCGCGCGGCGAGGCGGTCGCCAATGACGAGGGTTACGATCTCGGTCAGGGCGCGAGTTTCTATCTCAACGCGACCCAGGCCCCCTGGTCGGCGCACTATCGTATGTTCGACTACCTGAGCCAGGAGTTGCCAGCGCTGGTCGCTGACAACTTCAGCATCAGCGAGCGTCAGTCGATTATGGGGCATTCGATGGGTGGACACGGCGCGCTGATGCTGGCGCTGCGCCTCGGCAATCGCTTTGCCTCAGCGTCGGCGTTCGCGCCCATCGTTAATCCCTGTGAAGTGCCCTGGGGGCAAAAAGCCTTCAGCGCCTACCTGGGCGACGATCGCGCGGCCTGGCGCGGCTATGACAGCTGCGCGCTGATGCGCGAAGTGCAGGAACGTCTGCCGATCCTGATCGATCAGGGCGATAGCGATCAGTTCCTGGCGGATCAGCTTCAGCCGGAGCGGCTGGACAGGGTAGCAAAAGAGGTGGGATTCCCGCTGACGCTGCGCGTGCAGCCTGGCTATGACCACAGCTACTACTTCATTGCGACCTTCGTTGAGGATCATCTGCGCTTCCATGCGCAGCATCTGCTGGTGTAGAACATTCAGGGCCGCGATGCGGCCCTGAACTTTTTGTAAAGCGCACCAGCGGCAAGCACAGCGCGCATACGGCTGGCATGGCGCGATCGCAAAAACGGCATCTCGTCCCGCACATCTTTATGCGGGACGCTTTGCTCTTCGGACCCGGTCAGTCGCGGGCGCGCGCTGCTTAAACCAGCGCCGAGTCGGCCAGCCCGTCGATCATCACCTGCGGCATCCCCTGCGAGCAGCGCTCAATACGCCCTCTTACGCCGTACACCTGCGCCAGCGTTTCCGGCGTGATCACCTTGTCCGGCGCGCCGTCGGCGATCGGCGCGCCCTCTTTCAACATCAGCGCATGATGCGCATGGCGTAGCGCGATATTAATGTCATGCACCACTACCACGGTGACGATATTGCGCTGCGCCGTTTCACGCCGCACCAGATCCATCACGTGAAACTGGTAGTTGAGATCCAGCGCGCTCAGCGGCTCATCCAGCAGCAGCAGTTCCGGGCGACGGATCAGCGACTGCGCCAGCCCAACCAGCTGCTTCTGGCCGCCGGAGAGCTGATCGAGATAGCGCATCGCCAGGTGTGAAATGCCGAGCTGCTCCAGCAGATACATCACCTCTGCTTCGCTGGCCGCGTTATGCAGGCCGCCAGAGGCGCGCTGCGCCACGATAATGGATTCCAGCACATGCAGATGCACGCCCGCAGGCAGCGACTGCGGCAGGTAAACCACGCGCTGAGCGCGGCGGGCGAACGGCTGCTGCATCAGCTCTTCGCCGTTCAGCCACAGTTCGCCCTGCCCTTTATTCAGTCCAGCCAGCGCGCGCAGCAGCGTCGATTTGCCGCAGCCGTTGGGACCCAGCAGCACGGTAATCTTGCCGCGCGGCAGCAGAGCGACGTTGAGATCCTCAATGACTTTGCGTTTCGGATAGCCCGTCGTGAAGTGCTTAAGCGTCAGCCCCTGACTCATACATTCCCCCGATGACGCAGAATAATACTCAGGAAGAACGGCACGCCGACCAGCGAAGTGACGATCCCGACCGGGATAATCACGCCGGGGATCAGGTTCTTCGAGGCGACCGACGCCATCGACAGCACCAGCGCGCCGGTCAGGGCGCTGGCAGGCAGATAGTAGCGATGGTCTTCGCCAAACATCATGCGGGCGATATGCGGCGCCACCAGTCCGATAAAGCCGATAGGTCCGACGAAAGCCACCGCCAGCGCGGAGAGGATACTGATGCGCAGCAGCGTCGCAAGACGCAGGCGACGCACGTCGATGCCGAAACTCACCGCGCGATCTTCGCCGAGGCGCAGCGCGGTCAGCTTCCAGCTGCTGAGCAGCGAAAAAGGCAGCAGTAGCGCAAAGGCCGCGCTCAGCACGCCCAGCTTCTCCCATGAGGCGCGCGCCAGGCTGCCCATGGTCCAGAACACCAGCCCCTGCAAGGTATCTTCGCTGGCGATAAACTGCATCATCGACACCAGCGCGTTAAAGGTGAACACCAGCGCAATGCCGAACAGCACCACGCCGGAGGTGGAAACCCGCGTCCAGCGCGTCACGCCGTCCAGCATCAGCGCGGCAAACAGCGCAAAAACAAAGGCGTTGGCGGATATCAGCCACTGATCCGGCACGCCGGGAATGCCGATGCCAAGAATAATCGCCAGCGCCGCGCCAAAGGCCGCCGCCGACGAGACGCCAAGGGTAAAGGGACTGGCGAGAGGGTTGTTGAGGATGGTCTGCATCTCGGCGCCTGCCAGCCCAAGACAACATCCCACCACGACCGCCATCAGCGCATAGGGTAAACGAATGTCCCAGACGATAACGCGCGTTCCGGCGTCAACCGCCGCGGGATGAAGCAGCGACTGCCACAGGGTCGGCAGCGAAAGTCCGGCCGGGCCAAGGGTAAAGTCCAGCACCAGCGAGGCGACAATCGCCAGCGCCAGTACGGCGATCATCAGCATGCGACGACGCAATACCTGCTGATAGCGGCCCATTGCGCTCTGCGCGGGCAGTGTAGAGTCCGTCATAAAAAGCCTGTCTAAAGGGTTCGATCGAAAACGCTGCAACAATAGAGCAGATGATAATAATTATCAATTCTTCAACTTAAACAAACCGGCTCTGCAACAAAAAAAGCGCGGCCAGGCCGCGCTTTTCATTCTGTTCGACGGCTTACTCTTTATGCGTCGGAAATTCCATCTCGCTGTATTTCACAAAACGCGTTCCGCGCGTCAGCTTGTAACCCATCCAGATAAGCAAAAACAGCGGAATACCGATATAGGTTGCGGCCACGCCGTACCAGTCGATGCTGTCGTTAAGGAATGCCTGATAGTTCTGACCCAGCGTAATGATCAGACAGAGCACGAAGGCGAAAACAGGCCCTACCGGAAAAAAGCCCGACCGGTACGGCAGATCGCTCAGGCTATGGCCCTGCGCAACGTAGCCGCGGCGGAAACGATAGTGGCTGATGGCGATCCCCAGCCAGGCGATAAAGCCGGTCATACCTGAGGTATTCAGCAGCCACAGATAAACTTCCTGATTGCCAAATTTTGAGGTCAGGAAGCAGAGCGCGGCCACCACCGTGGTGGCGATCAGCGCGTTGCGCGGCACCCCGCCCTTCGACAGCTTCGCGAAGATGCGCGGCGCTTTGCCTTCGCTCGCCAGGTTGTACAGCATACGCGTCGAGGCATACATGCCGGAGTTGCCCGCCGACAATACCGCCGTCAGGATCACCGCATTCATCACCGCCGCCGCCGACAGCAGGCCTGCGTTCTGGAATACCAGCGTAAAGGGGCTGACGCTGATGTCGGTGACATCGTTATGCAGCAGCTGCGGATCGGTATACGGCAGGATCAGACTGATAATCAGAATGGCGAAGATATAGAACAGCAGAATACGCCAGAACACCTGACGCACCGCGCGCGGAATATTTTTTGCCGGATCTTCTGATTCGCCCGCCGCGATGCCGATCAGTTCAGTTCCCTGGAACGAGAAGCCGACAATCATCGCCACGCCGATCATCGCGGCAAAGCCTCCGGCGAAGGGCGCGTCGCCCACCTGCCAGTTTTGCCAGCCAGCGTGCTCGCCGCCGCGGAAAATGCCGAGGATCATCAGCACGCCGACCACGATAAAGATAATCACGGTGGCGACCTTAATCAGTGAGAACCAGTATTCCGCTTCGCCGAAGCCTTTCACGGAGATGAAGTTGAGCAGGAACATCAGACCGAGGAACAGCGCGCTCCAGATCCAGCCCGGCGTGTCAGGGAACCAGTAATTCATCACCAGCTGTGAGGCCACCAGATCCACCGCGATAGTCACCGCCCAGTTGTACCAGTAGTTCCAGCCCAGGGCGAAGCCGAAGCCTTCTTCCACATATTTCGAACCGTAGGTGGCGAAAGAGCCGGAAACCGGCATAAAAGCCGCCAGCTCGCCAAGGCTGGTCATCAGAAAGTAGACCATCAGGCCAATCAGCGCGTAGGAGAGCAGCGCGCCGCCCGGTCCCGCCTGAGAGATGGTGGCACCCGATGCCACAAAAAGGCCGGTGCCAATCGATCCGCCAATGGCGATCATCGTCAGGTGACGCGCCTTTAACTCGCGTCGTAACGCAGGTTGTTGTGTTGTATTTGTGTCGTTCTGCATGTGTAAACACTAGGCTCGCTAAAAATGAGGCGCGATTGTAGCAATTCACCCTGCTCTGTATAGCACTGACGCCCTGTTATTAGTTACCTTCATAATCGCCACTGAATTATAAGCAAAAACCTTTTGCCGCTACTCGCGGCAGTAGGAAAGAAAGCGGTTGAGCGCTCTGGAAAGGTGCTTTTGCCGGTGATGAATGCGATAGAGAGTACGCGTCAGGCGCGGCAGCGGCAGAGTCAGTTCCACTAAGGTGCCCGCCTCCAGCAGATCGGCGATAACGCGACGCGACAGGCAGCTGATCCCCATATTGTGCCGTACCGCATGTTTGATCGCCTCGGAATTACCCAGCTCCATGCCCAGCTGAAAGCTGGGCAGATGCGACAGCAGCAGATAATCGACAATTTCTCGCGTGCCGGATCCGCGTTCGCGCAGGATCCAGGGCGCATGGCCCAGGCTCTCCAGCGTCACTGGCTGGCGCAAAATCGCGGCGTCCGGCGCGGCGAAGACCACCAGCTCATCCTCCAGCCAGGCTTCGCTCACCAGTTCCGTCATATGACAGGGACCTTCGATCAGGCCGACATCCACGCGAAAATCCGCCACCGCATTGATCACGTCCTGACTGTTGCCTACGCTCAGCTCCAGCGGCAGGTCGGGAAAGTCGCGGCGGTAGGCGGCGATCATGCCCGGCAGCAGATAATTGCCGATGGTGCTGCTGGCATAGATGCGGATTGCGCCATTGTCCTCTTTAAACAGCTGTTCGATTTCGCCTGCCTGTTCCAGCAGGCCAATCGCGCGCGGATAAAGCAGGCGCCCATGTTCATTCAGCGCCAGCCGCTTGCCGACGCGGTCAAACAACTGCACGCCAAGCTGGTTTTCCAGATCCGCCAGCGCCGCGCTCACCGCAGACTGTGAGAGCGCCAGCACCTGAGAGGCCTGGGTGGTCGAGCCGCTTTTCAGCACCTCGGTGAAGACTTCTATTTGCCGTAGCGTGATATGCATAACGCTTCCCTACATGGCATAGCGGTGTATGAGATAAACCAGCACCGCCAGCCAGATCGCCAACACCAGCACCAGGCCAAAGCCGCTGACCACTTTTTTGCCGCGCGCGCGCTGTACTTCGGCGCGCTCGGCGCTGCTGATGCGCACGTCGCGCGGCAGTAGCCGCAGCAGAAGCAGCACGCCGAGCGGAACAATAATCGCATCGTCCAGCAGGCCGATAATGGGGATAAAATCGGGAATAAGATCGATGGGGCTAAGGGCATAGGCGACCAGCCCAAACGCCAGCAGCCTGAACCACCAGGGCGTGCGCGGATCGCGACAGGCGAACCACAGCGTCAGCACATCTTTTTTTATCAGGGCGGCCCAGCGGCGCAAACGGGCAAATAACATCATCCGGCCTTATCGTTTAATCTGGTTAATTATAAATATATTATCAATTTCACTTTTAAGCCAGCGCGACGCATGCTTCTCTCAACATAAGGAGCGCATTATGGCAGAGCTGAGTTTTCCCAGATTTCCCTTGGTTGTTCAACACCGTTTTCCTGGCCTGCTGCTGACCGCCGCGATTGCCGGCGGCGCGGCCTGGCTGGCGCAGCGTCCGGCGTTTAGCGCCCTGGGGCTGGGTGCGCTGACGCTGGCCATTATGCTTGGCATTGTGCTGGGCAACACGCTTTACCCTGCGGTTGCCGCACAGTGCGACGCCGGGGTGCTGCTGGCAAAGCAGAAGCTGCTGCGTCTTGGCATCATACTGTTTGGCTTTCGCATTACGCTACAGCAACTGGCGGATGTGGGCCTGGGCGGCGTGATCATCGACCTCCTCACGCTCAGCAGCACCTTCCTGATAACCTGCCTGCTGGGGATCAAACTGCTGAAACTGGATCGCGACACAGTCTGGCTGATCGGCGCGGGCAGCAGCATCTGCGGCGCGGCGGCAGTGCTGGCGACGGAGCCGGTCGTGAAAGCGGCCCCGTCAAAAGTGGCGGTGGCGGTGGCGACCGTGGTGCTGTTTGGCACGCTGGCGATAGTGATCTATCCCCTGCTCTGGCCGCTGGCGCAGGCTGAGTTTCCGCAGCTTAGCGCCGCGCAGTTTGGCGTCTATACCGGCTCGACCCTGCATGAGGTCGCGCAGGTGGTGGCCGCCGGACATGCCATCGGTCCCGACGCCGAGAACAGCGCAGTGATTGCCAAAATGCTGCGCGTGATGATGCTCGCGCCCTTTTTGCTCTGTCTGAGCGGCTGGCTGCGCCGCGAGACGCGCGCGACGCCGCGTCAGGGGATCGTGTTTCCCTGGTTCGCGCTGGGGTTTACTGGCGTGGCGCTGTTTAACTCACTGCACTTACTGCCTGCGGCCTGGGTCGCCGACATTAACCAGCTGACGAATGTGCTGCTGGCGATGGCGATGGCGGCGCTTGGCCTGACCACCCGTTTCAGCGCGCTGCGCCAGGCGGGCGTCAAACCGCTGCTGCTGGGGCTGATGGTCTTTCTCTGGCTGATCGTCGGCGGCGGCGCAATCAATCTGCTGGCGCAGCATTTCACGCGTTAGACGCATCGGGTATGATGCGGGCTTCTTTAAGTCAGCCTTTTCAGGAGAAGCGGCATGAAATATATCGGCGCGCACGTCAGCGCTGCTGGCGGCGTAGATCAGGCAGTCATTCGTGCCCACGAACTGGAAGCGACGGCATTTGCTCTGTTTACCAAAAACCAGCGGCAGTGGAAGGCCGCACCGCTTTCCACGGCCACGATCGATGCGTTTAAAGCCGCCTGCGAGAAATATAATTTCGGTCCGCAGCAGATCCTGCCGCACGACAGCTATCTGATTAACCTCGGCCATCCGGTAATGGACGCCCTGGAAAAGTCGCGCGAAGCCTTTATTGACGAGATGCAGCGCGCTGAGCAGCTGGGTCTGACGCTGCTTAACTTCCATCCGGGCAGCCATCTGCACCAGATCGAGGAAGAGACCTGTCTGAAGCGCATTGCCGAATCCATCAATATCGCCCATGAGAAAACGTCGCAGATGGTGGCGGTGATTGAGAATACGGCCGGACAGGGCAGCAATCTGGGTTTTCGCTTTGAGCATCTGGCGACCATCATCGAGCATGTGGAAGACAAATCCCGCGTCGGCGTCTGTATTGATACCTGCCATGCTTTTGCGGGCGGCTACGACCTGCGTACCGAAGCGGACTGTGAAGAGACCTTCGCGGCATTCGAACGCATCGTTGGCTTTCAGTATCTGCGCGGTATGCACCTTAACGATGCCAAAAGCGCCTTCGGCAGCCGCGTCGACCGTCATCACAGCCTGGGCGAAGGCAATATCGGTAAGACCGTGTTTAGCTGGCTGATGAAGGATAAACGCTTTGACGGCATCCCGATGATTCTGGAAACCATCAATCCGGACATCTGGAAAGATGAGATTGCCTGGCTGAAGTCAGAGCAGAAGCGGTAAAAACCGCCTGGCCGCGTCTGAATCGCACTGAGGTGCAACACAGGCGGCACAGACCCAGGCTAAGGATGCCGCGACGTCGGAAGCGCGTTGAGTCAGCGCAGCACGCTGGGTCCTGAGGGGCGCGCCTCAGGAATAAGATGCCTGTGCGCAGGCCGGGCGCGCAGGGATGCCCTGAGCGCATGGCCGTCGAACCGCGCCCTTCGCGTAAGCGCCATAAAAAAGGGAGCCAGCCGGCTCCCTTTTTTTATTATCCGCAGAAATCAGGCTTTCGCCAGCTCCTCTTCCGGACGTTTCAGCACGGCATAGCTTAATCCCGCCACCGCAGTACCCGCGATAATCGCCACCAGATAGCCCAGTACCGGGGTAATCGCGCCAGGAATCAGCAGAACAAAGAGTCCGCCGTGCGGCGCCATCAGTTTCGCGCCGATGTACATAGAGATCGCGCCGGTAAGCGCTCCGCCAGCGATACAGCAGGGCAGAACACGCATCGGATCTCGCGCCGCGAACGGAATGGCGCCCTCAGAGATAAAGCACAGGCCCAGAACCAGCGCCGCTTTACCGCCCTCTTGCTGCCCTTTATTAAACTTACGGCGCGCCACCAGCGTCGCAATGCCCATCGCCAGCGGCGGCACCATGCCCGCCGCCATAATCGCCGCCATAGGTCCGTAGGTTTGCGAACTCAGCAGGCCGACGCCGAAGGCATAGGCGACTTTGTTGACCGGACCGCCCATATCAGTACACATCATGCCACCCAGGATCGCGCCCAGCAGCACCGCATTCGCCGTGCCCATATTCGCCAGCCACGCGGTCAGACCAGACATGATGGCCGCTACCGGTTTGCCGACCACGTAGATCATCAGCAGGCCGGTGATCAGGCTGGCGACCAGCGGAATAATCAGAATCGGCTTCAGCGCTTCCATACTCTGCGGCAGTTTGAGTTTGCCGCTAATCAGCTTCGCCGCATAACCGGCAATAAAACCGGCGATGATACCGCCCAGGAAACCGGCGTTAATGCTGGTGGCGATCATGCCGCCAATCAGACCTGGCGTCAGGCCCGGACGATCCGCGATGGAAAAGGCGATAAAGCCCGCCAGCACCGGCACCATCAGCGCGAACGCGCTGCCGCCGCCGATCTGCATCAGCGCCGCCGCCAGGGTTCCCGGCTCTTTAAACGCGGTAATCCCGAAGGCAAACGAGAGCGCGATGCTCAGGCCGCCCGCCACCACCATCGGCAGCATATAGGAAACCCCGGTCAGCAGATGACGATACGCGCCGGCTTTCTCTTTCTTGTCGCCCTGCGACTCGCTGCTCTGCGCGCCCGTGGCTTTGTAAGGTTTGGCTTCAGCCACCGCCTTATCCAGCTCCTGCGCGGTCTTTTTCAGCGCCAGGCCGGTAGAGGTGCGGTACATCGGCTTACCGGCAAACTTCGCCAGGTCCACTTCAATATCCGCCGCCACGATCACCAGATCGGCCGCCGCGACCTCTTCCGGCGTAATGGCGTTGCCTGCGCCGACTGACCCGCGCGTTTCAACCTTCACCCACCAGCCGCGCTTCGTGGCCTCGGCCTGAATCGCCTCGGCCGCCATAAAGGTATGCGCGACGCCCGTTGGGCAGGCCGTGACGGCGACGATGCGTTTTGGACCACCCGACTGCGCGGGGGCGGGCGCGGCGGCGACAGTTGCGGGCTGCCAGGGTCTGGCTTCCGCTTTCGCCTGCGCCAGGAACTGTTCCGGCGCGCGCACCGCCTGTTGTACATCGCCTAGCCAGACATTTTTGCCGGTTAGCGCGCTATCGTTCGGCAGTTCACGACCGGCGACCACCACCAGCTCCGCTTCTGCCGGATTGTCCGTCAGGGTTAAACCAGCCTGCGCGGCCGCAGCGGCCAGGCGCTGTTGCGCCATATAGCCAGAGGCCAGCCCAGTGGAAGGATCTTTTATCAGCAGCGTTTTCATTATCGCTCTCCTGCTGTCAGTTAACGGGTTGTAAGTCGACGCGCGCCATCATCGCGGCCAACTGAGTACGATCGGTGACGCCAACGTTGCTCTGGCTGACGGCCATCGCCGCGACAGCCGTGGCAAGACGCAGCGTATGCTCGCTGGATTCGCGCATCAGCAGGCCGTAAATCAGGCCGCCGACCATCGAATCGCCCGCGCCGACGGTGCTGACCACGTCACACACCGGCGGTCTGGCGAGCCATTCGCCTGAAGCGTTCACCCACAGCGCGCCTTCTGCGCCCAGGGAGATCACCACATGAGCGATGCCCTGTTCGCGCAGTTCATGCGCGGCGCCGATCACATCCTGAAGGGTCGGCAGTTTGCGCCCAGCCCAGATTTCCAGTTCGCGGCGGTTTGGCTTCACCAGCCAGGGCGCGGCCTTCAGGCCCGCCACCAGCGCTTCGCGGCTGCTGTCGAAAATGATGCATGGACAGTGCGTACGCAGTTCGCTCATCCAGCGGGTAAAGGCTTCCGGCTGCACGCCTGACGGCAGGCTGCCGCTAACGCACACCATGTCGAACTGGCCCAGCCAGGTCAGGGAGTCGCTGGTAAAGCGGTCCCAGTCCTGCTGCGTGACATCAAAGCCCGAAAAATTGAGATCGGTGACGTCGTTGTTCTGCTCGGTAAGTTTAACGTTGATGCGCGTACGGCCCGGCACCACCTGAAAACGGTTGGCGATACCCAGCTCGCTAAACAGCTGCTGAAAGCCGTCCTGATTCTCTTTGCCGAGAAAGCCGCCTACCGTGACGTCAATACCAAGATCTTTCAGCACCTTCGCGACGTTAATGCCTTTACCGGCGGCGTGCAGGCCAGTGGTTTTAACGAGGTTGACTTCGCCGCGCTCGATCTCTGGCGTAAAGCCCACGAGATCGTAGGCCGGGTTCAGCGTAATAGTTGCGACGCGTCTGCTCATGCTACCCCCTCGCCAAGCCCGGAATTGATCGCTTCTTCAATCGCGTTCAGCGCCTGCTGCGCATCTTCGCCGCTGGCGGTAAAGCGCAGGCGATGGCCTTTCTTCACGCCCAGCGCCACCACTTTCATCAGGCTGCGGCCGTTTGCCGGTTTGCCGCTGCCGTCAAGATTCGTCACGGTAATATCGCTGTTAAACTGTTTGATAATGCTTACCAGCGCCGTGCCCGGACGCGCATGCAGCCCGTGCTCGTTACGAATGGTGAACTCGGCGCTCAGCACGTCGGCCTGCTCGTCTACTTCGCTGGTCAGCAGCGCATAAACGCCCGCCGCATCCGCCTTCAGCAGGCGATCGGCTTTGTTGTTCAGCAGCAGCGCGCTCAGATAGCTCAGCACTTCCAGCGGACGGTCGTCGGTGGCGGAAACCGTCACCAGCAGCGCGACTTTTTCGCCATCCTGCTCGCCGGGCGCGGCGGCGCGGCTGACCGCCACGGCGCTGCGCAGATTGCCGTTGCGGCTGTCGCTCAGCCAGATGCCCTGCCCCAGGCTAAGCGGCGTCGAGGCCATGACGTCGGCCACAAAGCTGGCGTCCACGGCGCCTGCCGCCTGAAGGCGGCCCGCATTCAGCGCCTGAAGGGTAATCAGGTCGCTGGCGGCGACGTCCAGGGTAATCAGGGAGGTATCAAAGCTAAATTCAGCCGCCTGCTTTTCGCCCATCAGCAGCGCGCGCAAATCTTCCGCCGACGCGGTTTTTAGCTGTTCCGCGACGCTGTCGTCACTCAGCACATGCGTCAGCTGGCGCAACAGGGCCAGGTGCTCGTCTGATTTAGCGGCGATGCCAATGGCGACGTAAGCGATTTGATCTTCGCCCCAGGCGACGCCCTGCGGAAACTGGAATACCTGCACGCCGGTTTTCTGTACCAGGTCGCGCGTATCGGTGGTGCCGTGTGGAATGGCAATGCCATTGCCCAGAAAGGTGGAGGTTTGCTGCTCACGCGCCAGCATGCCGTTGACGTAGCCTTCTGCGACGTTGCCTGCCGCAGTCAGCGCCGCCGCGACCTGACGGATTGCCTCTTCTTTATTTTGTGCGCTGGCTCCGGTATGGATGGCCTGCAATTCGAGCTGGAACATATTTCTCCTCGCTTACTGAAATTGAATCGTTTCAGCCAGGTGGCCGTTAAAAGCGCTGCGGTTGGGCGCAAGGCGCGGTGCTACAACGCTGAAACGTTTCAAGAAGTCTGGTACAGCGCATAAGGCCATGCAAGAAAATGCGTAAAATGCGTAGCAGATTTTTGACGTTACGCACATTTCAAATGGCGTAGTCTTATCCGATCGGGAAAAAGCTGAAAATTATGCTGTAACGGACGCGACGGCAGCGGAGAAAAACGTCAGCAGGTTCAGCCATATCAGGGAGCGGTATCCGCCTCCAGCTGCAACAGATAAATCATCGCCTCGCGTCGCGTGTCGCCGCACATGTCGCGCGACGGCTGTAAACCGGCGCAAACCGCGGGCCGCAGCGGCGATCCAAACAGCTGGCAGCGCTGGTCAGCATCCAGCTGAACGCAGGGCGTATTGGCGGGTTTGCCGTTGGGCATGCCGGGAATGGGAGAGGAGATCGAGGGCGCGGTACAGCAGGCACCGCACTGACTACGGCATTGCATGATGCGCTCCAGCGAGAAAGAAGCCGCGACAATAGCAGTCCGCGTGTGGGAAAGCCACGCCTGCGTGAAGAGACGCATTTTTTCCAGCCGCATATTGCCTGTTTAATCCGGCGCGAGTAACGTGGCGCGCATTAGCATTTTCCTTTAAGTGAGAGTTGCAATGCCAAGAGCAAATGAGATTAAAAAAGGGATGGCGGTTAACTGGAATGGCAAGCTGCTGCTGGTCAAAGACATCGACATCCAGAGTCCCAGCGCGCGCGGAGCCGTTACCCTGTACAAGATGCGCTTTACTGACATTCGCACCGGGCTGAAGGTTGAAGAGCGCTTTAAGGGCGACGATATTCTGGATGTTATTCAGCTCAGCCGCCGCAGCGTGACCTTCTCCTATATTGACGGCGATGAGTATGTCTTTATGGATGATGAAGACTACACGCCCTACACCTTTAAGCAGGATCAGATCGAAGAAGAACTGCTGTTTATCCCAGAAGGCGGGATTCCGGGCATTCAGGTGCTGACCATGGACGGCCAGGTGCTGGCACTGGAGCTGCCGCAAACGGTAGATATGGAAATTGTCGACACCGCGCCAGGCATTAAAGGCGCCTCCGCCAGCGCGCGCACCAAACCCGCAGGCATGAGTACCGGACTCAGCATTCAGGTGCCTGAATACCTCAGCAACGGCGATCGTATCCGCATTCATATCGCTGAGCGCCGCTACATGGGCCGCGCCGACTAACCGACGCAATATGTGTTATAACATATCATTTGAGGCCGCTCTCGCGGCCTTTGTTATTTCATGAGGCACTAAAATGACGCGCGTAAATCTGATCACCGGCTTTCTCGGCAGCGGTAAAACCACGCTGCTGCGGCACCTGCTGGCAGGTAAACCAGAGCAGGAAAACTGGGCGATTCTGGTTAATGAGTTTGGTGAAATCGGTATTGACGGCGCGCTGCTGCGTCAACAGGGCGCCGTGCTGAAAGAGATTCCCGGCGGCTGCATGTGCTGCGTTAACGGCCTGCCGATGCAGGTCGGGCTGAATATGTTGCTGAAGCAAAGCCGCCCCGATCGTCTGCTGATCGAACCTACCGGTCTCGGTCATCCGCGCCAGCTGCTGGACATGCTGAGCGCGCCGGTCTATCACGCCTCGCTGCAACTCAACGCCACGCTGACGCTGCTGGATGCGCGTCAGCTTGCCGACCCGCGCGTAACAGCCAATGAAAATTTTCGCGATCAGCTGGCGGCGGCCGATGTGATTATCGCCAATAAACGCGACCGCTGGGACGACGGCGACCGCCAGCGCCTGCAACAGTGGCAGGATGCGACGCTGCATGGCCGCCTCCTGATCGCCACGCAGTTCGGCGCCATCGACCCGGCTTTGCTCGATCTGCCGCGCACAAATACACAAGCGCTGCCGCAGCCTGCCCATCATCATAGCCACCGCCGCGAGGAGAACCCCCTTGCGGCGCTGCGGCTGGAGGGCCAGACACGCTGGCGACGCGCGGTAAACCAGGGTCAGGGCTATGTGGCCTGCGGCTGGGTCTTTGACGGCGACACGCTTTTCGATAGCGAAGCGCTGCTGGCCTGGGCGCGCCTTGCATCGGTTGAGCGTATTAAAGGCGTGCTGCGTACGCCGGCGGGTTCGATTCGCCTTAATGGTCAGAACGGCGAGGTGCATGTTGAAGCTCTGGCCGCCGTTCCGCCTGACAGTCGTATCGAGCTGATCCATTCCCAGCCGGTTGACTGGAATCGCTTACAGTCTCAGCTGTTGAAGATTCGTTTAAACTAACCAGGTTAGTTTCTGCCGTTATTTTTTATTTGAGTGAATACGATGCGCGCAACTCGTCTTGTCACAATTCTGCTGCTCAACGCGCTTGGCGTTGTTCTGTTTCTCTCCTGGTATCTGCCGCCCGATCACGGATTCTGGGCGGGGATCGATAAAGGCATCTTTTTTAGCTTTAACGATCGAATGGTCGCCCATCCCGGCTTTGCTCTGCTGGTGGCGATTACCAATTTCCGCGGTTTCGATCTGGTCTCGCTGCTGGCGATGGGCGCGCTTTATCTCTTTTACTGGCGCGGCGAAACGCCCGCTGGCCGCCGCCGCATGCTGGCGATCGGCATCACCATGCTGCTCAGCGCGGTGATCCTTAACCAGCTCGGCCATCTGCTGCCGGTTCAGCATAAAAGCCCCACGCTGTTCTTCGATAATGTGCATCGCGTCAGCGAGCTGACCGGTATTCCGGCCAAAGACGCCTCAAGCAACAGCTTCCCAGGCGACCACGGCATGATGCTGATGATCTTCGCCTGCTTTATGTGGCGCTATTTCGGCTTCCGCGCCTTTGTTACCGGGGCAGCCATTGTGGTGATTTTCGCCCTGCCGCGCGTGATGGCGGGCGCGCACTGGTTTACCGATATTGCCGTAGGCTCGCTTTCCGTGCTGCTGGTAGGGCTGAGCTGGGTGTTGCTTACCCCGCTGAGCGACGCAGTAGCTGACTTTTTCTATCGCAAACTGCCGGGCAAACATAAACCTGTCACTCAGGGCCAGCCCTGAGTTCCCTGCCTCATTGTTAAGCGCGGATAAAAGAATGGCACTATTCTGATGACTCCGCGCTTAACTAAATCCCGCCATGATTATTAGTAAGCTAATCAAATTGCTTTATTAAGAAAATAATATGACGTTTTCCGCTAATAACTGCCCCTCTCTTTCCGCTGTCCAGCGTCAAAGTTCCTAAAAACAGTTCTAACAGCAGAATTGGCCTTATTTGAGGCCTTTATTTTAGGGATAATTTCCTAAAATTGTAGATAAAGTAACCAGCATGTTACGGATTGATTTCTCATCAAAAAAAGCTATCAGAAATTACATAAAACCGCTCGCCACGGCGTCTGTAATCGGTTAACCTCCTTACCGTTGAGGCTTTGGCAGCAGAAAATGCGGTTCTTTTCTATACAAAAACGTGTTCATTAACACATTTTAGTAATTAAGGAATTGTCTTAGGGCGCAGCACTTATTAATCTCAATCCGTTTTGTCATCTGGCTGGCGACATTCTGTCGTAAGGACATCGAAGGAATATACGTATAATGGTCAAATCTCAACCAATACTGAGATATATCTGGCGGATGGTGCCCGCACTCGCGCTGGCCACTCTCCTCTCAGCATGTAGTAGTACCGATCATCACGCAAAAAACGAGAATCATGAAGTTAACAACCAGAATGGTTTTTTACTTCAGGCGTCTCAGGATGAATTTGAAGAAATGGTGCGGAGCGTGGATGTTAAGTCCCGCATCATGGAGCAATATGCCAGCTGGAAAGGCGTGCGCTACCGCCTCGGCGGCGATACCAAACGCGGCATTGACTGTTCCGCCTTTGTTCAGCGCACATTCCGCGATCAGTTTGGTCTTGAGCTGCCGCGCTCGACCTCTGAACAGCAGGATACCGGCCGCGAGATCTCACGCAATAAATTGCGTCCAGGCGATCTGGTGCTGTTTCGCGCAGGTTCAACCGGTCGTCACGTCGGGATTTATCTCGGCAATGACAATTTTGTCCATGCGTCCACCAGCAGCGGCGTAATGATTTCCAGCCTGAACGATAGCTACTGGAAAAAGCGTTACCGCGAGGGACGTCGGGTATTAAGCCGTAATCCCAGCTAGCCACTGACTTTCGATCGTCTCTCAGCCAGAGAGAAAAATGAAACGCTGCCTCGGCAGCGTTTTTTTTCGTCCGGATACCGAACATCTGCGTGTTAATAACGTAAAAGCAGTTGATTATCAGAAGAATAACGAGACATTTCCTGCGGTCTCGTTATATTCTCATGACCTTCGCCAGAGAGCAGTCGTGCACAGTCAATAATAAAAGATAAGACAAGGGGAAAGCACCTCATGCCACTGTCCAGGGCGCTGATGCGCCAGGCCACCTATCCGCGCCGTATCGCCTGGAGCAGCGTGATTTTTGGTAGCCTGTTCTTTATTTTGTTTACCCTGATCCTGCTGACGTTCACCTGGCATAAGCGGCAGCATCAGCATCAACAGTTGCTGAATGACAGCCGCGCCGCATTACAGCACTCGCTGGATGCGCTTATTTCAAATACGCTTAATCCTCTGCTCTCTTTTACCCGTTTCGACTGCCATACCATTAGCCAGGAGCTGACCTCCCGCGCGGCCTTTGCCGAAAATCTGCGTGCCATATTACTGGTGCGCGAAGGCTACGCCTTTTGCTCTTCCGCCACCGGGGCATTTTATCTGCCGCTTAACGCTATTTCCGAGCACACCGATCTCAGCCGGGATCAGGACCTGCGTCTGCTGAGCGGCACGCCGTTGCAGCCTGATAAACCGGCGTTTGCGCTGTGGCTGCGCAACCCGCACAGCGCCCAGTCCGGCGTACTGGCGACCATTAATCTTAATCTGGCGCCCTACCAGCTACTGGCCTCTTACCATCCTGAGATTTCCGGCATGGCGCTGGTGGCGCAAAACACGGCGCTCACCAGCTGGCAGCCCGGCCTGGCCGCCAATAGCGAACTGCCGCCGCAGCCGCTGATGAAACAAACGCTGGAGGGGTATCCGCTGCAATTTGTTCTTTACGGCGATACGCTGTCGATGCGCGATATTCATTTAATCGTGCTGACTGGCATTCTGCTGTCGCTGCTGGTAGGCGGAGGCTGCTGGCTGCTGCTGTCGCTGAATCGGCGCCCCGGTAAAGAGATCCTGCTCGGCATCAAGCGCGGCGAGTTCTACGTGGAATACCAGCCGCTGATCAGCACCCTGAGCGGGCGCGCCTACGGCGTGGAAGCGCTGCTGCGCTGGAAACACCCCAGCGAAGGCCTGATCCCGCCGGATATGTTTATCAGCTACGCGGAATCGCTGAACCTGATTATTCCGCTGACCCGCCATCTGTTCGAACTGGTGGCGCGCGATGCGCACCGCCTCAATCCTTATCTTCCCGTCGGCACCCATATGAGTCTCAACCTGTCGCCGCTGCATCTGGCCGCCGAAAGTTTTCGCCAGGATGTCCTGCGCTGGATCGCCGCGATGCCGGATAATCATTTTAACTATGTTTTTGAAGTCACTGAACGCACCATGGTGCGGGATAAAAACGCCGGCGAAATCTTTGCCTGGCTGCATGAAAATAATATTCAGATCGCCATCGATGACTTTGGCACCGGCCACAGTGCGCTTATTTATCTGGAAAAGTACCCTTTTGATTATCTGAAAATCGATCGCGGCTTTGTGCAGAGCATCGGAACGCAGACCCTGAACTCGCCGGTGCTGGACGCCGTTCTGCATCTGGCTAACAAGCTGGAGCTGAAAACCGTGGCGGAAGGGGTGGAAACCGGCGAACAGGCGGCGTGGCTGGTAAAACACGGCGTCAGTCATATGCAGGGCTATCTGTTCAGCCGTCCGCTCCAGCCAGACAGACTGATTGACTATTACCGCTGCCGCAGTCTGGCAACCATGGCGGGATAACTGGCCGCGCGGCGGCAAATACTGCTACGCTGGCCTGCGAATTACCACAGGAGACCGCGAATCTTATGCTGTTTCGCCTGATCGTTCTGCTGCTGCTCAGCGCGCCGCTGCACGCTGAGACCGTGCATGAAAGTCGCGCCTTCGCGACGCTGGGAGAGCCGAAATACGCGGCTGGCTTTAGCCACTTCGACTACGCCGATCCCGCCGCGCCCAAAGGCGGCAGGCTTACCCTGGCGGTAGTGGGCACCTGGGACAATTTTAACCGCTTCGCCTCGCGCGGTAATCCCGGCGCAGGTACCGAAACCCTTTATGACCGACTCTTTACCTCCTCAGACGACGAGCCTGGCAGTTATTATCCGCTGATTGCCGAGTCGGCGCGCTACAGCGATGATTTTCGCTGGATGGAGATCCGCCTTAACCCGCACGCGCGGTTTCATGACGGCACGCCGATCACGGCGCAGGATGTCGCCTTTACCTTCGATAAATTTATGCGCGAAGGCGTGCCGCAGTTTCGCGTCTTTTATCGCGGCGTGACCTTTACGGCGCTCAATGCTGCGACGGTGCGTATCCAGCTGCCAAAACCCGACAGAGACATCATGCTGGGACTGCTGACGCTGCCCGTGCTGCCGCACACCTTCTGGCAAAGCAGAAAATTCAACGAGCCGCTAAGCACCCCGCCGCTCTCCAGCGGTCCCTATCGCATCAGCCGCTACAAGCCGGGGCAGTATATTGAGTACAGCCGGGTGAAAAATTACTGGGCGGCGGATCTTCCGGTCAATCGAGGCCGATTTAACGTCGATATTCTGCGCTACGACTATTACCTGGATGATAACGTCGCCTTCGAAGCCTTTAAGGCCGGAGCGTTCGACCTGCGTGAGGAAAGCTCGGCGAAAAAATGGGAGACTCAGTATCGCGGCCGCAATTTCGACAATCAGCAGATCGTCAAAGAGACGACGCCCAATACGGTCTCGACCAATACCACCTGGCTGGCGCTCAATAATGAAAAGCCGCTGTTTCAGGATCGCCGCGTGCGCCAGGCGCTGACGCTGGCGTTTGATTTCGAGTGGATGAATAAGGCGCTGTTCTATGGCGCCTATAAGCGGGTAACCAGTTATTTTCAGAATACCGAATACGCGGCGCAGGGTCTGCCGGACGCGGCGCAGCAGGCGCTGCTGACGCCGGTTAAGGACCAGCTGCCGCCCGCGCTATTCAGCCAGGCCTGGGCGCCGCCGCACACCGACGGCAGCGGTTATGATCGCAACAATCTGTTAGCGGCGCTCAGTCTGTTGCAGCAGGCCGGCTGGCAGGTAAAGAACCGCCAGCTGATTAATAGCAAAACCGGCCAGCCGATGCGCATTGAGCTGCTGCTGCGCAGCGGAGCCAGCAACGACTGGGCGCTGCCTTATCAGCACAGTCTGTCGCGGCTCGGCATTAGCCTGACGCTGCGCGTAGTGGACGCCTCTCAGTATCTGCGCCGAATGCGCGAGGGCGACTACGATATGATTGCCCGCCTTTACCCGGCGATGCCGATCCCCAGTTCAGATCTGCAAGTCAGCTGGCAGTCTGACTACATCAACTCATCCTGGAACAGCGCCCGCCTCAAGGATCCGCTGGTCGATCGCTTTGTAAAAGAGATCGTGGCGCATCAGGGCGATAAGGCCGCTCTGTTGCCGCTGGGCCAGGCGCTGGACCGCATTCTGCTGTGGAATGCGTATATGATCCCGATGTGGTACAACGCCGAAGACCGCATCGCCTGGTGGAATAAATTTTCCCACCCTGCGGTGAAGCCCGCTTATGCCAGCGGGCTGGAAAACTGGTGGTATGACGTGAACAAAGCCGCGCGTTTGCCGGCAGAACGACGTTAAGGAGCCGGAATTGGCCGCCTACTTTTTGCGCAGAATGCTGTTAATTATTCCCACGCTATGGGCCATCATCACGCTGAACTTTTTTATCGTGCAGATCGCGCCCGGCGGTCCGGTCGATCAGGCGCTGGCGAATATTCAGTTTGGCCAGACCACCGGCCTGCCAGGCGGCGGCGGCGAGAGCGGCACCCGCGCGGCCCTTAACCGCGCCACGCCCGGCGACAGCCAGTACCGCGGCGCGCGCGGTCTTGATCCGGAGGTGATCGCCGAAATCAAAAAGCGCTATGGTTTCGATAAGCCGATGTGGCGGCGCTACGTCGAAATGCTGTGGAACTATGTGCGCTTCGATTTTGGCGACAGCCTGTTTCGCAGCGCATCGGTGTTACAGCTCATCAAAGAGAGCCTGCCGGTCTCTATCAGTCTGGGACTCTGGAGCACGCTGATTATCTATCTGGTGTCGATTCCGCTGGGTATTAAAAAAGCAGTGCGCAACGGCAGCGCCTTTGACGTCTGGAGCAGCACCTTTATTATTATCGGCTACTCCGTGCCCGCTTTTCTGTTCGGCATCATGCTGATCGTGCTGTTTGCGGGCGGCAGCTATCTCGACTGGTTTCCGCTGCGCGGTCTCACCTCGCCGCAGTTTGATACGCTGCCCTGGTATGGCAAGGCGCTGGACTATCTGTGGCATATCAGCCTGCCGGTGCTGGCAACGGTCATAGGCGGTTTCGCCACCCTGACCATGCTGACCAAAAACAGCTTTCTTGATGAGATCCGCAAGCAGTATGTGGTGACAGCGCGCGCCAAAGGAGTGGCCGAGCGCCGTATTCTCTACCATCACGTTTTTCGCAACGCGATGCTGCTGGTGATCGCCAGCTTTCCCGCCACCTTTATCAGCATGTTTTTTACCAGTTCGGTGCTGATTGAGGTGATGTTCTCGCTGAATGGTCTCGGCCTGCTGGGCTATGACGCCACGATTCAGCGCGACTACCCGGTAATGTTCGGCACGCTCTATATTTTCACCCTGATTGGCCTGCTGATGAATATTCTCAGCGACCTGACCTACACGCTGGTCGATCCCCGTATCGATTTTGAGGGCCGCTGATGCGCTTGTCTCCCGTCAATCAGCAGCGCTGGCTGCGCTTTCGCCACAACCGACGCGGCTACTGGTCGCTGTGGATGTTTCTGGTGATTTTCGTCCTTTCTCTCGCGGCCGATCTGCTGGCCAATGAGAAACCCTTGCTGGTGCATTACCAGCAGCGCTGGTACGTGCCGCTGCTGGTCAGCTACAGCGAAAGCGATTTCGGCGGCGCGCTGCCGACCGCAGCCGATTATCAGGACCCCTGGCTGCAACGGCAGCTAAAAGAGAAAGGCTGGGCGCTGTGGGCGCCGATTCGCTTTAGCGACAGCACCATTAACTTCGCCACCTCGCAGCCCTTCCCTTCGCCGCCGTCGGCGCAGAACTGGCTGGGCACTGACGCCAGCGGCGGCGACGTGCTGGCGCGCCTGCTGTATGGTACGCGCATCTCGCTGTTGTTCGGCATCCTGCTGACGCTTTTTTCCAGCGCAATCGGCATTATCGTCGGGGCGCTACAGGGCTACTTTGGCGGTCGGGTCGATCTGATCGGCCAGCGCGTGATTGAAGTCTGGTCCGGCATGCCCTCGCTGTTTCTGCTGATCCTGCTCTCCAGCGTGATCCAGCCAGGCTTCTGGTGGCTGCTGCTGGTGACGGTGATTTTCGGCTGGATGGGACTGGTCAGCGTGGTGCGCGCCGAGTTTCTGCGCACGCGCAATTTCGACTACATCCGCGCCGCGCAGGCGCTGGGCGTCAGCGACGGGCGCATTATGCTGCGCCATATGCTGCCGAATGCGATGGTGGCGACGCTGACCTTTCTGCCCTTTATTCTCTGCGGCTCAATCACCACGCTGACCTCGCTCGATTTTCTCGGTTTTGGCCTGCCGGTGGGGTCGCCATCGCTGGGCGAGCTGCTGTTGCAGGGCAAGAATAATTTGCAGGCTCCCTGGCTCGGCCTGGCCGGCTTCTTTACGCTGGCGATCCTGCTGTCGCTGCTGATTTTTATTGGCGAGGCGGTACGTGACGCCTTCGACACGGCTAAGGGAGTATGACGATGCCGCTACTGGATATTCACCATCTTTCCATCGCCTTTGCGCGCGGCGGCGTCGCGCATAATGTCGTTGACGGGGTATCGCTCAGCGTTGACGCGGGGGAAACCCTGGCGCTGGTAGGCGAATCGGGTTCCGGCAAAAGCGTGACCGCGCTGTCGATCATGCAGCTGCTGCCTACGCCGCCGGCCAGCTACCCTGACGGCGCGATCCTGTTTAACGGCGAGGATCTGCTGCGCGCCAGCGAACACAGACTGCGCGGCATTCGCGGCAATCAGATCGCGATGATTTTTCAGGAGCCGATGGTGTCGCTTAATCCGCTGCATACCATCGAAAAACAGCTCTATGAAGTGCTGTCGCTGCATCGCGGCATGCGGCGCGAGGCGGCGCGCGGCGAGATCCTCAGCTGCCTTGACCGGGTCGGCATTCGCCATGCAGCCTCGCGGCTGAATGATTTTCCTCACCAGCTTTCCGGCGGCGAGCGCCAGCGCGTTATGATTGCGATGGCGCTGCTGACCGAGCCTGCGCTGCTGATCGCCGATGAGCCGACCACCGCGCTCGACGTCACCGTGCAGGCGCAAATCCTGCGGCTGCTGCGTGAGCTTCAGCGCGAACGCAATATGGGGCTGCTGTTTATTAGCCACGACCTGGGCATCGTGCAACAGCTGGCCGACCGGGTGAGCGTGATGCGTCAGGGCAGGATCGTCGAGCATAACGCCTGCCGCGCCCTGTTTAGCGCGCCGCAACACCCCTATACCCAACAGCTGCTGGCCTCGGAGCCGGAAGGCCGCGCCGTTCCGCTGCGCGCCGATGCGCCACAGCTGTTGCAGGTACGCAACCTGCGCGTCGGCTTTCCGGTGCGGCGCGGCCTGTTTAAACGCCAGGTCGCGGAGAAGGTGGCGGTGAATAACCTCAGCTTTACGCTTCGTCGCGGCGAAAGCCTCGGGCTGGTGGGCGAATCCGGGTCCGGCAAAAGCACCACAGGCCTGGCGCTGCTGCGGCTGCTTAGCGCTCAGGGCGAAATCTGGTTCGACGGCCAGCCGCTGCACGCCCTGACCCGTCGGCAGCTTCTGCCGCTGCGCCGCCGCATTCAGGTGGTGTTTCAGGATCCCAACTCGTCGTTAAACCCGCGCATGACGGTACAGCAGATTATTACTGAAGGGCTGGCGGTGCACCGTCCCGATCTTGACGCCGCACAGCAGGAAGCGCGCGCCATCGCGGTGATGGAGGAGGTGGGATTAGCGCCTGAGAGCCGCCATCGCTACGCGGCGGAGTTTTCCGGCGGTCAGCGGCAGCGTATCGCCATAGCGCGCGCGCTGGTGCTGGAGCCGCAGCTGATGGTGCTGGATGAGCCGACCTCATCGCTGGATCGCTCAGTGCAGAAGCAGATCCTGACGCTGTTGCGACGGCTTCAGCAGCAGCATCAGCTGGCTTACCTGTTTATCAGTCACGATTTGCAGGTGGTGCGCGCGCTGTGTCATCAGCTGATCGTGCTGCGCCAGGGCGAAGTGGTCGAACAAGGCGAGTGTGAAACGCTGTTTGCCGCGCCCGGCGCAGACTACACGCGCGAGCTGCTGGCTTCGGCGCGGCTCAGTGACCGATAAAGGTCTCCGCAATGGCCACGCCCTGGTTTTTCAGGCAGCAGTTAGTGGCGCTCTCATCGCTGTGCAGGATAAACAGGCAGGGGGAACCTTCACACTCCGCGACTTTACACTCGACCTGAATGGCCGCCAGCGCATCCTGCAACTGATGCATAATCTCCCAGGCGGGATGGCCGTCGTGGCTGATCAGGCGCAGCGCTATGAGATCCTGCTCGTTAGCGACGCCCTCTTCCGCCACGATAGCGCTATGAAGATCGCTGGCCCAGCGGAAACGCTGCGGCAGGCGATGCACGATGGACAGTTGCAGCATAGTTAATTTATATCCCCAGAGCGGTTATATCTATTCGCGATAAACGACAGATTGCTTCTCGTTACTTACCCGTAAAAAACGTTCGTCAAGGCCAGCCTTCTCGTTTTCAAAAACATGTCGCGCTGTCTAGTTGTTATTTGCGAATCGGCTCGCATTTTGGCCTATTAGTACCGCGTTCATCGGCAGTTAACAATCATTTTAGACGCAATATCGTTACTTTCTTAATCATTAATTTTCACAACTAAGAAACATAAAGGTAGCGGATCTGGCGTAAAGCGGGAGACAGGCGGTCAGATTGCGGGGTAAAGCGGCGGCTATCGCCGCGACGGGACGACAGGGTTTATTCCCGTCATCCCGCGCCTGTAGCCTTGTCGGCGAGCGGAAAAGAGCGTCCGGTTAGCCTTTGATCGGCCGGGGACGCGAGGCGTAGAAAAAGAAAAGCACGGAACAGGTGGCGCAGGCCGCGATAGTGCCGACCATCGGCCAGGCGCTGGTAAAGCTGGCCATGGACAGCAGCGCCCCCACCAGCGCGCCAACGCCGAAGCGCAGCGTACCCGCCAGCGATGACGCGGTGCCCGCCATATGAGGAAACTCATCCAGAATCACCGCCATCGCGTTCGACGACACCATCGACACGCAGCCGATAAACATCGCCACTCCCAGCACCATCGGGATGAACCCCATGTGCAGCGCGCTCACCGCCAGCAGCCAGATGCCCATCGCAAACTGGATCAGCAGGCCGGTGCGGAACATCGCCAGCGGGCCAAAACGGCGCACCGCGCGGCTGTTGATCAGCGTCATCACAAACAGGAACACGACGTTAAGCGCAAAGTAATAGCCGAAGTCCTGCGGCGAAACGTGATTGACCTCGATATAGACGAACGGACCGGCGTTGAGAAAGGTAAACAGGCCGGCAAACGAGAAGCCGCTCGCCAGCATATAGCTGAACGCGCGCTTATGGCGAAACAGGGTAACGAAATTGCCCAGCATGGTGCGCAGATGGAAGCGCTGGCGCTGCTCTGGCCTGAGCGTCTCGCGGATCTGCGTCATCACCATCACCGTGGTAATCAGGGCCGCCAGCGACAGCGTCCAGAAAATCGCGTGCCAGTCCCACGCCAGCAGCAGCCAGCCGCCGATAATCGGCGCCAGCAGCGGCGCGATCGTGGTGATCAGCATGACAAAGGACATCATGCGCGAGAAGTCCTCTTTCGAGTAGCTGTCGCGCATCAGGGCGTTAATCACCACGCTGGCCGCGGCAGCGGACAGGCCGTGCAGGAAACGCATAATAATCAGCTGGTCAATAGACTGCGACAGCGCACAGGCCGCCGCCGCGCAGGCGAAAATCAGCGTGCCGGGCACGATCACCGTTTTACGGCCATAGCTGTCCGCCAGCGGACCGTAGACCAGCTGGCCGATGGCAAAACCCAGGATATAGAGGTTAAGCGTCATCTGCACGCTGCCCGCCTCTACGCCAAACTCGCGGGCGATCTGCGGCATGGCGGGCAGATACATATCAATAGAGAGCGGCATCAGCATTGCCAGCAACCCTAAAATCACCACCAGTCCCGCTGCTGAATTTTTTTCCTTGCGCACGGCCGCTCCGCTATTTCTGTTTTAACTCGTCAGGCAGCCCGATGCTGGCAATCTCATCTTCCGTCAGAGGACGATACTCGCCAGGCGCCAGATCCTCATCCAGCACAATACCGCCGATACGTTCGCGATGCAGTTCGACCACGCGGTTGCCCACGGCGGCGAACATACGCTTCACCTGGTGATAGCGCCCTTCGCTCAACGTCAGTAGCACTTCGGTAGGGGTAATCTCTTCCAGCTGCGCCGGTTTGGTCAGCGACTTTTCGCCATGCAGCTGGATGCCGTCGGCAAACTGTTGCGCGACCTCTGCGGCGACCGGATGCTCCAGCGTCACGCGATAGGTTTTCTCGCAGTGGTGACGCGGCGAGGTGATACGGTGCGACCACTGGCCGTCATCGGTGAGCAGCACCAGACCGGTGGTGTCAATATCCAGTCGGCCAGCGGCATGCAGCTTCCAGGCGGTCGGCTCTTCGATAAAGAACAGGATCGTCGGGTGATCGGGATCGTCCGTGGAGCAGACATAGCCCTGCGGCTTATTCAGCATAAAGTAGCGCGGCCCCACCTGAAGCTGTAGCGGATTGCCGTCATACTCCACCTCATGTTCAGGCAGGATTTTAAAGGCGGTGTCGCGCACGATTTCGCCGTTAACGGTGACTTTTTGCCCCCGGATTTCGCGACCGGCGATAGCCCGGCTGACTTCCAGTTGCTGAGAGATGAATTTGTCGAGTCGCATGAATTTGCTTTGCCTGTTACTGCGGAGAAAAACTGAAACGGGGTTTTACCCGTTGAAAAAGTGCGGGAAGTATAGCCTGAACCGAGGCTGCCGCACAGAGCCGTTCCTGCGTTTCATTCAGTTTCATGGCATAATCTCGCTCGGTTTCGCAAAAGTGACTGGTCATGGCTTTTACTCTACGTCCCTATCAACAAGACGCGGTTAACGCGACCCTCAACCATTTTCGTCGTCACGCCGACCCCGCTGTCATTGTGCTGCCGACCGGCGCGGGCAAAAGTCTGGTGATCGCCGAACTGGCGCGGCTGGCGCGCGGACGCGTGCTGGTGCTGGCGCACGTAAAAGAGCTGGTGGAGCAAAACCACAGCAAATACCAGGCGTACGGCCTGGAAGCCGATATTTTCGCCGCCGGCTTGCAGCGTAAAGAGAGCCTGCGCAAAGTGGTCTTTGGCAGCGTGCAGTCGGTGGCGCGCAATCTGGCGCAGTTCGACAGCGCGTTTTCGCTGGTGATCGTCGATGAGTGCCACCGTATTAGCGATGACGATAACAGCCAGTATCAGCAGGTGTTTAACCAACTGCGCCGGCACAATCCGCAGCTGCGCCTGCTCGGCCTGACGGCGACGCCCTTCCGTCTCGGTAAAGGCTGGATCTATCACTTTCACTATCACGGTATGGTGCGCGGCGACGAAAAAGCGCTGTTTCGCGACTGCATCTATGAGCTGCCGCTGCGCTATATGATCAAACACGGCTTTCTGGTGCCGCCAGAGCGCCTTGATATGCCGGTGGTGCAGTACGACTTTAGCCGTTTGACCGCGCAGGCCAGCGGGCTATTCAGCGAATCGGATCTTAACCGCGAGCTGAAACAGCAGCAGCGCGTCACGCCGCATATCATCAGCCAGATTGTTGAGTTTGCCGAAGATCGCCGCGGCGTCATGGTGTTTGCCGCCACGGTCGAGCACGCGCGCGAAATCCTGACGCTGCTGCCCGCCAACAGCGCGCTGATTTCTGCGGAGACGCCGGCGAAAGAGCGCGATGCCACTATCAATGCCTTTAAAGCGCAGCAGCTGAAGTTTCTGGTAAACGTGGCGGTTCTGACTACCGGCTTTGATGCGCCCCATGTCGATCTTATCGCCATTCTGCGCCCGACCGAATCGGTCAGTTTATATCAGCAGATTGTCGGGCGCGGGCTGCGCCTGTCGCCGGGCAAAACCAGCTGTCTGATCCTGGATTATGCCGGTAATCCTCACGACCTCTTTACGCCTGAAGTCGGCGCGCCAAAAGGCGCCAGCGATAACGAGCCGGTTCAGGTCTTCTGTCCCGCCTGCGGATTCGCCAACACCTTCTGGGGCAAAGCCACCGCCGACGGCACCATCATCGAGCACTTTGGCCGTCGCTGCCAGGGGGTGCTGGAGGATGACGAGGGCAACCGCGAACAGTGCGACTTTCGCTTTCGTTTTAAAAGCTGTCCAGAGTGCGGCGCGGAAAACGACATCGCCGCGCGGCGCTGCCATCAGTGCGACAAGGTGCTGGTCGACCCCGACGATATGCTGAAAGCGGCCCTGAAGCTAAAGGATGCGCTGGTGCTGCGCTGCGGCGGCATGACGCTGACGCACGGGCGCGATGATAAAGGCGAATGGCTCAAGGCCACCTATTTCGATGAGGACGGCACCAGCGTTGATGAGCGCTTTCGGTTAAGCACGCCCGCGCAGCGCAAGGCGTTCGAACAGCTGTTTATGCGCCCCCATCAGCGCGCGCCCGGCGTGCCGCTCGGCTGGCAAACCGCAGCCGACGTCGTGGCGATGCAGCCGCTGCTGCGTCACCCGGACTTTGTGGTGGCGCGCGCGAAAGGACAGTTCTGGCAGGTGCGCGAAAAGGTTTTCGACTATGAGGGCCGCTTCCGTCGGGCCAATGAGCTGCGCTAAGGTTTCGCATCAGGGGGCGGAATCATTTGCCCGCCCGGCCCATTGCGGCTATAATGCCGCCCGCTTTTGCATCCGCATCAGCATTTAGACAACCTCCTGTTGCTGGGTCGCCTGTAGCAGGAATAATTAAAGAGACATTACGATGTTTACTATCAATGCAGAAGTACGTAAAGAGCAGGGTAAGGGTGCGAGCCGCCGCCTGCGCGCAGCGAACAAATTCCCGGCCATCATCTATGGCGGTAAAGAAGACGCTGTTTCTATCGAACTGGATCACGACTCTGTGATGAACATGCAGGCTAAGCCTGGCTTCTATACCGACGTTCTGACTATCGTTGTCGACGGTAAAGAAACCAGCGTTAAAGTGCAGGCTGTTCAGCGTCACCCGTTCAAGCCAAAACTGCACCACATCGACTTCGTTCGCGCGTAAGCGACCTACGACATCGAAATAAAAAACGCCGCTTATGCGGCGTTTTTTTATGCGGATTATTTGCTGCTGGTGCGACGTTGCAGCTGATCGCGCAGGTTCGGCGGTGTGCCTTTGATGGTTAAGGTATCGGTGGCCGGATCCCAGAAAATACGCTCGCCGAGCAGCGTCGCATCAAAGTTGAGCGTCAGACCGCCGCCGCTGCCGGCAAATTTGGTCAGCTGGCGCAGCGTGCTGCGATCCGCCGGGAAGTGCTCTTCCAGCTCATAGCCCTGCTCCTGAGTAAACGCCTGAAACGATTTCTCGCCGAGCGGCGGCAGCTCTTTCGACAAATCTTCCAGCGCAATCTCTTCGCCCGCCTGAAGCTGCTCATTACAGTAGCTGTAAACCTGCTGGCGATAGTTCTGCCGTTCGCTTTTGTCGAGCTGCGATTCTGCGCAGTAGTCATCGACCGCCTGTAGCAGGCCGCGGTTTTGCGCTTTGGTATCCAGACCAACGCTGGCGCCGAGGAAATCCATAAAGAAATCGGCCACCTTGCGCCCTACCCGGCCGCGTAAAAAGGTCAGGTAGCGGGTCGAGTCCGGCGTCAGCTCCCATTCGGTCAGGTCGATGCGCGCCACGATATCCGCGTGGTTGATGTCGAGATAGTGGGTGCTGCTGATGTCCAGCTGTTCATTGACGCGCATGCTGCTCTGGCTGTTCAGCACCGCCATCAGCAGATACTCTACCGCCAGATAGCGATAGTGGACAAACAGCACCACTCCGCCTTCCGCGAAGGGATATTTAGCCAGCTCATCGCGCAGACGCCCTGTGGCGGCGCGGCTGAATGCCAGGAAGTCGTCATTGCCCTGGCGGCAGTTGCGCAGCGCTTCCGCCAGCTCGCTCTCGTCATTAAACAGGCCGTAGGCTTTATTTTTAGCGCTATAAACGCGGTGCAGCTCCTCGACCATCGCCTCCACGGTGGCGTTGGCGGGCAGCAGCGTATCACGCAGTACCAGCTCAAGCTGATTCTCGTCGCGTTTGATTAGCTGATGCAGAGCAATCTGGTCGATATCCAGACTCATGGTAGACTCTCCTTTTAGTTCAGCGCGTATTCAAACACTGCCCGCTGCCGCTTTCAACATCCGTGCTACTGCCTGACGATGCGCTTTCGATAAAGTTGCAGAAAAAAGCCTGTTGTTACGCTACTATATCGCCCTTTGAAACGAGATTAATCGACGATATGCCACAATCATCCCGCTACAGCGACGAACGCGTGGAACAACTCCTCGCACAACTGGCCCAGGTGCTGCAAAAAGACAATGCACCCACCGATCTTTCCCTGATGGTGTTGGGAAATATGGTGACCAACGTGATTAACAGCGATGTGGCGCCAGCCCAGCGCCGTTCGCTGGCCCGATCTTTTGCGGAAGCCTTGCAGGCCTCCGTGCGTGACGACAACGCCCATTAATTCGCTGATTTGACCGCATAATATGGTAACCAACCGACAGCGCTACCGCGAGAAAGTGTCCCAGATGATTAGCTGGGGGCACTGGTTTGCTCTGTTTAATATTTTCTTCGCGTTAATTTTAGGCAGCCGCTATCTGTTGGTCGCCGACTGGCCCGCTTCGCTTGCTGGACGCATTTACGCCTTTAGCAGCTGGATCGGCCATTTCAGCTTTATCGTGTTTGCTGTTTATCTGCTGGTTATTTTCCCCCTGACCTTTGTGGTGATGTCGCAGCGGCTGCTGCGCGTGCTGTCAGCGATTATCGCCACCGTCGGGCTGACGTTGATCATGGTGGACAGCGCGGTATTTAACCGCTTCCACCTGCACCTGAATCCGGTGGTGTGGGAGCTGGTGATCAACCCTGACCAGAGCGAGATGGCGCGCGACTGGCAGCTGATGTTTATCAGCGTACCGCTGATCTTCCTGGTTGAGATGCTGTTCGCAACCTGGAGCTGGCAAAAACTGCGCAGCCTGAACCGGCGCTCTTTCGGCAAGCCGCTGGCGGCGCTGTTTATCAGCGCCTTCTTCGCCAGCCACCTGCTTTATATCTGGGCGGACGCCAACTTTTATCGCCCAATAACGATGCAGCGCGCCAACCTGCCGCTCTCCTACCCGATGACCGCACGTCGCTTCCTTGAGCGCCACGGTCTGCTGGATGCGCAGGCTTATCAGCAGCGTCTGGTTCAGCAGGGCGATCCGGAAGCGCTTTCCGTGCAGTATCCGCTCAGCGATATTACCTTCCGCGACGGCGGTACGCGCAATAACCTGCTGGTGATCACCGTAAAAGGGCTGAACGGCGGCGATATGGCCAAAGCGCTGCCGCAGCTTAATCAGTTCGCCAGCGCAAACCTGCGCTTTACGCAGCACTACAGCGCGGGCGATGTCGCAGAAAAAGGCTTGTTTGGCCTGTTCTACGGCATATCCGCCAGCTATATGGACGGCGTGCTGGCCGCGCGCATGCCTTCAGCGCTGCTGGGCGCGCTCAGTTCTCAGGGTTATCAGTTTGGCCTGTTCTCTTCTGAGGGCTTTAACCAGCCGCTCTATCGTCAGGCGCTGCTGACCGATTACACCTTGCCTGCTACCGATCGCCAGCCTAACGCCAGCACCATCGCCCAGTGGCAAACCTGGGTGAATGGACAAAAGCCCGACGGTAATCCGTGGTTTTCCTGGCTGGCGCTGGACGGTATTGATCTAAACAGCGCCACGGCGAAAACGCGTCAGCGCAGCTACCTGCGTCAGGCCTCGGCCATCGATGAGCAGATTCATAGCGTGCTCGCGACGCTGGAACAGCGTGACCTGCTGAAAAACACCGTGGTGGTGATTACGGCGCAGCAGGGTCTGGCGCTGAACGGTAATCCTGATAGCGTGGGCAACCGCGAGAATTTGCGCGTTCCGCTAGTGATCCACTGGCCGGATACGCCTGCGCAGACGATTAATCGCCTGACGGACCATCAGGATGTGATGGCGACGCTGATGCAGCGCCTGCTGCATGTGCGCACCAACCCGGTAAATTATTCGCAGGGGGAAGATCTGTTTGCCGCACAGCGCCGACGCGACTGGGTGGCCAGCAGTGAAGATAACCGTCTGGTGATAACCACGCCGCAGGTGACGCTGGTGCTGAACGGTAATGGCAGCTATCGCGCCTATGACGCGCAGGGTAATTCCTTGAAAGATCACAGGCCGCAGCTGGCGTTATTGCTTCAGGTGCTGACGGAAGAGAAGCGTTTTATCGCTAACTGATTATTTATGAGGCAGTTAGACGCCAGTAGCTTGCATTCCGCTGAAGAAACAGTAGACTAAGCCCCACTGTTCGGCACGTAGCGCAGCCTGGTAGCGCACTGTCATGGGGTGTCAGGGGTCGGAGGTTCAAATCCTCTCGTGCCGACCAAAATTCCCAACTAAAGCAGCCTGCAAAGGCTGCTTTTTTTATGCGTGGATTTTGCCAGGGTAAAATGACGGTAAAACCCGTCATCGATATTTCAGGCTGGTGATGACGAAACAGGCTCATTATCACGCCATACGCTCATGATTCTTCAGTTACCTTTCCCGCTGCGCCACCGTCATCAAACGCCGCTCCTGCCATCCTTTGAGCGCTATCTGTGATAACACGCCGATCGGCAGGTTCAGGTTAACTCTCTGTTCAGAAAATTAACTGAGATTTCATCCGACGTTTCGTTGTCTGGCCGTCAGGTATTTTCCATGCCGATCGTCAGCTTATTAGCCGGTCCGGGCTGGCCTGTTTACCCCTCCCCCTCTTCGCTCTCTTTCTCTTCTCCGCCATCCTGAGCGCGCACCAGAGATCCGCTGGCGCTGCTGACGGCTCTGTGTCTTTCAGCCCGATACTCCTCACCCGCGCTGAACTGAATCAGTTGCGCTGTATTCGATCTCTTTTTTTACTCTTCCCTGTGCTGTGCTGGTTCGGCACCAGACTCATGGTAAAAAAGCGTCCTTGTCCGTTGTAGTGGAAACCTGACCAGGCCGCGTCGCCTGGTCTGAGTGACAGGAGGTCGCCTAAATTCGCTCTGTTTCAGACAGGTTGCTGAGATGGCGCAGTTAGATATATGGCATCTGTTTAATCAGGCGGGCGTGGTACGCGTCAGTAGTGACGTCAGGCTGACATCCGGCGCGCCAGTCTGTCACAGAGCGGTTTAATCTCCACCCGGCACGCCACATATGCGCATAACCAGGGGCGACAGTAGCCATCCATTGTTTCAGACAACGCCGTCTGCACCCCGCTATCGGCTCAGGGACACCCGTTGCCGCCAGTCAGGGGGCTGCGGAGATCGGAGATGCCCGTCTTCTCGTGCCGACGCAATTATTCCAGTAAAAAAGGGTTAATCTTGTGATTAACCTTTTTCTTTAGGTCTGTTTTGTGCATAAGCTATCCCCTGCCGCACAGCCTCATTGCGCCCTTCTTTCCAGTCCCGGAAACACTATTGCTTCGCCTCCTGCCTGTGGTCGCAGGCTTTGCTGCGCGCTGTCAGGCAGCTTTTGCTACCGCCGAATCTGTCGTACGCGCCTCTCTGTACAGGCCGCCGTTAACTGCGCGCCATCTGACCGCCTTGCGCCGTCAGACGCGTCCAGAAACCGCGCCGCAGACAGTATAAACACAGAGCCAGTGCGCATCTCAATCACACCCGCAGTAACGCACTTTTCCAGGTCAGAGAGAACGATTTTCCCGCTTTTCTACAGTTTTAACTGGCTGCCTAAAATGACATCGGCTTCCTGTAGGGTAACATCCAGTCCCGCTGAGGGCGTAAAGGTCAGCTCGCCAAAAATGACTTTACTGTTGAGCAAATAGAAATCCGCCCGAACGAATTTAAAGTCAACCGCTAACTTCTGCGCATACTCTTTCATTTTGTCGAAACCCTCAGGCTTCTGCGGATACTGGTTCTCTTTAATCAGTTCAATGGTGTCCTCGAAAGGCAGAGGTTGCCAGTTCATATCAAAATAATAGAACTTAGGCGTTCCCTTTTCTCGTCCGACGCAAACCATGACCGCGTAAGGTTTGCCGTTGAAACAGTAGAACTTATAGTCATCCGGGAAACCGCCGCGTTCGTTTTCGATAAATTTTTCACACAGAATTTTCCTTTCAATCTTTTTATATTGCGGCTCAATAAAAAGCGATGAAAAATCCTGCTTTAACCATCGGTCAAGCTGTCGGTTTGTTTTTTCAATGTCCAGTGAAGACTTATCATCACAGATGATATTGTAACCGGCGCCATGGTTGCACTTAAGCGCAAATTTCTTCGGCAAGGCCGCGTAGTCGATACTTTCGGCGCTGTCGTACACGCCATACAGCTCATTGAGGATCTCGCTACACCCTTTAGCAGCCACATACTCCCTGACACGGTATTTGTCGGCGCACAGGGTATAGATATGGTTATTAAGCTCATTAAACTTGAGCCACTGGATCTTTTCGTTAAAGTTTCTGGGGTTGGTTAAGTTAAGCTTCTTCTTGAACTTAATAAAATAGTGAGCTTTTGCACAAGATTCAGGGAACATATTAGCACTAATTTTCAGAGCTGATTTAACTGTTTGCTTTATCATTTTAGTTTAATTCTCTCAGTTTAAAAATGTTAAGGTGCATTTTGGCGATGGTTTTATTTCTGAAAAAGTAGTTAAGAAGCGTACAGGATAAAATCTCAACCAGTAGAAAACAGTAGGCAGCCCCGTTAATGCCAAACGTATTAATCATGACCCAGGATAACGGGACGGTTAACAGACAGCACAGCACCATTTTTTTAGCCAGGTAGTTATAACCGGACTCTTTAATGATATAGCGGTAGCAGATCGTTCCTAAGGAAGAGAACATCGTGCCGATGATAATGACGGGAATAATTTTAACGGCTTCCATATAGCTTTCGCCGTAAAGTAAGCGGATAAAAAACTCGCCAAAAAGCGCGAATCCGCCCAGCGCAAACAGAGAGAGCAGGATTGCCATGCGGTTGATTTTCATCAGCAGTTTATCAACGGCTATTTGATCTTTCTCGCTGTATATCTTTGAGAAAAAACTGGTGATCAGCGCCAGTACAATAAATGACCAGGCATTTCCCAGGGTAAGCGCGACGCTGTAAATGCCCAGAGCAGAGTATGAAAGCACCTTAGCCAGAAAAATGCTTGATATCTGCGTATAGATGTCTGTTGCCAGGGTTGACAGAATCAGCGCGCTGCCGGTGTAGAGCATGTAGCGGCTATAAGTCCCGGTTCCTTTACTGCTCTGTTTGATTTCGGCGGTGTGTTTAAAATAGATAAGGCGCATCACGTAAGGAACAAAAGGGATAATCACAATAGGCAGGGTCAAGTAATACAGCGGCAGCTGGAACCAGGAGATGCCGAACCGAATCAACAGCGCCAGCATTAACCCAATTACATTAGTGATGGTATTTATCTTTGATTTTAACTGGGTGTTGTTATAAATAGAGAAAAAGTCCATCACTATGTAGTAGGTGGCGATGCAGTTCGCCACACCAAAAATGAACACGACAGGGTCGGTAAACAGATAGAGATAAAGCAGTATCGCGCCTGATGACAGCAGGAAGAATATACGCCGCAGGTTTTGCGTCTGCATCGCCAGAGCGATGCCGGACCTGGCGTTTTCGCTCATGCGTTTGAATATAATGCTCTGCCCGCCAAACCAGGACAGGGTTTGCACAAATAAAAACAGTGAGGTAGATATATTTATCTTACCGAAATTATCAGGTCCAATGTACTTTGCCATAAGCGAATTAACATAGAGCAATCCAATAATGTTAATTGACTTTTCCAGCATGATCCATATTGCGTTAGAGTACATTTCATATCTCACATAAACATAATTTTGCTGATGTTGTCATTGTTCACCAGACGGTTTGCCGTCTGAAAGAGAGACCTTATTAATAAATGCTATATCTTTTTGTGTAATAGTTATTAAGCTTTGCTCTTCACGCCACTCGTTATTACTGGCCGCGTTATTTTATTTGGTTGATAGTGTGGCCGCTGATATAAAAATAGTGAAGATATTTTTTAATTTATCAGAATAATGACAGCGTTTTTCACGCGATAATTCCAGCTATTAATAGTGTTTCCGACGTTGTAAGGCTATCCTCAGCGCGCTCTGTTCTTTTAGACATTCGTTGCAGGCGCTGACGGCAAAGAAGTTTTCATGCCGGATCGCCCTGAAGCGATAATAGTCAGCGGCTGACATTCTCACTAAGCGCGGTCTCGCCATTTACGCCCGCGTTCATAGTTAAGAAGTATTGTGGTGAACAGGCGAAACGCAGCTCTGCTGCGCCGGTTGCGGTACGGGTTAACGCCGGGGCGAGCCATGCATAAAGAGCGCCCTTGACCTCTTTGCCAGAATCATGGTCTATACTTAGCTGCGTGTGGGTAACAAGAGGAGAGTTCATGCATTACATTGAAAAAGACGATCCAAATAATGCGCCTGAGTCAGGTGACAAGCGTCCCGAACCGGACCAGAAGCAGTAACCCACAAGGCCGCCATGCGCGGCCTTTTTGCTCTCTGCGGCCAATCCGCAACACCTCCCGACAGCGTTATCTCCAGCGACCTCTGCCTTTACGTTGTACAGCTGACTTCGATCTACCTCACAAATCTGCCATCCGCTGCGCTTGTTTAACCTTACTGAAACAAAAACGTCATAAAAGGTCACTATTCTAAAGCCCTCTGATTTTCAGATGGAGAACATAATGGTCGTCAAAGCAAAGAGCCTACAGGATGCAGAAGAGCTGCTTCACTCAGGCATCAGTAAAGTGGAACTGGCGTACAACATTGGCAGCGATGATTTTTTTCGTCTGGCGTCACGCTGGTGCGATCGCGGCGCGCGTATTACCAGAGGCCACAACCATTTTGTCGTTTCCGTAAAAGGCTTCGCCATTCCCCCTAACGACTGAGCGGTTGCCGTGGCCGCAGCGGGCTGTTTTAATGCCCTTTTACGAGCCCCGCTGCGAAACCGCATGAATGTCTTAAACCCCGTTCTGCCGCCTCCTGAAGGCGGTTTTATCACTTCCGCGTCTGTGCGCCATGGCGAACTGCTACTGGCGCAGGCGCGCTTCGATGTGAATCTGTATCACGACCCGCTCAGCCTGGCCTGGCATCTGCCGCTGCCATCTGCTCTACAGCAGGCGGTAAAAAAGCGGCGCGCCGAGTTTCTTGCCAGCCGCTGGCTGACGCGCGAAGTCATGCGTCTGTACGCTATCCCCGATTTTCAGTTGCAGAATCACAGCGATCGATCGCCGCGCTGGCCGTCGGGCATACAGGCCTCGCTCTCGCATACCGAGGGAGCGGTGGCGCTGGCCGTTACGCGCCAGCCGCTCTGCGTTGGCGTCGATATTGAAACGATCATGAGCGCGCGCACCGCAGAAGAGACCGCCGCGATGCTGATGAGCGAGAAAGAACAAGCGCGGCTGCGCTCGCTGCCGCTGCCCTTCCCTCAGGCCGCAACTCTGCTGTTTTCGCTGAAAGAGAGCCTGTACAAGGCGCTCTGGCCGCAGCTGCATCAGCCCATGGATTTTCATCAGGCCAGCCTGCTGGAGGCTGATTTAACGGCGCAAACGGCCGTGCTCTGTCTGAATCAGACGTTTAGCCCGGTGTTTACCCAGGGGACGCGGCTGGAAGCGAGCTTTCAGCTGGAGGCGGATCGCGTGTTGACCGTGCTGACGCACCCGATTTCAGGCAATAAAAAACCGGCTTAGCAAGGGGGCTAAGCCGGTATAAACACAAGACGACAGAAAATTCCAGGGAAGCAAAAACCGCTGTTTTTGCTGATGTTCATCTTAGCGTCAGCCGCAAAGCAAAGGCCAGTGCCTCTTTCCGCTAAGCTTTTTCGCTCTGCTGATAAGCCACCTCGGTGCGCTGCACCGCATCCAGCGTCGCCATTTCACGTTCGCGTCCGGTTAGCTCGCTGAGCTTGCCTTCGCGCATCTCCAGCAGACGATCGGCATGGGTAAAATAGTTATCATCGTGGCTAATGGCGAACACGGTTTTGCCCGACGCCTGCAACCACGGCAGCAGTTCGCGATAAAACACGCGACGGAAGTGCGGGTCCTGATCGGCTGCCCACTCGTCCAGTAGCAGAATATCGCGCTCTTCTGCCGCTGCCAGCAGCAGCGCGACGCGCTTGCTCTGCCCTTTTGACAGTTGCAGATTAAGGATTTTATTGCCCTCAATCTTTAGCTTATCCTGCATTTTCAGCCGTTCCAGCCACGCCTGCACCAGCGCAGGATTAGCCGGTGCGCCTTCGCGCCCAATCAGGCGATCAAACAGGTGAACGTCGGTAAAGACGGCGGAGAAGTGTTTACGCCAGTGGTCGAGTTCCTCTGCGCCGATCGGCTTGCCGTCAAGCAGCAGACTACCGGAATGGGGCTGATACAGCCCCGTCAGCAGCATCGCCAGGGTGGACTTGCCGCTGCCGTTGCCGCCAATCAGAAATATCAGTTCGCCACGCCGTATCGTCAGGTTAATCGGACCCACTTCGAAGCCATTCTGTCCGTAATGGAACCTGACGTCGCGCAGTTCCAGCGTGCGCCACTCCTGTAACGGCGGCAGCGTATGGAAGCCCTCCTGCCACGGGGTCAGGTCGAAGGCGTTGAGTTTACGAAACGCCACCTGAGCGCTGAGCAGCGTCGGCAGCGCGCCGACCGCCGACAGCAGCGGCGTGCGCAGAAACAACAGCGTCAGCGAAAAGGTCGCCGCCACCGCCGTATTCGCCCAGCCCAGGCTGTTGGCCATAAAAAACACCATGCCAATCGCGCCAAGCGTCATAATGTTCGACCAGTTCACCGCGCTGAGGTGATAGGTATCGGCGCGCACAATATGGTGACGGTAGGATTTCGCGTCCTCCTGATACACCGTTTCGTAAATCAGCTGGGCGCGTTCGCGGTTCAGGTGCAGCTCTTTGCGCCCTTCTGTTATGGTCTGAAAGTCACGATAAAGATCGTCTTCTACTTCGCGCAGCTTCGCCATATGACGATAAACGCGCGACACCAGCAGCCAGCCCCCCACCAGCGTAACCGCCATCCACAGGCTGGAGACCAGCAGCATTTTCGGCGACAGCCAGGCGAGGTAAACAGCCGAGCCGAGGGTAATGATAATGCCCTGAATCAGCTCCGGCAGGCGTACAAAAGCAATGGTAATGGCGCGAATATCGCTGGTCAGCCCGGCCAGCAGCTGGGCGTTGCCAATCTGTTCCAGCCGCTCGATGCGGGTATCAAGAATGCGTTTAATAAACTCGCCGCGCAGCCGCCAGACAAAATGGTGACCCAGCTGCGTCAGCGCCAGCTGTGAAGCGAGCGTCACCGCCATCAGCAGCGCCAGCTGTAGCAAAAACTCCGGCAGAACAGAAAAAGAGGTATTGATGGCCGCAATCATTTCACTGTTGATATAGGCAATCATGGCAATGCCGAGCACGGCGCTGAGCAGCGTCAGCAGGATGACGCCCGTGAAAGGCCAGCGATACTGGCTAAAAACAACCTTGAGCAACGCCATAAAAAAGTCCAGCAGTCAGGAAAGCAGCCAGCAGTTTAAAGCGATGCGAAATGATAGCAATAGTTATTCGCAATGACGCCGCGCTCAGAAGGCGCGGCGGAAGGTCAGGTTGTAGCGAAACGCCCCAGCCTGCGGATGGACGCCGGGTTTAAGCGGCAGGATACCGTGATAGCGCAGGCGCGACGGCCCGCCCCATACCGCGACATCGCCATGTTCCAGCAGCACGCGCTGGGTGGCGTCGCCGCGTTCAAAGCCGCCAAACTGGAACACCGCCGGCAGCCCCAGCGAAACGGAAACGATCGGCTGACGTAAATCCTTTTCATCTTTGTCCTGATGCAGCGTCAGCTTTGCCCCTGGCTCGTAGCGATTAATCAGGCAGGCATCAGGATTAAAGCCAGGGAAACCCGCCTCGCGCGCGCAGTCGATCGTCAGCTGACGAAACAGGGCCGGCATTGGCGGCCATTTGCGGCCGTTCTCCGTATCCTGCTCGCTATACTGATAGCCGCGCGAATCGCTTGACCAGCCGAAGTCGCCGCAGTTGGTCATGGCGACCGACATCCGGTGGCCGCCCGGCGTAATGCGATGATGAAACGGATTTTGCTGCGCCACCGCCAGAATAGCCGCTATCAGATCCGGCGCCGCTTCACGCGCGCGGCGGCGCAGGATCACCGCCCCTTCAGCCAGCGGCTCCTGCCAGGGCGCTTCGTCACTAAACAGATCCAGCATACTCTCTCCTTACTTCTCTTTACTTACTGTCGATGAGAAAAGCAGAAAATTGTGGTGACATCCAGCTGACAAACTTATCGCCCTCTTTACTAATAAGGTAGACCGCCAGATGCTGCTGGCGCGCCAGCGCCTTCGCCTTCTCGCTGCCCAGCACCATCAGCCCAGTATCCCAGCCGTCGGCTTCCAGCGCCGTGGTGGCAATCACGGTGGCGGAAACCAGCTTGTGCTCAATGGGCCGCCCGGTGGCGGGATCGATGACGTGTGAGATGCGCTTGCCGTCCAGTTCATAATAGTTGCGATAGCTGCCTGACGTGCTGATGCCATGCCCCTGCAAATTCACGCGCGCCTGTACGGCATTTTCACTGTCGGTCGGTTTCTGAATCGCCACGCGCCAGCCCTGGCCCTGCGCGTTCTCTCCCCGGCTCAAGACCGCTCCCCCGACGGACACCAGATAGTTGTTAATCCCTTCCCGCTCCATCAGGCGCGCCAGATGATCGGTGGCATAGCCCTCTCCCATGGTAGAGAGATCGACATAGAGTCCAGGCAGATCTTTCTGAAGCCACTGCCCCTCGACCGTCTGAATCACCCGCAGGTGCTGTAATCCTGTCAGCGCTTTCGCTGCGGCAATTTGCGTATCCGTTGGGCTGTGCGCCGGTTGTCTGGTCGGGCCAAAGCCCCACAGGTTAACCAGCGGACCGACGGTAATATCCATCGCGCCGCCGGTTTTTGCGCCGATACGCAGCGCTTCGGTGACAATATCTGCCATGTCAGCGCTGATCGGCTGCGGGGCTTCGCCCTGATAGCGGTTAAACCGTGACAGCACCGAATCGGGTTTCCAGGTGGAAAGCGTCTGGTCGTCGGCGTCAAGCTGCTGTTGAATCGCCTGTTGCAGTGCCGCTTTACGCGCGCTGTCAACGCCTGCCAGCGTCACGCGCCATACCGTCCCCATGGTTTTGCCTTCCAGCACCATGTTTTGCTGCGGCGTCGCGCTATCACAGGCGCTTAAAACCCAGCTCGCCGCTATCAACAGTGGAATCTTCCAGTTTTGCATCTTTCCCTCATCTGTAACGCTTTATTCCAGCCTGAAACAAAGCATAACCAGTCAGTAAATTAACCAAAAGTAAGTTGTCTGCGCTCTTTTCATCACGCAATATCGGCAGCTGTATCAGCTGATAACAGGAGGTTCTATGACCTGGCTACTTCTGACCCTTATCGCGGGCGTATTTATTTTCAGCCTCGGTAAACTGCTGCAACAGCGGCGGCAAAAGCGTCTTGCCTGGAGCGCAACGCGCCAGCGTTGAGCAGCCTGCACCAAAAAGCAGCGGCAGTGTAGCAAACTCCGCAGCAAATCCGTGGCTGTGAGAGCCTTCAGACTGGCATGAATGCTGCACGGTTTAACCCGAATCTATTTTCGGGAGATGCAGCATGGCTAAAACAGCGCAAGAAGATTCATGGCGTCAGTGGCTGAGTTTTTCCGCCTTTACGCTGGCGGGAACGGCATTTGAGGGCGGCGCGCCGTCGCTGCCCTCAAATGCAAAACCTGTGGCGCAGGCCACGCGCAAATTTACCGGTTCAGCTCGCTGAGTCCCGGCTGCCCATCCGGGCCTCTGGCGAGCGGCCAGCGATAAAGAGGTTCGCTGGCTGCCATCGGCAGCTCGTTGATACAGGCGAAGCGTTCCAGTATCTGAGCGTCAGCGCCGAAACGCCCTTTCTCATTGCCATAGCAGCAAAACCCGCTGCCGCCGCTCACAGGCGAAACACACCGTCAGCGAGGTGTTTTGCCGCATCGGTAATGTGTTAATCGGTCGGTCATCCCGCTCTCTGTCGCCTTTCGACGAAGAAAAGCCTCCACCGCCTCGCGCTCCTGCGCCGTTTCGCTACCAATGCGCCAGCAGGTCGGCCGATCAGAGACTGGCGACTTGCGGCTGCGCTGTTATCAAGGCCAGCGCCGAACCGGGCGATCGCCGGCCTGAGCTCTGCGCGCTGATTAAGGGACGCAGGCGAAAGATGGCGAAGGTCATTGCGCCCAGGCTGCCAGAAAAGGCGCGCGAGAAAACGGTCAGATTATGCTGCTGGCGGAAGGGACTATCGTGCAGGCGCAGTTGAGGCAACGGGCGGAGAGAGTAACAGCGGACTGGGCCGCCGCGCTGGCGGCGACAGGACTAACGGGAGCGTAGCCCACAGGCTACGCTCCTGACGGGTTTAGAACTGATAAACCAGACCCAGCGCCACGGTGTCATCGGTGTTGATGCCGGCCGCGTCGGTGAAGTCATTGTCGTCCATCAGGTTGATCTGGTAATCAACATAGGTCGACATGTTTTTGTTGAAGTAATAGGTCGCGCCCACATCAACATATTTTTTCAGGTTCTGCTTGCCCCAGTTCTGCACGTCGGTGCCGCGTGAGGTCACGAATGCCAGAGACGGACGCAGGCCGAAGTCGAACTGATACTGCGCAACCAGTTCCCAGTTATCCGCTTTATCAGCGTAGCCGTACACCGCATCATCAGTCGAGCCGAAGCGCGTTGCGTTGAAAGAGCGGCTGTACATAGCGGCCAGGTAGATGTTATTGGCGTCATATTTCAGGCCGCCGGTGTACACTTCGGCCTTGTCGCCGCGACCCAGGATACCCGGCGATGCGCCGTTCTGGTTGTTGGTACGGTCAGACTGGAACATTGCCGCGCCGATACCGAAGCCAGAGCCAAGATCGTAAGTGGTGCTCAGACCCCAGCCGTCGCCGTTCTCGCCCAGTACGCTACGCCCAGAGGTTTCGCGGCTTGGGTTGTCGTTTTTGCCCTGATACTGAACGGCGAAGTTCCAGCCGTCCACCAGACCAAAGAAATTCGAGTTGCGGTAGGTCGCCATGCCGTTGCCGCGCTGGAACATAAAGTTGTCCGCGCCATAGGTGTCGCCGCCGAATTCTGGCAGAACGTCGGTCCATGCGCCGATGTCATAGGCTACGCCGTAGTTACGACCGTAGTCGAAAGAGCCCGCATCGCCGAATTTGATACCGGCGAAGCCCACGCGGGTAAAGCTATTGGCGGTGCCTTCGCTTTCAGCCGTGTTCAGCGCCGCCTGATATTCCCACTGGCCGTAACCGGTCAGCTGCTCGGAAATCTGGGTTTCGCCTTTAAAGCCGAAGCGCAGGTAGGACTGATCGCCGTCATTGCCATCGTTATCTGAGAAATAGTGCAGACCATCAACTTTACCGAACAGGTCTAATTTGTTGCCATCTTTGTTATAAATTTCCGCTGCGCTGGCAGAGCCTGCTGCAACCAGCAGCGCAGGGATCATCAGGGAGAGAACGCGACGTTTCATTTTTTTACCCTCTGTTGTTATGTGCCTTATTTTTGCCACTGCAAACTGAACGCTTAAAAATTCAGCCGGCAAGCCATTGTTATTTTATAAAGAGCAATAAGCCATCACGAAAATGCTACGAAATTTCCGAAACTGTTTCAAAGTGCGAAACAGTTATTTCCAGATGTAAAAATTGCGGAACTAATAATCAGCACATATCGGTAAAAAATATCGCACAAAATATCAAATGGAATTTTAATTGTTTATTTTCATATGGTTGAGGTGCAGTTTACTTCAGCACTGAATGATAAAACATATCTGTCATACGGGAATACAATAGATCCCGCTATCATCATTTATTTCATTATTACCTTCATTCACCCCGAATGAGATGTTTACCCTAATTCCCGCCGGACATGTTTGTCCGGCTTTTTTTTTGCCCTGAACGCGCCCTCTCCTGACTACATAAATCGATATACCTTTCCTGAATTAATTTGATGCGGTCATCGCTGACATAATTCGCCAGCTATTCCTCTTCGCGTTAATTTATTTAATAAATTACCCAGTATTTAATTTATCACGGAAATAAACCGCTTCGTTTTCTGCCGTTGAGTTTATTTCGCTCTGGTGCCTTGCCCGCTATAAATTTGCCCGCCTAAAAACTGGTTAAACTATCATCGCGTTATCGCGACAGCGATCGATAACCCGCCTGCGCCAGCGCCGCGCCTGACAGCGCCTGGCTTCCCCTGTCGCCCGCTGATGGTTGTTCGCAGAGAGCGCAAAAATTTGTGTTAAGTGTTTAGGGACTTTTCAGATTATTGCCAGGAAAGTTCTGGAAAAGTTAAACAACCGGGTAAAAACCGCTAGAATGCGCGCTTTTCCGGCGATCCGTCACCCGCGGTCCTCTATTCGCAGCGCGTGCGGCTACGGCTTTGATGCTACACTTCGTCGCTTTAATACTTATGAATAACACTATGACCGCACTGGACGCCGCACCATCCCGTAAACTGCCTTCTCGTGTCAGTCAGGGAACTCGCATCGTTTTTCTTATTGCCGGTCTCGGCATGTCCTCCTGGGCACCTCTGGTGCCGTTCGCCAGCCAGCGTTTAGCCCTCAGCGGCGCGGCGCTGGGCGGGCTTCTGCTCTGCCTGGGAATGGGTTCGCTGGCGGCGATGCCGGTGACCGGCGCGCTGGTGGGCCGCTTTGGCTGCCGTCGGGTTATGTTCTACTCTACGCTGGTGATTCTGGCCATGCTGCCGCTGCTGGCGACGCTAAATGAGATGTGGATGATGGCCGCCGCGCTAATGGTGTTCGGCGCCGGTCTGGGCATGCTTGACGTGGCGATGAACGTGCAGGCGGTCGAAGTGGAAAAAGCCGCGCAGAAACCTATGATGTCGGGCTTTCACGGCTTCTTTAGCCTGGGCGGTATTCTCGGCGCGGGCGCCGTCAGCCTGCTGCTCACCCTGAACCTGTCGCCGCTGATGTCGGTCGCGGTCATCGCCATCCTGATGCTGCTGCTGTTAGCCGCCAGTTTTCCCACGTTAATGAGCGAGCGTCTGCATCAGCCCGATCAGCCCTGGCTGGTGGTGCCGCGCGGCTTTGTCGCCTTTCTCGGCCTGCTCTGTTTTATTCTGTTTCTTGCTGAAGGCGCGGTGCTCGACTGGGGCGCGCTGCTGCTGCTACAAAACCCGGCCATGTCTACCGCGCACGCCGGACTGGGCTATGCCATCTTTTCGGTGGCGATGACGCTGGGCCGTCTCAGCGGCGATCGTATCATTCACCGCTTTGGCCGCTTCCCGGTAATGCTGACCGGGGCGTTGACGGCAGCGGCCGGTCTGGCGCTGGCGGTCTGGCTGCCCTGGCCGCAGGTGGCTCTGCTCGCCTTCCTGCTGGTTGGCTTTGGTCTGTCCAACACAGTGCCCATGCTGTTCAATGCCGTCGGTAATCAACGAGATATGCCCTCGAACCTGGCGATTTCAGCCATGACAACGCTGGGATATGCGGGTATTCTCTCAGGTCCGGCCTTAATCGGCTTTATTTCTCAATGGCTGAGCCTCAGCGGTGCCTTTCTGCTCATCGCGCTGCTGCTGTTGGCTGTGGCCGCCAGTGCCAGACTGGTTGCGCGATGATTTCAGGTGCCTGAGACGCTATGTTGTATAAGTTCCCGCTGACATCCGGCAATGTCACCCGCTTTTTTGTGATTTTTAATCTGGTGCTGCTGCTGGCGCTGGGCTTTATGGTGCATAACTCGGTCAACGCCTGGCTGATGGAAAAGCGCTATGCCATGACCGATCTGGCGCGGGCGACGCAGAAGCGCATTGACGCCTACCGTTTCGCGACCTGGCAAATCTATGAAAATCTTGCCACCAGCGCGGCGGGAAGCCCGCCTGATAGCAGCCTGCAAGAAACCCGGCTGCGCCCGGACGTCTACTATCTGGAGAAAACCCGGCGCAAAACCGAAGCGCTGATTTTTGGTTCGCACGACAGCAGCACGCTCGATATGACCCTGCGCATGTCGAACTACCTGGATACGCTGTGGGGCGCAGAGAATCCCACCTGGTCGATGTATTTCCTGAACGGTCAGGATAACAGCCTGATTATGATCTCGACGCTGCCGCTGAAGGATATGGCCACGCGCTATAAAGAGAGCGCTATCAGCTCGCTGGTAGACAGCCGTCGCGCCGAGATGCTGCAACAGGCCAACGCGCTGGACGAGCGCGAAAGTTTCTCGCCGCTGCGCCACTTCGCTTTTCAGAACGATCACTATTTTACGCTGCGCACCACCTTTAACCAGCCGGGCCATCTGGCCACGGTAGTGGCTTTCGATCTGCCGATCAACGATCTGATCCCGCAGAATATGCCGCTAGAGAATTTTCAGCTGCGTCAGGACGCGGCGCTGCCGGCCACTAACGACCAGGAAACAGGCGAAAGCACTCAGATTGCCATCGTGAATCCCGATCTGGAGATTGCCGCCACGCTGCCAAGCACGCCGCTACAGCTGGTGTACCGCGTGCCGCTGACCAGCCTGATGCTGGATACGCTGCATAATTTGCTGTGGCCGCTGCTGGTTAACCTGCTGCTGTTTTTGCTCTCTTTCGCCGGTATGACGCTGCTGCGTCAGCAGTCGCTGCGCCCCAGCGAAAACCAGAGCGCCGAGCTGGATTCGCTGCGCGTGCTGAATGAAGAGATTGTCGCCAGCCTGCCGGTTGGCCTGCTGGTGTATGACTTCGCCAGCAACCGCACCATTCTCAGCAACAAAATCGCAGAACATCTTTTGCCGCATCTGAATCTGCAAAAGATCATTAATATGTCTGACCAGCATCAGGGCGTCTTGCAGGCCACCATTAACAACGAAGTGTATGAGATTCGCCACGCCCGCAGCGTGCTGTCGCCCCATACGCAGCTGTTTTTGATGCGCGATCAGGATCGCGAGCTGCTGGTTAACAAAAAGCTGCAAAAGGCGCAGCAGGTGCTGGATCGCAACCACCAGATGCGGCAACAGCTGCTGCACAATCTTGGCCACGCGCTTAATCGCCCGCTGGAAAAAATGGTGGCGCAGCTGGTGCAGCTTAGCCAGCGCGATGAAGATGAAACCGTGCTCGACGTGCTGGACGAGAGCCAGAGCCTGGCGCGGCTGGTGGACGACATCGTGCTGCTTAACCGACTGGAAGCGCATGACTGGTCGCCTGACGCCAGCGTGTTCAATCTGCAAGAGCTGCTGGATGAGATCGCGCTGGAAAGCCTGCCGCTGCTGCGTCGCAAAGGTCTGTCGCTGGTGGTGAACAATCAGCAACCCAACGATGAGCAGCGCTTCGGCGACCGACGCGCGCTGCGCAAAGTGCTCGCGACGCTTATGCACTATGCGCTGACCACCACGCGCTGGGGCAAGATTTCGCTAACGGCAAGCGCCGACGAGGCGCGTCCGGATCGGCTGCTGATTGAGCTGGTCGATACCGGCGCAGGCTTGAGCGTTGACGAACTGGCGAACGTCGATTTTCCTTTCCTTGGCGAAACCAGCCAGGATCGTTACGGTCAGGCGTCGGGCATGGCCTTTTTCCTGTGCAAACAGCTGTGTAAGCAGATGGGCGGCAGCCTCGACATTATCGCTAAAGCCGACATCGGCACGCGCTATAACATTCAGCTGCCGCTGGCGCTGGAGCCTCAGCCGGAAGAGAGAGAAGAAAAGCTGCTGGACGGCGTCACCGCGCTGATTGAGATTGCCGTAGAGGACGTGCATAAAATCGTCTGTCGCCACCTTGAGAACTGGGGCGCTCGCTGCCTGACCCCTGAAGAACGGCTGTCAGGCCAGGAACATGACGTACTGGTGACCGACGATCCCGCCAGGATGAGCGGCTGGGCGCTGCTGCTGGCGGAGGATGAGCTGGGTCATCATGCGCTAAACGATCGGCAATACCGGGTCAACTTCAATCTCAGCAATGCGCTTCAGGATGCGCTGCTGGCCCTGATTGAGAAACAACTGGCCCATGATTCAACGGAAGAGCATACAGAAGACGAGGAAATTACTCCGCTACTCAGCGGCGGCTATTTCCAGCTGTTTACCGAGACAGTACCGCCTGATGTAAAGAGACTGTATACTGAGTCAGCGGAAAAGGACTACGCCATGCTTGCTCAGACAGCGCATCGCCTGAAAGGCGTGTTTGCCATGCTTAACCTGACGCCGGGTAAACAGCTTTGTGAAGAGTTAGAACTGCACATCAAAGCATGTGACGATTCAAACATTACAAATACCACCAGTAACATTGACGCTTACGTCAATGAACTGCTGCAGCAAGGTAACCAATAAGATGAATAACTTAAATGTAATTATTGCCGATGACCATCCAATTGTTCTTTTCGGTATCCGAAAGTCTCTGGAACAAATTGAATGGGTCAACGTTGTAGGTGAGTTCGAAGACTCAACAGCACTGATTAACAGCCTGTCAAAACTTGATGCTAACGTCCTGATCACCGATCTCTCTATGCCGGGTGAGAAATATGGCGATGGCATCACGTTGATTAAGTACATTAAACGCCACTACCCGGATCTGTCGATTATCGTTCTGACCATGAACAATAACCCGGCTATCCTCAGCGCCGTGCTGGATCTGGACATCGAAGGCATCGTCCTGAAACAGGGCGCGCCGACCGATCTGCCGAAAGCGCTGGCCGCGCTGCAAAAAGGCAAAAAGTACACGCCGGAAAGCGTGGCGAAGCTGCTGGAGAAAATCAGTGCCGGTGGTTACGGCGATAAGCGTCTGTCGCCGAAAGAGAGTGAAGTCCTGCGTCTGTTCGCGGAAGGTTTCCTGGTAACGGAAATTGCCAAAAAACTGAACCGCAGCATCAAAACCATCAGCAGCCAGAAGAAGTCGGCGATGATGAAACTGGGCGTGGATAACGACATCGCTCTGCTGAACTACCTGTCGTCAGTCAGCGCCACTCAGGTGGACAAAGAGTAATTACCGGTCAGGCGGCGCTGTCGCGCCGCCTCCTTTTCTTCTACCCTTCCCGCGCTTTTCTCACTCGCTCGGCGTAAACGGCCAGCGTAGTTTTCAATACATCCAGCGTAACCGGCTTCGACAAACAGTTATCCATACCGGCTTCCATACAGCGTTGTTTCTCTTCCGCCAGCGCGTTTGCCGTGACGCCGATTACCGGGAACACGTGACCAAGCTGGCGCAGGCGCTGTGTCAGACGATAACCATCCATATTGGGCATATTGACATCGCTGAGCACAATGTCGATCTCGCTGCGGCTGATCACGTTCAGCGCATCGACGCCGTCCTGCGCGGTTTTCACCTGATAGCCTAGCGTGCCAAGCTGCTCCGACAGCAGCATGCGGTTGATAGGATGATCGTCGACAATCAGGATCATAATATCGTCGTTGCTGATCACCTCTTCGGTCGGCACCGGCAGCGCCAGGCTTGCTGCGGTATCGCTCTGAATATCGATGCGGTAGATGCGCGCCAGCAGGGTCGGCAGCTCATGCAGCGAAGCGGTGCTGTGCACCCAGCGTCCCGGCGCGATTTCACGCGGCATATCAATATGCGCGCCGCTGAACTCAATCACCGCGCGCAGCGGCTGCTCGGTTTCCTGCTCATAGTCGGTGAGTAACACGTCGTCGCTGCCTGCCGCGCCCCTGTAAGGCAGCGCCTGAATCCCCTGCTGATGCAGATCGCGCGTAATAAAGTCGGCGAGATAGTCGTTACGCATATCGATCCAGATGTTTTTTTCATGCAGCCCGTCGAGCAGCGGCGGCGCGGGCTGCTGGCCGTTATAGATGGGGATGCGCACGATAAACTGGCTGCCCATGCCCGGCTCGGAATCCACCTCGATATCGCCATCCATCATATTGGTCAGCTTTTCACAAATCGCCAGGCCCAGCCCGGTGCCCTGAAAGTTGCGCTGTACGCCGTTGCCCACCTGGAAGAAGGGGTCAAACAGACGCGTAATCTCTCTGGCCGGGATCCCCACGCCGGTATCCCGAATGCGAAACGCCAGATAGCCCTCTTTGACATAGGCGTGCAGGATAATGCAGCCGGTATGCGTGAACTTAATCGCGTTATTCAGCAGGTTGGAGATGACCTGCTGTAGCCGCAGCGGATCGCCGTCCAGCGCCAGCGGCACGTCATGTTCGATAAAGCAGTAGAGCGTGAGCCGCTTTTTCATGACCAGTGACAGATAGTTGCCGGCGATATGCGTAATCACCTCGCGCGGCGAGAAAGGACGCGGCTCGATTTTCAGCTGTTCGGATTCGATTTTCGAGAAATCGAGGATGTCGCTGATGATTTTTAACAGCAGGCTCGACGAGTTATTCATCGCCGTCACCAGCGAATCGACGCCTTTCGGCAGCTGTTTGGTCTGAAGCAGATCAAGGTTGCCGATAATGCCGTACAGCGGGGTGCGCAGTTCGTGGCTTACGGTCGCCAGGAACATCGATTTTGACTGGCTGGCCTGTTCCGCCGCCTGCGCCATCTCCTGTAGCGACTGCTCCATACGCACGCGCGCGGAGACGTCCACCAGCACGCAGATAGCCACATTCTCATTACGATAGCGCGAATGGACAAAGCTAATTTGCAGGTTGGTATTGGTGCCGGTCAGCACATCGACAAAGTTGACCTGCTGGCCGCCGATGATTTCGTTGAGGCGCTGGCGATCTTCCTGCGTCAGCAGCGTCAGGTAGTTATGCGCCAGCTCATTGCTCAGAATATTGGTGCCGTCGCTGGTGCGCAGAATACAGATCCCCACCGGCGCTGACGCCACGATTTTGCGGTTGAACTGCTCGTGCTCTTCCAGCCGGTGCGCATTCTCTTCCGCAGGCAAAAACATCCGGCGTTCAAACAGCCAGGCCAGGGTAAAGAGCAGGATGGCGCTTAACAGATTGAGCAGTAGCGCATTGATAATCATCAGCTTGAGCTGATCGACCAGCACGCTGGTCGAAACCGACCAGACCACATTCAGATCCGACGGCGGCAGCGGTTTTTTCAGCACCAGCTGGCGATAGCCGTCGAGATAGCCGAACCAGGTTTTATCGTCCGGCAGATTCGCCAGCGAGAAACCGGCGCCGCCGCGCCGCGACGTCAGCAGCGGGCGATTATTTTCATCCGTAATGGTGGCGACCACCGGCAGGCTGCCCGGCTGGATAAACTCATCCAGCCGAATATTCTGCTCAACGCCCAGCAGCGCCTGAAGTTTATTGGCGACATAGACCGGCATCATCATGTAAAAGGTGCCGACGCCGGGCTGCGTGCTGGCGTTGACCCAGTAAAGCGGATTGCGCCGCTCTTCATCGTTGCCGTTGCGATAGCCAAGCACCCGCTCGCGCAGCGCTTTCAGACTGCGCTCGCGATCGACATTGCTGCTGCCGATAGTGAAGTCCGCCAGACACTGACTCTCGCCGCCAATAAAGAACACGCGATTCAGCTCGTAGGCCGAGGCGAAATTGCTTTTCCAGTAGTTGATGTAGTAGCTGAGCGAATCGAGGGAATTGCGCCAGGTGTTGCTCATCGACGAGCAGTCGCCGTCAGAAAACAGCGGGGTAAACTGCGGCAGCGTCGATTTGCCCGGCATCACGCCCTTGAGCATATCAAGACCGCTGCTGGTGCTGGTCAGCCGGTTTTCTGTGATGTATTTCAGCTCGCGCATGACGTCGGCAGAGTGCCGCACATACCATTCAGCCTGACCGTAGTTGCTGGCAAACTCCTGCCGGACGCTGTTTTCTTTGTCATGCAGCACGCTGATGATAAAAAACGTCGTCAGCACCGCGCCCAGCGTCCACAGCAGCAGCGCCAGCGCGCGGAACAGGTAGCGTGAGATACGCAGCGTGGTTCGGAAAGAGACCAGATATTTCAAGGGAAACTCACTACGGCAAGGTTAAGGGCGGGCTGGCTTCAGGATGCTCATTACACTAGCTTTATCAGGCAAGAAAAGCCAGTCAGCTTCTGCGCTTAGCGAGCCGCGCCGCAAAAAGCGACGGCAGGTCGGGTCGCCCTTTCCTGCCGTAAAAATCAGTGCCGCCTTCCGTGGCGGCGTTGGCCTGACGCGTCGAGGAATTACTCCTCTTCGTCCGCCTCAGGCGCGTCGTCTTCAGCGTCCACTTCCGGCGCGATGTCTTCTTCGCCTTCCGCTACGCTGCCGTCGATGGCGTCCAGCTCTTCCTCTTCCACCGGCTCCGCAACGCGTTGCAGGCCGACCACGTTCTCATCTTCCGCGGTACGGATCAGGATAACGCCCTGCGTGTTACGACCTACAATGCTTACCTCGGAGACGCGGGTACGAACCAGCGTCCCGGCATCGGTAATCATCATGATCTGATCGCTGTCGACCACCTGCACCGCGCCGATCACCGGTCCGTTACGCTCGGTCACTTTGATCGAGATAACGCCCTGCGTCGCACGCGAACGGGTTGGGTACTCGCTAATCGCGGTGCGCTTGCCGTAGCCGTTCTGCGTCACGGTAAGGATGGCGCCCTCTTCGCGCGGCACGATCAGCGATACAACGCGATCGCCTTCCGCCAGCTTGATGCCGCGCACGCCTGAGGCGGTGCGGCCCATGGCGCGGACGGCGCTTTCTGCAAAGCGCACCACTTTACCGGCCTGAGAGAACAGCATCGCTTCGTCGTTGCCGTTGGTCAGCGCTACGCCGATCAGCTCGTCATCTTCACGCAGGTTCACGGCGATAATGCCCGCGCTGCGCGGACGACTGAACTCCTGAAGCGCCGTTTTCTTCACGGTGCCGCTGGCGGTCGCCATAAAGATATTGAAGCCTTCGGTGTATTCACGCACCGGCAGAATAGCGGTGATGCGCTCGTCAGGCTGTAGCGGCAGCAGGTTAACAATCGGCCGACCACGCGCGCCACGGCTCGCTTCCGGCAGCTGATAGACCTTCATCCAGTAGAGACGGCCGCGGCTGGAGAAGCAGAGGATGGTATCGTGGGTGTTGGCCACCAGCAGACGATCGATAAAGTCTTCGTCTTTGGTGCGCGCTGCCGACTTGCCTTTGCCGCCGCGGCGCTGCGCTTCATAATCAGACAGCGGCTGATATTTCACGTAGCCCTGATGCGACAGCGTGACCACCACATCCTGCTGGTTAATCAGGTCTTCAATATTGATGTCGGCGCTGTTGGCGGTGATCTCGGTGCGACGGTTATCGCCAAACTGGTCGCGCATGGCGATCAGCTCTTCACGGATCACTTCCATCAGACGCTCGGCGTTCATCAGGATATTCAGCAGCTCGGCAATCTGCTCCAGCAGCTCTTTGTACTCATCGAGCAGTTTTTCATGCTCAAGGCCGGTGAGCTTTTGCAGACGCAGGTCGAGGATCGCCTGCGCCTGCTGTTCGGTCAGGTAATACTGGCCGTCGCGGATGCCGAACTCTTCGTCCAGCCACTCCGGACGCGCGGCGTCATTGCCCGCGCGCTCCAGCATGGCGGCGACGTTGCCCAGCTCCCACGACTGCGCCAGCAGGCCCGCTTTCGCTTCTGCCGGATTAGGCGCGCGGCGGATCAGCTCGATGATGGGATCGATGTTAGCCAGCGCAATCGCCAGGCCTTCAAGGATGTGCGCGCGATCGCGCGCTTTGCGCAGTTCAAAAATGGTGCGGCGCGTCACGACTTCACGACGATGACGAACGAAGGCCTCAAGGATCTCCTTCAGCGTCATGATCTTCGGCTGGCCCTGATGCAGCGCCACCATGTTGATGCCGAACGACACCTGCAACTGCGTCAGCGAGTAGAGGTTGTTGAGCACCACCTCGCCGACCGCATCGCGCTTCACTTCGATCACGATGCGCATGCCGTCTTTGTCTGACTCATCGCGCAGCGCGCTGATGCCCTCGACGCGCTTCTCTTTTACCAGTTCCGCGATTTTCTCGATCAGGCGCGCTTTGTTGACCTGATAGGGGATCTCGTGCACCACGATGGTTTCGCGGCCGGTTTTGGCATCGGTTTCCACTTCGCCGCGCGCGCGGATATAGATCTTGCCGCGTCCGGTGCGGTACGCCTCTTCAATGCCGCGACGGCCATTGATAATCGCCGCCGTCGGGAAGTCCGGACCGGGGATGTGCTCCATCAGCCCTTCGACGCTAATGTCTTCATCGTCGATATAGGCGAGGCAGCCGTTAATCACTTCCGTCAGGTTGTGCGGCGGAATATTGGTCGCCATCCCTACGGCGATACCGGAAGAACCGTTCACCAGCAGGTTAGGGATTTTGGTCGGCAGAACTTCAGGGATCTGCTCGGTGCCGTCATAGTTCGGAACGAAGTCGACGGTCTCTTTTTCCAGGTCAGCCAGCAAATCGTGCGCGATACGCGACATACGTACTTCGGTATAACGCATCGCCGCGGCGGAGTCGCCGTCGACGGAGCCGAAGTTACCCTGTCCGTCCACCAGCATGTAACGCAGGGAGAAAGGCTGAGCCATGCGGACGATGGTATCGTAAACGGCGGAATCCCCGTGCGGGTGATATTTACCGATAACGTCACCGACCACACGGGCGGATTTCTTATAGGGTTTGTTCCAGTCGTTACCCAGTTCGCTCATCGCGTAGAGCACGCGGCGGTGGACAGGCTTCAGGCCGTCACGAACATCGGGTAAGGCTCGGCCAACGATGACCGACATGGCGTAATCGAGATAGGAGCTTTTTAACTCTTCTTCGATATTGACCGGTGTAATTTCTCTTGCAAGGTCGCTCATGGAGCCGCTTTCCCTCTACATATGCCCGGATTTTAAAGGTGCGAAAGTATATCACACCCCAGCCCGCTGGTGAACGTTAACCACCGTTTTCACGCGCTTTTCCTGTTGCCTGAAAGGTGCGTCCGGGCGCAATAAGCGTTTATACTTAGTCAACATTTTGTCTGGAGTAATGATTCAATGAATGCACAACCGCAGGAAACGCAGCCCAACGTCGATGCGCAGGAGATCGCTAAGTTTGAGGCCGTTGCTTCACGCTGGTGGGATCTGGAGGGCGAGTTTAAGCCGCTGCACCGCATTAACCCGCTGCGACTGGGCTTTATCGCGCAGCACAGCAACGGGCTGTTCGGCAAAAAAGTGCTGGACGTCGGCTGCGGCGGGGGCATCCTGGCGGAGAGTATGGCGCGGGAAGGCGCAGAGGTGACCGGGCTGGATATGGGAGCGGAACCGCTACAGGTCGCGCGCCTGCACGCGCTGGAAAATGGCGTAACGCTCGACTACGTGCAGCAGACGGTGGAAGACCACGCGGAGGCCTTTGCCGGCCAGTATGATGTGGTGACCTGTATGGAGATGCTGGAGCACGTGCCGGATCCGCGTTCGGTGGTTCATGCCTGCGCCCGTCTGGTGAAGCCGGGCGGCGAAGTGTTCTTCTCTACCATTAACCGTAATCCCAAAGCCTGGCTGATGGCGGTGTTTGGCGCGGAATATGTGCTGCGCATGGTGCCGCGCGGTACGCACGACGTGAAGAAGTTTATCCGCCCTTCCGAGCTGCTGGGCTGGGTCGACGAGACCGCGCTGCGCGAGCAGCACATCACCGGCCTGCACTACAACCCGCTGACCAACGCCTTTCGTCTGGGCCGCGGCGTTGATGTGAACTACATGGTGCATACCCGCCACGTTAAAAAGTAATCTCTCCGGCGCGCAGGCTCGCTGCGCGTCGGCCTTCCCCTGCCCGCCCGCTTTTTGCTCTTCTGCCGCTTCGCCGCTAGTCGGTTGTCGGGAAAAAACACAACGGTGTGCGAAAAATCAGCGGTCGATCAAAATCTGCAATTTTTTAGCGCGGCAGTTGACACGCGATCGGGCCTTATAAGTCGCGGGGTTAAGAAATTTCGCACAAAATACAAGTCCCATAGCCATCATTTTTCTGTCTTGTTATCTGCCGTCAGGACACTAGAATAACCTCCATATTGTTACCTAATCTCTCCCGACCCCCAATATATAGTGTTTATCCACAGAATTATTCACATTGAATAACCCTGTGAATAAACAGGGGACTCTTTTTCACTTACGGATGGTATAACGCGACATGAATCAAAGTCTGCTCGTTACTAAACGCGATGGCCGCCAGGAACGCATTGATCTCGATAAAATTCACCGGGTACTCGACTGGGCTGCTGAAGGACTGAACAACGTCTCTGTTTCTCAGGTTGAGCTGCGCTCCCATATTCAGTTCTATGATGGCATCAGGACCTCTGATATTCATGAAACCATTATCAAGGCCGCAGCAGACCTGATCTCGCGCGATGCGCCGGACTACCAGTACCTTGCTGCCCGCCTGGCGATTTTCCATCTGCGCAAAAAGGCTTACGGTCAGTTTGAACCGCCGAAGCTGTATGATCAGGTGGTGCGCATGGTGGAGATGGGCAAATATGACCGTCATCTGCTGGAAGACTACTCGGTTGAAGAGTTCGAGCAGATGGACAGCTTTATCGACCACTGGCGCGACATGAACTTCTCCTACGCGGCGGTGAAGCAGCTCGAAGGCAAATACCTGGCGCAGAACCGCGTTACCGGCGACATTTACGAGAGCGCGCAGTTCCTCTACATCCTCGTGGCGGCCTGCCTGTTCTCCGGCTATCCGCGTGACACGCGCATGGACTATATCAAGCGCTTCTACGATGCGATCTCCACCTTCAAGATCTCCCTGCCGACGCCAATCATGTCTGGCGTGCGCACCCCGACGCGTCAGTTCAGCTCCTGCGTGCTGATCGAGTGCGGCGACAGCCTCGACTCGATCAACGCCACCTCCAGCGCCATCGTGAAATATGTGTCGCAGCGCGCCGGTATCGGTATCAACGCCGGCCGCATCCGCGCGCTGGGCAGCCCGATCCGCGGCGGCGAAGCCTTCCACACCGGCTGTATTCCGTTTTACAAGCACTTCCAGACGGCGGTTAAATCCTGCTCGCAGGGCGGCGTTCGCGGCGGCGCGGCCACGCTGTTCTACCCGATGTGGCATCTGGAAGTCGAAAGCCTGCTGGTGCTGAAAAACAACCGTGGCGTTGAAGGCAACCGCGTTCGTCACATGGACTACGGCGTGCAGATCAACAAGCTGATGTATCAGCGTCTGCTGAAAGGCGAAGAGATCACCCTGTTCAGCCCGTCTGACGTGCCGGGTCTTTATGACGCCTTCTTTGCCGATCAGGACGAGTTTGAGCGCCTGTACACCAAATACGAGCAGGACAGCAGCATCCGCAAGCAGCGCGTCAAAGCGGTCGATCTCTTCTCGCTGATGATGCAGGAGCGCGCCTCGACCGGTCGTATCTACATTCAGAACGTCGACCACTGCAACACCCACAGCCCGTTCGATGCCAGCATCGCGCCGGTGCGCCAGTCTAACCTCTGCCTGGAGATCGCGCTGCCGACCAAACCGCTGGAAGACGTGAACGACGAAAACGGCGAGATTGCGCTCTGTACCCTGTCGGCGTTTAACCTTGGCGCGATTGAGAGCCTTGACGATCTGGAAGAGCTGGCCACCCTGGCGGTGCGCGCGCTCGACGCCCTGCTCGACTATCAGGACTATCCGATCCCGGCCGCCAAACGCGGCGCGATGGGTCGTCGCACCCTGGGTATCGGCGTGATTAACTTCGCCTACTATCTGGCGAAGAACGGCGTGCGCTATTCGGACGGCAGCGCCAATAACCTGACGCATAAAACCTTCGAAGCGATTCAGTATTACCTGCTGAAAGCATCGAACGAACTGGCTAAAGAGCAAGGCGCCTGCCCGTGGTTCAATGAAACCACCTATTCACAGGGCATTATGCCGATCGACACCTATAAGAAAGATCTCGACGCCATCTGCAACGAGCCGCTGCACCTTGACTGGGACAGCCTGCGCGAGTCGATCAAAACTCACGGTCTGCGCAACTCTACGCTCTCTGCGCTGATGCCTTCTGAAACCTCGTCGCAGATCTCTAACGCCACCAACGGCATTGAACCGCCGCGCGGCCACATCAGCATTAAAGCGTCGAAAGACGGGATTCTGCGTCAGGTGGTGCCGGAGTATGAGCGTCTGAAAGATCAATACGAACTGCTGTGGGAAATGCCGTCTAACGATGGTTACCTGCAACTGGTCGGCGTGATGCAGAAGTTTATCGATCAGGCGATCTCTTCGAACACCAACTACGACCCGTCGCGCTTTGCCAACGGCAAGGTGCCGATGAAGCAGCTGCTGAAAGATCTGCTGACCGCCTATAAGTTCGGCGTGAAGACGCTCTACTATCAAAACACCCGCGACGGTGCGGAAGACGCGCAGGACGATCTGGCGCCTTCTATTCAGGATGACGGTTGCGAAAGCGGCGCCTGTAAGATTTAAGGTTGGGCGGGAGCGAGCCTCCCGCCTGCGTTATTTCACGGGGCCGCGCTGCGCCCCGTCTACATTTGGACAGTTTGTATGGCTTACACTACGTTCTCACAAAACAAAAACGATCAGCTAAAAGAGCCGATGTTCTTTGGTCAGTCCGTCAACGTGGCGCGCTTTGACCAGCAGAAATATGACATTTTCGAAAAGCTGATTGAAAAGCAGCTCTCTTTCTTCTGGCGTCCGGAAGAAGTCGACGTGTCACGCGATCGCATCGACTATCAGGCGCTGCCGGAGCATGAGAAACACATCTTTATCAGCAACCTGAAATACCAGACGCTGCTTGACTCCATTCAGGGCCGTAGCCCGAACGTGGCGCTGCTGCCGCTGATCTCTATCCCTGAGCTGGAGACCTGGGTAGAGACCTGGGCGTTCTCCGAGACCATTCACTCGCGCTCCTACACGCATATCATCCGTAATATCGTTAACGATCCGTCGCTGGTGTTTGACGACATCGTCACCAACGAGCAGATCCTTGCGCGCGCGCAGGACATTTCGAAGTATTACGACGATTTGATCGAGATGACCAACTACTGGCATCTGCTGGGCGAAGGCACCCATCAGGTGAACGGCAAGAGCGTCACGGTGAATGTGCGCGCGCTGAAAAAGCAGCTCTATATCTGTCTGATGAGCGTCAACGCGCTGGAAGCCATCCGCTTCTACGTCAGCTTCGCCTGCTCTTTCGCCTTCGCCGAGCGCGAACTGATGGAAGGCAACGCGAAAATTATCCGTCTGATCGCCCGTGACGAAGCGCTGCATCTGACCGGCACCCAGCATATGCTGAATCTGATGCGCACCGGCGAAGACGATCCAGAGATGAAAGAGATTGCCGCCGAGTGTCGCGACGAGTGTTTCGATCTGTTCAAGAAAGCGGCCGAGCAGGAGAAAGAGTGGGCGGAGTATCTGTTCAGCGGCGGCTCGATGATCGGCCTGAACAAAGATATTCTGTGCCAGTATATCGAGTACATCACTAACATTCGTATGCAGGCGGTGGGTCTCGATCTGCCGTTCCAGACGCGTTCGAACCCGATTCCGTGGATCAACTCCTGGCTGGTTTCGGACAACGTGCAGGTTGCGCCGCAGGAAGTAGAAGTCAGCTCGTATCTGGTGGGTCAGATTGACTCGGAAGTGGGCGAAGACGACTTCAACGACTTCCAGCTTTAAGTATGAGCCGTGCCGTTGTTATTCTGCGCAGCTCCGGCCAGCGGCTGGAGTGCGCAGATCATCACCCTAACCTGCTGACCACGCTGGAAGCGCACAACCTGTGCGTGGAGTTTCAGTGCCGCGAAGGCTACTGCGGCTCCTGCCGCACGCGGCTGCTGAAGGGCGAAGTGCACTATGCCGAAACGCCGCTGGCGTTTGTGCAGCAGGGCGAGATCCTGCCCTGCTGCTGTCTGGCGAAAGGTGAGATTGAAATCGAGCTGTAGCAAGTTTTGTTGCCTGCGATAACCGCTCCTGAGCTTTTTTGCGGTCTGTTAGCGATGACAGTGCCCCTTTACAGCTTTACCGACTCCAGCACATCAATCCAGCCGTGGCCGGTGCTGACTTCGCTGCCGTGCAGCCAGCGGCGCAGCATATTCATCGCCATCATCGCCACCACCTTCTGCCGCGTCTCCAGATTATGTCGGCCGTGGCTAAACTTCACCCGCTGACCCCAGCTCGCTTCTGGCGTATGCAGCGCCAGCGACACTTCTCCTTCGGTCAGCGCGCCGGTTGACAGCGCCAGCACGGTGCCCTGATGCGCCGCCAGCGCGCGCGTGCGCTGCACCAGCGCCTCCAGCTCTTCTTCGTGCGCTGGAAGAATCTCCGCCGCGCTCAGCGGCACGTCGGCCGCCGCCAGCTGCCAGTGCAGCAAACCGGCGGTGTACTGCTCGCTGAGCGCCAGACGGAAACCGCGATCCCTGATTTCGCGCGCCAGCAGCGCCGGTAAACCTTCGGTGCCTTCAAAAATAGTGCACTCCGCCAGCAGCAGACGCACCTGCCGCCACACCTGCTCCATCGCTACGCGCTGGCTGGCAGGGCCGGTCAGTTTGATCTCAATAATCGGCATTGACGAGCGATAGCCCATCACCGCCCCTTCCGGCAGCGCCAGCGGCTCCAGCTCGGCGGCAATATCGCTTTCGCCCCGGCCGAAGGTGGTCAGGCGCAGACAGAGCGGCGGCTCCGGCAGCTCGAACTGCTGTTTAAGGCGCGGCAGGATCTGCTGTTCCACCATCACCTTAAATTCCGACGGTACGCCAGGCGTGAAAAAGATCCAGCAGCGATTGAGCCGCAGCGCAAAGCCGCAGGCGGTGCCGACCGGGTTGTCGAGCATCTCGGCGTTAGCGGGGATCTCCGCCTGCTTGCGGTTGCTGGCGGCCATGGTACGGCCGCGGCTGGCGAACCAGGCCTCCATGTTGTCGAGCCAGCCCTGATGCAGCACCAGCTCGACGCCGCTCGCCTTTGCCGCCGCCAGCGCGCTGAGATCGTCGCTGGTGGGACCCAGCCCGCCGTTGACGATCAGCACGTCTGCCACCTGACTGCGCGCCTGCAAGGTCTCCACCAGCGACGACAGGGAATCCCCTACCGTGCTGCGGCTGGTCATCGGCAGGCCATGCTGAAACAGCACGTCCGCCAGCCAGGCGGCGTTGGTATCGACGATTTGGCCGTGCAGCACCTCATCCCCTGTAGACAGCATCTCGACTCTAATCACGATTGTTCTCCTTTTGTCCATCGACCTACTGTAGGAAGCGTGCAGAGTAAACTCAATATAATCCTGCGCTTTTCACGAGGAAGTATCGGGGGAGTTAACGGAATGGACAGGCAGAAAAGAAAAAACAAACGGCGGGGAAGCCCCGCCGTTTTCTGTGGTTCACGCCTTAGCGACGCGCCAGCAGCAGACCGAGCACCAGGCCGGCGGCAGCGCCGATGCCGATACCCTGCCAGGGCTTCTCGTGCACATAGTCATCTGCGCGGTAGGCCACGTTTTTGGCACGGTAGTAGTAGCTGTCCGAGGCGTGGCTGACGCGTGATTTCACATCTTCCAGCGCCTGCTCCGCTTTGGTTTTAAGCTCAATGTACTTCTGATCGGTCGGGTCGCCCGATGACTTCAACACCTCTTCCAGCGTTTCCGTCAGCAGCGTCAAATCATCATCCAGACTGGTGTCGAAAGCTTCTGTCTCTTTTACCATCTCTTCCTCCGTGTCATTTGCAAAGCAGTTCATTAACTATAGCGTCAAAATTGCCGTTTGCAGGAGGCTTTTACCAGGATTCCCCTGAGTTCGCTCCTGCGTAAGCCAGAACGAAATTCCGCAGCCTTCTTGATAAATCTGATAAATTTAACGGGGACTGAATTTTTCACCTGGCAGACTGTCGTACCCTGCTGTTATCTGCGCTTTTGCCTCACCTGCGCGCAGAACCGAACAGTCACAACACACTCGAACGCTAAGGACTAATTTCTGGCATGAATCGAAGAATGTTTATGAAAGCGTCAATGGCCTTTTCCGCCGTCAGCGGCATGACCGGCCTGTCTACGCTGTTTGCGCAATCCGCCTGGGCAGAAGATGGTATTGCAGACGGTGCCGCCGTTCGCTTCGATTTCGATGTACTAAAAAAGAAAGCCGCCGCGCTGGCGAAACAGCCCTGGAGCGGCGCGCCGGGCGCGCTGCCGGAGACGCTGGCCACCCTGACGCCGCAGGCGTACAACGAAATTCAGTACGATGCGGGTCATTCGCTGTGGAACACCATCCCGGACCGCGAGCTTGACGTGCAGTTCTTTCATGTCGGCATGGGCTTTAAGCGCCGCATCCGCATGTTCTCCGTGGACGGCGACAGCCGCGAGGCGCGTGAAATTCATTTCCGCCCCGAACTGTTCAACTATAACAATGCAAAGGTTGACACCCAGCAGCTGGCCGGTAAAACCGATCTGGGCTTTGCTGGTTTCCGCGCGTTCAAAAAGCCTGAGCTGGCGCGGCGCGACATCGTCTCCTTTCTCGGCGCCAGCTACTTTCGGGCCGTGGATGACACCTACCAGTACGGACTCTCCGCGCGCGGCGTGGCGGTAAACACCTTCAGCAACGGCAGCGAAGAGTTCCCTGACTTCACCGCGTTCTGGTTCGAAACGCCAAAAGCCGAAGACACCACCTTTACTGTCTATGCTCTGCTGGACGGCGCAAGCGTGACGGGCGCTTATAAATTCACTATTCATTGTGAAGCGGAACGCGTCGTGATGGAGGTGGAAAACCATCTCTATGCGCGCAAAGAGATCCGCCAGCTGGGCATTGCGCCGATGACCAGCATGTTCAGCTGCGGCACTAACGAACGCCGCATGTGCAACACCTATCACCCGCAAATTCACGACTCCGATCGTCTGGCGATGTGGACCGGCAACGGCGAGTGGATCGCTCGTCCGCTGAACAATCCGCAGAAGTTACAATTTAACGCCTATCAGGATGAGAACCCGCGCGGCTTCGGCCTGTTGCAGCTTAACCATGACTTTAAAGATTATCAGGACGTTATCGGCTGGTACGATAAGCGGCCCAGCCTGTGGGTAGAGCCAGTTGGCAAGTGGGGCAAAGGCGCGATTAACCTGATGGAGATCCCGACGACCGGGGAAACGCTGGATAATATCGTCTGCTTCTGGCAGCCCGCCGAGCCGGTTAAAGCCGGCAGCGAGTTTAGCTTCTCCTACAAACTTTACTGGAGCGGCCTGCCGCCGGTGCGCAGCGGTCTGGCGCGCGTAGACGCGACCCGCACTGGCATTGGCGGTTTCCCGGAAGGCTGGGCGCCTGGCGAACATTTCCCGGAGCAGTGGTGCCGCCGCTTTGCCATCGATTTTGTGGGCGGCGATCTCAAAGCCGCCGCGCCGAAAGGGATCGAGCCGGTTATCACCCTCTCGTCAGGCACCTTTAAACAGGTAGAAATTCTCTATGTGGAGCCGATGAACGGCTATCGCATCCTGTTTGACTGGTATCCCAATAGCGACGCGACCACGCCGGTAGAGATGCGCCTGTTCCTGCGCAGCAAAGAGGAAACCCTGAGCGAAACCTGGCTCTATCAGTATTTCCCGCCGCCGCCGGATCAGCGCAAATATGTCGATGACCGGCAGATGACGCCAGGTTAACCGATCAGACGGCGAGCAGCAGCTCGCCGTTTTTATTTGCGCATATCGATATGGGGAATATTGTCTTCGAGATAAATCTCGCCGCAGCTCTCGAAACCGTGGCGGCGATAGAAGTTCTGTAGATGGGCCTGCGCCGACAGATAAATACCGCGCTGCGGCCAGTGCCGTTCACAGCTGAGCAGCGTTTGCTCCATCAGTCGGTTGCCAAGATAGCGTCCGCGCGCGCGCGGCGAGACGATCACCCGACCGATTGCCACCGCACCCGTCGCCTCCTCTGGCGCCAGAATACGCGCGCAGGCCATCAGCTCCTCGCCCTGCATCGCCAGAATGTGTCGATTCTCCGCCACCAGATCCAGCCCGTCGACATCCTGATAGGGACAGGCTTGCTCAACAACAAACACGGCGCAGCGCAGCGCCAGAATGGCATAAAGCTGCCGCGTACTCAGCTCGCTGTGATGAAGATCGTGCCAGATTACATCCATACCCGCTCCTGAAGACAAAAAAAAATCAGGCCCGCAGGCCTGATTTCACAAGGGGAAAAGCAGTTTACATCAGCGGCTGGGCCATCTGCACCAGCGAAATCAGCGGCTGCGGGTAGACGCCCAGCATCAGCACCAGAATCGCCGAAATCAGCACTACGACACCGCCTGCGGTCAACGCCCAGTTGGCTGGCGTGTCGCGCGTATGCAACTCTGGCGGACTGAGATAGAGGCTGACGGTCACGCGCAGATAGTAGTAAAGACCAATGGCGCTGCCGACCACCACCGCCGCCGTCAGCCACCACAGCTGCGCGTTGACGCCTGAGGCAATCACGTAGAACTTGCCAATAAAGCCAAGCGTAGCCGGGATACCCGCCAGCGACAGCATCATTATCGTCATCACCGCCGACAGAATCGGACGATGCCAGAACAGACCACGATAGGAGTAGAGCGAATCGGCGTCCGGGCCGCGATAAGGACTGGACATCAGGCTCACGACGCCGAACGCGCCGAGGCTGCTGAACAGGTAACCGGCCAGATAAACACCCGCCGTCTCCAGCGAGAGCTGATGGGTTTTCACCGCAATCAGCGCAACCAGCAGATAGCCCAGATGCGCGATGGACGAATAGCCCAGCAGACGCTTGATATTGCTCTGCGAAATCGCCATCAGGTTGCCGAACAGAATTGAGACGAAGGCAATCAGACCCAGCACGGTGCGAACGGCCTCGCTATCGGTCAGCGGCGCATACATAAACAGACGCATGATCACGCCGAAGATAGCGATCTTGCTGGCGGTGGCCAGAAAGGTAGAGACCGGCGCTGGCGCACCCTGATAGACGTCCGGCGTCCAGAGATGAAACGGCACCAGCGACAGCTTGAAGCCAAGACCGATAATCATCATTCCCAGACCCACCAGCAGCAGCGGCTGCTGAATCATGCTGTCATCCAGGCTCTGACCCAGTTTGACAAAGCTCAGGCTGCCGGAATCGGCATAGACCAGCGCAATACCAAACAGCAGGAATGAGGAGGCCGCCGCAGACAGGATGGTGTACTTCAGCGCGGCTTCCAGCGAGCGCTTCTGGCGGAAGGCATAGCCGATCATGCCGAACAGCGGCAGTGACAGCAGCTCGACGCCGATAAACAGCGACGCCAGATGGTTAGCGCTGGCCAGTACGATCCCGCCCAGCGCCGCAATCAGCACCAGCAGATAGAACTCATCCTTGTTATCCGGAAAGCCAGACAGCCAGGGATAGGCAAAGGTACAGGTTGCCAGACTCGCCAGGATCACCAGCGCGGTGTAGAACACGGCGTAGGGATCGGCGCGCAGCAGAGGCGTCACGTCCATTGCCCCCGCACGCGCCACAAACCAGAGCGAAACCAGCGCCAGGTTAAGACCAATCACCGTCAGCGTGGCGTTAACAAAGTGGTTGCGTCGCCAGGCAATGGACAGCATCACCACCACCACTGTCAATCCGACGATCAACAGCGGCAGTAACGCGATCAATTGTTGAAGAGTTATTGTCATGGCGAATTACGGCCTTGTAGTTGAAATTGAAGCGGTAAACCACTGCTGAATATTGCTCATGGCGGCATGGGAGGTATCCAGAATCGGCTGTGGATAGACGCCCAGCAGCACCAGCAGAACCACCAGCACCATGATGATCGTAAATTCACGCGGCGACATGCCCGGCAGCGGATCTTTTGACTTCGCTTCACCGTAGTAGGCGCGCTGCATCATGATCAGCGAGTAAACCGAGGCGAATACCAGACCAAAGGTCGCCACCACGATAATGATCGGCACCACCTGGAAGCTGCCCGTGAGGATCATAAACTCGCCGGCGAAGTTTCCGGTGCCTGGCATCCCCAGGTTGGCGACCGCAAAGAACAGCGACAGGCCAGGGATCCATTTGATGCGCGACCAGAGTCCGCCCATCTGACGCATATCACGCGTATGCAGACGTTCGTACAGCTGACCACACAGGATAAACAGCGCGGCCGCTGACAGACCGTGGGCGATCATCTGCACCACCGCGCCCTGGAAGGCGAGCTGGCTGCCGGTGTAGATAGCGATGAGCACGAAGCCCATGTGCGATACAGAGGTGTAGGCGATCAGACGCTTGATATCGGTCTGGGAGAACGCCATCCATGCGCCGTAGAAGATGCCGATCACGCCGAGCCACATGGCGACAGGCGCGAACTCCGCCGACGCGTTGGGGAACAGCGGCAGACTGAAGCGCAGCAGGCCGTAAGCCGCGGTTTTCAGCAGGATCCCGGCAAGGTCTACCGAACCCGCGGTCGGTGCCTGGCTGTGCGCGTCCGGCAGCCAGCCGTGCAGCGGCACCACCGGCATTTTAACCGCGAAGGCGATAAAGAAGCCCAGCATCAGCATATATTCCACCGTGTGCGACATCGGCGTTTTCAGCAGCTGCTCGTAGTTAAAAGTCCAGACGCCGGTAGCGTTGTAGTGCACAAACACCAGCGCCAGAATGGCGATCAGCATCACCAGACCCGACGCCTGGGTGTAGATGAAGAATTTGGTCGCGGCGGTGATACGGGTTTTACCGTCGGATGCCTTATGTCCCCAGAGCGCGATGAGGAAGTACATCGGCACCAGCATCATTTCCCAGAAGAAGAAGAACAGGAACATGTCGATGGCAAGGAACACGCCGATCACGCCACCGAGGATCCACATCAGGTTGAGGTGGAAAAAGCCCTGATACTTCTCGATTTCATTCCAGGAGCAGAGTACCGCCATCAGGCCAAGCAGACCGGTCAGCACCACCATCAGCAGCGACAGACCATCAATGGCCAGATGGAAATTGATGCCGAAACGCGGGATCCAGGATGCCGTAAACTCCGACTGCCACTGCGGCATTCCTGCGGCCTGCGTCAGTGAATAACCGCCCTGTAACCAGAGCTGCATAGACAGCGCCAGCGTCAGGCCCATCGTAATCAGGGCTATCCAGCGCGGCGTTTTTGCGCCGAGGCGCTCAGCCAGCCAGCAGAGCAAACCGCCGACAAATGGAATTACTATTAGCCAAGGTAATAACACTGGGTTTTTCCCTTTTTTCTGCCTTTCATGAGCTATCTCGCTGACCAGTTTCGCCGCTGGCAGTGCTCGCAATCCTCACGTACTTTAGTACGCTCCGGTCGCTGTGCGCTGGCGGCAGCGAAACTGGCTGCGCCGATGACGCTCATTCCTCAGGTAATTTTTTGCATATTCAATGGGGTGAACATCTCTCTTCCCCCACTCATCTGTTTAAACCACCAGCATCAGCGCCAGCACCACAACGGCGCCGATGCTCATTGAGGCGACATACCAGCGCACATAGCCGTTTTCGCTGACCACCAGCCCTTTATTGGCAATACGCGACACCAGCGCAGGCAGGTTCATCAACGCGTTCAGCGGATCGCGTTGCAACAGCCAGGCGATGCCAAGATAAGGTTTAACGAACACCTTGTCATACAGCCAGTCGAAGCCCCAGGCCGCAAACCACCAGGTGCCGAAGAAACGGCCCGGCGCGCTGTTCGCCACCCGGCTCACCAGCTCGCGTTTGCCCAGCCAGAGCGCGGCGGCGATCAGAATGCCGATAACGGCAACGACGCCAGAGGCGATCTCCAGCCCGACTTTGCCCGCTTCGCCGGCGTCAGCCTCCGGCAGAACGCCTGCCAGCGGCGGCGTAATCAGTGCGCCAACAAAGGTCGAGAGAACCAGCAGCACGATCAGCGGCAGATGATGAGTAATGCCTTTGCCCGCATGGGCGTGAATCTGCTCTTTGCCGTGGAACACGATAAAGATCATACGGAAGGTATAGATGGACGTCAGGAAAGCGCCGACCAGGCCCGCCGCCATCAGGTTGATGTGACCATTCGCCAGCGCGCCGAACAGAATCTCATCTTTACTGTAGAAGCCTGCGGTAATCAGCGGCAGCGCGGCCAGCGCGGCGCCGCCTACCAGGAAGCAGGCGTAAACCAGCGGAATGCTTTTACGCAGGCCGCCCATTTTAAAGATGTTCTGCTCGTGATGGCAGGCGAGGATCACCGAACCTGATGACAGGAACAGCAGCGCTTTAAAGAAGGCGTGCGTCATCAGGTGGAAGATGGCCGCATCCCATGCCTGCACGCCCAGCGCCAGGAACATATAGCCGATCTGGCTCATGGTCGAATAGGCCAGCACGCGCTTGATGTCGGTCTGCACCAGCGCCGCAAAGCCTGCCAGCACCAGGGTTATCGCGCCGACGATGCCCACCAGATGCAGCACGTCCGGCGTCAGCAGGAACAGGCCGTGGCTGCGCGCGATCAGGTAAACGCCCGCCGTCACCATGGTGGCGGCGTGGATCAGCGCGGAGACTGGCGTAGGACCCGCCATCGCGTCCGCCAGCCAGGTCTGCAACGGCAGCTGCGCGGATTTACCTACCGCGCCGCCCAGCAGCATCAGCGTGGCCCATTGCAACATGTGGTTGTCCGCGGCAAAGTGCTGCGGCGCCAGCTCCATCATCTCGCGGAAGTTCAGCGTGCCCAGTTCGTTGTAAAGAATGAACAGCGCAAAAGCGAGAAACACGTCGCCGACGCGGGTGATGATAAAGGCTTTCATCGCCGCTTTGCCGTTGTCTGGATTGCTGTAGTAGAAGCCGATCAGCAGGTAAGAGCACAGCCCTACCCCTTCCCAGCCGAGGTACATCAGCATCAGGTTATCGGCCAGCACCAGCACTACCATGCTGGCGATAAACAGGTTGGTATAGGCGAAGAAGCGGGAGTAGCCCTCTTCTCCGCGCATATACCAGGAGGCGAACATGTGGATCAGAAAGCCGACCCCCGTCACCACCGACAGCATGGTAAGCGACAGGCCGTCCAGCGTCAGGTTAACTTTGATGTCGAAATTGCCGACCTGCATCCAGGTCCACAGCGCCTGTGTAAAAGGCTGCTGACCCTGAGCGAAGAAGTCCATACCGACATAGAGCGTGACCAGCGCCGCGAGGCCCACTGAACCCATACCCACTGCGGCAGACAGGTTCTCCGACCAGCGACCGCGGGAAAACGCCAACAGCAAAAAGCCGATCAGCGGAAAGAGAATTGTTAAGTAGAGAAGATTCATCCGCGCATCTCGCTCACAGTATCAATGTTCAACGTCAGACGACGACGATAGAGCTGGAGCAGCAGCGCCAGGCCGATGCTGGCTTCCGCCGCGGCGAGACTGATGGCCAGGATATACATCACCTGTCCGTCCGCCTGCCCCCAGTAGCTGCCCGCCACGACCAGCGCCAGCGCGGCCGCGTTGATCATGATTTCGAGACCAATCAGCATAAACAGCAGGTTGCGGCGTAACACCAGCGATGTCAGTCCCAGGACAAACAGAACGGCGGCAAGAATTAAGCCGTGTTGTAACGGGATCATGCGTGCTCCTCCTTATTGGCGTCGCGATTACTCAGCACCTCGCCCTGACGCTCTTCGCGTCCGACGTGGAACGCCACCACCAGACCAGCCAGCAGCAGCATAGAAGCCAGTTCCACCGCCAGCACGTAAGGACCGAACAGGCTGATACCGACCGCTTTCGCGTCAATAACCGTGCCGTCGATACCCTGGTCGTTGGCGGTCAGAATGGCATACACCATTACCACCAGCAGCAGCAGTGAAACGATGCCCGGTCCAATCCACAGAGAGGGCTGAAGCCAGTCGCGCTCCTGTTTCATCGTGGCGTTGCCCATATTGAGCATCATCACCACGAAAACGAACAGCACCATAATGGCGCCGGCGTAAACGATGATCTCCAGCGCCCCGGCGAAGTAAGCACCGAGCGAGAAAAAGACGCCCGCAACCGAGAGCAGCGACACGATCAGGTACAGCAGCGCATGCACCGGATTGGTATGGGTGATCACGCGCAGCGTTGTCAGCACCGCCACCAGTCCGCAAATATAAAACGCAATTTCCATGCCTGGCTCCTTAAGGTAACAAGCCTTTGACGTCGATAGGTTTGGCTTCGTTTTCCGCCTCGCCCTTCTCTTTTCCTTCGATCGCCATACCTGCCATGCGGTAGAAGTTATATTCAGGGTATTTGCCCGGACCGGAGATCAGCAGATCTTCTTTTTCATACACCAGGTCCTGACGCTTGAACTCGCCCAGTTCAAAATCGGGCGTGAGCTGAATAGCGGTGGTCGGACAAGCCTCCTCGCACATGCCGCAAAAGATGCAGCGCGAAAAGTTGATGCGGAAAAATTCCGGATACCAGCGTCCATCTTTGGTCTCGGCTTTTTGCAGCGAGATACAGCTTACCGGACAGGCCACCGCGCACAGGTTACATGCGACGCAGCGCTCTTCGCCGTCGGGATCGCGCGTTAATACGATGCGTCCACGGTAGCGCGGCGGCAGATAAACCGGTTCTTCCGGATACATCTGGGTTTCGCGTTTGGCGAAGGCATGCATGCCTATCATCCAGATACTGCGCACTGTCGTGCCGAAGCCAACGACAATATCTTTTAAAGTCATCTCAAAAACCCCTTACTGCGCGTTGTACAGAATCACTGCGGCGGTCGCCAGCAGGTTCAACAGCGTCAACGGCAGACAGACTTTCCAGCCGAACGACAGCACCTGGTCATAGCGTGGACGCGGGAGCGCAGCACGAATCAGGATAAACATCACCATAAAGAACGCCGTTTTCAGGGCGAACCAGATGAACGGCGGCAGGAACGGACCTTGCCAGCCGCCAAAAAACAGCGTGACGATCAGCGCTGACACGGTGGTAATGGCGACGTATTCGCCTACGAAGAACAGGCCAAACTTCATCCCGGCGTATTCGATGTGGTAACCATCGGCCAGTTCCTGTTCCGCTTCCGGCTGGTCAAACGGGTGGCGGTGACACACCGCAACGCCTGCGATGCAGAACGTCAGGAAGCCAAAGAACTGCGGAATGATGTTCCACAGATGCGCCTGGCTTTCTACGATGGCCGTCATATTGAAGGATCCCGCCTGCGCCACCACGCCCATCAGCGACAGGCCAAGAAACACCTCGTAGCTCAGCGTCTGGGCGGACGCACGCATCGCCCCCAGCAGCGAGTATTTGTTGTTGCTCGACCAGCCGGCGAACAGCACCGCATAGACCGCCAGACCGGCCATCATCAGGAAGAACAGCAGCCCGATGTTAAGGTCGGTCACCATCCAGCTCGGCGACACCGGCACGATAGCGAACGCCAGCAGCAGCGACACAAAGGCGATAACCGGCGCCAGGGTAAAGATAAAGCGATCGGTAAAGGGCGGAACCCAGTCCTCTTTAAAGAACATTTTGATCATGTCCGCCGCCAGCTGGAGCGAACCGCCCCAGCCCACGCGGTTTGGTCCGTAGCGGTTCTGCCACAGGCCGAGCAAACGGCGTTCGGCGAAGCTCATAAAGGCGCCGCAGGCCACCACCACCAGCAGGATAACGATCGCTTTTACGACGGTCAGAATGATGTCGATAACATCCGGTGTTAGCCAGCTCATTGCGCCGCCTCCTGCAATGTGTCAATGCTCGCGCCCGCCAGGAATGGCGGCACGCCCGGCATACCCAACGGCAGACCGATCAGCCCCGGTTGCAGCGCGCTGGAGAAACGCACCGGCAGACGCAGGGTCTCGCCTGAACAGCTAACCTCGACGGCCGCGCCTTCATTCACGCCCAGCTTCGCCGCATCCTGCTGGCTGATCACCAGCATCGGCTGCGCCATGCGTTTCTGGAACACGGCCGAACGCTGCGACATCTCTTCGCTACCGAACAGCTGATAGTAAGGCGCCACGCGCCACTGTTCGCCGCCTGCATACGCGGTCGGCACCTGGCTAAACCAGGGCAGCGACGTCTCGCCGGCTTCGAACAGGCGCACGCCTGGATCGCCGTTGCGCAGCTTGCCGCCCACCTCGGCCTGGAATTTATTCCACGCCTGCGGGGAGTTCCAGCCTGGCGCCCAGGCGAAGGGGATCTGCGAACGCGGCGCGCTCGGCTGATTGTTCCCTTCCATTGAGAAGGCGAACATGGTGTCCCGATCCTGAGGCTGACGCGGCTCGTGCACGCTGATGTTGGCGCGCGCCGCGGTACGTCCGCTGGAGCGAATCGGCGAACGCGCCAGTTTTTGTCCGCGAATGCGGAAGCTGGCGTCGGGAGCGGCCTCTTTAATGCCTTTCAGCTGCGGCAGCTTCGCCACCACGGCATCGATAACGTGGTCGAGCTGCGTCCAGTCGATATGACGGCTCTCCAGCGCGCTGTGCAGCGAGTGCAGCCAGCGCCAGCTCTCCAGCATCACAATGCTATTGTCGTAGTAGGCCGGATCGTAAACCTGGAAGAAGCGCTGCGCGCGGCCTTCATGGTTAATCGAGGTGCCGTCACTCTCGGCAAAGCTGGCGGTCGAGAGCACCAGGCCCGCTTTTTCCAGCGTGGCGGTGCGCTGATGATCGACCACGATCACATTTGAGGCGTTCGCCAGCGCGGCATCGACCAGCGCCTTAGCCGCGTGACGATAGAGATCGTTTTCCAGCACCACTACCGCGTCGGCTTCGCCGTCACGCAGCTGCGCCAGCGCGCTGTCGAGCGTATTGCCGCCCATCAGGCCCAGACCCATGCTGTTTGCCGCGTCGGCCAGCAGCGTAATGCCGACATCAGCGCCGCGCGCTTTCAGCGCTTTAGCCACGTTGGCCGCCGCTTCGATCATCGCCGTGCTGCCTGAGTGGGTGCCGGAGATAATCAGCGGTTTTTTCGCCCCGGCCAGCGCCTGCACGACCACGTCCAGCTTGCCGTTCAGGCTGCTGTCAAAATCGCTGACCGCAGGCGCGCTCTCATCCAGCGCGCTGGCGATGGCGAAGCCTAAACGCGCCTGATCTTCAACCGGCGCGCGATAGCTCCACGCGGCAATATCATCCAGACGGGTTTCATCGACGTTGGTGACAAACAGCGGATGTCTGGCGTGCTGGCCAATATTCAGAATGGCGGCAATCTGCCAGTCGGCGACCTTTTGCGCCGCCGCCATCTCGCGCGCTTTGCCTTTTACAGCCTGACGCACCGAAAGCGCCACGCGCGCGCCGACCTGAGTCAGATCTTCGCCCAGCACCAGCACCGCATCGTAGCTTTCAATTTCACGCAGCGACGGCGTATAGATGCCGCTTTCGCGCAGGATTTTCAGCATCAGCTCCAGACGCGCCTGTTCGCCTGCGGGCATACCGGTAGAAAAGTTCTCCGCCCCAACCAGCTCACGCAGCGCGAAGTTGCTCTCAATGCTGGCGCGCGGCGAACCGATGCCAATCACGCGCTTCGCCTGACGCAGGACGTCAGCCGCGGCGTTGACCGCCTGTTCCGCATTCAGCGTGACCCAGTCATTGCCGCGCAGCAGCACTGGATGACGCGGACGATCTTTGCGGTTGACGTAGCCATAGCCAAAGCGGCCGCGATCGCACAGGAAATAGTGGTTTACCGTGCCGTTATAGCGGTTTTCAATGCGGCGCAGCTCGCCGTAGCGCTCGCCGGGGCTGGTGTTGCAGCCGACGCTGCACTGCTGACAGATGCTCGGCGCAAACTGCATATCCCACTTACGGTTGTAACGCTCGGAGTGGGTTTTATCGGTGAAAACCCCTGTCGGACAGATCTCGACCAGGTTGCCGGAAAACTCGCTTTCCAGCGTGCCGTCTTCCGGACGACCGAAGTAGACGTTGTCATGCGCGCCGTAAACGCCCAGATCTTTGCCGTCGGCATAATCTTTGTAGTAGCGCACGCAACGATAGCAGGCGATACAGCGGTTCATTTCATGGGAGATGAACGGGCCGAGATCCTGATTCTGGTGGGTACGTTTGGTAAAGCGATAACGACGGAAGCTGTGGCCGGTCATTACCGTCATATCCTGTAAGTGACAGTTACCGCCCTCTTCGCACACCGGACAGTCGTGCGGGTGGTTGGTCATCAGCCACTCCACCACGCTTTCGCGAAACTCTTTCGCTTCGCCGTCGTCGATAGAGATAAAGGTGCCGTCGGAGGCCGGCGTCATGCAGGACATGACGAGACGGCCGCGGGTATCTTCGGCATTCTGGAATTGCTTCACCGCGCACTGGCGGCAAGCCCCAACGCTTCCCAGCGCCGGATGCCAGCAAAAATAAGGAATATCAAGGCCCAGAGAGAGACACGCCTGTAGCAGGTTGTCCGCTCCGTTCACATCATATTCTTTACCGTCTACATGAATTGTAGCCATAGTGAACATGCTTCCGTAAGGCTCGTCCAGGACGAGCGTTAATCATATTCTTGCCCCGCTATCGGGGCAGCGGCGAGGAGCCGTTTCCGTGTGCTGCGGCGAATTACCAGCGCGCTTTCAGCAGGTTAGGCTGAATACCGCCAATCGCGCGCGTATTGCCAAACACCTGCGGTGCCATACCGGCTTCAAACTCTTCACGGAAATATTTAATTGCGCTTTGCAGCGGCTCTACCGCACCGGGCGCGTGGGCGCAGAAGGTTTTACCTGGGCCGAGCTGGCGGCAAAGCTGCAACAGGGTTTCGATGTCGCCCGGCTGCCCTTTGCCTTGCTCCAGCGCGCGCAGGATCTTCACGCTCCACGGCAGACCGTCGCGGCATGGCGTACACCAGCCGCAGGATTCGCGCGCGAAGAACTCTTCGAGGTTGCGCACCAGCGACACCATATTGATCTCGTGGTCCACCGCCATCGCCAGCGCCGTACCGAGACGGCTGCCCGCTTTGCCAATGCTGGCGAACTCCATCGGCAGATCGAGATGCTGCTCGGTGAGGAAGTCGGTGCCCGCGCCGCCCGGCTGCCAGGCTTTAAAGCGCAGGCCATCGCGCATGCCGCCTGCGTAATCTTCCAGGATTTCACGCGCGGTAATGCCGAACGGCAGCTCCCAGACGCCTGGATTTTTCACGCGGCCAGAGAAGCCCATCATCTTGGTGCCGGCGTCTTCGCTTTTCGACAGGCCCTTGTACCACTCGACGCCGTTCGCCAGAATGGCCGGAACGTTGGAGAGCGTCTCTACGTTATTGACGCAGGTCGGCTTGCCCCATGCGCCCGCGCTCGCCGGGAACGGCGGTTTGGAGCGCGGGTTGGCGCGACGCCCTTCCAGCGAGTTGATCAGCGCCGTCTCTTCGCCGCAGATATAGCGACCTGCGCCGGTGTGGACGATCAGCTCGAAGTCAAAGCCGGTGCCGAGAATGTTTTTGCCGATAAAGCCCGCTTCGGTGGCCTCTACAATGGCGCGACGCAGATTTACCGCCGCTTCGATATATTCGCCGCGCAGGAAGATGTAGCCGCGATAGGCTTTCAGCGCGAAGGCGCTGATCAACATGCCTTCAACCAGCTGGTGCGGCATCTGCTCCATCAGCAGGCGGTCTTTATAGGTGCCCGGCTCCATCTCATCGGCGTTACACAGCAGGTAACGGATGTTCATGGACTCGTCTTTCGGCATCAGGCTCCACTTCAGACCGGTGGAGAAGCCCGCGCCGCCGCGGCCTTTCAGCCCGGAATCTTTCACCAGCGCGACAATCTCGTCCGGCGCCATGCCGTTGAGCGCTTTCTCCGCACCGGCGTAGCCGTTTTTACTGCGATATTCGTCGAACCATACCGGCTGCTGGTCTTCACGCATGCGCCAGGTCAGCGGATGGGTTTCCGCAGTACGAATGATCTGTTTGATGGTCATTGATACTGCTCCAGTAGCGAGGCGATGCCTTCCGGCGTCAGATGAACATGGGTATCTTCGTCCACCATCATGGTCGGCCCTTTATCGCAGTTGCCCAGGCAGCAGGTCGGCAGCAGCGTAAAGCGCCCGTCCGCCGTAGTCTGGCCAGGTTTGATATTGAGATTTTTTTCCAGCGCCGCCTGAATGCCCTGGTAGCCCGTGATATGGCACACCACGCTGTCGCAGTAGCGAATAACGTGGCGGCCCACCGGCTGACGGAAAATCTGGCTGTAGAACGTGGCCACGCCTTCAACGTCGCTGGCGGGAATGCCCAGTACCTCGGCAATGGCGGTGATCGCCCCATCCGGCACCCAGCCACGCTGCTTCTGCACGATCTTCAGCGCCTCAATTGACGCCGCGCGCGCATCTTCATAGTGGTGTTTTTCATGCTCAATCGCGTGATGCTCTTCCGCGCTCAGCACGAAGACCTCACTGGGGTCGATCGTATGAATGGCAATTTTTTGATCGTGCATAATTAGCGGTCCACGTCTGACATAACAAAATCGATACTACCGAGGTAAACGATCAGGTCGGATACCAGGCTGCCACGGATCACCGACGGGATCTGTTGCAGGTGGGGGAAGCTCGGCGTACGCACGCGGGTGCGGTAGCTCATGGTGCTGCCGTCGCTGGTCAGGTAGTAGCTGTTGATCCCTTTGGTCGCCTCAATCATCTGGAAGGATTCATTGGCCGGCATGACCGGTCCCCATGAAACCTGTAGGAAGTGGGTGATCAAGGTTTCGATATGCTGCAAGGTGCGCTCTTTCGGCGGCGGCGTCGTCAGCGGATGATCGGCTTTAAACGGCCCTTCCGGCATGTTGTTCAGACACTGCTCCAGAATACGCAGCGACTGCCACATCTCTTCCATCTTCAGCTGTACGCGCGTGTAAGCATCGCTGATACCTGCGCCGACCGGGATTTCAAAATCGAAATTTTCATAGCCGGAGTACGGACGCCATTTACGCACGTCGAAATCGAGACCGGTGGCGCGCAGCGCCGCGCCGGTGGTGCCCCATGCCAGCGCTTCGTCCATGTTGTAGGCCGCGATGCCTTTGGAGCGGCCCACCAGCACGCTGTTGCGCAGCGCCGCCTTGTCATACTCTTTCAGACGCTTCGGCATCCAGTCGAGGAACTCGCGCAGCAGGCGCTCCCAGCCTTTCGGCAGGTCATGCGCCACGCCGCCGATACGGAACCAGGCGGGGTGCATGCGGAAACCGGTAATGGCCTCTACAACGTCATAAATTTTCTGGCGATCGGTAAAGGCGAAGAACACCGGCGTCATTGCGCCGACGTCCTGAATAAAGGTAGAGATATAGAGCAGATGGCTGTTGATGCGGAACAGCTCAGAGAGCATCACGCGAATCACGTTAACGCGATCCGGCACCACGATGCCGGCCAGCTTTTCTACCGCCAGCACATAAGGCATTTCGTTAACGCAGCCGCCGAGATACTCGATGCGATCGGTATAGGGGATATAGCTGTGCCACGACTGGCGCTCGCCCATCTTCTCTGCGCCGCGATGGTGATAGCCGATGTCCGGCACGCAGTCGACGATCTCTTCGCCGTCGAGTTGCAGAATAATACGGAAAGCCCCGTGCGCCGACGGGTGGTTCGGGCCGAGGTTGAGGAACATAAAGTCCTCGCTGGTGGTGCTGCGCTTCATGCCCCAGTCTTCGGGCTTGAAGGTCAGCGCCTCCATCTCCAGATCTTCTTTCTGTTTGGTGAGCGTAAAGGGATCGAACTCGGTGGCGCGCGCCGGATAATCTTTACGCAGCGGATGCCCTTCCCAGGTCTGCGGCATCATAATGCGCGTCAGGTGCGGGTGGTCCTCAAAGGTCACGCCGAACATCTCCCAGGTTTCACGCTCGTACCAGTTGGCGTTCGGGAAGATCTTTGTCAGCGTCGGCAGATGCAGATCGTTTTCCGACAGCGCCACTTTAAGCATGATGTCGCGGTTACGCTCGATCGACAGGAAGTGATAGAAAACGGAAAAATCCGCGGCGGGCAGCCCGGCGCGGTGGGTACGCAAACGCTCATCCATGCCATGCAGGTCATACAGCATGACATACGGCTTCGGCAGCTTACGCAGGAAAGTCACGACATCCAGCAGCTGTTCGCGTCTGACCCAGACCACGGGGATGCCCGTGCGGGTTGGCTGAACGGTAAAGGCATCCGGCCCAAAACGGTTGCGCAGCTCGCCGATCACTGGGTCATCCAGGTGGTCCTGGGTTTGCCATGCGGGCTGAGCGAGATCGCGCGTGGTTAAATCTGTCATACGTTACTCACCATTCCGGCCTGTCGCCAGGCACTCAAAAGAAGGCGTCAGGATGGGGCCGCGCATTAAATTGTCATATTCTGCTGCGGGCCGGGGATCCATCCATGTACGGTGTTCTTATACTTCGTCAGGCGTGCGAAGGTTGGTTACCGCAATACGCTCGCCGCGTTTCCTTTCACGCTCCGACTGCATATTGGCGCGATACACGCCCTGATCGCCAACTACCCACGACAGCGGACGACGCTCTTTGCCAATCGACTCGCGCAGCAGCAGCAGCGCCTGCATATAGGCTTCAGGACGCGGCGGGCAGCCTGGAATATAGACGTCGACCGGCAGGAATTTATCCACGCCCTGCACCACGGAGTAAATGTCGTACATGCCGCCTGAGTTGGCGCAGGCGCCCATTGAGATGACCCATTTCGGCTCCAGCATCTGATCGTACAAACGCTGAATAACCGGCGCCATTTTAGTAAAGGGCGTACCGGCGATAACCATAAAGTCCGCCTGGCGCGGCGAGGCGCGCATGACTTCCGCGCCAAAACGCGCCACGTCGTGCACGGCGGTAAAAGAGGTGGTCATCTCTACGTAACAGCAGGACAAACCAAAGTTGTAGGGCCACAAAGAGTTTTTACGGCCCCAGTTCACCATGTCGTGCAGGGCATGCTCTAGCTTGCCCATGTAGACGCTGCGATGAACGTGCTGCTCAAGGGGATCGGCAACGATCTCCTGTTTTTGCAGAGGGTAACGGTCGTTCTCACCACCGTTCGGGTCTATGCGGGTGAGCGTATAGTCCATCAGATTGCCTCGCTTTTACTGCTTATGAGGGTTGGTGTGACCGATCGGGCTGGATTTGACCACCACGCGACGGCGTGCAGGCGCCCAGTCCAGCGCGCCGATACGCACCAGATAGACCAGCCCCGCCAGGAGCACCAAAATGAAAATTGCGGCTTCCACAAAGCCGACCCAGCCGCTTTCACGGATAGAGGTCGCCCATGCGTATAAAAAGAGTGCTTCGACGTCGAAGATAACGAAGAACATGGCGACGAGGTAAAACTTCGCCGACAGGCGGATATGGGTGTCGCCAACGGATTCGATACCGGATTCAAACGGCGTTTCTTTGTGACGGGCGCGAGCGCGGCCGCCTAAAAGCCATCCTCCGGTGAGCATAAAGGCGCAAAGGCCGAAAGCGATAATGACAAATATGATAAACGCCCAGTGATGAGCGACGACTTCGGTGGCTGTTGACATACTCTTTGCTTACTCATCAAAAGTGGCGATGGCATCCTGCGCGGGTCACTTGCAGCAAACGCACCACATCGATTTAAGGGAAGGATAAAAACCTTATAAATTATGCTGTCATTATCAATTAGGCAGCAATTTTATGGGGTTTTTTACTCCTTTCTATAACCTTTTGTCAACTTTGACAAAAGTATCCAAACATTATTTTACACGCGCATCAAAATTTTAACATATGATGCGCGCGTTACCAGCTAAATCGCTTCAGTCTGTAAGGTCTTTAGAATATAGCGGTAATTCAAATGCATGGATCGTGCATTTATCCAACATATTCTGGCAGGGTTTGCGGGGTTTTCCTTCCCCTTCGCAGGGGTATTTTTTTGATCCAGAACACAAAACTGGCCTTTTTGTCCTTTTTTTCAGCAAAAGCATGGCAAATACGAAACAGAGTTTTCACATAATCAGGTAAAGCGTTTCATCTTTTATCAAAAAGGAAACGTTGTTTTACTTTCGGGGCAGCTGTTGTGGCGATGGGCGTTAAAAAGGGTCTGGAAAGGAGAGTTAAGGGTATAAAAAAAGCCCTTCGATGCAAAAGCATTACAAAGGGCTTTTTTTTAACAGTTTTAACAAATGAAACAAAGGCTAGAATGAGCGCGCGCGCGATGCCTCTGAACTACTCTTCATCATCCAGCAGCAGCGTCCCGTCTGGGTTAGCACTCAGATTATAGGGATCGTTGGTAGACTGCATGGCGTTAAAGATAGCCAGCGCCAGTTCATTATCATTGTCAGCATTGCGGCACAGCAGATATTGCGTATCCGGCAGTACCGGCAGACCTTCCGCCGCGCCCATAACGCGCAGTTCAGGACTCATCATCTCAACCGGACGCGCGGTGACGCCCAGCCCGGCTTTCACCGCCGCGCGCACGGCCGCCAGCGTTGAGGCGACATACGAAATGCGCCAGGGAATGCCCGCCTCGTTGAGGTGATCGATCGCCATATCGCGATACGGGCTAGGCTCATCCAGCAGCACCAGCGGAATCGCTTCGCCGCGCTGAAAGATGTAGTCTGCCGCGCAATACCACAGCGTGGGAGAGGTGCGCAGCACCTGATGCGTAAAGCTGCCCGGACTGGAGGTGGTGACCACCAAATCCACTTCTCCCTGGTTCAGCATTTCCATCATAAAGGGGTTACGCTTAACGCGAACATCGATCGCCAGTTTTGGATAGACCGAGGTGACGCGGTTGAGCAGAAACGGCAGGATGGTGTCTGAGGTATCATCCGACGCGCCAATGGTCAGCACGCCCTGGATATTGCTGTACATCAGCGACGTACAAGCCTCATCGTTAAAACGCAGAATTTTTCTGGCGTAGCCCAGAAGCTGAATGCCGTGCTCGGTCAGTAACTTATTACGTCCATGTCTGGCAAACAGCTCTTTACCTACCAATTGTTCCAGACGCTGCATCTGCTGGCTGACGGCAGACTGGGTTCGGCATACGGCAGCCGCGGCCGCCGCAAAAGTGTTCAGGTCCGCAACAGCAACAAATGTTCTCAGCAGATCGAGGTCGAGATTCAGTATCGGACGATTTGCATTAGTCATGTTTTTTCTTCACTTATAAGATTTTTAAAAACTACTACCCTGGTGTTATTACACGTCTTATCAAAGTGATAAGCGGTAATGATGCTCATTGCCGGTCCTGTGTGAGACCGTCAAAGAAACTGGTGTCAGATAAAGACCGACAAACGCACATCCCGATAAAGCAGGATGGCAGCGTTAAGTAGACAGAAACAACTTCTGGGCTAACCGCGCGGGAGCGCAAATGCAGGAAGCTGCGTTGTTGTCTAAAGTCCCGTTCCGTTAACGAACAGAAAGAAAGCCAGCTACAAGAGTATGAAGTGCGTAGCGATAAAATGCGACAAATAATAAATTATACTTAATCATTTTTAAGTTCAAAATGGAAATGATTTTGTGAAAACCATCGTAATTTTTGACCAAATCGCATTTCAAGACCATTCGGGCGCAACCCCGCTCAATTTTTAACCAGCTCATTCCGGAAAAGCGAAACAAAGTGAGAAGATACGGCTTAAATACCTTTTATCAGGTGAAAAGTGGACCTTTTATACAGAGAACTTTTCCTGCTGCCTGCGCCTGCTGAAAGGGCAATAGCGCGCCTGTTGACACCCGGTTGGCTTAACCATCATACAGGAAGGCAGTTTTTTTCAGTATTTATGTAAAATATCTTAACTATTTCAGAGCGGATATTTCTGTGAAGTCACGCTATTACCAAACCAAAATTTCTCAGTTCACGACTGACGCGACGGACAGCGTTCTTTACAGTGAAAACGCCTTATAACAGATAAAAAAACTAAAATGAGCATATATTGCAGCCGATTAATCCAGAAAAAATCCACAAACTTACGATTCGCGCTGCGCTCAGAGTAAAAAGATGAGAAACGCGCCAAAACCTGCCGCTGCCCTTCTTTTGTCGCGATGAGGAGAGTACATTGTGCTGGTTTGATTTCTGCGGCAGCTAATGGATTCTGCCCATTAAGGCGATTAAAAATGACTTTTCAAATTGATAAATCCGGCAAGCTGGAAAATGTCTGTTATGACATTCGCGGTCCAGTACTTAAAGAGGCTAAACGTCTCGAAGAAGAAGGCAACAAAGTTCTCAAGCTCAACATCGGAAATCCCGCCCCGTTCGGATTCGAAGCCCCGGATGAGATCCTGGTCGATGTGATTCGCAATCTGCCCAGCGCGCAGGGCTACTGCGATTCCAAAGGTCTCTACTCTGCACGCAAAGCCATTATGCAGCACTACCAGGCGCGCGACATGCGTGACATCACCGTTGAAGACATCTATATCGGCAACGGCGTATCTGAGCTGATCGTACAGGCGATGCAGGCGCTGCTTAACAGCGGCGATGAGATGCTGGTGCCTGCGCCGGACTATCCTCTGTGGACGGCAGCGGTGTCGCTCTCCAGCGGTAAAGCGGTGCACTATTTATGTGACGAATCCTCGGACTGGTTCCCGGATCTTGACGACATTCGCAGTAAAATTACCCCGCGCACGCGCGGCATCGTCATTATCAACCCGAACAATCCGACGGGCGCGGTCTACAGCAAAGCGCTGCTGCTGGAGATCGTGGAGATCGCCCGCCAGCATAATCTGATCATCTTCGCCGACGAGATCTACGACAAGATCCTGTATGACGAATCACAGCACCACTCGATCGCCGCGCTGGCGCCCGATCTGCTGACCGTGACCTTTAACGGCCTGTCAAAAACCTATCGCGTGGCGGGATTTCGTCAGGGCTGGATGGTGCTGAACGGACCGAAAAAGCATGCTAAAGGTTACATCGAAGGGCTGGAGATGCTGGCTTCTATGCGTCTGTGCGCCAACGTACCGGCGCAGCATGCCATTCAGACCGCGCTGGGCGGTTATCAGAGCATCAGTGAATTTATCATGCCGGGCGGACGACTCTATGAGCAGCGTCAGCGCGCCTGGGAGCTGATTAACGATATTCCCGGCGTCAGCTGCGTCAAGCCGAACGGCGCGCTCTATATGTTCCCGCGAATTGACGCGAAAAAGTTCAACATTCACGACGACCAGAAAATGGTGCTTGATTTCCTGCTTCAGGAGAAAGTGCTGCTGGTTCAAGGTTCCGCCTTTAACTGGCCGTGGCCGGATCATGTGCGCATCGTTACTCTGCCGCGCGTCGACGATCTGGAGATGGCGATCGGCAAGTTTGACCGTTTCCTGCAAGGCTATCGCCAGTAAAACCTGCCGCGTATACTGACAGCATTTGGGGAGGCGTCATGCTTCCCCGCTTGCTGACAGGATAACGCATGACCCGAAGTCACTTTTTCGCGCATCTCTCCCGCCTGAAACTGATCAACCGCTGGCCGCTGATGCGCAACGTGCGCACCGAAAACGTTTCGGAGCATAGCCTACAGGTCGCTATGGTGGCGCATGCCCTTGCCGCCATTAAAAATACAAAGTTCAATGGCAATCTCAACGCCGATCGTATCGCGATGCTGGCGCTCTACCACGATGCCAGCGAAGTGCTGACCGGGGATTTGCCTACGCCGGTGAAGTATTACAACGCGCAAATAGCACATGAATATAAGAAGATAGAAAAAATCGCCCAGCACAAGCTGATCGAGATGCTGCCGGAAGAGCTACAGGACATTTATCGTCCGCTGCTGGATGAGCATCAGCACAGCGAAGAGGAGCAATCGGTGGTCAAGCAGGCAGACGCGCTTTGCGCCTACCTGAAATGTCTGGAAGAGCTGTCCGCGGGCAATAATGAGTTCTTACTGGCGAAGGCGCGGCTGGAGAAAACGCTGGAGCAGCGACGTTCGCCGGAAATGGACTATTTCGTCGAGGTGTTTATCCCCAGCTTTAGCCTGTCGCTGGATGAAATCTCTCAGGATTCGCCGCTGTAGTCAGCCTCGCGCAGCGCTCACGCTTTCAGACTTAGCGTGAAGCCGCCTTCTGCCTGCGGCGTCACCACAAGCGACGCCAGCGTGTCGAGTTGCAGACGTGTCTCGCTCAGGCGCGGCGTACCGGCGGGCGCGTTGATGGCGATAACCGCACAGCCTGCGTTCAGGCCGGAGAGGATCCCGGCAGGCGCGTCTTCTGCCACCACGCATTTTTCCGCCGCCAGCCCCAGCTTTTGGGCGCCAAGCAGATAGGGATCCGGCTCAGGCTTGCCCTTCGCCACCTGCTCTGCGGTGATAAACACCGAGGGCAGCGGTAACCCAGCGGCCTTATGACGCGCATGCGCCACCGGCATCGATCCAGAGGTGACGATCGCCCAGGGGATCTGCAACGCCTCTAAGGCACTCAGCAGCGCATACGCGCCCGGCAGCGCGCGCACGCCCGCCGTATCCTCCGCTTCCTCCTGTTCCAGTCGGCGAAACTCAGCCTGAATAACCGCCTCCGGCTGGCCCGGCATAAAGTGACGCAGCGAGGTGATGGCCTGTTTACCATGGATAAAACTCAGGACTGTCTCAGCCGCAATGTTGTGGCGCGCTCCCCAGTTGCTCCACGCCCGCTCTACCGCTGGCAGGGAATCCACCAGCGTACCGTCCAGATCGAATAAAAAACCGCTATAGATCACCGCTTACTCCCGTCAGGCGTTAATAATCTGCGCGATTTCCGTCGCGCTGAGATGATATTGACGCGGACAAGTGTGCCATACCGCGCGCATGCGCTGATACTTTTCCCACATCGGCGTCTGAGCATTGAAGCCATGGGTGCCGGAATCGAAATGGGTGTAGCGCCCTTCCGTGTTGACCATAAAGCGGACATAGCCGAGAAAGCGCGCTTCTGTCGCCGCATCAAACCCCATAAAGGCCAGACGGCGCTCATCAAGCCCGCCTTTATCTGTAAGGTTTGACCAGGAGACGTGGAGCGCGTGGTGCATCTCCATCACATCGATGATAATGCGGCAGGTCTCTTCCGGCAGTTCGCCAAACTCTTTATCCAGCTCGCGCATTTGCAGGCCATAGCCGCGTTCGATAATGGTTTGATAACGGCGGTAGCGCTCGGCATTATCCGGCTCCAGCATGGCCATAATCTTGTACTGGTTAGAAAGAATAAGACGCTGCGCGTGGGTCATTTCCATCATAGGCTCCAGGCCGACAGGCCGCTTAAGAAGTAGACGGAAATGATGTCATAAGGCGGGAGATGCGGGTATGCCCGCATCACTATTCTTTGATTTAACCCCAGTAGCGTGAACAATTCTCCGCAAGAGAAAGCGAAGGAGGATCAAAGATCGTCAAGAAAGGTGCGATCCAGCTGCTTAAAAGCACGCTTCAGCAGATCGGCCAGCGCCTGATAAGTGGGTTTTCCTTCAACGGGCGCAATGGCCTGGCCAGCTTCTTCAAGCCGGGCGCGCACCTCATGGAACCAATGTAATAAGGTGGGCGGCAGCGGCGTAACCGAACGCTTGCCCAGCCACCACAGCCCCTGCATCGGCAGGCTACAGGCGAAAAGCGCGGTCGCGACAGCAGGACCCAGTTGCCCGCCCAGCGCAATCTGCCAGGTCAGCGTAAACACCGCCAGCGGCGGCATAAAGCGGATAGCAAAGCGGGTAACGCTCGACACGCGGTTTTCAGGAAAGATCGGCGCGAGGCGTTTATCATTCGGCCAGGTCTTCATATAGTGCTGGCCGTTTTGAAAAATACGGAACCAGCCAGTATTGCCAGATTCGTTCGCCATGGCGGACCTCAACTAAAACAACAAAAAATAAAATAATTTTATAGCTACACAACTTTACGTGACATCCTTCAAAATTTTTTGTCTTTAAAGGGCAGTCTCGCTATTCTGACGCAGCGCTATCACCGTACTGGAAGCGGGTTACAAGGTAAATGCTTAAGGTAACGACCCGCTTTCAGACGGTTAATTTCAAAAATTTTTGTAAAAATACTGATTTTTTTTGCGGAGAAGCAACATTTTGTCTACCGCAAGGAGGTTATGATTAATCTCCCCGCTTTCATGGGCTACGCTGATAGTCTGATTGCCTTATTTTTAGCCACTTTTAACAAATAGGTACTTCCATGTCGAGTAAGTTAGTACTGGTTCTGAACTGCGGCAGCTCTTCACTGAAGTTCGCCATCCTGAATGCTGCCAGCGGAGAGGAATACCTTTCCGGCCTGGCTGAATGCTTCCATCTTCCCGAAGCGCGCATTAAATGGAAACTGGACGGAGAAAAACAGGAATCTCCTCTTGGCGCTGGCGCCGCACACAGCGAAGCCTTAAATTTCATTGTTAAAACTATTCTGGCACAAAAACCAGAGCTTTCGGCACAAATTGCTGCAATTGGTCATCGCATTGTTCATGGCGGCGAGCAACTGACTGAATCAGTGGTGATTACCGACGCGGTTGTGCAGGGCATCAAAGATAACGCCTCTTTCGCCCCGCTGCACAATCCGGCGCATCTGATCGGTATTGAAGAGGCGATGAAAAACTTCCCGCACCTGTCCGATAAAAATGTGGCGGTTTTCGACACCGCTTTCCATCAGACAATGCCGGAAGAGTCTTACCTCTATGCCCTGCCCTATAAACTCTATAAAGAGCATGGCGTTCGTCGCTACGGCGCGCACGGCACCAGCCACTATTATGTAACGCACGAGGCGGCGAAGATCCTTAACAAGCCCGTCGACGAGCTGAACATCATTACCTGTCACCTCGGCAACGGCGCCTCCGTCGCGGCGGTGCGTAACGGCAAATGCGTCGACACCTCTATGGGTCTGACCCCGCTGGAAGGTCTGGTGATGGGTACCCGCAGCGGCGACATCGATCCGGCCATTATCTTCTATCTGCATGACACCCTGGGCATGAGCGTTGACGCGATCAACAAACTGCTGACCAAAGAATCGGGCCTGCTCGGCCTGACCGACGTCACCAGCGACTGCCGCTATGTCGAAGAAAATTACGAGACCAAAGAAGACGCGAAGCGCGCCATGGATGTATTCTGCCATCGTCTGGCGAAATACATCGGCAGCTACAGCGCGATGATGGAAGGCCGCCTGGACGCGGTGATCTTTACCGGCGGCATCGGCGAAAACGCGGCGATGGTGCGCGAACTGTCGCTGAAAAAACTGGGTCTGCTCGGCTTCGAGGTTGACCATGAGCGCAACCTGGCGGCACGCTTCGGCAAGTCCGGCTTTATTAATAAAGAAGGCACCCGCCCGGCAATTGTTATTCCGACCAATGAAGAGCTGGTCATCGCTCAGGATGCGGCGCGTCTCACCGCCTGATGTTCCCTTCACCGTCAGCCCAGGCTGACGGTGTTGTTTTTGACACTACCTAAAGCGAGGTTAAAACGTGTCACGTACTATTATGCTTATTCCTACCGGCACCAGCGTCGGCCTGACCAGCGTCAGCCTCGGCGTTATTCGTGCCATGGAGCGCAAGGGCGTTCGTCTGAGCGTCTTTAAACCTATCGCGCAGCCGCGCGCCGGCGGCGATACGCCCGATCAGACCACCCTGATTATCCGTAAAAACTCCTCTATCCCAGCCGCTGACCCGTTAAAAATGTCGCGCGTCGAGGCGTTGCTGAGCGCTAACCAGCAAGACGTCCTGATGGAAGAGATCATCGCCCGCTACCACGAAAATACCAAAGATGCCGAAGTGGTGCTGGTGGAAGGCCTGGTGCCCACCCGTAAGCATCAGTTTGCCAACGCGCTCAACTACGAAATCGCGAAAACGCTTAACGCCGAAATCGTTTTTGTTATGGCGCTCGGCAATGACTCGCCAGCCCAGCTGAAAGAGCGTATCGAACTGACGCAAAGCAGCTTCGGCGGCAGCAAAAACAAAAACATCACCGGCGTTATTATCAACAAACTGAACGCGCCGGTTGATGAACAGGGGCGCACACGCCCGGATTTGTCAGAAATTTTCGACGACTCCACCAAAGCCAGCGTGGCGAACATCGATCCGAAGCAGCTGTTTGCCGACAGCCCGCTGCCCGTTTTAGGCTGCGTGCCCTGGAGCTTTGATCTGATCGCCACGCGCGCGGTTGATATGTGCCGCCACCTGAATGCTCAGGTCATCAATGAAGGCGAGCTGGCAACGCGCCGCGTCAAATCGGTGACCTTCTGCGCGCGCAGCCTGCCGCATATGCTGGAGCACTTCCGCCCTGGCTCGCTGCTGGTCACCTCAGCGGACCGCCCGGACGTGCTGGTGGCCGCCTGTCTCGCCGCGATGAACGGCGTTGAGATCGGTGCCATTCTGCTCACCGGCGGCTATGAGATCGACAGCCGTATTGCGAAACTGTGCGAACGCGCTTTCCAGACCGGCCTGCCGGTCTTTATGGTGAAAACCAATACCTGGCAAACCTCGCTCAGCCTGCAAAGCTTCAATCTGGAAGTCCCCAGCGACGATACCCAGCGCGTGGAAAAAGTGCAGGAGTACGTCGCGAACTACATTAACACCGACTGGGTTGAATCTCTGACGGCCGCTTCTGAGCGCAGCCGCCGCCTGTCGCCGCCGGCCTTCCGCTATCAGCTGACCGAGCTGGCGCGCAAAGCCGGCAAGCGCATCGTTCTGCCGGAAGGCGACGAGCCGCGTACCGTCAAGGCCGCCGCCATCTGCGCCGAACGCGGCATTGCCACCTGTGTACTGCTGGGTAATCCCGACGAGATCCAGCGCGTGGCCGCCGCCCAGGGCGTTGAACTGGGCAAAGGTATTGAAATCGTCGATCCGGAAGTGGTGCGCAACAACTACGTGCCGCGCCTGGTCGAGCTGCGCAAGAACAAAGGCATGACCGAAGTAGTGGCGCAGGAGCAGCTGGAAGACAACGTGGTGCTCGGCACCATGATGCTGGAGAAAGGCGAAGTCGACGGACTGGTCTCCGGCGCGGTGCACACCACGGCCAATACCATTCGTCCGCCGCTACAGCTGATCAAAACCGCGCCGAACAGCTCGCTGGTCTCTTCGGTCTTCTTTATGCTGCTGCCTGAGCAGGTGCTGGTGTATGGCGACTGCGCCATCAACCCGGACCCGACCTCTGAGCAGCTGGCGGAGATCGCCATTCAGTCAGCGGATTCCGCCCAGGCCTTTGGCATCGAACCACGCGTCGCCATGATCTCTTACTCGACCGGCAACTCCGGCGCGGGCAGCGACGTCGAAAAAGTGCGGGAAGCCACGCGTATCGCGCAGGAAAAACGTCCGGATCTGGTTATCGACGGTCCGTTGCAGTATGACGCAGCGATTATGGAAGATGTCGCGAAGTCCAAAGCGCCGAACTCCGCCGTTGCGGGTCGCGCCACGGTCTTTATCTTCCCGGACCTCAATACCGGCAACACCACTTACAAAGCCGTACAGCGCTCCGCCGATTTGATCTCTATCGGCCCGATGCTGCAAGGTATGCGTAAGCCGGTTAACGACCTGTCGCGCGGCGCGCTGGTGGATGACATCGTCTACACTATCGCCCTGACCGCGATTCAGTCGCAGCAGGCGGAAGGCTAACGACGCAGCCTGAGGCGCGGAGAGCGGGCTTCTGCCTTGTACTGTCCGCGCCAGCGTCCCAACCCACAAGAGCATGCCCGCGCATGCTCTTTTTTTTACCGCCGCCCCTACTGGCGAATCTTGCCCGCCACGCCAACACTGAAACCATCTCCTTTCGGTGAAATCAGCGAGGTCGGGTTATGCACAACAGCGAGCTTCATACCCGTCGCCTGAACGCCACGCCGCGCGGCGTCGGCGTTCTGTGCGACTTCCTGGTGGTTAAAGCGGAAAACGCGACGCTCTGGGACAGCCACGGGCGCGAATATACCGACTTTAGCGCGGGTATCGCGGTGCTGAATACCGGCCACCGTCACCCTAAAGTCATTGAGGCGGTGAAAGCGCAGCTCGACTGCTTTACCCATACCGCCTTTCAGATCGTCCCCTATGAGAGCTACCTGCTGCTGGCGGAACAGCTGAATAAGCGCGTCCCGATTGCGGGCGCGGCGAAAACGGCCTTTTTCACCACCGGCGCCGAAGCGGTAGAGAACGCGGTAAAAATCGCGCGCGCCGCGACCGGACGCCCCGGCATTATCGCCTTTACCGGCGCCTTTCACGGCCGCACGCTGATGACGCTGTCGCTTACCGGGAAAGTCGCCCCCTACAAAAGCGGCTTCGGTCCTTTCGCCAGTCCGGTTTATCACGCCCGCTATCCGGACGCGCTGCATGGCGTCAGCGTCGACGATGCGCTGGAGAGCCTGGCCGCGCTGTTCCGCAGCGACATCAGCCCGCAGCAGGTGGCGGCGATTATCTATGAACCCATTCAGGGCGAAGGCGGCTTCTACGTCGCGCCGCCCGCCTTCGTGCAGGCGCTGCGTCAGCTTTGCGACCAGCACGGGATTTTACTGATCGCCGATGAGATCCAGAGCGGTTTCGCCCGCACCGGCACCCTGTTTGCCAGCGATCATATTGCTGACGCGCAGCCGGATATGGTGACGATGGCGAAAAGCCTGGCGGGCGGCATGCCGCTGTCGGCGGTATCCGGGCGCGCGGAGATCATGGATGCGCCGCAGCCTGGCGGACTCGGCGGCACCTACGCGGGCAGTCCGCCTGCTATCGCCGCCGCGCTCGCGGTGCTGGAAATTATTGACGAGGAGAAGCTGTGCGAGCGCGCGCTGCTGCTCGGCGATCGGCTGCGTGAAACCCTGCTCGGCGCAGGCTGCCGCGCGCTGGCGGAAGTCCGGGGACGCGGCTCGATGCTGGCGGCGGAGTTTCATAACGAACAGGGCCAGCCCTGCGCCGCGACGGCGATCGCGATTCAGCGTAAGGCGCTGGAGCGAGGTTTGCTGCTGCTTACCTGCGGCGTGCACGGCAATGTTATCCGCTTCCTCTATCCGCTCACCATCCCCGACGCGCAGTTCAGCGCGGCGCTAAACCTGCTGGCGACGATTCTGGCGGAGCACTAGAACGGTCTCGCAATGCTTAACAAGCGGATGGCGAACAAAGGGATACCAGAGGCGCGGCGGCCAGGGCTATACAGAGGCGTTCACGCCGACGTTGCCTGACCGACCGTTTCTCTCCTGAAAAGCGCGATCGTTACAGGCTGCAAAAAAAAACGCCCCTGCGGGCGTTTTTAGTAGCGAACTGTTCAGGACTCGCCGTTGCGCGTCAGCCACAGCGACAGCGCCTTTAGCGAATCATCGGTAAACTCATCGCAGCGCGCGGTAATCTCATCGGGCGTCATCCAGAACACTTCATCCACCTCTTCTTCCTGCATGGCGAACGGACCGTGATAAACGCAGCTGAACAGACCGCCCCAGACGCGGACATGCTCATCTTCGAAGTAGAACTTGCCGTGCTCAGCGAAAGGCACATCGGCAATGCCCAGCTCCTCTTCCGCCTCGCGGCGCGCCGACTCCAGCAGATCTTCGCCGCTCTGCACTACGCCGCCTGCGGTAGCGTCCAGCATGCCAGGCATGAAGTCTTTCGTTGCGGTACGGCGCTGCACCAGAATCTTGCCTGCGCCGTCATGCACCACGATATAGGTCGCGCGATGGCGCATGCGCTGCGCCCGCATCTGCGCACGCGTTGCCTGCGCGATCACTTCATTCTCTTCATTGACGATATCGACCCACTCGATGCCGTCGCCCGCGGTTTGATCCACCATCCGGAAACCCTTATCTGTTCTGGCGTGCCGTGCGACACGCGCCTGATTGCCACGTCGTTGTTATAGTGTGCTGTAAGGTAATCACTTCCGCTCGCCTGAGCAAGCGGCGCCGCCTATCGTTGTTTGCCGCTTTCCGCCAGCCAGAGCTGCACAGAGGCGCGCTGCCACTGAAATTCAGCATAATCCCGCAGCTTAGCCGGCAAGGCGTCGCCGTGCAGCGCCAGACGGTTGAGCATCACCGCCAGGTCGGTATCGGCAATAGACCACTCGCCAAACAGATTCTGCTGATTATCCGGCAGCAGCCGCAGGCTGGCGGCAACCAGCTTCTCTGCCGCCTGCTGCGCCGCCGGGGTTAGCGGCGGAAAATGTTCGCCGGCAAACAGCACTTCTGTCGGGCGCTCCTGACGGATCGGCAGCAGATCGCTGCGCAGCCACGCCTGAACCTCACGCGCGCGCGCGCGCTTTTCGCGATCGCGCGGATAGAGACGCTCAAATTCCGGCGCCGGAAAGCGCTCCTCCAGATACTCGGCAATGGCGGAAGATTCGTTCAGCATCCAGTCATCAATCTGAAGCAACGGAACGCGGCAGGTCAGCGACAGCGCGCGATAGTCGCTGGCGAACTGCTGCTCCTGCGAAAGATCGAGGCGCTTCAGCGTAAAAGGTATTCCTTTTTCCGTAAGCGCAACGTAAACCGACATGGCGTAAGGACTAAAAAACGATGAATCAGACCACAGCGTAATGGACGGATAATTCATCTGCTACCTCAACTGGCTTATCAGGGTTGCCTGATTTTTACCGGTTTCCTTTCAGCAAAGCAACGCCAGGCTGGTCCGATGTTCTTAAACCGCGACGCAGCCCATCGGCGCAGACGCGCTCTTCTTCTATGCTGAATCAGTGCGTAGCAAAAAAATGATAAGGAGACGCAACATGCACATTCTCATTACCGGCGGCACCGGGCTTATCGGCCGCCATCTTATTCCCCGCCTGCTGTTACTCGGACATCAGGTTAGCGTGGTCACACGCGACGTCGCCGCCGCGCGAGAAAAACTCGACGCGCGCGTCGCGCTGTGGTCAGGTCTGGCACAGCAGCAGAACCTCGACGGCGTCGACGCCGTGATTAATCTGGCAGGCGAACCTATCGCCGACAAACGCTGGACCGAGCAGCAAAAACAGCGGCTGTGCGAAAGCCGCTGGCAGATCACCGAGCGCATCGCCTCGCTGATTAACGCCAGCCAGCATCCGCCGCGCGTACTGATTTCCGGCTCGGCCACGGGCTACTACGGTGACACCGGCGAGCTGGTGCTGACGGAAGAAGATAAGGGACAGGATGAGTTTACCCATCAGCTCTGCGCGCGCTGGGAACAGCTGGCGCTCAACGCGCAGAGCGATCGCACCCGCGTCTGCCTGCTGCGAACCGGCGTGGTGCTGGCCAGCGAAGGCGGCGCGCTAGGCAAAATGAAGCTGCCGTTTAAACTGGGCGTCGGCGGGCCGATCGGCAGCGGCAAGCAGTATCTGCCGTGGATTCATATTGACGATATGATCAATGCCATTATCTGGCTGCTGGACAACGACGACCTGCACGGCCCCTTTAATATGGTGTCGCCTTACGCGGTGCGCAACGAACAGTTCGCCGCCACGCTCGGCCATGTGATGCACCGCCCGGCCTTTATGCGCACGCCCGCCAGCGCCATCAAAATGATAATGGGCGAATCCGCCGTGCTGGTGCTGGGCGGACAGCATGTGCTGCCGAAACGCCTGGAGGCGTCTGGCTTTGGTTTTCGCTGGTATGATTTGCAGGAGGCGTTACAGGATGTTATCGCAAAAACCAGCCACTAAATTCACTGGCTGGCTTTTACCCGCTCTCCGCCGCTGCGGCGGAGAGCGCCTTTACTTCAGCGACCCCTTCAGGAATTGCTGTAAACGCGGGCTTTTGGGATTGCCGAACAGTTCGTCCGGCGGCCCTTCTTCTTCAATTTTGCCCTGGTGCAGAAAGATCACATGACTGGAGACGTGGCGCGCGAACTCCATCTCATGCGTCACCACCACCATGGTTTTTCCCTCTTCCGCCAGCTTCTGCATAATGCGCAGCACTTCCCCCACCAGCTCTGGATCGAGCGCCGAGGTAGGTTCGTCGAACAGCAAGACTTCCGGCTCCATCGCCAGCGCGCGAGCAATAGAGACGCGCTGCTGCTGACCGCCAGAAAGGTGCACCGGATATTTCGCCTGCGCGCGTTCGTCGATACCCACTTTATTGAGGTAGTTAATGGCGCGGTCGCGCGCCTCTGCCTTGCTCAGCCCCAGTACCTGAATCGGCGCTTCCATGACATTCTCCAGCACCGTCATATGACTCCACAGATTGAAGTGCTGAAACACCATAGTCAGGCGGGTACGCAGCGAACGCAGCTGCTCTTTGTTGGCGACTTTTAGCTGTCCATCGGTGTCGCGCACCAGCGTAATTGGCTCATTAGTCACGGAGATGGTGCCTTCGCTCGGCTTCTCCAGGAAGTTAATGCAGCGCAGGAAGGTACTCTTCCCTGAACCCGACGAGCCAATGATACTGATTACGTCGCCCGCATCGGCCTGCAAAGAAACGCCTTTTAATACTTCATGGTCACCGTAACGCTTGTGCAGTTCGGTCACGCTTAATTTGTTTTCAGCCATAGTTCTACTCAATGCGATGACGAAGGTTTGATGTGTGCGAGAAAGCGGCGCTCCGCCAGACGGAACAGGCTAATCAGCACATAAGAGATAATCAGATAGAGCACCGCCGCAATGCCGAACGCGGTAAACGGCTGATAGGTCGCCGAGTTAATATCGCGGGCAATCTTCAGCAGATCCGGCACCGTGGCGGTAAAGGCCAGCGCCGTCGAGTGCAGCATCAGAATCACTTCGTTGCTGTAGGCAGGCAGCGCGGTACGCAGCGCAGACGGCAGGATAATACAGCGGTAGAGCTTAAAGGTAGAAAAGCCATAGGCGCGCGCCGCCTCAATCTCTCCGTGCGGCACGGCGCGAATGGCCCCGGCAAAGATTTCGGTGGTGTAGGCGCAGGTATTGAGGGTAAACGCCAGCAGCGTACAGTTCAGGCCGCTGCGGAAAAAGGCGTTGAGCAATTCAGACCCTTTCACCACCTCCAGCGTATACATGCCGGAGTAGAACACCAGCAGCTGTACGTAGAGCGGCGTACCGCGAAACACATAGGTAAACAGCCAGACCGGCGTGCTGACGAACCGGTTGGGCGACACGCGCGCAATGGCCAGCAGCACTGCCAGACAGCCGCCGATGACGACGGACAGGATCAGCAGCCACAGCGTGATCGCCACGCCGGTAAAGCGATAGCCGTCGGTCCAGAGCAGGGATTTCCAGTACTCCTGAATAATATCGATCATAGCTCTGCCCTTTTTACACCCACCGAGTAGCGGCGATTCAGCCACCACAGCACGCCGTTAGAGAGCGTGGTAAAGATTAAATAGATCGCGCCGGCGACAATGGCGAAGTAGAAAGGCTGCCAGGTGCTTTTACCCGCCAGCTGCGTGGCTTTCACCACATCTTCCAGTCCCAGCAGCGACACCAGCGCCGTCGCCTTCAGGACTACCTGCCAGTTGTTGCCGATGCCGGGCAGCGCGTAACGCATCATGCCGGGGAACAGAATGCGGCGAAACACCTGCGAACCGGTAAACCCGAACGCGGTGGCGGCTTCAATCTGCCCTTTCGGCACGGCGAGAAACGCGCCGCGAAAGGTTTCGGTAAAGTAGGCGCCATAGATAAAACCGAGCGTGATAATACCGGCCACCATCGGGTCGATATCGAACTGGGCCATGCCCATCGCGTCGGTCAATGCGTTAAGGGCGATCTGCAAACCGTAAAAGATCAGCAGCATCAGCACCAGATCGGGCACGCCGCGAATAAGCGTGGTATAGCCTTCGGCCACCATCGCCAGCACGCGGCTGCGGGAAAGTTTTGCGCCCGCGCCAATCAGGCCGAGCACCACCGCCAGCAATACCGAGCTGAGCGCCAGCTCCAGCGTTACCAGGGTGCCTTTGAGGATAACCTCGGAATAGCCGTACAACATTTAATCGATCCTGTCGTGGAGAGAAAATCAATGTCCTGTCCGCTGACGAAGCAGCGGACAGACCTGATCGGTTCAGGCAGTCACCATCAGGTAAAGGTCGACAGGGTTAGTCACCGTACACATTGAAATCAAAATACTTTTTCGCAATCTTATCGTAAGTGCCATCTTTGCGCATCGCTTCAAAGGCTTTATCGATCGCCGCTTTCAGCTCGCTGTCCTCTTTGCGCAGCCCCATCCCCGTGCCGACGCCAAAAATTTTGTCGTCTTTCACTGCCGGGCCGGCGAAAGCGTAGTTCTTGCCGATTGGCTGCTTAAGAAAGCCTTCGCTGGCCTGAACTTCATCCTGGAAAGCGGCGTCAATACGGCCGGCGTTCAGATCCTGATAAACCAGATCCTGGTTGGCGTAAGGCGTGACGTTAACGCCTTTGGGACGCCAGTTCTGATTAGCGTAGGTTTCCTGGGTGGTGCCCTGCAACAGGCCGATATTTTTCCCCTTCAGCGACTCTATCGTCGGCTGAATCGACGAGCCTTTAGGAGCGACCAGGCGCGCGTTCGCCGCATAGAGCTTGTCGGAGAAGGCGATCTCTTCCTGACGTTTTTCCGTAATCGAGAGCGAAGAGATGATGGTGTCGATCTTCTTGGCCTTCAGCGACGGGATCAGCGCGTCAAAGTCGCTTTCTACATAGGTGCACTTCGCGTTAATGCGTTTACAGATTTCGTTAGCGAGATCGATGTCGAAACCGACTAACTGTCCTTGCGCGTTTTTCGACTCAAACGGCGGGTAAGTCGGGTCAGTACCAATGCGAATTGACGACGGCACCGCGGCGAACACGCTGGCGGCGCTGGTCAGGCCCAGCAGAAGAGAAAGAGCCAGAACTCGCTTTTTCATAGATTACCCTCAGTGAAGTGCTTTTTGTTATGGGTGCGTGATGTGTTTGCGCTTGTTAAGCCATCTATTTCTTGCACATTTCATGCCAGCAATGCAAGGCATTCGCGCGCCCGGCAGCGCGCCAGTCAGGCCATTCTGCCGGGTCGATGAGGGGAATATATCAGTGATGTAAAGGAGAAAAAGCGACTCTGTTAACTTTTGGTGCATGAAATGCACGAAGAGTGATCGCCAGCGCGCATTTGCCCGCTTTTAGTGCAAATTTCCGGCGCTATGCACCATTCCAGCGCGTGAAAAGATCCTGCGGCAGAGTGATATCAAACTGGTCGATAACCCGGTTAACCGTTTGATCAACCAGCTCCATAATAGACTGGGGACGGTGATAGAACGCGGGTACGGGCGGCATAATCACCGCGCCCAGCTCGGCTGCCGTGGTCATCATCCGCAGATGACCAATATGTAGCGGCGTTTCACGCACGCCCAGCACCAGTTTGCGCTGCTCTTTCAGCACCACGTCGGCCGCGCGCGTCAGCAGGCTGTCGCTGTAGCTGTGCACAATACCGGAGAGGGTTTTCATCGAGCACGGCAGGATCGCCATGCCCAGGGTTTTAAACGAGCCGGACGAGATACTGGCGGCAATATCGCGCACGTCATGCACCACATCCGCCAGCGCCTGCACGTTGCGCAGCGAGTAGTCGGTCTCCAGGCTCAGGGTCTGTCGCGCCGCCGGACTCATCACCAGATGGGTTTCCACCTCGCTGACCTGTTGCAGCACCTGGAGCAGCCGTACGCCGTAAATCGCGCCGCTTGCGCCGGAGATGCCAATGATGAGTCGTTTCATACCCCTTCCTTGCCTGTTCAGTAAGGCTTAATGATAACGCGTTGCCCGCTACGAAAACAAACGGGGCGGATTTCTCCGCCCCGTGGTGCTTTTATCATAGCTGAAAACGCGCTTAGCCTTCGTTATGCAGTTCGAGATTCTCGACTTCATTCTGACGCTGGATCGCCTTGGCGTCGTCGTTGCGCAGCGACTGGAGGTATTCCAGATACTGCTGATCGACATCTTTTGTCACGTAGACGCCGTTAAACACCGAACACTCAAACTGAGCAATATCCGGGTTCTCTTCGCGCACCGCTTCGATCAGGTCGTTGAGATCCTGGAAAATCAGCGCGTCAGCTTTAATCAGCTGACAGATTTCGTCTACTTCGCGGCCGTGCGCGATCAGCTCGGTAGCGCTCGGCATATCGATACCGTAGACGTTCGGGAAACGAATCTCCGGCGCGGCGGACGCCAGGTAAACGCGTTTGGCTCCCGCTTCGCGCGCCATTTCGATAATCTGCTCGGAAGTGGTGCCGCGGACGATAGAGTCATCCACCAGCAGCACATTCTTGTCGCGAAACTCGGCGCGGTTGGCGTTGAGCTTGCGGCGCACGGCGCTGCGGCGCAGCTGCTGGCCGGGCATAATAAAGGTGCGGCCGACATAGCGGTTTTTCACAAAGCCCTGGCGATAGGGTTTGTTAAGAATGCGCGCAATCTCCAGCGCGATGTCGGTAGAGGTTTCCGGAATCGGGATAACCACGTCGATGTCCAGATCTTCCCACTCGCGGGCGATTTTCTCCCCCAGACGAGTGCCCATGCGCACGCGGGCGCTGTAAACCGAGATCTTGTCGAGGAACGAGTCCGGACGCGCAAAATAGACGTATTCAAACAGGCAGGGATTGCTTTTGGGGTTCTCCGCGCACTGGCGGGTAAATAGCTGCCCCTGCTCGGTGACATAAACGCCCTCGCCCGGCGCGACGTCGCGCAGAAATTCGAAGCCCAGCGTGTCCAGCGCCACGCTCTCGGAGGCGACCATGTACTCCACGCGGCTGTCCGGCAGCACGCGCTTACCCAGCACCAGCGGACGAATACCGTTGGGATCGCGGAAGGCGACCATGCCGTGACCAATGATCATGGCGACCACAGCGTAGGCGCCGCGGACATGCTGATGCACCGCCGCGACCGCAGCGAAAATGTTGTCTGCTTCCAGCGGGTCATTGGGGAAACGGTCCAGCTCCTGCGCGAAGATATTCAGCAGGATCTCGGAATCGGAAGTGGTATTGACGTGGCGGCGGCCTTTTTCAAACAGGTGCTTGCGCAGCTCGTGCGCGTTGGTCAGGTTACCGTTATGCGCCAGCGTAATACCATACGGTGAGTTAACATAGAACGGCTGCGCTTCAGAGGCGCTGGAGCTGCCTGCGGTCGGGTAGCGAACGTGGCCGATCCCCATATTGCCCTGCAAACGCTGCATGTGGCGAGCTTCGAAGACATCGCTGACGAGACCGTTTGCCTTACGCAGGCGGAAGCAATTCAGCGCATCGATAGTACAAATGCCTGCGGCATCCTGCCCGCGGTGCTGAAGCACCGTTAACGCATCATAGATCGACTGGTTGACCGGCATAAACCCGGTGATCCCAACAATACCGCACATGTTGTCATTTCCTCATTAGCCGCACTCCCGATGGTGTCACCGGGGTAAAAAACTCGACGTGCTTTTCAGGTAGTCAAAAAACCATCTGATTATATAACTGAACTGGGGAATGAGCTGGGACTGCTGCCAGTCCGGACTTTTGGAAAAGCCGGTGAATGTGTCGAGGAAAAAAAGTATCGCACTGACGATCAGCACGCCACGCAACGCCCCGAAACAGACCCCCAACACCCTGTCGGTTCCCGACAGGCCGGTCTTTTCAACCAGCGAGCCGATCACATAGTTGACTATCGCGCCGACAATCAGCGTCGCGACGAACAGCACCGCGATGGCGATGCCGTTACGCACCAGTTCGTCGTCAAAACCTGTAAACCAGACTGCAAGGTAGGCGTAGTAGTGACTGGCGACAAAAAACGCGCATCCCCAGGTAACGAGAGATAAGGCTTCGCGGACAAACCCTCGAATCAGGCTGACCAGAGCCGAAAAACCAACTACCGCAATAATGACGTAATCAATCCAGATCATGAACTCTTCCAGCGCCAGTGCGTCTGCACCCCTGCATCCAGTTCGGGGCGCATTCTAACAGAAAAAGAAAACGTTTGCGTAGCGGTTTTCCTTTTCGCTTTCCATAAAAAGGGCGATGAAAAAAACTTTCCTCGCCCGACGGGTATTCAACCGATGAAGCCGTTGAATTTAAACAGATTAAATTTTCGCGCGTCGCGTTAGCACTCCGTGCGGCGCTGCCTTTTTATGCAATCGGCAGCGCCAATCGATGCGTTAACGCGCGCTATAAGGCTTCACGACGCCGCCCAGGCCGGAGACGCTTTGCAGCTCTGAAAGCGAACTTTGCAGCTTCGCTTTTGACGCATCCGGACCTACATAGACGCGGGTAATCTGCCCCTGAACCGGCGTAGAGGGCACGGTAAAGGCGCGATAGCCCGACAGGCGCAGTTTGGCCACAATTTCATTGACCTTCGCCGCGTTCTTTAACGCGCCGAGCTGCACAACGTAAGCCTGACCGGCTGGCGCGCTCTGCTCTGCCGCCTTCGGCGCTTCAGTGGTTTTCGCCGGCTCGCTCTGCTTCGTCTCCGCCGGCTTCGTTTCTACCGGCTTCGGCTGCGGTTTTGGCTGCTCGACCGGTTTCGCCTTCGGCTGTTCCACCGGTTTCGGCTTAGGCTGCTCGACCTGGCGCGGCTTTGCCGCTTCGCTCTGATGCACAGGCGGCGGCGTGACCACGCTCGGTTCGCTGTTGCTCTGCGGCGTGGCGCTGCCCTGCTCGGCTATATTATCGCTGGCGGCGCGGTTGCCGCTGCTGACTGCGTTGCCTGCGCCCTGCGGCGGCTGAGAAGGCAGCGGCTGCGTCACCGGCGGCACCATCTCGCTGTCCTGCTGATCGTCAGGCTTCGGCACCAGCGGTATCGCCGCGAACTCTTCTTTATAGTGCTTCTTTTTGCCGTCCAGCAGGCCCGGCAGCACAATCACGCCGACCGCCACCAGGATAATGGTGCCGACCAGACGGTTCTGAAACTTACTCGCCACGACCTTTCTCCGTTTCTGTCAACTCCATGACCTGCGCCACCGTGTGGAAAGAGCCGCACACCAGCACAATGTCCTGCGCCGCAGCCTGCTGACGCGCGGCCTGCCAGGCGTGGGCCACGTCAGTAAAGGCCTCTGCGGCGTCCGTGGGCAGATGCGCCATCAGTTCATCGGCGCTCGCCCCGCGCGGGCCGTCGAGCGGCGCGCAGTACCAGCGGTCGATTTGCGGCGCCAGCGCCGCCAGCGTCCCGGCAATATCTTTATCGTGCAGCATGCCCACGACCGCATGTACGCGACCGGTTTTCGCCAGCTGCGCCAGCCGTGACGCCAGGTAGCTGGCGGCGTGCGGATTATGCGCCACGTCGAGGATAACGCGCGGCGATTCGCTGACCGTCTGAAAACGGCCCGGCAGAATCGCCAGCGGCAGGTATTGCCGCACAATCGCTTCGCTGACGTTCAGGCCGGACGCGCGCAGCGCGGCCAGCGCCGTCGCGGCGTTCGGCAGCGGGACCTGCGGCAGCGGCAGATCGTTTAGCTCGCCCTGCGCGTCGCGAAACGCCCAGCTTTCCGCCTGCTGGCTGTAACGCCAGTCGCGGTCGCGCTGCAACAGCCGCGCGCCTTTCTCTGCGGCGACGGCGGCGATGCTGGCGGGCATCTCCGGTTCGCCTACCACCGCAGGCTTACCGCTGCGAAACACGCCCGCTTTTTCGCGGCCGATGCTTTCACGATCCGGGCCAAGCCAGTCGGTATGGTCCAGCGCAATGCTGGTGACGACGGCGACGTCAGCGTCAACGATGTTGGTCGCGTCCAGGCGGCCGCCCAGTCCGACCTCAAGGATGGCCACGTCCAGCTGCGCCTGCTGAAACAGGTTAAGGGCAGAGAGCGTGCCAAACTCGAAATAGGTCAGCGAAACGTCGCCGCGACCGGCTTCAATTTTCGCAAAACTGGCGCTGTGCAGCGAGGCGTCCAGTTCCTGACCCTGCACGCGTACCCGCTCGGTATAGCGCACCAGATGCGGCGAGCTATAGACGCCCACGCGGTAGCCCGCCGCCATCAGCAGCGTCTCCAGCGTTCGACAGGTGGTGCCCTTGCCGTTCGTTCCGGCGACGGTAAAGACAAAAGGCGCGGGTTTTAGCAGGTCGAGGCGCTGCGCCACGCAGCGAATGCGATCCAGCCCCAGTTCGATGGTCTGCGAATGCAGATGCTCAAGATAATAAAGCCACGTGGCCAAAGGCGACGTGGCTTGAGGAAGGTGAAGAGTGTCCATATGTCCCGTTTAACAGATTTTGACCCGGTTCAGCCGGTTCGACGGTGCATTGGTGAAAGGCGCGGCGCGCGCGCCTCTCTCTCCTGTCAGGCCTCGTTGCTTTCCGGCTCGTCCGCGGGTGCGGTCTGTTCGCCATCATGCAGCGGTGCGGGAAGATTCATCATCTTCGCCAGCAGGCTTGCCAGTTTATAGCGCATTTCCGGGCGGCGAATGATCATATCGATCGCGCCCTTCTCGATCAGGAACTCACTGCGCTGGAAGCCCGGCGGCAGTTTTTCACGCACGGTCTGCTCAATGACGCGCGGGCCGGCAAAGCCGATCAGCGCCTTGGGTTCAGCCACGTTCAGATCGCCCAGCATCGCGAAACTGGCCGACACGCCGCCCATAGTCGGATCGGTCAGCACGGAAATGTAAGGCAGACCACGCTCCTGCATTTTGGCCAGCGCGGCGCTGGTTTTCGCCATCTGCATCAGCGACATCAGCGCTTCCTGCATACGCGCTCCGCCGCTGGCGGAGAAGCAAATCAGCGGGCAGTTATCTTCCAGCGCCTGCTCAACGGCGCGTACAAAACGCGCGCCCACCACGGAACCCATTGAACCGCCCATAAAAGCGAACTCAAACGCGGCCGCCACGACCGGCATGCCGTGCAGCTGGCCTTTCATCACAATCAGCGCGTCTTTCTCGTCGGTGGCTTTCTGCGCCGCGACAAGGCGATCCTTATACTTTTTGGAATCGCGGAACTTCAGGATGTCCTTCGGCTCCAGCTCGCTGCCCAGCTCAGTCTGCGTGCCCTGATCGAGCAGGCTGTTGAGGCGCTCGCGGGCGTGCATGCGCATGTGATGGTCGCACTTCGGGCAGACCTCAAGATTACGCTCCAGCTCGGCGCGGTACAGAACCTGACCGCAGCTGTCACACTTGGTCCAGACCCCTTCCGGGATACTGGCGCGGCGTGCAGGCGTAACGTTGCTTTTATTAAGAATGCGTTCAATCCAGCTCATTGAAGACCTTTTTATTTAACTCTGACCTGGTCCAGTCATCTTATTTGCCGCTGAAAACCGCTTCAGCAGACATGAAATGTCGCTCATTAAACCACAACCGTTTCAGACTGTGGATAAAAATCTGGTCTAACCGCGACGCGACCGAACCTGTTACGGCTATTTTTTTATTGCTTCGCCTGACGACGGTGACGCCAGACCTCAATCACGCCAGGCAATACTGACACTACAATAATGCCGACAATCAGTAATTTAAGGTTGTCCTGCACCACCGGCAGGTCGCCGAACAGATAACCGGCGTAGGAGAACAGCAGCACCCACGCCAGCGCGCCGGCGACGTTAAACAGCGCAAAGTGGCGGTAAGACATATGGCCCATGCCCGCAACGAAAGGCGCAAAGGTACGCACTATCGGCACGAAACGCGCCAGGATAATGGTTTTTCCGCCGTGGCGATCGTAAAAGGCATGGGTTTTATCAAGATAGCTGCGGCGGAAAATGCGCGAGTTGGGATTGCTGAACAACCGCTCGCCGAACAGGCGGCCAATAGTGTAGTTCACCGCATCGCCCAGCACCGCCGCGACAACCAGCAGCGCCGCCATCAGATGGATATTGAGATCGTTGCCGGGCAGCGCCGCCAGCGCGCCCGCGACAAACAGCAGCGAGTCGCCAGGCAGGAAAGGCGTGACCACCAGGCCCGTTTCGCAAAACAGGATCAGGAACAGAATGGCGTAAATCCAGATGCCGTACTGCGCAACCAGCTCGGCCAGATGCACATCAATATGCAAAATAAAATCAACCAAAAAGTGGACGAACTCCATAACGCCTCTCTGACAATGACCTGCTAAGTTAATCCGCCAGGAACAAGGGTCCCATCGGCGGTTCGGGGAGAGCAAAAAGCGACGGGGAAACCACCGCCACTAAATAGAGTCCTTCCGCTCTGGCTGTCGCCGCCGCCAGCGTGCGATCTTTCGCCGCCAGCAGTGTCGCCATCCAGTCTTCCGGCTGATTTCCGCAGCCGATTTCCATCAAACTGCCCACGAT
>NZ_RMVG01000009.1 GCF_003813865.1 Candidatus Pantoea deserta
TATGAGCTGCTCTGCTTTTTGCCTGGTTGCCAGTCGCGCTATAAAACAAAACCCAAAAAAGCAGCTGAGAGCAGTGGTTTGCGGGGCGAACACGCCGGCCAAGGATTATTTCCATTTGATAGGGTAGATTTTGTGTTCGGCATAATAACAAAAGGAAAATTTAACTTTTACTATGTGTAGAAACTGCTAAGCAAAAATTAAAGTGTCATTGTACTGCTGGGAATATTTAATGCCCGCTTTATGCTCAGGGTGCTATTATTTTATTGACCAGGCTTGATAATCTGTCTGTTCACGTTTTAAATCAATCTGCGCCTGGCTCTGCTTTTTATTAAGGGGGGTAATTTTACCGGGATCCTTATTGTCTGTTTATAAAAAGCTAATAATTATTTTTATCTTCTGAAAAACGATAAGGCTACATTATTCAATGCAGCCATAGCGCCTGTCAGTGAGTCCGATGCTGGGAAGCAACTAACTAAAGTCTGGCTGCTGCTTTTAACGTGGCCTGCCGCCTCTTTTCAATAAATGACGCAGCCTGTTGCTGGGCTTTTTTTAGCTGTTCTTCAGATGCTGTACGGGGCGAACCGCAGTTAAACGGCGGGGCAGGGTCATATTCCATATGCAGCTGAATATTTTGCGCAATATCAGGCCCAAAGATGTCTGATACGACGCTGAGGGCAAAATCTATCCCTGAAGTCACACCTGCGCCAGTTATACGGTTGCGGTCACGCACTACGCGCTCATTGATCGGCTCCGCGCCTAACAACGCCAGCTGATCCAGGGAGGCCCAGTGCGTCGTCGCTTTATATCCATTCAGAAGCCCTGCTGCGCCTAAAACAAGCGATCCGGTGCACACCGACGTCACCAGCTTTGCCTGCTGACTTTGAGTCCGGATAAACGAAAGGACCTCTTCATCCTCCATCAGGTTTATCTGCCCAGGCCCTCCGGGAATACATATAACATCCAGTGCGGGACACGCATTGAAGGTGGTGGTTGGCTGTATCGCCATACCACGATCGGACACCACAAGGTCCAGATTTTTCCAGATAAGATGAACCTTTGTGTCTGGCGCTCTTGCAAAGACCTCATACGGGCCGGTCAGGTCAAGCTGAGTCAGCGCAGGAAACAGGAGCAGACCGATTGATGTACAGGCAGATTCACTCATAACGCATCTCCTTAACCTAAAGGGATATAATGACTATTTTATCCACCAGGGCAATCATTTGTTCCGTAAACGGAAGCGCCCCTGTGCAATGAGACGCATAATATCGCTCTTTTACCGTCGCGTTTATTGCCCGTCCCGCCAAAAAAGAGTAACAGGGGAAGCGTTGGCGCGTAGCGGGCTATGCCCTGTGCGCATCCCTGGTTTGTTTCAGGAGAAGAGACTGCTGGCGTCTCCACAGGGAAAGAGACAACAACCCGCAGCGTCACTATTATTCGGTTAATTTTGACACAGCAATGTCTCATGAAGATGTCGCCAGCGAATATGACCGTCATGATTCAGTTCAAACACAGCGGTTGAAAAACGGCGCGTGACATCCTGACCAGGTAAGTGTTGTAATTCTTTATAACCTACGGTGGCTCCCCTGCTGTTTTCGGCAATCATCTGCATATCCCTGATTTCGATATTCAGACCCTGGCGAGCGCCACGCTGGGTTGAAAAAAAAGCGCTTAAGGCAGCAAAATCAAGCAAAGCGCCCCCCGGCGTCACCATAGTGAATGCCGGGCTGAAACGTGACAATAATGTTTCACAGACTTCGTCATGCGAATCACCATCGCCTAACCAGTTATTGATCAATACGTGGGCATCCAGCACTTCCCTGAAATAACGATTCATTTCTGCTCCTGATTAACGGTAAATATAACGCTCCGATTAGCGAGGCGAAAAGCGCACAGCACAGGAATAACGGCGCTGCCTGCTGCTAATACAAAGCAAAGATGATAGACCTGTACTCCCGGCAGCCCGGTGCTGGCGATGAGATTAAACAGTAAATTAAGCAACGTAATGCCCATACAGAAGCTGAGCTGACGATTGATATTCCACAGCGCGCTGGCATCCGCGAGCTGGCTGTCAGCTATGTGGATAAACGCAGCGCTTTGCGCTGTGCTGCTGCACAGGCTGCTACCAAAACCCATTAGCGCGAACGCCAGCACGCAAACTACCGCATTAGCCGTGTGGCCAGTCAGCGCCAGCAGTCCAATACCGCAAGCCTGGATCAGACACCCTGTGATAAACAGTGGTCGTGGCCCCCGAATATTAAATTTTTTCCCTGCCAAACCGATCGCGGCAAAAGAGGCCAGAGACCATGGCAGCATCATCGCGCCGACAAAAGTGGCGCGCATGCCGAGCAGGTTCTGCAAATAGAGCATGCTGAGCATATTCACGCCGGTAAACACCCCCGGTACAAACTGATAAATCAGCATGGCCGTTTGCAAAAACGGATCTTTAATCAGACGCAGGTTAAGCAGCGGCCTGTTTTTATTCAGAGCGTTCCTTATGTAGCCAGTCAGGCAAAAGATACCGCTTAGCAATAACAAGACGCCGCGATAAAGATGATGAGGCTCCCCCAGATATGTCAGCCCAAGGAGGATCAGAGTTAATGCTGTGCATCCACCGATCAAACCCCAGACATCTAATCTTTCTGGTGAGTCGCCAGGCGCATCAGCTTTCAGCCAGAATCCGGCCAGTATCAGGGTGAAAAAGGCCAGCGGCAGGCTTGCCAGAAACACCCCGCGCCAGCTAAGGCTGTCAACCAGTAATCCGCCAAGTGCCGGCGACAACGCAGGAGCCAGCAGGGCAATCAACATCACAACTGAAGAAAGCTTTGCGCGTTCATGGCTTTGATAAAGCGCATAGGCGAGTGTCTGGCCCACAGGAATCAATAACCCACCCCCGATGCCCTGTATCCAGCGCCATGCAATGAGTTGCGAAACCGATGATGACGCCCCCACGCCGCAGGTGCCGGCAATGAAGATAAGCAGGGAAAGCATGAACAGGCGTTTCGCTCCAGCGCGCCTTGCCAGCCAGCTGCTGAGAGGGATGACCAGCGTCAGGCCCAGGATGTAGCCATTACTTATCCATGCCAGCTGGCTGACGGTAGCATCGAAACGGCGCGCAATTTCAGGATAAGCGACGCTGGCGATAAACATGTTTACCAAATCGATAAAGAATCCCAGCAAATACACAATGGCGACGCGCACACGATAATTCATTCTGTTCTCAAAAAAAGCAGACAAGGCGCGCAGTATAGGAGCAGCGGAAATCAGGATAAATTCTCGCGCCGTTGTTACACTGTCAAAAAAATTTTGACAATCCTGACCGCAAAGAGAACGAAGAATGATTAATATGCAACGCGCAGCCATCTTTGTTGCGGTGGTTGAGGCGGGGGGCTTTACCGGGGCGGCTCAGACGCTGGGGCTGACTAAAGCGGTCGTCAGCGCTAATGTTAAAACTCTGGAGAAAGAGCTGGGCGTCTCATTACTGTCCAGAAGCACCAGACGCGTTTCAACGACAGAGACTGGTGAGCGGTTTTATCAGCACTGTCTGCGCCTTCTTCAGGATGCCGAAAGGGTGCTGGAGGACGTTCGCGGCGATCATTCAGGATTAAGCGGTTCACTCAGAATCACCACGACACCAGAATACGGCATGAGGGTCATTGTTCCGGCACTGGCCGCCTTCAGCGCCCGGCACCCGCAGCTGCGTATACAACATGTTTCATCATCACAAAATGACGATATTATTTCCGGTCGTTTTGATGTCGCGATACGCCTTGGTCATCTTGCCGATTCCAGTCATCACGCCCGGCTCATCGATCGGTTTGATATTTATCCGGTTGCTTCGCCGGATTATCTGAAGACGCTTGGTAAACCGCTTCTTAGCGAGCTGGCCCAGCTTGCAGATGCGAAATGGATTGCCCACAGCCGTTTATCTACGCCATTAAGCTGGCAGGTAACCACACCGAAAGGAGAAAACGTATTTTTCAGCGCGCGCAGCCCCGCCATGATTGTAGCCGACAGCGCGTCCTCATTACTGGCTTTTGCTCTGGAAGGCGCGGGCGTCGCGATTTTACCCGCCTGGCTGGTAAAAGAGGCGTTAGCAAAAGGAGACCTCATTCATTTGCTTCCCGATCATCATTTTCCCCGTCAGGGGATCTACGCCCTTTATCCCCATACGCGTCATGTGCCAGAAAGAGTGCGCGCATTTATTGATTTTCTGTACCGTCGGGTCGAGGGCGCAGATAGAGAGGATATAAATTTGTGAAATTAATTACCCGACGGATAAGTGAGAAAAGCAGTAAAGGCGTGGCAAAAAGGGAAGGTAATCCCGGTTTCGGAGAGGCCGTTGCAAGCTTAAAGGTAAAGGCTTAACGTCCGCTTCTTGCCTGAAACGGACGGGGGGTTGCATATCGGTCCGCTCTGGGTGGAAGCGGTCCTTTGCGGTGCCTGCGCCAGCCTGACAAAAAGCGACTTCAGCTCAATTCACTCCAACTATACTGGCATTCATGGCGTGACTGTCTGCCACGCAGGGAACAGCATCTGGTTCAGCTCGCAGGACCGCGGCCCCAGCGAACGACCTGTTACTTACCTGATTTCATCGACATCTGCTGGGCAGATTTAAGATGCTCTTCAACGACCGGGGTATGCGCATCGGCGAGAGCCTTCACGTCCGGGTCTTTGATCAGGCTGGCGTCACTTTTTAACGTTGACAGCACCATCTTGTGATCCTTAGTGCCGGCATTTTCCATATACATCTTGTCAAATGCGCTGCCGCTCTGCTTTTCCAGCCTGGCGGCCATAGCCTTGTGCTTAGCGTCCGGCTCAGTCGGCAGTTCCACGCCCTTTTGCTGGGCGACCGTTTGTACTTTGGTCAGGGCGCTGCTGTGGTCTTCGACCATCTTCTGAGCGAATGCTTTGACTTCACTGCTTTGAGCTTTGCCCAGGGCGATCTTAGCGGCGGCAACTTCATTGATATTCGCCTGCGCCATGTCTTTCAATGCTTTTTCATCGCCTGAGCTAAGTTTGGTATTCGATCCGATCTGGCCAGCGGCGCCATTTTGCGCGGCGCTCGGTGGCGTCTGGGCTTGTACGCCGACAGTGCTGAACATAGCGACGACTGCCGATACGGCCAGCACTCCTTTCAGGGTTTTATTCTTTTGCATGTTGTTCTCCCAAGGGTCATGGGTAAGGTATATGTCAGGGAATTACCGTGCGTAGCCTCCTGTATGAAATTTAACGGTGATCATCAGTATAGTGGATCAACAATTTCAGCCAGCAGGTCGGTTGATGGGCCTTAATGGAGGAAAATGGGAATGGCATCTTTAACAGGGGAGAGGGAATAACTAAGCGGCATCGTCACCTTCGCTAACAGGCTGCTATGTTCGCCGCGCTTATAGCGGATCTGGCCTGTTCATCTGTCTGCTTTGAATCAGAAGCGTACAGGGTAGATGCTGCTGCTACCTTCTGAAATATAAGGAAGTACCAACCCCTTAACAGGGTGGGGGTAAGAAATAACCTGCCGTCTTTTATTCTCTGTATAATTTTGCCACTGCTGACAGCAGGCAGTATTACAACCCTGGCTGGTAAAAAAACCAACCTGTCCTGAAGTTCTTAGTAAGGATATTACCTGTGCTGACAGCTCCAGACCTCATCGCGGCTAACTGCAAGCAGTTGAGCGCCAGTCATTTTAAAAATGGCGAAGAAAGTAAAACACAGCGTTGTGATTCAGGTCTCTTTCTCCGTTAAAATTTAAAAAAAGGAGACCTTTTTCCTCTGGCGCGACTGTAGGTATTTCCTCCTATAAATTGACTCGACAGCGGGCGCAGAAAATTCGACAGATAATGCAGAGTGAATGTTCGTGGATCAGCAATTCACCCAGGATATATTCATTCGGAAGTGAAGAGGGTTATAAGGCGAGGCGGGGCGGCTAATGCAGGCGCATTAAAATAAAGAAGGCCATTTTTACAATGGCCTTTCTCACACAGAATCATTTAATCAGGCGGGCGGTCATATGGACCTGGTTGCCGGCATAGCTTTCGGTGATTTTATACTGAGCGCCTTCATCTCGCGCCTGCTGAGCAATTTTCGCCTCTGCATCGTCCAGCGTCGAGGCCGTAGCAGTGATACTCTGCGCGAAACTTCCGAATGAAACAGCAGAGAGCGCGGCGATGATCAGAGGAATTTTTACATTTTTCATTTTGGTGTCCTTTATGCAGTTTTTAAAATGTCAGATTAGGGTTTCAGGACGGGGGTTTTATTCTCCGCCTTGTGTGAGATGAATAATAGAATCCTGCATTCAGACGAAACAGACCGGAGCGCAGCAAAGACTTTCACTCGACGAGTGAAAATGAAAATAACGGATGTTAAGGGCTTTTATTTTTTTATAACGATGATTACAGTGAGCGAAATCAGGTTATTGTCTTTGATCACCCTGCTTACAGCCAGACCGGCTACAGCCAGCTTTACCGCGCCGGATTATTAAAGGAGACGATGATGCACCGGGTAGGCTTACTGATTTCCGACCATTTTCAGGTTCTGGGATTATCCACGCTGAGTATCTTTGAGTTTGCCAATCAGGTAACCGGCGAACCCTTTTATGACTGCACGGTTTATTCAGAACGCGGCGGTTCCGTAAAGTCATCTTACGGCTTCGGCGTAGACAGCCAGCCGATCTCTCCGGACATAGACATTGATACCTGGCTGGTGGCGGGCGTGCTGACGCCTCTGGAGCTGCCTGCCTCACCGGGTATCATAGACTTTCTGCAAACCCATGCCTCTCGTGCGCGACGGGTGGCGGGCATCTGTACCGGGGCGTTTGTACTGGGGCAGGCCGGTCTGCTATCTGAGCGGCGCGCCACGACCCACTGGATGCACGCGCAGAGTCTGAAGACGCTGCATCCCACCACGCGCGTCGAGGAAGATCGCATTTTTATTATTGATGACCCTGTCTGGACGTCGGCAGGGCTGACCGCCGGTCTCGATATGACGCTGGGCATGGTAGAGAAAGACCTCGGCGCTGAGGTGGCTCGCACCGTGGCGCACCTGTTGGTCATGCATCACCGCCGCTCCGGCGGACAGACGCAGCACTCTGAAATGCTGATGCTCTCTCCGCGCAGCGATCGCCTACAGTCAGCTCTGGAATATGCGCGTAATAACCTCAATAAAGCGCTGACCATTGAAGAGATTGCGGATGCGGTCCACGTCAGCGCGCGTCAGCTCAGCCGCCTGTTCCGTTCTGAAACGGGTAAGTCTCCGGCCAAAGCTATTGAGGGGCTGCGCCTGGAAAATGCCCGACTGCTGATCGAGCAGAGCAGGCTATCGATGGAGGTGATTGCGCGTGAGTCCGGCTTCCGCGATCGCCGCCACATGCGCGAGGTTTTTATCCGCGGTTACGGGGTGCCGCCTCAGTCGCTGCGCACCGGTAAAGCCTGACCGCTCTTCTCCCCGCACGCCTTTCTGTCTGCTCATGGTGTCCGAAACGCCGGACATCATGATGTCCGAAATCACGCCCTTTCTCGTCAGTCTCGTCGGCACGTAACTGCGTACTATCAATTCACCAACCCGATAACTATCAAGGTGAACATCATGACGCAGCAGACACACACCGACCGCGGCACCGCCGTCGTCACCGGCGCTTCTACCGGCATGGGCGCACTGTATGCCGGCCGACTGGCACGCATGGGCTATGACCTCATTATCGTGGCGCGCAATCATAACCGCCTGAACCAGCTGGCTGAACACATCACCACCGACAGCGGCCGCAACGTAGAAGTCGTTGCGGCGGACCTGGCCGATGCCGCCCAGCTGGGCGCGCTGGAAGAGAAGCTGCGTCAGGACGCGAGCATCACGCTGCTGGTAAACAACGCCGGTATCGGCACCCATACCCCGCTGCTGGAGAGCGAGGCGGATCAGATGGCGGCCATGATTAACCTTAACGTCACCGCTCTGACCCGCCTTACCTATGCGGTGGTGCCGGGCATGGTCGCACGCGGACGCGGGGCCATTATCAACATCGCATCTATTGTCAGCATTGCTCCTGAGCTACTGAACGGCGTCTATGGCGGCAGCAAGGCTTACGTTCTGGCGTTCAGTCAGTCGCTTCAGCACGAACTGGCCGATAAGGGCATTCAGGTGCAGGCGGTGCTGCCCGGCGCCACCGCCACGCCGTTCTGGGACAACGGCGGTTTGCCGGTAGACCAGCTCGATCCCGGCATCGTTATGAGCGCGCAGGACATGGTAGACGCAGCCCTCACCGGATTTAGCCGTGGCGAACTTATTACTATCCCGTCCCTACAGGACGAGACGCTCTGGACCCGCTACGAACAGGCGCGTCAGGCCATGATGCCGCACCTGGGCAGCGACGCGCCGGCAGAGCGCTATCGCCCCGCATCCGTGCACTAAACGACCTTTTTTACGCCTGACAACCTTAAAAACTCGCCAACAGGACTAAGACCATGAAACTGACCGATAACACCCTTTTTATCACCGGCGGCACCTCTGGCATCGGCCGCGCTATGGCGGAAAAATTTCATCAGCTGGGGAATCAGGTCATTATCTCCGGACGCCGCGAAGCGCTGCTGAAGGCGGTGACCGCCGCCAGTCCTGGCATGGATTATGTGGTGCTGGACGTCACGCGCGCTGACAGTATTCAGGCCGCCGCACAGCAGGTGCTGGAACGCTATCCGGCGCTGAACGTGGTGATTAACAATGCCGGCATCATGCCTTTTGACAATGCGGCGGGCGAGCTGGATGACGCCCAGGCGGTTACGCTGCTGAACACCAATATTCTGGGGCCGGTACGCGTCAGCGCAGCCTTTATTGAGCACCTCAAGCAGCAGAAGGACGCGGTGCTGATCAACAATAGCTCGGTGCTGGCCTTCCTGCCGCTGGCAACCAACGCGCTCTACTCGGCCACCAAGGCCGCGATTCACTCATACACCCTGTCACAGCGCTTTCTGCTGCGCGACAGCGGCGTGCAGGTGATCGAAATCTCTCCGCCGTGGGTCGATACGGATTTGATCTACAAGAGCGGCGACCCGCGCGCCATGCCGCTGGATGAGTTTATTCGCGAGACGTTTGACAAGCTGGGCACGGATACCATTGAAGCCATCGTTGACCGCGTGCTGCCGGTTCGCGATAACCCTGGCGCAAACGAGCACACCCTGGTGAACCAGTTCAACCAGTCCGTGGCGGAGAATCCCATCCCTGTCCAGTAAAGGCCACAGAGGCGTTAAGCCCCTGGTTTTTTTGCCGGAGATAAATCATGAACGCTGAGATCACCTCTTCCCAGCGCCGCGCTTTGCGCGCGCTGAGCATCGCTTACTTTGTACAGGCTACCGGCGCGCTGTCCGTCGCCGGCAGCCTGCCCGCTATCTCAGCCGCCTGGCAGCTGACCGATGCGCAGAGCGCGCGCTTGCTGAGTATATTCGGTCTCACCTTTGCGCTGGCCGCCCCGCTGGTTCAGGTGCTGTTTGGCCACCTGCGCCGCCGCCAGCTGGTCCTCACGGGCATCGGGCTGTTTGGACTGGGCGCCTTCGCTTTTGCGCTGTCGACAGGCTACGGCGGGCTGGTTGCCTCACGCATAGTAATGGGAGCAGGCGCAGGGTTTATCGGCCCGGTGCTGGTTGCGCTGGGTTCAGAGCTGGTGCATGAACAGCAGCGGGGAAGGGCGATCGGCATGGTGCTTCTCGGCGTCTCCATAGCCAGCCTGGCGGGTATTCCGCTCGCCGCCTGGGTGGCCAGCCTGTGGGGAGCGAAAGTGCTGTTTGCGCTGGTAGGGCTGGTGAGCCTGCTGAGCGGGTTGAACATTCTGCTGAGGGTGCCGGATAAGAGTGCCGGTTCGCGTATTCGTTTCAGCGAGCTGGCGAGCGTCCTGCTTGAGGGTAAATACCTGACGGCTTTCCTGGTGGTATTTTTTATTACCTCTGGGGTCTATAGCTTTTACTCTTTTATCGCCCCGCTTATCCGCGATACCTGGGCTGGCGGCACGCATGCGGTCTCCGCGGCGCTGGCGGTACTGGGCGTTGCCGGAGTGCTGGGCAATCTCTGGGTCACCCGCGCAGCAACGCGCTTTACGTCTGAAAAGCTGCTGATAACCGGCATGACGCTGCTTATCCTGGATACCGCGCTGATAGCCCTGCTGCCCAAGGCGCTGAGCGTGCTGCTGCTGGCGCTCGTGTTCTGGGCCTTTGCCACAGATCTGCTCTGGCCCAGTCAGCAGCGCCGGGTTGTCGAGCTGTCGTCTGCCCGACATCGCGGCATTGCGCTGGCGCTGACCAGCGCCTTTATGTTCGGGGGAATAGGCTTCGGCTCGGCTGTGGCCTCCTGGATTTATCCGGTAACGGGATTCTATGGGCTTGCCGCTATGTCTGTGGCCTTTATTCTGATGGCGCTGGTCAGCCTGCAACTGTCTGAGAAGCTGAGAAAGCCTCTGGTAATGGCTGAGCTTTGCAAAAATAAGGCCTGACAGGCAGGGCTGCGAGCGCGGGAGACTGTTCTCTGTTCACTGCGACTACGATGGTTACAGGTGGAACACAGAAACTGCCCTAACGTTATATCACTATCACCTGAACCCTTACCCGGTATGTGCAGCTGGTTAAACGTCCGCTCTTCGCTTAAAGCGGACGTTGTCCTTATCAGAGCCCAGACCAGTTTTTGCGGCGGCATAAAAACGGGCTGCATTCCGTATCTGACGAGCGGTTGAAATGTCAGGACTCTGCGTCGTCTAAGGGTTTGCCAGACCGTTCTTAAGTAAAACTTAGATAAGGGTTAAGCCTGCTGCTTCAGGCTCTTCCATTGCTCAATCGTCAGAGCGAACATCAGGTGAGCCGGCGGGTCTTCTGGATTATCCACCCGTTGAGTAAACAACAAACCCGCCTTTTCAAGAACGCGGCGCGAGGCTAAATGATTCTCGCGTGTCACGCCGACAATTTCCGCAAGCTGTAACTCGTCAAATCCATATACCAGCGCGCGATGGGCGAGTTCGGTCGCATAACCTTTTCCCCAGGAGGCCGGTTCAAACCGGTAACCCAGATTATTTGTTTGTCGTCCATTGAAGTGACTGACGAAGACGCCGCCAAAGCCAATGACTTTATCGGGCTGCGTCTTTTCGGCGATCGCCCAGTCGTCGAACCCATAACGTTCACGATCTGTGATTCGCTGAAGGATAACGCGACGGCTATGATCAATATCCCGATGTGGGCCGCCGGGGTTAAATGCATGCGTTCTGACATCGCCGTATATGCGGAACAGCGCGTCCAGGTCTGACATCATTACCGGTCTGTAAAGCAGCCTTTCTGACTCCCAGTACACTCGCCTCTCCATTCGATGTCGTTCCTGCCTGATTTTTTAACACTGTAGTTGCTCATACAGCGCATGAGAATCCCTGTTTAAGCCTTTTTGTGTTCCTGCCGGATCCTGTTCAGGTCTGTCTGGTCAGCTTTAACAGTCAGTAGCCATTAGGGCAGGGGAGAGTATTTCGCCCTGCGCCCGTTAACATCGTCGAGTCGCAGCAGCCGGTGCAGCATGATGATGGCTGCACCGGCTTTGCCTTAACGACGGGTGGAGAGGGTTTGCAGGACCTTTAGCTCCGCTACTGCTTGCTGCATGGCATCCATTCCCGCCGTCAGCGTGCGCAGGCTGTCCAGCTGCTTGCTCATATCGGCGCGCTGATCGCGGGTCTGGTGGCTCATCGTCGCGATGGTATCAGCCGCGCGAATGCTGCGATCGGCCATATCAGTGGCGGTCTGCACCGTACTGGCGGCCACGTCGCGAATGCGGGAAATGGTATTGACCGCATCGTTGATATTGCTGGCTGTCGCTTCCGCCTGTTCTCTGGACGAGTGAGCCAGACGGCGAACTTCACCCGCCACCACGGCGAATCCTCGGCCTGCCTCGCCCGCGCGCGCCGCTTCAACGGCGGCATTAAGCGCCAGAATATTCGTCTGGAAGGCGATATTGCTGATGCCGTGAGTGATGACATTAATGCCGTTGGAAATCTCCTCCAGATCGTCCAGCCCCTCGCTTAATCGACCCTGCGCCTGCTGACTTTCTCTGGCGATGTCGCTGATGGTGCGAATGGTGCTTTCGGCCATGGTCAGCGCCTCGCTCTGGTTCTGGGTGGCCGCCTCCAGTATCGGCAGCGCCTGCACGACAGGCGCTAACTCCTGCTGATAATTCACCACGCGCGCCAGCACGCCCGACTGCACCCGGTTCAGCGTCTCCCAGCGACGCAAGGCGCGCTGCGCGTAATGCGCGGCATAGCTGGCATACTCCACCGGGAACTGCGCCATTGCACTGGCGTCGTGGTTGAAAAACACCAGCGCAGAGAGCGTCTGGTTGATCGGCACGCCAAGGATCTCGCCGAAGCTGGAGAAACCGGCAGCCGGGATACCTTTAAAGAAGTGAGCGTCGTGAAGCCGCTCGGTATTGCCAGCGCGACGCAGTATACAGTCGTTCATCAGCACAGCCGCCGGCTTGCCGTGGCGCGCGGTAAATGCCGCCCAGTCGCGCAGCGTGGCCTGTTTGAAATCGGTCTCTTGCATTAAATAAAGCCGATCGCCGAACTCCAGGTCGCAGAAAAAATGCACTTTCTGGTTTTCGATCTTCGCCACAGAACGGATAAAAAAGGCATCGGCGACCTTCACGGCAAAGGTTAACCCTTTAAGCCGCTCGGTAAGCTGCTGTTCGCTGCACGCCAGATGTTCCGCCAGCGCCTGAGTAAACGGCTGCTGCTGTCCCTGCTGATTAAATACCGAGACCAGGGTACGCGTTATCGGATCCGCTTCTGCGATTAGCCAGCTTTTGTTTAGCGGCTCAAAGTTCTGGCTTTTAAAGGGAGCAAAGGATTTGCCCGCCGCCATGCGGCAGAACACGATAACGGCTTTGCCCTGTAGCACGCGACCGCCGACGCCAATCCATGTGCCGTCAAAAGTGACTCGTCCTCCAGCAGAGCCGCCAATCGCCAGACAGGGAAAGCGGCCGCTGTTATACCAGGCCTGCATCAGAAACCCTTCCGACGCCGACAGTCCGTCACAGTAGATCATGGCAAAGGTGCGGTCAGCGGAAAGCGGCATACGTAGTTTTAACGCGGCCAGCTCCTGCTCAATGGCGTTGATGCGATCGGTCGCCGTGTGGGCGTCATGGAGATGGAGGTCGACGATATGGGTTTCATGCTCCGCAATCAGGCTGCGCGGCAGCCAGAGCCAGCTTCCTTCCTGTCCGTCACCTTTGCAGTAGGTTGTCTGCCTGCCGCTGGCGCTAAGGGCGCCGTTCGAAGAGAGGGTAATAACGGTCAGATCCGCTGAGGTAAAGCGCTGCCATGCCTGGCTGACCCGCTGGAAATCCGCCTCAGGCGGTATGAAGGTTAATAACACACCCGCTGCGCGCTGGCTCAGTCCTGCCGCAGAGAGCGAGGTCGGCAGGTTATGACAATCAAAAATGCCGTCAGCGGGCTGAGATGCGCCTGCAAAACGAGAACCGATGAAACTTTTACCCATTGTCTTAATGAAAGACATATTTTTATTTCCACTTAAATAAAAGGCGTGCTGGTGCTGTAAAAGAGGGCTAAAAGCTGGTCCGTTCGCAATCAGTACTCATGTTTGCAGCTCAACGTCAACGTTGAGCTGAAGGTGGGTTATCGGCTCGCTCGCCTGTAGCTTCAGCGATTGCTGCGATTGCTGATACTTATGCGATGTGGGCTGTTGCAGAGAAGCTGGCTAAAGAGCAGGGGACGGCGTGGCTTTGCGGCAGAAGCGGAGATTGCGAAGGTTACGGAGTATTAATGAAATTCTGCTCGCAATATTGGCGGATTAACCGGAGTTAAAGCCAATTAAGGCAATCGCTAATGCATTACGTTCCTTCTGCCAGGTTTGATTATCGCTGCCTCAACCCTGGCGACTGGCCATTTTTCCTGTCATTAAATCAGAATCCATTCTTTTGAAAAACGCCTGCAGCCCTGGCATAAAGGCAGCGAACAGTGGCTATGTCTGGTTTTCAGTCAAAAGAATAGTGATATACCGATTGGCGTCACTGGCTTTATTGAGCGTGCCGACGGCATTGCGGAGGTAGGGTTCATCCTCGCCGCCGAATTTTATGGTAAAAGTTTTGGCAGTGAATCGCTGAAAGATATTGTTCGTTTCGCATTCAAAACCCATGGGTATCAAAAATTAACAGCGACGGTTACGTCGGAAAATGAGGCTTCACGCAGAACATTGCTTAAGGTCGGATTTCAGCAGGAGGGCACACTAAGGCAAAAGGTTTTCCTGCATGGTTGTTGGCGGGATGACTGGATTTTTGGGTTATTAAGCGAAGAGTTCAGCTATTGAGCAGTGAAGTTTTTCTGGCTGGTACAGGCGTCAGCTACCTGTGTCAGCTTCTTACTCAAGGCAAACGCTGGCCTGGGTGTCTGTCCGCTTTGTGCCAGAAGCGGACATTACTTCATACGCATGCCCACTCCACCTGCCGCTTTGGAAATGACACATAACTGTGCATGAATGTGGTTCAGATGCTCAACAATATAACTGGCATAGCTGTCTACCTGATAGCGGGCAAGCTACCCTCATTCTGACTGAGCTGCGGTGCAACGAATGGACGGTTCACCAACAATATGACAAACATGGGGAACAAAAAAAATGCAATTAGCGTGACGGGGAAACTGGACTGGGTTGTTTCAAACATCCAGATCCCTTTACCCAGAGTGGTATGTCGAAGCCGTTCAGCTGACGGGAGGCCTCCGCCTCCCTGAGTATTTATTCGTAGCTGCCCAGCGGTGGCATTTTTTTAAGCTGCTTTCTGCGCCACAACCACACGGGAATGAAAACCAGCACGCCAGCCAGCATCAGGAACAGCACGTACTGCTGCGCCGTGCGAAAATCCGCCGGGATGATGAAAACGCACATTTCCACAATCAGCCACGCTACCGCCCCGATAATAACCGGCCACTCCCAGACACCCAGCGTGAAATCGTCAGGATGATGAATGTGCTGATGACGGGTGAATATGTAGAGCAGGACGGTTCCGCTGTAGAGCAGTGCCGGAAAAAGCGTTGCCGCGCCGAGCAGCTGCGTCAGCGCATCGGGATTAGAATAGAAACTCAGCACAATCAGGCCAGAGACCACGGCGGCCAGAACAGTCGCCCACAGCGGGCCGCCCGTCGGACGAGGCACATAGCTGAGCTTCTCTGAAAAAGGCAGACGTCCATCACGCGCCATCGCATGGATAAGGCGGCTATTACTGGTCAGGATAACCAGACCACAGGCAAAAATCGCAATGCATACTACTATCAGAACGATTTTGCTGAACGTCTCACCCAGCGTTATGCGGATAACATCAGCCACGGGCGCGGAACTTCTGGACAGCTCTTCAACGTGATCGCCAAGGCCGAGGCTGATGACGATAAGGAAAAGTGTACCCAGAACCCCGCTTGCCAGCACGGCCTTAACCATGGCGCGCGGAACCACTTGCTTGGGATTGTGAGTCTCTTCGGCCAGGTTTGCGGCTGACTCCCAGCCCACCAGGGTAAATGCACCCAGCAGGCCGGAGAGCATAAAGGGGCCCAGCCAGCCAAAGTAATGGTCGCTGTGAACCAGGCCGGTTGAGACCAGATTAGAGGTGTTTCCTTTTCCAAAGAAAAAGACTGCCGCGCCAATCGCGACGATAAGCCCCAGAATGGCCACTACCTCTGCACCCACCGCGAGGTTGTTAATTTTTGTCAGCACAGGCGTTGACCAGATAACCAGCATCATCTGAACCAGTATTAAAACGCCCGTGGTAATAGCCCCGCCGGCAGCGGAATATTCCAGCCCAAAAAGCGGGAACAGTGCGACCTGAGCAAGCCCGTAGTCAACAGCAACGGTAACGATTGCGAGGAAGGCAAAACTGGCCCAGCCGAACCACCATCCCAGCACCGGGTTTACCAGCCGACTGGCCCATTGATAGCTGAAGCCAGAGAGCGGGATTTTACTGGCAAGCAATCCGAATACCAGTGCCACCAGTAGCGTACCTACGGTCACCACCGGCCAGGTCCAGATGCCTACAGGGCCACTGGAAGCGAGCATGCTGCCGTAGGTTGAAAACAGGCCGGTAGTAATGGAGATGAATGAAAACGCCACGGCAAAGGACTCAAATTTGCCGAGCGTTCTTTCAAACTGCGAATGCGATGCTTCTGAACCACCCAAATTTTTTTGGTCTACCGTTCTGAGATCTTTGTTTACGTCAGACATGGTATGTCTCCTGCTGCTTGCCAGTAATCGAGCTCTGTGCCACATGAGGTCAAAGCTTGCTTTATTTTTGTGACTTTGATTGACTTATTGCTAACATACAACACTAAAACCACACAAACACAACACACAATTCACAGCATTTTCTTTGCTGTGAGGCAGGTCATAATTGGAGAGCCAGGTACAGATAAGGCTTAAAGAGATGCAATTTGCAGCCGATAAGTACGGCTTGCCAGCCCTTGCGGCTGGCAGCGGTTCACAGTGTTCTGGTAAACGTCACCGCCCATTCAGGTGAGGGATCATCTTGCCAGGGATAAATGGTTTCAGGGAGTCGTGAAAATGGCAGCGATTTTAAATCTGAGCTGGCCGCACCGGGCGTATTGGCTTCGCAAATCACACCGGCAATTTTTTCGTAGGCCGCTCTGAAGGAGGTAGAGGCTTTAACCACGACCAGATCGTAAAGCGTCGGCTCAATGCCGTGTGCCCGGTAAAGCTGCGGATCGCCGTTTCCCGCCATCCATTCACACACCACAACATCAAGCCTGCCAATGCTGAGCACAGCGGTCCGTCCGATTCGCTGAGTCATCCCTCTCCCTGCTGGACCTTCCTGCCTGAAGACGCCGTCGTGCAGGGATTTCACCCGTGCTGTACGCGTAAGCGATACAGAACGGGGATCGCGAGAGGCACCGATGCTGAACTCCGCCGTTGCGCCCACACCAAGCTCATGGGCGAGTTTTGCGGCTTCCGGCGCGTTTACGATCGTTGCGGTGCGTAAATCTTTGCCTTTTTCAAGGATCTCCAGGGCCACAGCCATATTGTCACCTGCGGCGCCGGCGTTGCAGGAATCAGCGGAGTCAACGAGGATAACGGGCTTTGGCTGGCTAGCGTCCTGCGCTCTGGCGATGACATCCGCAACGGGTAACAGGGAAAGGGTGAAATCTGCCCGCTTTGAATAAAAGAGATCGGCGAGCCGGATGGCCCAGGCTTTCGCCGTTGCCTCGTCTTTTGCTGCTACCACGACAGAGGAGTTGGGTTCAGGCAAATCCAGCCAGGGCTGCATTTGATAAAACGAGAAATCGATGATTTCACCGCTGGCTTTTAGCGCGTTACCGTATTCAATGATGTCCCGAAAGGCGCCCTTCAGAGTGTTATACGCTGCGGCGGGTGCGATCATGGGAACAGGAACCCAGGCCGTAACGGGCAGGCTTTTCCCGGCAATAGCCTCCAGTCCCAGCTTCGCGACGCGAAAACCTGTCTCAACATAGTCCACATGGGGATAGGTCAGGTAAGCCAGAATGATATTGGCGTTCTCAATAATGGTTTTCGAAATGTAGGCGTGTAAATCGGTGGACACCGCAATCACCGTCGCGTCGCCCACCTTTTCGCGAATGCGGCGAGTGATTTCGCCCTCGGGATCGTCATACTCCGTCGTCATCAGCGCGCCATGACAGGAGATGAAAATGCCGTCCAGCGGCAGCGCTTTGTCAATCTGGGGCATTAAGCGTGAAAGATAGTGATCCATCACCGACTGCTCGGCGACCCCTCCGCTCTGACAGGCCATAACCGTGCCGCACACGACTTCAGCATCAGGCTGCAACTCATCAATGGCTTTAAAAAAGCCGCCAATGGCGCATGCCTGCCCGTGAAACTGCGTGCGGACATCTTCACCTTCGTATTCTCCCGTCTGTCTCCAGAATTCCAGCGTCGAATTCACAGGATTGAATGAGTTACTCTCCTGTCGAAACTCGGTAATCAAGATTTTCATTAATACTCTCCGTTCAGCTCACGATGAATGTCTTTCAGGGCGGGATGGATTTTCATGTAAATGCGGTAGTGTCGGTCGTAGGCGTCCCGGTTCGCCGGGTTCGGCAGAAATTCCTTTTGAATGGATATGTTATCGGCGACCTCAGCCAGGCTTTCGAGCCAGCCGAGACCGATTGCCGCACAATAATAGGCACCAAGGGTGCCGGTATAGCGTGGCGCCTCAGGTATCTGGATCCTGATTTGCAGTATGTCAGCCAGCATCTGCATCCAGACGTCGCTCACCGCGCCACCGCCTACCACGCGAATATGATCCAGTGTCGTGCCGGAGAGTGCATTCAGCCGTTCAATGTTATGCCGGTGGGTAAAACAGATACTTTCCATCATCGCCCTTGCCATATGACGGCGATCGTGGGAAATCGTCAGATTGAGGAAGAGTCCCTTGGCATTTTTAGAAAACGGCGCGAGTTCACCCGTCATCCAGTGCGTTGCGATAACGCCATCACTGCCGGGCGGGATCTGATTCACCTCTTTACCGATCAGGCTGTAAATGTCGGACTCCAGCACCGTACGTTCTACGCGATAGACCTGGTTAACGACCCAGTCGAGGGCCAGGCATCCGGTCTGCAACGCAAACACAGCGCCTTCCGTCGCTTTATCGATGGAGAAATAGAGCGGCGCATCCAGCTCCGAGCGTTTATTGATAATGCTGACCAGCCAGGAAGAGGTGCCAAAATAGAGGTGATTATCGCGCAACTGCGATCGTCCGACGCCCCAGGTAATGGCAACCAGGTCGCCAAAGCCACCCATAACGGGAACGCCGGCCCGGATCCCTAGTTGAGATGCCGCCGTCTCCTGAAGCGTCCCCACCGCTTCATAGCTATCCCGAGCAGGCGGAAACTTATCTATGTCTCCCGTCAGGCCGGCCGCATTGAGTACCGACTGATAGTAATCATTGAGTTCGGGGTTCTGTGAACGGATAAAGTCGTCGGAAGGCTCTGTCAGCAGATTGCCCGTGGCTTTAAACTTGAACCAGGTGTTCAGACCCACTATATGTGCCGACTGCTGCCAGAGCTCTGGCTCATGCTCTTTTACCCACATCAGCCTCGGCCAGTATTCCTGGCCTGTGCCGATAAAGCGGCCAGCGGCGGCATTGAGCTTCTCAGCCTGTTTTGCCGCTCGGCTGTCCATCCAGATGATGCTGTCCCGCAGGAGTTCACCCGCCTCATTCAGACAGATGATGTTTTTCCAGGGGGCCACAAAGACCACGGCCTGAATTTCATCATGGGTAACAGCGCTGCGGCTGATTACTGACTGACTGGTTTCACAGATATGCTTCCATATGAGTTCCGGATCCTGTTCAGCCCAGCCAGGCTCAGGCTGGTCGACGGGATAGGACGTTCCCCCTTCTGCCACGACTTTACCCAAGCGGTCGATCAGGGCTGCCTTGAGGGACGAGGTACCAATATCAAAAGTCATAATATGATCAGGCATTTCGGCCTCCTGTCGCGGCAGGACGTCTGGCAGAGGATGCCGTTTTGCTGGCACCCAGAATGAGATTAACGATCAGGCCGACAACCGCGCTGGCTGCAGTAACGTACCAGGCGAGCGTCCAGCCATATTCCTGCGCCAGCACTGGCACCCAGACGGGTGCAATAATGCCGCCGGCACCGGCGATGAGAATAACCAGTCCCAGCGCCGGACCACTGGCAGCAGAACCCAGCAGATCTGACGGCAAAGAGAGGCCGGGCCCGTTGGTCGCAGGAGTGCCCCAGCCAGCCACCATGGCAATGATGACCGCCATACCAAAACCCAGCGGTGAAAGATGAGGAATGAGCGCGCAGCCGAGTGCTGCCACGCCGAGCGCCAGCCAGGCATTGGTGAACGTTCGCGCTTTAAGCGGGCCTTTAGACGCGACCAGTCGATCGGAAATCCACCCGCCAAAGGGCGTGGACACCACGGCTATCATGCCGTTAAGCATGACAATGGTGCCGACTTCACCCGCGCTGAAGTTCAGGGTGTACAGGTACTGCGCCAGATAGGAGTACATGCCGTAGCAGTTAAAGAAACAGCAGAACGTCGCGATTCCCAACAGCCATAAGCGGGGTTCAGCATAGATATTCGCAGGTGAAACCGATGCGGTTTGGTTGAGCGTGGCTCTTTTTTCTTCTTCCAGCGGCGGAGCTTCTTTAACCAGCAGCAGGAAGATAACGACCCCTGCCAGCGTCAGGCCGGTAATGCACCAGAACGTATTTTGCCAGCCAAGCAGCGGCGTCAGTAATCCGGCAATGTATCCACCCAGCGCCGCGCCCAGCCCAATAGCACCCAGCAGAATGCCCACCGCGAAGCCTCGCTCCCTGGTCGGGAACCAGCTGGTGATGATGGTGCACATCAGCGCAACCATACACCCCCAGCCCTGAATGAACCGCAATATAAGTATGAGGTAGTAATTCTGAACAACCGGTATCAGCGCTGATGCAATCAGAAACGCGCTGATCACGATGAAAAAGGTCTTCTTCCAGCCCATTGAGGCAATCCAGCGCCCCTGGAAAAAACCGCCGATGGCATACCCGGCTATCAGCGCAGCAGAGCCCAACTGTATCCAGGCGGAGGTCAGGCCAAAGGTGAGCGCCAGTTCATTGACGGCGACAGACCAGGACGTGAGCGACATATAAACGAGTGAGAGCATGAGGGTGCAGCCGGTCAGCGCTGCGTATTTACCTGCTCGTCTTCCGGGCGAAGTTGACTGCAAGGTACTCATAAAACCTCCGGTCATGAATGTTTAGTTTTTGTTGTTTGGGTGTTGATTAATGATCTTTGTGATCATTTATTCAACACAAATGCCACATTAATTGATCGTTACGTGATGGCTCTCATACTTTTTTCTTATTATGACGCTCACATTGTTAACAACTGCTATCAGCAGAATTTCACAGCAAAACCACATTCTTTTTTGCAGGGGTATTTCGCTGTGACGGTGCAGCGTTTGTTGACCTGTTTTGAACTGACATCACCGCGATACCTTGAAAAATGGTCATTTGAGAGCTTCAGGAAGCCCTGATCATGGCGCAAGAGCTTGATCACACTTATGTGGTTTTAATGTGATAAATGAGTTGTATTGATGTTGAATAGGTGTGGCTTTTGTGATTAGATAATGCCAGAACCTGATACCGGGAAAATGTTAATGACACAGTTGAATGAGAATGTTGATGTGGTTGTTATCGGTGGTGGTGTCGTCGGATGTGCTGTTTTCCGGCGTTTCACCCTGATGGGAGCCCATGTGCTGCTGCTGGAGAAAGGTGGTGATATCCTTTCTGGCGCCAGTAAGGCAAACAGCGCCATCCTGCATACCGGATTTGATGCGCCTACCGGCAGTCTTGAGCTGAAATGTATGCAGGACGGCTATGAGGAGTACATGGCGATTCACGAGAAAATGAATCTGCCGTTGCTCAAAACCACGGCTATCGTTGTTGCCTGGAATCAGGAACAGCTGGACGCGCTGCCGGGCATTGTCAAACAGGCACATGCTAATGGTGTGACGGATGTCATTCAGATTTCAGAGGAAGAGGTTTATCACCGGGAACCTAATCTGGCTCCGGGGGCGCTCGGTGGAGTCTTTGTACCGGGCGAATACGTTATCGACCCATGGAGTTCACCCCTTGCCTATGTCACCCAGGCCGTGATGCATGGCGGTCGCTATCAATTTAACTGTCAGGTACTGAATGTGCAGCGAGAGTCGGATGGCTGGGAGCTCACCACAAACCGAGGGATTGTGCGTACACGACTCGTTATTAACTGCGCAGGAAATCACGGCGACCTCATCGATGGCATGTGGCGCACGCCTGAGTTTGAGATTCGTCCGCGTAAAGGTCAGTTCCTGGTTTACGACAAGGCTTCTGCATCGCAAATCAATGCCATTATTCTTCCGGTCCCTACGGCAACAACCAAAGGCGTGCTGCTGTGTAAAACGATCTTCGGCAATATGATCCTGGGGCCAACGGCGGAAGAGCAGCAGGACCGCAATCGTGCAGACGTTGATGAAAGCATGATGAATGAACTGATTGATAAAGGGAGCAGGATGCTGCCTTCGCTGACAGATTATTCGGTCACTGCAACCTATGCCGGGCTGCGTCCTGCCACAGAAAAAAAAGAATACCGCATTTTCCCTTATCCCCAGGATAAATGGATTACGGTAGGGGGAATTCGCTCAACAGGGTTAACCGCTGCGCTGGGGATTGCCCGTTACGTTGAGAACCTGTACCGCGATCAGTTTCCGGCGCTCTTTTCACTCGATGAGCCACGCGAACTTCAGTGGCCTCGTATGCCTATGTTGTCTGAGTATGAAACGCGTGATTTTGCCTGTCCGGGCAATGGCGGCATTGTCTGTCATTGTGAACTCGTTACGAGGCGCGAACTGGAAGCAGCTTTCGACTCTGCCGTGCCTCCAGAATGCATTGGAGGGCTTCGTCGCCGCACGCGCGTAATGATGGGCCGTTGCAACGGCTTCTTCTGCAGCAACAATGTCGCTGAAATCGTCGGTGACCGTCTTGATAACACCATTGTCGTCGGGAAAGTAGAATGAGCAGTCAGTATGAAGTCATTATTATTGGTGCCGGACCGTCTGGTCTGGCCGCTGCCCGCTCTCTGCTTGAGCAGGGCATCAAAAACGTCCTGTTACTCGAACGTGAAAGCGAAGCCGGTGGCGTGCCGCGCCATTGCCGACATCCAACCTTTGGCATTCAGACCTATTTTCGTCCGATGAATGGCCACAACTGGGCTGCGCGCATTCTTAAACTCGTGCAGGGGAAATATGAAATCCGCACCAGTACGACGGTTGTGAATATTAAGCCCGGTGGCGAGCTGGAAGTTTCTTCCGATCGCGGGCTTGAGACGCTTCATGCGAAACGGGTCATTATTGCAACCGGCGTGCGTGAAACGCCGCGCCACGCAAGACTGATTAGCGGTCAGAGACCGCAGGGCGTACTAACGGCAGGCGCACTGCAGCAGTTCATCTATCTCAAGAAGCTGAAGCCGGGCACGCGTCCCGTCATTGTGGGTTCAGAACTTGTGAGTTTCTCCGCTATCTGGACGTTACGCAATGCGGGAATTAAAGCGCTTGCTTTAATCGACGAAAACAGTCGCCCTATTGCGTTTAAACCCAGCGCTCTTTATGCCCGCCTGATGGGCGTGAAAGTGCATTTCGGCTCTCACATTACCAAAATCAACGGTAGCGAGCGTGTAGAAAGCATCGAATTCAAAGATGCCGGTGGTCAGGAGCATCTGTTGGCGTGTGACAGCATCATCTTTACGGGCCGGTTTACGGGAGAATATACCCTAATCCGTAAAAGCCATTTGCAGTTCCAGCCGGAAACCGGGCGTCCCTTGTTTGATCAGAACGGCCGCTGTTCAGACCCGAGTTATTTTGCGGTGGGCAATATGACACACCCTGCCGATATGGGTGACCAGTGTTACCAGGAAGGTCAGCGCGTTGGCCGGTATGTCGCGCGTACGTTATCGGAACAGGATACCCGAGCCTTTACAGTCCCTGTGATTCTGGATGACATATTCCGCATTTCGGCACCAAACGTGATTAGCTGTAGCCACAGCAATAAGGGAGAAGTCACCCTGAACGTGCGTGTTGATAAAGCCCACACCGGCGAAATCGTTGTGACAGATGGCAGTCGTGAGCTTTACCGTAAAAAGCATCGTTGTATGCCCGAGCGACGCATATTACTTAAGCACATTGATGTGTCTGCCCTCACACCAGAGAGTACATTAAGCGTTAAAGCTGTTTAATTCATTCTTTTCAGTTCACTTTAAGGCGGCCAACAGACCGCCTTTTTCTTGCCTGTGAGAAATCATGATTACGTTTCCAGAATTTGTTTATGGTGAGGCATGCTGTAAATCTAAGCCTGAACTGGCAGCACTTTTAAATGCCGTAGTTCTTTCAGGCAAGGTCATTAACAGCGAAATAAGGCGGGCCGGACTCGCTGATCTGCTCGGCGATACCGGCGACCAGAACGTACAGGGCGAATTACAAACCAAAATGGATTTGTTTGCCAACGACTGTTTAAAAAACGCGTTACTCAATCGCAGGGTCGCCGCTGGCTATGCTTCAGAAGAAGAAGAGCATATTGTCTTATTCAACGATGGCCTCGCAGAAAGCGCGCGTTATGTCGTTCTGGCTGATCCGCTCGACGGCTCGTCTAATATTGACGTGAACGTGACGGTTGGAACGATATTCTCTGTCTATGAGAGAATTACCCCCATCGATTCCCCGGTGACAATCGATGATTTTACCCAGCATGGGCGGGCTCAGGTCGCCGCCGGATACATCATTTATGGCTCGTCCGCCATGCTTGTCTACACCACAGGTAAAGGCGTGCACGCTTTTACCTACGATCAGTCGCTAGGTGAATTCTTTCTGTGTCGTGATAAATTGCAGCTACCCTCGACCGGAACGACCTATTCGATCAATGAAGGGAACATGCGTAACTATTCGCAGGGAATAAGAAATTATGTCGCAAACTGCCAGCAGGAAAATATCAGCACCGGCAAGCCATTCTCATCAAGGTATATTGGCTCACTGGTGGCTGACTTCCATCGTAACCTGATCCATGGTGGGATTTATCTTTACCCTGAAAGCCGAATTTATAATCAGGGAAAGCTGCGGCTGATGTATGAATGTAATCCAATGGGGTTTATTGCGGAGCAGGCATCAGCCAGGGCGACTAACGGGTTGTTATCAGTGCTTGACATTGATCCGGACGAACTGCATCAGCGCAGCCCATTTTATGTTGGCTCTTCAGAGCTGATTAAAAAACTGCATATAAATCTGGTCAGCATGCTGTAATTCATATTACGCCCAATAAAAAAGGCGCTTACGCGCCTTTTTTATTTACTGGAACTCTTTTTCAACTTCTGACCATAGACTGACACGCTGATTACGTCCTTTATAGAATTCAATCTCGCGTTGAATACCGGCACTTTTATCCCAGCCTTCTAAATCAAGGATGATCAGCTCTTCCATCGTATCCAGGAAGACGGCATCAATGGGCGCCCACATCTTACCGATGTTAGCTTTTTCCGTTTTCTCAAGCACCAGGTTGATCGGGTGTGACATCGTGACCTGACTAAACACGGCATTGCCTGATTCAGCGATTTTAGCTGCCACTTTGTTACAGGCCAGATAGCGCTCATGGACCACGTTCTCATCTGCATGGCTGTATGGGCATGCCAGAAAAATTTTACGCATAATTACCTCATGGTGTGACAAATTAATGCGACCATACTGGCCACATCGGTGAAAGTTTATTGCGTCAGCTGCGCAGCAACTGAGGGGTTTTCAGATGCATTCTGTGGGTTTTCATGCTCATCCCGTTTTTCCATTCGCTGTGCTTCGGGAACAGAGATGAATATGGCAATGACGACGGCAATCGCGCCGGCTAAAAACTTGCCAACCATAATCGGGAGAACAAGGGTGGGCTGGAAGTTCGCAGTAAATGCCAGATGGTCGCCCAGCGTAGCCTGGGCGCAGATACCAAAAGCTACGCACAGAACTTTGTCACGCGCACGCATATCTTTGAAGAGGTGAAACACTGCGATGATGTTCGCAAGAACCATGACGATGCCTAATGCCCCGGCATCGGTCAGTTTCAGCTTCGCACCAATATATTTCATCGGGCGCTGGCAGTATTTCTGAAACAGATAACAGACTGGAAACGTACCTGCCAGCATAATGCCGATATAGCCAGCGATCTCAATAGCACGGATCAGCTCTTTCTCATCGGCAAACAACGAGTCAAATACCCAGCCGCCAAATATTTTTGTAAAAACGCCGGTAAAGTGCTGGACGATACATGCAGCCAGCACCAGCTTAATGAACGCATCCATCACTTTTCCGAATAACAGGAAGCCCGCTACCATGAGTTCCGTGCGGTATTTAAGCCCCAGCGCCAGCACAAAACAGAATGCAAAGAGAGGTGCCAGTAAATGCAGAGCATTAATAAAGTCAATGCTCAGGTAGTGATTAGCAGGAGACGACGTAGAGATAATATCTCTCACAGGGATATTATTAAACGTAATAATCAGCAGAGAGATTAACACGCCAAAAGGAATGCTGATTAACCCTGCCATTGCGCCAAGCGCAAGATATTTGTGATCCTTTTTCTGCAGCATAATCAGGCCAACCGGTATCAGATACACGATACTGGCTCCTGATGTATATCCGATAAGCATCGCGGTGATCCACTGGTCACGATTAGACGCGATGACATCGGCCAGCTGATATCCTCCCATATCCACCGCAATAATGGAAAGCGCCGCAATGGATACGTCCGACCCCATGGATTCAAATAATGGCCCTATGGTGTGCGTAATAGCGTAAGAAATAATCGGAATGGCGGCCATTATTCCTGCCTGAGCCAAAAATACCGGCCCAATTGAGTGAATGCCATTAACAAACTCTTTGCCCAGTCCACTTTCGGGGCGCACGACAGAGGCCATTGCACCGATTAAGGTGCCTGCCATAATGATATATATAATGATGTTACCGATCTCAGACATGGCAGCCTCTTTTTATTCATCGTTTCGCAGGTTACGGGAGCGGGAAATAATGTCCTGATACTTTTCAAAGTAGGGTTTGAAATCTTTATTCTTTGGCTCTGTTACTGAATGCTGATTCCTGACTTTCAGTGGATGTGTATTCCCAAGTCCTTTACGGGCCAGCAATGCAACCCCTTGCGCCGTAATCTCACGGTTTGAAGGCGATACAATTGTTTTCTGAATAAGCGTTGCCAGGAACTGCTTGAAGTATTCATTGGATGACAGGCCACCATCCACGGAAATGGTGTCGCCAATCGGGCGAACCTTATCCATGGCGTTGATAACTTCCGCTGAGCGAACCGCAATCCCCTCTAGAATCGACTGCAACATGTCCTTACGCTCGGTTTCCAGCGACAGGCCGGCCCACAATCCCGCGGCAGAGCGATCCCAGTGTGGACAGCCAAGTCCGGACAGAGCAGGCACGAAAGCCAGTCCGCGCGCAATGGCTGGTTCATCCGGGAAGTCTGAAAACTCTTCAAGCTCAGTAAACATGCCAATCTTGCCCGCCCAGTTTACGGCGGAAGCTGCGTTATAAACGCCGCCATCGAGACCATAAAGCGGCTTTTCGCCCGGTAACTTCCAGCACAGCGTAGGCAGAAGGCCTGAACCCGCTGCATCCGGAACGTCTGATCCGGTAATTGACTGCAGGAAAGCACCGGTGCCGAAAGTAATTTTCATTTGCCCAGGCTCAAGGCAGCCATGACCGTAGGTCCCGGCAAACTGGTCAACAATGCAGGCTGTCAGCGGCGTGCTATTACCTTCATAACGGACGTCACCAAAATGACTGGTGTTGTGGCGTACTTCCGGCAGCGCTTCAATGGGTACACCGAAAATACGGCAAAGCTCTTCATCCCACTGGAGAGTATGGATATTGAAAAGTGAAGTACGCGACGCGGAGTTAAAGTCTGTTGCATGCACACCGCACAGATGGAACATGAAGAACGCATCCATGGTCCCCAGACGCAGGGTTCCGCGGCGATGTAGTTCCTGCGCACCTGCCACATTACGCATGATCCAGCCCATTTTACTGGCTGAAAAATAGGTATCTAACGGCAGACCAGAGCGAGCCCGAACGAACTCCTCCACACCGTCTGCGCGAAGTTTTTTGATAGTGCCTTCTGTACGCTGATCCTGCCAGATGATGGCGTTACAGAGAGGAAGTCCGCTCTGCGCATCCCAGGCGACAATACTTTCGCCCTGATGAGCCAGGCCGATAGCATCCACCACGCCGCAGTGGCTGAGGCAGTTGCGGATGTTGCGCAAAATTTCCATTGGATCATGCTCAACCCACCCCGGGTTGGGTGTTAACTGCTTGTGCGCGATAGCTGCGGGTGAAAAGTGTTTTCCATCTTCGCTGAACACGACAACACGCGTTCCGGTCGTTCCCTGGTCAATAGCTGCATAGCGTTGGTTAAGCATAAAAACCTCAATAACTGGATGTTATTTATGTGTTGCTAATGTTGTTCTTTCCACCATTTAGCATCACATAAACACATCAAATCAACACAAATGTCACATTAACCCACATAAACGTGACGTGCTTCATACTTTTTTCTAATAATCGTGTGGTTATTCTTAAAGTGGCGCGCCTGAGGCTTTTAATGCGCCAAATATCTTCAGTTTTCCTGCGAGCAGACTCACGGCTGGCGCATGAAATGTGGCCCTGTCGGGGCACTAGTGATGGCTATGAAAGTATAAAGGTTATTCAAAACGCGAGGAGTGAGGTGAAAAACCACATAAAAACAACATCGGTGTTTTGTCATATGCGTATGTCTGTTATTTTGGCTGAAGGCGGTGCGCGCAGCAGCTTTACCTTACCTGACGCAGCAGATGCAATTGCGCAGAATCTTATTGCGCGTACTATCTCTACAAACAGTCATCGGAATCAAAAATGGATCAGTCAAACGGTTCTGAAAGAAGAAATATTATTCTTGAAAAGCTCAGGGAGGACGGTCAGGTTTTTGTGAACGATCTGGCAGAGTTCTTCAATGTATCGCAGGAAACCATCAGGCGTGATTTTAACAAGCTTGAAGAGATGAGATACATCAAGAAGGTGCATGGCGGTGCGGTGAGTGCCCAGTTCGGCTTCGAGCTTGAATTCAAGGAGCGTGCGAAACTTGCGGAAGATGAGAAAAAAGCCATTGCTGAAAAAGCTGCGCAGCTCGTAAAGCCAGGCGATTCGCTGTTTATCGATTTTGGCACCACGACAATGGAGTTTGCCCGTCAGATCAGTGGCGTAAATGACCTGACCGTAATTACTAACTCGCCCGTGATAGCCAATCTTTTTCACGATAATGCCACCATGCAACTTATCCTTATTGGCGGGCAATTCGGTTCGTCCAAAATGGAATGCGTGGGTCCAATAGCGCTTCAGTCAATCAGCGCGTTTTATGCCGACTATGCGTTTATCGGGGCGGGCGCGGTAAGCCCGGACGCTGGGGTGATGGATCAGAGCCTCGATGAAGCGGCGATCGCACGACAGATGATTAAGCAAAGCAACCAGACTGTCGTGTTAGCTGACGGCCATAAAATTAATAACCGAGCCACATCACTGGTTGCCGGATGGAAAGACATTGCCTGGCTTGTGACAACTGACCCGGATAATAAACTGAAAAATTTGAGCTTTCCCAAATCACTTAATCTTTTAATTGCTTAGCTCATATCTAAATTCAGCCGGTGTGCTGCACCGGCTGGCAAAGAACTTATCCCGACAGATTTAAAAAAATTGCATATGCATATACCAAGAGTGGATGCATCAATTGTGGTTTATTTGGCCGGTGATTTACACATTTCCAGTGCTTGCCTGACGCTAAAGATTGCTTCTGCTTCTCGCTCATAGCGGACCCAGGCCTGCACGTCTGTCCGCTCTGTGCCAAAACCGGACATGACTGATTCAGGGTAGAGGGACAAAGCGTAAATACAACATGTCATAAGGATGAGTGGTAAGCGAGGTTTATTCGAGTGAACTGTTGCTCAGTAATGGTACTGCCCCACTGATCGCCTTCCCATTCTTTCGACAATTCAAATCCGAATGATTCGTACAATCGTCTTGCCGTGGTAAGTTTATTGAATGTCCATAATTGTACTGAAGAGAAGTTTTGCTCATCACAAAATTTCATTGCCTCTGAAATAAGTTTTCTACCCAGTCCGCTTCCACGACACCCATCGTCAAGAATGAACCAACGCAGATGCGCTTCATTATTTCCCAGATCCTCACCGTCAATGGCAACTGAGCCGACTACGCGCTCGTTCATCATTGCCAGCCAGATTTGATTACATGGCTTATCCAGACGGGCCGAAAAATCAGCAAGGCCCGCGGCAACCTTCGCTTCAAAAAAATTGCCAAAGTTATGCTCTCTGGCGTAATAGCTGCCATGCATTTCTGTAATGCGGCCAATCATACCTGCATGATAACCCGTGACTATTTTGAAGCTTTGATGCACTTCTCCTGGGGTGTTTTCGCGACAGGCTTTCAACGCACTGGCATAGGAGGAAAGGCCCTTTGATACAGCTTCCTGGCTAAACGGATCGAGCTTATTGAGTGCTGCTGCTACACGTTGGTCAGCGTAAGCATTTATATTCTGCACGGTCTTTTTGCCCTTACCGGTGAGGCTGAGTAGCTTCGTCCTCGCATCGTCAGCGGAAGGGTTTTCTTCGAGTTCTCCGGCCTCAACGAGTTTAGCGAGCATGCGGCTGACGCTGGACTTCTCCAGCCCCAAAATCTGTACCAGTTGAGCGGCTGTCATAGATCCATGCGCTTCAACTTCAAGCATGGCGTGAACGGCTGAGGGAGGATAATCCGTTGCGGCCAGATTTTGGTTCATGAACCCTAGCTCTCGCACCATTAAACGTGATGCTGCACGGATGTTTTTTATGTGCTGTTGTTCTGAAGTCATTAGCGTCACCTTTACATGATAGTTGCATCATACAACCATTTGCCTAGAAAGTTTGTCAATCCCTTATTTTGTGACTGCTTCTCGCTCAAAGCGGACATCGACCCTACGGCCGCCTCGATTTGTGCCAGAAGCGGGCGTTAGGGATCTTCCGGAAAAACGACATTGCCTGATTGACCGATACCGGCGGGAATGAGTGACAAATGGCGATCTGCCGTCGAGCAGACCGCCATTGCTGTTTTTTGCAGCAGCGGGCGTTTTTATCCTGGGCTGAAACACTCTGTCAGAGGCTTTTTAAAACGAACCACTTCATTAGCAACCTCAGAATTTTCACCACGTCGTTTGCGATGAATGTCGGCATCGCTTGCAGGCCTGTAAATTCATTTGCTTTGTGAAAATGGAGATAAACACCATCTACGCCGATCCCGTCAATAAACTGCGTTGGGTCGTTGAAAGCCTTTAGTAGGGCATTGCACCGCAATCATCAATCTCTGCTTGCGCCTTGCCTGCTCAGGATCTCCACTCTGCGCCAGAAGCCCAGGCGGATCACTTCATGGCGGGTTGATCGACTTAGAGAAATAAAGTGAACAGGAGCAATAACCTGAGAAGAACATAAACCGGAAACACGGCATCAAAACATTAATGTTCGCCAGGGAGCCGCCGATATCTGACATTAACTCATCATTTATTAGCAAAGGATTACTTTTGAAGCGAGTCGAGCGCGATTTCATCTGTTTATTTAATTGTCTGTGGTATCAGGACTTCCCTGTGTTCAAAGGCGAATACATCAACCGATCCAACTGGACCATTCATGTTGGGCTGGTTATACGAGAGTGTGCAAAGTTGATGGGCGCGAGAACCTTTTTTGAACAGCACGGGCGTACAGATGCGGTGTTAAAATATCCAGACAAGCAAATTTTAACCTTTGTTGAGTGGGAATATATTCAGGCAGATAAGGACAGCGTTAATGAGTTAGACAAGCTTCTTGAGAAGAACGACGAATGCTACTTTTCTACATTCATCTCGTATTGCCAGCATGAAAACATCGATGTTGTTATGGAAAAAGCAAGCAGGATATGGAGTAAAGCCAGCAGGCCCTTAATTTTCTTTTTGATCACTTATGAACCCCAGGCGAAAAAGTGCCGAAATTTTCTCGAGCTGAGAACCTACTTCTTCTCAAAAGGCAAAAGAAAACTCGTTCGCAGACAACCCGCGCTTCCATGGGATGTTGAGCAAAGAAAATTTAACGCTGAAAAAGATGCAGCCTAAAAAGGGTGTCTAACATCTTCATAGCCAAATTGCTGCGCGCCTGACTAAAATTTTGCATGATCAAAAGCCTGTAAGGCCGACCGGGTGAAGACCGCCTCTGGCCGAAGCGGCATCAGCCTAATGCCACATGCAGTCACGGTAAATGTCTCTTTCCAGTCCAGAACCATTTATCCTGAGTAACACAATCAACCTGCGATGCAAACATTCCGAGGATGGCGACATGAGCGCTTTTTATCAATTTACTGCCACCAGCTTAAGTGGTCAGCGCATCTCGATGGCCGACTACGCGGGCAAGCTGGTTCTCGTGGTCAATACCGCCAGCCATTGCGGGTTTACGCCGCAATACGCAGGACTTGAGTCTCTCTACAAGAAGTACGCTGATCAGGGGCTGGTGGTGCTTGGATTTCCCTGCAATCAGTTCGGCAAGCAGGAACCCGGCGGTGCTGAAGAGATCGCCCAGACCTGCCACATTAACTATGGGGTGAGTTTTCCGATGTTCGAGAAAGTCGAGGTTAACGGCGCTGCAACGCATCCGGTGTTTCGTTATCTGAAAGACGCCTTGCCCGGCGTGCTGGGCGGGCGCATCAAATGGAACTTTACCAAGTTTCTGATTGGGCGCGACGGTCAGCCACTCAGGCGTTTCGCGCCGATCACCACCCCGGAGAAGATGGACGCCGTTATTCTTGCAGCCCTCAAAAGCTAAGCTGACCGGGCGCATTAGCTTTCCGCTTAGCGCGGGCTGCGATCGATTTCTGAACTTCTGCAAGTCCGGCTTAACCTGTGTCACGGGGGAAGGGCGTCTCTACTCTGGGCCTGCCTGTCATTCGCTGCGGCAAGAGCAAAACGCGCGGGAGCAAGGGCGCTCCCGCGCCCTTTCAGCAGTCGACCCAGACTGCGCCAGCGTCCGCCGAGCGAACGCAGTTTTCTACCCAGCGAACCCCGGCCAGCCCGGCATGAACGTCCGGATACCAGAAGTCACTGAGAAACGCGGTATCACGGCGATCGGCCGCATCCATCGCCAGCGCGAAACGACGGTAAAGGTTTGACCAGGCTTCAAACAGACCTTCCGGGTGTCCGCCTCCGATACGATCCTCCGCGCGCGCGCGGGCGCTGAGATAATCCATGCCGCGCTCCAGGATACGCACTGGCTCGCCCTGGACTTCATAGCGCAGCTGATTCGGCTGCTCATCCCACCACTCAAGGCTCGCTCTGGACCCGACGACCCGAATTTTCTGCCCGTGCATTGAGCCGCAATTCACCGCCGAGGCCCACATGCTTCCCACCGCGCCATTGCTAAATTCCATCAGAACATAGGCATTATCTTCCAGCGGCGCCCTGCTTGCGATAAAGCTTTGACGCGCGCACAGCAGGCGTTTCACATGCAGGTCGGGAACCATCGTTTCGGCGATAAACAGGGGATGCGTAGCCAGATCGCCCAACACATAGCTGGGACCGACGAAACGAGGATCGACGCGCCAGCGGGTGCTGGGGTTCTGCAACTCGACCGCCTCATGATGAAAACCGTGGGCAAACTGCATATTAATAATGCGAATGTCGCCCAGTTCGCCCGCCGCTATCATCTCCCGCGCCTGATGGATCAGTTGATGACCGGCATAGCCATAGGTCACGCCGACGATCTTGTTTTTTTCAATGCTGAGACGTTCAAGCTCATCCGCCTCCTGAGTCGTGAAGCAGAGGGGTTTTTCGCATACCACATGCAGGCCAGCCAGAAGCGCAGCCCGGCAAATAGAAAAGTGAGTGTTATTCGGCGTCGCGACGGAAACCGCCTGAATGCCGTCTGGCCGGGCCGCTTCTGCGGCAAACAGGCTCTCGTAGTCGGGATAGCAGCGTTCCGGCGCAACGCCGAGCGCCGCGCCAAACGCCTGTCCGCGCGCGGCGTCAATATCGAATGCGCCAGCCACGAGGGTAAAGGTATTATCGCGCAGCGCCGCAGAGCGGTGGATATAGCCGATTTGGCTGGTTCCCCCGCCGCCGACCATGCCCCAGCGCAGCGAGTGTTCGAGCGGTTTGATACCATTAATCATAGTGTTCTCCTCAAAAACCAACCGACTGTAAATAGTGCAGGCTTGCGGTCACATCGCGAAGACTGGTATCCGCATTGCGCGGATCTCTCTCCTGCTCGATGGTGATCCAGCCCTGATAGCGACGCTGGCGTAAAAACTGATGTATCTGCGCATAGTCGATCGCGCCGCTGCCGAGCGGACACATCACCCCGCGGGCGCAGGCAGAGAAAAAGTCCACCTCTTCCGCAATTACGTCCCGCCAGACCGACGCGTTGATGTCTTTGAAATGAAGGTAATCAATACGATCCCAGTATTTATCAAGCGTATCGATCGGGTTCATACCGGAGTAAAAGAGGTGACCGGTGTCCAGGCAGAGACCGGCAACAGAGTGAGGAATATCCTCGACCAGCTGTGCCAGCTCATCCTCATATTCAATACAGCCGCCGGCATGAGGATGAATAACCGGGCGCACGCCATACTCTTTCCAGGCTATTTCGCTGAGAATAACAATGTGCTTCATCAGGGTTTGCCACTCTTCCGTGAGGAGGCGAGGCGCTTTTTCTGGCTGGCCCGCCAGCGCGGCGCGTTGCTGATTACCAAAATCAATAATCACCAGGTAGGGGGGCGGGCGGTTATCGCCGTGCACTTTTTCCGCGCCCGGAGCGGCTTTGAGGTTGCGGCAGATAGCATGCGTCAGCTCAATCATGGCCGGAAAATGAGATTCACTGACCAGATCGTCAAAAATGGTGCCGGCCACCAGCGAGAGCTGATACTGATTCAGCGCGTCGGCCAGCTCATCTTGCTGTACTGGCAGATAGCCCCAGGGTCCCAGCTCGATACTCTTGTAGCCTGCCAGCGCCGCTTCATGCAGAACCTTTCGCCAGGACGGCAGCCAGGGATTTTTGGGATCGTCTACGCCCCAGCTACAGGGAGCGTTAGCAATACGTATTGTCATGAGGTTTTCTCATCAGGTTGGACATTACGGGGAGTGGCTGTGCGGTTAGCCAGTGCAAAGCGATCGAGTACCAGCTGCTCCATCTTTTCCAGCGCGACGCCTTTGGTTTCAGGCAGATACCTGCGCACAAACCACCATGAAATCAGGCAGCAAACCGCGAAGATCAGCAGCGGAAAACCGCCGCCAAAATGCGCCGTCAGCCAGGGGTTGCTGTTCATCATCGGGAAGCTCTGGCTAACGAGAAAATTAGCGATCCACATGGCGCCGATCGAGAATCCCATTCCGGCTGCCCGCAGTCGGGTAGGGAAAATTTCGCCGATGACAGTCCAGACCACCTGCGCCCAGGTCGCGCCGAATATCAACATGAAGCCAAACAGGCCGATGACGGAAGCGACGCCTTTCACGCCGCTGTAAAACGCGATAAAGGTGTAGATGAGGCAGATTGCCGCGCCCCATGAGCCAACCGACAGTAGCCGCGTTCGCCCGACCCGATCGATCAACGCCATGCCTGCCATTACCCCGATAAACTGCATCACGGCCAGCCAGATGGTCATAAACATCGCCTCCTCTATGCCGCCAGTCACGTTTCTGAGCAGGGAAGGTCCAAAATACTGAATCACATTAATGCCGGTCAGCTGGTTAAACAGCGCCAGGCCGACGCCGATCACGAGGAAAATCAGCATGCGTTTATCAAAGCGCAGTCGTTGTTTTTCCTGAGAGGAGTGGGGCGCGGATTGCAGGGAGGTCTTTATCTCTTGCAGTACGTTTTCTGCATGGGCCGCAGAGGAAATGCGCGTCAGGGTTTTCAACGCCCGCTCCTCATGTCCGGCCATAACGTTCCAGCGCGGCGATTCGGGAATAAAGCTGATAAAGAGAAAGAACAGCAGGCACGGCACGAAGGCGGAACCCAGCATCCAGCGCCATCCGCTTTCATTCAGCCACTCAGGCGTAGCTTCTCTGGCGATAAGATAGTTGGTCAGCAGCACCAGCACCTGCCCGCCGACACAGCAGATCATATGCATCGTCATGGCGCGCCCGCGATAATCTTTTGGCGCCACCTCAGCGATGTATACCGGCGATACCACCGACGCCATGCCAATGCCCAGCCCACCCAGCATGCGAAACGCGACAAAAAGTTCGAAATTCGGTGCCAGCGCGGTGCCTGCGACAGAGGCGACAAACAGCAGCGCCGTGATCAGCAGCGTCTTTTTTCGTCCGTAACGATCGGCAAATTGCCCGGCAAGCAGGCAGTCAATGACGCATCCGATAATGACATTTGATACCGCCCAGCCGGTTTCCGCAGGCGTAAGTTGAAAATGCAGACTCAACGGCTCGATGGCGCCTGAAATCACGGATGAATCGTAGCCGAGCAGCAGTCCGCCAAGTGCTGCTACGCAGCAGATAGACATGACATAAGCAATATTATGACGCGGATGTGAAACGGACATGATCTTCCCCTGCGATATGAAGTACAGGGAGTATTAAATAAGAGTTTCATCATCAACAAGAATGAAACTTTCATTTTTAGAGATAGATCATGATTTATTTATATCACATAATGATAGTTATCTATCATTATGTGGCGGCAGGCGGCAGGCGGCAGGCGGCAGGCAGGCAGGCAGGCTCGCATGCAGGCAGGCTCGCATGCTGGCATTCAGAAACGCAGGCAGGGATCAGGGATCAGATGTTTTCACGCGTGATAACGTCAAAAGGCACGGTAATATGCGTCGGTCTCGCCTCCGTATCGCTCATTTGACGCAAAAATTCTTCTGTCACCCTTGCGGCAATTTCATCAAGGCGATGCCGCAGCATGACCTCAATATCTCCCTCAATAAGCGCAAGGTCGCCATCAACGACCGGGCCGTGGCACAGCAGTTTTATTCCTTTCCGGCCGCTCTCTTTAATAGCTTTAAGAACGCCTTCTATCCCACCGCATGGGGCATAGATCAAGGACAGATTCTGCTGCTGACTGAGCAGGCGCTTCGCCGCCGCGTAGCCTCCTTCCATGCTCTCATGCGTTTTTACCGGCTCCAGCACGACGCAACCGCTGTTTTGTTCCCGCAGATAAGAGCGAAAGCTGATTTCGCAGCTTTCCTGACAGTTAAAGCGATGGTCGCCGAGCAGAATGCCGATAACCTCGTTTTGTCTGAGCAACCTGTCGGCAAACCAGCCTGCCGTGCGTCCGGCTTTCTGATTATCCAGCCCTATATAGCCTGAATGGCCACAGGGTGAAAAGTCGGAAAACAGAGCGTAAACAAAGATACCGGAAGCGGTAATCTCTTTGATGGTGTGGCGTATCAGTGGATGGTCGAGCGCGACCAGCCCGATAACATCGACCCGTTTCGCCAGCGCATGCAGCGCGTCCACCATGCTCTCTATGTTATCGATGTCCAGCCATAAAAATTCAGGTTCCGTCTGCATACGCTGGCGCGCGCACTGTTTCAGATGCTCGGCAAATGAAGCATAAAAAGAGTGATCTTTTGACAGCAAAATAAAGCCTGTACGCACGCTGGCCCTGTCCGACTTTATTTCGCGCGACATAACCTGAAGCAACTCCTCCCGGTATCCCAGATGCTCGGCTGCTTTTAGCACCTTTTGTTGGGTCTCCGGGCGCACCGGCGCTCGACCATTTAACACGCGATCGACCGTGGCAATGCCTACGCCAGCCTCACGGGCGATATCAGACATGGAAATTTTTTTCATTGCGCTCGCCTGAAATGATAATTATCTATCATCTTATCTGAAACCGCAGGGGGCGCGCAAAGCAATTGCTGACAGACAGGCCTGCGCTGCGGGAAGTGGGTATAAGCCAGCACTGCGCTATGCCAGGCCTGCTCGTGAGCCGCTAAAGAACAGCGCGCTCATCCTATGTTCAGCCTGACGCTAATGCGCCAGGCAGCAGGGCAGCGACGCATCGCCTCTTAGCCTTGCCTGTTCAGGGAGAGAAAGGCGGGGCGGCAAACCGCCCGCTCGCTGGCTATAACGGACGGCGATCCTGATTTTCCTGCTGTTGCTGCCGGCGGTCTCCCTGCAATATCTGCTTCCGCGTTACCGCTCTGGTTAGCATGATAGCGGCAAGCGCCACCATTCCGCCCAGCGCGGTCGCCTCGAACCGGTGGGTAGCGATCGCAGGCTGCGGAATACCGAAGCCTGCGATCATAAAGACCACCATCATAGTAATGAGAAAGCTAAAAAAGCCGTAAGAGCGTGCGATAAGGGACCAGGAAAAGGTATAGGCCATAAAGCCGGTGACGATAAACCCCGTCATGATGAACAGCGGGCTGCTGCAATAATCCGTCAGCCCTGCCGCAGTGATACCGCCGATGAGAGTACCCAGCACGCGCGCCTGCACCCGTGAGACGGTATCCTGATAGTTATTACGCAGGCAGATAAGCAGGGTCATGCCCGCCCAGTAGCCGTTTCGCAGGTGGAATGTCTCTACTACGGCGAGCGCCGCCGCCATTCCCAGCATGGCGCAGATGACCGACCATTGCAGGTGTATGCGATGCTTATATTTGCCGCATGTATGCTTCAGGAAGCGTATCCAGGTGCCGGGTCGGAAGTCTCGCAGATGAAAAAGGCCGCGCTGAAAGACCAGGGCGAGAAAAGCCATCTGAATCATTCCCCCCATAGCGGCAAGGCCAGCGCGCCACAGCGCATGTTCTGCCGTACCGGCATAATTACCCGATACCAGATAGGCTATCGCCCACTGTTGTAGCATCCACCACGCGCTGGCATCGATATTCGCCATGACCACATAGAGACCGGTATAGAGCAGCGCGCCGCCGACATAGAGCGGCAGCAGGTTGCCAGCGATACAACCCAGCCATGTCGAGACGGCAAGGCCCAGCGTCGTGGTTGAGAGCAGCGACAGGGAGGAGCCTCCCCAGGTCTTATTGGCGCCAAACGCCAGCGTCAGCGCGCCACTGGCGGCGATGCTGGCGGCAGGAATATGGCCAGTAATAAAGCCTGTCAGGCTGATGAGGATAATCGCGGGCAGGCAGTAAAGCCCCAGTATGACGTCATGTCTCAAACCGGGCGTAAGTGGCATATCATCTCCTTGCAAATTTCAGGCGGCTGGGCTGAAAGACGCAAGCGCGTCTCAGTCCGCGACGGCCGCTCGTCAGGAAAAGGGCGGCTCAGTTTTCCGCATAACTCTCTGCACTGCATTGTAGAAGATGCCCGTGGCAATGCCGCAAAAAATCCGGCGGCGAACGCCGTAGCAACGCGCGCGGTACTAATCGGTACGTCTGAATCTTTTCAGTACGCATCCTGACGGCGGCGAAACAGGTCAGTTATCCAGTCAATAAAGACCCTGACGGCAGGGGAAAGATTGTGTCTGTCTGGCCACAGCACCGAGACAGGCTTAGGGACATCGGGGTAGTCGGAGAGCAGTTCGACCAGTTCTCCCGTGCGGATATAAGGCTCCAGAGCCGCGCGCAGCGCGTGCAGGATGCCCAGTCCGGCCAGACCGCTGCTCAGCAGCACATCTGAGTTATTGACCAGCACGCTGCTGGGCGGACGCAGAGAGCGCGTCTCTCCATTCTCAACAAACTGCCAGCTCATCAGTTCTCGGCTGTGCTCGCTGAAAAAATTAACGGCTTTATGCTGCAACAGGTCGTCGGGGGATCGCGGCTGACCGTAACGATAGAGGTAATCCGGCGAGGCGCAGGTGACCATCCTGACCAGACCCAGCCGACGCGATACAAAACTGGAGTCTTCCAGCTCGCCCAGACGGATAACACAGTCCACGCCTTCGGTAATCAGATCGGTAATTTTGTCCGACGCCGTAAGAACAACCTCAATGTGGGGATACTGCGCCTGAAATTCTGCAATAGCGGGAATAATCAGTGCGTGCGCCAGCGCCAGCGGGATATCCAGTCGCAGGCGGCCCCGTGGCGGCTGGTCAGAAGAATACGAGGACATCATATCCTCCACGTCAGCCAGTATTTTTCTGGCGCGCTGATAAAATTCCTCGCCTTCTGCCGTCAGATTTAGCTTGCGGGTAGTGCGGTGGATCAGCCTGACGCCGAGCGCATTCTCAAGCTGATGAATGGCTTTGCTCACCGCCGGACGATGCATTTGCAACCTGTCAGCGGCTCGCGTAAAGCTTCCCAGCTCAACCACCTGCGCGAAGATCTCCATCTGTTCCAGCCTGTTTGAGCGCATGTTCCTGCCTGCTTTTATGAATAACCCGTCTGATTGTATAACGGTCCAGCGCCGGGATGTCAGACAGATTGTTTCCTGCCTGATACCACTGAATGATTCTGGCGCGTCTTTTTCACGCCGCCCGCTCTTTTTATCATCACTGCAACCTGATGAGCGCAGCGGATTGTCGCTGCGGCTGATTAACCATCACCAGTGAATTGTAAGATGAGGAAGATAATGAAAGCATGGCTACTGAAAGACTTTGGGCTGGCAAACCTTCAGCCTGAAGAGATTGCAACCCCAACGCCGGGTCCCGGCGAACTGTTGGTCAGGGTAGGCGCGGTCTCACTGAATTTTCGTGATAAAGCCATCGTCGAGGGTTTTTATGAGCCGCACCTTGTACCCAAACCCCTTATCCCTGTCTCGGATGCGGCCGGCACCGTAGTGGCTACAGGTGACGGTGTCACGCGTTTTGCGGTGGGCGACCGGGTTAATTCCCACCTTTACTCACGCTGGATCGACGGCGAACCGGCAGCGGATGAACCCGCATGGTGTCTGGGAATGCCTCTGCCGGGCGGCCTGGCTGAATATATGATTCTTCATGAAAACTCTGCCGTGAAGGCGCCGGCGCATATGTCTGACGAACAGGCCGCAACGCTGCCCATCGCCGCGCTCACCGCCTGGTATGCGCTGATGGATGTAGGGAATCTACAGCCAGGTCAGACCGTGCTGGTACAGGGAACAGGCGGAGTTTCCGTGTTTGCTGCGCAGATCGCGCATGCGCACGGCGCGCGCGTTATCGCCACTTCCAGCAACGATGAGAACCTTGAACGTATCAAAGCGCTGGGGGCGGATGAGGGGATTAACTATAAAACCCACCCGAACTGGTCGCAGAAAGTGCTGGAGCTTACCGGGGGTAAAGGCGTAGACATCACCCTTGATGTCGCGGGCGGTAACGGGATCAATCAATCCGTCGCGGCGACGAAAGTTGCCGGGCTAGTCGCTCAGGTCGGCTTTCTGGCGGGACAGACCTCTCAGCTGGATCTGATGCCGGTGATTTTCCGGCAGACCACGCTGCGCGGTATTGCGGTTGCGCCGCGCACCTCTTTTGACCGTATGAACCCCTTCCTGGATCGGCATAAAATCGCGCCCGAAATTGAGCGCGTCTACTCTTTCGACGACGCGATTGCAGCCTTTAACCATCTGTCACGGGGAGCCTTCGGCAAAATCGTCATCAGCATCGGCAAATAAATCGCCGCTCAGGATGCCATTGCTGCCCGTTTGTCAGGCAAACGGGCAGCTAACAGCAGCAGGGGTCATCTCAACCGCCAGCTAAGGAAGCGAAGCGGAATAGTTGAAAATTTTTTGTTATTTAAAGCGATTCCTAATCAGCGACTTAACCCGAATTGCGGCGCAAACCGGCGTTTCTTCAGCTTTCGTGGTTAAAGCCTCCCCGCGTTACGCCGATAAATCATACAGTTTCCATGAGGTATGTAGCGGCTATGTTAACAATAAATTACAACGACTCTGCCGCGCTGACGAATAATGCAATGAAAAACAGCTCGTCAGTGTTGGGTGAGGTGATCGAACGACTCTCGTCCGGTTCGCGTATTAACAGCGCAAAAGATGATGCCGCAGGACAGGCCATTTCCAACCGCATGACAGCAAACGTCAAGGCTGACAATATGGTTATACGCGGTCTGAGTGACGCGATTAGCTATGCGCAAACCGCCGAGGGGAGTCTGCAAACCGTCAGCAGCTTACTGATCCGCGCAAAAGGGCTGGCGATTCAGGCGGCCAACGGCACGCTGTCGGACGCTGACCGGGCCAGCGTTAATGAAGAGTATCAACAGATCCTGGCGGGCATCACCGACATTTCGGAACAAACGGAAATCTTTGGTCAGTACCCGCTGGCCACCAGCGATCCCGATTTGCCGCCCGCGCTATTGGGTAATGTGCTACCGATTAAAACCCGGTTTCCCGTGGCGGGCCAGAGCTACTCGTTTTCGTCCGGCATTGTGCCATTAGCCTATATTCCCGCGGGCGCGACCAACATCACCATCACCATCGATTCGCTGGGTCAGGACGATGATGTGCAGCTGTTTACGCGCGACGGTAAACATCTGGCCGGTACGCCCGTCAACGGCAGCGATCCGGATTATACCTGGGTCAGCAAAGGGATTACCGATGACGCATCCGCGACCGCCAGCCTGCTCACCAGCGGCAACGGTTTTACCAGCGGCGCGACCTATGACGATTCGCAGCTGCTGGAGGGCGGCGCGAGCTGGGCGCTGAACGGCAGCGCAACCCAGGTCTATAACGGTATGACCATCCGCTACAGCGGCGATGGCGATCGCTATGAAGACACCACCAGCGGCGACTATAACAACGGCACTATCCTCAGCAACCCGCTGGAGCAGATCAGTCTGGATCAGGTAACGGAAGATCTGATTGTGGTGGTGGTGGGCAACGGCTCTTTCACCAGCAAGCTGACCTGGGGCACGCTGCCGGAACCGGAAATCCAGCCAGCGGTGCCGCCGAAGCAGAGTCGGCCTTTTGACGTCGTCACCAGCGCTGATTTCGGTCAGCAGATGCAGACTGATACGCTGGAGCCGACGCCCACCGACCTGAAAACGCTAGGACTCAACAATACCACGCTGCTGACCGACGGCGACATTTCCATCAGCATGAAGGCGGTGGACGCGGCGCTGAATAAGGTGAGCGCTTACCGTTCGCACTATGGCGCGAAGATTAACCGGTATGAATCAAACAAATCGGTGCTGGCGCAGCAAAGTATTGATACGCAAACGGCCCGCAGTCGTATTCAGGATGCGGACTACGCCCAGGAGGCGAGCCGCCTGGCGCGAACCCAGATTCTGCAACAGGGGCAGAGCGCTGTGATGAAAATCGCTAATCAGTCACCGGAAATGGTGCTGGCTCTGTTACAGAGTTAACAGGCCGAACGACCCCGCAGTTTGACTTCCGCATGACCAGGGATGGTTGCCTTTTGCATCCTGCTATCTCTTTCACCGGCTGAGGCCGCCTCAGCGACACTCATCTTCTTATCCGGCGAAAAAAAGCTATTTTTCCTGGCCTCGCGGCAGGGTTAGTTATCACGTCCGGCGGTCCAGGGATTAAATGACGGCTCCTGCGCGGCGGCGGAATCCGGCTTATCCAGCGAATCGAGATACAGGGCTTCAACTTCGGCGCGCGCCCAGGGCGTCCGGCGTAAAAATTTCAGGCTGGATTTCACGCTGGGATCGTTCCTGAAGCAGTTGATATTAATCAGCTTGCTAAGTTCAACCCAGCCGAAACGCGCAACCAGCGCGTTAACCTGCATTTCGAGCGTGACGCCGTGCAGCGGATCGTTGGCATGATGGGGCATAAGTTTTCCTCCTGAGACAGGTGGGGAAGGGTACAAGAAAGCCATAACAGCGGCAATAAATGCGTTTTCCGCGTACACTCATCGCTGTCAGTTACCCAGGAGGAGCGGTTATGAGCGATAAAAAGATGATCTCCATCGATCAGTTTTCTGCCGAAGAGCGCCTGGCGGTGGATGTGTTAATCAAAGGTCTGAGAGAAAAATATCGCCAGCGCAGCGGAAAAGAGCCTGACAGTAAAAAAGAAAAGGAGTTTACGGCCGAGGCCAGACAGCAAATCATGAGCAGCAAACTGGCCAGAGAGAAAGCGCAGGCTGATAAAGCTAAAAAAACGCCCCTGCGCAGAAAGAAACCTGAATCGTTAAAAGAGAGCGAAGTCAGCGACTTTAGCTGGAAAGCCTCGGTGGTGAAAGGGCGTCGCTAAATCGTCCTGTGGCTGGCTGCATCAGCTGAGTACTGAAAAACAACGCGCTGCTCAGCCAGCGCCTGTTAAACCTCAGGCGCAAAGTTTAACAATGCTGCTGCGATCGGCGAGCACCTCTGGTCCCATATTAAAGGTCTTATAAAAACGCACCTCTGACCCTGCGCCGCGCGGGTAAACATCCGCGAACATAGAATCCTGCCAGGTAAAGATCGTCATTCGACCCTTTTCCAGCTCAATATGGGTGGTGGGATCGTTCTGAACGACGTGGGTGGTTGACCAGCCGTGATAGATACAGTCGCTGACCTGTTGCGCGCTTCGGCTGCTGGTTTCACTCACCACAGCGCGACTCATGCGCGCCTCCTGCGGGGGCATGGCCTGACAGCCGCATAATGCAAACAGGGTTATTAACATCGCTAAATGGATATTACGCATTGTCGATCTCCCGTCAGACCTGAATAAATCCAGGCCGGGATTACATTCGCCAGAGAAGCTTTTTTATTTGTCGCTGCATACAGTGAGTATATGAGATAGCCGCTTATTTACCACCGGATGGCATTATTATTTAGTGCGCCGATACGTTAATTTAACCCTTAATTATGGATGAATGAAAAAAAGCATCTGTGTGGTCGCGCGCATTTTTATACGCTGAGCGAAAACAGGACGGGAGCGAGTAAAGCGCGTAAGGCACTGCGCAGGTTAGACGGCGAGAAGAGAAATGTTAAGGCGCACCGGTAATGCGCGGCTGGATAAACAGGCGCTGCGCAGCCGCGGCGGAGACGCCTCCCGGCGGTGATGACGCGGCCGCCTCTGGCCGCGCGATAACCCCTGATGCGCCTGCGTCTCGCCAGCAAACCCTAACGCTGACGCGCAAGATAAAAAATAACGAAGATACCCGGCGCGCTCTCTATTTCCAGCGAGGTATAGGTGTAATGGTTTATTTTTCCTTCGCTATCAATGAGGGCTTTGTTGCCTGCGCCGACTTTATTAACATCCTGCGCATGCCACATCTCTCTGAATAATTCGCTGCGCGCGCTAAGGTCGCTGACAACCTTTTCAAATGCTTCCGCATGTTGGCTGGCGGCATAATAGGCGCGGAAGGCTGCGATGCTGTGTCTGGCCGCCTGCTCCCAGTCATAAATTTTTTGTTTATAACCTGCGTTAATAAAAAGAAGCTTCAGCGAATTGCGATCGCTTTCAGGAATAAGCGACCAGTCATAAATATGCTGCCGGGCTGCGTCGTTCCAGTAAAGGATGTCCATATTCGCGCGACGGATAAATGCCGGATGCGGCGACAACGCGTCTACCATCGCCATCGCCTCTTCAGGCACCTCAGATTGCTGCGCGGGACCGCTTTTGTGGCCAAAAATCAGGGTGTCGAGATAGGCCTGTTCGGTGGTTGAGAGCTGGAGAACTTTGCCGATGCGGCGCAGCGCCGCAGGAGAAATACGAATATCGCGGCCCTGTTCCAGCCAGGTGTACCAGCTGACGCTGACGGCGGCGAGCTGGGCCACTTCTTCGCGTCGCAGGCCCTCCACGCGACGATGGCGACGGCTAAAGCCGTAATCCTCTGGGTTGACGCGCGAGCGATGCTGAATTAAAAAGTTTTTCACATTGTCGTTGCGCATCATTCGTACTCCTGGGTATGACCTGTAATCACAGGATAATTAGCCCTGTTTTTCGCTTAGCCGTGCAGATTTACACTGGCCGCCAGAGTAAGTTACTTCACGGATTAAAAGCAAAAATATGACGACGCCTCTCTTTGCCGGACAAGCTCATCGCGCGCCCGGCGCAGTCACCACTATGTTAACCGGCATAATTACGCTGGTGGCCGTTATGGGTATTGGACGTTTCTCCCTGACGCCGCAAATTCCCCTGATGATTCACGATGGTCATTTATCGCTCTCCAGCGCCGGTCTTCTTGCGGCAATGAACTATATCGGCTACCTGCTGGGCGCGATTCACGTCAGCCGTATGCGGCGGCATCACGCCCGCTATTTAAAAGCCGGATTAGTGGCAACGGTGCTGGTGACGCTGCTTTCAGCGATCGCCGCTAACTTTTTTCTTCAGTGTCTGTTTCGCTTTATTGCAGGCGTCGGAGGCGCATGGGCATTGATTATCGTGACCTCCTGGACGCAGCTGACGCTGGCGGCGTATCAGGCGCCGAAATTATCGGCGGCGGTATTTACCGGCCCTGGCGTGGGAATTACCTTAACCGGCGCGCTGGCGTGGCTAATGTCCGCCTGCGGCTTTCACGCCGCGCAAGCCTGGGGCGTCTATGGGCTGGTTGCCGCTGCGGCGGCGCTGATGGTGTTTAACCGGCTGCCGAAAACGCTGCCTTTTTCCGATCGCCCGGTCGCGGCGACGCCGCTTAATGGCCGCCTGAAGGCCCTGCTGGCCGCCTATACGCTGGCCGGTTTCGGTTACATCCTGCCAGCGACCTTCTTATCGCAAATGGCGCGCAGTTTCTTTCACGCTGGCAATATGGCCGCGCTGTTCTGGCCGCTTTTTGGGCTTGCTGCCGTAGCTGGTGTACTGCTGGTAATGGCTTTTGCTTCACGCTTCAATACCCGTTCTGCGCTGGCGACGGCCATGGTCGTACAGGGCGCTGGCGTAGCCAGCGTCGTACTGCTGCCTGACGTGAAAGGATTGCTGATTGCCACGCTGCTGACGGGACTGGGCTTTTTATCGATTATGCAACTGACGATGCGTCTTGCTCGCGAAATTTCAGCAGAGGCAGCGGCGCGAACCGTGGCGGTACTCACCGCAGGCTACGCCACCGGCCAGTTAACGGGACCTTTGGTCTCTTCGGCAAGCGTGCTGCTGTCTGGTACGCTCCAGCCTGCGCTGATACTGGCTGCCGCAGGTCTGGTGCTGGGGGGACTGTGGGTAAGGCTCAGAGTATAGAGACCCGTCTCAGGCCGACTGTCTCCTTCTTTCAAAAGGGATGACAGCCGGGTAATACCCTGTTTCTCCCACACTCTGCCTCTGAGAAGACCCGATAAGCTGAGCACAGAGGCTGGAGTCGCCGCTGGCCGCGCTGCAAGCAGAAGACGTCAGGATGACGTCTTCTGGCTCTGTTAGTTTTTCAGATTAGCCGGGAAATTGTCGGGCAGTTCACTGGCCGGACAATCAATCACGCTGTCGTTATTCTCACCCGCGTCGCGCACAAAGGTCAGGGTTGCGAACTCATCAATAACCTCAGTGGGGTAAGCCGGACCCGCTTCGCGATAGCTGGCCATCTCTTCCAGATGTTCGTTCTGAAAACAGACAGTTTTTTCCGGATTATTCATCACCCAGCGCGGGAAGAAAATGGTGCCGTGGAACACTTTATCGGCCATGTTAACGGCCAGACTGACATCAGTGCCTGTAGGCTCGGTCCAGGACACTTTATAGACATCTTCCGCCAGTCGGACGATAAACGCGCGCTGATTCTTAACCCAGCGGTTGCCCACCATGCCGCTGTGGATACGGTAGTCGACCGTCTCTGCGTTTTTAATATAAAGCTCATAGTTCCAGCCGTTGTCATAGGTGTAAACCAGATGTTTGCCAACCAGACCAGACAGATTGTGTTTATCAAAGGTGCTCATGATTAATTCCTCATTTATTTGCCTTGAGGAGAGTATCGCGCTTTAAAAAAGCGATTAATAACGCTATTTTTAGCGTTAAACTATCGAATTTTTAGATTGATTTTTATGCTTAAAACAACGCTGGAACAGTGGTTTTTGCTCGATTCGGTGGTGAAAGAGGGAACCTTCGCGGGCGCAGCGGAGAGGAATAACCGCAGCCAGTCATCGTTAAGTTATCAGCTTGGCCTGCTACAGCAGCGGCTGGGCATTGCCTTGCTGAAACAAGAGGGACGTCGTGCCGTGCTCAGCGCAGAAGGGCATCAGCTGCTCGCCCAGGTACGTCCGCTACTGGAGGGGTTTAGCGCGCTTGAAGCCCGCGCGGATGCGCTGCAGCGTGGTGAACGATCGCGCATCGATCTTATGGTGGATGCGATTGTGCCAAAAGCGCTGCTGTTTGATGTATTGCATCAATTTCAGCAGCGGTATCCCCATGTCCGTATCTGGCTTAGCGAAATAGTTCGCAGCGAAACGCCCGACAGGCTGGCTGAAGAGCAGGCCGATCTCTGGCTGGTGGCGCAGCACGGCAACGAGTCGCTGGCGGGAGAAAGCCTGATGAGCATCGATTTCATCGCGGTCGCCCATCGTCTCCACCCGCTGCACAGCGAACCGTCGCCGCTTAGTGCGGCCACTCTCGCCCGCTGGCCCTGTATAACGATACTGGATCGTCAGCAGCAGCAGCAGCCAGAGTTCAATGGCGAGCAGGCCGGGAACTGGTCTTTCACGACGCTGTCGGCAGCGATTGAAGCCGTACAGCATCAGTTAGGCTATGGCTGGCTACCGGAGCAGACAATTGCGCCGCTGCTAAGCAGCGGCGAACTTCGTCCGCTGCCGCTGCTACAGGGACAGCGGCGTTCAACGTCGCTTATGCTGCGCATCAATGAGGAGAGATTACCGGGCAACGGTACGATTGCCGAACTGGCCCGGTTGTTTATCGATCGGGTTGCACGGATGAGATAGCGCGCCAGCGCTGCGCAGGCAGAGGCACAGTAACGGCAAACTGGCATTCTGGTAGCCTTGCGTTTGGTTTGCCGCGGGTATAATCAACGCTGGTCAGGAAAAGGAAACAGACATCGTGCGCCATTTCTCTCCGTTTGCGCTGGCAAAAAAGATACTCTTTATCGTCGCTATGCTGCTGCTCTGTTTTTTTATCGGGCGCATTTATCAGTCGGAACAGGGGCCGCCGCTCCATCGCTGGCACACCTGGAGCGCAGATGAAATGTCGCCGGATGAAATCGACCACGCCAGTTTTGCCGGGTATCTGTCGCGGGAAGAGGCTATTTTCCGCGATATGCGTCTCAACCTGGATAACAGGCTGAGCGAGGATGAGAAAACGGCGATAAACCGCTTTAATGCGCGCAGTCCGGTTTATCCGGCGCATTTTCACACTGACTGGAATCGCTCATTTGTTCTGATGCCGCAAGGCGCGCCGAAAGGGATAGCGGTACTGCTGCACGGGTTGACTGACTCGCCTTACAGCATGCGCTATCTGGCTGAGGACTATCAGCAGAAGGGATTTATCGCCGTTGTTCCGCGTCTGCCTGGGCACGGAACGGCGCCCGGCTCACTTACCCGCGTGAACTGGAAAGCCTGGCTGGCGACCACCCGGCTGGCGGTGCGGGAAGCGACGCGGCTGGCTGGCTCTCCGCTTCCGCTGCATCTGGTCGGTTACTCCAACGGCGGGGCGCTGGCAATAAAGTATGCGCTGGATCAGCTCGACGACCCCGCGCTGCCGGCGCCGCAGCAAATTGTGCTGCTATCGCCGATGGTCGGGGTCAATGGCTATGCCCGCTTTGCCGGTCTCGCCGGCTGGCCTGCCTGGTTTCCCGCCTTTGCCAGAACGGCATGGCTGAGCGTTGTGCCGGAATATAATCCCTTTAAATATAATTCGTTTCCGGTAAATGCCGCACGACAGTCCTGGCTGCTGACCCAGGCATTGCAGTCGCAAATCGTGCAGCAGTCGCGGCGTGGAAAACTGGCCGCGCTGCCGCCTGTGCTGACATTCCAGTCCATTACGGATGCCACAGTCAGCACGGCAGCAGTGGTTAACGCGCTGTATCGCTATCTGCCTCGCAACGGCAGCAGGCTGGTGATCTTTGATATTAACCAGGCGGCGAATATCAGCGCGCTGTTTCGCGCGGCGCTGCCTTCGGCCACTGACCGGCTGTTGCCAAAGGCGCCGCGTTCCTATGCGACCGTCGTTATCACTAACGCGACGCCGGCCACCCTGCATGCCTCGGCGCGCCTGACTCCGGCCGGGAGCGCGGTGGAACAGGTCGAACCTTTGAGCCTGTCATGGCCGCAGGATATGTTCTCGCTTTCGCATATCGCCTTGCCTTTTCCTCTCAACGACTCGCTCTATGGACTTCACCCCAGCGTCGTGAATCGCTACGGCATTTCACTCGGCGCAATGGCGCTACGTGGCGAAAGCGCCAGCCTTAACGTGGGACCTGAGACCTTTATGCGGGCCACCTCTAACCCCTTTTTCGACGACATGATGACGCGGATTAATCAACACATCGCCTGTAGCCAGCAGGCTGACTATGCAAGCTGCATTGACGCCTTGCCCTGAAAGTAAAAAAGCCCGCGCAATGCGGGCAACAGAGAGTGTCTTTAGATTTAATATCGTAGGCAACACGTTGCTGTGTGTTACCAGTTTATATTAGCGCAGCGCCAGCACGCGGGATGTGAGAAATGCAACGTTCTCTGAAACCGGTTACAGAACCCTTCATGACCAGGACCGTGACGAAGGCTGGGCCGGCGTTATCGGATGCGTCAGTGTCACTTGCGCGTTGCAAAGGTCCGGTTTCGCTGCGGCATTAGCAATGGCGAAAACAGGTCGGCCTGACGCGGCGGACGGGTTTTTCTACTGCCGCTCAGACACCCAGCGCATACTGCACCGTGAGTTGCCCTTTCTTTTCTTTGACCTTGATAATCTGGATGTGGCCGATGTCTGCCGTATTTTGCACATGCGTTCCGCCGCAGGCGTAGGGTTTCAGTTCTCCCCAGGTCACCATTCTCTTGCCCTCGGCCTCGGTAATGCGACGCGGGGCGGGGTGTTCAGTCAGGGCGGCGATTTCGGCCGTAAAGTCCTCAACCGTAACCGTCGCAGGGGAGGCTAAGGCTTCAAACACAATGCGCCCTTCGCCGGGCTTGTGGTTGCCTTTGACGCCTCGCCAGCCATATTTCTCGCCGGCCAGGCCAATGATATGGCCTGCTGAATGATAGCGGGTGTGCTGACTGCGCAGTTCGGCATTGACCTTAAGATGGACCGGACCTGCTGGCAGCGGGCCATCGGTGATATGAATCAGCGTATCGCCATCCTGCATCGCCTGAAGCATATTGACGTTATTCAGGGTGCCTTGATCGGAAGGCTGCCCGCCGCCCTGAGGATGAAACAGCGTGGCGGATAAAATAACATGGTAGTGTCCGTTCTCCTGCGGTGTGCAGCTGAGCACCTCGGTCTCCATGTCGAGTGCGTCGCAGGTGTAATACATTCTTTCTGTCACAGGCAGCTCCTCTGAAATAATTCTGAGAGCAGCATAGCGGACTTTGTAAGGGGAGCAACAGACATTAACAGGCGATCCTTGCCCGTTATGTTGAGAGAGGGGATTAGATAGCTTCGCGATACTCAGGCCAGGCGACGGCTGCGCCTGCGCGCGTGAACAGACGCCCCTGGAAATTGATCACGCCTGCGGCTTCCAGCCACATCCACTCTTCAGGACGCTCAATGCCTGCGGCAATCACGGTAATCTCCAGTGCTGAACAGCATTTGATGATGGCCTGCACCACCGCCTGCTTTGGCCCGCTGCGATGCACGTCGCGGATAATGCCCGCAGCAACGCGAATACGATCAGGCTGGATGCGGGTCAGCATCGAAAGGCCGGCAGAGCCGTCGCCAAAGTTGTCAATCGACAGGCTGATGCCGGCCTCTTTAAGCTGTCGAACCGCAACGGAAAAGGCGTCAAGCTGTGAAATCACTTCAGTTTCACTGACGCCGATAATCACCTGCTCAGGCACCAGCCCGGCGCGATGGATGGCTTCAACGATCGTGTTCACCGCATCCGGGATCGCGACCAGCGTCATGGGCAGCACGCTGACGTAGAGCGACATGCCGTCAGGACAGGCTTTCCCCGCCTGCGCAAAGGCCTGTCGGGCGGCATCAAGGCTGGCCTGATATTTATGCACGCCTTCCGCTGCGGCGGCGATATCACCGCTGGCAATAGCTTCAATGGCGGTAACCTGACGGCCCAGCGGATCGATAACCGGATGGAAAGTCACGCCATGATCGGATGACCAGGCATCGGCGCCGGTCTGATCGGCAATAAAGTCCCAGTATTCGACGGGGGGGACTTCGAAATAGTTCTCTTTCTCGCGCGATTCGACAAAGGTCCGCAAAAACTGTAGGCCGCGGTCATCATAGGTCAGCTGATAACGCGACGTGCCTTTATCCAGCACCGCCTGAAGCACGCTTGAACGGTCATGTTCACGCAGGTCGAACAGCTCCATACCGGCGTTACCAAAACGGCGAGAAGGCGAATAGTCACGCATCAGCTCTACGACGTTGTGGTGGCGTTTATCCGCGCAGATCTTTTCATAAATTGTCAGCACGCCCGCTTCCGGCCCTTCCAGAATCTGAAAAAAATGCGTGCCGTTGAACAGCAAAATTCCCGTGACTTCATGAGAAGCGTTAAGCAGGCTGGCTTGATCCACCATAGCAGGCAAGGTTTTAACGGGAACCTCATCAGAAATATGGCTGCGATAAATTATTGTAGTAAGCATTAATGCTCCGGTTTTACGTGATTGTCGCCGCCACCATAACAGCTATAGCAGGTGAGACGCCAATTCGGGAGGGCTTATTTGTGCTTAATTACACTCAGGGCGTAAAAATTAAGAAAAGTTCGGAATTATAAAATAAACGCAAGGGGTTTCTGCTTTTTTTTCTTGACTGAATGTTGCCTGAATGATTCTGGCTAACCCATTGAACAGACTGGCTAATCGTAAGTAAAAGAGGGAATTTCTGGCTGCCGCTCTGCTTATATTGCCGCAGGCAGTTTTATTTACCGCTTCGCCAGAAAATGATTTACGCCTTGCTCAGGCCTTTACAAAAAAGAAATATCAACCGAAGTCCAGCCGCTAAAATGAACAGTGAGGTTATCATTAATTCAGAAATGGAGGATATTACGTGTTATTTCACAACGATGAGAAAGGCCACGCCGTTATCGGCGAAGCAGTAGTTAGCCTGGCTCTCGGTGAGAAGGAAATAAGCGTTGATACACTTATCGCTGAGCTTGGTCTGATGGCGGAAACTGAAACCTGTGCCGAAAGGCTGTCTGAAATCTCTGAAGCCAGACGCTGGCTTCAGGGATACCAGCACTATGACACACGAGATCAGCCGGGCCTACACTGGCTGACAGTGGCGGGTCAGGACGATGAAGGAAGACACAGCGAGGACGTGATCCGGCTCCGGCCGGAAAACGACGATGAAAGATAGCCTCTTTATCGGGCGCGTCCAACGCGCGCCGGCCGGAGAACGTTGTCAGGGATGACGCTTTTCTGCTCCGCCTCTGCCGATTTTTATCTTCTGCGTGCAAAGTTGTACAACCAGCCTGCTGCGTGTTCAGCGCGTTAAAACGCGTTCTGACAGGCTTTATTCCTCGATATAGCACTTTTTGCACAAAAAGCGGACCTGTACAACAACACAATACCTGTACAAATTTTCAGAAGTTGTATAACTTTACAGATAGCAAAGCTGATCACAATTTCATCACTTGTTAACGCTAAGGATAACTATGCGCCAGAACGTCATTACTCCGGATACCGGACGCTTTATCGCCAGTGCCGCGCTGCCCTCTCAGCAGGAGACGCTGGGACAGGTGGTTGTCGAAATTCTGCGTGCAGGTCATAGCCTGAACCGTAAAGCGATTTGTTCGCGACTGATTCGCCGTCTGGAGCAATCCTCCGGGCCGGAGGAAGAGAAACAGCTTCATCTGCTTATCGGCATGCTGTTTAGCCACTAAGCGTCAGTCTGGCACATTAACGGTTACTGTCAGGGTCATCACGGCTTCGCCTGACATTAACACACTCACCAATAGATCTTAACGAAAGAATTTATCATGCAAACTCATTATGCTGCTCAACGCACCATCTCGATCGAAGCCGAAATCATTCACCACTTTCGCGGAGAAGGCGACAGGCTGGAAGCGGAAACGCGAGTTCTGGATGCGGCTATTCGCGACATTGTTATTCGCGGCAAACGTGTAACCAGTAAAGCTATCATTATTTATCTTATCGCCGAGCTGGAAAGCACCACCGATGTGGTCGAGCTTGATGTGCTGCGTCACTGCCTCGAAATCGTCGTTGGCCGCACGCCGGACGATAGCGGTATCTGATTAAGGATGAACGCTGTCGCTAATCTGTAGCTTTGTGGTTTCAAACTGACCCTGAGAGGCCATAACGGAACAGCTTAGTGCGGCGGCAAGGGAAAGGGTAATCCAGAATTTCATCGCGCTCTCCAGTTCACAGGTTATCTGAACATTAAGCCTGGCACGCGAACGCGCCAGCGAAAGCCATTGAGATAAGAAAAGGAATGTTCTGAGAGCCATTCAGAGACAAACTGCGGGGCGGTCAGTGCAGCTGCTTGTGCGCCGAGGGTCGATGTAATGCGAGATGTGAAAAAAGACAGGCGCGCAACTCATCCTGTATTTCAGTCAGCGCGCTGCGAATCGCAATAATGCGTTGGCTATCATGCTCCTGTTCCAGCTGCTGCTGTAGCGTATGCGTCAGGGCGCTCCATGAGATCTCTGCGCCATCGTCCAGTAAAGCCATCACGGCTTCGCCAATAACAATATCGGTTATTCTCTGGTCTGAATGCTTATTCATATTTACTCGTCTCTCCGGTAACGTGCAAAAAGCTTAGCACAGGAAAAACAGGACAGCGGTTATTCCTGTGCCCTGAGAGCGCTAGTGTCTGAGACGATAGATGTCGGCAAAGTAGAGATAGCCTTTTTTATCGTACTGGCTTTTCAGTCTGGTTTTTTCTTCCTCGTTCAGCACATTGCCAGCCAGCAGCGCGTGGATAAAGGCGTCGCGGACATGAATCTCCATATACCAGTCGCCGGTATAGCAATTTTTCAGCGCGCCTTTATCGATGTCTTTAACTTTATAGGCTGGATTAATATGGAAAAAGAAAAAGAAGTTGCAGACGGCGAATATTGCACAGCAAACAATATACTCAATGGTGCCGAACGATGAGGAATAAAGCAGCACGGCCATGGTGATAACAAACAAAAAACACATCAGGCCATACAGCCCCGGATATTGCTTAATAAAGGAAACGTCAAAATAAGGGCGATCGTTGCGATTCTCCGCGCGATTTATTTGGTCTAGTTCCTGCTGCAACAGGTTATCAAGTGGGGTATACATTCAACTCTTCTCTGCTAAAAATAACCCCGGAAGTATAGATGAAGCGACTCTCTTCTACACCCGTTTTCAAGGGCATAAAAAGAGCAGGCGGAATGGTAAATAAAGCGAAGCGGCAGTTAGCCTGCGCTACCTGCGATTTGTCAGCCGGTAGCGCGTCTGCGCCTGCATGGCAGAAGTGATCAAGCCAGTTCCAGCGCGGCGATAACGGCCGCCACTTCTGCTCTGTCTGCGGTAGAAAGCGGCAGGAGCGGGCGGGGAAGACAGTCAGGATCGGTGAGACCCAGAATACCTGCCGCCGCCGCCATCACGCGAATACTGCCGCCGTGCTTGCGGTAGAGTTCCCATAGCGGCTCAAGACGAGCGGATAGCTCAGTAACCCGATCGCGGTCGCCCTGAGCCGCTGCGGTGGTCAGGGCTTTTGCCGTTTGCGGGAAAAGTCCGCCGCAAACAGAATACCAGAGATCGCATCCGGCATTCAGTCCCAGTGCGGCAAACGCATCGCCGCTCACCCCCAGGCTCACTCCCTGCGGCAGCGCCGCGCGCAGCGCATTAATCTGCGCAAGCGCCCGATCGGGCTGGGCAGCTACGCCGGGAATCTTAATAGACTGTACGCCCGGCAGCGCAGCGATGCGCCCGTAGAGTTCAGGAGTAAAAGTAAAATGCGTTGTGCCCGGATTGTCATAAAGACAAATCGGCACTGAAGCCGACCGCGCCACCGTTTCGAACAGGCCAAAGACCTCATCGTCGTTCAGCCGCTGGTAGCTCACCGGCGGCAACAGCAGGGCGCTGGCTCCAGCACGCTGCGCATCCTCTGCTAAGAGGAGCACTTCAGCCGTGGCGACTGCGCCGATGCAGATCATCACGGGGATCCCTTCGGCATGCTCTACCGCCAGCGCGGCGATACGCTCTCTTTGCTGTCGCGTCAGATAGATGTAGCTGCCCGTTGAGCCGAGCGCACCAATAGAATCCACCTTAGCCGCCGTCAGGCGCGCCAGAAGACGAATAAATCCCTTTTCATCGACGCCCGATGGCGTTACGGGCGTCAGAGGAAACGCGCTTAAACCGGTAAGCATATCAGACTCCTGAGGTATTGCAGCCAGTAACAGTCAGTGCGCTTTTTCATGCACCGTCATGGTAAAAGCGAGTGGCGTATCGCCTGCGCAGGCATAACTGTGCGGCGCTTCGGTTGCGGCGACTACTGAACAACCCGCTGCGATATAAAAGATCTCATCATCTACTTTTAGCTCAAGCGTGCCGGCAGTAACGTGAAGCAGTTCGGTCGTCTCGCGCGGATGACCAGGCGAACTGAACCGCTCACCCGGAAAAAGCTGCCAGTGCCATAGCTCCACCATATTGGATCCGCTGGTGCCTGCCAGCAGGCGGGCAGTGCCGCCGCGCTCGCCTTGCCAGAGCACCGGCATCGCGTCAGGCGGGATCATATGAACCGGGGGCTGGCTGGCGACATCGACAATGTCGGCTACGGAAACCCCCATCGCCGCAGCAAGGCGGCAAAGCAGCGCGATACTGGGATTGGCTCTACAGGCTTCAATTTCAACCAGCATACCTTTACTGACCCCGGCCCGACGCGACAGCTCATCCAGAGACAGTTTTTTTTCGCTGCGGTAGCCCTTAAGACGAGCTGAAATCGCGTTGTTGACCGCCGCCGCATCGGCATCGGTCATTATATTGACTTTTTTGGTCATCGGTCGATATTATGCAATAAATTAGTCATTATGGGATTATGAAATGCCTTTGCTGCTGCCGTCAATTAGCCCGGAACTCGGTCGAATCGCACCGGGTTTCCGCGCATTAAGTATTCAGGTCGCTGCCGCGACGGTGCGTCGCCCCCAGACGGGCGCGGACGCGCTGCGCGAAGCCTGTGACGCTGTGCTTTCGGGTCAGCCGTCCTGGGCCAATGCTCATTTTGCGGCATGGAACGAAGTATTCCGCGCTTTTGGCGCAAAGCCAAAACGGACCCCCTGCTCAGCAGAGGCGTTGCGTAAAAGGGTTCTGCGCGACGGGACGATGGCGTCGCTCGATCCTGTGGTTGATCTCTACAACGCAGTCAGCCTGCGCTATGCGATTCCAGTTGGCGGGGAGAATTCAGCCGCCTTTGACGGTATGCCCAGGCTGGTTATCGCCGACGGGACGGAACACTTTGATACCTTTCGGGAAGGGCATCCCGCAGTAGAAACGCCTGAGCCTGGCGAAGTTATCTGGCGTGATGATACGGGCGTCACCTGCCGCCGCTGGAACTGGCGACAGGGCGTCAGAACGCGTCTGAGCGCCGTCGACAAAGAGATGTGGTTCATCCTTGAAAGCCTGCCGCAAATGCCTGTTGAAGAACTCCACGCCGCAGCAAAAATGCTGACGGACGGACTGGATAAAATGATGCCCGGCGCAACCTGTGAGGTTGCTTTGATCGCGTTGCCGTAGCGGCGATCCGTCCGTCAGGCGCGGGAGGAGAAGATAAAGTGCGTCGCCGTCTCGCTGATTAAAAACAGCGTTTTCGCTTCGCCGCCTGGAGAGACAAACACCACAGACTGGCCAATACTCAGCGGGGCAAAGACTTCGACGGGCTGATTCTCCTTCTGAATCTCCAGCAGCAGCCGCGACTCGAAGGCGCGGTCGGCTACGCTGTCAAGATGATAGTCGCAGGTAAAAGAAAATTCTGGTTGATCAAGGATGTAAAACTGTCCGGATGGCATATGCCTGACCTCTCAGTTAAGATACAGCGGGGCAGAAAGCGCCGGTATTTGACTTAGTGTAGCTATAAATCTGGCGACCGGAAGAGCAAGCCGGGGAAAGGATAAAATTAGCAGGCTAATAATATCTTTCGCAAGAAAGGATAAATCAGACAGCGGTTTTTATGAGAATATTCTTGCGCCCCTTCAAGAGCTAAGCCAACACGAGTGCCGGAGATAAGCGCCGGGTGGGGCATACAAACCCAATCAGCCGCCTTCAGGCAGCATTGAAACAGCGCCCACAGACGTTTCTTAACAGCGTCAGCTTCACTGCCGTACAGGCAGTTTAGAAAGACTTCATCAATACACTGAATAAGCGTATCCAGTTAACTGCCGTACAGGCAGCTTAGAAAAGTCGCCGTGACAGGAGAGGCTGTAGATGACCGTTCACTGCCGTACAGGCAGCTTAGAAATCGAAAACTTCCCGCAAATCCTCCTCTCGCTGGCGCACTGCCGCTCAGGCAGCTTAGCAATTCTCACAACGAGTGGCTTTCTTTTGCCCCCGGTTCACTGCCGAACAGGCAGCTTAGAAAGCCGACAGATGCGCAGCGGGAGCAGTATGAGGTTCACTGCCATACAGGCAGCTTTTCTGTCGGCGGAAATGACCTGCCAGATAAGCCAGTCCATGGCGAACCACCTCCTGAGGCGCCTTACTCAGAATTACCAGGCGGACGTCGGCTCTTTTTGCCACCTTTCCGACCCGCTTCCCTGGCTCGTTCAGGATTATTCCTGAAGTTGCCTCCGCTGGCTTTGCCTCCTGCGCTGCCCGCTTCTTTTGCGCGTTCCGGATCGTGGGCAAAATTACCGGCCCCACCTCTGTACTTCTGTTGTGTCATAGACAGTACTCCTATCAGTGTTCCCGTAGATAAAAGGACTAGCTAGTCACCTTTCAAGCGTAGCCTGCTGCTGCGCCTGCGCAAGGGGATGGCAGGAAAAAATCAACGATTTCTGCTGGTTAGGTTGCGTTTCCTTGCCGCCGCGCGCAGCAGCAGCAGCAAGGGATGTTAAGCGTAAAACAGTCAGGCGGACGGCGTGCTGCTATCGCGGGATGTCTGATGGCGTTCGTGCGAAAGACGCCAGAAATTAGCGCCGGCAGGATGCTGATAGATACGCAAAGAGAAAAAGCCTGCTACCGCATAGATATATTCAAAAATTTCAGACTGCGAGTTTTCATAATCGACCCACAGCGTGGACGAGGTAAAACAGTAAATCTCAATCGGCAACCCGTCTGGCGAAGGTTTAAGCGCGCGCACCACGATATACATATCTTTGCGGATGTCGTCACGCTGCGACAGCCAGGCCGTCAGATAGTGGCGAAACACCGTCAGATTGGTCATGCCGTTTTCGACAAACCAGCGATCGCCGACCGCGCTAATATCCCGACCATCAAGCAGGGCGGTCAGTGGTTCGCTGACGCCGCGCAGCTGCACCATTGATTGCAGCATCTCCTGATTCACAAAGGTCACGGAATCCAGATCGAGATAAAAGCTGCGCATGATGCGACGCGCCCCCGACGAGAACATCGCCTGCCAGTTGGTATAGGTCTCGGTGAGAAAATTCTTGGTGGGAATACGGGAAATGGTGTTATCCCAGTTGCGTATGGTGATGGTATGCAGCGCAATATCCGTCACCTCGCCGCTCAGGTTTTTATCCGGCATCTCAATCCAGTCGCCCAGCTGTAGAACATCGTTAGAGGAGACCTGAATATTCGCCACCAGCGACAGCAGCGTATGCTGAAAAACCAGCATCAATACGGCGGCGGCGGCGCCCAGACTGGAGATAATAATCACCGGCGATTTATTCGACATAATAGCCAGGATCATAATCGCGGAAAGAATATGCACCAGGATTTTGCCGATCTGGATATAGCCTTTTATCGAATGATTTTTACGCTTCGATTTCTTCGAATAGGAGTTGTTGACGATCTCCAGCACTTCATTGAAGAACAGGGATAAATAGACAAAAAACAAGATGCCGCACAACGTCTTAATGGCGATAAGCAGATGTTCCGGCAGCTCCGGCATAAACTGCAACAGGTAATAGACGGTGATCACCGGAATAAAATTAGAGAGCTTCTCGGAAATCCTGACGTCTTTATCCAGCGGCACGTCGCTCTTGTGGGCGCTGAAAAAGACTTTGCGCACGACTTTGACGACAAAGAATTTACAGACAAGATGCGCCACCATACCGGCGATGATCAGCATAATAATATTAAAGGTGGCGGAAAGGGCGACGTTCCCTTCAATAAACCCCATAACCTCGTTGAAATAGTGCATTTTTACCACATACAAGCAAACCTGAAGCAGGAGTTAAGCATAAAACAGCAGCGAATGATAAGCGACGAATGCGCCTGAGAACTGATGTAGCAAGCAGGGCGCGCCCAGACAGCGCCAGGCGGGAAAGAGCAAGACGGCGGGTAAGGTTCGACAGTAAAGGTTCGCGTCTTATCCGCCGTCAGGCGCGTCAGAGCAGGGAGTCTGGATTGGCTTTTGCCGCTTTTTTCTCTTCCTCGACAGCCTGAACAGGATCGGCGGCGCTTAGCCAGCGATCAAATTTCTGGTAGGTCTCGATAAAGGATTTAAAATAGACGGTAATGCCGGTGACATTCTCTTTCCGCTCCATATACGCCACCGCCAGTTTAAACGCATCCTGATTTTCAAATTTCACGGGCTTTACTCTCCATAATTACGGGTTTATTCAGCGTAGCCTGGCCTCGAAACCCGCGCCTGCGCATCTGGCTGCTTTTTATCGCGAAGGCGCGTACAGGGTTACAAGACTGGCATCGCCAGCGCCGCATCATAACCTTACGCGCTGCGCTTTTCATCTGGATAAATCGGCGAGCCTGATGCGCTGACCTGTGGCGGAAGAGCGCGTCATAGCCTCAATGATGCGCTGGTTATCCAGGCCAAAGCGAAAATCCGCCACGGGCGGATGCGCGCCGCTGAGAACCTGAATCAGGTCATAGATCTCGATCACTTTGACATCGAAATATCCCAGTCCGCCACCGGCAAAATCAAAGGCGAAGAAGCCGTTAAAGGCCTCAACCTGCGATCCCGCATACAGGGTTTTAAAGCCGCGATCGTGCTTCTCATCGCCGTAGCGGGCAATTTTCAGCTCATTAAAGCGCTCGCCGTCCATCGCCAGAGTGCCGGCCGTGCCTGAGATTTCCCAGGCGATGCCAAAGACTTTGCCCGCGGCGACCCTGGACGACTCAATCACCCCGCCTGCGCCGCTGGCGAAGGTCACCAGCGCCTGAAACTGATCATCATTTTCTACCTTGAGCCGCGCCGCGTCCCGGTCAGCCTGCGCCCCATAGCCGGAGCCTGCGCCAGGCGCAGGACGGGTTTCAATCACTATCTGCTCCTGACCCACCACGCTGTCTATCTGGCCCATCAGGTATTGCGCCACGCTGATAACGTGGGAGCCTAAATCGCCCAGCGAGCCGGAACCGGCCTGCTCGCGCGAACAGCGCCAGCTCCACGGCAGTTCAGGATCGTTAAAGAAGCCCTGATCGAACCAGCCGCGAAAACGTGTCGGGGTGCCGATGTCGCCGCGCGCGATAAGCTGCCGCGCCAGCTGTGCGGCGGGCGTTTTAATGTTGTTAAAGGCGACAAAGGTATGCACGCCCGCGCGTTCCGCTTCCTCGACCAGCATCTGCGCATCGGCGAGCGATACCGTCAGAGGTTTTTCACAGTAAACATGTTTCCCGGCGCGAATGGCCGCGCGCGCCATCTCGACGTGCAGATGATTTGGCGTGGTGATGTCCACGACATCGATCGCCGGATCGGCGATTAAAGACCGCCAGTCTGCCGTGCCTTGCTGAAAGCCAAAGCGCTGCGCCGCTTGCTGCGCCAGCGCAGGGGTCGCGTCAGCCAGCGTATGCAGCACCGGTTGAAACGGCAGATCGCGATAAAGCAGGCTGGCGCGTCGCCAGGCGTCAGCGTGCGCCTGACCCATAAATCCGGAACCGATCAGACCAACATTGAGGGTTTTTCTCTTCATGCGAGGCTCTCCTGGGGAAGTATATGGCGCGTGACATAGTGATGGGCGCGCGTAACCGTGGCGAGCGGCGGTGCCTTAGCCGGGTCCTGTTCAGCCTCTACCACCAGCCAGCCGCTGTAGCCGCTGGCGGCGATAAAGCGGGCCAGCGGCGCAAAGTCCAGGTCGCCTTCGCCAGGCGCGCAGAACAGACCGGCCAGCACCGCCTCGTTAAAGGTCATCTCACCGGCGCGCGCCTGCTGAAGCCGATCGCGGCGCACGTCTTTTAAGTGGATATGGCAGATTCGCTCAGGGAAACGCTCAATCAGCTGCTGATAGCTGAAGCCAGCCGCGAAGGCATGCCCGGTGTCCAGCAGCAGCCCCACCTCGGACGAGCAGGCGTTAAGCAGGCGCGCAATCTCATCCCAGGTTTCCGCCACCATCATCAGGTGATGGTGGTAGGCCAGCCGCAGGCCATATCGGGCATAAAGCTGGGCGGCGAAGCGCGACAGGCGATCGGCATAGGCCGCAAGGCGGTCGGCGGGCAGCAGCCGACGCTGGCTCAGCGGAATATCCAGCGCGCGCTCCGCCATCCAGCCGCATTCGCCGTACACCATAACCTTTGCGCCGCAGTGGCTAAGCAGCGAGGCATGCTGATGGACCGCTTGCAGCTCTGCCTCCACGCTGCGTTCGGTGAGAAAGCCGTCGTACCAGCCTGATATAAGCCGCAGCTGATGCTGGTTCAGCAGGGGGAGAAGCGCCTCGGCGCTGCGCGGCAAAATGCGGCTCATTTCAACGCCCTGATAGCCGGCCTGGCTTGCTTCATGCAGACACTGCTCAGGGCGGGTATCGCCGCCCAGGTCAAGCAGTACCTCATTCACCCATGACAGCGGGCTAACGCCCAGTTCAGGCCTGGCGGCGTTGGTCGAATAAAAGGTTTGCTGGATCATTTTCCTGTTTCCTCAGAGAGTAAAAACAGGAAAAAAATAGAGCAGGGCATCAGGCACGACTACGCCTGTTTTGAGTGATTCACATCAAGGCATGCGCGCCGCGTGAGTCACAGGTCGCGCATTGAAGGAGGAGAGGATCAGACGCCGACGGGAAGAATCGTCATCTCTTTTTTGTTCATGACCACGGCATTGTCGGGCACGTTCTTATTGACGAATGTCATCGCGCCAATCAGCACATTATTACCGATATAAATATCATCGCCGATTATGCAGCTGTTAGCGCCCACCTCGACTTTATCGCCGATGTGAATATGACCAGACTGATTGATATGACGCACGCCGATGGTTACGTTTTGCTTGATGTGAAAGTTTTCGCCAATGATGCAGCGGTGAGAAATAACAATACCCACGAAATGGGAAATGCGCAGGCCGACGCCGATTTGCGTACCGGGATGAATATCACAGGCATACTTATTGCGCAGTTTACGCGCCAGTCGAATAGCCAGTTTGCGGTTACGCTTGCTGAGATAGAGATAATTTGCGATACGCCACCAGAAGTAATAACGCCTGCCGGGACACTTAATCGCCTTATGTATTGTTTTTCCCCAGGAAAACGGCTCTGAAGAAACCATAACTTCTTTCTTCAGACAGCGTTTTAGATGTTCAAGGTGGGGATCGATAATTGCCATTTAATTAACCAGTTACATCTTATAAGCGGCGCATTATAGCGGGCCGAGCGGCAGGGGAAAAGCCCGGTGACAGCACTTTGCGAGACGGTTTCCATTCTTATTTGCAATCGCTGCTTACGAGGCGGAACTTTGGCGAGTTTGCCCACAGAAAGAGTAAGACGAGAAAGGGTCGCGCACCCCGGCACGCGACCGCAAGATCGATCAGAAATCGTAGGTCAAACCGGCATAGTAGGCGCGGCCAGGTTCGTTATAGGTTGATGCGCCGTCATTTTCGCGGTAGAGACGCTTGTCCAGCAGATTACTGACGCCGATATTCGCGCGCATATTTTTGGTAATATCGTAATTAACATTGAGTCCCAGCACCGAGTATGCGCCAATTTCCCGCGTCGACATTCCACGCGCGTCCAGCCGCGTTTCGGCAAATTCCCGTGGTTTCTGCCGGCCATACATTGTCCAGTTAATATTACCGGAGAAGTTCTGGCTAATTTGCCATTCCAGCTGAGAGTTGATGGTGTATTCAGGAATAATCGACAGCGGATTGCCCGTTTCCTTATCCTCTGACTTCAGCATATAGGTTGCGTTGCTGCGCCATTCCAGCGTATCCGCCACTAACGGGATCGTCAGGTTCCCTTCAAGACCTTCCACCACCGCCTTGCCCGCGTTTTCCCAGCGCAGAATATCGTTGCCGTTTGACGCGGTGCCAGTCAGTTCGCGACCAGAAACGATTTTATTTTTATAATCGTTGCGGAACCAGGTGATACCCGCCGCATAGCCGTCATGAGTGTATTCCAGCCCAAGCTCTTTATTGACGCTGACTTCCGGGTCAAGATCGCCATTGCCCATCAGATAACAGCTATTGGAGAGGTTTTTCGGGCAGCCGTTGCCGCGCGATGAAAGCAGGTAGCCTTCGCTGGACTGATAAAGGTTCGGCGCTTTAAACGCGCGGGCGATACCGGCCTTCAGCGTGAAATCGTCGCCCAGCCTCTGCGACAGATTAAGGCTCGGACTCCAGTTAGCGCCGAATTTATCGTGATAGTCGAAACGTACCCCAGGGATCACCTCTGTGGAGTCGGTTGCGGCGATATTATCTTCCAGGTAGAGCGAGCTAAGGGTCGCGCTGTTGCTGCTGCTGCGCTCCGCTGCGTTGCCGCTGATGTCGCCAATGGTGATGCCTGACTGATTAAAGGCCTGCATAGAGGCGGGATCGTTGAGTTTGTCATAGTTCCACTCTGCGCCCAGCGTCACCGTTTGTTCGCGCAGCCAGTCGAGCGGAAAGTTAATCTCTGCGTTGCTGCGGTAGCTCTCCAGTCGGCTGGTGGCATAGGTGTCGCTGTTAATCATTCCTTCAACGCTGCCTGCCGATCCCTCTTTCAGACGCGTATTGTTGGTTTTTTCATAGTTGAAAGTCAGCTTTGACAGCCCCCAGTCCCAGATGCCGTTATGCGCTATCCCATAGGACTGGCGGTAAAGGCGATTGGTTTCGCTGCCGACCAGCGATTCGACCAGGCCATTGGCGCTGTTATTGCCGTTGCTGTTTTGCGTATCGCCCGCATAGATATTGCCCTGACGGCTGTAGCCCCAGGAGAGGTCGAGGATCTGCTCTGGAGTGATTTTCCAGGAGAAGACGCTGTTGATGTCTTTATTCCGCACCCCTTCGCGCCCAGCCGCGTAAGAGCCGTTTTGCGCCGTGTTGATGTCCCAGGCGTCGGCGTCGGTCTTATTAATGTTGCCATAGAGGCGCATCGTCAGGGCGTCGCCTGCCAGCGGCCCGCTCAGGCTGAAGTTAGCGCGTCGGGTTGCGCCCTCTTTGCTATCTTCCGGCTGGTTGGTAAACAGCGAAAGCGAGCCATGCCAGTCATTGGTCGGGCGTTTGGTAATGATATTTACCACGCCGCCCGCCGCGCCGGAGCCATAGCGCGCGGCTGCGGGGCCGCGAATAACTTCAATACGCTCCACCATTTCAGGCGGCACCCAGTTGGTATCGCCGCGCGAATCGCGCTCGCCGCGCCAGCTGTAGCGCACCGAGTTGCGGGATGAGACGGGAACGCCGTCGATCAGAATCAGCGTATTTTCTGGACCCATGCCGCGAATATCAATCTGACGATTATTGCCGCGGCTGCCGCTGGCGCCGTTACCGGTCAGGTTAACGCCGGGCATTTTGCGAATAATGTCGGAGAGGTCATTAACAGGCGGACTTTTTTCAATGTCTTTGGCGGTGATAGTAGAGACGCCGGGCTGCTGCTTCAGGATCTGTTCGGCGGTGACCAGCATTGTCTCGTCGTCGGCCAGTTTTTCGGTTTCTTCAGCGGCGCTCAGGCCTGGGGCACTTAATATCCCGGCCATCAGCAGAGCACAAGGGCGCTTTCCGAAACGAGTCGTTACATTCATTTAAACTTTCTCCCTGATACGTTAATGAGTGTAAGTAAATGCGCATGATAGTGATAATGATTATCATTGTATATACGTAATTTGCAGATTTACATTACGCCACAACGGGTTAACGGAAAGAAAAAGTGTCGTAGCCGCCAGCAAGGGCGCATCAGGCGGGGAAAGGGAAAGCGGTAAGGTGATAAATCCGCTCTTTTTTACCTGCTACGCCAGGCTCAGTGGCGGCTCGCCTTTAGACCGAAGTGAAATAACTTAGCGCCGTTTATGGCGTTGTTCTGGATAACCTGCGCGCCTTGCAAGGCAGCGCAGACGCCCGCGCTCCGCGTTATCGCATCGCGGTGCGCGCTAATGCCGAAATTCAGCATTGGTTAGCGTTTTTTCGCATTTGTTAAGGCTGCATATTCTCCACGAGAATAAGGCCGTCTGGCCATGTAGACCCTTATTTACGTATTAAGAAGAGATGATCGCACGCTGGCGTCGCCGCCCCGGCTACGCGTTTCCCCGCAAGGGGGTTAATTAATCAGGAGAAAGGTTCCCGTGAAACTCATGCAAAACGTCACCCTTATTGCTCTCGCTCTGACCGCCCAGAGCGCGATGGCGGCTGAAACCTCAGTGCCAACCGACAGTTCGCTGCATGTGACGGCCGACCCCGCGCTAAAAAGTCTGCTTCCCGCCGACATCGTGAAGCGTGGCTACATCGTCGCCGGAACCAACCCCAACACGCCGCCTACCACCTTCTATAAAGAAGACAATAAAACCCTGGCCGGGCGGGAAATCGACGTGATGAATGCCGTCGGCGAACGCCTCGGCGTGACGGTGCAGTGGCGCGATACCGGCGGTTTTGACAATATTATTCCCGGTCTGAAAACCGGTCGCTACGATGTGGCGCTGTCGAATATCAACGCCACCCAGGCGCGTCTGAAACAGGTGGACTTTGTTGGTTATTATAACGCCAGCCGTCTCGGCATTATCTCTCTGAAATCTGCCAATATCGCGCCTTTTACCACCTTTGACGCCGTGTGCGGCAAAGAAGTCGGCGCAGGAGCCGGCACGACGCAGATTACCCGTCTGGAAGAGGCGAGTAAGGCCTGTGAAAGCGCTGGCAAGCCGCCGATTAAGGTTGCAGTGTTCCCGGACCGTCCGGCTGGCGTGCAGGCTGTGGTCAGCGGCCGTGTTCCGATGTTCTTCGGTCCCTATGAAGGTCTCACCTGGCAGGTGAAGCTGATTAAGCCGCTGACCATGAGCGGGGAGATCAGCGTCAACGACGCGCCTGTGTCGGTGGCGTTCCCGAAAGATTCGCCGCTGGAGCCAGCGGTGCAGGCCGCGCTCAACTCGCTCATCAAAGACGGCAGCTACCAGAAAATCCTCGATAAGTGGGGCATTGGTTTCGGCGCGGTGAAAGAGGCGAAACGTAACCAGGACATCTTTCTATGAATCCCACGCCAGACCAGACTGATGAGCTGCGTATCGTCGGCAAACGCTACTATGGGCGCTGGCTAAGCGCGCTGCTGGTGCTGCTGTGCGTCGTGGCGATGGCGCATTCGATGATCAACAACCCGCGCTTTGAGTGGGGCGTGATCGCCGATAATTTTACCGAGGCGTCTATTCTGCAAGGCGTGCTGATGACGCTACAGCTGACCGCCATTTCGGTGGTGCTGGGGTTCGCTTTTGGCACGGTGCTGGCGCTGATGCGCCTCTCATCGAACCCGGTGCTGGTGGCGGTAAGCTGGGCCTATACCTGGTTCTTTCGCGGCGTGCCGATGCTGGTGCAGCTGTTTCTCTGGTACAACATCGCCGCGCTCTATCCCACGCTGTCGCTGTCGCTGCCGGGCGCAGGCGAAATCTGGAGCGTGCAGTCCAACGCGCTGGTCAGCCCGTTCAGCGCCGCCGTGATTGCGCTGGTGATGCACCAGTCCGCCTACGCTGCGGAAATTGTGCGCGCGGGGATTCAGAGTGTAGGCAACGGTCAGCTTGAGGCGGCGCGCGCGCTGGGCTATCGCCCAGCGCAGATTTTTCGCTTTACCATTCTGCCGCAGGCGATGCGCGCCATTCTGCCGCCGGCGGGCAATGAGGTGATCGGCCAGCTAAAAACCACGGCGGTGGTATCGGTGATCTCGCTACAGGATGTGCTGTTTTCCGCCCAGATTATCTATCAGCGAACCTATGAGGTTATCCCGCTGCTGCTGGTGGCGACGCTGTGGTATCTGCTGATGACCTCTGTGCTTTCTGTGGGGCAGTACTATATCGAACGTTATTTCTCGCGTGGCGTTTCGCGCGGCCCGCAGCGCACGCTGCTGCGCGCCTTGTTTAACGGCTTCGCGCCGACGCGTAGCGAAAGGAGTATCACTCATGGCTGAGGCAATCGCGCTGCGCAATGTCACCAAGCGCTTTTCTGGCGTAACCATCCTTGACGAGGTCAATCTTGATCTGCCGGCCGGTTCGGTCACGGTCATACTGGGACCGTCCGGCTCCGGCAAATCGACCCTGCTGCGCTGTATCAATCATCTGGAAAAACTGGACGGCGGCACCATTCGCATCGGCGGCGAGCTGGTGGGCTATCGGCAAAAAGGCCAGGCGCTACATGAGCTGAACAGTCGAGAGGTGGCGCGCCAGCGCCGCGACGTGGGCATGGTGTTTCAGCAGTTCAACCTCTTTCCCCACCGCACGGTATTGCAGAACATCGCCGACGCGCCGATACGCGTCAAAAAGGTGCCGCGTCAGCAGGCGACAGAGAAAGCGCGCGCGCTGTTGCAGCAGGTTGGCCTGGCGGGCCGCGAAGAGGAGTGGCCGCAAAACCTTTCCGGCGGGCAGCAGCAGCGCGTGGCGATTGCCCGCGCGCTGGCGATGGACCCCGGCGTTCTGCTGTTTGATGAGCCGACCTCCGCGCTTGACCCGGAGCTGGTGGGCGAGGTGTTGCAGGTCATTAAGCAGCTGGCACATTCCGGCATCACGATGGTGATTGTGACGCATGAAATCGGCTTTGCGCGCGAAGTCGCCGACAACATTGTGTTTATGGAGAGCGGCAAAATTGTCGCTGCCGGGCCGACACAACAGGTGCTCGAAGACCCCAACAACGGTCGCGTGCGTAACTTCATCGCAACGGTGCTCTGAGCATCCGTTATTACTCCGCAGGAACATCATGACCGAAGTGATGCACAGCTCGCACTGGGGCGCGTTTCGCGCGCGCCGCGAGGGCGACTCCCTGAAAATCGCGCCTTTCAGCGCCGATCCCGATCCCAGCCCGCTGCTCGGCAATTTGCGCAACGCGCTGAATCACCCCGCGCGCGTTGCGCGTCCGATGGTGCGGCGCGGCTGGCTGGAAAAAGGGCCGGGCGCCGACGCGTGCCGCGGTCTGGACAGCTATGTCGCGGTCAGCTGGGAAGAGGCTTACGCCCTTGTCGCCGACGAACTGCGCCGCGTGGGCGAACAGTACGGACCGGCCGCTATTTTTGGCGGCTCCTACGGCTGGTCGAGCGCCGGGCGTTTTCACCATGCGCAAAGTCAGGTACACCGTTTTCTCAACACCGTCATGGGCGGCTATGTGCGTTCAGTGAACAGCTACAGCTCCGGCGCGGCCTCGGTGCTGCTGCCGCATATCGTCGGCGATATGAACGAGATCGCGCGGCGCGGCGTAAGCTGGGAATCGATCGCGCAGCACAGCGAAGTGGTGCTCGCCTTTGGCGGGCTGGCGCTAAAAAACTCTCAGGTGGCGAGCGGCGGACTGAGCGAACACACCGAGCGCGGCTTTATGCTGCAAGCGGCGCGGCGAGGCGCGCGTTTTATCTCTGTCAGCCCGCTGCGCAGCGACCTGCCTGACGAGGCGAACGGCGAATGGCTGCCGCTGATCCCCGGCACCGATGCGGCGCTGATCCTTGCGCTGCTGCATGAGCTAACGGTTCAGGGACTGACCGACGACGATTTTCTGGCGCGCTACACCCACGGCTGGCCGCAGATGAAAGCCTGGCTGCTGGGCGAGGAAGATGGCGCGGCGCGCGACGCCGCCTGGGCCAGCGCCATCTGCGGCGTGCCTGTCGCGCAGATCCGCGCGCTGGCCCAGGCGCTGCATGGACGACGCGTGCTAATCACCGTGGCGCACGCCTTACAGCGCGCAGAGCATGGCGAGCAGCCGGTCTGGCTCGGCCTGGTGCTGGCGGCCGCTCTTGGCCAGCCCGGCCTGCCTGGCGGCGGCTTTACCTATGCCCTTGGCGCGCTGGGACACTATGGCAAGCACCATAATCTGGTGAGCTTTCCCGCGCTGCCGCAGGGTAAAAACGGCATCGATCGCTTTATTCCAGTCGCGCGTATCGCCGATATGCTGCTGCATCCCGGCGAGAAATTTCACTATAACGGCCGTCATCTTACCTATCCCGATATTAAGCTGGCCTACTGGGCGGGCGGAAATCCGTTTCATCACCATCAGGATCTGGCGCGTCTGCGTCAGGCTTTTTGCCGTCTCGATACGCTGATCGTGCATGAGAACGCCTGGACCGCTACCGCGCGCCATGCGGATATCGTGCTGCCTGCTACCATGACGCTGGAACGCGAAGACATCGGCGGCGCGCCGACCGATCGCCATCTGATCGCTATGCAGCCGGTGGCGACGCCCTATGGCGAAGCGCGGGATGACTACCAGATTTTCAGCGAGCTGGCGCGTCGTCTGGGGCGCGAGGCGGCCTTTACCGAGGGCCGCGACGCGCGCGGCTGGCTTGCCCATCTCTACGGACAGCTACAGGAAAAGCTGGCGGCGCATCAGGTCGATGTGCCTGATTTCGCGACTTTCTGGCAGCAGGGCGTGCTGGCGCTGCCGCAGCTGCATGACGGCGGGCGCATGATGAACGCGTTTCGCGCCGATCCCGCCGCGCATCCGCTGCCCACGCCATCGGGTAAGATTCAGATCTATTCCGAGGCGATCGCCGGTTTCGGCTATGACGACTGCCCCGGTCATCCGGTATGGCGCGCGCCGCGCGAACAGCCCTCCGCTCATTGTCCGTTCTGGCTGATAGCCAACCAGCCCGCGACGCGACTGCACAGCCAGCTCGATTTCGGCGACTACAGCTGCAGCGGCAAACGCAACGGGCGGGAGGTGTGTAGCCTCCACCCGCAGGACGCGCAGCGGCTGGGGATTGCCGATGATGACGTTATTGAGCTGTTCAACGCGCGTGGGCATCTGCTGGCGAGCGCCCGGCTGACGGAAGGTATTATGCCTGGCGTGGTGCGCTTGCCGACCGGCGCCTGGTACGATCCGGTGGACCCGGCCGCCGCGCGTCCGCTCTGTCGCCACGGCAATCCTAACGTGCTGACGCAGGATATCGGCACGTCGTCGCTGGCGCAGGGCTGCACCGGACAGATTACAGTGGTCAGCGTCCGGAAGTTCACCGGCGAGGCGCCGGCAGTCGCCGCCTTTACCCCGCCGCAAGGCTGACAGCGCCGCGCTACAGCGCGGCTGTCAGCCTGCGCGCCACTTCGCGCAGGTCGTTATCGTCGGCCAGACGGCTGTGTTGAAACAGTTCACTGTAATCAGCCAGCGCCGCCTGCAATTTGCCCGCGACATTGACCGGGGTCGCCAGCGACTGTTGTCGGGTGCGGCGTTCGTTCAGGGTTTCGCCGTTGTTAAGAAACAGCGTGACCTCGTGAAAGCGTAGCGCGGGATTAAGCGCATCAGGCGGCGCCTGCTCGTCGGGCTGACGGGTGACTTTTGCGGCCAGCGCCATAATCTGCGGGTTCACATCGCCTTCAGCAAAGTCCGCCATCCGTAAATCGCCGTAGATCAGCATGGCGGCGATAACATATTCAAGGCTAAAACGCGCTTCGATCCCGTTTTGCGGCTGGCGCACCGAGGCGGCAATATCGCCGCCGGGGGGAAAGGCCACGGTGATGCGGTCGATGCTGTTAACCAGCGACGTGGATGAACCCGTCCAGCGCTGACGGATCTCGCGCGCGGCCTCCGCCGCGCTGTGCGTACCGGCACAGGTGGCGAAGGGTTTAAACTCCAGCCCCGGCGTTACGATGCGCCAGGGCGTTCCCCAGCCGTCGCTAAGTTTTTCCGACTGCGCTTCGTCCGCGCTGGCGAGAGCGATAAAACTCTCCAGAACGCCTTCTTCCTGCCCATCAAATCCCGCCAGCGCCAGCTGTGCGGCGCGCACCGCGCGCTCTGCCGCCAGGCCCGCGTGCAACGGCTTCACCGCCGAACCGAACTGGGCGCGCAGCCCGCTGGCGTCGGTGGCCGCAATGCCCAGCAGCACCGCTGTCTGGCGACTGTTTGCGCCGGTAAAATGCGCCAGCGCGGCGGCGGCGGCCAGGGTGCCAAGCGAGGCGGTATTGTGATAGCCAAGCGTATAGTGGCGCTGCGTCATCGCCAGGCCAAGCCGACCGGCCATCTCCACCCCAACCACATAAGCGTCCAGAAAACGCGTCAGGCTGAAACTGCCGCTCTCCGCCGTCCACGCCAGCAGCGCGGGCAGAATCACCACGCTGGGATGGCCGCGAAAATCGGCATGAAAGTCATCGTAATCCAGCGCGTGTCCGGCATAACCCAGCAGCAGGGCGCGCGACGCCGCTCCTCTGTCGCGGTATAGCCCCTGAAGGCGCGGCAAACCGCTGTCAGGCACCTGCCGGGCAAGCACCGGCCAGCTAACGGCAAGGAAATCCTGCATCCCTTCGCGCGCGCGCTGACGGGCCGCGCTATCGGGTTGAGAAGAGAGGATCAGCTGGCTGAGTCGCGCAGTAAGGCTCATGGCGCAACCGCCGGAAATAGCGAACGAAGCATTGATGTCTCCGGAATAAAAGAAGCCGAGTCAGCAGAGTAGCAACAAAGTTACGGGTCGCTATATGTGAAATGTCGCTAAGCTAATGCAAATTTGTGAAGAAGGAAGGCGGCTTTACGCATTGCTTAAATCACCGTTTGTCGTACTATGCACTGCATGCGTCGCGCGAAAAGTTTCTCCCTCTATCTCTCTGTTTACCCAATCTTTTTTGGCGCAACAGAACAACCTCAGGATAAGCCGTGTTAGCCATAAAATCGCCGCAAGCCTATCTACAGCAGGCCGGGATCCGCGCGCGGGTCGGAGAACATATCCGCCCGTTAGCCGCCCATCTGCGTATTCTCTCTTCCCCGCGCGCCTGGCAGGCCGTAAATCCCGAACTGACGCAAAGCCTGGAGAGCCAGGGCATCCGCTGGCAACTGGAGTATCTCGACGGCGAATGTACCGATGAGGCGATTCGTCAGCTTCAGGCCAATACGGCAGAGCAGGGAGCGGAAGCCATTCTCGCCGTCGGCGGCGGACGCGTGCTGGACTGCGCTAAAGCGGCAGGCGACGGCCTGAATAACGTCGCGATCATTAACTTTGCTACGCTTGCCGCTACCTGCGCCGCCTGGTCGCCGGTGGCCATCGTTTATAACGCGCAGGGCGGTCATCTGCGCAGCCAGCCGCTGCGCAAAATGCCTGCGCTGGTACTGGTGGACAGTGAGGTTATTGCCAGGAGCGGCGCGCGCTATCTGAAAGCCGGCATCGTCGACGCGCTGGCGAAGTGGTATGAGTTTCGCCCCTGGCAGCAACATAATCCCGATAGCCTGGCGCTGGATCTTAAGGTCATGGCGGCGCAGCGCGCCCTGGACGCCTACCGGCAGTGGGGCGATGAAGCCGTGGCGTCCTGTGAGCAACAGCAGGTTACCTTTGCCCTTGAGCGCGTTATTGACGCCAGCATCGTGCTGGCTGGACTGGCGAACAGTATGCGCGATACGCTACCGACGCCGGGATTCGCCCACGCTATTCATAACCAGCTGACGCACCTGCCAGAGATGCACGACTGGCTGCACGGAGAAATAGTGGGTTACAGTCTGCTGGTTCAGTCAATGATGGAACAGCCAGACGGCGAACCTGACGCGGCGCTGGTGGCGCTGCTGCGTCGCTTCGACGCGCCGCTCCGACTGCCTGCGCTGGCGGGCGAGCGCGCCGAGGCGCTGCGCCAGCTGGCCGCTCAGATTCATTTTCCGGCGGCCAGCGCGGCGCGTCTGCCGTTTGAGGTATCACCGGCAGCGCTGGAAAAAGCGCTTATTGCCACCGAACATTTTTTATAGCTGCCCAAAGACGGCGCTTATCATAATCAGGGAAACAATATGGACAGCTCATCTGCAAAAACGCGTCTGCGTCTTGGTCTTTTCGTTCAGCCGGTAGGGCACCACGTCAGCGGCTGGCGTCTGACCGAAGAGCTGGGCGCGCCTACCGACATCGACTGGCTGATCCGCCTGGCGCAGAAAGCGGAGGCGGGGCGCTTTGACCTCTTTTTCGTTGGCGATGCGCTGGCGACCAGTATGTATCGCCTGCCATCGACCATGGCGCGCCTTGAACCGCTGACCATGCTCTCGGCGGTAGCCGTCAACACGAAGCGCATTGGTCTCGCGGCGACTGCCTCGACCACTTTCAGCGATCCCTTTACCATGGCGCGCACCTTCTCCTCACTCGACCATATCAGCCGTGGCCGCGCCGCCTGGAATGTAGTGACCTCATTCTCCGCCGACGTGGCGAAAAACTTCAGCCGCGACGACATGCCTGATCATGCCGAACGCTATGCCCGCGCGCGTGAGTTTTTACAGGTGACGAATAAGCTGTGGGAAGGCTGGCAGGAGGGGGCTGTGCAGCCGGATGCCAGCACAGGACAGTACTTCGTCAACGATAAAATCAACCCAATCAATCACGTGGGCGAGCATTTTCAGGTGCAGGGACCGCTGAATATTACGCGCTCGCCGCAGGGCCGCCCGGTGATTATTGAAGCTGGCTCGTCGTCCGACGGTCAGAAGCTTGCGGCTGAGACCGCTGAGGTGGTGTTTACCGCAGCGGCCAGTCTGGAAGAGGCGCAGGCGTTTTATCAGTCGCAGAAGGCGCAGATCGAAGCGGCAGGGCGCAACCCGGATCATGTGGTGATTATGCCCGGCGTGATGCCCATCGTTGGCCGCACGCGCGAAGAGGCGCAAGCATTGTGGAAAGAGCTGAATACGCTGGTGGATATCGACAACGGCCTTAAACAGCTCTCCCTGCGTTTTGGTATGGATATGTCCGTTTATCCGCTGGACGGTCCGGTGCCGGAAGTGCCGCTGGGCGAAGGAAACCAGAGTCGCGTGAAGCTGATGACGGATATGGCGAAGCGGGAGAATCTGACGCTGCGCGAGCTGGCCGCGATTGCCGCAGGCTCGCGTGGACACCGCGTCATTGTCGGCACGGCGGAGGACATTGCCGATGACTTCCAGCAGTGGCTGGAGCAGGGCGGTGCGGATGGTTTTAATATTATGCCCGCCATTATGCCCGACCAGCTCGACCTGTTTGTTGAGCTGGTGATCCCGGAACTGCGTCGTCGTGGTCTCTTTCCCACCGACTACGCCTACGCCACGCTGCGGGAAAACCTCGGCCTGCCGTCGCTCTGATCCGCGTATTTCTCAGGCGGCCGCCGGCCGCCTTGAGATTATCAGTGCCGTTTCCTGCGGCGCTTTTTGCCGTTATCTCGTCAGATAACTGTTTCTGGGTTATATCCGCGCGCCGGCTGTTCGTTTTAATTACAAGCTTTGCCTGACGCGCGTGAACGCCCCAGCTGAGGAGAGCGCCGGCTGGGCGCGTTATTGCGCGATGCGGCAGAAAAGCAGATATAAAAAAGGCGCTGAATATCAGCGCCGTGGTATCAGATCAGGAACTCGTCGAGGGAGCCGCCTGCATCCAGTACTTTTTTGATTGGCGAAGGCGTGCGACCCTGGCCGGTCCAGAATTTGGTTTCGCCCGTTTCGTCGGTAAACTTATATTTAGCCGGACGCGGCGCGCGTTTCGCTTTTGGTTTGTTCTCGCTTTTCGTCAGCTCAGCCAGGTCGGAAATATCAATGCCGTCTTTCATCAGCATTTCTTTATACAACGCCAGCTTCTCCGCTTTTTCTTTTTGTGCGGTTTGCTCAGCATTAACTTCTTCGCGACGCTCAGCCACGACCACAGAAAACTTCTCGAGCATTTCGTTTAACACGTCGAGTTCGATTTCACGTGCCTGAACGCGCAGCGTACGAAGATTGTTCAATGCTTTCAGCGCATCACTCATGTATATAGCCCTTAACGAATCTAAATATGTAAAGCGCGCAGTTTACGGCAAAAAAAACATAAATGAAATAAGCGAACACGTAGATCAACCCTATTTATTAGGGCGGTAAGAAAATCTCTCTTTGGGTAACTCATACAGGCGACGTACCGGCCCGAATAAAGCGCAGCGTCTTCCCTTGTCAGAGACAATTGCGGAATAGCGGGCCTGTCAGACACCCTGGCAGGTATTGCGAGAGGTGAGCTTAAGGCTGGCAGAAGAGTAAACAGACTGATTAACCAGTATTAATTGCTTATTATGCCCGGATGCGGATAGCAGGATACATTTATACCGACGCTGTCTGTTCGCCGTGCTGCCTGATATTAATGGCGCGGCGGAATATGCGCTTTCTCAGCGTGATCGTCATCGCCGGGGATATTTGCCCGTTGACATAGTCATGAGGTGTATATCGGCTCGCGCAGGTAATCACGGCCGTAACAATAACTGCGATTAAGCGTAGTGCCGCAAATATCTGTTAAACCGTAAAACATGGCTATTTTACCGTCGCGTCTTTGTTATTTTATTGTTAAATTTAGCGCGCATGATCGCCCTGTTTTAATTCCTTCTCGCTACCTTTCGCCATTAAGGGAGCAGGTTGTCGCATCCTTACAGCCTGTTACTTCAGCAACTTTTTTGGGATCAATACGTTGAGCGCCTTTCTCTGCTGATTTTTTTTGCAGCACTTATTAACATTTTCTTGCAATGATAATGGCAATGCGTATATTTCTCATTTGCTTTATCGCAGCATCACGTAAAGACCGCAATCTACCGCCGGCCATGCGTCTCGCACCGGCAACCAGTGGCAGCAACAATAAAAAATGAAAACGAGGATCAGTGATGTCTTTTGATGTTCAGCGCGTCAGGGAAAATTGTGCGGGCGAGCCTGCCGGCACCCAGAAACATCCTTTGCAACGTTCACTCCTGGCGGTGCTTATCGCCGCCAGCGTAGCGCATAGCGCTCAGGCCGCCGAGACGGCTGCTTCCAGCGAGCAGACGCTCACCGTGGACGGCAGCGCCAGCGACCCCGCGCAGCAGGCTGCGCAAGATTACAGCGTGCCCATTACGCGCGCCGGCACCAAAATGGCCTTAACCGCGCGCGATATTCCGCAGTCGGTGACGGTGGTCAGCAAGCAGCGCATGGAGGATCAGCAGCTCCAGTCGCTGAATGATGTGCTGCACAACACCATGGGCATCACTGGCGTCAGCGCCGATATGGATCGCACAACCTATTATTCGCGTGGATTTCCCATCGATAACTTTATGGTTGACGGCATTCCGACCACTTTCGCTTCGCAGTGGAACCTGGGCGACGCCCAGTCCGATACGGCGCTCTACGAACGCATTGAGGTGGTGCGCGGCGCAACCGGTCTGCTGACCGGGCCGGGCAATCCTTCCGCCGCCATTAACATGGTGCGAAAACATGCCGACAGCAAAGATTTCACCGGCAGCGTCTCCGCCATCTACGGCAGCTGGGGTAAACAGCGTTACGTTGCCGATCTCTCTACGCCGCTTAACGCGGACGGCAGCGTGCGCGGTCGTCTGGTGGCCGGCTATGACGACAGAAACAGCTTTATCGAGCGCTACGGCGCGAAAAAACAGTTTGTCTACGGCGTCGTCGATGCGGACCTGACGGACTCCACCACGGTTTCCGTGGGCTATGAGTTCTCGCAGGTGGATACCGATTCGCCTATGTGGAGCGGCACGCCGCGCTGGTACACCGACGGTACTCAGATCCATTCGCGTCGCGGCTACAACACCGCGCCGGAGTGGGCCTACAACGATAAAGAGAACAAGAAAGTCTTTGTTAACCTGAAGCAGGACTTTGATAACGGCTGGAACATTACCTTAAACGGCACGCACAACGAGATGTTCCTCGACAGCAAGCAGCTCTACCTCGACGGCTACTTTGATAAAACCAGCGGTCTGGGCGTATCGCAATATGCTGACTACCCGGTGGTGGGCGGAACCGGCTATAACAGCGGCAAGCGCAAAGTCGATGCGGTCGATGCGTTCGCCAGCGGTCCGTATGAGCTGCTGGGTCGCCAGCATGAACTGATGGTCGGCGTTAACTACAGCCGTCAGGACAACAAATATTACAGCTCGTGGGCGAACATTTCCGCGCAGGAGCTGGGTAACTACAACGATTTCAATGGCGACTTTCCGGAAACTGACTGGGGACCGCGCGAGCTGACGGCTGACAGCACCACCGTGCGTCAGAAATCGGTTTATCTGGCGACGCGCATTTCGCTGGCCGATCCGCTGCATCTGATCCTGGGCGCGCGTTACACCAACTGGAACCGCCAGACGCAGCTGACCGGCGAAGAGCTGGAAAAGAACAACACCACGCCTTACGGCGGTCTGATCTATGACTTTGCCGAGAACTGGTCCGCCTACGCCAGCTACACCTCGGTGTTCCAGCCGCAGGATTATCGCGACAGCACCGGCGCGTTCCTGTCGCCGGTTATCGGTAAAAACTATGAGGTGGGCGTCAAGTCCGACTGGTTTAACAGCCGTCTGACCACCACGCTTTCGCTATTCCGCACCGAACTGGACAACGTAGGGGAAGATACCGGGCAGATCATACCGGGATCGCAGTCTAACGCCTATGTGGCGAAAGATGGCGTGGTCAGCCGCGGCGTCGAATTTGAACTCAATGGCGCGCTCACCGATAACTGGCAAATGAGTGCTGGCGGCACCACCTATCTGGCGCAGGATCGTGATGGCAATAGCTATAACTCGCAGCTGCCGCGCACGACGTTCAATCTGTTTACCAGCTATCGTCTGCCGATGCTGGAGCAGTTGACGCTGGGCGGCGGGGCGAAGTGGCAGTCACGCGTGTGGCAGAATGTCGGCGCGCCGGAAGGCAATGGCACCTGGCGCGCCAGCCAGGGCAGCTATACGCTGGTGGACCTGTTTGCGCGCTATGACGTCAACAAAAATCTGTCGTTGCAGGCCAACCTGAATAACCTGTTCGATAAAGAGTACGATACCTGGGTCGGCGCCTATAACGTCTATGGCGCACCGCGTAACTTCTCGCTGTCGGCAAGCTATCGTTTCTGATGAGACAATAAACTGGGCGGCATAAAACAACGGCGACGCAGAAAAGGCGTCGCCGTTTTTGTTCAGGCGTTCCGCGCAGAAAATCAGGCGGGGAAGAGCAGGCATCAGTATGCCCAGAGCGTCTTTTGTTCGGGGCGTCTGGCAAAAGAGAAGGGAGATAATACAAAAAACCGCTTAAAACGCCCCGGATAAGCCTCAGGCCGCCGACGCCCGCCGTGCTTTTTCCGCCTCGTATGCCGCAACGCGTTCGCGGATCCTCGGCAGCAGCAGTCGTCCGTATTCCGCCGCGTCGCGTAGCTGGTCGAAGCCGCGAAACAGAAAAGTGGTGATCCCCAGCTTATAGTATTCCAGCGCCGCCTCGGCTACGGTGTCCGGCGAACCCACCAGCGAAGTGGAGTTGCCCGCCGCGCCGGACAGCGCCGCGATGCCGGTCCACAGGCAGCGATCATAGACCTGACGCGCCGTCGCCAGCTGGTACAAACGCTGAGAGCCGACATTGCTGTCCGGCTGGATCGCCTTACCGCCGATATTGCGCTGCGCCTGCGCCAGCAAATTATCGGCGCGCTGCCAGGCTTCCTCATCGGTCGCCCCCAGAACCGGACGCAGCGACAGGCTAAAACGTATCTGATCCTCGCGGCCCACCTTCTTCGCCGCCGCGCGGACCTGCGCGATGCGCGCTTTAACCTGCTCCAGCGGCTCGCCCCACATCATATACACATCAGCGTGCTGCGCGGCGACGTCGATGGCCGCCTCTGACGCGCCGGAAAAGTAGACCGGCACGCGCGGCTTCCGCCAGGGTTTCACCTCGGTCAGGTTATCCTGCACCTGATAAAAATCGCCGGTATAGCTAAAGGGCTGCTGTGATTCCCACACCTGCTGCATGATGTACAGATACTCCCCGGTGCGCGCATAGCGCGTGTCCTTATCGAGAAAGTCGCCGTCACGCTGCAAATCGCCGCTGTCCCCGCCGGTGATGACATTGATCGCCGCCCGCCCCTGGCTAAGCTGATCCAGCGTGGCGAACTGGCGCGCGGCAAAGGTCGGAGCCTGGAAGCCAGGGCGATGCGCCACCAGCAAACCCAGCTTATCGGTCAACGCCGCGACATAGCTGGCGATAATCATCGAGTCGGGCGCGCGGGTGTTGACCGCCAGCAGCACTTTGTCAAAGCCCGCGTACTCCTGCGTCTGGGCAAAGGCTTTGATAAAGGGCAGATCAACTACCTGACCCTTGCCGGGATCGGATTCGCTCGCTTCATGCGCGCCGACCAGACCAATAAATTCAAGCGCCATCATTTACTCCTGCTGGATTGAAGGACCGCCTGACCGGCGGCGGTGAAAATGACATCGTCCTGCGGCGTATGAATACGGCCGCACAAGACGTTGCGTAAGTGACGTTCAAAACCATTCGTGCGCGTCAGCGCGTGGTTGCCGATGTGCTCCACCATCAGCTGTACGCTGCGGATAGCATTGTCGATAGTGACCTGCTTGACCTTTGCGGCGTCAGCCGCAGCGATCTCTCCGGCTGCGGCGCTATTAAGCAGCGTGCGGCTGGTAAACAGCAGGGTTTCAATACGGCCCGCGACATCCTGAAAGCGCGCTAAACTGGCCAGCGGCCGCCCCAGGTTCGCGGGTACGCGCTGTTGCAGAAAGTGAATAAACTCCCTCTGCGCGCCGCGCGCGATGGCGTCATACAGGCTGCCCAGCAGTACCGCCATCCACAGGCTCTCTTCCTCGTTAAGACCCGGACGCGGCGCGCTCCAGCGGCTAAGGTTAACGGCGTTTTCCCGCGGCACCCAGACATCTTCCAGCACGACGCGGTGACTACAGGTCGCGCGCATGCCCAGATGATCCCACTCTTCTTTGATACGAATGCCGGAGGCGGAGGCGGGCACCAGCCAGGCCCCCACCAGCGGATCTTCATCGTCGCTGCGCGCCCACACCAGAAACCAGCTCAGCCCGACGCTGCCGGTGGAGTAGATCTTTTCCCCGCTGAGGCGCCAGCCGTCGGCGGTACGTCGCGCCGTGGTGGCCGGCAAGCCGCCGCGCGCCGGCGTGCCCAGTTCCGGCTCGACGCGCAGCGCGTTGATCAGCGCCCCGCGCTCAAGGATGCTGTCCGCCACGGCGCGCCGCACGCCCGCAGGCCAGCTGGAATCCTCGCCGAGCCGGCGCGCGTTGAGATACTGCATAATCAGGATCAGCGCGGTTGAAGGTTCCCCCTGCGCCACCGCCGCGATAACGGTGCGGCACGCCGCCAGGTCGGCGCCCGCGCCCCCTGCCGACGTCGGCAGCGCGAAACTCAGCAACCCATGCTGGCGCAGCAGAGCGAAATTCGCGGCGGGAAACGCGCCAAGCCGGTCGACTTCCGCCGCGCTACTGGCCAGCGTCTGACTGATAACCGGCAGCAGTTCATCAACATGTTCGCTAAGCGCCATTCTGTTGCCTCAGAATAATAGAGTGATGATCGATTCTTTATTTTTCTCTCATCGATGTAAAAGCATTAAAGCGGATAACCACATGCGTAATCGGCATAATTTACAGGCTGGTTGCCTGCGCTATTTCCCATTACTCTGCCGTCGTCTGGTTATTTTGTGGTTATTTCATTTCCGGGAAAGGTTATTTCATGCGGGGGAACTATCGTGCCAGTAAATAATGGTTTATCACGGCGGCAATTTCTGAATTATTCTGCGACTGCGCTCGCTGCCAGCGCCTTTTCACCGGCGCTCTTTGCCCACGACGCGATGCAGGGTATGGCGATGTCGCCGGATCTGTTGCAGGGCGGAGCGGGCAAATGGGCGCTGGCGAAGCCCACGCCGGTTCGTCTGGCGGTAAACCTTAACGCCATCTGCCTGGCGCCGGTGGTGGTGGCGGATCGGCATCAGTTTTTTAAGGCGCACAATCTGGAGGTGGAATTTGTTAACTTCGGTAACTCCACTGAACTGCTGCTGGAATCCATCGCGACCGGCAAAGCGGAAGCGGCGGTGGGGATGGCGCTGCGCTGGCTGAAGGCGCTGGAGCAGGGCTTCGACGTCAAACTGACGGCAGGCACGCACGGCGGCTGTATGCGTCTGCTGACGCGCGACGATGGGCCGACTTCGCTGGAGGCGCTTAAAGGCAAAACCATTGGCGTTACCGATATGGCGGGCGCGGATAAAAACTTCTTTTCGCTGCTGCTTAAGCGGCACGGCGTCGATCCCAATAGCGACGTAGACTGGCGCGTTTTCCCGCAGGATTTGCTGCCGATGGTGCTGCAAAAGGGCGAAATTCAGGCGGCAAGCGGCTCCGATCCGGTGATGTGGCGTCTGACGCAGCAGCCGGGCTATCGGGAGGTCGCCACTAACCTCAGCGACACCTACGCTAACCTGAGCTGCTGCGTTATTGGCACGCGCGGCAGTTTGATCCGCGATCGGCCTGAAGTCGCCGCCGCCATTACCCATGCGATTTTGCAGGCGCACGCCTACGCCGCGCAGCACCCTGAGGTTATCGCTGACGCCTTTAACGGTCAGGCGCTCAACACCACTCCGCAGGAGATCGCCAGCGTACTGAAAACCCATACGCATGGTCACTATTCGGTGGGCGACGCTTTTGTGAAGGAGATTGATATTTACGCGCGCGACCTGAAGGCCATTAACGTACTGCGGCCGGAAACCGATCCGCTGCTGTTTGCCAAAGGGATTACGTCTGACGTGCTGGTATAGCGCAAAGGGCAGCGCCAGGCTGCCCTTTTTCTGTTTTCTGTTGTAACAGCTGCGACTTTTTACAGCAACTGCTGCGACGTCTGCACCGCCGTCGCCTGCTTCAGGCTTTCGGCAGGCTGGCCGTGGTCAAACAGGCGGGTACTCAGATAGTTCGCGCCGCCATCGGCCAGCAGCAGAACGATGCGTTTACCCTCGTTTTCCGGACGCGCCGCCAGCTGCTGCGCCGCAAAGAGAACGGCTCCCGACGAATCTCCCACCAGCACGCCCTCGGTCAGCGCAAACTGGCGCGCCGCCTGATACGCCTGCCAGGTTTCCACCGCGATGGTCTCATCGTAGACCTGATGGTCAAGATTAGGCGGAATGCGCTCTGGCGGCTGCCCGCTAAAGGCGTGAACGCCGGTAATTTCCAGCGGCTCCGGATGTTGCGCGCTCGGCTGCGAACCCGCGCCTGGCTCCACGGCCACAATATGAATCAGCGGATCCTGCGATTTCAGAAAACGGCCGGTGCCGGAAAGCGTGCCGCCGGTTCCCACTGAAGCGACAAAAATATCCAGCCTGCCCTGGGTATCGCGCCAGATTTCCGGCCCGGTAGTCAGCTCATGCGCGCGCGGGTTCGCCGGATTCTGTAGCTGCTGTAAAAAGCGCACGTCCGGTTCGGCCTCGGTTACCTGCGTCACCAGCCAGCGCGTCGCGGCGACAAAGTCGCCGTCGCTTGAGGCATAGTAGTCGGCGAAGCCCGGCACCGTGCTGAAAGGCACCACCTCCGCGCCGTAGGCCTGGATAATCCTGCTGCGCTCGATGCTGACGAAATCATTAATGTAGACGCGAAAGCGATAGCCTTTGGCCGCGGCAATCGAGGCGACGCCGATGCCTGTATTGCCGCTGGTGGTTTCAGCGATAGTATCGCCCGGCTTAAGCAGGCCATCGCGTTCCGCCTGTTCAATCATCGCCAGCGCGATGCGATCCTTAACGCTGTGGTTAGGATTAAACAGTTCCAGCTTGCCGAGCAGCTCGGCGCGCAGGCCCTGTTGCTCGCTGAAGCGCGACAGGCGCAGCAGCGGCGTTTGGCCAATTAGTTCAGTGATGGATCCGTAGATGGATGCAGCCACAGGTGAATCCTCCAGTTAAGCCTTACCATTTCACCGCATTGCGCTGCCAGGCGAGCGTGCGGTCGCGAACGATAAACAGCAGAGTAATCAGCGATGAAAAGAGCACCGCCATCACGATCAGCGCGGCGTACATATTGGCGTAAGCCGCCCAGCCCTGCGCCCATTGCAGATACCAGCCCAGCCCCGATTTGACGCCCATCATCTCCGCCGCCACCAGCACTGAAAAAGAGGCGCCCAGCCCCATAAACAGCCCGACAAACAGGTGCGGCAGGGAAGCGGGCACGGCGACGCGCAGCACCAGAAACAGAGAGTTTGCGCCCAGGGTGCGTGCCACATCGTAGTAGCGTTTATCGACGCTGGCGACGCCCGACCAGGTGAGCACCGTGACCGGAAACCAGGTCGCCAGCGCAATCAGGAAAATCGCGGCGGCAAAGCTCGACGGAAAGAAGTAGAGCGACAGCGGCAGCAGGGCGGTGGAGGGCACCGGACCGAGGAAGCGCAAAATCGGGTGCACCCAGTAGCCGAGTCCGCGCGACCAGCCAATGGCGACGCCGGTAATAAAGCCGACCAGGCTGCCGTAAAGAAAGCCAAGCGCCAGCAGACGCAGCGAATTAACAACGCTGTCGAGCAGGCGCGGCCAGTCCGTGGCATAGGCTTCGATCAGCGCGCGCGGCGGCGCGAAGAAGGGCGCAGGCAGCAGCGCCTGTTTGGCGGTCACGTACTCCCAGATCCCCGTCAGCAATGCCAGCGCAATCAGCCAGCGACCGCTGCGCTTTAGCGGCTGCCAGGCTTTCAGCGACGGCGCGGCGCTGGAGGCGAGCACCAGTAAGGTAAGCAGCCCCGCCAGCACTATAAACAGCTCATGGGTTTCATTGACGAAACGGGGGGCGGCGAACCCCTGGGGTTTGTCCGGCACCATGACCATCAGCGCCACCAGCGCCCACCAGGCCAGCAGCGCGGTCCACAGCGCCGGTTCAATACGCCGCGCGGCGGCGCGGCGGCGCAACGTCAGAATGTCACTGGCCATGCTCCTCTCCTTAACTCATTTTCATGTGGTGATGCTGACCATTATCCGGCAGCAGATCGGGCACATAGTGATCGGCGAACTGCTGCGCATTGGTGTCCGGGCGAATCACATTGATCGTCTTCAGCTCGTTCACGTAGACCGCCACTTCGCTGCGTAGCTGCGCGCCCGTGGAGTGATGGCTGTGGGTATGCTCTTTCAGCATCGCGGCTATCGACTCGACCGGCACCGAGCCGGGCACGTAGGGCTGGAAAATTTTTGCGGTTTCGTCCGGATGGTCGGCGGTCCACTGCTGCGCATCGACAATCGCCTGGGTGATCGCCCGCGCGGTTGCTGGGTCGTCGCGCACCAGTGAACCGCGCAGCCCCAGCACGCAGCAGGTAAGGCGGGCATATTCGCCATTCAGGTTGTTGTCTACCTCCACCAGCTGATGCTGCTGTTTAAGCAGCCAGCCCTGCGGATCGTCGGTTGCCAGCGCCTGCACCTCGCCCTTACGCAAGGCTTCGCCAAACAGGTCGGCGGGATACTGAAGCCAGTTCACCGCTTTATCGGGATCGATGCCCTGCTTCGCCAGCTGAATCGCGAAGAAGTTGCGGATTGGGCTGGCCTGATCGGTCACGGCCACCGATTTACCTGCCAGATCCCTGACGCTGCGAATACCGCTGTTTTCCGGCGTCAGCAGGCGCATGCAGCCGCCGTGCGTGCCAACGGTAAGGTCAACGTCGAACCCCTGTTCCAGCGGCTTTAGCCAGCGCAGCGCCATGCCGATGCCGCCATCGGCCTGTCCGGTGGCGATGGCCTGTAGCAGCGCGTCGGTCGGGCCGCTGAAATTCACCGGCTCGACGTTCAGGCCATACTTTTTAAAGAACCCCTGTTTCAGCGCCACCGATATGGGCGACTGACAAACGGCGGTCTGGCCCCAGGCGAGCTTAATGGTTTTCAGCGGCGGATCCTCCGCCAGTACGGAACCGGTCCATACCGGGCTTAACCCGATCCCCGCCCCCAGCGTGGCGAGGCCGCGTAATACCGCACGACGGCTCAGCGGGAGTGAATGTAATGCCATAGCGCTATCCCTTGTAATTAATTAACGGCAAGCTAACGCATGTGCCGAACGCCGCCAAATAACAATCCCGCATGTTCTCATGCGATATTTCCTTATGAAGACCAGATATACCCATTACCGCTATCCGCATATTTCAATCGGGGCGAGCGTGTTATTTATGATGCTATTAAGCAGACCTCGGAGAATAATCAATGGCGACGCAAACAGCTGGCGTAAATATCGATATTAATAATGTCAGTCACCACTTTACGCTGGAAGGCAGCGATTTGCCGGTGCTGGAAAATATCAATTTGCAGGTGCGACCCGGCGAGTTTGTTGCGCTGCTCGGACCCTCCGGCTGCGGCAAATCGACGCTGCTGCGGCTGCTCGCCGGACTGGAGCAGCCTGCCAGCGGCCTGCTGGCGGAAGAGGGGCGCGCCATCACCGCGCCGCATCCGTCGCGCGTAGTGGTGTTTCAGGACCCGACGCTCTATCCGTGGCGTACCGTTTATGACAATGTCGCGCTGGGCCTGCAAATTCGCGGCGAGAGCAAAGCGGCGGCGCAGAGGCGCATCGGCGCGATGCTGGATCGCGTCGGACTGACGGAGTTTGCCCGCGCCTGGCCGCATCAGCTCTCCGGCGGGATGGCGCAGCGCGCCGCGCTGGCGCGAGCGCTGGTGAATCATCCCCGCCTGCTTATCCTCGACGAGCCGCTCGGTAAACTGGATTCGCTGACGCGTCTGCGTATGCAGCAGGAGATCGTCGATCTCTGGCAGGAGCAGCAATTTACTACGCTGATGGTGACGCACGATGTAGAGGAGGCGCTGATTATGGCGAATCGCGTGGTGGTATTTAGCGCGCGTCCGGCGCGGGTGCTGGATGTGATCGAAATAAGCCAGGACTATCCACGCCGCCGCGACGACCCGGAACTGGTCGCCTTGCGCAGCCGCGTACTGGCGCTGCTGGGTGCAGAGCAGGCTGCCGCCTAGGCCTGCGGGGTCAGGCGCGCCAGCATTTTCAGCGCGTGGGTAAAAATGGACTCGGCAATGGCAGGCGGCACGCTTTCTGCCGTCACAGGGAAAGGGCGTGAAACGTTTTTATCGATGCGGCAGGATAAGGATGACCGGTGCGTTAGCAGCGGTTTTAATCGGCGCGGAGGGCTGGGGGCCATCAGGAGATAGCTAAACCGCGCCGGTTAGCGCGGTTGATGCAGAAATCAGTTGTGAGGTTAATTATGCAGTCTCGTCCTGCGCGGCAGGCGACAGGAGTCCTGGATGCAGAGGCACGCCAGAAACGTCTGTGGTTTCGCGGGCCTTGTGCAAATCGCAGGAGGCCTGCATGGACAGCCAGAGCCGCGCCGCAATTCCCAGACCCGCCTCCAGCCGCACAGCCATTTCAGGGCTGACAGACGCTTTACCGCTTGCCACCTTGCTCAGGGATGCCGCTGAAACGCCTAACTGTCTGGCCAGGCTACGCAGACTGATGTCATTATCCTCCAGATATTCCTGTATCAGGCCGCCGGGATGCGGTGGGTTAAACATAGCCATCAGTGGTAATCCTCCAGGTTGAGAATGTATGCATCACCGTCCGTAAATTCGAACGTGATGCGCCAGTTTGCTCTGACCGTTATTGAATACAGATTTTTTCGGTCGCCTTTCAGGGGATGGAAACGAAATCCTGGAAACTTTTTAAACTCATCCGTTGATATAGCTTCATCAATCACCAGCAGGCGCAGCCTGATGCGTTCTGCATCTTTAGACTGCACGCCGCTTGCATCACCTTTTTCAAAAAGCTTCTGTAATCCCTTATGCTTCCAGCTCTTGATCACGCTCGCACTCCATGTTTCGTCATGAGAAACATTGTATCATGTGTTTCGCCGAGGGAAACACCTTTACGCTTATTTTTCATTCTGATTAACCTCTGATGCATCTGGCGCCTGCGTGCCAGCTTACAGGCCGTTCATCCAGGCGCTGAGCTGTTCCATTACCAGTCAGGCTCCTTGCCGCTGTGCGGCGACTTGCCCTGAATCACCAGCTCCTGCTCCAGCGACTGCAGGATTTTAAACAGCGTGGTCAGCGTGGTTTTGTCGGGATTGTTTTCAAAGTTCGATACCGTGGCCTGCTTGATGCCGACCCGGCGCGCCAGATCGCTTTGCGTCCAGCCGCGCTTTTGTCGTTCAAGCCTGATAAGCGAGGCAAGCTGTTTTGGGCTGAAGATCATAGCGGCTCCTGACATCACGGCGAGCAGTAGTCTATCCTCGTCTGGAGATAAACCGGAATTTATACCTGCAAGGGGATAAAGTAAGATTTATCCCCACCAGCGGATATTTTAGTTTCCCCAGCGCTGCTGCAAATAGTTAACCGCCTGCTGCGTCTGCGGCTGATTAAGGTAATCTTCGCGGAACAGGATGGTCCCCTCGATGCCGGAGGTCGCCTCGTTCAGATCGAGCTGCCTTTTCAGCTCCGGCACGCCGCTCTGCACCGTCCAGTCAGGTTCCGTGCGCGACGGCTCGCCGACTTTATACAGCGCCACGCCGATATAGAGGCGCGTATGGGTGGGTTTCACCACGTCCGCCCACCAGCGCGCCAGCACATCATAGCGTGCGGCCTCGCGCGCAAAAGGCCAGTAGAGCTGCGGCGCAATGTAGTCGAGCAAACCCTGCTGCACCCAGCGGCGGGTGTCAGCAAACGCCTCGTCATAGGCCGCCGCGCCGCGCGTATCGGAACCCGCCGCATCGTGCGACAGGTTGCGCCAGACGCCAGCCGGACTGACGCCAAACGCCACCTGCGGTTTAAGCTGTTTAATGGTGCGTGAAACCTGCTCGATCAGCTGCTGCGTATTGTGTCGTCGCCAGTCGGCTTTGGAGGCAAAGCCCTGACCGTATGTGCGAAAGGTCTGCGCATCGTTAAGCGGCGAGTCCGCCGTTTCCGCGTAGAAGTAATCATCAAACTGCACGCCGTCGACAGGGTAGCGCGTCACCACTTCCGCCACGATGCTGGTGATCCAGTCCCGCGCATCGGGAATGCCGGGGTCGACCACCAGGCGATCGCCTGCCGTGCGTATCCAGTCGCGGTGCAGCACATAAACGCTGGCCGGATGCAGCGTCAGGGTGCGGTTAAGCGCCGCGAGGGTAGCGGGTCGGGTATTAACGGCCACGCGGTAGGGGTTGAGCCAGGCGTGAACCTTCATGCCGCGCTTGTGCGCCTCATCCAGCATAAAGGCCAGCGGATCGTAGCCGGGATCGGCGCCGATAGTGCCGGTCAGCATATCGGACCAGGGCAGAATATCTGAGCGCCAGAGCGCAGTGCCGTCCGGTTTGACCTGAAAAAAGACGGTATTAATACCGAGACGTTGCAGCTTGTCGAGTTTGTCGATCAGCGCCTGCTTTTGCAGGCTGATGCGCTGAGCGGCGCTGCTGAGGTTAACGGAGTTAACCGGCGGCCAGTCGAGGCGTGACACCGTCGCCAGCCAGACGCCGCGCACCGGCTGCTGAGCAGCGGTCGGCGTAGTGGGTTGCGGCGGCGGCGTCACGGCGGGAAAGGGCGTGACCAGGGATTTCGGCGGCTCAGAGGCGCAGCCCGCCAGCAGCAGCGCGGCGGCCAGCAGCAGCCTGTTGCGCGCGGCGCAGAAGAAACGGGTGGAACTGTTGATGATAAACTCCCTTTCATTTGCTCACTATCCGGAGCAGATCATTCTCTGGTTATCTGCATTCAAGTCAATAGCGAGTCCTGGGGCTTGCGCAGCATGACTTCCGCTCAGACGACCGGAACGGAGACGGGTATCGAGCAAAGCCTGATAAACAGGGCGGCCAGCGCCGCGAAATTTAGTCATATTTTTCGCTTAACAGATGAGGGTACGGATGGGAACAAGGAAGGGAGTGTAATCAGGAGCCAATATCACCGAGGCGAAGACTATCCGCCGTGGATCCTTTCGACTAGCTGAGTCAGGCCTGGGCAGGTTGAATACAGCAATAAGCCGTCGTTCTTAGCGGCCTCACTGACGGCAGCTCAGCGCCGGCACAGAAGATTACCCTTTTACTGACAGTGAACTGAAACATGCTTATGCTGGCTTACCCTCTGCGACAGGCCGCTGAAGAGATCCTTTTATGCTGACCGGACTAAACCACATCACCCTTGCCGTCAGTAACCTTTCAAGAAGTTTTGATTTCTACGTCAACATACTCAGGTTTACCCCTGAAGCCCGATGGACTGGTGGCGCTTAGCTGAGCCTGGGTAACCTGTGGCTGTGTCTTTCTGTTGATCGTGTCGCTACGCCAGCGGACTACACCCACTACGCATTCAGTATCCGCAGCGAAGATTTCGATGTGTTCGCTGAGCGTCTGAAATCATTGGGCGTAACAGAATGGAAAGTTAACAAGAGCGAAGGGAAATCTGTCTATTTTCTGGACCCGGATGGACATAAACTGGAAATCCACGACGGAGATTTAAAAAGTCGCCTCAGCGCATGCAGAGAGCACCCCTATGAAAATATGCAGTTTTCTAATTCCCGCTACTGAAACCGCACAGGGAACGGGGTAAACAGCGCCAGGGGCTAAGGTCAGCACAGGGACGCCGCACGGCTCGCCTGGCTATCGCCAGCAGCATAATTCTCAAGGGTACAGAGCAGCCTTTTCATTCTCCCTTCGCACTGATAGTCATTATGCGCGCCGTGTTTTTCGTAAAAAGCCTGCTTTCAGGCCCGATGCCGGAAGCTGACGCGCAATGTCCCGGCGATATTAAGCGATGCCGAGGATGCCTCAATGCGATGAAACAAATAGCGAGGCTGGCTGCGCAGGCGGAACGGCAAAGTGACGCTGCATGCGTTTTATCTCTTCTGCCGGCGGCAGACCAAACAGGCGCTTAAACTCGCGATTAAACTGCGACGGACTTTCATAGCCCACGGCGTAGCTTGCGGCGGCGGCGGTGATCTGCTGGCGTACCATCAGCATGCGCGCCTGGTGCAGGCGCACCGACTTTACATACTGCATCGGCGGCATCTTAGTGATGGCTTTGAAGTGGAGATGAAATGTCGGAACGCTCATTCCGGCTTCCATCGCCAGTTGCGTTAGCGTTAGCGGCTCCGCATAAGTGGCATGGATGCGCTGCAACGCTTTGCCAATTTTGCCGAACTGCCCCTGTAGGGCCAGCGCAGCCCGCATCGCATGGCCCTGTGCGCCCGTCAATATGCGAAAATAAAGCTCGCGCACTCGCCCAGGGCCGAGGATCGCCGCCTCCAGCGGGTCATTCAGGACGTCAAGCAGCCGCAGCACGGCGGTTTTTATTTTGTCATCCATTGGACTCGACATCATGCTTTGCGGCGCGGCGGGAGGATGCGGGGCGTCATGCTGTTCAATCTGAAGCATCAGCTCAGCGGCAAGCTGAAAATCCAGATGCATATAAATAGCGAGCAACGGATGCTCTGCCGACGCGTCGGTTTCCATAACAAAGGGTACCGGTACCGAAACTGCCAGGTAGTGCTGCTCATCATATAAGTAGATCTGCTGACCGAAGTAGCCGCGTTTGCTGCCCTGGCAGACAATTACGATACCTGGGTCGTAAAGCACAGGCGTTCTGGCAAGCGGGCGATCGGCGCGCAGAATTCGCACATCAGGCAACGCCGTCAGGTTGTATCCCTCCTGCGGCGCAAGGGCTTTCACCAGAGCAATCATTCCGGACATCCCGATACCTCATAAAATCAGGCAAGAAAAAGAGAAGATACGGCCTAAAAATGCGGCAGAGAGGAGAATACCATGCAATCTTCACTGGTCATGGGAGTTATTTATGTCATCTGCAAAAACGATTTTAATCACTGGCGTCAGCAGCGGCTTTGGACGCGCGCTGGCGCAGGAAGCCCTCGCCGCCGGCCATCGGGTCATCGGAACCCTGCGTAGTCGTGAAGCGCAGCAGGCTTTCGAGGCGCTTGATGCGCAGCGCGCGGTTGGCCGACTGCTGGATGTTACGGACGTCAGGCGTATTGAGGAGGTGGTCAAAGAGATTGAATCCAGCGTCGGTCAGATTGATGTGCTGGTGAATAACGCCGGTTATGGTCATGAAGGCATACTGGAAGAGTCCCCCCTTGAAGAGATGCGCCGCCAGTTTGAGGTGAATGTGTTTGGCGCGGTGGCGATGATCAAAGCGGTACTGCCTGGCATGCGTCAGCGCCGTCGCGGGCACATTATTAATATCACCTCAATGGGCGGTTTTATTACCTTACCCGGCATCAGCTATTACTGCGGCAGTAAATTTGCGCTGGAAGGAATATCCGAGACCCTGGGCAAAGAGCTTGCGCCCTTCAATATACCGGTTACCGCCGTGGCGCCAGGCTCATTCCGTACCGACTGGGCCGGGCGTTCAATGGTTCGTAGCGCTCGCCGCATTCCAGACTATGACTCGCTATTCGAACCCATTCGTCAGGCGCGCAAGGAAAAAAGCGGCAGACAACTGGGCGATCCCGTTAAGGCCGCCCGTGCCATGCTGGCATTGATTGAGAGCGAAAATCCCCCTGCGCACCTGTTGTTGGGAAGCGATGCGCTAAATTTGGTGCGGCAAAAACTCGCAGCATTAGGGAAGGAGATCGAACAATGGGAAAAACTCACGCGTTCAACGGATGGCTAAACCGCGACGGGTGGCGAGAGGAAAAGCGATAGCCGATTATGGCCGGTGGCAGAAAGGGCCATTTCTTTCTGGGGGGAAGAAAAGGCTACGCCGGATTGAAGTTATGCGCCTCTTTTCATGCACGAAAAGAGCGTAACGGCTTCGCAGCGGGCTGGCGAATCAGGCATACATCGCTCAGCCCGATGACGACGGTCAGGTTACCTGAGTGAGAAGCCGGTTGGGGCGGGAGGGAAACGAGAGAAGCAACGAATCCCACCAGCACTGAAGGGATTTTTTCATCCCGGTAATGGCCCGGCAGCGATAAGGATGGCCTTTTCACTAAGGAGAATATTAACCGTATTATCAGTGACGAGGCGCAGGCGAGAACGCCTCGTCTTTGACTTACTGGCCCTTCTCGACGTACTTCTGCATATTCTCTTTGGTTACCAGTTCAAACGGGATCCACAGGTGAGAGTCGACCTTCTCGCCTTTAATTAACCTTTGCGCTACCTCCACCGACGCTTTTCCCTGACCGACCGCATCCTGAAACACGGTCACCTGCATTTTGTCCTGCGCCAGGGCTTTCAGTCCGTCCGGCGTGGCGTCAATGCCGCCTACCAGCACTTTCTTGTTGCTCTTCGCCAGCGCCATCGCTGCGCCAATCGCCATTTCATCATTATTGGCGGCGACAATGTCGATCTCTTCACCGTTGCCGAGCCAGTTCAGCATCAGATCCATGCCCTCATTGCGCGCATAATTAGCAGGCTGCTTCTGCACGACCTTCATGCCCGGATATTTCGCCACCACCTGTTCCACGTCTTTGGTGCGTTGCAGTGCGCCTGCATCAGTCAGATTGCCTATCATGATCGCCACATTGCCTTTGTAACCCGCCATTTTAGCCAGCGCCTCCATCTGCAAGGTACCGGATTCCCGCTCGTCAGAACCGACAAACACCACGCCGTCCGGCAGGGTTTTATCGCCCGGCGAACGGTTCACGTAGACCAGCGGAATTTTCGCCTGCTGCGCCAGTCTGGTCAGCTGGGGCGTGCTGGCGGAGTCAACGGGATCGACGATAATGGCGTCCACGCCGGAACCGATAAAACTTTGCACCTGATCGGTCTGGCGCCCGACATCGCCTCGCGCATCCTCAAACTGCACGTCCAGTCCGCGCGCTTTGGCCTCTTTATCGATCGACTGGCGGATAATGGTTAAAAAATTCTGATCGAAGTAAGCCATAGACACGCCGATTTTGTCAGCCAGCGCTGAGGCAGAGCTGGACAGTAGACCAAGTAACACTATCGCCTTGAGCGTCTTCATCACGAACTCCAGAGTAGGGTTGGGTGGAATGTTTTTTTCGTTTTAAGTTGAAATGGCTTAATGTGACCATTAGCAGCCTACGAGGCGGCCTTCAGGCTGACAATCAGCATGTTATTAATTTGCAGCCAGGCGCACACTTTGCTGGTGGGAAGGAGGGCAGAGAGTGATGTGACAGCGGTTTTGAGCAGGCACATATGAGAGAGGTTGCGCGCAGCGCCCTGTATCGCCTGATGTCCGTAGCGGGAGGCATCAGCGCCGACGCCAGTTGGCATAATGCGCAGCGCGTCCTCATAAATAAAGTAGCGTGACGCTTCAGAGCGCTATGCAAACTGACTTTATCCCAGCACAGACCGGGAAATGCAGACACGCAAACAATTAATTACCAAATAAGACTTATTCCAGTGATAAAACAAAATGCAAGGAAAAAGTATTTATATTAAAAAGCGATAATCAGGCGGCTGCTTTTATTTAACAATAGAATAAAGTGGCAACGTTATGATTATGCAAATTTTATAATCTCATAATCGATTGCCTTACAGTGAAATTTATTTAAATATATTTTTACAGACTAAAATCATTAAGTGTTTCGCTAATTTCAAAGAGAAGCGAAGTGGCTGGCAGGGTTTAACTCTGAATAACTTTCTTTAAAAAGCAGTTAAATTAGCGGATTGCACAAACAACATGACGGGAATCGTCATACAGGCAATTTCTTTTCTCCTGGGGAGGGAAAGATTTTGTGCAAACTCAATGAAATAACGTTGTCGCTTATTGCGTCGCTGGGTGTGATGTTTCCTGCCCTCAATGGCCTGGCAATTGAATTAAAACCCTATTCGCCTGAATTAAATGACAACCGAGTCGGGGCTTACTGCGTGCGCGACGGCACAACGCAAACCTTAAGCGGTCTGCCGCAGTTTGCGCGCGGCGCAAGCGGCAAAATCAGCGTAACGCTGAACGAACTACAGCGTACCGGCAAAATTATCAATGACGACCTGATTAATAAGGAGCGTCTTGATCCCGGCGAGCAAAATCGCGACATCCTGATTTTTAATGCTGAGACTAATACCTTCTCGACCTATCAGGTTTACGATAATAATCAGATCGCCAACCTGCCGGTTGTCGCGCCGGACACGGTGGTGCCGGATTACATAGACGTGAACGACGCGCAGTATATTAATGCGCGGGTAGCCTCGGTCAAACGGGGCGTGCTGAATATAAACATCGGCGATCCTGCCGCCGCGCCCGGCGCAGCCACCAATAGCTGGTCGATGGCGGCGAAGCAGAGCGCGCTTTTTACCGCGACCCGACAGGGAGAGCTAAACTGGGATTCCAGCAACCGTATCGCCTTCACCGCCGCCACGCCGCCCACTACGGGTAACCAGCTCTCGCTCACTAAAGACAGCGTGGTAACCTGGAAGGGAAACATTGCTGTTACCACCCTGGATGGCAATAGCGAAACGTTCAACGTTTCCAGCCTCAGCGATCTGCAAAACTATAACACCTGGCTGATTCGCCAGCTGGCGAGATCGAACCTGAAGCCGGACAGCTATAACAGTGAATTCAATAAAGCCTTCTCGCTGAGCGACGGCAGCGTCACTTACCTTATGAGCACGGATAATAGCGGCGATGAAATCGCGCAACAGCTGGGCGATCAGGTCGTGTTAAGCGCGGATGGTCCTGGAGCCAGCGTCGCCATTCGCAGCGGCAAAACGCTTGAGGTGATGAACAACAGCACCGCCGCAATGCGCGCCAGCAATGGCGCCGCCGCGACCGTAGACGGCAAACTCGCCAGTACCGGGCCGGTTCAGCCGCACAGCAGGGCGCTGGAATTGATCAATGGCAGTACTGGCACTAACAACGGCGTGATTAACGGCGGCTTTTTTAACAACGCCGACGGCAGTGGCGTAGACCGGGACACGCTGGGCTATATCAGCCAGGCCGTCGCTGTTCTTAACGGCAGCCAGTTCACCAACAACGGCGTTATTAACCTCTCTGCCGCGCTGGCTCCTGCATCAGTGAGCAGTCAGGCCATCTGGCTCGACAAGAGCAGCGCGGTCAACAACGGCACGATAAACGTCGGCGTGGCGGAGGTGGCAAACGCCAGCGCGATGACCGGCGTGAAACTGAGTGGTAACAGCACCTTTATCAACGGGGAACAAGGCACCCTTTATCTTGGCCGCTCGCCGCAGAACAAAAAAACCGATGCCACCACGGATCTGGAGGTCGATCCGGCTGGCAGCGTCAGCGCCATCGATCAGAGCGGAAATTCCAGCGCGATCAATAACGGCCATATTGTCATTGGCTCTAAGATGCAGGGCGCGGTTGGTATGCGCATTGAAGAGGGGCCTAATGCGCTGGCGATCAACAGCGGCGTGATTGACATCAACGCCGCGCTGGACACAGTCTCAGCCGAAAGTATCGGCATGCTGGCAATCAACGCCGGAAGCGGCGGACGGGTCGGCAATATCGGCGACATTAACCTCAACGGTAATTACGCTACCGGCATTAGAGCGATCGCCCGTAACAACAGCAGCGCCAGCATCTTCTCCACCGGCTCGATCAACCTAAACGGCAACGCTAATTATAATGCCGATCAGCATAACACCGCGGTCTGGCTGCTGGGTGAAGAGGGAGGCAATGTAAAAGCGGACATCAGCGGCCCGATAAGGCTAAACGGCTATGCCGGTATCGGTATCCGGGCCGAAGGCAACGCCACGGCTAATCTGACCTCCTCAGCGGTGCCGCAAACAGGCGAGGGCTGGTTCCAGATCCATTTCCTGGCGATTGGTCAGGACGCCAGAATCAACCTGCCGGCTAACGGCAGCTATGCAACGTCAAATTACTTTTCGACGCTGTTTCGCTATCAGGATGGAGCGGATTTTGACGGCCGGGGCATGACGCTGTCACCTAAAGGCTACGGCTCCGTTGGGGTGATGGGCAGCGGCGAAGGCACCGAAATCCAGACCCATGACGCGACCATTAATATCGGTCAGCTGGCAACCGGCGTACTGGTCGAGGGCGGCGCGCAGGGCACTATTGATGCAGATACCAGGCTTAATATGACCGCGGAGAGTGCCAACGCGGCAACGGTGGATGGCAATAAACGTAAGCTGAACAGCGAATACATCGATCCGTTCGCGGCCCTGTGGACCAGTACGCTACTCACTAACCACGCTGCTGTTAACGGCGCTGCGGACTTCCAGTCGGGCCTGAAGGCGATGAATCAGGCGCAACTGGTCAATACCGGCGATCTCACCTTTAGCGGCCGGATAAGCACCGCCATTGAGGCTTACAGCGGCGCAAAAGTCATGAACAGCGGCGACGTAACCGTGGCGCGCGGCGGCACCGGGATTCGCGCCTATGGCTATTACTATACCCTTGAGTTAACTGAGCCAACGCTGGTCACGAACGTTGGCACGCTCAATATTTACGGCGGAACAGGCGTCGGAACGTCGCCCACTTACGGCATACTGGCCTCCGACACGGTCACGCGGGTTAATCAGAACGGGACCATCAATCTGTACGGGGATAAGGTTGTGGGCGCGCAAGCCTTAACAGGCGCAACGATTAATCTGGGGCCAGACAGCAAAGTTGTGTTCCACGGCCCAGGTCAAACGGGTTATCAGGCCGAGGAGCTCGATTCAGCCCTGGTCAGCCGCGCCAGCAGCAACGATGTCAGCACCGCGGGTTCCACCTTATACCGCCTCAGCGACGGCGCGGCCTTCTATCCGCTGACGCCCGCCAGCGTGACGCTGAGCGGCGCCAACAGCAACGGGATTATCGCATCCGGCGAGAGTACGGTTCTGTTTGGCACCGATAATTTCAGGGTCACAGGCGAAGGGGCAACGGCGGTGCGCATCGCCGACGGTGCAGAAGGAAACATTTCTCAGACCATTACGCTGGATGGCAAAAGCAGCGTCGGGGTGGTCAGCGAAGGCGATGCGGCGACGGCCTATGTGTCGTCCCGCGTCGCTGGCGACGGCGCTAACGCGACCGCCTTCATTGCGGGTCAGGGCGCGATGCTAGAGAATCAGGAGCAGGGACAGGTCGAACTGACCGGTCCCGACAGCACCGGCGTGCGCCTGTATGACGGCGGCCGCTTTATCAATAGCGGCAGCGTGCGTGTGGCATCCGGCACTGGGCTAAATGTCAGCAGCGGCCTGGGCGAGTACAGGCCGATAGCGGGCGAGCTGCGCGCCGATGACGGCATCGCGGCGTTGCGCGTCGGCAAGGACGCCTCGCTGCGCGTTAACGGCGATAATCAGGAGAGCGGTATAATACGGGCCGGCGGCAGCGCTGACGCGCTGCTGCTGGATGTCGGGGCGCGTTCTGCTGAGATCAGCAATGTGGTGCTGTCCGCTGACGGCGAGGGAAGCGTCATCAATAATCGCGCCGAAACCCCAGCTATTTCGCTGCAAAATGTCACGCTCGACGTGAACGGCAGCACCGGCATTCGCTCGGCCACCTCGTTCGATCCCGACGGCAGCGCGCGTATTAACGTCAGCAATGGCGGCACCGGTTACCTTTTCGCCAACGCCGATGGCTCAACAACCCACAACGATCTGACGACGGGCAGGGACTACGCGATCGTCGTCTCCGGCGAAGGCGACGGCATTCGCGCTAACACCACCGGCCGCGTCGTTTCGCAGGGCGCTATCACCATCAGGGACGTCAGCGGCGGCTCCGCAATCATTACCCGCACCGCCAGCGAAGTCATTAATCAGGGCGCCATCGCCTCATTCAGCCGGGTTGCGCCTGTTATTGATTTACGCGGCGGGCAGACGGTGTTTATTAACGAAGGAACGATTTTTACGCCCGATCCTGACACCGTAGTCGTCGCGGGCGGCGCGACCAGCGATAAAATCGCGCTGCTGGACGGCAGCGTAGTGGGAGAGGTCAACACCGGCGACGGCGGCGATACGCTTATTCTGGCAGGCGGGACTCTGGAGGGTGGCCTGGCAATGGGCAGCGGGCCGCGCAATCAGGCCATCGTTCAGCGGGTGGATCTGGGCGATACCCGTCATATTACTTCTGCGGGCGGCGCGGAGAGTACGCTGAACCTGAGCGACATTAATGCGCGCGGCGGCTCTTTCGCTGACGACGATCTCAGTAAAGGCACCAATCTCGGCTCCGGCTGGAGCACGCTTAACTTTTACCACACCCGCTGGACCCTGACAGATAATATTCGGATGGCGCACAGCACCATCAATATCGACAGCGGGTCAACGCTGTTCGCTGGCGATAACGTCAATCCGGTGTTACAGGGCGGCGCAGACGATTCGCTTATCGTCAATAATGCCGGCACGCTGGATCTGACCAATGGCGGCGCGACGGCGCAAAATACGTTGACCATCAACGGCAGCTTAGTCTCAACAGGCGGCCGTCTGCGCCTTAATTCCACCGCCGCGCAGAGCGATCTGCTGCGCGTCAACGGCAACGTCAGCGGCGTCACCCTTATCGAGGATACGCTGGCGGGCGGCACGCTAACCGACGCCAATGACAACCGGGTGACCGATGTCGCTGAAGGCGTCTCCCTGGCGCAGGTGTCAGGCAGCGCCGAAGCAGGCAGCTTTGCGTTGCAAAACGGCTACGTCGCGTCGGGACCGTGGCAATACAGGCTCTACAGTTTCGCGCCGGGCAGCGACGAGCCTTTCTGGGATTACCGGCTGGCGAACGCCTGGGTGTGTGAGGATGGAGCTTTATGTCAGCCGCAGACGGGAAGCCGCGAGGCGGCAGTTCGCCCTGCGGTGACGCCGCAGGTGCCTTCCTATCTCTCCGCGCCTGTTGGTCTGGCCTATTACACGCTGGCGGTTACCGACGATCTTCACAGACGTCTCGGCGAACTGCGTCATCAGCAAACGACGCCGGATGCCGTCGGCGGCGAGATGTTCCTGCGCTATTTCGGCTCTAATATGGAATGGCAAAGCAACCGGACGCTCAGCCGGTATGGTTATGATTTTGATCTCGACTACAACGCGGTACAGCTTGGCGGCAATCTGCTGCGTGTCGACGGCGCGCAGGATAGTTTGCGCGGCGGCGTCGCCTGGACGCACGGCAACACGCGCATCCGTCCGCACGCCGCCGACGGATATAGCTCTACCAGCTTCGACAGCGACAGCGTCGCGCTATATGGCACCTGGCAGCGCGACGGCGGTCTCTATCTGGATGGTTCGCTGGCGTGGAACTGGCACCGCGGTGAAACCGACATTGCGCGGCAAAAAGAGGTGGCATCGCCCAAGGGCGACGGCTGGACGGCATCGCTGGAGTCAGGCTACCCGCTGACGTTGGGCAATGGTTTTCACCTGGAGCCGCAGGCGCAGCTGACGCATCTGAGCCTCAAAATGGATGATCTTACCGATAAGGATGACGCTACAGTTGCATGGGACAGGTATGAGCAGACTATTGGCCGTCTGGGCGCGCGCCTCGATCGTACCTGGCAGGATGACCGTCAGGGCGCGTATACGCCCTATCTGCGCGTTAATTACTATCGTGGGTGGGGCGGCGAAGCGAAGGTAAAAGTCGGCTCCGGCAGTAGTGACAGCGCGCAGAACTTCTACAGCGGCAAATTTGGCCAGATGTGGGACGTCGGTCTCGGCGGCACCGCGACCTTTAAAAAGGATATTTCTCTCTATGCGGAGGTCGATTACCGCAAAGAGATCGACGGTAACGGCGCCAAAGGCTGGCGCTATAACGCGGGCGTGAGATGGTCTTTTTAATCGGCTCGTTAAGGGCGGCTGAGCTGTTATTCAGCAGATAATGTCAGGAGGGGCGCGCCCTAATCGCGCCCCCTTTCTGTTTTACAGGCCCCTCACAAGTGAAAGCGCAGCGCCACGTTAAACCCCTGTTCCGCCGCCACTATTATCGCATCCTGCTCCTCGCGGAACGGAATATCGCCCAGCAGCAGGCTGGCTTTCACCTTCGCCAGATCGTCGCTGCGGAAACTGAGGGCGGACATGCGCGCCGAGCCGTCATAATCTTCCGGCAGCGAGCCGAAGCGCGCATGTGCATAGGCGGCCGAGGCGAAACGCACTCTGGCTTCACCGGCCTTCAGCACGAACGCGCCATCCTGGCAGGCGAGAATGCGATCCGCGCCGAACAGGTGGCTGTAAACCTGGGCGGAAAGCGCCGGGTCCTGCGCGACGATGACAAATTCGCTGATATTGCGCACGCCGTTGGGATGCGACTGCCAGGCTGACTGCCACACCGCATGCGGCGTGTCGTGCTGGCAGAAAAAGCTGCGGCCGTTAGGAATGAGCGCCGGGCGCAGCCGCACGGTGCGAAAGTGCGCCTCGCTGGCTTCGCCGTTCGGCAGCGTCACGGGGCGGTGAAACAGAGCGGGCGCATCGCCGTCCAGATCCTGGCGCTGCAAATGCAAAAACTCCCGCTCTGCATCCTCGGTTTTCCACACCAGACCGGTGAGACCGAGCGGGGCCTGCCACAGATCTTTACGCTGCTCGCCGCGGCCCGACTCGTAGCCCAGCAGCTCCAGATAGTTCTCGCCGAAAATAGCCAGATGGTTGCTTGAGCCGAGCGTATGGTGGCCGCGTTCGCTGAGCTGAAACCCCAGCCGACGATAGAGCGCGCTCGCCTCATCCAGCCGATCGGCCACGTTTATCACCACGTGATCCAGCACCGGTACGGGAACGGGAATCGTCATTGCTGATCTCCTTTTGTTTGTCATGCGCTGGCCACGATATCCAGCGCGCGCGGCGCCAGCTGAGTGAAATACTCTACCGCCGACGCGATAACGCCCTCATCCGGATCGAAGCCGGGATGATGCAGGCCGAACTGGCTGGCGCTGCCGATGCTGACAAACGCGCCCGGTACCTGATGCAGATAGAACGCGAAGTCCTCGCCGCCCATCTGCGGCGTTCCGCGCTCGGTGCGGAAACCCTGCGCCTGCGCCAGCTCCAGCGCGAAGTCCGCCCAGCCGGGGGTATTGACCAGCGCGGGCGGCCCGGCAATCCACTCCAGCTCCGCTTCCGCGCCAAAACCGGCGGCGATACTGCCGATCAGTTGACGCATCTTATGCGGCATCGCCTCGCGGATCGCGCTGTTATGCGTGCGCACCGTGCCTTCCAGCTCCACGCTCTGCGGCAGCACGTTCCAGCTATTGCCCGCGGTAAAGCGCGTGACGCTCAGGACCACCGACTCCAGCGAACTAAACACCCGGCTCGGCAGAGTCTGCAACGCGGTGACGATATGGCTGCCCGTCACAATCGAATCAATACCTTCATGTGGCCGCGCCGCGTGCGCGCCTTTACCGTGAATACGTATGACAAAACGATCGACGTTGGCATAAAAGGCCCCGCCGCGAGTGCGCAGCGTGCCGAGCGGCAGATCCGGCGCGTTATGCATGCCGAAAATCGCCTGCACGCCGTCCAGCGCTCCGGCGTCGATCAGCTGCTGCGCACCGTTAAAGGTCTCTTCCGCCGGTTGAAACAGAATGCGTACCCGACCCGGCAGTTGCGATTCCTGCTGGCGCAGACGATGCGCCACGCCGAGCATCACGGCGGTATGCAGATCGTGACCACAGGCATGCATCACCCCTGGCTGCCGGGACCTCCACGGATGGTCGACCGCTTCGTCAATCGGCAGGGCGTCAATATCAGCGCGCAGCGCAATCAGCGGCTCGCCGTGACCGATCTCCGCCACCACGCCGGTTTTTAGCGGCAGCGGCAGCAGGCGAATATCGCCCTGTTGCAGCCAGCGCGTAATCCGTCCTGTGGTCTGAAATTCCTGATTCGACAGTTCAGGATGCTGATGCAGCTCGCGCCGCCAGGCGATCAGTTGTTCAGAGAGAGACATGGTTATCCTTGTGTATCAGCGGGCAGAAAGGGTTCGCCAAGGGTGAGCATCAGACGATTGGCCCAGGCGAAGAAAGCGGTGGACTGGATCAGATCAAGCAGCGCCAGCGTATCCAGACCCTGCGCGCGCAGCGCCTGAAGCTGCGTCAGACTGGCCGCGGGGGGCGTTACGGAGAGCGCGGCGGCGAACTCGATTTCCGCCGCCCAGCGCGGCGACTGCCCATGCGCCAGCGCCGCGCCGGGCGCGACGTTAAGCAGTTTTTGCACCGCATCGTTATCTTTAGAAAGCTGCGACGCCTTGCGCGCGTGCACCGAGGCGCAGTAGATACAGCCGTTGATCTTGCTGACCACCGTCGCGGCCAGTTCCCGTTCGGCGCGCGGCAGGCCGCCCGGAGTATAAAAAATCCCTTTGTCGGTCAGGGTTCGCTGCTCCAGCACCGGCTGGTTACGCGCCAGCAGGCGAAAATAGTCAGAGTCGCTGTGGCCGAAGCGCGCCAGGAGGGCCTGCTCGTCGGCGTCGAATTCCGCCAGCGGTTTCGCCGCCAGCCAGGGTTCCCAGCCCAGCTCCGCCTGGGTAAAGGCGGTCAGCGCCGTCTGGCCGCTGGCGGTTCGCGCGGCGGTATGCCAGCGGCCCGCAACGGCGGCGTGGGGTTCACTGCCCGTTTCACTGCCCTGAAGCAGACGCAGACCCGCCAGCAGGCGGCTCTGGAAACTGACGAACGCCACCAGCTGCGCCAGCGTAACCACGCCGCGCGCGCTCCAGCCCGCGTCGCGCAGCGCCTGAATATGTTCCGGCGCGGCCGCGACGGGTTCTTCAGTCAGGCGTCTGGCGAAATCACGCGCCAGCCGCTGACGATCCGCGTCATCCAGCGGCTGAAACGCCGGATGCGCTCTGTAGTGCGCGCGCAGTTTTTCCGCGCCGTGCCAGTCAGCCACCTGCGCCGCCAGCGCGACGCGCTCGACCAGCGGAAAATCGCTGTCCTGCTGGCTGAACAGCACATCATAGCTGCCCTGCGTATGTCGGGTTGCGGCATCGCGCGTGGCGCGCGCCTGCGCCAGCTCGCTGGCGGGATCGATGTCGGCCAGTTCAGCCAGCAGGTCGTTGGATTGAGTCATGATCTCTCCTGAGGTGTGAGCGTGCGCAGCCAGGGCGCAATCTGTTCGGCAATAAGTTCGATAGAGCGCAGCGTGTCGGCGGGCGAAGGTTCAACCGAGTGCACCTGAAATGAAATATCCGTTACGCGCGACAACACCGAGTCCTGCGCCAGGGAGGCGCGCACCGTGACAGCGTCACCGACATGCGCATCGAACTGGGCGAAGAGATCGTCCAGCGATTCCCCGCGCAGGGCGTGGCCAGCCGCGCGATACTGCTGCGCCTGACGGCGGATGCCGGGTTCGGCGATGCGACGCGCATAGCCATCCGAATCGGCGATAAAGGCGGTGCGCGAGGCCAGAATGCGTGGCGCGACGCCCGCTGGCAGCGCGTCCAGATAGGCATCAATAATGGGATTCTGGATCGCATCCAGCGGCAGCCCGGCCTCATCCGCCGGACGCGGCTGAGTGCGTGACAGCATTAAACCGTGTCCGTCCGCCCCGGCGCGCGCTGCGCCTGCGGCGGAAAAGGTCGCGATCCAGACGCGGTTCGCCAGCTGCGGCGCGGCGGGGTAAAGATGATTGTCGGGATGCGCCAGCGAATCGCCTCGCCAGGCGCTGAGCAGCTGGTGCAGGTTGTCGGCAAAGGCCTCGGCGCGCTGGTCAAACGTCAGGCCGAACGGCAGAAAGGAGTCTGGCGTGCCGCCGGAACCCAGTCCGATCTCCAGACGGCCATTCGCCAGGAGATCCAGCACGGCGGCATCTTCCGCTACGCGCAGGGCATTCTCCATCGGCAGGGTGATGATGGCGGTGCCGAGGCGAATAGAGCGGGTATGAGCCGCGATATGCGCCAGAAACACCAGAGGCGCGGGCAGGCCGCCTTCTGCTTCGTGAAAATGATGCTGGGCAATCCAGGCGCTGTCGAAGCCGAGCCGCTCGGCGTGCTGGATCTGCTCGGTCGCCAGGCGGTAGCGCTGCTGCGCAGGCGCCTTATCCAGCAGTCGGGTAAAAAAACCAATGCGTCGCGTCATGCGGAAGCCCTCATTCGCGGAGAAAACTGGGGGATCGCGGCGATGAGTTCACGGGTATAGGCGTGCTGCGGCGCGGTAAAAAGGGTGACAACGTCACCGCTTTCCACCACGCTGCCCGCGCGCAGCACCGTGACGCTATCGGCCAGATGGCGTACCGTCGCCAGATCGTGCGTGATAAACAGATAGGTCAGACCCAGTTCATTCTGAAGCTGTTGCAGCAGCTGCAATATCTGCGCCTGAACCGTGACGTCGAGCGCCGAGGTGGCCTCATCAAGCACCAGAATTTCAGGGTTAAGGATCAGCGCGCGCGCAAGGGCAACGCGCTGGCGCTGGCCGCCGGAGAGTTCGCGCGCGCTGCGCGACAGGATCTCCTCCGGCAGCGCCACACGGGCTATCACCGCCTCGACCCGTTTACGGCGCTCGGCGGCGCTGAGTTTCTCGAAATTGCGAAGCGGCTCTTCAACGATCTGCAACAGCGTCTGACGCGGATCGAGCGAGGCGAAAGGGTTCTGGTAAACGAACTGGATCTTACGCCGCAGCTGGCGCAGCGCCTCGCCGCGCAGCCCGCCGACAGAGAGACCATCCAGCGTCACGCTACCGCTGTCGGCCTGTTCAAAACCCAGCAGAATGCGCGCCAGCGTGGTTTTACCGGAGCCGGATTCGCCGACCAGCGCGTGCGTCGAGGCGCGCGCCACCTGAACACTGACGTCGCTCAGCGCCTGAAGCCGCTGGTTTTTACCCAGCGCAAAGGCTTTGCTGATGTTGCTGGCGCGGATCGCCGGCGCGGCTTGCCGTTCGGGCAGGCGGCGCGAATGCGCGCGCGGCGCCGCGTCCTGCAACAGCTGACGGGTATAGGCGTGCTGCGGCGCGCTGACCAGCTGCGCCGCAGGGGCCGTTTCCTGAATTTCGCCGTGCCGAAACACCATGATGCGGTCTGCGCGCTCGGCGGCTAACGCCAGATCGTGCGTAACAAACAGAACGGCGGTGCCGGACTCGCGGCGCAGGGCGTCAAGCAGATCGAGAATGCGCTTTTGCACCGTCACGTCGAGCGCGCTGGTCGGCTCGTCGGCGATAATAATATCCGGGCTGAGCGCCAGCGCGATGGCGATCAGCACGCGCTGCTTCATGCCGCCAGACAGCTGGTGCGGATACTGATCGATGCGCTGCTGCGGATGGCTGAGACCCACGCGCGTCAGCAGTTCCACCACGCGACTGCGTCGCTGTTCGCCGTTAAGCGCGCTGTGCAGGCGCAGGATTTCATCCACCTGCGCGCCTATGGTTTTGACCGGGTTGAGCGAGTTGCCGGGATCCTGCGGCACCAGGCTGATACGCACGCCGCGCAGCCGGTCGAGACGCTGCTGCGGCCAGTCGGCAATATTCTCGCCGTGAAGACGAATTTCACCGCCGTCGCGGCGGCCATTCTCTGCCATCAGGCCGATAATCGCCTGCGCGGTGGTGGTTTTGCCGGAGCCGGATTCGCCGACCAGCGCCACCATTTCCCCGGCCTGAAGCGAGAAGCTGACGTCGTGCACCACCTGACGCCATTGATGCCCGCTGCGATAGCTCAGGCTGAGATGTTCAACCCGCAGCAGCGGCGTGACAGCGCTCATCGGCGGCCTCCTGCAAGCTGAATACTGATGCGGTTGGCGGCCAGCACCACGGCGATCACCAGCAGGCCGGGAAAAGTGGTCAGCCACCATGCGGTAGAGAGATAGTTACGGCCTTCGGCGATCAACAGCCCCCATTCGGGAGCGGGCGGCGGCGTGCCGTAGCCAAGAAAGCTCAGGGTCGAGAGCGCCAGAATCGCCTGACCAAACTGAAGCGCGGCAAAGGCGATAACCGGCGTCAGCGCGTTAGGCAGAATATGGCGACGCAGCACGGCGAGAAAGGTGCCGCCGCTGCCAAAGGCCGCCTCGACATAGTCACTGTGGCGAATGCGCACCACTTCGCCGCGCGCCAGACGGGCGAAACTGGCGATGGAGGCGATGCCCACCGCCAGCGCGGCGTGCAGCGTGCCGAAGCCGAGCAGGATCAGCATGCTCAGCGACAGCAGCAGGGAAGGAATAGCCAGCAGCACATCCACGGCGCGCATAATCAGCGTCTCGATTTTGCCGCCGCTTGCGCCCGCCAGCACGCCGAGAAGAGTGCCTGCCGTCAGCCCCATGGCGACGGCAATCAGCGCGGCGGAAAGGGACGCCGACGCGCCGTAAACCATGCGCGCCCAGAGGTCGCGCCCCAGCTGGTCAGTGCCGAGCCAGTGTCCTGCCTGCGGCGCAAGGCGCTGCGCCCCGGCAACGCCTTCGGTGGCGCTGTAGTGGGTGAAGAGTCCCGGCGCGATGGCCGCGCCGATCGCCAGCAGCACGACCAGCCATGCCAGCCACAGGCCGGGCTGAATGCGCAACGCGGCGCCTTTAGTCTGGGAGGGCGCGCGGCGCGCGCTGGCGTAATCCACAAGGCTCACAGGGTACCTCCGGCAACGGATTTCAGACGCGGATCAAAGAGCGGCATCAGCAGATCCACCAGCAGGTTGATAACCACAAAGGCCAGCGCGGAGATCATGACGATGGCCTGCAATACGGCGACATCCTGATTATTTACGGCCTGCTGCGTCAGCTGGCCAAGGCCGCCGAGTCCGAATACGGTTTCGGTGATCAGCGCGCCCGCGATTAATTCCCCAAGCAGCAGCCCGGCGATGGTCAGGACCGGCAGCATGGCGTTGCGCAGCACGTGACGCCACAGCACGCGGCTTTCGCTTGCGCCTTTGGCGCGGGCCACCGCCACAAAGGGCTGGCTAGAGACGTCATCAATGCTGCGCAGCAGGATCTGCGCCAGCGGCGCGGAGATCGGCACGGCGACCGCCACAATCGGCAGCAGCAGCCCCTGCCACGGCGAGGGGTTGATCACCGGGATCCAGCGCAGCTGGAAGGAGAACACCTGAATCAGCGCAATGCCGAGCCAGAAGGTCGGAATGGAGATAAAGAGCGCTGGGGCTGACTGCAACAGCGAACGCAGCGCGCGCAGCGCAGGCTGACGCGACAGCGCCGCCAGCGTAAAAGCCAGCAGCACGGCGAGCAGGAAGCCGCACAGCGCCAGGCGCAGCGTGCCTGGCAGATTATCGGCAATCTGCGCGCTGACCGGCACGCCTGCCTGCACCGAAAAGCCAAAGTCGCCGCGCAGCATGGCGAGCAGCGTATGCAGATACTGCTGCCACAGCGGGCTGTCCGCGCCGTAGGCAACACGCATTTCGGCAATCTGCTGCGGGCTGAGTCCGAGATCCGGGTTCTGAAACTTAATCAGCACCGCGTCGCCGGGCAGTACCTGCAACAGCACAAAGGAGAGGGTAAAGGCCGCCCACAGTACCAGCAGCCCCGTACCCAGCCGATGCAGCAGAGAGTGTCGCATCATTCACCCCCGTCTTAGTGTTTTTCCAGCCAGGCGCCGTAAAACGCCGGACGACCGACCGCTTCAAAGCGCACGCCTTTCAGCCAGGGCGCGCCGGCGAATACCTGCGGCTCTTCGAAAATCGGAATGACGTAGGCGTTATCCAGCAGATAGCGCTGCGCGTCGCCGGTTAGCTGTAGCCGCTTCGCCGGGTCGACTTCGGCAGAGATCGCCAGCAGTAGCGCGTTGAGTTTATCGTCGCGGAACTGTTGTACCTTGTCGCTGGAGCCGCCTTTTTGCAGCAGCGCGTCGCGGTTGGCGGGATAGAACTGGCTTTTGACCACGTCAGGATCGGCGCGGCCAACCTCCGAGACGGTAAGCGGCGTTTTCAGCGGATCGAGGTTGTCGAGCGTCTTGCTGCCCGCATCGCCGGCTTTTACCGTCAGCGCCACGCCGACCTGACGCCACTGCTGGGCGATTAGCTGCAATACCTCTTTATTCTGCGGCTGCGGCAGGGATTCATAAACCGTCAGCGCCAGCGGTTTGCCCTCTCTGGCGCGTATGCCGCTGGCGTCCGCTTTCCAGCCCGCCTCGTCCAGCAGCTTTTTCGCCTGCTCCGGATCGAACTTCAGCTTGTCGCTGAGATCGACAAAACCCGCCGCGCTGGCGGCAATCACCGATTTGGCCTGCGGATAGTTGGGTGAAAACAGGGTATCGACCACCTGCTTCGCATTGGTGGCGTGTAGCAGCGCCTGACGCACGCGAATATCGCTGACCAGCGGGTTATCAGGACGGAAGCTGATGCTGTCGTTCACGCCGCGCGTTGGGGCGGCGTAGATCGGGAAGTTCTGATCCTTCGCCTGTTTTTCATCATAGGCCTGTGCCTGCCGGATAATATCTGCCTGACCGGCCAGCAACGCGCCGATACGCACGCTGTCTTCGGGCGTGACGATGATTTTAATGCCGTCGAGACTGGCGGGTCCCTGATGGCGTCCGTTTTTCGGTCCCCAGTGATAGTCTTTACGCGCGGTCAGGTCGACTTCGCGGCCCAGCTTTTCATCACTCACCACAAACGGCCCTGAACCGATAATATGGCGCGCATCGCCAAGCTGATCGAAATTACGCGCCAGGGTACTCAGCGACACTAAACCGGAACCAATGGTGGCGGTGCCCTGTAAAAAACCGGGGGAAGGTTTTTTAAAATAAAACTTAACCGTCAGCGGATCGATGACTTCGCTGTGGTCGTAATTATTAATCACCTCCGACACCGGCAGACGCTGCGCTTTATTTCCCAGACCGTAGGTGTCGAAGTTTTTTGCGACCGCGTTCGCATCTAAAACCGTGCCGTCGGAAAAGGTCACGCCGGGGCGAATTTTAAAGGTGTATTCGGTTTTATCGGCGTTGCTGCTCCAGCTCTCTGCGATCCAGGGTTCAACCTGCAAGGTTTCGGGATTCTGCCAGGTAAGCTTGTCGGTAATCTGATTAAGGATGCCGCCGTTGGGATAGAAGCCGCCAGCAGGCGGATAGAGATTGGTGTGCGCCTGCTGTTCAAGATAGATCAGCGTGCCGCCTTTCACCGGCGTTTCTGCCGCGTGAACCGTGAGACTCCCTGCAAGCAGAGCAAACGCCAGTGCGCGCGGCAGCGGCGAAAAACGAAATCGCGTCATGTTAATTCCTTTGTTATCAACCGCCTTTAACGGCGATATTCATCATCGGACGCGGCGCGAGGCAAATGAACCAACGAATTGCGCAAAGCTTATGTAAAAATAACAATAAGCCGCTCAGTGAAAAGAAGATTAATTTCTCCTGCGCCTGAAAACTATTTTTCTTTCCTTGATCTGCGAGGCTGAATATAAGGCCGCTATAAATTTGTTATCGGTAAAATAAATTTCGCTATGCCATTTTCCTCCATCCCTTTTTCATATTTGTTGTTTTACGAACGATTAACCTCGCCTCACACTGAGTCGCAACTGGATATAAGTGAGGAAGGGTGAATGTCATATCGTCTGAGTCTGTTGGATAAATCGCCGATGCTCGCCAATGAGCCGGCCAGCAGCGCGCTACAGCGCACCTTGCAGCTGGCGCAACAGGCGGAACGCTGGGGCTATCACCGTTTCTGGCTGGCCGAACATCACAATAGCGCGCAGCTGGCGAGTCCGTCGCCGGAAGTGCTGATCGCCTGGATCATCGCGCAGACGCAGCATATTCGCGTCGGCTCCGGCGGCGTGATGCTGCAACACTACAGCCCCTATAAGGTGGCGGAAAACTTTAATCTGCTGGCGTCGCTGGCGCCGGGCCGTATCGACCTTGGCGTCGGCAAAGCGCCGGGCGGGCTGCCGCTCTCTACCCGCGCGCTTCAGGCGGGTGTGGATGCACAGGCTAAAGGCAGCTTTGCCGATCAGCTGAAGCAGCTTGGCCAGTGGCTCGACGCGCCGCCGCAGCCTGCGGCTGACGACGAAGAGACGCTGCGCGCCACGCCGCTGCCGCCGCGTCCGGCGAACCGTTTTCTGCTGGGCGCGAGCGAAGAGAGCGCCACGCTCGCGGCGCAGCAGGGCTGGCAGCTGGTGTTCGCCGCGCATCTCAACGGCGATCGTCAGCTAATGGAGAACACCCTCGGCACCTACCATCGCCTCAGCGGCCAGCGCGCGCTGGTGGCGGTGCAGGTGGTGGTGGCCGACTCCCCGGCGGAAGCGGATCTGCTGGTCAAGGGGCTGCGCCACTACCACGTTAAGGTCAACGGCGGCCAGGGCGTCAATGTCGCCAGCCTTGAACAGGCTGAACGCTACGTGCGTCAGGGCGGCTTTACCGACTATGTGATCGAACCCCGTACCCCGTCTCTGCTGAAAGGCACCGCTGCGCAGGTGCACGCCCAGCTTGATGCGCTGCATCAGCACTATGGCATCGACGAGTTTGTTATCGATACGCCCATCGCAGAGCCAGGCGCGCGCGCGCGCTCGCTGGAGCTGCTGGCGACACATCTTCTCGTAGCGGCCTGATCTGGCGGAGACAACCATGAGCACCTCCTTTGAAACTCAGCTGATTGCGTGGCGTCGCGAACTCCATACCTGGCCAGAGCTGTCCGGCAAGGAAGAGGCGACCACCGCGCGCCTGCGCGCATGGTTGCAGGCGGCGGATATCAGGCTGCTGGACTACCCGCTGAAAACCGGTCTGGTGGCTGAAGTGGGTCAGGGCGACGCCCTGATTGCGCTGCGCGCCGATATTGACGCGCTGCCGGTGCATGAGTCCAGCGGCGTATCATTTCACTCGCGTCATCCCGGCGTGATGCACGCCTGTGGGCACGACGTGCATAGCGCAGTGATGCTGGGCGCGGCGCTGTTGTTGAAACAGCAGGAGGCGCAGCTTAACGGCCGCGTGCGTATTCTGTTTCAGCCTGCCGAAGAGATTGCTGCTGGCGCGCGTCAGTTTATCGACGCAGGCGTGCTGGACGGCGTGCAGGCGATTTTCGGTATGCACAACGAGCCAGGCTTGCCAACTGGCGTGTTCGCCACGCGCGGCGGCGCATTCTACGCCAACGCCGATAAGTTTATTATCCGCGTCAACGGCAAAGGGGCGCACGCGGCGCACCCGGAAGAGGGCGTGGATACCATCGTCGCCGCCAGCCAGATTATTCAGGGGCTGCAAAGCCTGACCAGCCGCAGCTTTAATACCCTCGATAGCCTGGTGCTGAGCATTACGCGCATCGACGCGGGAAAAACCTGGAACGTGCTGCCCGGCAGCGTGGAGTTTGGCGGCACCGCCCGCACGCACGATCGCGAGGTGCGCGCCGGGCTGGAGGCGCGCGTGCGCGCGCTGGTTACCCATTTCGCCGAGGCGGCGGGCGCGGAGGCGACGCTAAGCTGGCACGCCGGCCCGCCGGTACTGGTCAACGATCCGCACTGGGCGCACTTTTCCAGCGAGATCGCTGAACAGGCGGGCTATCGCGTGCAGACCGCCGATCTGCATCTTGGCGGAGAAGATTTCGCCTTCTATCTGCAAAAACTGCCTGGCGCCTTTGTCAGTATTGGCAGCGCCAGCGCATCTGGCCTGCATCATGCCGCTTTTAATCCCGACGAGGCGCTTATCGCTCCCGCCGCGCGCTACTTCGCACAGCTGGCCCAGCAGGCGCTGGAACAGCTTAACGCGCGATGTCGCGACGCCATTCTGACCTGATCCCCTGAACGAGACGGCCTACGCACGCAGCGATCCGCCGTGCGGCAGGCGTCGCTGTCACAAAAAACAGAGAGCACATCATGACCACAAGAGAGCTTCGACTGGGTACCATTTTACATGGCGCGTCCGGCAATATGTCCGCGTGGCGACATCCCGCCGCGCAGGCCGACGCCAGCATTAGCCTGGAGTATGCAAAACGCATCGCGCGCAAAGCGGAAGAGGGCAAGCTTGACTTCCTGTTTGTCGCCGATGGTCTCTATATCAATGAAAAATCGATTCCTCATTTCCTTAACCGCTTTGAGCCGCTGACGCTACTGTCGGCGCTGGCGGGCGCGACCGAGCATCTGGGGCTGGTGGGCACGGTGTCTACCTCCTACAGCGAGCCTTTTATTACCGCGCGCCAGTTCGCCAGCCTCGATCATCTGAGCGGCGGCCGGGCGGGCTGGAACGTGGTGACCTCGCCGCTGGAAGGCTCGGCCAAAAACTTTTCCCGCAAGCAGCATCCGGAACATGCGCTACGCTACCGCATCGCCGATGAGTACCTTACCGTGGTGAAAGGACTGTGGGACTCCTGGGAAGAGGGGGCCTTTGTCCGCGATAAAGCCAGCGGCCAGTTCTTTGACCCCAGTAAGCTGCACGCCATCGATCACCACGGCGATTTTTTCCAGGTGGCCGGACCGCTGAATATCCAGCGCACGCCGCAGGGCCGCCCGATCCTGTTCCAGGCAGGCGCCTCTGAAGATGGTAAAAAGCTGGCGGCGCGTCATGCCGACGCCATTTTTACCCATCAGGCGACGCTGGAGGAGGCGCAGGCCTTTTACCGCGACGTTAAGCGCCAGCTGGTGGAAAACGGCCGTCAGCCGAACGATTTGCATATTTTTCAGGGCGTCAGCGTGATTGTCGGCGACAGCGCCGAGGATGTGGAGCAGCAGTACCAGACCACCGCCGCGCTGGTATCGATTCAGGATGCGCTCAACTATCTGGGGCGCTTCTTCGACCATCACGACTTTTCCCAGTATCCGCTGGACGAACCCTTTCCTGAGCTGGGCGATATCGGTCAGAACAGCTTTCGCAGCACCACCGACGAGATCAAGCGCAAGGCGCGTCAGCATGGTCATACCCTGCGTCAGGCTGCGCTGGAAGCGGCGACGCCGCGCCCGCTGTTTTACGGCACGCCGGAACAGGTGGCGGACGGTCTGCAACACTGGTTCGACAACGGCGCGACCGACGGCTTCATCATTCAGGGCGGCACGCCCGATACCTTTGAGCGTTTTGTCGATCGCGTGGTGCCGGTATTACAGGCGCGCGGCCTGACGCGACGCGACTATCCCGGCACAACTCTGCGCGCCAGTCTGGGCCTTGCAGAACCGGCTAATCAATTTTCACAACGTTAAGAGCACCCTTGCTATGCAGACCAGTAAAACCCTTATCGCCCTGCTGTTGCTGACGGTTTCAGGTGGCGTCTCTGCCGAAGGAACGCAGGTCGATTACAACGGCCAGCGCGTCAGCCTTGAAGCCAATAAACAGCCTATCAATACCCCGAAAAACGATCGGGCGGTGGCGCAGATCCCGGCAGGCCATCACTTTGTGGTGCCGGGTTCCTTTACCGTGGCGGTCGCCGCGCAGAACTCGCCGCCGCTGACGGTTTTCTCCGACGATAACAAAACGCTGCTGGGTAGCGAGGTGGATATTGCGCGTCTGGTTGCCGACAGCCTTGGCCTGAAGCTCAACGTGGTGCCGACCTCATGGGAAGACTGGCCGCTTGGCGTGGCGTCGGGCAAATACGACGCGGCCATCTCTAACGTAACCGTCACCAGAGAGCGTAAAGAGAAGTTTGATTTCGCCACCTATCGCCGCGATACGCTTGGCTTCTACGTGAAGGCCGACAGCAAGATTCGCGCCATCGCGAAGCCGGAAGATATTGCCGGGCTGCGCATTATCGTCGGCTCCGGCACCAATCAGGAAGCGGTGCTGCTGGAGTGGGATAAGGCCAATCAGGCGAAAGGGCTGAAGCCTTTCACGCCGATCTATACCAAAGATGACGCCAGCCAGACGCTGGCGTTGCAGGCGGGACGCGCCGACGCCTATTTCGGACCGAACGTGATTGGCGCGTGGAAAGCGGCGCTGACCGGCAAAACCCGTCTGGTGGGCAGCTTCGACGGCGGCTGGCCGAAAGTCGCGCATATCGCGGTGACGGTGAAAAAAGGCAGCGGTCTCGCTGAGCCGATCAATACCGCGCTAAACGGGGTGATCCAGAACGGTGACTACCTCAAGGTGCTGAATCGCTGGGGCGAGGGCGTGGAGAAGATCGACCGCTCTGAAATCAACCCGCCGGGTCTGGGCGACTAAGGAGGGAAAGATGAGTCAGCAATTTTTCCGCGACGTCTCGCCGGAGGCCCCGGAGCTTCAGCCGATTCTCACTGGGCTGTTTGCGTTTTACGCCTCGCGCTATGGCGATTTTTTCCGCAATAACCAGGAGGTGGAAAAGACGGAGTGGTATCTGCCGCCGCGCGGCCTGTTTATCGTGCTGGAGCGCGACGGGGAAATTATCGCCATGGGGGCCTATAAGCCGTTTGACAGCGAGACCGCCGAATTAAAGCGCATCTGGACGCGCAGCGATCTGCGGCGTCAGGGGCTGGCGCTACGGGTGGTGCAGGAGCTGGAGCGGCGCGCGCGGCTTGCCGGTTATCGCCGTCTCTACCTTACGACCGGGTTTCGGCAGCCGGAAGCGGTGCATCTCTACAGCAGTTTCGGTTATCAGCCGCAGTTTGATCTCAGCGGCGATCTTGAGCGCTACGGGCAGCCCCCTTATGACGGTCGTCTGCGTTTTACCAAAGTCATCGACGCCGACAGCGTCGCTCAGGCAAGTTAAGGAGAAACGATGAGCAGGGATCATCAACACTTAAAAGTGGTGCCGGCGCGCTATCCGGCGCGCACTATCGGGGCGATCGTCGCCCTGTTTATTCTGGCGGGCGTCACGGAATCCGTGGCGCTCAATCCGCGCTGGGAGTGGGGCGTTTTCGCCCGCTGGTTCTTTGACCCGGTGATCCTGCACGGTCTGGGGCAGACGCTGCTGCTGACGCTGCTTGGCACCGTGTTCAGCCTGATTTTTGGCGGCTTTCTGGCGCTGGCGCGCCTCTCTTCGTCCTGGCTGCTCAGCAGCCTGGCCTGGGGCTATATCTGGCTGTTCCGCTCGCTGCCGCTGATTGTGGTGCTGATTATTCTGTATAACTTCTCCTACCTCTATGACCAGCTGTCGTTTGGCGTGCCCTTTACCACGCTGGCCTGGGGCCACTTTCAAACCATCAATGTGCTGGGGCAGTTTCCCGCTGCGGTCATCGGCCTGACGCTGGTGCAGGCCGCCTACAGCGCGGAGATTATTCGCGGGGGCTTTCTCGGCGTCGATCATGGGCAGGTGGAAGCCGCGTCCGCGCTCGGTCTCTCTGCGACGCGGCGTACCTTTCGCATTATTTTGCCGCAGGCGCTGCGCGCCATTATTCCTACTGCCTTTAACGAGATCATCAGCCTCGCCAAAGGGACGGCGATGGTATACGTGCTGGCGATGCCGGAGCTTTTTTACACCATCCAGATGATTTACAACCGCAACCAGGAAGTGATCCCGCTGCTGATGGTCGGAGCGGCCTGGTATCTGATCATTACCACCGTGCTGTCGGTGATCCAGCACAGCGTTGAGCGCTGGCTGGCGCGCAGTGTCACCCGCGATCCGCAGCCTTCGCGCTGGCGTCAGTGGCGCAGCCGCCTGAAACCCGTTGCCGCAAATGAGGAGATTAGCCATGTCCGAAGCCATTGATTATCGTCAGGCGCACGCGACCGGCGCGATTAGTATCACCGGCGTCAGTAAAAGTTACGGCCGCCATAAGGCGCTGGATAACGTTTCGCTTGAGCTGGAACCTGGTTCGGTAACGGTGATTGTCGGTCCGTCCGGCTCCGGCAAATCCACCCTGCTGCGCACCCTGAATCACCTGGAGCGCGTTGATGAAGGCTTTATCCAGATTGACGGCGACTACATCGGCTATCAGCGGCGCGGCGATAAGCTCTATGAGCTGAAAGAGAAGGCGATTCTGCGCCAGCGCATCAACGTCGGCTATGTGTTTCAGAACTTTAATCTGTTCCCGCACCTCACGGTGCTGGAGAACCTGATTGAAGCGCCTGTCGCGCATCGTCAGCTGTCAAAGCGCGACGCCATTACGCGCGCCGGCGAACTGCTGGAGATCGTCGGGCTGCGCCATAAAGCCGACGCCTGGCCGCGTCATCTGTCCGGCGGACAGCAGCAGCGTATCGCCATTGCGCGCGCGCTGATGCTCAATCCGCGCGTGATGCTGTTTGACGAACCGACCTCAGCGCTTGACCCTGAGCTGGTGGGCGAAGTGCTGGACGTCATTAAAAAACTGGCGCGCTCCGGCACTACGCTGGTGATCGTGACGCATGAGATTGGCTTTGCTCGTGAAGTGGCCGATAACGTGGTGTTTATGGTCGACGGCAAAATTGTTGAGCAGGGCAGCGCTGCGCAGGTGCTGAGCAATCCGCGCCATGAGCGCACGCGACGCTTCCTTGCGCGCGTTTTATAAGGCGGCGGCGATGAGAATAGCGTTATTAACCGCGCTGCTGCTGTGCGCCGCGCAGCCGCTGCTGGCGGCGGAGCGTCTGGATGTTACGAAGAATGAGACGCCGATAGCGGCGCCGGCGAATCCGCAGGCGATCCGCCTGATCCCGGCCGGTTTTCATTTTGTGGAGCCGGGCTATCTGACCGTCGCGACATCCAATACCAATTCCCCGCCGCTGGGACTGCTGGCGTCCGACAATAAAACGCGCATCGGCAGCGATGCCGATTTTGCGCGGCTGCTGGCTGATAGCCTGGGATTAAAGCTGCGGCTGGTGCCTGCCTCGTGGGAAGACTGGCCGCTGGGCGTGACCGCCGGACGCTACGACGTGGCCATGTTTAATATCGCCGTGACGGAGGAGCGCAAGAAGAAATTTGACTTCGCTACCTACCGCGCAGACGGCCATGCTTTTCTGGTCAAGGCCGATAGCCCAATTCGCGCTATCAGGCAGGCGGAGGATATAGCAGGCAAGCGCATTATCGTCGGCTCCGGCACTAATCAGGAACGTATCCTGCTCGGCTGGGATGAGAAAAACCGCGCGCAGGGGCTTAAGCCCGTCACGCCGGTTTACCTGACCGATGAGGCGGCCGCGACGCTGACGCTGCTTTCGGGCCGTGCCGATGCGCTGTTTGGTCCGCAGTCGATGGCGGCCTGGAAGGTAGCCTCGCGCGGAGATACCCGAATCGCGGGCTACGGACCGGTGCGATCCTGGGTGGCGGTGACGACGAAAAAAGGCAATGGCCTGGCGCAGGCGTTACAGAGCGCCATCAACGGCGCTATTGCTGGCGGTCAGTATCAGCAGGTGCTGAACCGCTGGGGAGAAGAGAATGAGGCGGTCAAGGCATCCACGGTTAATCCGCCGGGGATTGTTTACTGACGCAGGCGCGCGTGGCTGTGCGCTGAATGAACCACGCACGGGGCAAGGCGGCGAAAGCGGAGCTGATACGCGCGAGCCTTAAGGAAAGGGTTAACGCCGCCTGTGACCCGTCATGTAACCCTCCGCCGCAGGAGCAGTAAAAGCCCGTATGCGGCGGGCCTTACTGACTTCATCCCGCTGTTAAAGCCTGCTCTGCCTGACACTGCGTCTCCTGGCGTTGCTGGAGAGATAACTCGCTGTCCCATACCGGGGCTAACAGGGTGGTCCCGTCGCGGGACTGCAAGGATTTAAGCGGGCTGGGACCGGCATGCCGTCCAGCGAGGCAGGGCGCGCGAACTCAACGACGCATCATTTCTTTTGAAGGCGCGTCCCTGGCGTTCAGCCAGCGCCTTTTCGAGTTGGATAACAGAAATGCGGGCGATGGGCCTGTTCGCTCCTTTTGCCCGACCGCAAAGCTGCCGCAGGCCAGCCATCACCCTGTAATTCATCACAGAATTATTTTTCAGCCTGCCCCAGTCGGGCTAGACTCTAGTCATTCCGTCCCGATGCTGGCCTGGCGCTGGTCCTGCGTCAGCCGCTTTCAGGACAATACCCTGTCGCAGAACCGTATTGAGTAGGGTGGTAATGAAAATCCGTTTTTTATCGGCCAACGAATATAAGTTGACCGAGGTACGCAAAATCCTTGAACCGGTCGGCGTTGACGTATTGCCCATTGCGCGTCGTATTGAAGAAATCCAGACGGAAAATGAGCTGGAACTGGTACGCGATAAGCTGACCAAAGCCTTTTCTCTTATTGGTCGTCCACTCTTTGTTGAGCATACCGGTCTCTATCTCGACGGGCTCAATGGTTTGCCCGCCGGGCTAACGCGCATTTTCTGGAACCGTCTGGAAGCAGAGCGCTTCGCCAAGCTGGTACAGGGGCTGGACAGCCAGGCCGTCACGGCGAAGACCGTGCTGGGCTACTGTGACGGTCGTAAAATGTATCAGTTTCATGGCGAAGTGCGCGGGACCATCGCCGCGAAACCGGCCGGGTCGCAGGAGTTTCAGTGGGACTGCATCTTTATTCCCGAAGGCTATAGCCAGACCTTTGCTGAAATGGGCGAGCTTAAAAACGAGATATCGATGCGTAAGCTGGCGCTCGATCGCTTTGCTGATTTTCTGAAAACCGCGCGAGGAGTGGCATGATCCCGGAAATAAAACGCGCTTACGACGCCGGTAAGCTTATTTTGTTCGCTGGCGCAGGCATTTCGCGCAACCTTGGCCTGCCGGAATGGCATGAGTTGATTGCCCACCTGGCGAACGAGCTGGGTTACGACCCAAAAATCTTTAACTCTTACGGCACCCATCTTTCGCTGGCTGAGTATTACAAACAGAAAAAAGGCTCGCTGGGACCGCTACGCAGCTGGATGGATCGCGAGTGGCATCGGCCTGACATCGATGTTCGAAGCTCTGAAATTCACACCATGATCACCCAGGGGAATTTTAGCCGTATCTATACCACTAATTACGATCGCTGGCTGGAAGCCGCGCACGAGGCGCACGGCGTGCCCTACAGTAAGGTCGCCAATGCGGCCGATCTGGTGGCGTTAACGGAAGATAAGCGGCATATCATTAAGCTGCACGGCGATTTTGATGACGACACCTCGATTGTGCTGGATGAAAGCAGCTATTTTGAGCGGCTCTATTTTGACTCGCCGCTGGACATCAAACTTACCCATGATGTGATGGGCAATTCGGTGCTGTTTGTCGGCTATAGCATCAGTGACTTCAACATCCGCCTGCTGTTTTATCGCCTGACGAAAATGTGGGGCAGAACGGGACTGGCTACCGCCCGGCCGAAGTCCTATCTCTTTACCAATCGAAACAATCCTGTGGCACGCGAGGTGTTAGGCCAGTGGGGCATTGAGATGATCGTGTCCGAAGAGGATGATCCGCGCAAAGCCCTTGCCGACTTCCTTAATGAACTGATTTCGCAATAGAAAAAATTCTCTACTTTACCTGATGGCTGACGGGAAAAAAGGATGCAATCTCGCCGCAGGAGGGATATACTGTATATATTAACAGTATCGGAGAGGCGAAAATGGCTGTCGAAATTAAATACGTAGTCGTCAGGAAGGGTGAAGAGAAAATGACGTTTGTCAGCAAAAAAGAGGCGGATGCCTACGACAAAATGCTCGATTTGGCGGAAGCCTTTACCGACTGGTTAACGCAGCATCAGCCCGATATGGATGAGTCTCAGACGGAAACGCTTGGTCTGCTGCTCGCCGAGCAGAAAGAGACGATCCAGCATATTCTGCGCACCAGTAAGCTTCCGGATGCCGCTGACGCCGCCGGCGCGGCGAAAAAAGCCGACGCGGCTGAGACCTCAGACGCGAGTCAGGACGGTGAAACCGCACCGGCCAGAAAAGTGCGCGCCGTTAAAGCCGCCTGATGCAGCCGCTAAAAAACGCGCCCCAGTGCTTTTGCCTGCGGCGCGTTTTTTTATGCCTGAAAATCTGCATTAAACGGGTTTCTGTTGCTCTGCCCGGTATTAATGAGAGAACAGAGAAAAAGTGCCTGAATAGTAGCTCGCCATCCATGCTACGTAGGCCAGCCATACCACGATTCCACCTGCCAGACCAAATTTGATTGTCATAAGCCCTCTCCAGTATGCGTTTGTGCATCTCGTTGACACAAACTGACAGAAGGCACAGCTGCGTGATTTGTTTCAGATCAATAAAGCGGCTTGCGGCGGTTCAAAGCTAAAAGAACTTATATCAAAAACCGCCTTCCGCTTAAGGCTTATTCGACGGCGCGCTGTTGCAGCGCCTCGGCTGAACGCTGTGCGGTTGCCAGCACCTCGGCAAGATCGACCGCGTTAAGCTTGCCGTCCTGCTTCACAATGCGGCCGTTAATAATCACCGTGGCGACATTGTGCGGCTGCGCCGAATAGAGCAGCAGGGCGGCCGGATCGCCGCCGCCATAGCCGCTCATAGTGAGAGAATCGGGAGAGATAATTTGAATATCGGCGCGCTTGCCGGGTGCCAGCGATCCGGTTTCCTTATCGAGACCAAGCGTTTCGGCGCCCCCGCGCGTTGCCATTATCAGCAGCTGACGAGGATCGGGGCGGGATTCATCGGCAGTCGCGCCGCTCAGGGTTAAGGCCGCCAGCCGCATTGTGGCGAACATATCCCCGCTGCCTGCCAGGCTGTTGCCGTCAATGCCGAAACCGATTCGCGTTACGCCGTCAAAATGATCGAGGCGCGTCAGACCATAGCCAACGCGCTGCTCGCTTAATGGCGTAATGGCCAGCGAAGCGCCGGCGTGGTTCAGCGCCTGAAGCTGGCTGGCTCTGGCGTTGGTGGCATGCACCAGCGTCACAGAAGGCGCGAGATAGCGGCGCGCAATCAGCGCCTCAAACATGGCGTCGGCGTCTCCGCTCACGTGAACCTGTATCGGCAGACCACGCGCTTTAGCCCAGCGGTATTCACGATCGCGCACTGCCCAGTTCTGCTCATCGTTAAGCTGACGCGGCAAACGCCATGCCAGGCCCACTTTCACCAGCGGATCCTGACGCGCGGCCAGGGCAGTCGCATGGTTAAGATCCACAGGGAAGCGTGTGGATTTATCCGGCCCGCCGTAGTACATAATGGCGCGGATACCGGCATCCCTGAGTGCGCTAAAGCCTGCCTCAGCCCATGCCGGACCGCGAACGTTATCAAAAAAGTCGCCGCTGGTGGTAATGCCGCCGTTTAGCAGCTCAAGCGCGCCGGTATACATAGCGGTATAAATATCGTCTGGCTGCATTTTGCTTCCCAGGGCGTTGCTGACCGGAAAAAATTTTCCTCCGGCGTTGCGAAACTGGCCGCGCAGGGTCGTCACCCACAGGTGAGAATGGGCGTCAACAAAGCCAGGCAGAACAAAGCGGCCTTTAGCATCAATGATTTCCGCATCAGGAACGCTGAGCTTTTCCCCCACTGCAACAATGGTGTCGCCGCGAATCAGCACATCGCCGCGCGGCAGATCCTGTCCGCCAGGCGTCATCGGCATGATATAGCCGTCGCGAATCAGTAACGGCCTGTCAGCGGAAGCCCAGGTCGCTAAGGGAACGAGCATGGCAAGCAGCGCGGCAGGCATCCGGCGTGAGAGAGCGAGCATGGCGTCTCCTGAGGTGAAATGTAAATTTCATTTAATATAGCGATAAAAAAAAAGTTCGCCAGGCGAGGAAAGCAAACTGACAGCCTTCTGCCTGCTCAGGTGAGAATAAACTCTACAGCCAGGGTAAAATATTTGACTTAAGAGGAGACATGAAAATATTTCGTGTCAGAAAGGGGAACTTTAAGAGGAGAGAAGATTAAGGCAGAAATGATGAAAAGTAGCTCGAAAAAGAGACGGGAAATAGAAAAAATCAACCATTCTGAGCAATTAATCGCCATTCCTGTCTGGCAAACAGTTAGCTGTTATCGACCTGTCAAAACAAAATATTAATTAATTTTCCTGAACTCTCCTTGCCTGTTTTTTTACGATAAATTTACACTTGTTTCACGTTATCCTGGCTCTTAGTCTGTGCTCGCCATTCAGGGATCACTTAATTTTTATAGCAGGATATTTAATGAAAAAGAGCACCCTTGCGGTAATGATGATGGCCGCATGTTCAGGAAGCGTTTTAGCTGAGTCTTCTCCTTACGCGCCTGATTTATCAGCCAGCAGCCTGAGCGTCTCCACCTCTGTGGGCATGCTGGGCGGAAAATCTAAAGAACTGGTTTACGATGCCAGCAGTGCGCGTAAAGTCAGCCAGCTGGACTGGAAAATTAAAAATGTCGCCATTCTGAAAGGCGACATTTCCTGGGATGCCTACTCCTTTTTGACGCTGAACGCGCGCGGCTGGACGTCGCTGGGTTCAGGCTCTGGTCATATGGATGACTACGACTGGCAGGATCCGCGTCAGTCCAGCTGGACCGATCACTCTTCGCATCCGAGCACCGATGTCAATTATGCCAACGAATACGATCTGAACGTGAAGGGCTGGTTCCTTCAGGACGACGATTACAAAGTCGGAGCGGTGGCAGGCTATCAGGAAACGCGTTTTAGCTGGACCGCCTATGGCGGCTCATTCAACTACGATAATGGCAACGTGACTGGCAACTTCGCTGACCGCGAACGCGGCATCGGCTACAGCCAGCGCTTCTCCATGCCTTATATCGGTCTGGTAGGACAGTATCGCATTAATGATTTCGAATTTAATGCGCTGTTCAAATTCAGCGACTGGGTGCGTGCGCACGACAACGACGAACACTATATGCGCGATCTGACGTTCCGTGAGAAAACCTCTGACTCACGCTACTACGGCGCCACGGTCGATGCAGGCTATTACCTGACGGAACACGCGAAAGTGTTTGCTGAGTTTGCCTGGAGCAAATACAGCGAAGGCAAGGGCGGCACTCAGGTGATTTATACGCCGACCGGCGAGTCCGCCTCTTATGGCGGAGACGCAGCGGGTATTTCCAACAAAAACTACACGGTGACCGCCGGTCTGCAATATCGCTTCTGATAAAAGAAAACCCGCCGATGGCGGGTTTTTTTATGCAAGCAAGGCGGGCGACGGGTTACTGTGCCGCCTGCTGTTTATTACGCGAGCGTAGCTTTTTCACCAGTCGATGCGCTTCAGCCTCGCTGGCGACCGCAGGCGAGGAGCCGCGCAGCGGTTTGCGCGCAGACTCATGCAGCGTCAGAACGGTCAGCAAGCCAACCACGCCAGCCCCCATCAGGTAATAAGCCGGCATCATCAGGTTATGGGTGGTGTCCACCAGCCAGGCGGTAATTAACGGCGTGGTGCCGCCGAACAGAGAGACCGACAGGTTAAAGCCGATTGCCAGCGCGCTGTAGCGAATATCTGTGGTAAACAGGGCGGGCAGCGTGGCGGGCATGGTGCCGCTAAAGCAGGTGTGCAGAACGCCCAGCACGATCAGACCCGCAAACACCAGCCACATATTGCCTGAGGTGATCAGCATCATGCAGGGAATGGCCAGCAGGATCAGACCTACCGCGCCGCTGCCGATAACCGGGCGACGACCCAGACGATCCGCCCAGTGTCCCCAGAACAGCGTCAGCGGCATCATGACAAACATCACCACCATAATCAGCAGCAGGCTGCTCAGCTCGCCCATGCCGAGAATACCGGTAAGGTAGCTCGGCATATAAGACGTCAGCATATAGTTGGAAACGTTGAACAGCAGCACCAGCCCGATACATTTCAGCATCGGTTTATGGTACTTCTTCAGCATCTGCACCACGGTGAGCGTCGGCTTGCTGTGCTCAAGCGCCTCCTGCTTTTCCATATGCTGCTGAAAGGCAGGGGTTTCTTCCAGTTTGAGTCGGACATAAAGTCCAAACAGGCCGAGCGGCGCGGCGATAAAGAACGGCACGCGCCAGCCCCAGTCCAGCATGGTTTGCTCTGGCAGAATCGAGGTCAGCGCTGTGACGAATCCTGCGCCCAGCAGATAGCCGCCGAGCGTGCCGAACTCCAGAAAGCTGCCCATAAAGCCGCGACGATTATCGGTGGAGTACTCGGCGATAAAGGTGGCCGCGCCGCCATATTCGCCGCCGGTAGAGAAGCCCTGTACCAGGCGCGCCACCAGCAGCAGTATCGGCGCCAGAATGCCTATGCTGGCGTAAGAGGGGATCAGGCCGATACAGAAGGTGCCGATCGACATCATAATCATGGTCATCGCCAGCACTTTCTGGCGGCCGATGCGGTCGCCCAGCGGGCCAAATACCAGCCCGCCAATCGGGCGCACCAGGAAGGCGGCGGCAAAGGTGCCGAACGCTGCGATAAGCTGCGCGGTATTGCTGGCGTTAGCGAAAAAAACTTTACCGATGGTCACGGCAAGATAGCTGTATACGCCGAAATCGAACCACTCCATGGCGTTACCCAGCGCGGCTGCGCCTACCGCCCGCTTCAGCATGTCGTTATCGACGATAGTAATATCGTCAACCGTTAGCTCTTTTTGTTTTTTCTGCCAGAAATGTTTTCTGGGTTTCTCTGTCGATGGATTCCCGGTGCTCATATTATCCTCATCAAAATAATGAGGCTCTTATAGCTTTCGTCGCCGAACGACAAACCAAGGGAAAGAAAGCTATAAGCAGCCTGTCAATTAATTTACGGCAGCGTGTTTACAACAATTTACCTTACTATAAAAACGGCTACGTTTACAAATTAGCAGATTTTTAGACTGTTGCCGGAGGTTAACAGCGCGATTGATAGCAAGGCGGTGGCGCTTTCAAAGATTATCACTCTGCATCAGAGCGTTATCGCCGAATACAAAACAGCGAGCCTGCCGCTATTTTGTCATCGAGCCACAGGCTCTCCGAAAATAATGAAATACCCGGACTCAGTTTGTGGGTAAATTTAACCAACATCGTCTCAGGGCGTTTAGCTGATGATAGCCACATAATAATTGCGCCTTTATGTCAGCCCGCGTCATTAAATCATCACGCATAAAATGCCGCGTTATTGCTGACGCCAGCTAACATTCAGGGATGAGATCACCACTGAATCTGTCGCTGCCCAGGCATGCGGCTATGCTGGAGGAAAATCTATGGCCCGATTTAGCGACAAACGCATTCTTATCACCGGAGGCACCAGCGGGATGGGGCTGGCAGGGGCCCAGCGTATTCAGGCGGAGGGCGGTCGCGTCGCGGTAACGGGACGTAATGCCAGTCGCCTGCAATATGCCAACAGCGTGCTGCACGACAACGCGCTGGTATTACGCAATGACGCCTCGCTGGAGGCAGACATCGATGCGCTGGGCGAGGCGATTGAAAGGTGGGGCAAGCTGGACGGCCTGTGGCTGAACGCAGGCTACGCCGAGCTGGGCGAAATTGAGTCAGTCACGGCGGAGGCGTTTAACGCGATGATGAACGCCAACGTGCGCGGGCCGATGCTACAGATGGCGCGCCTGTCGTCTTTACTGAATCCAGGCGCGTCGGTTGTGGTGACCTCTTCCTCATCAACCTACGAGGGGGCGGCGACCACCAGCCTGTATGCCGCCACCAAAGGCGCGCTGGTGGCGATGGCGCGCAGCTGGGCTTCGGCGCTGGCGCCGCGCGGCATTCGGGTGAATGTGGTGATTCCTGGGCCGATTGAGACTCACTTTCGCGATTTTCTGCCGGAAACCGCGCGGCAGCAGTTTGAAGATTTTATCGTTAGTCAGGTTCCGCTGAAACGCGCGGGCAAAGCGGAAGAGGCGGCGGCGGTCGCGCTGTTTCTGCTCTCCAGCGACGCCTCCTATGTTACCGGCAGCCAGTATGCTGTGGATGGGGGACTGGTGCGTTACTAAAAGACGGGCAGCCTGCGCTGCCCGCTATCTTTAGCCCGGATAGATGCCGCGCTCTTTACGCGCCATCAGAATACGCTCACAGGCCACGATATAGGCCGCGGTACGCAACGAGCACGCTTTCTCTTTAGCCTTATTCCAGACGTGCACCATCGCATCGGTCATAATCTTATCCATCCGCGCGTTGATCTCCTCTTCGCTCCAGAAGTAGCTGGCCATATCCTGCACCCATTCGAAGTAGCTCACGGTAACGCCGCCTGCGTTGCAGATAACGTCCGGCACCACGATGATGCCGCGTTCGGCCAGCACATCATCCGCTTCCGGATAGGTCGGGCCGTTTGCGCCCTCCAGCACCAGTTTGCAGCTAAGCATCGCGGCGCGAGCCTGAGTGATCTGTCCTTCCAGCGCCGCCGGGATCAGAATGTCCATCTGGGTCTGCCAGAAGGCGTCATCATCGACCTTTTGCGCGCCTGGGAAACCGAGGATCTGTTTATTCTCCTGCTGCCAGCGCGTCAGCTCGGCCATATCAATACCGTCGGAATTAACCAGCGTCGCGGTGTGATCCTGAATCGCGACCACGAGCGCGCCCGCTTCGCTAAACAGTCGCGCCGCCTCGCTGCCCACGTTACCGAATCCCTGTACCGCTACGCGCGCGCCTTCGACCGGAATGCCGGCACGGCGCGCCACTTCGCGACCGGTAATAAACACGCCGCGGCCGGTGGCCTTTTCGCGCCCCAGCGAGCCGCCCAGATGCACCGGTTTGCCGGTGACCACGCCGGTAACGGTGGTGCCGTGATTCATGGAGTAGGTGTCCATCATCCACGCCATCACTTTGCTGTTGGTGCCCACGTCCGGCGCGGGGATGTCTTTTTGCGGCCCGATGATAATGCCGATTTCGCTGGTGTAGCGGCGCGTCAGGCGCTCCAGCTCGCCTTCCGACAAGGCGAAAGGATCGCAACGAATGCCGCCTTTCGCGCCGCCGTAGGGCAGATTGACGGCGGCGCACTTGATGGTCATCCAGGCGGAAAGCGCCATCACTTCGTTTAGATCGACATTAGGATGGTAGCGCACCCCGCCTTTACCCGGCCCGCGCGACAGATTGTGCTGAACGCGGTAGCCTTCAAAGTGGCGAATAGAGCCGTCATCCATTTGCAGGGGAATATCGACAATCAGCGCGCGTTTCGGATGGCGCAACGTATCGATCCAACGCGCCAGCTCGCCCAGATAGGGAGCCACGCGGTCGATTTGTTGAAGGTAGGTAGACCAGGCGGATGTACTGTTTTCAGACGCGTAGGATAGCTTTTCCATAAAGACCTTTCTTTTTTAAAGTCGTTTATTATGAGTTGCCGTGGATACAGAGCGGATATGACCGCACCCGGTTAATTTACCACTTACAGGAGAAAGATAATTTTTCTTACGCGGCTAAAAAAAACACTTTTGCCACATTTTGGTGCAGCCTGGTGCATAAATAATGCGGCTGAAGACGATTACACTGAATAAAGATGTGAGGATGTTGCATGATTGTTGCATAGACAGGTTTTTAAACGTCTTTTCAGTTCCTTGAGATACCTCATAAATTGCACAAATGGCGCGCCTGCGTATTGACTTTACCACCCAAAATTATCTGCATGAGCACAGCTAATGGGTGGATTACTTTTTGTAATGCCAGAGCCGGACGGGTGGCTTAAAGCGCTAATATAGCCTCAATTTCAATTTTCAGATCGGGGGAAAAAAGCCCGCTGACCTGCACTAAAGCGCTGGCTGGCAGCGCGTCGCCCTAATAGCGAAACAGCACGGCGCGCAGCGCGTCAATGTCATCGAATGAGGTAATAAAAATCGTCACTTTTATCAGCGCGCCGAGCGTCGTGTTTTCCGCTTCGGCGATGAGCTGGATTTGCTGAAAAATCACTTCCGCCTGCTCGGTGATCGTCCCTTTTTGTGCTGCGCTGCCAAAAGCGGTAAGACCGGAAATATACAGGGTAGTGTTGTGTCTGACGGCGTGAACATAGGGCGCGGTCACTTCACCTAATACGGGATAATTAATTCTTTCTAATGCTGACACAGGCGACTCCTTAGCAGTGAAAATCGAATCGTGCTGACGGTTATCTTATTTCTAACCAATGTCAGCGTGCGGAAAGGATAATTGCTTTAGGGTTTATCTTCATTGTATGCCGATCATTGACCGTTCTGATTGCGCCATAACAGATTGCCGCTACTCCTGGTTAAAACTTTCGTTATATAATTGAAAACACAACGATAGTGGTTTCCTTTTATCACCATTTCCATGCGTTAATATCACCTGTAAAAATGGCCATAATTAAAAATGAAATTCCCTTCCCGCGCGTTCGCTGAAATCTGTGTGTTGAACCTCTTTCTCTGTTCCACTTGTCAGGCTCAGGGCGCACAAGCCGATAACGATAGTATGCTGGTTGTTTCTGCTGCACCGACATCAGCCCCTTCTCATGAAGATGCGACGCAAAAAAGCGCCATGCTGGGCAACGCAGGCAACCAAAGGGTGCGCAACACCCCTTTTGCGCTTCAGTCGCTTTCCCGTGAAATGATGAAGCAGCAGCAGCTGAAAAGCGTCAGCGACCTTTATCGCTATATGCCCTCCGTGCAGGGCGACGGCGCGCGACCGCAAACGCGCGGTATGCAGGGAAGCGTAGTGCAGAATACGATGATTGACGGCCTGAACGTCGTCTCTACCACCGATTACGCCGCCGAGCAGTTTGACCATATTGAAGTGCTGAATGGACTGGCGGGTTCGCTGTATGGCCCAGCCAATCCGGCTGGGTTGTTCAACTTTGTGGCAAAGCGTGGCGCCGATCTGCCGCAGCATCGCCTGACGGTGGGAGGGGGGAGCGGCGGCAACCACAAGCTGGCTGGAGACTTCAGCGGACCGCTGGATCAGAACGATCGTCTGCGCTATCGCCTGAATCTGCTGGACGATGAGGGCGGCGGCTACGTCAGCGGCAGTAAAGTGCGTCGCCAGCTGGTTAGCCTGGCGCTGGATGCCAACCTCAGCGACCGCACCGTGCTGGAGACGAATGTCAGCGCCTACCATTACTATGATAAAGGTTTGCCGGGTAAATTCGCCCTGGGGAGCGGATTAACCTTTCCGGCCGCGCCCGACCCCAAAAAAGCCGGACTGGGACAAAATTACGCGGGCGATAACAACCATACTCTTATCGCTGCGGCGCGCCTGAAACACGATTTCGACGGCAACTGGCAGGGTGAAATCGGCGTACTGCGCCAGATCGCCGATCGCGAGTCAACCGGCGTGACCAATACCTTTACCGATAATACCGGTCATTACACCACCACAACCTCATCCTCAACGGCCAGCCGCTTCACGATCAATAGTTATATGGCGAACCTTAACGGCGAAGTGGACACTGGCTGGCTACATCACCAGATTGCCGTGGGCGTGCGCGGTTTTGTGTGGAAAAACTGGAACCCGGTTTCTGGCGGCACCTCAACGCTGGGCAGCGCCTCGCTGGATCGGCCGGCGCGCTTTAATCCGCCTGACTATCCCGACTTTACCGACCGGTATCACTCTGCCACAGCCACCCAGCACGCCTTCCTGCTGAGTGATAATTTGCAATTTTCGCCGCAGTGGAGCCTGCTGCTGGCGGGGAGTGAAAGCCAGCTCAGTTCCGCCAACTACGCTAAAACCGGCGCGCGCAGCAGCGAGTCGTCTGACAGCGGCTTCTCCGGCTCTGCCAGCCTGCTTTATAAGCCGGTCGATCCTCTGACGCTGTATCTGACCTGGGCAGATAGCCTGCAACAGGGCGACACCGCGCCCGCAGGCGCGAATAATGCAGGAAATATTCTTGCGCCTTACCGCAGCAGGCAGGTCGAATTCGGCGCCAAACTGGCGATTCACCGGCTGCTGTTGACGGCGGCGTTATTTGAGATCAAGCGTCCCTTTGCCTATACCCTCGACGGCGGCGATTACGCGGTGGATGGCCAGCAGCGTAACCGGGGGCTGGAACTGATGGCGGACGGCGATGTGACCGACGCCGTTCATGTCTATGGCGGTATGACCTGGCTCGATCCGCGCCTGTTCGATACGGCCAGCAGCGCGACACAGGGCAAGCAGGTCGTTGGGCTGCCGCGCTATACCGCCAGTCTGTTCGCCGCCTGGGACCTGCCCTGGATTACCGGAACGGAACTTCATAGCGGCGCACGCTACGTCGCGGCGCGCGCAACAGATAATGCCAATAACGGCTGGGTCAGCGGCTATACCACGCTGGATGCGGGCGCGGCCTGGAAAACCCGCCTGATGAAAACCGATACGACCTTTCGCCTGGACGTCACCAACCTCACCAATCGCCACTACTGGACCAATATCGTACCGGGCGGATTGAATGGCTATAGCGGAGCGGGCCTTGCCAGCGCCTCGATTGGCGCGCCGCGTCAGGTTCAGCTCTCAATGCAGCTTGATTTTTAAGGAGCCGACAGCATGAAAAAAGTGTGGCAGGCCAGCCTGTGGCTGGCGCTGAGCATAGCAGGGATGGCAGCCTCGGCGGCCACCTTAACGGATGATTCAGGTCAGCGCGTGGCGTTGCCTCATCCGGCGCGGCGCATTGCCGATGCCTGGTATGCCCATCACTCTCTGTTAATGACGCTGGGCGCGGGCGATTTAATTGTCGCGACGGTCAACCATCCCCAAAGCCAGCCCTGGATGTTTACCGTGCAGCCATCGCTGAATCAGGCGCTTCAGGCGCGCGGCAAAACCTTTTCCAGCGAGGCGCTGGTGGCGCGGCAGGTTGATGCGGTATTTGTCCCTGCGCAGGATCCTGACGCGATGAGCTATCGTCAGGCGGGACTACCCACGCTGAGTATGCAGTTTGACGATGTTGAATCAATGAAGCGTTCGCTACTGACTACGGCCGCCGTGGTCGGCACGGCGGAAGCAAGGCGTCGGGCGCTGGCGTACAACCACTATCTGGATGCGCAGATTGCGACGATCGGCGCGAAGACCGCGTTGCTGACTGACAGCGAACGGCCGCGCGTGCTGCATATACAGTCATTGCACCCCCTGAAAATCGACGGCAGCCAGACGCTAATCGATAGCTGGATCAGGCTTGCCGGAGGAAGAAACGCGGCGGCACAGGTAACAGGTAATATGAAAGAGGTGTCGCCCGAACAAGTTATTGCCTGGGATCCCGACGTTATCATTATCGGCGCGGGCGCAGGCAGGCTGGAAGATTCCAGTTATGCGGCGCTGTTCAGCGTAACGAAAGCCGTGAAGCAGCACCGCGTCTGGCAAAATCCATCCGGCGTTTTTCCCTGGGATCGCTATGGTACGGAATTCGCGTTGCAAATTCAGTGGGCGGCACAGCAGCTGCATCCGCAGCTATTTGCTCAGTCAGATATTATCGCCGCCACCAGAGACTTTTATCAGCGCTTTTATCACTACCCGCTGCGCGTCGATGAGGCGAAAAGGATTCTGGCCGCTTTGCCGCCCCTGAGCGACAGAGATGACTAAGCACTAAGTGCGGCGGCTGGCGTAAAAAGCAGCAAGTCACAGGAATTAGGAACATGCTGACGCATTGTCTGGTGGGAGAAAGTGTGACGCAGCGCTAAAATAGAAGCTTAGTCGCAGCAGAGGTCTGACAAAGATAATGATTTCACGTTTTTCCCCGATAGCTATTCTCGCCGTGGTGGCGCTCAGCGGATGTGCGAAAAAAAACGCCGCGCAGGACGATCCTTCGTTCACGGCCGGTCCCGCACTGGTGAGCGTTTCCCATGTGAAGACGCGTACCGATGACGGCTCCTCGGTTTTTGTGACCGTCGATGGCAAAGATGCCGGTATGCTTAATGGCGGCCAGAACAAAGATCTGTTTCTGACGCCTGGCAAACACAAAATCGGCGGTTACGTGTCGACGCTGTTCGGACTTGGGCGCGTGACCATTAATCCGGTTGAGATCACCACCGCGCAGGGCGAAGTGAAACACGTCGCCTATGAAGTTAAAAGCGACAAACCGACTTTCACCGAATGGACCCCACCTTCTGAGGGCTAAGGGCTAAGCCTGCCGTTCTCTTTTCCTGGCCGGTAAATGCCTGCCGGCCAGGCTGTTTTCCTCCTGATCTTCTCTTTTCGCGCGGGTCTACTGAGAAACCGCGCGTCTTAATGCTCCTTGTTTGTGATTATATGTAATCATCATTGACTATATGTGAGCACGATCAATTTATTCCTCTGCCGCATATCCTATAAATGCAGCTGTGACGCCTTCACTAAGAAAGTGCGCTGATTAAATTCAATCAATCTGCTTCCCTACAGGAGATCAACGTGGCACAGAAAAACAACGGATCTGTCTTTCGGCTCTGCTCAGCGGCGCGCCTGCGCCAGCCGAGCAGAGCCGAACGCGCCAGCGGCGCAGGCGTCATCGCGCAAATGCGCTAACTCGCCAGCTCACACCAACTCATCAGAAAATAAACGGGGGAATATCCCTCACGGTTTCGCTCGTCCTCAAGAGAGGCTCAGATGAATACGTTTAATGCTGAAGATACCCTGATTATTGTCGGCATCGTGGTGGCCTATATTGCGTTCACCACCTGGCTGACCTGGCGGCTGCGCAGTAAAAGCAGCGGTGATTTTATGGAAGGCTCCCGCGCTATGCCGGCGCTGGTGGTCGGGATTTTACTGATGTCGGAGTATATCGGCGCAAAATCCACCATTGGCACCGCGCAGGCGGCGTTTGAAGATGGCTTCGCCGCCTCCTGGTCGGTTATCGGCGCGGCGATCGGTTTTCCCCTGTTTGGTTTCCTGCTGGTAAAACGCATCTACAGCACCGGAAAAATTACTATCTCCGGCGCGATCGCGGAAAAATATGGCAACACCACCAAGTGTATTATTTCGGTGATTATGATTTATGCGCTGCTGCTGGTGAATGTCGGCAACTATGTCAGCGGCGCGGCGGCCATTGCCACCATTCTCAAGGTCAATTTGCCCGTAGCCGCCTTTATTACCGCCATTGTCAGCACGTTTTACTTCTGCTTTGGGGGAATGAAAGGGCTGGCCTGGGTCACCATGCTGCACAGCGCGCTGAAATACTTTGGCATCCTCGCCATTATGGGCTTTGCGCTTTACCGGACCGGCGGCTTCACGCCGATGATCGAGCAGATGCCGGACTACTACTGGACGTGGGACGGTAATATCGGCGCAAGCACGATTGTCGCCTGGCTGATTGGCACCATCGGGTCTATTTTCTGTACCCAGTTCGTTATTCAGGCTATCTCCTCAACAAAAGATGTGCGCTCGGCGAAGCGCGCCACCTGGGTGGCGTTCTTTTTCTGTTTGCCTATTGGCCTGGCGATTGCGGTTATCGGCGTGGCGGCAAAATATCTGCACCCGGACATCAATAGCCTCTATGCGATGCCCATCTTCTTGCAGGATATGAATCCGTGGATGGCCGGCATTGTGACCACCTCGCTGGTGGCGTCGATTTTTGTCAGCGTCAGTACCGTCGCGCTGGCCATCGCTTCGCTGGTGGTAAAAGATTTCTACGTGCCGTATCGCAAACCCACCCAGGAGCAGGAGTTCAAGGCTACCCGCTGGCTGTCGCTGATTATCGGCTTCCTGCCGCTAATTTTTGTCCTGCTTGTGCCTGAAGTGCTGAAGCTGTCGTTCTTCACGCGCGCGATTCGTCTCTCTATCTCGGTCGTGGCGGTTATTGCCTTCTACGCCCCTTTCTTTAAAAGCGCGCGCGGCGCTAACGCCGGTCTGATTGGCGCCTGCGTAGTGACATCAGTCTGGTATCTGCTGGGCGATCCGTTCGGCATCAACAATATGTATATCGCGCTGGTCACACCGGCCATCATTATGGCGATTGATTATCTGATTCCTAACCGACAAGACAGTAAAACGCGCCACGGCGTTGAACAGAGGGGAGTGTAATATGTCTGAAACCGTCATTCGCGATGGCGTGCTGCGTCCGAGCGAGCAGGACGCTCGCGTAGTCACGGCAATGCTGCCGTCACCCTGTCCGCAAAACCATGCGGCCAATATCTTACCCTTGCCGGATGGTTCGTTGATGTGCGTCTGGTTTGGCGGCACCCAGGAAGGGGTGGCCGATATATCCATCTATAGCTCGCGGCTGGCAGCAGGGAGCGATCGCTGGAGCGAAGCGGAAAAATGCTCCGACGATCCTGAGCGTTCCGAGCAGAATCCGGTGCTGTTTCTGGCACCTGATAATGTGCTGTGGCTGCTGTGGACGGCGCAGATCTCCGGCAATCAGGACACCGCTATCGTGCGCTTCCGCCAGTCGCGGGATCTGGGCGTAACCTGGGGCGAAATCAGCACGCTGCTTGATCAGCCCGGCACCTTTATCCGTCAGCCGATTACCGTGCTGGAGAACGGCAACTGGCTGCTGCCGGTATTTTACTGCCGCACCCGGCCAGGGGAGAAGTGGGTGGGTAACGATGACATCAGCGCGGTGAAGATCTCCAGCGACGGAGGCAACAGCTGGCGCGATGTTGAGGTGCCCAACAGCCTGGGCTGCGTGCATATGAACATTACCGCGCTGCCCGATGGCACGCTGACCGCGCTGTTTCGCAGCCGCTGGGCTGACAATATCTATTACAGCCAGTCCACGGACGGCGGCGAAAGCTGGTCGCAGCCAGAACCGACGACGCTGCCCAACAATAATTCATCGATACAGGTCACCACCCTACAGGACGGCGCCCTGGCGCTGGTGTTCAACCCTATGAGCGCGGCGGGCGCAACGGAGCGGCGCGCCTCGCTGTATGACGAAATCGATGACGGCGACGACAGTCGTCAGGAGCCGCAGGCGCGTGAAGGGCGCAGCGCCTTCTGGGGCGCGCCGCGCGCGCCTATGACGGTAGCGCTGTCACCGGACGGCGGCAAAAGCTGGCCGTGGCAGCGCAATCTCGACGAGGGCGACGGCTACTGTATGACCAATAACTCTCAGCAGAAGCTGAATCGCGAGTATTCCTATCCGAGTATCAAACAGGGCGCGGACGGCGAGCTGCATATCGCCTATACCTGGTTCCGCCAGGCGATCAAATATGTGCGTTTATCGCCGGATTGGGTCAGGGAGGCAACATGATCATTGGTAATTTGCTGACCTTATCGATGGCCGGACTGCCCGCCGCGCTGCGCGCTATTCTTGAGCGTGACGACTGTACGCTTGAGGCGCTGCAACAGCGTGAAGACGGCTATTTTCAACCGGAAGGGGTGCCGTGGTTTTGCCAGATCGGTCCGGCACAGACTCAACCCGCAACGCAGCGGCATACCGAGTATCACCATCAATACGCCGATATTCAGGTGGTGCTTCACGGTAATGAAATCATTAATGCCAGCCAGCAGAGCCTGGCGCAGCCGGGCGATGAGGAGAGAAAAGCGGATCTGTTTATTGCTGCCGTGCGTGCTTTGCCGGTCTCAATGCTCCTGAGCACTGGCGATTTTGTGGTGTTTCTGCCTGGCGAACCTCATCAGGCGCTATGCGCCGCGTCGCAGCCGCAAACGGTGCGTAAAGCCGTATTCAAAATCCCACGTCTGCTTCTGGAGGGCTAGATGCCGCATGCGATTGTTACGGGGGCCAGCTCCGGTATCGGCGAGGCCATCGTCACTGAGCTGCTTGTAAACGGGTGGCAGGTGACCGGGTTAAGCCGCAGCAAGGTAACGCGTGATAACGAAGGTTTTCGCAGCGTACAGGTGGATATGACGGATGAGCCGGCGCTTATACGCGCCATCGCCGACATAGCGATACCGGATGCGCTGGTCCATGCCGCCGGGCTAATGGCCGCCGCGCCCGTCGGCGACATCAATCTCGGCGTCAGCTCGCGCCTCTGGTCGCTGCACGTGCGCGCGGCGGAAATTCTGGCCAGCCATTTTGCGCCTGAAATGGGCGCAGGAGGGCGCATCGTACTGATTGGCAGCCGCACATCGCGCGGGGCCGCTAACCGTTCGCAGTACGTCGCCACTAAAGCGGCGCTGGTGGCGATGGCGCGTAGCTGGGCGATCGAGCTGGCGGCGCGCGGCGTAACCGTTAATGTGGTGGCGCCTGGCGCGACGGAGACGCCGATGCTCTCTCAGCCTGGCCGCGAGGCGTCGAAACCCGTTATGCCGCCGATAGGTCGGCTGATTAAACCACAGGAAGTTGCCGCGCTGACCGCGTACCTGCTGTCTCCGCAGGCCGCCGCCATTACCGGGCAGGAGATGGTGATTTGCGGCGGCGCCTCGCTGTTTTAAGAGCGCGTATGAAGCGCAGCGAGCTGCGCGCCGAAATGTTGCTCGATCACCTTAAAGGTTTCCAGCGCTTTGATACGATAAAGCTGTTCGGAGGGGTGAATACAGTCGGGCGACATCATGGCGCGCCAGTCAGGCATCTTTTTTATCCGCTGGTACTGGCTGACCAGCGGGACTTTTTCCGCGCGGGCAATAGCCTCAAGCCGCGCGGCATAGGGCGCCACATCCCATTTTTCTGCCCGGCCGCACAGCGGATGCGGCTCCTGCAACACCACGGCTTTACCCTTCGCCTGAGCGCTGTCAATGAGCGCTTTCATGACTTCGCTGTACCGCTGCGGACTTACCTGATACGGCTCTTCAATATCATGAAAATGGAAATGTCGCGCGTCGTTAGTGGCGAAATTCAGCAGTATCAGGCTGGCGTCTGAGCGCTGCATCGCCTCCTGCCACGGCGGATTATGAGCGTACTTATAGCGGCCATTGAGTAACTCAATCGCCTGCGCTGAGGGGGCGCCTCTGTTAATTACCCGCACGCCGCTGCCATATTTTTCCTGCAAAAGCTGATTGAGTACGGCGATTTCATTATGTTCGGCGACGATATTACGCAGCCGGTCACCTTCACGCACGGCCATGACCCCTCTAGTGCTGGAGCCTCCCCAGGCTTCAATAATAAAGGTGCCTGGCGGAGAGTTATGCGCAGCGGCGGCAAAGGAAATAAGCTGGCTCAGCGCGCCATAGAGCGCGAGTGTAAAAACTCTTTTTTTTGGCGGCATATTACTCTCAGCGTTTTATTTTCACAGGAAGTCGAGGTTAAACGACAAGAGAGATGACGATAACAAACTTTGTTATCTGTCAGCAACGCAATTAGTCTTAATCGACAATAGTGAGTTTATATCAACGCGTTGCTAAACAATATGCGCAATTAGCAGCGAAATAAGCGCGCGTGAGGCAGGGTTTGCCGATGCCGCCAGTAAAGGTTGCGCATGTTGATTTATAAGCGACATTTCTTTTATTCGATGGCCTGAATGGCGGTCTCCAGGCATCCTGATGAGACCAGTTTTATCTGGAGTCGTCAGCGCAGGTAGCGGGGTGTCTTTACTAACATCATGTATTTTATACTTTAATTTTATTTTGTCGGAAAAGAAAGCACAGAGGAAAGGCCTTTTCGCTCTGGCTTTATTCCTAAAAAAGATGATTCTTTCCAGGCATATTCCTAATGTCCGGCTGGCGGAATGCTTTTTAACCTTAAGTAATGATACGCTTTACTTACGCAAGCCGTACGGGGTAATTCTGATTTCTGCGGCTTCCACCACCAGGTCAGACCTATATACTTCTCGCATATCGCCATTTAACCGTGGCGGCGACGCGAGGTGTCCTGACAATTTAAAAGAAGGGTATAATGTGGAAAACAGAACGTTTCTCTCCAGCCGAAATATCGGCCTGGATTTCCTGCGTGCGCTGTTAATTCTGGAAGGCGTTTTATACCACGCGGCGCGGAGCCTTCCGGGCGGAAATAATTGGTACTATATCTCAGGTAAAAATGAAGCAGACGGTTTTAGCGCGCTGATTGAATTTATGCATACCTTTCGAATGGAGGCGTTTTTTTTCCTGTCAGGAATGTTTTCGGCCATGGTGATCCTGCGCAAAGGCAGCTCTTTTTTCTATAGCAACCGACGCAAACGCGTGCTGGTGCCGTTAATTACGGCATTTCTGTTCATTCCGGGACTCATGTATCTTATTAGCGCTGAAATTAAGGGCGAAAGGTTAACGACTCAGGGCGCGCTGGGGGCTTATACCTATATGCATCATCTGTGGTTCCTGGTTTCGCTGTCTCTGATGTCATTTTTTGTACCGCCGCGTTTTTATCAGGGCGCGGCGGCATTGATGCGACGCCTGCCTTTTCCTGTGCTGATAGCGGCGCTGATTGTTGCTGCCAACGCTTTCTTTGTCGTAAAGTTTTTCGTCAAAGACGCGGGGGAATGGGTCAGCCTGATTCCCGTCACGCTACGCTTTATGGTGTTTTATGCGGCGGGCTATGCGCTTTACCTTAATAGCGATCAGATCCCCCGCCAGGCACGTAGTTTTCTGGTCAATACAAAGGTAGTGGTGGCTCTGGGCGTCTTCTGCTGGCTGGTGTTCTATGCCATTTTTCATTTTAACATTACCAGTAGCCTGAAATATTTACCGGTGCTGAGCGCCAGCGTCTTCTCGGTTATTTTCTCCTACTGGGTGGTTTTCACCTTTGAAAAACTGCGCATGAAAGAGAACCGGCTGGTTACCGGGGTGGTGGATTCGGCGCTGGTGATTTACCTGATGCACTATCCGGTGGTGATTACTTTCGCCTGGATGCTGGATAGACGCTTGCCGGATACGCTGCCGGTCACCTATGTCGCCGTAGTGACTTTGCTGGGGCTGGCCTGTAGTACCCTGATCTATCTGGTCATTAAACAGCTACCGCTGCTGTCGCTGCTGTTTGGTCTGAAACCGGCGAGGGTTCAAAAGGTCTCAGCCATTAAATCCCGCGGCTAACATGTTTTTCCCAAAGCCCGCCAGACCGCGTCTGGCGGGCTTTCTACCTGTAGCCTCTTCAGATGCTGCTGATATTTATCAGGCGGTTCCGCCTTCAGACAGCCGCAAAGGGAAGGCATCAGGAGAGTCAATAATAGCCTGTCAGCATGTCATAAACTGAACTGCCTGAGACAGTAGCGATAGTTAGCTGAGCAGACAGCTTATCTGGCTGAGGGCTTTACCAGCCCCCTCAGCATCAGTAGTCGAGACAGCTCTCAGGCATAAAAGAGGACAGGAGTAGTAATGAAACGATTCAAACAGGTAACTTCAGCAAAACATTAATTTTGAATATTGAGTTGACGAATGCGGTAAAGCTCTGATGTTATTACGCTGTTCTGAGCGCTGTTCTGAGCGCTGTTCTGAGCGCTGTTCTGAGCGCTTTTCTGTCGATATTTAGCTTATTTTAATATCATCCAGATTAATATCCTCTTCTTCAGGCTCGGTATGACTAATCGCATCGCGAGGGACATCTTTTTTGATGACGGCATAAACCGTTGCGGTGACGAAAATATTGACCATCAATGCCATAATACCCGCCACAGGGTGTGACATTGTCGGTATCATCAACACACCGCCAAAAGGAACGGTTGCATCCGCGCCATATACCATGGTGACTGCCCCGCCGCATGCACCACCTATAGCCGCCGCCGTAATGCCCCGCACGATGTCATTCATTACTATTGGAATAGCGCCTTCAACGATATTGACTACTCCCATCGGGACCGCCGACTTTAACATTTCAATCTCTTCGTTAGTGTAGATATTTTTGCGAAAGAGTCTGGCGATAAAAAAAGCAAGTCCGAAACCGACGGGCGTTGCCGTGTTAACTAACTGAAGTGCCGTAACGGGTTCATTTATGCCTTGCGCTTGCAGGGTGAGTACAAATGCAAAGCAGGTTTTATTGACTGGGCCGCCAAAATCAATGATACACAAGGCTCCAATAACGGCGCCCAGGAGTAAATTAGACGAGGTCCCCATACCTCTGAGGAAAGAGGTGAGAGCATCGGTAAAAATACCAACAGGCGTGCCGATGATGTAGACCATAATCAGGGCACTTAACATTGATGCAAAAAAGGGAACAATCAGGGTGGGCATCAACCCTCTGGCCCAGCCCGGAACCTTGACATTCTTTATAATTGCAAGAGCGATATACCCCGAAATATAGCCGCCGATCATGCCGCCAATGAAACCCGCGCCAATAGCGTTCGCTGCCAGACCTACGATAAAACCTGGTGCAATACCGGGTTTACCCGCAATCGAGCCGGAAATCCCGATGGCAATCACGACGGGTAAAAGTCCAAGTGCCTTAGCGCCCATAGTCGCTAAGGCCTGCCACAGATCAAACTGGCCGGGTTCTAAGGCGTCCTGAACCGTTCCCCCCAAACCCATACCGATGGCAATAATAAACCCAGCCCCACAGACAACTGGAATCAAGAACGAGATAGCCGTCAGCAAATGACCCTTAGGGTTTGCTGCTTTCCATATTTCTTTTATATTCATAATTTACGCTCTTCATTTTATATCGAATAGTCGCTTTACTGGTTATGAATTAACTAGCTCACTAAGTTTTTCAATGAGTTTATTAGGCGATTTGACCGCCATTTCCGTGGGTACTTTAACAACTTTTTTTCCGGCAAATCTTTCCTCGCCAGATACCTGAACGTCAGCCGCCAGCAGTACAATATCAGCCTGGGCAATCTCATCGGCGGTTAACGCATTTTCGATCCCAATCGTTCCCTGGGTTTCAATTTTTACGTTATGGCCGGCTTTTTTTGCTGCGATTTCGATTTTCTTTTGTGCAATATAGGTGTGTGCAATGCCTACAGTACAGGCTGTGATGCCAACAATATTCATGACTGTTTCCCTTAAGTGATTTCATTACCACAGGATTAAAAAAGGTTAATCAACAGATAGCTACGATTTAGCGCCTTCAGACTCAGGGGTGAGAAGCGCTATGATTTTCTGCGGTTCATTTTCCTGTAACAGTTTTGCTATTATTTCTTCATCAGCCAGCGAGCCTGATACCTGCGATAATAACCGGATGTGGGTTGCATTCTGATCCACCAGGCTGACAGCAAATAAAATAATGCAGCGAACATCGCTACCATCCATGGTTTCCCAGGGTATTTCATGCTGGGTTCGTCCAATTGCCAGTGCGGTATGGGCGACGCCAGAGGATTTGCCGTGTGGAATAGCAATATGATTTTCGAACCCAGTAGAACCTTGCTCTTCGCGTAGCCAGACGTCTTTGAGAAAGTCATCTTTATTAATCACAGCGCCGGATTTCACCAGTAAGTCAGTCAGCTCCTCAATGGCTTCCTCTTTACTTTTAGCTGCCATATTTAATGTAATGTTTTTGACATTAAGTACATCCGTAATATCCATGATTTACCTTATTTATTCAGGGTTAAGATAGTAAGGGCAATATCGATGGCTTGCATTACGCTGGGTTGCCATAGCGCCACGTTCCGTTTCAGGGGCATGTCCCTGGCCCACCGGCTGAATGTGCAGATAATACTATTGGCTCTTGCAACCACACGCCTTCTGGCGCTTACTGCGACAACCCTTTGTCAAACCTGAAACCGGTTGCCAGCAACAAGTCAGATTACCTGCGGCTTTGCCCTGTGCAATCGTCCGGCCGGGCTAAGCGCGTCGCAAATTTCAGGCAGCGACTTCCCGCTGGAAGATATCAACCATTTTATCCCAGGCATCGCTGACATTGTCTGCCAGAGAGAAGAGTCCGGACGTGCCCACAATAAAGACGTCAACGCCGGACTGGGCGATAATATTGAATGTTTTCTCGTTGCAGGAGCCATCAATTTCAGTCAGGTAGTGGTAACCTTGCGCTTCGCGCATCGCAATCAGCTGTTTAATTTTGTTGAGTGATTCCGGAATAAATTTCTGCCCTGCATAGCCTGGGTCAACTGACATCACCGTCACTTTATCCAGCAGGTGCGCGTACTCTTTAATTGCCTCCGCCGGGGTGGCAGGATTCAGCACCACGCCACAGCGGCGTCCCGCATCTTTAATCTGATTCAACAGGCGGAAGATTTTGTTATTCGCCGTCTCTGGATGGAAACTGATAATATCGGCCCCTGCATCAATGCACATCGGAATAATATCCTCCGGATGATTGACCATCAGGTGGACGTCAACAGGCACATCGGTAATCTTTTTCAGGTTCTCAATAAAGAACGGGGATAGCGTAATGTTCTTCACGTAGCTACCGTCCATGATATCAACGTGATAAAAATCAGCCCGACTGTTCATTGCTGTAATTTGCTCTCTGAACTGCGTCAAATCCATACACATCAGCGAGGGTGAAAACTTAGCCGCCATAGGTAATCTCCAGAATCGTTAATTAAACAGTGACACGACATGTCCAAGGATGATGCCAACAACGCCGAAGTCCGCATCGCCAAAGGTGGTGGATGCAAAACCCAGGTCGCCCATCAAAGGCAGTAAAATTGCAGGCAAAAATGAAATTAACAGGCCGTGAGCAAAGGCGCCCAATACCGCGCCACGGCGCCCGCCGCAAATGTTGCCGTACACGCCCGCCGTCGCGCCGCAAAAGAAATGCGGCACCAGGCCAGGAACGATGACGCTCAAACCAAACAGCGGGCACAGAAACATGCTGACCAGGCCAGCGGCAAAGCTTGAAAGAAACCCAATGATCACCGCGTTCGGGGCGAACGGAAAGACAGTAGGGCAGTCGAGCGCCGGTTTAGCGTCCTTAACCAGTTTGTCCGCAATGCCTTTAAAGGCCGGCACGATTTCGGCAATGATCATGCGCACGCCCGCCAGGATAATCCACACGCCCGCCGCGAAGGTCAGCGATTGAATAATGGCGAAAATGATAAAGTTTTGGCCCTCGCTGACGCGGGTCTCAACGAACGCCTTTCCTGCTGTCAGCACCAGGACCACGAACAGGATCAGCATCGTCAGCGAGATGGCGACCGAGGAGTCACGCAGGAAGTTCATGGATTTGGGCACTTTCAGCTCTTCAATCGACGGGCTGCCTTTCCCCACGAGTTTGCCCACCAGCGCAGACAGCAAATAGCCGGTTGAACCAAAATGGCCGAGCGCCAGGTCGTCAGTGCCTGTTATTTTGCGTGTAAACGGCTGGAGGATGGCTGGAGAAACCACCATCATGATCCCCAGGATCATCGCTCCTCCCACTACCACCCAGAACGGCGACAGGCCGCCGACAGAGAGGATTACAGCCAGCATCGCTGACATATAAAGCGTATGATGCCCCGTCAGAAAGATGTATTTCAGCGGCGTAATACGAGCAAGAACAATGTTGAACAGCATCCCCAGCACCATGATCATTGCTGTCGCAGTGCCGTAGTTTTTCTGCGCCAGCGCCGCCATGGCGTCAGTATTGGGTACGACGCCCTGAATATGAAATGAGTGCTCGAAGAGCTGGCTAAAGGTGGTTAATGTAGTGGCAATAATTGCCGCGCCGGAGGTTAATATCACAAAACCCATAATGGTTTTAAGGGTTCCTGAAATAACATCGGAAAAGGCTTTTTTCTGTAATAACAAGCCAGTCAGGGAAAATAAACCAACTAAAATTGCGGGCGTGCCTAATACATCATGAATGATAAACTGCAACATAGAATGACTCCGTGAGGCCGCAAATAATTCATCAGAGATTCTGAGAGAGGATGTGTTTTATCTTTTCATTATCCAGCAGGTTCGATAAGCCAAAGACCTGTGCAGAATGGCTGGACAGATGTTCAGCAATATCTTTTGCGCTAATAATAATGTCGGCCGCTTCACCTTTAGCTGAAGTCAGATCGGTATGAGATACTTCTGCTTCTTTATTCAGCTCGCTAATTATTTTCTTAACGTTCATTTCAACGATAAAGCTGCTGCCCAGGCCATTCCCGCAAACAATCAGAATCTTTTTCATCCTTACCTCATTCTCTGTTTATAACTGTTTGAATTTCTTCTAATGTTGCTGCTTTCAGCAGTTCCGGGAGCCGTTCATCATCGCTGAAAATGTTCGCCAGTGCGGTAATCATTTTGATGTGCTCATCTCCCGAAAGCGCGCACAGCATTATTACGACGTAAACCGGGTCATTCTCATCTGTCTCAAAATGAACGCCCTGTTTAATATGTAGTAGTGATAAGCCGTTTTTAATGGCTCCTTGCTCCGGGCGAGCATGAGGCATAGCCAGTCCAGGCGCCAAAACATAATAAGGGCCAAGTTTCTGATGACTGTCAAAAATAGATTGAATATAATTTTCAGTGATAGCTTTTTTCGCCAGCAAGGGCTGAGCCGATAACCAGATGGCATGTTTCCAGTCGCTGACTGACTCAACAATCCGAATATTCTCCGCAGGCAACCAGGCCGTAATCATATATTCCCCAACAGCGTTGAAAGTGGCTCTACTATAGAGGAATGCATTTAGGGCATACCGTGATCATCCTCCCAAAGTTAGCGCTAACATGGCTGCAATGTTAAAATTATTGTTAGCGCTAACTTTGCGGAGCGGTTTAAAAGTGACTTTGCAGATGGACGATGCGCATAACGTTAAATTTCATTTACACTAACCGCCCAGTCAGGTTGAAGGAGCAGATCAGTGCGGACGTTACAAGCGGACGATATCGCCAGAGAAAAACGCAGGAAAAACACCGGTAAAATCACCCTTGCTGAAGTTGCCAAACGCGTTGGCGTCAGCACGATGACGGTGTCACGTGCGTTACGTATGCCCGAAAAAGTGAATCCTGAACTGCTCACCCGCATTGAAGCGGCGGTAAGCGAGCTGGGCTATGTGCCAAACCTACAGGCTCGTAGCCTCGCATCTGCCGACTCCAGCCTGGTCATGGGGGTGGTGCCTTCGTTTTCCTCTCCGGGCTTTCTTGCCGTGTCAGAAACGTTGCAGTCTGCGATCGCAACCCAGGGTTACAGCATGATGTTTATTGAGTCTGGCCAGGGGGGACAGAGTGAAGAGAAAGCCTTCGCACACATGCTGGCCTACAATCCGGCGGCAATTGTTCAATTCAATATCGATAACATCAGCAGCTGTTCACAGATGTTACTTAACAGTGGCGTCCCGGTGGTTGAGATAGGCGCTATCAACCGTGACGTAGGCTGGGTCAGTATTGGCGTTGATTACGCTGCGGCCATCAAAAAGCTGGTAACGTCACTGGTGCAGACTGGCTATAAAAATATCGGCCTGCTCTGCACCGCCTCGAATAACGTGATGTTCCGCCAGCTACTGAGCGGGTGGAACAGTGCCATGCTCTCGGTTAACCACTCTCCACATCGTGTTGTGACCTCTCATTTGCCAGCGGGCATCACAATGGGGCTAAATCTGTTGGGCGATATACGTATCACCTGGCCAGAGCTGGATGCGCTGATTTGTACTTCAGATGAAATCGCCTGCGGCTGCATTATGGCTTGCCAGAGTGCGGGGTTGAAAGTGCCTGACGTTCTGGCTTTAGCGAGTCTGAGCGGCGGTACTCTGGCCGCCGTTTGCTCACCGGCCCTGACCGCCGTCGAATTCCCCTGGAGTGAAACGGGAACGCTTGCAGGCAAAACCCTGCTGGATATTCTGGCTGGCAAGTCGACAGAGAACCTCATTGAGTTACCCTCAAGGTTACAAATACGCGCCAGCACCTGAACGCCACAGGACAGTTGAAATCCGGCTTGTTTGATCCTTTTATCGGCTTCGTTAGCGCTATTTCCTTTGGCCCTGATGCTAAAGGGGCATTCTGTTACAAACCTCCCCAGATGGCCCCGTGAAAACCCGTTATGCTGTTAATACTTAACACAACCGTGTAGCGAAGGGATCATGATTGTTAATTGCATGGTATATCGTCCAGGGCAGTCTGGGCAGGAATTAGACATTGAGAAAATCAGCGACGTTTTAGCTGAGCAAGACGCGTTTATCTGGCTGGGGCTTTATCAGCCTGAAGAAGCCTTCATGCATAAGATCCAGGGTGAATTTGGATTGCACGACCTGGCGGTAGAGGATGCGCTGTGCGCGCACCAGCGGCCTAAGATTGAGCAGTACGGCGAGTCGATGTTTATCGTGGTAAAGACCGTAAGCTCGGAGAATGAACATCTGCGTTTCGGCGAAACCCACTTTTTTGTCGGCAAGAACTTCCTGATTTCTCTGCGCCACGGCGCATCTGACAGCTACGCGCCGGTGCGCGAGCGCATTACACAAAACAGCGAGATGCTGGACCACGGACCAGGTTATCCACTCTACTGCATTCTGGATTTTGTGGTTGATCGCTACTCTGAATTCACCGCCTCGCTCGGCGAAAACATCAGTGAACTGGAAGCCGCGCTGTTTCGTTCAGAATTCGATAATGTCGCCGTGAAAAAGGTCTATCGCCTGCGACGTGAATTGCTTAGTCTGCGAAATGCGGCACAGCCGCTGGAAGAGATTTGCCAGCAGCTCATTCGTCTGCATGAAGACATCGTCCCCAAAGAGCTGCGCGCCTATCTGCGCGACGTACAGGACCATGCCCGCCATGTGGTCACAGACGCAGAAGATATGCGTGAAATGCTGACCAGCGCCATGCACGTCAACCTGGCAATGGTGGCGGTGCAGCAGAATGAGGTAACGAAAAAGCTGGCGGGTTGGGGTGCGATTCTGGTGATCCCCACCATCATATTCAGCATGTACGGCATGAACTTCAAAGAGATGCCTGAGCTGGATTCACCTCTCGGTTATCCCCTGGCGCTTGGCGTGACCTTTATTGCCTGCTTTGGACTCTGGCGACGCCTGCGTAAATCGGGCTGGCTGTGAATAAGAGGGGCGCCGCGACGCGGTGACCGTCGCGGCGAACCCTTATTCTTCAATCGAGGTCAGCAGCGCATTCTGGATAATGCGCTGTGCTTTCAGCGGGTTCTGTTCCAGCTGCGCCGCCTGAAGGGCGGGCATATCCAGCTTATCGAGCGCGCGATAGATATGCTTCAGGAAGCGAATTGAGAGGTTGGCGGCCTCGACGTGATCTTCACGGAACGGGAACTGGTCGAGCTGCCAGACGCCGTCCCAGTTATTGCACTTCAGCACATAGAAGAACTCGAAGATCTCCGTCATATGCACGGTGCCGACCACCAGATCGTCGTCCCAGCCGCGCAGGTTATCGTTAACATCCATGCCAAACAGACGGCCACGGTCGATAATCAGCTGTGCAGAACCGGCCGGTGATTCGCCAGCGAACAACGCATGGCCGAAGTCCAGCAAAATGCCCACATTATCAAGACCAATCTCTTCAATGCCCAGCAGTGATTTTGCCGCCGAATCCCAGGTCATTTTTACGCGCGGCTCGCGCGGTTTATATTCAATGGCGAATTTGACGTCGGGGTTGGCTCCGGCCAGCTCCCGCATACCGTCCACCGCCAGCTTCCACAGATTCTTGTGATCCACCTGGAAAGGATAATCCCAGCCGTCCTGACCCGGCCACACTTTGACATAGTTTGCGCCCAGTTCGCGCACCACGTCAGCGGCCTCATTCATCAGCGCCAGCGCCTCGGCGCGAACGGTCGCGTCAGGGTGAGTAAAGGCGCCGCGAGAAAATTTACGCAGATAAATCTCCGGAGTTACGCCAATCGCTTGCAGACCCGCCTCCTGCAATGCCTGTTTCACATCACTTACCGAAACGCCGGGCGTGAAAGGATAAGGAACATCGACGTAAGAGAGATCCTCTACTTCGCCCGCCAGCTTTATCTGCTCCAGGGTGCTGAGCGCCGGACCATAGCCGTCAACCGCATAGCGATCGATGTAATTCGCAAAATGCCACAGGCCCGCGCCAAATTTGGGGTATGTATAGCTACTCATCGCCGATATTCTCCGTTAAGGATCAGGACAAAAATGCGTGTGGATTGCCGCTGCAATCCGTGATTTGAATATATATTCAGTAAGGATTATATATTCCATTGTGCGGGCGAAAACGGCGACGTTGCCAGCGAGCAGCGCCATAACTGCAAAGCAGGTCACATTAAATCGTGGGTTTCGGATAAGGAGCAGGCCGATACGGCCGCGGTAACCGTATCGGCGCAAGAGAACATCAGTTAAAGCCCGCCCCCAGCAGCTGTTTTTCAATGCGGGAGCCGGGCATCATCGCTTCCAGTCCGGCAACAAGCTCGTCGCTGGCCTGATGCAGCGCGTCTATCGGCATCTCCGGCAAGCTCTCCAGAATAAACCACATCTTCTGCGCGCTGGCGTCCAGCCGGGTGCGCAGGCCCTGACGCCAGTTCCAGCGCCGGCAGGTCACGCCTGCGTCATCGCGCCAGATAACCTCACCCGGTTCGGGCCGCTCAGTGGCAGGCGCGCCGTCTTTCAGGGTATCAAAAGCTTCGCTGCCGTCAGCCCGCACCAGGCGCGGGTTGCCGACGTAAGCCGCGGCGTTTTCACCACCGATGGGTAAGGCGTATTTAATGCTAATCGCGTTATACAGATCCACCACAGGATCGCTTGAGGGCAAGGAGCCGTCGCGCAGCACGCGCTTACGCAGCGCTTCAACCGAGCTGGGCGTCCGGGCGGGTTTTGCGCCGAACTGCTTAAAGGCTTCGCCCCAGGCGGCGATGTGCGCGTCGGCCCAGGGAACATCCTTCGACGTCATGGCGCGGCAGGCATCTTCCAGCGCGTCACGCGCGACCTGAGGATGTTGTACGCCGCTGGCTTCAACGAGGATGCTGATGGCGCGAAAGCCTGGCGCCAGCGCAATAACGGTAAGTTCGACGTCGGGAGAGAAAGAGAACATGGGCATACCTTATCGGTGAATCCTGCATAAAGTGTAGCGAGGGATAGCTGCAGCTGCCCGATAAAGTCAAAAAAGCAGACCAGATAAAAATCCAGGAATATGCCTAATTCACGATGAATCCTGCGAAATTTTCAGCACGGCTGCGTTAACTGTCTATACTGAGAGTGGACTTGATAATTAGTGAGGGAATCATGAAAAAGACAATTATTGCACTTTCTGCTCTGATGCTGGCAGCGCCGGTATTTGCGGCAACTACACATGCTACCGATGAAACCGTGGCTGAAGCCCATAAAGGCGCAGATACCGCAAAAGAGAAACTGCACAAAGCACAGCATCAAGGGGCCGAGCAGAAGCTGAAAGCAGAACATGCTGCCGAAGGTAAAAGCGATGCGACCACCAGCAAAATCAGCGAAGGTTCGCAAAAAGCCTGGAACGGCACCAAAGAAGGCAGCGAGAAAGCCTGGGATAAAACCAAGCAGGGCGCTGAAGACCTGAAAAATAAAGCAACTAATTAATCAGTAATGGCCGGTTTAACCGGCCATTTTTTTATCTTCTTTCTGCGCTCAATCTCTCCGGCATCCGTCCGGCGATTAATGACAACGCCGCCATCAGCAAAATTCCCAGACAGTAGTCGTTAGCCGTTTCGGCCAGACCCAGCCGCGGCACCGCAAAACCTGCCAGCATCGCCGGCAACGCGAAGGTCAGATAACTTTTGACCAGAAAGGCAGAAAACAGCCCGGCGCGTTCATGGCTTTCCGCCAGCGGCAAAATAATTTTCATCATGGTTGCGAAAAGAGAGCCAAATCCCTGTCCGGCTATGGCCGTGCCGATAAAAAGCAGCAGCGCATGGTGATGATTGATCCCCATCAGGGTGAGGCCGGTGCCTGCCATCAGGGCAATGGTTCCGATAAACAGCGCGCGCGGCGGCGACCAGCGCCGAAAAATCAACACGGACGCCGTCGCGCTCAGCATCAGCGTCGCGACAACCGAGCCGCCGATAAAGGGCGAATGTACGCCTGTTGCCACCATCATCAGCGAGGGCATCAGCGAAAGATAAAATCCCCCCAGAGACCAGGTTGCCACATTAACCGGCGCCATGCGCAGCAGCGGCCCCAGCGCGCGCGGCGGGATGGCGATTCGGGGCCTTAACGCGCCCAGCGCGCCAGCAACGGGCGTGACGGTTTCGGGCATCAAAGGCAGCAGCGCAAAGGCGATTAGCATCAGCGCAAGCAGCAGCGCATAAACCAGCACGGTGGGCAGAGGCGCAAAGGTCACCAGCACCGTGCTCGCCAGGCTGCCTGCCAGCAGGCCCAGAAATGCCGTGACTGAGTTCAGCAGCGGACCTCTGTTCTTATCGCCGTCAAGAATAGCCGCGCCGAAGGTTGGCAGCGCGATGCCGGTGGCCAGCCCCTGGATAACGCGCGCGGCAATTAACATACCAGCAGAGTCTGCCAGCATAAAAACGGCCAGCGCAACGCTGTTAATCAGAAGCGCGGTTAGCATCATTGCGCGACGACCGGTAAAATCGGACAGCCTGCCTAAGGTCAACAGCGCAATCAGCAGGGCAAAAGCGTAGCTGGCGAAAATCACTGTTATATCTACAGGCGATAAATGGTACAGGCTGCGATAGAGCGGATAAAGCGGCGTGGGCGCGCTACTGGTAGCCGAAAAAAGCGCGGCGCAGATAAAGCCGTAAAGCGTAATGCGCCGCGCAGCGGCCGCAGGCAGAGCAACACAGGCAGAAGACATGGGATTCACCTTAAAGCAAATTATTAGCTTTAAGAGAGGTATACTTGCCTTTTGTCGTTAATGCAATATCTTTGCATTAACAATTTTAGCCTGCATTTTCATCCAGAGAGGAGGATCAATGGCCAGGGAAATGATCAGACAAGGCGGTCGTAGCGCGCGTATTCAGGAAGAGGTTCATAAGGCAGTGAATGCCCTGTTGAAAACGCACGACCGCAGCGAGATCACCGTACCTATGGTTGCGGAAAGGGCAGGCGTGACGCCGTCAACGGTTTATCGTCGCTGGGGCGACCTGGCGCAATTGTTCGCCGACGTCGCGGTAGCGCATATGCGTCCTCAGGGGGAGCCTGAAAATACCGGCGATACGCAGCGTGATATTGAGAGTTTTATCCTGCAATACGCAGAAGAGATGTCTTCCAGAGTAGGCCGTCAGATGCTGGCTGATGTAATCGGCGGCGGCGGGAGCCAGGCAACAGTTAAGTGCTGCGGCTTCACATATGTCTACCTGGAAACTATCAACAGTCGCGCTATCGCGCGCGGCGAAGCGGGGTTTTCTGTTGAAGACGTGGTGGATTTCGTTGTGGCTCCTGTGATTTACCATATTCTTTTCAAAGACAGCGCCCCCACGCCTGACTACTGCCTGCAACTGGTGGCGCGGCTTTTTCATGGCTAACTAAGCAGGGCGCCTGGCTGGCCGGGCGTCTGCAAGGCGATCAACGAGTAAAGGCGGAAGAGAGTAAAGCCGATCACCTACGGCATATAGTTACAACATACTTTAATGGTTTTACGTAACACCATCGGCATTAGTGCCTTTCTCACCCAGGATTTAATCAGGGAGTGGCATAAGCAACGCGATAGTGCTGTCAGGATTTATTCTGTTCTTATGCCCTGAACGAGTAAAAAAACTGTCTCTGCCGGGGCAGAGCAGGCAGAGAGCGACCATACCAGCCTGGCTTTATAAAAAAGATAAATTCTTCTCGCTATAGCGTGATATAAATAACGACACACTGATACTAAAGAGTACACTGTTTTGCGTGCAGCGCCTGGCAGAACAGAAAGGCTTTTAAATATTCCTTATTTAGCCCGTGTTTAAAATAACGTTTATTTACCTTTGTTATTTTTCTTTGACTATTATCAAATTGTTTTCTTGTAATGGTTGTTCACTATATTTCCCTTCGGGTAACCTACCTATAATTAGGTAGTTAGCCTGACATCTGGTTTCCGCCAACCCGCTGTTGCTTTGCGCTGCATCATAAAAGCCCCTACAAATCCTCTTGTTTTTTTATCCCCCTGCGTTAGGCTTATTAACCATTCTAAAGGGTGAGCCACACTGTCAAATAATGGTCTCTTGCGCTTAAAGAGTTCGCCATTAATTCATTTTTAGATCGTGAAAAAGGGATTATTGCCATCCTTTTAAATTCGCGCTTATTCAGGCACAGATTTATTCATTTTTATATCCATTAATCTTTTATGACAACGCGCAGACAGCGGGATAAATCCGGCTGCTGCTTATTGGGAGGATGTGTGAGCGAAAATTCTCGTTCCGGGCATGGCGCGCTGGAGAAATGGGCGCCCGAAGATCAGCAGTTCTGGGAAAGTCAGGGTAAATCCGTCGCGCGGCGCAATTTAATTATTTCCGTCTGCGCGCTGCTGCTGGCTTTCTGCGTCTGGATGCTCTTTAGCGCCGTCGCCGTGAATCTGAATCGGGTAGGCTTCAATTTTACCGTCGATCAGCTTTTCTTACTCACCGCATTACCTTCACTTTCCGGCGCGCTGTTTCGCGTGCCGTACTCTTTTGTCGTGCCGGTTGTCGGCGGTCGTCTGTGGACGGTCATCAGCACCGCCGTACTGATCATTCCCTGCGTGTGGCTGGGATTTGCCGTACAGGACCCGTCAACGCCCTACGGCGTCTTTATCATTATCTCGCTGTTCTGCGGACTGGCAGGCGCAAACTTCGCCTCCAGCATGGGCAACATCAGCCTGTTCTATCCGAAAAATAAACAGGGCGCGGCGCTTGGCATCAACGGCGGCCTGGGCAACCTCGGCGTTAGCGTTATGCAGCTGATCGCGCCCCTGATCATTGTGGTGCCATTCTTTGTCGCCGGCACAACTCTGGCTGACGGCAGCCAGCTCTGGCTGGCAAACGCCGCATGGGTCTGGGTGCCGCTGCTTGCGCTGGCCTCTGTCGCCGCATGGTGCGGAATGAACGACATCGCCGGTATGCGCGCGTCACTGCGCGACCAGCTTCCCGTGCTGAAGCAGGGCCATCTCTGGACGCTGGGTCTGCTCTATCTGGCTACCTTCGGCTCCTTTATCGGTTTTTCCGCGGGTTTTGCCATGCTGGCGAAAACCCAGTTTCCGCAGGTCGACATTATTCACCTGGCCTTTTTCGGCCCGTTCCTGGGGGCGCTGGCGCGCTCCGCCGGCGGGTTCCTCTCGGATAAGTTCGGCGGCGTACGCGTTACCTCCATCAACTTCCTGCTGATGACGATGTTCTCGGCGCTGCTTTTCCTGACCCTGCCCGGCACAACAGGCGGCTCCTTCCTGGGATTCTATGTGGTGTTTATGGGGCTTTTCCTCACCGCCGGCCTGGGCAGCGGATCGACCTTCCAGATGATCGCGGTGATCTTCCGTCAGATCACGCTGGAGCGTATGACAAAGCTGGGCCGCACTCCTGAAGAGGCGCAGCATGCCGCAGTCACCGATACCGCTGCCGCTCTGGGCTTTATTTCTGCCCTCGGCGCGGTCGGCGGCTTCTTTATACCTAAGGCTTTCGGCACTTCGCTGACGCTGACCGGCTCCCCTGTCGGCGCAATGAAAATTTTCCTCTTTTTCTACATCGTCTGCCTGCTGGTGACCTGGCTGCTGTATGGCCGTCGCAAAACACATAACAACTAAGCAGAGCAATGAGCACTAACCATACTGGAGATGCGCAATGAGTAAACTTCTCGACCGCTTCCGCTATTTCAAGCAGAAAGGCGACAGCTTCGCAGAAGGTCATGGCCAGGTGTACAACACCAACCGTGACTGGGAAGACGGTTATCGGCAACGCTGGCAATACGACAAGATTGTGCGTTCGACGCACGGCGTTAACTGCACAGGTTCCTGTAGCTGGAAAATCTACGTTAAAAACGGACTGGTCACCTGGGAAACGCAGCAGACGGATTATCCCAGAACGCGTCCCGATCTGCCCAATCATGAACCGCGCGGCTGCCCGCGCGGCGCCAGCTACTCCTGGTATCTGTACAGCGCTAACCGGCTGAAGTATCCGCTGGTGCGCAAGGTGCTGCTGGAGATGTGGCGTGATGCGCTGGCGCAGCACAGCGATCCGGTCGAGGCCTGGAGCGCGCTGATGACGGACGGTGAAAAGAGCAAAACCTACAAGGCGCAGCGCGGCCGTGGCGGGTTCGTCCGCGCCAGCTGGAAAGAGATGAATCAGCTGATTGCGGCGGCCAATATCTGGACGATCAAAAACTATGGTCCGGACCGCGTCGCGGGCTTCTCGCCGATTCCGGCCATGTCGATGGTCTCCTACGCGGCGGGTACGCGCTATCTGTCGCTGCTGGGCGGAACCTGTCTGAGCTTCTACGACTGGTATTGCGATCTGCCGCCTGCGTCTCCTATGACCTGGGGCGAACAGACCGATGTGCCGGAATCCGCTGACTGGTACAACTCCAGTTACCTTATCGCCTGGGGTTCCAACGTGCCGCAGACGCGTACCCCGGATGCGCACTTCTTTACGGAAGTGCGCTACAAGGGCACCAAAACCGTCGCGATCACCCCAGACTATTCAGAAGTGGCCAAACTGACCGATCAGTGGCTGGCGCCGAAGCAGGGCACCGACAGCGCGCTGGCGATGGCGATGGGTCACGTGATCCTTAATGAATTTCACCTGAAAAATCCCAGCGACTATTTCCTGAGCTACGCGCGTCAATACACTGACATGCCTATGCTGGTACTGCTGGAGCCGCGTGAAGACGGCAGCTATGTGCCGGGACGCCAGCTGCGCGCGGCGGATCTGACCGACTGCCTGGGCGAAGAAAATAATCCCGAATGGAAAACGGTGGCCTGTAACCAGGCTGGCGAACTGGTGGTGCCAAACGGCTCAATCGGTTTCCGCTGGGGAGAAAAGGGCAAGTGGAACCTGGAGCAGAAAGCGGCAGGAACGCCGACAGAGCTGAATCTCTCGCTGCTGGATCGGCATGATGCGGTGCTGGATGTCGCCTTTCCCTACTTCGGCGGCGTGGAAAACCCCCATTTCCGCCACGTGAAGCAGGACGACGTACTGCTGCACAAAGTGCCGGTGAAAACCCTGACGCTGGCCGATGGCCGTCAGCTGCCGGTCGCCTCGGTTTACGATCTGACGCTGGCGCATTACGGTCTCGATCGCGGTCTGGATGACGTCAATTGCGCGCGCGACTACGGCGACGTCCGCGCCTATTCGCCCGCCTGGGCAGAGCAAATTTGCGGCGTGCCGCGCAGCGAGATTGAAAAAATCGCGCGCGAGTTCGGCGAAAATGCGCACAAAACTCACGGACGCTCGATGATCATCGTCGGCGCAGGCATGAACCACTGGTATCACATGGACATGAACTACCGTGGTCTGATCAATATGCTGGTGTTCTGCGGCTGCGTAGGGCAAACCGGCGGCGGCTGGGCGCACTATGTGGGTCAGGAGAAGCTGCGTCCGCAAACCGGCTGGGCGCCGCTGGCGTTCGCGCTGGACTGGCACCGTCCGCCGCGTCAGATGAACAGCACCTCTTACTTCTATAACCACGCCAGCCAGTGGCGCTATGAAAAATTGCAGGTCAGCGAACTGCTGTCGCCGCTGGCCGATGCCAGCCAGTATAGCGGTCAGCTTATTGACTTCAACGTGCGCGCCGAACGTATGGGATGGCTGCCTTCTTCGCCGCAGCTCGCGATTAACCCGCTGCGTATCGCCGACGAGGCCAAACGCGCAGGCCAGTCTGAACAGGCCTGGACCGTCGACGCGCTTAAATCAGGCAAGCTGCGCATGGCCTGTGAAGATCCCGACAGCGGCAGCAACCATCCGCGCAATATGTTTATCTGGCGTTCAAACCTGCTCGGATCCTCCGGTAAAGGCCATGAATATATGCTGCGCTATCTGCTCGGCACCGAAAGCGGCATTCAGGGCGAACCGCTGAGCGACGCGGAGGATCGTCCGGAAGAGCTGGAGTGGCGCAACGCCGCCCTGGAAGGCAAGCTCGATCTGCTGGTGACGCTCGACTTCCGCATGTCCAGCACCTGCCTGTTCTCTGACATCGTCCTGCCTACCGCCACCTGGTATGAAAAAGACGATATGAATACTTCGGATATGCATCCCTTTATTCATCCGCTCTCTGCGGCAGTGGATCCGGCCTGGGAGTCAAAAAGCGACTGGGAAATCTATAAAGGCATTGCGAAAACCTTCTCCGATCTCTGTGTGGGTCATCTTGGCCAGGAAACTGACGTGGTGCTGCAACCCTTGCAGCATGATTCGCCGGGCGAGCTGGCTGCGGGCGAAGTGCGCGACTGGAAAAAAGGCGAGTGCGATCTTATTCCTGGTCAGACAGCGCCGCAGATCGTCAGCGTACAGCGCGACTATCCGGCGGTGTACGAGCGCTTTACCTCTGTCGGTCCGCTGCTGGAAAAACTGGGCAACGGCGGCAAAGGCATTAGCTGGAATACGGATAAAGAAGTCGACCTGCTGCGTCGTCTGAACTACACCAAAGCAGACGGCGCGGCGAAAGGTCAGCCGATGATCAACAGCGCCATTGACGCCGCCGAAGTGATCCTGACGCTGGCGCCGGAAACCAATGGTCAGGTGGCGGTGAAAGCCTGGCAGGCGCTGGGCGAGTTTACCGGTCGCGACCATACCCACCTGGCACGGCCCAAAGAAGAAGAGAAAATTCGCTTCCGCGATATTCAGGCACAGCCGCGCAAAATTATCTCCAGCCCCACCTGGTCCGGTCTGGAAGACGAGCATGTCTCCTATAACGCGGGCTACACCAACGTGCATGAGCTGATCCCCTGGCGCACGCTTTCGGGTCGTCAACAGCTTTACCAGGACCACCCGTGGATGCGCGCCTTTGGTGAATCCTTCTGCGCCTACCGTCCGCCGGTCGATACGCGCAGCGTGCAGAATCTGGAGCATATTCCATCCAACGGCTTCCCGGAAAAAGCGCTCAACTTTCTGACGCCGCACCAGAAATGGGGCATTCACTCAACCTACAGCGACAACCTGCTGATGCTGACGCTGTCGCGCGGCGGTCCGATTGTCTGGATGAGCGAAGAGGACGCCAGAGAGCTGGGCATTGAGGATAACGACTGGATTGAGGTGTTTAACGCCAACGGCGCGCTGACGGCCCGCGCGGTGGTCAGCCAGCGTGTCCCGGCGGGCATGACCATGATGTACCACGCGCAGGAACGACTGGTAAATATTCCAGGTTCAGAGGTCACCGGCCAGCGCGGCGGCATTCATAACTCCGTGACGCGCGTCTCTCCGAAGCCGACCCATATGATTGGCGGCTATGCCCAGCTGGCGTACGGCTTTAACTATTACGGTACCGTCGGCTCAAACCGCGATGAATTTATCATGGTGCGTAAGATGAACAAGGTGAACTGGCTGGATGACGAAGGCCGCGATCAGGTACAGGAGGCGACAAAATGAAAATCCGCTCTCAGGTCGGCATGGTGCTGAATCTCGACAAGTGTATCGGCTGTCATACCTGTTCCGTCACCTGTAAAAATGTCTGGACCAGCCGTGAAGGCATGGAGTACGCCTGGTTCAATAATGTGGAAACCAAGCCCGGCGTCGGCTATCCCCACGCCTGGGAAGATCAGGAAAAATGGCGCGGCGGCTGGATCCGTAATATCAAAGGTCGTCTTGAGCCGCGCCTCGGCAACCGCTCCTCGGTGTTGATGAAAATCTTCGCCAACCCGGTTGTGCCTGGCATTGACGACTACTACGAGCCTTTTACTTTCGATTACCAGCATCTGCATACCGCGAAAGCCGGTAAAAGTCAGCCGACGGCGCGCCCGCGCTCGCTAATCAGCGGTCAGCGTATGGATAAAATTCACGGCGGCCCGAACTGGGAAGAAATTCTGGGCGGCGAGTTCAGTAAGCGCTCGGCCGATAAGAACTTCGACGCGATGCAGAAGGAGATGTACGGCCAGTTTGAGAACACCTTTATGATGTATCTGCCGCGCCTGTGTGAGCACTGCCTCAACCCGGCGTGCGCGGCGACCTGCCCAAGCGGCGCCATTTATAAGCGTGAAGAGGACGGCATTGTCCTGATCGATCAGGACAAATGTCGCGGCTGGCGTCTGTGTGTCAGCGGCTGCCCGTACAAAAAAATCTACTTTAACTGGAAGAGCGGCAAGTCAGAAAAATGCATTTTCTGCTATCCGCGTATCGAGTCAGGCATGCCCACCGTCTGCTCTGAAACCTGCGTAGGCCGTATCCGCTATCTTGGCGTGCTGCTGTATGACGCCGACAAGATCGCCGAAGCCGCCAGCACGGAGCATGAAACCGATCTCTACCAGCGCCAGTGCGACGTTTTCCTCGATCCTTACGATCCGGAGGTGATCGAAGAGGCGTTAAAACAGGGCATTCCGCAGAGCGTTATCGATGCCGCGCAGGCGTCGCCGGTGTGGAAACTGGCGATGGACTGGAAACTGGCGCTGCCGCTGCACCCTGAATACCGCACGCTGCCGATGGTCTGGTATGTGCCGCCGTTGTCGCCGATTCAGTCGGTGGCGGATGCAGGCGGACTGGTGTCGCAAAGCAGCGTGCTGCCGGACGTCGAGAGCCTGCGCATTCCCGTGCAGTATCTTGCCAATATGCTGACGGCCGGCGACACCGCGCCGGTGCTGCGCGCGCTGAAGCGCATGATGGCGATGCGTCACTACAAACGCGCTCAGAGCGTAGACGGCGTTGCCGATACGCGCGCCATTGAAGAGGTAGGGCTGAGCGAGGCGCAGGTCGAAGAGATGTATCGCTATCTGGCTATCGCCAACTACGAAGATCGCTTCGTCATTCCGGGCAGCCATCGCGAACTGGCGCGAGAAGCCTTCCCGGAGCGTAATGGTTGCGGCTTTAGCTTTGGCGATGGCTGCCACGGCAGCGATACGAAATTCAACCTGTTCAACAGCCGCCGCATTGATGCGATCAACATCGGTGACAGCGCGGGAGGCGAGTAATGGCGCTGATTAAACTCATCGCTCTGCTGCTGGAGTATCCCGACGAAGCGCTCTGGCAGGAGCAGGAAGAAATAAGCGCGCTGGTTGCGGCTCAACAGCCGGAGCTACTGCCGTTTGTGACGCGCTATTTCGCCACGGCGCCGCTGGACAGGCAGGCCGACTGGTGCGCGCTGTTCGAACGCGGTCGCACAACCTCATTGCTGCTGTTTGAGCATGTTCACGCCGAGTCGCGCGACCGCGGTCAGGCCATGGTCGATTTAATGGCGCAGTACGAACGCGCCGGCCTGGAGCTGGACTGCCGTGAGCTGCCTGACTATCTGCCTCTTTATCTGGAGTATCTCAGCCTTCAGCCTGCCGCCGATGTGCGGCAGGGACTGCTGGACGTCGCGCCTATTCTGGCGCTGGTCGGCGGGCGGCTGAAAGAGCGCGGCAGCGATTTCCATATGCTGTTCGATGCGCTGTTAAGGGTGGCGGACAGCCCGCTTAGCAGCGAAAGCGTCGCCGCGCAGGTGGCCGCTGAGGAGCGCGATGATACGCCAGCCGCCATGGACGCGGTCTGGGAAGAGGAGCAGGTGAAGTTTATTGATGACAATACCTGCGGCAATTCGGCCCGGCAGCAACATCAGCGGCGTTTTCGTCATGAAACCGCGCCGCAATATCTTGATCTCTCCGCTGGAGGAACAGCCTGATGCACTTTTTGAACCTGTTGTTCTTTGATATTTACCCTTATCTGTGCGGCACCGTATTTCTGGCAGGAAGCTGGCTGCGTTACGACTACGGCCAGTACACCTGGCGCGCCTCTTCCAGCCAGATGCTGGACAAAAAGGGTATGCGCCTGGCCTCGAACCTGTTCCACATCGGCATCCTGGGCATTTTCTTCGGCCATCTTTTTGGTCTGCTGACGCCGCACTGGATGTACGCGCCGTTTCTGGCTATCGCCACCAAGCAAAAGCTGGCTATGGCCGCAGGTGGCGTATTCGGCATGATGACGCTGGTCGGCGGCTTCCTGCTGCTGAAACGTCGTCTGTTGAATCCGCGTATCCGCGCAACCTCGACGCGTGCCGATATGGTTATTCTCGGCATCCTGGTGGTGCAGTGCGCGCTGGGCCTGACGTCTATTCTCTTCTCTATGCGTCATCTTGACGGCGCGGACATGATGAAGCTGGTCGGCTGGGCGCAGGCAATCGTGACTTTTCAGGGCGGCGCGTCGCACTGGCTGGATGGGGTAGAGTGGATTTATCGCGTCCATCTGGTGCTGGGCATGACGATTTTCCTGGTATTTCCCTTTACGCGTCTGGTGCACGTCTGGAGCGCGCCGGTGGAGTATCTTACCCGCCGCTACCAGGTAGTACGAGCACGTCGATAATTACCTCTGGCGTCTGCTGTTTTCGCAGCGGGCGCCATATTACGTCGCCTCTGATTGACTTTTCCCCGGCTGCACCCGTCTTTACAGTAATAGAGATAGTGCCGTTTTTTTTAAGTTATTTAACATTTTTATTAACTCCTTTGAGTTTCCCTATGCGACAGCGATCGCATTTCTCCCTACGCTTAATCTCAGGTAATAAAAAAAGGTGAAGCGTGCATGTTAATAAAAATGAAGCGAGAGCGATCGCATACGGAAGACCGCTATCTTGCCGTCTGGCTGGCGACGGCGGCCGGCCTGCTGAATGCGATGGCGCTGGGCGCATTTGGTTTTTTTCCTTCCCATATGTCGGGCAATACGTCGCAACTCTCCAGCGAGGTGAATAACAGCGACCTGCGCGATCTCACCTTTCTTGGCTGTTTGCTGCTGGCGTTTGTCGCTGGCGCGGTCACCGCGCGGCTGGCGGTCATTGCCGGCCTTAAATACAATCTGCGCACGATTTTTTGTCAGGTGCTGGTCGCGGAAGGGGCGATACTTTTATGCCTGTCGCTGTTTGAAATCTTTTTCTACTCTTCCGGCAACAATCGTGAAGTGCTGGTGCTGCTGGGTTTTTTAATGGGCGTGCATAATTCCACCTCGACGCAGCTCTCTAACGGTCGGGTACGCGCTACGCATATCACCGGGACGCTGACCGATGCCGGCATCTCGCTTGCTTCTGTATTGAGCGCCATACTGCGCCGCGATCCCTCGAAGAACGCACATGCGCAAAAGAAGCAGCTGAAAACGCATCTGACGACCATTTTTTCCTTTCTGGGCGGAGGGATTGCCGGACTCTGGCTGTTTCGTCTGGCGGGGTTTCACGCGATGGCTGCATTGGGTGCAGGACTTATTCTCCTGGCGCTGGTCTCGATGGCGCTGACGTTGATGCGAGTCAGGAGAACCGTGCTGGTCAAAGCGCGTGGAACAGAATGATCATTTAGAGGCTTTTAATAGTTTAGTTACAAATCAATGCCTGAGCGCAACGGAGTGCGCTGACAATCTGCCTATACTTTTCCCGGTTCTGCATTCCATTCATCTGGCCCGCAAGGGCATCTGCATACGAGGCTAATTATGATCACGCTTCATCACGCCATTAAGATTGCTGCGCCGCGCTCAGCGGTCTACGAGGCGCTCACCTCACTTGAAAAGATGGCTGCATGGCATGCGGGCAGCGTGGAAGGAGAGATTGCCCCAGGCAAAATTTTCACGCTACGCCCGAAACCAGAAACCCATTTTAGCTGGCGCACTGAGACGCTGAAGACCAATGCCGATATCGTGCAAACATCGCTGGTCGAAACTGACAGCCATGCGGGGAAAAGGCTCTGTTTTCAGCTCTCCGACCTGGAGGATGGACGCACGCTGGTGGCGCTAACGCACGGTGAATGGGCCGAAGACGATCCGCATCTGCCGTTTTGCAACACCTACTGGGGTGAGGTGCTGTTTCATCTGAAAACCTTTCTGGAAACCGCTTAAGGAGAAGCCGCAATGCCGCAGAAAAAACCTGACAGTTATCGCATCGTAAAACCCGGTGAACCGCATCCGCAGGGCTGGCAGGTCCCCCCTGTTAACGATCTCCGCTCTGCCATTAAGCTACTGAAAACATTACCGGGCCACTACATCGAAACCGATCGCGAGGTCGATCCCAACGCTGAGCTGGCGGGCGTCTATCGCTATATCGGAGCGGGCGGCACCGTGATGCGGCCGACGCGTATCGGCCCGGCGATGACCTTCAACAACATCAAAGGTTTTCCAGATGCGCGCGTGCTGGTGGGATTGATGGCAAGCCGCGAGCGAGTGAGTGCGTTGCTGGGCGCGCCGGTGCGTGAGCTGGGCATCCAGATGGCGGAAGCGCGAAGGAACGTCACGCCGCCGGTTATGGTAGATAAAGCGCAGGCGCCCTGCCAGGAGGTTGTTTATCGCGCCGACGATGAGGGTTTCGATCTGCGCAAAATTCTTCCTGCGCCCACCAACACCAGCGAAGACGCCGGTCCCTATTTTTGCCTCGGGTTAGTGCTTGGCAGCGATCCTGACGATCGCGACAACGCGGACGTGACTATTCACCGCCTGTGCGTGCAGAGCAAAGATGAGCTTTCCATCTTCTTCGCGCCGGGCCGCCATATTGATGCGTTTCGCCAGAAAGCGGAAGCCGCCGGTAAACCACTGCCGGTGTCGATTAATATGGGACTGGATCCGGCTATCTACATCGGCGCGGAATTTGAAGCGCCGACGACGCCGTTCGGTTTTAATGAGCTGTGTGTGGCAGGCGGATTGCGCGGCAGGCCAGTTGAACTGGTGGAGTGCCTGAGTGTAAATCAGCGCGCCATCGCCCGCGCGGAAATCGTGATAGAAGGGGAGATCCTGCCCAACGTGCGCGTTGAAGAGGATCAGAACAGTCATACCGGCAAAGCAATGCCGGAGTTTCCTGGCTATACCGGTGAAGCAAATCCGTCACTGCCGGTAATTAAGGTTAAGGCGATTACTACGCGACACAATCCCATCCTGCAAACGCTGGTCGGTCCGGGCGAAGAGCATGTCAGCCTGGCGGGGATTCCGACTGAAGCCAGCATCCATATCGAATGCGAAGACGCACTGCCGGGACTGGTGAAAAACGTTTATGCCCACAGCGCAGGCGGCGGGAAATTTCTGGCGGTGTTGCAGGTGCAGAAGCGCAACGCGGGCGATGACGGTATGACGCGCCAGGCGGCGCTGATTGCGCTGGCCGTCTATCGCGAGCTGAAAAACGTGATTCTGGTGGATGAGGATGTTGACCTCTTTGATACCGATGATGTGCTTTGGGCGATGCAGACGCGCTACGTTGGGGATATTGATACGCTGTTTGTACCCGGCGTAGCGGGGCATGTTCTCGATCCGTCCCAGCAGCCTTTTTACGATCCGCGCCTGACGGCGAAGGGTACCACCAGTAAAACCATTTTTGACTGCACTGTGCCATACCATTTGAAAGAGCACTTTGTGCGTGCGCAATTCAAAGAGGTTGACGCCAGCCTGTGGGCACCAGACCTGTTCGCTAAGTAAAGCCAATAAAAAAGCCGATAACTCAGGTTATCGGCTTTTGCGTTCTGCCTGTGAGGGTTAGCCCACCAGCGGTTTCGCGGTTTTCTCAACCAGCGCCAGCAGAACTTTAATATCCTCCAGCGTCACGGTCGGGTTAAGCAGCGTCAGCTTCAGGCAGGTTACGCCGTTATGCTCGGTCACGCCCACGTTAGCGCGGCCCGACTCCAGCAGCGCGTCGCCGATACGCTGGTTCAGTAGCGCCGTTTCCGCCAGATCGCGACAGCCGGTTTCCGGATGGAAGCGGAACAGAACGCTCGCCAGCTGCGGCTTCATAACCAGCTCCAGCAGCGGATGCGCACTGACATACTTCGCCACCTGCTGCGCCAGCGTCACGCCGTGATCGATAATCGCCGCATACTGCTTCTGACCCAGCGCTTCCAGACCCATCCACAGCTTCAGCGCGTCAAAACGACGCGTGGTTTGCAGTGATTTAGAGACCAGATTCGGTACGCCTGCCTCTTCGTCGAACTCAGAGTTCAGGTAAGCCGCCTGATAACGCATCAGCTCATAGTTCGCCGCATCTTTCAGCAGGAACGCGCCGCAGCTAATGGTCTGGAAGTACTGCTTGTGGAAATCCAGGGTAACGGAATCCACTAACTCCAGACCGTCCAGATAGTCGCGATATTTTTCCGACAGCAGCAGCGCGCCGCCCCATGCTGCATCGACATGCACCCAGATATTGTTCTGGGCCGCCAGCGCGGCGATGTCGCGCAGCGGATCGATCGCGCCCGCATCGGTGGTGCCCGCCGTGGCGACAATGGCCAGAATCTGATCGCCATTGGCTTTCGCCTGAGCGATCTTTTCTGCCAGGTCGGTGACGTCCATGCGCGCATAGTCGTCGGTTTTCACCTGGGTGACGCACTGATAGCCGAGACCAAGCAGCGCCATGTTTTTTTGCACGGAGAAGTGCGCATTCTCAGAACAGAACACTTTCAGCTTACGCAGGTCGCCCGTCAGGCCATCCTGCTGAACCGAGTGTCCCTGACGAGCGAAGAAGGCGTCGCGCGCCAGCATCAGCCCCATCAGGTTGCTCTGGGTGCCGCCGCTGGTGAAAACGCCCGCATCGCCCGCTTCATAGCCGACCTGCGCGCGCAGCCACTCGATCAGCTTCATCTCAATGATGGTGGCCGACGGGCTTTGATCCCAGGAGTCCATGCTCTGGTTAGTGGCGTTGATCAGCACTTCCGCCGCCTGGCTCACCACCAGGCTCGGACAGTGCAGATGCGCCACGCACTGCGGATGATGCACCGCCAGGCTGTCTTTCAGGAAGAACTCAACCGCGCGCTCAATGGCGGCCTGGTTGCCCAGACCGTGTGGATTGAAGTCCAGCGCAATGCGCTCGCGCAGCTCAGCGACGGTTTTACCCTGGTACATCTCAGGCTGCTTAAGCCATTCAACAACGGCTTTGCTGCTCTGCTCAATCACCTGCTGGTAGGCTTCAATGCTCTGCGCAGAACCGGCCAGGATCGGGTTTAATTCAGACATGATCTTCTTCTGCTCCACTTAAACCGGCTTTACGCCCGCAGCCAGCAGCGCCTGCTCGAATTTATCGAGGAACACTTCCAGCTCATGGTTGGTGATCAGCAGAGAAGGCAGCAGACGCAGCACGCAGCCGTGACGTCCGCCGCGCTCAAGGATCAGGCCGGCTTCAAAGCATTTCTTCTGGAGCAGCGCAGAGAGATCGCCGTCCGCCGGATAGCAGCCCAGCTGATCTTTCGCTTCGTTCGGCTTAACGATCTCAATACCGATCATCAGCCCCAGGCCGCGAACGTGGCCAATAACCGGGAAGCGCTTCTGCATCTCAGCCAGTTTGCCTTTCAGCCACTCGCCTTGCTCAGCCACTTTACCGGCAATGTTCTGCTCTTTCAGAATCTTCAGCGTGGTCAGGCCGGTCGCCATCGCCAGCTGGTTGCCGCGGAACGTCCCGGTGTGGTGACCCGGCGCCCAGGCGTCGAACTGTTTTTTAATGCCCAGAACGGCCAGAGGCAGACCGCCGCCTACAGCTTTAGACATCACGATAATGTCAGGCTGAATGCCAGCGTGTTCAAAGGCAAAGAATTTACCGGTACGCGCAAAGCCCGCCTGAACTTCGTCGATAATCAGCAGAATGCCGTGCTCTTCCGTAACTTTACGGATGCGTTGCAGCCACTCGGCAGGTGCCGGGTTCACGCCGCCTTCACCCTGAACGGCTTCAAGGATCACCGCCGCAGGCTTACGAACGCCGCTTTCTACGTCATTGATCAGGTTTTCGAAGTAGTAGGTCAGCGCTTTCACGCCCGCTTCGCCGCCAATGCCCAGCGGGCAGCGGTAAAGGTGCGGATAGGGCATAAACTGCACTTCCGGCATCATGCCGTTAACGGCTTCTTTCGGCGACAGGTTGCCGGTCACAGAAAGCGCGCCGTGCGTCATACCGTGGTAGCCGCCGGAGAAGGCGATCACGCCAGAACGGCCGGTGGCTTTTTTCGCCAGCTTAATAGCGGCTTCTACGGCGTCAGCGCCGGATGGACCGGTGAACTGAAGCTTGTACTCTTTACCCTGGCCAGGCAGCAGTGACAGCAGGTATTCAGAGAACGCATCTTTCAATGGCGTCGTCAGATCGAGAGTATGTAACGGCAAGCCGCTGGTAATGACATTTTGGATGCTCTGCAACACGTCAGGATGATTGTGGCCCAGCGCCAGCGTTCCCGCGCCTGCCAGGCAGTCGAGATACTCTTTATTGTCGGCGTCGGTGATCCATACGCCTTTCGCCTGGGTAATCGCTAACGGTAACTTGCGGGGATAACTTCTGACGTTTGATTCGAACTCAGCCTGACGGGCCAAATAGGTTTCATTGTTTGCGTTTGAAGTGGCATCTAAAGAATCAATACGGACTTTATCCGTCATCATATCTCTCCTACAACCGGGGCAATCTCATGTGCCGCAGTTGAATAAATGTAAAAAAAACGGGTTACCTGATTTTAGGCGCGGCCAATATAGAGCTTTTGCGTTTCTGGCTCAATCTTTTATTTTGTTTAGATTTGTTTGCGCTTATTTAAACGAATCCTTTCTAAGCCGGACGGCTGGGATGAGAGCATCGCCAGGCCTGATAGCGCCGGTGTTAACAGGGTGTAACAAGGGAGCCAGAGGAGAGTGAAAAGTTGAATCCATCCTCAGAAAATCGTGGAAGAAACAGGCAATTAAACGCCTGTACTGTTGATGTTATAAACAAACGACTCGGTAAAAATTATCACCTGGTAAATTAATCCGCAGCGCGAAGGTTAAGTTATATAAAAGACTTAACCTTGCGTGCGGGAAACATATTTAAACTAAATTCTTTAAAAGCCCGATCTTTAGCGAAGCAGGAAGGGAACAAGCGCACCGGAAATGGAATCCTGCAACAGGCTTTGGGCTTTATGATCGAGATTGCGATTGAGCCACAGCGTAATGCCAAAGGTACCTGCCGCAGGCAGCGGGCCATCAGTAACCTGAAGAGAGGACGGCAGGCCGACTGGAGAGCGCAGCGTAATGCCCAGCCCTGCCTGAACCGCCGCCCAGATGCCGCTGAGACTCAGGCTGGTAAAGGCGACGCGCCAGGCTATCCCGGCGCGATCCAGTGCGGCAATGGCGCGCGAACGCATCAGGCAGGGGGCATCAAACATCACCAGAGGTAATGGTTCGCCGCTTGCCAGCAGGTCAGCGACATTGAGCTGCGGGGAACCAATCCACACCAGCGGACATTCGCCTAAAAAATCGCTGTCCTCAATGGCCTGTTCGGGCTGCCACAGCAGGGCGATGTCCACGCTTTTTTCAGTTGCGGCCTGTCGTAGCGCGCGGTTGCGCTCGATCCGCGCGGTAATGTTAAGCCCTGGGTGCTGGCGACTGAGCTGACTCAACAGACCTGGCATAATGGACTCGCCGAAGTCTTCCTGCATGCCAATGCGCAACTCGCCGTTGAGCTGCTCGCCGCGCACCGCATAGTGCGCTTCGTCATTTAACGCCAGCAGGCGACGCGCATAGCTCAACATAATCTCGCCGCTGGGCGTTAATGCGAGCTTGCGGCCTTGCTTTACCACCAGTTCAGCCTCGCACTGCATTTCCAGCTTTTTTAGCTGCGCGCTGACGGCAGAGGTCGAGCGGCATAGCCGTTGGGCGGCAAGCGTAAAACTGCCGTATTCGATGCCCGCGACAAAACTTCGCAGCGCATCCATATCCAGAGAGACGGGGAGCTTAGTCATATCATCCTGCTTTTTGGGATGGTCTGTGCTGAATAATTTGATTTTAAGGATGGTAGCAGAAGACGACACTGAGAGAGAGCGAAAAAAGAGGAGTCGTCATGAACCATCACATCGTTCGCAACAGCCTGAAGCAGCTGTCGCCCAAACTGGCTGAAATCACTGAAAACGTGCTGTTTGGCGACATCTGGCAGCGGGGCGTGTTGACGCCGCGCGAACGTAGCCTGATTACGCTGGCGTGCCTGGCCGCGCTGGGGCGAGAAAAGCAGCTTGCCTGGCATGTTCATTTCGCGAAACAAAACGGATTAGGGGCGGAGGAGCTGAGCGAGGCTTTCACTCATCTGGCTTTCTATGCGGGCTGGCCCGCTGCCGTTACCGCGCTGAGCTATCTGTCTGAGGAGAACCGTCCATGCCGCTAACGCGTATCACGCTTCATCAGGACCTCAGCGCCGCCCACATTGCGACCCTCTCAGAGATCCTGCACAGCACGCTGGTGGAGACCTTTGACGTGCCTGTACAAGATAAATTTCAGATCATTGAGCGACTGCCCGCTGCGCAGCGTATTTATGACCGGCACTATCTGAGCGGTACGCGCAGCGATAATTTCATCCTGTTTACGCTGCTGGCCGGCAAACCGCGTTCCGCAGCGCAAAAATCCGCCCTGTATCAACGGCTGACGCAGCGTCTGGAGCAGCAGCTCAATATCCATCCCGATGACGTTATGGTGGTCATTCAGTTCAACACCACAGCGGACTGGAGCTTCAGTAACGGAAAAATGCACGTTGAGGAGACGCCATGATCGCTATGCAATATCGCATCATACTGCCAGCTGATTACGACATGGATATTATTGAGCGGCGCATCAGAGATAACGCGGCAAAACTCGATGGCTTTCCGCATCTCTACTTTAAAGCTTATCTCTATGCGCGCCGCGATGACGGCGCGCCCGCCAACTGCTATGCGCCGCTCTATGTCTGGCAGAATACGGCCGGTCTGACGCGTTTTTTACAAAGCGCGGGTTTTGCCAGACTCATAGCGGATTTCGGCTGGCCGACCATCACGCTCTGGCTGACGCTGACCTGTCCTGAGCGTGAGGCGCTAATCCATGCGCGCTTCGCTGCGCTGCATTACGACGCGGTCAAGCCCTACAGTGATCTAGCCACGCTCAATACCGATGCCGCGCTGACCGGCTGGGATGTTCACCACCAGACGCTGCTTCAGGCCGATTTTGCAGACGACAGGGCATGCCTGCGCGGTGATATTTACCGTATCGGCTATGTAGCCTGCGGCCAGACGTTATGCGAGACGCGGTAACATTCTGAAAGAATAAATTTAACATCTTTGTTGCCGCCGCCGCCGCAGCTGAAGCCTGCTCGCCTACGCTAAAAAGGTTTAGCACTGGAGAGCCATGTCGTATGAAACATCAAAACAGAAACATTGGTATTGCGCCTTATGGCGGCTCAGCAGGCGGCTGGGGCGCGTTGAAAGCGGTAGCGGACGCGATTCGCGGCCAGATGTCAGTTAAGCAGGACGTGATTGCGCTGTTTAAGGTTAACCAGCCGGAAGGATTTGACTGTCCTGGCTGCGCCTGGCCCGATCCGCAGCATCGTTCCTCCTTTGAGTTCTGCGAGAACGGCGCCAAGGCGGTGTCGTGGGAGGCCACCAATAAGCGCACCACGCCGGAATTTTTCGCCGCGCATACCGTCAGCGAGCTTTGGCAGCGCAACGCCTTTGAACTGGAAGGCGAAGGGCGCTTAACGCACCCGATGAAATATGATGCCGCCAGCGACACCTACCAGCCGATAGAATGGGAAACCGCCTTTAGCGAAATCGGCGCGCTGCTGCGGAGCTATGAGGATCCTGACAGCGTCGAGTTTTACACCTCTGGCCGCGCCTCCAACGAAGCGGCTTTTCTCTGGCAGCTGTTTGCCCGCGAATACGGCACCAATAACTTTCCCGACTGCTCAAACATGTGTCACGAACCCACCAGCGTCGGGCTGCCGCAGTCGATCGGCGTAGGCAAAGGCACGGTAGAGCTGGAGGACTTCAATCACTGCGATTTAGTGCTCTGCATCGGTCATAATCCCGGCACCAACCATCCGCGCATGCTGGCGACGCTGCGCGATGTGTCGAAGCGCGGCAAAACCATCGTCGCGATCAATCCGCTGCGCGAGCGCGGTCTGGAACGTTTTACCTCGCCGCAAAGCCCGATTGAAATGCTGTCGATGGGATCGACCCAGCTGGCGTCCACCTATTATAAAGTGCGCGTCGGCGGCGACGCGGCGATGCTGAAGGGCGTGATGAAGTGTCTGCTGTCAATGCATGACAAAGCGCTGGCGGCGGGCGAACCGGGGGTGCTGGACCTTGATTTTATCCGCCAACACACCGAAGGCTTCGACGCGCTGAAGGCCGATCTGGACGCCACCGACTGGGACCATATTTTGAAAGTTTCCGGAATGGAGCGGGATGAGATTCAAAATATCGCCCATCTCTATGCCGCAGCGGAAAACACCATTATCTGTTACGGCATGGGGATTACCCAACACCAATACGGCACGCAAAATGTCCAGCAGATCGCCAACCTGCTGCTGCTGCGCGGCAATATTGGTAAAAAGGGCGCAGGCATCTGTCCGTTACGCGGTCACTCCAACGTTCAGGGCGATCGCACGGTCGGCATTACTGAAATTCCGCCGCAGTGGATGCTGGACAATATTGAGAAGGTCTTTGGCTTCAGGCCGCCGCAGAAGCACGGTCACGGCGCGGTAGCGGCCATTCAGGCGATGCGTGACGGCAAGGCCAAAGCGCTGCTGTGTCTGGGCGGCAATCTGGCAGAGGCGATCTCCGATCCCCAGGTGACCTTTGAGGCGATGCGCAAGCTCGACCTGGTGGTGCATATGGCCACCAAACTTAACCGTTCGCATCTGCTGCTCGGCAAGCATAACTATCTGTTTCCGGTGCTGGGCCGCACTGAAATCGATCGTCAGGCATCGGGCGAGCAAAGCGTCACCGTCGAAGACTCTATGTCGATGGTGCACGCTTCGCGCGGCACGCTGAAGCCTGCGTCACCCCATCTGAAATCGGAACCGGCGCTGGTGGCCGCGCTGGCGAAAGCCACGCTGCGCAACTCACGGGTCGAGTGGGATAAAATGGTAGGCGACTACAGTTTTATTCGTGATGCCATTGAGGCTGTCTTCCCAGGCTTTGACGAGTATAACCAGCGCATCATGAAGCCAGGGGGTTTTCGCCTGCCTGTTCCCGCCTCGCAGCGCAAGTGGATGACGCCGAGCGGCAAGGCGCAGTTCAAGGTGATGCAGGGTATCAACGAAGACCCGCGTTCGCTGAAGTGTCACGATCTGGTGCTCACCACGCTGCGCAGTCACGATCAGTACAACACCACGCTGTATGGCCTGAACGATCGCTATCGCGGCGTCACCGGTCGGCGCGACGTGCTCTTTATGGCGGCTGATGAAGCCGAAAAGCGGCAGTTTCGCGTCGGGGACAAAGTCAATATGGTCGCGCTCGATCCGCAAGGCAATCGTACTGCGCGGCGGCTGGATAACCTTACCGTAGTGGTATACGACATGGCGCCGGGTTCGGTGGCGGCTTACTACCCCGAAGCCAACGTTATGGTGCCGCTCGACAGTCATGACACCGAAAGCGGCATTCCTGCCTATAAAAGTATTCCGGTCGAACTGGAGCTGTGCGAGGCGCCTGCCGAAACCTCAGGCGCGCTACGCTAAAAATAAAGGCCGCATCAGCGGCCTTATTTTTTCGCAATCTCATCCAGTGTCTTGATCGCCTCATCCGGTAAGGTCAGCTGCGCCGCCGCCAGGTTTTCACGCAGATGCTCTGGCGATGACGTGCCGGGGATCAGCAAAATATTCGGCGAACGCTGTAGCAGCCAGGCGAGCGCCACCTGCATTGGCGTGGCATTAAGCTGCTGCGCCACCTGCGTAAGCTGCGTTGACTGCAACGGCGTAAAGCCGCCCAGCGGGAAAAAGGGCACGTAGGCGATACCCTGTGCGGCCAGCGAGTCGATCAGGGGATCATCTTCGCGATTGGCGAGATTGTAGAGGTTTTGCACGCAGGCAATCTCGGTTAGCTGCTGCGCCTCTTCAACCTGCCGCGCCGTCACGTTGCTCAGCCCAATGTGGCGGATAATGCCTTGCTCTTTCAGGTTAATCAGCGCTTTTAGCTGCGGAACCAGCGAGCCTTCAGCCGGTTTTTGCGGGTTGAGCATGCTGCGCAGGTTTACCACTTCCAGCACCCCAAGATCGAGATGGCGCAGGTTATCTTCAACCGCGCTGACCAACTCGTCCGGCGTAAATGCAGGCAGCCAGCCGCCTTTCGCATCACGCCGCGCGCCCACTTTGGTGACGATAATAAGATCTTCCGGGTAGGGGTGTAGCGCCTTGTTAATCAGTTTATTCGTCAGGTGCGGACCGTAAAAGTCACTGGTATCGATATGACGGACGCCAGCCGCTACCGCATCACGTAGCACCTGAATCGCACGCGCTTCATCTTTGGGCGGACCAAATACGCCGGGTCCGGCTAGCTGCATGGCGCCGTAGCCGATACGACCGACTTCATCGTCACCCAGACGGTAGCGAAGGGAAATCTGAGACATAGCAACCTCCTGAATAAAAATACTCAGTAAGTGTAACCGTTGCGGGCACTTTCAGCAGAACAGGGTGACGGGAAAAAACGCGGCCGCTCAGGCAACCGCGGGGAGCTGCGGGTAATGGTGATGCAGGCGGCTGTCTGGTCCGCATAGCATGACGTGCTGGCCTTCGGCAAGACGCGTAAGGAAGTCCTGATGCATCACCTCGGTGATGCCTGCGCCGCACCATAGCAGATGATGTTCATGATCGTGCGCGCCGACGTCCACAGCCGCAGCCAGCGGACGCAGTTCTACCCTGAATCCCTGACTGCTGAGCCTGATCGACTCCAGCCAGACTTCAGTCTTATCTCTTTCGCTCAGGCTTTCCAGCAGCAGCGGAACAGCAGCGAAACGCTGCGAGCTACGGTTGACGCTGTCGGCGTGATCGAGGATTAGCAGGTGAAAGCGCGCCCTGCGTCGATCTGCCCCGGAACGCGTGTCGTCGCGCAGCCAGTGATTGAGCGGCCGCAATAGCTTAAGCACCAAATCATCGCCGGTAAAATTACTGGCCAGTTTGCGCAGCAGACGCGTCAGGGAGTGGTCGCTGCCAAACTCCAGCTGCCACAGCATGTCACCGCGCCTTGCCGCCCAGCCTCCGGTGCGCACGGGCAATTGGGCATCCTGCGCTATTTTGATCTCCCTGATCGTTGCGCCCTCTCTGGTCATCTGCGTCATATGCAGAACGTCCTGAAGCTGAGCGTCAGACCACTCCTGGGCTGCGCCAGCGCCTTTAATTAGACCACTGCGATACCAGCGTTTTAAATTAAGGCGATCGGCGCCTGACAGCGCGCAGATGGTTTCTGAAGAATAGGTCATGTGCTGTCCTTAATCGGAAAGCGAATAGCCACTGGTGCATACAGTGGATGAATACACAGTGTGAACCTGCAAAGTCCAAAATGATACAGCATAAAATATTGTTTTAACTGGCGTCTGCGCCGTCGTGCACAAATGCCGTTGCGAATTAGCGACTTAAAGCCTGGCTGGCGAATATGAAACTTTTATTAGAGATGCACCTTTACCTTTCCTGAAACAGGCAGCGCGCGCGCCAGATGAATAAGTTGCCCGAATGCCCCATCCTGGTGTCTTACATGTGCTTAACTCATTAAGAGCATTTAAACAGGACACAATATGAAGCTAAAAAGGAAAGCTGACCGGCTAAGGTCGCTAAATCGCTCGCTACCGAGAATTATCGCGTTATCCGGCATCATTCTTACTCTGGCCGTTATTGGACTCAATATCTGGACGCTGCGGGAAACCTGGCGCGATACCCTCAATCAGGCGCAGCAGATGGCGGTCAACCTTTCACTTTCCCAGGCGCGCCAGGCGGATGACACGCTGCTTCAGACCGAGCTATCGCTGCGCGAAGTTCAGCATAAAGTACTGGATCAAGCGTCGACAGGTGTGGATGGCGCGGCGCTCAGCCAGACCATGCGGGAGCTACAGAGTCGCCTGCCTCAGCTGCACGGTCTGTTCTATTACGATGCTCAGGGTAAATGGATAGCCACCTCTGAAAAGGTGGTGCCGCAAAACATCAATAACTCCGATCGTGAATATTTTCAGTATCACCGCACTAACCCGCGGGACAGTGTCCATATCGGACCCGTTATCCGCAGCCGCAGCACTGGCGAGCTGGTGATACCGGTTTCGCTACGTGTTAATGACAGTTCAGGCGGATTTAGTGGCGTGCTGCTGGCGACCATTCGGGTCGATTATTTTCGCCGTTACTATAGCTATTACGAAATGGGCGCGCGTGACGTGCTGGTGCTGATGCTGCCGGACAGCACGGTGCTCTATGCCCGTCCTATGCCTGACAGCTATATTGGCAAAAATCTCTCTTCAAGCCGTCTGTTCCAGTCTCTGCTCGCTAAATACGACAGAGGAGGCGGTCAGTGGCATGCGGCGCTCGACGGTCAGGCCCGCGTGTTTGGCTTCGCGCGTTCAGAGCGTTATTCGCTGGTTGTCGCAGCGGGCTATGACAAAGACAATCTGTTTATCAGCTGGCTCAAGGCGCGAGTCAAAGATGTTCTGCTCGACCTGGCGCTCTTGCTGGGCATTATGCTGATGGGCGCGTACGTATTGACCCAGGCGCGTCGCAGCGCCCGCAATCAGCAGGAGCTGACGCGCCTGCGCGATGAGCTAACGGCAGCCAACCTGTCGCTGGAAAACCTGGCGAATGCCGACGGGCTGACCGGGCTGGCAAACCGCCGTCAGTTCGACATCTTTCTGCAACAAAGCCTGTTAAATGCTGCGGAGCGCAACGAGCCGGTATCCTTGCTCCTGATGGATATTGACTACTTCAAGCGCTACAACGACACCTATGGACACGTCGCAGGCGATGTCTGTCTGAAAACGGTGGCCGACGCGCTCAAAGAACTGGCGATGCGCAGCAGCGACAAAGTGGCGAGATATGGCGGCGAAGAGTTTGCCATTATTTTGCCGGGCGCCACGCAGCTGGACGCGCTCTATATCGCCAGAGAGGCCGTAAAAGCAGTGAGCGCGCGCAATATTGCCCATAACTCATCGTCTATTGCCGCGCACGTCACGCTGAGCGCAGGCTGCGCCACTTTTATGCCAGACCGCGATCGTCTGGATCCGCAGGCGCTGATTGAAAAAGCAGACGAAGCGCTCTATCTGGCGAAGCACGGGGGACGCAACCAGGCGCGGCGCTACGGCTAGCGGCGGTCGCCTGTCAGGAAAAAGGCGTATCGGCGATAACCCTGGCGGCGCCTCTGACAAGTATGGGCGCGAGAATCAGGTCTGGTAAGATCTTCGCGTCAATCTCGCTTGCCCCTTCAGAACTCGCCAGTCCACAATTTTCTCTCTTCTTCTGACCAGAGCTGGAGAAGCATTTCCCGGAATTTTTCAGCGGCGGAGCTAAGGGTGTTGCCTCTTTTGAACACCAGCCTCAGCATCCTTCTGATAACAGGATCGACAACAGGCGGCTAACGATCACCGGGTGTTCTTCTAACGGCATCGCCAGTTTAGATGAGGTTTTTATCGGTTCCTGCATGACTAAAATTGCGGCTAAAGAGACTTGTCGCTATCTCAGCTTTAACAAGCTTCAGCAACAGAGTGAAAAAGCGGAAGGCGTAATACAACTCTTTAATTTAGCTATCAAACTTTTCCTGACGCCCAGAATTCTTCCATTGCGCGTCAAACCTCGATTTAAAACGTCAATGAAGCGTTTTATCTGGCGAAACAGGGTTGCCGTCATCGGGTTTGACGCTGTGGGGCATTAAACAGCCTCAGAGGAAATACAGTACGCCGCCACAATCTCCTCCAGCGGCTGAGGTTTGCCGATGTAGTAGCCTTGCAGCGCATCGCACTCCAGCTTCTGAAGCAGTTCCATCTGGCGCGCGGTTTCAACGCCTTCCGCGGTAATCGTCAGAGAATAGGCTTTACCCAGTCCCACCATGTTTTCTACGATTTGATGCGCCTGCGATGAGTCATTAAGCGGAAAGATAAAGGATTTGTCGATCTTAATGCCGTCAAACGGAAAGGTATGCAGATAGCTCAGCGAGGCGTAGCCTGTGCCAAAATCATCGATTAAAAACTTCACTCCCAGCGCCTTGATCGCCAGCATGACCTCAAGCGTGGTGTCAGGATCCTGGAGCATGGCATTCTCCGTTACCTCAATCTCCAGGCGATGGCTTGGCAGCCCGGTTAACTCCAGCGCGGTACGGATACGCTTAGGCAATCCCTTATCGCGAAACTCAACTGCGGAAAGGTTAACCGACACCGCCAGATCCCGGAGGTCACGCCGCGCATCTGCGCATGCCCTGTGCAACACCCAGTCGCTGAGTACGCTAATCAGGCCCGTTTCCTCTGCCAGCGGAATAAACTGATCGGGCATCAGGATGCCGTGCTGCGCATGATGCCAGCGCACCAGCGCCTCGACCGCGGTCACGCGCGCGCTGCGGACATCGTAGCGCGGCTGCCAGGCAAGCCGAAGCTGGTCGGTCTGGATCGCCTCACGCAGCTCGCGCTCCATCTCGCGGCGCTGGACGATTTTTTCCCCCATATCGCGCTGAAAGAATACCCAGTTATTGCGCCCGGCATTCTTGGCTTTGTACAGGGCAATATCCGCGTAGCGCAGCAGATCGCCCGGATTATCAGCATCCTCTGGCGCCAGCGCCACGCCAAGGCTTGCGCCGATAAAGACTTCCCCTCCGTTAATGGCGAAGGGCAGATTGATTTGCGCAATGATACGGCGGCAAAGTTCCTCGATCTCCTCGCGGCTGTTAGCGTCAAAGACGATCATAATAAATTCGTCGCCGCCCAGACGGGCAGTCATACCGGCCTCATTCAGGCAGGCGTTAAAACGCGCGGAGACGTCATGCAGAACGCTGTCGCCTGCGGCATGACCATAGAGATCGTTAACGGGTTTGAACTTATCCAGATCGATCATGATCACCGCCAGCGGGCAATCGCCATGCAGGGTTCCGTTGAGTTTGCCCGCCAGACAGGCGTTCATCTGCGCGCGGTTGGGCAAGCCCGTTAGCTCGTCAAACTGCGAGAGGTATTTAACGCGCGCCTCTGCTTCGACTTCTAAGGTCACATCAGTCGCCGTGCCGCGATAACCTCTCTTGCCATGCGCCAGCATCACGGGCCGCAGCGTCAGATTGCAGAAGCGAATATGCTGCTGCGCGGAGCGGTAGCGGCAGCGTGACAGGATCACCGGTTCGCCGGTCTCGTCGTGCTGCGCCAGGCGCGGCAGCAGATCGATATCGTCCAGTAAAAAACGGTGTAGCGGCTGGCCGAGCCAGGCCTGGCTATGATAGCCGGTCACCGCAGGGAATCGTCCGGAGATCCACGTAAAGCAAAGCTGCGCATCGGCCTCCCAGATCCAGTCGGTAATGGTCTCCGCCACGTCGCGAAAGCGCTGTTCGCTGGCGGTCAGCGCCTGCTGACTCTGCTCCAGCAGAAAGGTGCTGACATCGCTGTGCCGTGCTTTTCGCAAGGCGTTACGCATCAGCATAAACGCGGTGAAAAAGGTGCCGCACATCATCAACACCAGCAGCGGCAGCAGCCAGGTCAGCAGCGCGCCGCCGGGATTATCGCTCTGCCATTTCAGCATCACCGTTCCACCCATAGTCGGCACGCGATACAGATGAATATCCTGCGAAGCGGCGTAGGTAAGCTTTTTGATGCCGTACTCATCCCCCATGTTCTCCAGCTTCGCGGGCGTCAGCCGATCGATAAAAATCATAACCGAGTGCGCGTCTTCGACCGAATCCACGCTGCGATCGCCGCCGGGGGTGATCCAGGCCGCACCGACCAGCGCGACCTGACCGCCCGCCACCAGCAGGCGCGACAGGGCATTGCCGTCGTTTTGCCGCAGCAGATCTGTAAGGCGTTTGAGCGAATCTTGCCCCAGCCATGCCTCAATACTTTGCCGCTGTAGCCTGCCGTTGAGCACGCTGTATCGCGTTCGACCATCGGGACCGATAACAAAAACGCCTTCATAGCCAAAGGTCTGAAAAAGCGATTCGCCCAGATTCTGGTTACGCCACGCCCAGTCGAGATTCAGCGTGAGATGCAAATTGTCATAGGCTTCTCCCCATTCCGCATTATCGCTCAGGTGAAAACGCATACTCTCTTCGCGACTGGCGAAGGCTTTGTCCAGCAACAGCACGCTGTGCTGGTCGGCCTTATCATTAAGATCGTCTGCGACGCAGAGAAGCGCGGTAAACCCGGCAAAGAAAGAGAGGCCGAGCAGAGCCAGCATCAGAATCATGGGCTTTCTGACCAGGCCGCGCGCGCGTCCGTCAGCAGGAGGATGCAAAGAGAGAAAAGTCATAACGGTTCGCCGCGCCTGATAGATAAAAGTGCATCTGGAATATATGTTGTTGTTATCGGCAACAGAGGCGCTGGGCTTCAGCGTTGTCAGGCAGGAATGAGAGATAATACAGGTCCGGCGGCAGAGTGCGCCGGATCCGAAAAGATTACTTGTTGCTTTTACTCATATTATCAAACTGTTGGGTAAGATAAGAGCTGGTGTTGTTCAGCGCGCTCATTACCGTATCCAGGTGGGTAAACTGCGTTTTGTAGCGGTTGATGGTCGCATCAATCTTTTTGCTGGCCTGGTTATAGTGATCCGTCAGCTGATTAAGCTTTTTACTGATGCTGTCGGTCGCGCTCTGTAGCACGCCTTTGCTGTTAAGGATCGCGCTCAGGCTGGTGGCCATACCGGTAGCGATGCCGCTTTTCTTGCCGTCTCCGGTAAAAATATCGCGGATGGCGTCTGGCTTCACCGTCAGCGCGCTGCCAAGCTTGTCTGCATCCAGCTTAAGCTTACCGCTGGCGGGATCGGAGGCAATACCTGCCTGAGTCAGCGTCTTGTAGACAGCCGAGCCGGAACCGTTAGCGAGAATGCCTTTTAACTGCGTCTGGATAATACGCAGCGTACCGTCGCCCAGCAGCGCGCCGTTTTTACTGTCCTGATCTTTTCCGGCATCGACCGGCGTGTATTTGGTCAGGTTCGCCATGGTGTCCTGCAAGCCGTTACAGGCGTTTACCCAGTCGGTAATGGCGGTTTTGGCTTTACCGGTGTCGCTGGTGACGCTCAGCGTCTGAAGCCATACGAAGCCACTCTCCTTTCGAATAATGCTTCCTTAATGTATTAAGTTTGGCCAATTCAGCATTGTTAAGACAACCACCAACACAATAAATTCGTAATTTTTTTGGTAGTAAGTTACACTTTGAGTTTGAATATTTTGTATCCTTAGCATTCAAAAAATGCGATTGTTCATTTGCCATATAAACTCTTTTTATATGTTATATTTAAAGTAATCAACTA